>CANJRG010000012.1 GCA_947476745.1 Acidimicrobiia bacterium | reverse complement strand
GTCAGCCGACGTTGCGTCAGCCGACGTTGCGTCAGCCGACGTTGCGTCAGCCGACGTTGCGTCAGCCGAAGAGGCTGTCGGGGTTGGGACACGCCCCCCACAGGCCGAAGCGGTGGCCGCGTGCCTGCGCCACCGCCGCCCGGAAGTCGTCGGCGAAGGTGGTGTTGGGGGCGATCGACAGCACGCCGGCATACCCGTCACCGGCCATCGAGAGGTTCACGAACAGCCCGTCGGAGTGACGGAAGACGTAGGCCAACAGCCGGTCGTAGGGGTCGCGGATCTCGGCGTCACGAACCAGTTCGACCTCGGTACCGACGGGGATCAGACGGCCGAGCTGCGAGGAGGCCTCGGGGCCGAAACACTCGACGGGGCTGTCGGGCTTGACCGACTCGGGGGTGTCGATGCCGATGAGCCGGACGCGCTCGCGTGCCGAGCCGAGGCGGACATCGATGGTGTCACCGTCGACAATCCGGGTGACGGTAGCAGTTCGCGCAGCGACTGCCGAGGTGGCCGACTGCGGTGGTGCGGAGGTCGGGTCGGCGCTGGAAGGGGTACCCCGACAGCCCGACAGGACGATGGCGGCCCCGAGGCCGCACACAAGCAGGACGCGCACGGAGGCTTACCTTCGTCGATGTTCGGTGCGGGCCGCCGTCGGCGGCGAGAACGGGTGGGGGGAGCAACCTCCCCCCACCCGGAAGATCACAGACGCTCGATGATGGTGCCGGTACCCAGACCGCCACCGCAGCACATGGTGACCAGGCCGTAGCGGCCGCCGGTGCGCTCGAGTTCGTGCAGGGCCTTGGTCATCAGGATGGCACCGGTGCCGCCCAGCGGATGGCCCAGAGCGATCGCGCCGCCGTTGGGGTTGACCTTGTCCATGTCGACATCGAGCTCCTTGGCCCATGCCAGGACGACCGAGGCGAAGGCCTCGTTGATCTCGACCACGTCGATGTCTTCCATCGTCAGGCCGCTGCGCTCGAACATGCGCCGGCTGGCGTCGATCGGGCCGGTGAGCATGAGGGTGGGGTCGGTGCCCACGAGGCAGGTGTCCACGATCCGGGCCCGGGGGGTGAGGCCGAGTTCCTCGGCCTTGGCCCGGGTCATGATGAGTAGTGCGCCGGCGCCGTCGGAGATCTGCGAGGAGCTGCCCGCGGTGTGGGCGCCGTCGGGCCGGGCAACCGGCTTGAGCGAGGCGAGGCCCTCCGGCGAGGTGTCACGCATGCCCTCGTCGCGGGTGATCACCCGGGTGGTGCCGGTCGGCTTGCCCTCGGCGTCGACCTCGGGGACGGTCACCGGCATGATCTGCGTGCCGAAACGGTCCTCGGCCCAGGCGGCGGCGGCGAGCTGCTGGGAGCGCATGCCGAACGCGTCGCAATCCTCGCGGGAGATCTCCCACTTGTCGGCGAGGCGCTCGGCGGCCTCGAACTGCGAGGTGAACTCGTGGGAGTCGAAGTAGGACTTGGGGATGGCCTTGCCGAGGCCGAGCTTCTTGTCGGAGTTCGACCCGATCGGGATACGGCTCATCGACTCGACACCGCAGGCCATGGCCACGTCGACCACGCCGGCCGCCACGAGGCTGATCGCCACGTTGGTGGCCTGCTGCGACGAGCCGCACTGGGTGTCGACGGTGGTGGCGGGGGTGCTCTCCGGCAGACCGGCAGCCAGCCACGCGGTGCGGGTGACGTTGAAGGACTGCTCACCGACCTGGCTCACACAACCGCCGACGACCTGCTCGATCTTGGTGGGGTCGATACCGGAGCGGGCGATGACCTCCTTCTGGAGGCTGGCGAGCAGATCCACCGGGTGGATGGTGGAGAGCCCTCCACCGCGACGACCTACCGGGGTGCGAACGGCTTCGACGATGACGACTTCACGACCTGAATCCATGGGTCCAGACTACGGGATGGGCGCCACCCGGTGTCGTGCCCCGCGTGCAGGCGTGGCAGGCGTGGCCGGCGCAGGTGGCGATCGGTCGATCAGGCGGCGTGGGGGTGTGCGACCCGGGGTGCCGGTGCATCGGCGTCGGCCGGGGTCCGGGCGGCGGCGAGGGCGGCGCGGGCCCGGGCGATGCCGGTGCGGCCGATCGCCTTGGTGCGCTCGTCGAGGCGCCAGGACACCTCGGAGGGTTCGATGAGACGCAGCTGGTTCGTCATGGGAACCATCTTCCCTGCGGGGTATGACAACAAACGGCGCCGGGCGGAATGACCTGGCTGAACGGCCCGAACGAGCCGGCCGGAGTTGCGCCCTCGGTCGAGGTCCTGGCCACCGACCCGGCGGCGTCTGCGGAACCGCGGTCCCGCTGCCGAGTGTTCCCGCCGTTCACGGAGGGTGCCCGGCGCAACACGGGCGGGCCGCTACGCTCCCGGCGAGACCGGGTGCTGGGATGCCCCGGCTCGAGCCCTCCGCGGTGATGGCGCCGGTTCCTGCCGGCCGCTGCGGGCGGGCTGGTACCGACGACGGAGGAACTCGGGTGGCCGACACCACGGCAGCGAACGGCGGCAACGGACAGGCAGCGGTGCCCAAGCGGTACGGGATGTCCCTGCCCTTCGGCGGGATCCCGCTGGGACAACAGCGCGATCAGGTCGTGGAGTTGGCCGACCTCGGCTACACCGATGTGTGGTCCTCGGAGGCGGACGGCTCCGATGCCTTCACCCCGCTGGTGCTGGCTTCGCAATGGGCCCCCAGCCTGCGGCTCGGCTGCGCCATCGTGCCGGCCTTCACCCGGGGTCCGGCGTTGATGGCCCAGAGCATCGGCGCCCTGGCGCAGGCGGCGCCGGGCCGCTTCGCCTTCGGCCTCGGCACCTCGTCGAACGTGATCGTGGAGCGCTGGAACGGCATCCCGTTCCAGGAGCCTTACAAACGCACTCGCGACGTGCTGCGGTTCCTGCGCTCGGCGCTGGCGGGGGAGAAGGTCACCCACGCCTACGACACCTTCGAGATCAACGGCTTCCGGCTCAACATGCTGCCGCCCGAACCGGTCCCGTTGCTCGTCGCCGGCCTGCGCCCGGGGATGTTGCGTCTCGCCGGCCGTGAGGGCGACGGCGTCATCATCAACTGGTTGTCCGCCGGTGACGTCGCGCAGGTGGTCGAGCCGGTGGTGACCGCCGGGGGTGGGGCGCCGAAGGAGATCGTGGCCCGGATCTTCGTGTGCCCCTCCACCGACGACGAGGCCGTGTACCACGGTGCCCGTTTCGCCATCGCCGCCTACCTGAACGTCCCGGTGTACGCGGCGTTCCACGAGTGGCTCGGGCGCGGCGACGTACTGTCTGGTATGTGGTCGGCGTGGAAAGAGGGCGACCGCAAGGCCGCGCTCGCCGCCATCCCCGACTCGCTGGTCGACGAGCTGATCGTGCACGGCCCGCCGGAGAAGTGCCGGGAGCAGATCCAGCAGTACCTCGACAACGGGGTGACCACTGCGGCGCTGTCGATCATGCCCTTCGGCAAGCTCGACATCCGCCAGGCCGTCCGGGATCTCGCGCCGCGCTGACCGGGCGGTTCCGACTGTGCCAGCCGCCATCGCGGTGCTCGAGCTGAACCGGGTCACCGCCGGAGGGTTGCACGCCGTGTCGTTCGCGGCGGGCCCCGGCGAGGTGCTTGCGGTGGTCGGACCGGTCGGGTCCGGCCGCAGCACGCTGGCCCGGGTCATCAGCGGACAGCAGCGGCCGGTGTCGGGACGGGTGGTGCTCGACGGGGTCGACGTCACCGATGTCGCCCCGGCCGACCGCGCCCGGTTCGGGATGGGCACGGTGTGGTCCCGACCCCGCCCCTTCGGCTCGCTCACCGTGGAACAGAACGTGGCGGTCGTCGCCGGTACCGATCCCGCGTGCGACGGGAGCGGGGCGCGCGATCGGGCCCGGGAACTGCTCGAACGCCACGGCTTGGCCGATCTCGCCGACGTCCCCGCAGGCCGGCTCGATGCGGTCGCGGCCGCCCGCCTCGAGGTGGTGCGCGTCCTGGCCGCGCCCCGTCGGATGATCGTGGTCGACGAGCTGCCGGCGGTGCTGGCTGCTGCCGAGCGCAACGAACTGACCGCGGCGTTGTGCGCCACCGCGGCGCTCGGCGGTGCGGTGGTGTGGCTCGACTCCCCGGCCCGCGTCCGGGTGCCGGCGACCCGGGTGGTGCTGTTGTTCGCCGGCCGGGTGGTGGCCGAGGGCCCCGCGGCTGAGGTGCTCGCGGCCCCGGAGTTCCGCCGCCTCCGTGCCCAGGAGAGGCCGGACCGATGATCGACCTGTCGACCCCGGCGCTGCTGGTCGAGGACTTCGAGGTCGTGCCCGATGGGGCCCGCGGCGTGCTGATCGAGTCCCTCCGGCTCGATCCGGGTGATGTGGTGACGGTGCTGGGGTCCGCCGGCGCAGGCAAGAGCCTGCTGATCAGCGGCTTCGCCGGTCTCGTGCCGGCCAGCGGCCGGCTCGAGGTGGCCGGTCGGTCGCTGCAGGCCTGCGCGCCCGATGAGCGGGCCCGCCGCGGTCTTGCCTGGGTGCCCCAGGGCGGGCTCGAGGTGCCCGCCATCACGGTGGACGAACTGCTCGACCTGCCCCGGCGGCGTCGGCTCCGTCGGCTCTCGGACGGCGGCAGCGGGCCGGCTGCGGGTCGCGTCTGGCGCCACGACGAACTCGACGAGCTGCTGCCGGGGCTCTCGCGATGCCGGCCGATGCAGATTTCGGCGCTCGAGGCGACCGAGCGGGTCGCGGTGTCCATCGCGTTGGCACTCCGGGTCGGGCCCCGGGCGCTGGTGCTCGACGAACCCACGGCCGGGCTCAACGTCGCCGGGCTCGACCGGCTGCGCCGGGCACTGGGCGCGGTGGCCGCTGCCGGTGTGGCCGTGCTGGTGCTCACCCGCCACCGCCCCTTTGCCGAGGCGCTGACCGACCGGCCGTTGTGGCTGAACGAGGGCCGCAGCCCACCCTTCGGCAAGGGGGCCGGCGCTTGACGGGCATCGCCGCGGTCCTGGCCGGAGCGATGCTCGACGCGCCGCTGGCGGCGCTGCTCGCTGTCGGCGTCGGCCTCGGCTACCGCGTCGGTGGTCGGACCGAATGGTGGCCCGGCACGGCCGCAGTGGTCACCGCAGCAGGGGCGGCCGCCGTCGACGTCGCCACCGGGGCGGGACCGACGGCGCTCTTGCTGGCCCCGGCGGCGGCCGTCGTAGCGGCGGCGACAGTGGTGTCGGGGGCAGCGGCGATGGCCCGGTGGCGACTGTGGTGGCCCGAGCAGGTCGCTGCGGACCCGGTCGGCCACTTCGCCTCGGTGGCCCTGCCGCTGGTCGCGGTGGTGTCCCTGGTCGTGGCGGTGCGGGGCGAGGGCCCGGCGGTGCTCTCCTCGGGTTCAGCCACGGTGACCGTGGTTGGTGTCGTCGTGGAACGCGGCGCCGTCCTGGCGGCGTTGATGGCCGCGGCGGTGTTGGTCGCGGTGGGGTTGGTGGTCCGGCGGCGTTGGTGGCATGCCCCGTTGACGGCGGCGTTGCAGGCCCCGGCGCTGCTGCAGCGGACCGGTCGGGATCCCCGCCTGGTGCTGGCCCGGCTTACGGCGTTGTCCGTGGCGGTGGGGGCGATGGCCGGGGTGTTGTGGGCCCGCCAGGGCGAGATCGCCCCGCTCGACATGGTGACGATCACGGTCACCGCCGCCGAGGCCGGTGTCCTCGGTGGGTTGGGCTCGGTGCCCGGTGCGTTCGGCGCTGCCGTGGTGCTCTCGCTCGTGCGGGCCCTGGGCGACGAAGCGCGGCCCGGGCTCGGCGCGTTGGGAGTCCACCTGCTGGTCATCGTGGTCGTGGCGGCGCGCCGGGGTCGGATCGGTCCGTGGGGTGCGGCTGTGGAGCGGTCCGGATGAGCGGGCCGGCCCCGAAGCCGGGCGATGGCGCCGAGGACGCGTCGTTGGTGCCGCTCGAGCTGCTCTCCGAGGACTCGTCCGTGCCGTCCGACGTCGCGTCGCAGCATCGCGACGCGACGGCGGCGGGTTGGTGGCGCGGTCGTCGGGTGGGTCGGTGGCTCGGTCGGTGGCGTGTCCCGCAGGACCGCCGGCTCGTCGGGCCGGTCCTGGCCGCGCTGGTGGTGCTGTCGCTGCCGTGGTGGGTCGGCTCCTACGGTGCCGAGTTGCTGGTCGAGCTGGCCGTGGTGGCGGTGCTGGCCCAGTGGTGGTCGCTGCTGGCGGGCGCGGCCGGGGTGATCTCCCTCTCCGGTGCGTTCCATGCCGGCACCGGGGCCTACGCGTGGCTGCTGCTGGTGCGCTACGCCGGCGTTCCCCCGGTGGTCGCGGTGATGGGGGCGGCACTGGTGAGCGCGGCGGTGGCCGCCCCGGCGGCGTGGGCGTTGCGGCGGCTGCCGGCGCCCTGGGCGGCGGTGGGCGGGTTGGTCCTCGCCGCCGCCGGCTCCGCGATGGTGACGGCGATCGACGGCAGTGCCGAACGTGGCCGGACGGTGCGGGCCGCCGCCACGCTGGGGCCGCTGCTGCGGCGGAGCGCGACCATCTGGCTCGGTGCGTTGCTCGTGGTGGCCACGGTGCTGGTGGCGGCAGCGTTCCTGCGCAGCGAGGCCGGTCTGGCGGTGCGCGCGGCGAGGGACGATGAGGAGGCCGCGGTCGCCCTCGGGCTGAAGCCGGAGAAGCCGATCCTGGCGTTGTGGATCGCTGGGGCCGCAGCAACCGGCGCCGCAGCGGGACTGGTGCACCTCAGCAGCGGCGTGGTGGCGGTGGGTGAGGCGTTCGATCCGCTCCGCTGGGTCCTGGTGCCGGTGCTGGCGGCGTTGCTGGGCGGCTCCGGGATGGTCGGCGGCCCGATGTTGGGTGCGGTGGCCGTGGTCGCGGCCGAGCGCCTGCTCGGTACCGCCGGCGGGTTGGTCGCGGTGTCGTTGTCCGCGTCGTGGCTGTTGCTCGGCCGGGCCGACGGTCTCGCCGGTCTGGTCGTTCCCTGGGTACGGGAGTTGCTGTGGGGTCAGGACGCGACGGTCAGGGAGCCACCGGGATCCAGCACAGGGTCAACTGGCCGACGGTGATGTCGGTGGCGGTCAGCCGCAGCTTCAAGCTGTCGGTCCGGCCGGCCACCTCGTCCCACTTGCGGTCCAGTTCCAGGAGTTGCCCGGCGAGTTCGGCCTCGAGCTCGCCGAGCTCGCGCTGACCCTTGCCGACGCGCTGCTGAGCATTGTCGAGGGTCGCGCTGCCGGACCCGCCGACCAGGTCACCGGCGGCGTTGCCGATGCTGCGGGCCAGCGAACGGGACGACCGTCGTCCGCCGAGGAGCGCGCCGATCAACCCGCCGGCGGCTTTCACCAGCCCGCCGGTGCGCCGCCGGCGTTCCTCCTCGGCCAGGCTGTCGACCCGCTGCTGGGCGTCGGCGATGGCCTGCTGCAGGTCGGTGGCCCGTTCGGCGAGCTTGGCCCGCAGCACCGCGGCGGCCTCGTCGCTGCGGTCGTCGGCGGCGGCGTCGACACGGGCCCGGAAGTCGGCCTCGCTCTCCTGTGGCCGCTGCAGGACGCCGAGCTCGTTGTTGCGCAGCAGGGCGAGCTCCTCGTGCATCCGGAGGTGGTCCACGAGCCGCTTGCGGGCCTGGCGGGCGAACGTCGCCCGGTCCAGCGCGATCGCCGGCAGGGCGTAGCGGATGCCCTCCGGTGCGGTGGGGCGGAAGTCGCGGGGGTCGTGGTCGACCTCGATGGCGGCGGACCAGTCGAGCCTGTCGTCGAGGGGGAACAGCACGGCCTCCCACCGTTCACGTTCGTCGAGCCCGCTGCGGGTGTCATCGAAGCGCAGCTCGACGGACGCCACGAGCGCCGGGGCGTGGCGGGCGGAACCCGGCGATCCGCCGACCGCAGCGATCCACGGTGCTGCAGGGTCGGGGTAGCACACCGGCAGCTCGTCGGTCACCGGGGGAGCGATGGCAACCTCGTCGGCAGCGGTCGGGGCCGGAGTTGGCGCGGTCGAGGACGCGGCGCTGCCGACGTCGGCGGTGGGCACCGCGGTTTCCACGCCGACGGCCTCACCGGCGGTCGTGGCCGTGGGCGTGGTGGCCGCGATAGCGACCGGGCCCCCGACGGCAGCTGCGGCCGCGGCGCGGTCCTGCGCGCTGAGCCGGGCTATCTGGTCGCGGTCGAGGGGCCCGCGGAGGTAGGACATGGCCCAGCGGCTGGTGAACAGCGTGGTTCCGGAGGCACCGGCCCGCTGCAGGACGAACTGCCGCTTGCCGAGCGCCGAGATGGTCCCATCGAGCGTCGCGACGTCGACGGTGCCTGCCGCAGCGGTGAGGCCCTCCATCAATCGGGCCTTGTCGCGCTCGGTCTGTAGCCGGCCGATCATCCAGGTCCCGGCGTTGGAGAGCGCCTTGTAGTCGAGATCCACGGGGTTCTGGGTCGACAGCACCATGCCCACCCCGAAGGCCCGGGCCTGCTTGAGGATGGTCAGGATCGGCTTCTTGGCCGGGGGCATGCCGTTCGGCGGGACGAAGCCGAAGACCTCGTCCATGTAGACGAGGGTGCGCAGCGCAGTGGTCCCGGACTGGCGGCGCATCCAGGTCACCAGACGGCTCAACAGCAGGGTCACGACGAACTGACGCTCGCTGTCGTCGAGATGGGACAGCGCGACCACTGCGGCCCGGGGCCGGCCGTCCGGCATGTGCAGCATGGCGTCGAGGTCGAGGGGAACTCCATGGGACCAGGCCTGGAAGCTGGGCGACGCCAGCAGGCCGTTGAGCCGGATGAGCAGACCCATCCGGTCCTTCGGCGGGAAGAACGTGTCGAGGTCCAGCACCCCGAGCTTGCGCAGGGGCGGGTCCTGGACCAGCCCGAGCAGGCTCACCAGGTCGAGGCTTCGTCCCTTGACCCAGGCGTCGGCGATGAGGTTGGTCAGCAGGATGTGCTCGGGGCTGGTGAGCGGATCGGCCTCGATCCCGGCAAGCGCCAGTAGCCCGGACACGTAGCTCTCGATCTCGTCGTTGATCGCCTCGGGGTCGGTTCCCTCCGGTGGGGCCTGGAGCGACCCGACCAGGTCGAGCCCGACCCCGGCGGTCGAGCCGGGTGTGTAGAGGGTGACCGGGGCCGCGTCGTGCAGCGCCCGGATCCGGGTTCCGTCGATACCCCACGAGGCCAGGCCGGCACCCCAGTCCGCGGCCGCGGACGCGGCGGCATCGGCGACGCTGCGGCCGTCCTTGGCGGCCTGCTGGGCGTCGACCCACGGCTCGAACTGGGCGGGCTGCAGCTCGGGGAAGGTCAGGGCGAGGTTGCCGAGGTCGCCCTTGGGGTCGATCACCAGGCACGGGATCCCGGCCAGCAGCGCCTCCTCGAGCAGGACGACCCCGAGCCCGGTCTTGCCCGAGCCGGTCATGCCCACGATCACGCCGTGGGTGACGAGGTCGTCGGGGTCGTAGGTGAGGCTGCGGTCGGTGCGTTCGCGTGTCTGGGGATCGAGCTCGGCGCCCAGGAAGAAGCGGTCGGACGATGCGGGGGCCATGGTCGGACGTTAGGCGCTGGCTGGGGCTGCCGAGCGGTGGACGGGCGTGGATCGGGGCGGGACGGTGCCGGTGAGCGCCGCGGCGGCCGCCAGCTCGGCGGCGAGTCGTGCCGGGGTGAGGTGGGCGTTGAGGCCGCTGGGGTTGCCGATCAGGACGGCGGGCCGACCAGCGAACCCGTCGGGCAGTACGCCGGCCACGGCCCGACGGTTGATCGCCGCCCGGTAGCCGCTGAGGCCCAGGAAACAGACCACGCCGGGTTCGAGCCATTCGACGAGCCGTTCGAGCCGTTCGGCGCCTGCCCGATACTCGGCGGCGCCGAGCTCGGCGGCGGTACGGGTGGTGCGCTTGACGAGGTCGGTGAAGCCGATGCCGTGCCCGGCCAGTGCGGCGTCGGGGTCGCGATCGACCCCGGCGAGGCCCGCGGCGAGCAGAGCCGGCCAGAACCGGTTCCCCGGCCGGCCGAACGCAATGCCGTGGTCGGCGGCATAGGGCGACGGGTTGAGCCCGCAGACCAGCAGACGCATGCCCGGCCCGACCCGGTCGGCCAGGGACCAGGCGCGCCGGACCGTCAGCTCGACCGGCTGCCCGACCATCACCGAGTTCGACAGGTCCGCCCCCGGGTCCGCCCCCGGGTCCGCCCCCGGGTCCGCCCCCGGGTCCGACCGCTCACCGCCGGCCCGGCGCGTCGCCCGCTCGTCCCTGTCCCCGTCGTCCCTGTCCCCGTCGGCATGCAAGAACCCGGCCCCGACGAGGAGGTCGATCGGGTCGGGCCCGGCACCGGCGGCGTGCCCGGCCGGTCCAGTGGACGCGGCCGGCTCGGACGGTCCAGTGGACGCGGCCGGTCCGGGCGATGCCAGGCGCAGCCGGACCAGGGCATCGACGGGAAGGGTCAGGTGCAGCCGGGCGAGCGCCATCGGCAGCTCCTGCGCCGGGCAACCGGTGAGATCGACCCGGTGCTCGGCCGGGGCTCCGGCAGCGGATCGGTCGCGTTCCCGGCGAAATTTCTCCACGCCGGTCATCGTGCCATCGTGTCGGGTCGGTTCCGTTGCCCGAAGCCGTGACCTGCACCGCAGGGTGCCGCGCCGGCATCGGGGTCGTCGTCGGCGGCTCGCGGCGGGGCGATCGATCGGCTTGCGGGGCCTCCCGATGAGGGTTCGAGGGACCTGCGGCGGGCTACGCTGCGGGCACTACAGCCTTGAGCAGGTGAGGTGGAGATGACCAGCACCATCGAGCGGGAGTCGATCAGCGAGGCGCTGGCGCTCATCGACAAGGAACTCGTGAAGTTGGTCAAGCGCGATCTGGTGACCACCAACGAGGTTGCCGACCTGCTATTGGATGTGCGCACCCTGCTCGCCTCGGTCGACCTCAGCGACGTCCCGGCCTGAGCCCGGGTCGGGCGCCTGAGCCCGACTCGTAGCCGGCCACCGGGTGCGGTGGCCGTCCGACTTCACCGGTCAGGGCAGCAGTCGTCGCAACAGGCGGCCGAGCCCGTACCCGATCACCAAGCCGCCGAGCACGTCGGAGGGGTGGTGGATCCGGACGTAGACCCGGCTCGAGGCCACGACGGCGCCGAGCGCGGACAGACCCAGCCGGACCACCGGTCCGCGTCCTCGGCCCAGCATCAGCACGGCCACCATCGTCGCGGTGGCATGACCGCTGGGAAAGCTGGTGGTGCGCGGGGTGCGCAGGTGGTGCGGGCGCCGGGTCCCGGTGTCGAGCACCGGCCGTTCCCGCCGGAAGACGGTCTTGACCGGGCCGTTCACCAGGGCCGATTCCGCCGCCAGCGCCGCGCTGGTGCTTGCGGCCCGGACCACCCGGCGTGGGCTCGGCGCGACGGCCACCGGCAACCAGGCCAGGGCATGCCACAGCAGCGAGAAGTTCGCGGCCTCACTCGCGGTGTAGAACACCCGGTCGGCGACGGCGTTGCCGCGCAGGTGGTCAAGCGGCGCGTCGGCCCACCGGTCGAAGCGGTTGATCGCCGAACGGGTGATCGCGGTGAGGTCCATCAACGGCCTGTCCAGGGTCGCAATGCGGCATCGAGGTCGGCGGCGATGCGCGCCGGGTCCTGTTGCGGGCCGAAGTGGCCGAGGTCGTCGTAGCGGAGCAGCCGGGCCTGTGGCAGCCGTTCCGCCACCCGGGTGGCGAAGGACGACGGCGCCCCCGGCTCGACGATTCCGGCCGCGACCACCACCGGGCAGCTCACGCCACCGAGCCGTTCGTAGAGCCCGTGAGCCCTACCGAGCCGGTAGAACGTCGCCTCGTTCTCACGGCTGCAGGCCAGCGTCAGCTCGGTCGCGTCCGCCGGGTTGCCCGTCGGTACCCAGCAATGGTCGAGATAGGCATCGAGTCCGGCCGGCGTGCAGGCGTCGAAGGGCGGCTTGACGGCGAAGTTGGCACGCGCCGCGTCCCGCGACGGGAAACGGTCACGGCGTCGAAGGGTCATCTCGGCCAGCGCGAGGTCCCGCAGCGGTTCGTCGGTGTCGATGGGGGAGGTGACCGGCTCGTAGCAGTACAGAGCTCTGAAGGTACCGGGGCGGGCCAGTTCGGCCAGCAGCAGGGCCGCTGCACCCATCGAGTGGCCGGCGGCCACGCACCCCTGCAGACCGAAGCCGTCCACGGCGGCGAGGACGTCGTCGGCGACGCGGAGCCAGGACAGGTCGGCGGTCTCGGGGGTTCGGGTGGCACCGTGGCCCCGAGCGTCGAAGGCCAGGCAGCGCCAGCCGGTGAGGTGGGCCTGCACCGGTTCCCAGATCCGTCCGGCGAAGCCGGTGGCATGGGCCAACAGCAGCGGGGGACCGTCACCGCCGAGGTCGTGCAGGGCGACGGCCACCCCGTCGGTGGAGTCGACCCATCGGTGCGCGGCAGGGTGCATCGGCTCCATCTTGGCTGCCGTTGTCGTGGCGGGGCCAACGACGCGGGTCCGGTCCGCTCCGGCGGTGGTCGCCGGTTGGCGCGTTCCGCCGGTCCGGGCGGGTCCTCGCCGTTGTGGGATCGCGCCGGTAACCTACGCATATCGACGATGATCCCGAGCTCGAAGCCGTCCTGGCCGTCAACCGTGCCTTCTACGACGCGTTCGAGGCTGCCGACCTCGACGCCATGTCCGACTGTTGGGAGCACAGCGACCGGGTGGTCTGCACCCATCCGGGTTGGGTCGCGCTGTACGGCTGGGCCAAGGTGTCCGCGTCGTACTTCGCCATCTTCTCGGGCCCGTCCCGTCAGCAGCTGATCCTCACCGATCCCCATGTGACCCGCAACGGCGACACAGCGTGGGTCGTCGTGGACGAGAACCTGCTGGGTCCTGCGATGGGCCACACGGTGTCGGCCCTCAACCTGTTCGTTCGTGCGGACGGCGGGTGGAAGCTTCTCGCCCATCACGCCAGCAGCGTGCTGGCGGGCCGTTGACCCGTTCCCGGCCGGCGGTGGTGGCCGCTGGTGTCGCCGCGGCGGCCGTGCTGCTGCTCGGCGCGCTGCTCGCCATGGCGCTCTTCGGCGGCGGCGACGGTGATTCGGCCTGGCGGGTCTCGGTCAGCCGTGACGGTGGTTCCCTCGTGCAGTTGGCCCCGGTCAGCGCCGCCGGCCTGGCGGCGCGGCCGGACGACTTCTGTCTGCCGGCCTCACCGGCGGTCGGCGGGGCGAGGGTGCTCGACTGCCAGCTGACCCCGCTGATCGACCCGGCCTCGACGCGCTGCAACGGCGTCGGACAGCTGGCCTCGAGCGACCGACTGTGCCGTCCGCTCGAGCCGGGCTCCGGTGACCAGCTCCTCGGTTGGGTGCTTCGGGCCGACGCCACCGGGACCCGCACGCTGACGGTGTACGTCGGGGTGGTGTCCCCGGTTCCCGGCGCTGCGGTGGGCACGGCGTCCTCGGCGACATTGGAAGGCCGCTACGCCGCCGTCGATGAGAATGGCCGCTGGGCGGAGCTCGCCGTATGCCCGGCCGACCTGGACGGCAACGGCTCGGTGGACCTCGTGGTGCTCGGACGGGCGAGAACCGGTCCGACGGCTGACCGGCCCGAGCTGGTGGTGCTGTCGGTGGGGACCTCCGCCGGCGGGACGAAGGACATGCCGGTCCTGCAGACGCTGACCTTTGACGGCGCAGTCGGTCGTGCCGAGGGCGAAGGGTGCGCAGGGCCCCTGGTACGCGCCCTGCGTTACCACCAGCGTCGAGGCCTCGAGCTCGACGCCGACGTTCTCGGCGTCTGAGCCGACCACCGACCACCGGCCGTGTGATCGGGACCACGCCGGGCACCGCGCTCCGTTGTGGCCGGCCTCGTCGGCCGCGTCACGACCCGGCGGTGGCCCCGGACGACGGTGGCCCCGGCCGTGGAGCGTCTCCAGGGCCACCGCCGGGCCGGCTGCGGGTGTCGGGCCGAGTCAGGTCGGGTTCGGTCGGGTCGTAGCGAACCCGCTTCGAAGGCGTCACGCGGAGCGGGGCCTACCGGGGCGAGCGTTCGACTGGTCCGGTCAACGTGTGGGCTGTGCGCGGCGCAGTCGATTGGCCACGAGCAGCAGCACTGCACCGATCAGGAACAACGATGCGGCGACCTTGAATTGGTGCAAGGTGTCCGTGCCGGTCGCTGGCAAGCTCGTCCCGAGGGCCTGGCCGGCTGCGGTGGTGTTGGGGCTGGCTCCGCCGGAGGGTGGGGTCACCGTCGCGGTGCTGGTCGCCGCCGTGGTGGACGGGGCGGCGCTGGTGACCGTCGAGGGCAAGGCGCCACCGCCGCCGGAGGACGTTGGTGGGGCAACGGCCGTGGTCGAGGTCGCTGCGGTGGTCGAGGTCGCTGCGGTGGTTGAGGTTGAGGTTGAGGTTGAGGTCGCTGCGGTGGTTGAGGTTGAGGTCGCTGCGGTGGTTGAGGTTGAGGTCGCTGCGGTGGTCGAGGTTGAGGTCGCTGCGGTGGTCGAGGTTGAGGTCGCTGCGGTGGTCGAGGTCGCTGCGGTGGTCGAGGTCGCTGCGGTGGTCGAGGTTGAGGTCGAGGTCGAGGTCGAGGTCGTCGTGGTCGTGGTCGTGGTCGTGCAGGAATCGACGGCGAAGTTGGTGGCCGACAACAGGCGGTTGGGGCCGTGACCACGGGTTGCGCCGCTGTAGAAGCTGCCGCTGGGCCCGACGACCTCGAGCGGCAGGCCCAACACGGCGTCGACCTGCATGGCGCAGACGTCGCTGGTGGGGATCCCGATGGTCAGGCTGTACCAACCCCCGGACTGTGCACATGCGGGTGCGCCGAGGCCACAGACGTTCCAGTCGACCAGGGTCTGATCCACCGTGGCGTCGAAGGTGCCGTCCGGCGTCTCGTAGACGGCGAGGCTGACCGCGATGGCCGGATCGCCTGAACCGTCGAGGCAGTCGGCGTCGAAGCCGGTCCAGCTCATGGTGACCGTGTCTCCGGGCTCGAAGCTGAGCAGTCGCATGTTGCTGTTGGTGTCTCCGGCGTCGTTGCCGAAGACGAGCCCGACCAGCGCGGCCGTGCCATTGGGGCAGCCCGTCGGCAGCGCAGCCGGGTAGCTGCCGTAATCGCTGATCGGTGCCGGTAGGGCGTCGGCATCGGCGAAGTCGACCACGGCAAGCAGGCTTACGGCGACGGTGCCGAGCACGAGGAGCGCCCATGCGAGGTGACGAAGGTTTGAGGGGCTGGTGCGGGTCTGATCCATGGTGATTCGGTGAGGTCCGCGCTCCGCTGCCGTCCGGCTGCGGAGCGCACCGCTCCCAGTGGTAATCACAGCACTGAAATTCCACCGATGTGGGCTGTTAGTCGGAAAATTTGTGACGACCTGATGACGAAGGGTGGTCGAGCCGGGACCAGTCCCGGTTTCAGGCGTGGTGGACGTCCTCGACGGGATCGGAGAAGGCGCCAGGGCGGTGGAACTGGCCGCGTTGCCAGCGGCGTGGGGTGCCGAGAATCGCCCGGGGGTAGTCCTCGAACATCCAGCGGGCGAAGTTGCGTCGGGTCCAGTCGTTGGCGCCGACGGCCCGCAGCGCCCACTCAGCGCGGCGCGGCGAGGCCAGGACTGTCCCCAGCAGGCGGGCGAGACGGTGGTCGGACACCAGCTCGCGTCCGACAGCCCGGAGATAGGCCGTGGCGACCTCGACGGGGCCGGTGCCGGCCAGGACCGCCTCGATGGCCAGCCGGCCGGTCTGCAGCGCCTGGCCGATGCCTTCGCCGGTCATCGGGTCAGGGGCGGCGGCGGCGTCGCCCACGAACAGCACCCGGCCACCGAGCGCGCTCAGGGTGACTCCGTCGACCCTGGCGGGGATCGGCCAGGCCCGCATCGGGCTCTCGGCCTCGATCGCGGGTCCGAGTACGCCGGCGATCTCTGGCCGGGCCAGGATCCGGCGCCAGATGGCAGCGCCGTCGCCGACGGCCGGCCCGCCCAGACGGGGAAAGCCGAAGCCGACGTTGACCGCGCCGTCGGGTAGTGGGAAGGACCACACGTACCCGGGCAGCAGCTCGTCGGGGAACCAGATGTGCTGGGCCTGCACCGCATCTGGTCCGGCCCCGTGCAGGTACTGCCGGAAGGCGTGCCACTCGCCCCGATAGCCGGGATCGTGTCGGGCGTTGCACAGCTTGCGGGTGGGGGACCACATGCCGTCGGCGGCGATGACCGTGCGGGCCGCCACGGCGGCCGTCGAGGTCTGCACCACCACCCGCCCGTCGTCGCCCGGGCCGACTGCGGTCACCGCAGTTCCGGTCCACAGCTCGGCTCCGCTCGCTGCGGCGAGCTCGACGAGGGCGGTATCGAGGTCCCGGCGCCGGGCGACCACCGAGAACAGACCCGGACCCTCCGGCAGCGGCAGCGCCACCCGTCGCCCGGCCGGTGCGTGCAGTACCACCTGCTGCACCGGCTGCCAGGAGGCCACCGTCGACGGGTCGAGCCCCAACTCCTGCAACTCGCGCAGGCAGGCGGCGGTGAGCCCGTCCCCACAGCACTTGTCGCGCGGGAAGACGGCCTTGTCGATCATGACCACGTCGAGCCCGTTGCGGGCGGCCGCGATGGCGGCGGCAGCACCGGCGGGGCCGGCGCCGATCACGGCGATGTCAGCGGACCTCATTCCAACCATCCTCCCCGTCACCCGGGAGCCACGCCAAAGCGCAGCCGGACGGCTCCGGTCAGGAGCTGCCGCCGCTGGTCGTCGTGGGGGGCACGGTGCTGCTCGGGGGCGGCGCGGTGGTGGGCGGGGGTGGGGCCGTGGTCGCCGGTGGCTGCGTGGGCGGCGTGGTGGTGGGTGCCGGAGTCGTCGTGGTGGTCACCCCGTCTTTGGGGATGACGGTGCCGTCGCACTGCACCCCCTCGGCCGGTCCGTACAGGGCGTAGAACTTGTCGACCTCGGTCTTGCGGGTGCTCAGCCACGTGCGGGTCCGGTAGGTGGTCACCTCGGTGCAGACCGCCCCGTAGGTCGCCTCGGTCTGGTTGGACTGGGTCGCCTCGACGTTCTTGGTCGAGTAGAGCGACACCGTGATCGAGGTGTCGGTGTAGGTCGGCCAGATCAACACGCCGTACGCGGTGTTGTTGGTGACGACGAGATCGGGGTGCGGGAAGTTCAGCGTGGCTTCGCGCCCATAGGGGTAGCGAGAGATGTACAGCCCGTGGGCCATGTACTCGTCGATCTCGAGGCCGGCGAAGAAGGCGGCGTTGAACAGCGTGGTGGAGAACTGCGAGACGCCGCCGCCCACGTCGTCGACGAAGTTCCCGGCGCCGTCGATGGTCGGCGCGGCCTTGAACCCCTTGGCCAGGGTGCGTCGGCCCACGGTGTCGTTCAGCGAGAACGATTCGCCGGGTTCGATCACCCGCGGCCCGACCAGGTCGGCCATCCGGTGGAGGTTGTCGACCCGCGCCGCGCAGCAGGGGTGCTGGGTGGTGAAGCTCGACACCAGCTCGACGATGCCCAGCTTCTGGTAGTGGGCGGTGTCCTTCTCGGGCTTGACCTCGGCCATGGTCAGCGTCACCGAGCGATCGCCTCCTTGGAGCACTCCGGCGAGCGCGGCGACCGACTCGGGGCTACAGCAGACGGTCCCAGGTTTGGCGTAGCCGATCACGACCTTGCCCGAGGACACCGAGATGTCCGGTGCCGATGGCTCGGTGGCGAGACCGGCGAAGGTCTCGGCCAGGTACCCGAGGGTGCGTGCCTGGTCGAGCTGGATGGTCAACTGGTTGTCGCCGACGAGGCCCGCCGTGACGAAGGGCGCGAGCTCGGTGGCGTCGATGGTGGACTTGGTCCCGGCGATCGACACCGCGATTGACCGGTCGAGCAGGACCTCGAGCCGGGTCAGCATCGAATCGGCGGCGGCGTCGGTCCGGGTGGGCGGAAGTGGGATGAACTTGCCCTGCAGGGTGATGGTGCCGCCGTCGAGGTGGTTGCCGTCGAGCGCCTGGAGCTGGGCCAGCAGGTCGGCGTCGTCGAGCCGGCTGCCGGTCACCCCGGCCACGGTGCGCAAGAACCCGTCCTGGAAGGCCAGCGACGGCTCGACCGCGTCGTCGCGGATCGGGGCAGCGAGCTCGTTGATGGCCGCGGTGGCGACGACGGTGTCCACCGTGATGGCGACCGGCGCGTCCCGGTGACCGACGAAGGAGCGCAGCGTCCGCAGCGGGCCGAACAGGAAGAACCCGCGTCGTCCGGTGTCCATGGCGTGGGCGGTGGTGGCCTCGCGGTCGATGCGCACCCCGAGCGCGCCGAGGGTGGACTGCAGCGGCTGCTCGCTGGTGGCGACCACGATGGGGGTGGCTCCGAGTGTGCTGTCGAGCTGATCCATGACGGTCGCGAACCCGGCCCGGTCGAGGCCTCCGATGGGCTGCCCGGCGAGCTGCACGTTGCGGCGAACCTCGCCGGCGCTGGCAGCGGCGTCCACCGCCCAGCCCACGACCAACAGCAGGACAAGGACGACGGCTCCGGCGGTTGCCGCCTGGACGGCTTTCTCTTTTGTCATGCGTTCCCCAGATTCGCGCATCGGGAGGTCGATGAGTAATCACCCCCCCCGACCGATGGCGGCGCTGCCGTCCATCCGATCCGGGCGTTTCGGGCCGGGTGCCGGGGTGACGGGCTATAACAGGAGTTCGACGACCGTCGGCCCTCCCGCCGGCGCTACCACGAATCGTCGACAACGACCACTGAACCAAAGGGGGACCGCCGATGAGCGGCATGTGTGAAGGCCGGGTCTGCATCGTGACCGGAGCCGGGCGAGGGATCGGCCGTGAACACGCGCTGATGCTCGCCTCGGAAGGCGCCAAGCTCGTGGTGAACGACCTCGGGGGCGCGGTGGACGGCAGCGGTGATGACCGCACGCCGGCCGAGCAGGTGGTGGCCGAGATCAAGGGCATGGGCGGTGAGGCGGTCGCCAACGCCGACAACGTGGCGTCGTGGGAAGGCTCCCAGCGCATGGTGAACCAGGCTGTCGAGACCTTCGGGCGCCTCGATGTGGTGGTCAACAATGCCGGCATCCTCCGGGACCGCATGCTGACCAACATGACCGAGGAGGAGTGGGACGCGGTCATCGCCGTGCACCTCAAGGGCACCTTCGGCCCGTCCCGGTGGGCGGCCGCCTACTGGCGTGACCTGGCCAAGGCCGGCGAGAAGGTCGATGGACGCATCATCAACACCACCTCGGTGTCCGGCATCTACGGCAACCCCGGCCAGACCAACTACGGCGCCGCCAAGGCCGGCATCGCGGCGTTCACCATCGTCGCCGCCCGCGAGCTGAAGCGCTACGGGGTCACCGTCAACGCCATTGCTCCCGGGGCACTGACCCGGATGACCGAGGGCCTCGCGGGCATGGCGCAGCAGACCGAGGAGGAGCGCGAGCGCATGAACCCGCGCTGGATCGCCCCGATCTGCACCTGGTTGGCCTCGCCGCTGTCCGCCGATGTCACCGGCCGGGTGTTCGAGGCCTCCGGTGCCGTGTTCGGCATCGCCGAGGGCTGGCACCGCGGCCCGACCGCCGCACCGGTCGACGACCCCAACCAGATCGACGCCGTGGTGCGCGACCTGCTGGGCAAGGCCCGTCGCAACGCCGACATGAACGGGGCCGAATCCGACTGGTGAGCCGCTGCCGGGTCGCTCCTGGCCGTGCACAGCACGAACGACGATCGACGGGGGACCGAACCACGATGCTGGGTCGGCCCCCCGCCGCGTCCGTGCTCGTCGCGTCCGGCGTGTGCTTCGTCCGCCCGAGTCCCCCGAGGGTGTCCGGCGGACCCGGAGCCTGATCTAACGTCGTGCCCATGCCGGAAAGCGCACACCCGCTGAACATCGGGGACCGGGCCCCCGCCATCGCCCTGGTCGATCACGACGGTGCCGCGGTCACGCTCGACGAACTGCGGGGTCGGCGGGTGCTCGTGTACTTCTACCCGAAGGCCGACACACCGGGTTGTACCACCCAGGCCTGCGGGCTGCGCGACGTGGTCGGCGAGATCGGCGACACCGTGGTCGTGGGTGTCAGCCCGGACCAGCCAGCCAAGCTGAAGAAGTTCCACGACAAGTACGCCCTCGGCTTCACCCTGCTGTCCGACGCTGACCATCAGGTGGCGGAGGCCTATGGCGTGTGGAGGGAGAAGTCGCTGTACGGACGCACCTACATGGGGATCGAACGTTCGGCGTTCCTGGTGGGGGCCGACGGGAAGCTCGAGGCGGTCTGGTACAAGGTCAAGCCCAAGGACACCCAGACCAACCTGCTAGCGGTGCTGGGGGCCTGATCCCGCTCGGTTCCGCCCGGCCGGGCCGGGGCTCAGAGCTTGCGCAGCTCCAGCCGCTCGACGTGGTGATCGGCGCCCTTCTGCACGATCAGCCGGGCCCGTTCCCGGGTGGGCGCGATGTTCTCCCGCAGGTTCGGCAGGTTGATGGTGGCCCAGGTGTTGCGGGCGGTGGCCTCGGCCTCGCTGTCGCTGAGCTTGGAGTAGCGGTGGAAGAACGAGCGCTCGTCGGCGAAGACCGTTTGACGGAAGGCGAGGAACCGCTCGAGGTACCAGCGTTCGAGGTCGGCTTCGTCGGCATCGACGTAGATCGAGAAGTCGAAGAAGTCCGACACCACCGGTCGGTTCGCCTCGAGCTCGCGTTCGCTGGGTGGCTGCAGCACGTTGAGGCCCTCGAAGATGAGGATGTCGGGCTGTCGGACCATCTGGTACTCACCGTCGACGATGTCGTAGGCGAGGTGCGAGTAGATCGGTGCGTTGACCGCCGGGCACCCACCCTTGACGTCGGCGAGGAAGCGCACCATGCGGCGCACGTCGTAGCTCTCCGGGAAACCCTTGCGGCCCATCAGGCCCCGGCGTTCCAGCGCGGCGGTGGGGTAGAGGAACCCGTCGGTGGTGACCAGGTCGACCCGCGGGTGGTTCGGCCAGCGGGCCAGCAGCAGCTGCAACAGACGGGCCGTGGTGCTCTTGCCGACCGCAACGCTGCCGGCCACGCCGATGACGAAGGGGACCTTGCGGCTGCGGCGACCGAAGAAGGAGTCGGTGCTGGTGTGCAGGTCCTGCAGGGCGCCCACGTAGAGGTTCAGCAGGCGGGTCATCGGCAGGTAGATCTCGCGCACCTCGTCGAGGGACAGGGCGTCGTTGAAGCTGAGCAGCCGGCTCAGGTCTTCCTCGGTGACCTCGAGCGGGGTGGCGGCGCGAAGCTTGGCCCACTCCTTGCGGTCGAAGCTCCGATAGAGCGCCGGGTCGTGCCGTCGCTCCGCCTGCACAGGGCCGTTCACGAGGTAAGTTGACCAGTGTCCGGACCTGCGGAGCAAGCCCACCCGTCGGGGGCGGCTCCGACGCAGGTCAGAATAGGGAGAGCTGGTCCCTTTCGATGCCGCGCAGCTCGTCGTAGTCGACCTCGACGCACATGATGCCACGGTCCGTCGCCAGGACCTTTGCCTGGGCCTTGATCTGCTGGGCGACGAACATGCCTCGCACCGGTCGCAGCGAGGGGTCACGGTTGAGCCGTTCGAGATACCGGGCGAGCTGCTCGACGCCGTCGATCTCGCCTCGACGCTTCACCTCGACCGCCACGGCGCGCCCCTCGGCGTCGCGGCAGAGCAGATCGACCGGGCCGATGTCGGTGGGGTACTCCCGACGTACCAGTAGCAGGGGTTCGCCGAGCGTGGACGGATCGGCGGCCAGCAGCTCCTGCAGGTGGGCTTCCACGCCGTCCTTCACCAGCCCGGGATCGGTCCCCAGCTCGTGACGATCATCGGAGAGCACCTCGTGCAGGGTGATCGTGAGCACCTCGCCCTTGGGGCTGGTGACGGTCCACACGTCGTCGCTCTCGATGATGCGGTTGGGCGGGTTCATCCAGTTCAGCGGCTTGTAGGCCCCGCCGTCGGCGTGGACCATGACCGAGCCGTCCGCCTTGACCATGATGAGCCGGACCGCCACCGGCAGGTGGGCGTCGAGCCGACCCCGGTAGTCGACCGAGCAGCGGGCGATGATCAGGCGCATCGTCAGGTCTCCCGGGCCGCCGGGTAGGTGCCGAGGAAGGACACGTTGGTCAGGTGCAGCGGCATGGGCTCGAAGACCTCGTCGAAGCCGGTCCTGCCCGGCTTGTGGTTGATGTCGACGAACATCCGGTAACGCCAAGCCATGTCGGTCGGCCGGGACTCGATGCGGCTGAGGTTGGCGCCACGCAGGCCGAGCTCGACGAGGGCCATGGCCAACGAGCCGGGGGTGTGCGCGGTCTCGAAGGCCAGGCTGGTCTTGTCGGCGTTCTCGTCCACCTCGGCCGGCCCGCCGGGGTGCAGTACCACGAAGCGGGTGGTGTTGTGCGGGCGGTCCACCACATTGCGCAGCAGCACCACGAGACCGTGCGGGCCTGCCGAGTCAGGGTGGGCCAGGCAAGCTTCGGTCGGGTCGCCCCGTTCGGCCACCAGGCGTACGGCGCCGGCGGTGTCGTGTTCGGGCTGGGCGTCCCAGCCGTGGCGGGTGATGGTGCTCTCGGCCTGTGCCAGCGCCTGCGGATGGGAGTGCACCCGGCGGATGGTGTCCACCGTCGCGCCGGGATGGGCCAGCAGGGCGTGCTGGATCTCCTCGAGGTGCTCGCCTGTGATGTGCACCCGGTGGGCGAGCAGCCGGTCCAGCACGGGCAGGATCGACCCGGTGGTGGAGTTCTCGATGGGCATCACGAGGCGGTCGACCCGGCACTCGTCGAGGGCGTCGAAGGTGGCCTGGAAGCTCGGGAACCCGAAGGCTTCCTCGCCGGGGAAGAACTTCCCGGCGACCCGGTGGCTGTAGGAGAACGGCTCGCCCTGATACCCGATGGTCACGAGGGCGACACGCTAGTGCGTAGGTAGCCTTGCCCCGATGCAGCGGCGATCGGGGCGGTGCGGCCGTACCCGGAAGGTCCTCGCGGCGCTGGCAACGGCGACGTTGGTGGTGGCTTGCCGTGCGCCGCGCGCCGACACGGTGGACAGAGCACCGTCGACGGTTGTGCCGGACCCGACCGTTGTGTGGCCGGCCGCCGCCGCCGAGCTGGCCCGGCGTAGCCTGGAGGCCCCGGTCCTCGGCGCGACGGTGTCCGCCGACGGCCGGACCCTCGAGCTCTACGCCTTGCCACTGGGTACCGAGCCGGTGCCCGCCGGACGACTGACCGTGGTCAGCGAGGTGGGCCGCGACTCCGTCGAGGTGGCGGTGAGCAAGAACGAGGCGGCTGCGCCGGCTGACGGTGCGGTGTGCCGGGTGGAGCGTCGGCTCCACGTCCTGCCGGTCCTGTTGGCCGAAGCGCTGGGCGGGCGTCGGGTCCTCGACGCCGCCAGCGGCGCGGCCCTGACACCAATGCCCCGCGCCGAGATCCTGCGTCCCCGGCAGCTGCCGGCCGGTTGGTACCTCGTGGAGGAGTGGCCGCTGCGGGAAGGCGACCGCCAGACCGGCTGGACCCAGCGCTACGGGCCCACCGCCGACCGGGCCGGTCTGGTCGTGGTACAGCGCAGCGCGTCGCTGGGCCCGAACGAGCGTTTCGCCGTGGACCGTGTCGACGCGCAGGACGTGTCGGTGCGCGGTACCGCCGGGATCTGGTCCCGTCAGTCCAACTGGACGGCCACCAGCCTGGTGTGGAGCGAGGGCGGCTGGGAGGTGGCGCTCGGCTCCTGGGCGAGCGATGCCTCACCGCCTGCGCTCGACGAGACGGCCACGCTGGCCTTCGCCGCGTCGCTCATCGCCGGCCTGCGCTGAGCCAGTCGGGCCAGGTGCGCTGATGCGGCAGGGCCCGGTGCCGGCTCAGCCGACCCGGCCGCGCAGCCGGCTGCGGATCAGCTCGCGGCGTTCTCGCAGCTCGGCGTAGGTGAGGGTGGTCGTGACCGTCGGGTCCACCCCGAACCCGGCCTTGATCCCGCTGAGGTCCATGGCGTAGGCATCGGGGGCCACGCCGATCTCCGCCGCGATGCGCTCGCCGTGGGTGGTGGCGAAATACATCGACAGGTGGGTGATCTCGGCGAAGAGGTCGAGCCCGGGGGCCAAGGTGGCGATGGCGCCGTCGAGGAATACCAGGTTCTTGACGAAGAGCATGAGGATCTTGGGCAGCCGAGCCCCGTAGGCCAGCAGCAGCTTCACCATCTTCTGGATCTCTGCCACCAGCTCGTCGGGGGTCAGCTGGGTCGGGTCGATGGGGGGCCCGTCGAGCTTGAGCTCGCGTATCACCTCGTCGAGGTCGGTGTCCGGTGGCAGGGTGCCGAGGTCGCGCAGCGCCGCGAGCTGGCCCTTCACGTCGTTCATCGACGCCGACATCAACAGCCGGAGGAAGGCGTGCCGCTCGGTCGGGGTCATCCGGGCGGTGATCCCGAAGTCCAGCAGAGCGGTACGCCCGTCGGTTCGCACGAACAGGTTGCCGCCGTGCAGGTCGCCGTGGAAGATGCCGCAGATCATGCAGCCCTCGAGGAAGCCGATCATGCCGGACCGGATGATCTGGTGGGTGTCGAGCCCAGCATCGGTCATGCCGGCGACGTCATCGAAGCGGAACCCGTCGAGCCGTTCCATGACCAGCACCCGGCGGGTGACCAGCTCGGGGTGCGGCCGGGGGATGACGAAGCTGCGCTGGCCCAGCTCGGCGTAGCTGGCGGCCACGTCGAGCATGTTCTGCGCCTCGATGCGGAAGTCGAGCTCCTCGGTGATGGTCTCGGCGAACAGTTCCACCAGGGCCGGCGGGTTGGCCAGGGCGGCGATGGGGATGCGCCCGATGAGAAAGGGGGCCAGCCAGGCCATGACCCGAAGGTCGAGGCGGACCAGTGACGCCACGGCAGGCCGTTGCACCTTCACCACCACGTCGATGCCCCCGTCGCGCAGCGTGGCCGCATGGACCTGGGCGACGGAGGCCGCGGCCAACGGGACCGGGTCGAAACGCGAGAACACCGTCTCGAGCGGTCGGCCGAGGTCTTCCTCGACCACCCGACGGACCGCGGCGAAGGGCTCAGCGGGGACCTGGTCGCGCAGCAGCTTGAACTCGGAGACCAGTTCGGTGGGGAAGAGGCCCTCGCCGGAGGAGATGATCTGGCCCAGCTTGATGTAGGTCGGCCCGAGGTGCTCGGCCGCCTTGCGGATGCGACGGGAGATGGCCGCCCGGGAGGTGGCGGCATCGGCCCGGCGCTCGCGCAGCGCCCACAGCCCGACCGCCGAGCCGAGTTCGTACACCGTGCGCACCATCCGCCGCACCGGCGGGACGGTCGGTGGGCTGGTCAGCTCGGGCACCGACCGACGGGTCATGGCCCGCAGCACCGGGACCCGGCGACGCCACACCATCGCATCGGGTTCCACCAGCCACGGTGGGGTGTCGCTGAAGGTCCCCAGGTCGAGGTCGGCCGGTCGCGACAGCGGGTCCATCTCGGGGGTGGCGGAGGCGGGCATCACCCCAGTGTGGTCGGCCCCGGTCCGTTGCGAACACCCGTGGCCCGCCGCGATCGTCGCCGGGCGCGGGCCGGCTCGGCCGAGCGGACGATCAGTAGTCGTCGTCGGGCGTCCAGAGCCGGCTGCGGGTCATCGCCCGGCTCAGCGCATCGAGGCAGCGATCGGCCAGTTCGGGACGGCAGATGAGGAAGTCCGGCAGGTAGACGGAGGCGTTGTTGTAACGCAGCGGCGAGCCGTCGATCCTCGACACGTGGAACCCTGCGGCCTCGGCGACCACGACCGGGGCGCAGTTGTCCCACTCGTACTGGCCACCCGAATGGGCGTAGACGTCGCCGTGGCCGAGGACCACGGCCATCGCCTTGGCCCCGGCGGAGCCCAGGCCGAGGATCTGGCCGCCGGTCTCGCGGGCCACGACCTGCGCCGCAGCCGACGGGTGCCAGCGCGATGCCATCACCCGGATCGGGCCGTCCTCGCGTTCGGGCATGGACGGCGGGTCGTCGGTGGCGAGGGTGACGCCCATCGCCGGCAGCGCCACGGCCCCGGCCACGGCCACGTTGTGCTCCACCAGCGCCACGTGCACCGCCCAGTCCGGGCGGGGCGGGGTCCCGAACTCGTTGGTCCCGTCGAGGGGGTCGACGATCCACACCCGTTCGGCCTCGAGCCGACGCCGGTCGTCGGCGCCCTCCTCGGACAGCACGTGGTCGTCGGGGCGGATTACCCGGAGCAGGTCGACGATGAGATGGTGGGCAACGCTGTCGCCCTGGGCCTCGAGGTCCCATCGTGAGGTGCCTCGGCGCTGCAGTTCTTCGCGCAGTTCGAGCAGGGCGGTGCCGGCCTCATCGGCGACGTGCCGGGCGACGAGATGGTCGGAGGCGTCCTTCACCGGGCGCATACCGTGCCGTGGCAACGTGGCCGAACGCGGTGGGGTAGTGCCCGGAGGTCCATTGGAGTCGAGCCTACCCGGCGACCCGTCGGTGCGTCGGTGGCGACAGTGGTGCCCGGTCCGTCTCCTGACCGCGATCGACCCGCGGTAACGGGACTTACCCGGCGGCGGGCGGCCTGCGGTCGGGCCCGGTGCCGGCTTCGGCCGGCGTCGAGGACCCGGCGCCGGCCGCTATCGGCCGACGGTCGGGGAGTGGTCAGGACCCGGCGCTGGCCGCGATGGCGGCGAGGACGTCCGCGGCGATCTCCGGACGGCAGACCAACAGGTCCGGCAGGTTGACCTCGGGGCCGTTGTAGATCAGCGGGCTGCCGTCGATCCGACTGGCGTGGAAGCCTCCGGCCAGCGCGACGGCCACCGGTGCGGCCGAATCCCACTGACGCATCCCGCCGGCGTGCAGGTACAGCTCGGCGTCGCCGCGCAGGATGGTGGCGACCTTGGCGCCGGCCGAACCGCACGGCACCGTTTCCAGGCCGAGCCGTTCGGCGACCTCGGTGGCCACCGCAGGCGGCCGGCTGCGGCTCACCAGCATCCGCCAGGTCGGGGCGGCGGCCGGGGTGGGACGCGGGGGCTGCGCAGTGTTCAGGACGTTGCCGTCGGGCAGCGCCACGGCGCCCACCACGGGGACCCCGTCCACGCTGAGCGCCACGTGCACGGCCCAGTCGGTGCGGCCGGGCTCACCGAACTCCCGGGTGCCGTCGAGCGGGTCGATGATCCACACCCGGGACCGGCTCAGGCGCGCCTCGGTGTCGGGTGATTCCTCCGACAGCACGCCGTCCTCCGGGCGCAGCGCGGCGATCTCCCGCATGAGCAGCCGGTTCGCCTCGGCATCGGCAGGCTTGCCCCACTCGCTCGGGTCTTTGCCCTCGGCGGTGAAACGCCCGCGCAGCTCGAGCAGCAGTTGCATGGCCGCAGCGGCGAGACGGGTGGCGACGGCGTGATCATCCATTGGGGCACCCTATCGAGGTGGTGGTGGCGGTCCGGGACGGGTACCCGGTCCGGTCGGTCCGGTTCAGGACGGGGGCCCGTAGGACAGGTCCGTCGCCAGGTAGCAGGCCTCGTGGTAGTGCTCGACCTTGACCCAGCGGCCGTCGTCGTACACGTTGCAGATCACCTGCATCAGACGGATCTTGGCCTGGAACTTGACACGCTCACGGCAGCGGGCGCAATCGACGTAGCTCCCGGGCTCGATGGGGCGCAGCGCGGCTCGGCTGACCTTGGTCGGGGCAACCACGGTCGAAGCGATGTTCGGTAGGAGATCTGAGTGCCCGTGGACATCGGCCATGGTTGTTGCATCGGCGCGACCTCGCAGGGTAGGTGAGGCAAATCACCCCGATAGGGGCGCGCCAGACCATCGCTATCGAGGAGATTTCGCCCGATCGATGGCCGGTCTGGGCGGGTGTCGCCGTCGGCCGGTCAGCCCCGGACCAGCGGCTTGTACTTGATGCGGTGGGGCTGGGCGGCGTCGGCGCCGAGCTCCTTGCGCCGGAAGGCTTCGTAGTCGGAGAAATTGCCCTCGAACCACCGCACCACCGAGTCGCCCTCGAAGGCGAGCACGTGAGTAGCGATGCGGTCGAGGAACCAGCGGTCGTGGCTGATGACCACGGCGCAGCCGGGGAACGCCTCCAGGGCGTCCTCGAGGGCCCGCAAGGTGTCGACGTCGAGGTCGTTGGTCGGCTCGTCGAGTAGCAGCACGTTGCCGCCGGTGCGCAGGATTTTGGCCAGGTGCACCCGGTTGCGCTCGCCGCCGGAGAGGTCACCGACCTTCTTCTGCTGGTCCGAACCCTTGAAGTTGAAGCTGCCGCAGTAGGCGCGCCCGTTGACCTCGCGGTTGCCGATGAGCAGGGTGTCCTGCCCGTCGGTGATCTCCTGGTAGACGGTGCGGTCGGCGTCGAGGGTGTCGCGGGACTGGTCGACATAGGCCAGTTGCACCGTCTGGCCAGTGCGCAGGGACCCGCTGTCGGGCTGCTCCTGGCCGGTGATCATGCGGAACAGCGTGGTCTTACCCGCGCCGTTGGCCCCGATGACCCCGACGATGCCGGCCGGCGGCAGCGAGAAGCTCAGGTCGTCGACCAGCAGCCGGTCGCCGTAGCCCTTGGTGAGGTGCTCGGTCTCCACCACCACGTCGCCCAGCCGGTCCCCGGAGGGGATGGTGATCTCGAGGCGGTCGTTGCCGCGGTCCGCGGCCTGGGCCTCGGCCAACAGCTTGTCGTAGTTGGCCAGGCGGGCCTTACCCTTGGCCTGGCGGGCCTTGGGGGCCATGCGCACCCAGTCCAGCTCACGCTCGAGGGTGCGGCGACGGCTGTCGTTGCCCTTCTCCTCGCGACGCAGGCGTTCCTGCTTCTGCTCCAGCCACGAGCTGTAGTTGCCCTCGAAGGGGATGCCGCGACCGTGGTCGAGCTCGAGGATCCAACGGGCCACGTTGTCGAGGAAGTAGCGGTCGTGGGTGACGGCGACGACGGTGCCCGGGTAGTCCTGCAGGGTGCGCTCCAGCCAGGCCACCGACTCGGCGTCGAGGTGGTTGGTGGGCTCGTCGAGCAGCAGCAGGTCGGGTTTGGACAGCAGCAGGCGGCACAGCGCCACCCGGCGGCGCTCGCCGCCGGAGAGGGTGCTGACCTCGGCGTCGCCGGGGGGCAGACGCAGCGCGTCCATGGCGATCTCGATGGTGCGCGGCAGGTCCCATGCGCCGGCCGCCTCGATCTTGGCCTCGAGTTCGGCCTGTTCGGCCCCGATCTTCTCGTAGTCGGCGTCGGGGTCGGCCCACTTCGCCATCACTGCGTCGTAGGCCGCGAGCAGGTCACGCACCGCGCCCAGCCCGTCCATCACGTTGCCGTGCACGTCCTTGGAGGGATCGAGCGTCGGTTCCTGGGACAGGTAGCCGACGGTGAAGCCCGGCGACAGGCGGGCCTCGCCGGTGAAGCCGTCGTCGATGCCGGCCATGATCCGCAGCAGTGACGACTTACCCGACCCGTTGTGGCCGATCACGCCGATCTTGGCGCCGGGGTAGAACGACAGCGAGATGTCCTTGAGCACGTCGCGATCGGGCGGGTGGAACCGGCCGACGCGACGCATGGTGAAGATGAACTGGGCGTTGTTCACAGGGGTTACACCTTAGTGGCCAACCTCGGACCGGGGACCGGATGGGTCTCGGCGTCGGGCTTCTCAGGGTGGTTGGTGCCGACGCTCGGCAGCGGCTCGGGGAGGTGGTCGCTGGTCGACGTGGCCAGTCCGCTCACGACCTAGGATCGCCGATCGTGATCCGTGCTGCGCTGTTCGATTTCGGTGGTGTCGTGACCTCCAGCCCCTTCGAGGCGTTCAACGCCTACGAGGCGGCCAACGGTCT
The DNA here is from genome assembly GCA_947476745.1 of Acidimicrobiia bacterium. Lineage (GTDB taxonomy): Bacteria > Actinomycetota > Acidimicrobiia > Acidimicrobiales > CAIXPF01 > CAIXPF01. Next base: position 113,020 of record CANJRG010000012.1, on the reverse strand, counting down.
GCCCAAGGACCTGATCCGCACCATCAACGCCACCAACCACCTCGACAACGCGTGGGCCAAGCTCGAACGCAACGACGTGGACCCCGACGGGTTCTGCCCGTTGTTCGAGGCGGAGGCCGCGGCACTGGGACATACGGTGAGCGGCAAGGCGGTGCTGGGCTGCCTGATGGGCCGGGTGCGTCCGGCGATGGCGCTGGCGGTGCAGCGTTGCTCGGAGAACCTGGTCTGTGCCTGTCTGACCAACAACTTCGCCGGTGGCGGGCTGATGGCCGACCTCGAGCGGGAGTCCGAGATCAAGGCCGTGCACGCCCACTTCCACCACATCATCGAGTCGTCGAAGGTGGGCTTGCGCAAGCCGGACCCGCGTATCTACGAACTGGCGTGCGAGACGATGGGGGTGGCTCCCGAGGAGGTCGTCTACCTCGACGACCTCGGGATCAACCTCAAGCCCGCCGCGGCCATGGGGATGACCACGATCAAGGTCATCGACGCCACGGAGGCCCTTGCGGCGCTGCAATCGGTGGTCAGCTTCGCGCTGAGCTGAGCGGGTCCGACGGCGGCAGCGCCGTCGCTCACAGCCCGGCGAAACACTCCTCGAAGAGCTGCTCGCGTTCCTGCTCGTGGATCTGGTGGCTGCCGCTGGCGGGGCTACCCGATTCGACGCGCGAGACCCGCGAGATGGCATGGGTGCCCTCATGAGCGCGGAACAGGTGACCCTTGACGCCGTTCCACGGACCCATGTTCTCCGGCTCCTCCTGCAGCCAGACCAGTTGCCGGGCGTTGCCGTACCGGGCAAGGGTCGCCGCTACCTGGGCCGCAGGCCACGGATAGAGCTGCTCGACGCGGACGATGGCCACCGACGGCAGGCCACCGCGACGCTCCCGTTCCTTGAAGGCATCAACCGCGACCTTCCCGCTGCAGAACACCACCCGACGAACCACCTCCGCGGACCCGGCGGCCGCCGGGTCGTCGAGCACCTCCTGGAAGGCCCCGTCGACGAAGGCCGACACCGGTGAACGGGAGAACCGGTCGCGCAGCAGCGACTTGGGCGTGAACACGATCAGGGGCTTGCGGATGTCGCGGATCATCTGACGGCGCAGCAGATGGAAGTACTGGGCCGCGGTGGTGCAGTTGGCGATCTGGATGTTGTCCTCGGCGGCGAGGGTCATGAACCGCTCGATACGGGCCGAGGAGTGCTCGGGGCCCTGGCCCTCGTAGCCGTGCGGCAGCAGCATGACCAGCCCGGAGGTCTGGGCCCACTTGTCCTCGGCGGCCACGATGAACTGGTCGATCACGATCTGGGCGCCGTTCATGAAGTCGCCGAACTGCGCCTCCCAGGCCACGAGCACGTCCTTGTTGAGCACGGAGTAGCCGTACTCGAAGCCCAGCGCCGCGTACTCCGACAGCAGCGAGTCGCACAGCCACAGCGACGCCCCGGACTCGGCCGCCACCGTACCGAGCGGTACGTGCTCGTGGTCGGTCCGGTAGTCGATGAGCGCAGCGTGGCGGTGCGAGAACGTGCCACGCCGGGAGTCCTGTCCCGCCAACCGCACCGATCGGCCCTCGGCGAGCAGCGTCGCGAAGGCGAAGGCCTCACCGAGCGCCCAGTCGACCTCGCCGGCCTCCCACAGCTTGTCCCGGGCGGCGAACTGGGTCTGCAGCTTGGGGTGCAGGGTGAACCCGTCGGGCAGGCTCGACAGCGACCGGTACACCCGGTCGAGCACCGGACGTTCGACGCCGGTGCGCACCGGGGGCAGGACCCCGACCACCTTCGGGGCCATCGCTCTGGTGCTTGCCGGCGCGCTCTGCCGGGTCTCGTCGAGCGCGGCCTGCAGCCTCCGCTGGAAGTCCGCCAGCGCCGCCTCTGCCTCGTCGAGGGACAGGTCGCCGCGCTTGATGAGGGCCTCGGTGTAGAGCTTGCGGACCGATCGCAGCTCGTTGATGCGCCGGTACATGGCTGGCTGGGTGTAGCTGGGGTCGTCGCCCTCGTTGTGACCGTGGCGGCGGTAGCACACCATGTCGATCACGACGTCCTTGTTGAACTGCTGGCGGTAGGCGAAGGCCAGATGGGCCACCTGGGCGCAGGCCTCGGGATCGTCGCCGTTGACGTGGAGGATGGGCGACTGCACCATCTTGGCCACGTCGGTGCAGTAGTAGGAGCTACGGGCCGCCTCGGGGTTGGTGGTGAAGCCGAGCTGGTTGTTCACCACCAGGTGCACGGTGCCGCCCACCCGGTACCCGCGGATGTTCGACAGGTTCAGCGTCTCGGCCACCACACCCTGGCCGGCGAACGCGGCATCGCCGTGCACCAGCACCGGCAACACCGGGAAGCGCCGGCCACCCCCGTGTGCCGGTGGTGCGATCTGGTCCATGCGCGCCCGGGCCATGCCCACCACCACCGGGTCCACCGTCTCGAGGTGTGACGGGTTGGCGGCGAGTTGCACCTCGATACGGTTGCCCCGCCGCGACACGAAGGTGCCGCTCTGGCCCAGGTGGTACTTCACGTCGCCCGATCCCTGTACCGCGTCAGGGGCGATGTGGTCCTCGAATTCGCTGAAGAGCTGGCCGTAGCTCTTGCCCACGATGTTCACCAGCACGTTGAGGCGACCGCGGTGGGCCATACCCAGCACCACGCTGTCGAGGCCGGCGTCGGCGGCGTCGCCGAGGACCGCGTCGAGCAGCGGGATCGCCGACTCGGCACCCTCGATGCCGAAACGCTTCTGGCCGAGGTACTTGGTGGCCAGGAACTTCTCGAGCGCCTCGGCCGCGTTCAGCCGGGACAGGATGTGCTTCTGCTCGTCGAGGTCGGCCTCGAGCGCCGCGCCCTCGACCTGTTCCTGGATCCACCGCTTCTCCTGCGGATCCTGGATGTGCATGTACTCGATGCCGATGCGACGGCAGTACGCATCACGCAACACCCCGAGGATCTCGCGCAGGGTCATCGACCGACGTCCCGCCAGCCCGCTGCACAGGAAGTGCCGGTCGAGATCCCAGATGGTCAGCCCGTGGCTCTCGGGGTCGAGCTCGGTGTGAACCCTGATCTCGTCGAGGCGCAGCGGGTCGAGATCGGCGATGAGGTGGCCGCGTACGCGGTACATGTTGATGAGGGCATCGACCTTGGTCTGCTTCTCGACGGCGGCCTCGATCCGCTCGGTGGGGTTGACGTCACGTCGCCATTCGACGGCCTGGTACGGAACGCCGACGGCCTCGAAGCAGCGGCGGTAGAAGCCGTGCAGGCCGAGCAGACGGTCGTGCACCTCACGTAGGAACAGCCCCGACTCGGCGCCCTGGATGATGCGGTGGTCGTAGGTCGAGCTGACGGTGACGACCTTGGAGATGCCCAGCTCGGCCAGGGCCTCGGGGTCGGCGCCCTCGAAGGCAGCCGGGTAGTCGATGCGGCCGACGCCGACGATGACGCCTTGGCCCTTCATCAGCCGGGGAACCGACTGGACGGTGCCGAGGGTGCCGGGGTTGGTGAGGCTGACGGTGGCCCCGGCGAGATCATCGGCGGTCAGCTTCTTGGAGCGCACCCGACGGATCAGGTCCTCGTAGGCGCCGACGAACTCGCGGAAGTCGAGGCGATCGGCGTGGCGGATGACGGGGACCATGAGCGACCGGGTGCCGTCGGGGTTCTCGAGGTCGACGGCGATTCCGAGGTTGACCTCGTCATGACGTCGGACCCGGGGGCCATCCTCGTCGGAGAAGGTGGCGTTCATGGCCGGGACGGCATCGGCGATGGCCCGAACCACGGCGTAGCCGATCAGATGGGTGAAGCTGACCTTGCCGCCTCTGGTGCGGCCGAGGTAGCCGTTGATGATGCTGCGGTTGACCTCGAGCAGCTTGGCCGGGATCTCCCGGAAGCTGGTGGCGGTGGGGACCTCGAGCGAGGCCGTCATGTTCGCCACGATGCGCGCCGCGGCCCCGCGCAACGGCCGGCCCTCGGCGACCGGTGCCGGCGCGGCCGGGATGGGGACGACTGGGGCGGCGACCGGCGCTGCCGGGGGCGTCGTCGGCGGTGCCGGCGCGCCGTCGGCCACCGGTACCGCTGGCGGTGCTGGCGGTGCTGGCGGTGCGGCGCTCGTCTGCACCGGCTGGGCGAGGTGGGGGGCCTCGGCCCGGTAGTCGGCGAAGAAGTCCCGCCATGACTCGTTCACCGAGAGCGGATCACCGAGGTACTGCTCGTACATCTCGTCGATCAACCAGGCGTTGGGGCCCACCATCGAGGAATCTGCGCGCATGTCAGCCACGGCGGCGAGGCTACTTGGGGTCCGCAGCTCGGCGTCGGTGGCGCGTTCGGTGCCGGTGGGCACCGAACAGGTTGGCGTCGCGGGTAGGGTCGGCGATGTATGCGGGTCGCCACGTGGAACGTCAACTCGTTGAACGCCCGGCTGCCCCGGGTCGAGGAGTGGCTGACGGAGATGCAGCCCGACGTGCTCTGCCTGCAGGAGACCAAGCTCTCCGACGAGGCCTTCCCGGCGCTCACCTTCGCCGCGCTGGGCTACGAGAGCGTGCACCACGGCTACAGCCAGTGGAACGGCGTGGCCATCCTGTCCCGGGTCGGCATCGAGGACGTGGCCAACGGCTTTACCGACGGCGGTGTGCCCGACCGCGACGCCCGCCTGCTGTGGGCGACCTGCGGTGGATTGCGTGTCGCCAGCATGTACGTGCCGAACGGGCGTTCGCTCGACGACGAGCATTACCAGTACAAGCTGGGCTGGCTGGCCCGGCTGCACCGGGTGCTCGAGGAGCAGTGTTCGCCCGACCAACCCCTCGTGCTGTGCGGGGACTACAACATCGCCCCAGGCAACGACGACGTCTGGGACATGGGTCAGTTCAACGACTCGACCCACGTGTCGCGTCCCGAACGCGACGCGTTTGAGGCGTTGCTGGGTTGGGGCACGATCGACGTGCTGCGCGCCCGGCACCCCGACGACGGCTTGTACACCTACTGGGACTACCGGGCGGGCTCGTTCCACAAGCGCATGGGCATGCGGATCGACCACATCCTGGCCAGCCGGGTCCTCGCCGAACGGCTCGGGTTCGTCTTCATCGATCGCAATGCCCGCAAGGGGACCAAGCCGTCGGACCACACCGTGTTGATGGCCGAGTTCGATCTCTGACCGCGCCGCCCCTCAGCGGCCCAGCACCCGGAGCAGGTCCGGTCCGAACCGCCGGGCCCGCAGCGCCCCGACCCCGGCGCGCTCGGCCAGCTCCTCGAGGTCGGCCGGCGGGTTGTCGGCCAACGTGGCGAGCACGGCATCATCGAGCACCATACGGGGCGGTACGCCGGCCGCGCGCGCCTGGGCCTCGCGCCAGCGCCGCAGCGCAGTGTCGCGCTGGTCGACCTGACGGTCCAGCCGCTCGAGCAGTGTTGCCGTCGCGCCGGCCCGGGTGACCCCGTTGGGGATCAGGCCGGCGATGCGGGCGAAGTCCGGCGGCATCGGCCTGGCCTCGTCGGCGGCCTGGGCCTCGGTGCAGGCGCGGGCCACGGCGTCGAGGTAGGGCGACGGACGGCGTTCGCCGGCGGTACCGCGAACCACCCGCTCGGCGGCCCAGGTGCACACCAGTAGCTCGGTGGCCCGGCTCAGCGCCACGTAGAACAACCGACGCTCCTCGTCGGCGCGCACGGTGGAGGCCGGCACGTAGCCGTCCTCCACGCCGGCGACGATCACGGCCCGCCACTCGCGGCCCTTGGCCCGGTGGAACGTACCGACCCGTACGGCATCGGAGGACACGGCCTCGTCCGCCGTGGCGGTGGCGGCCCAGCTGATGAACCCGCCCGGTGTGGGACGAAGGTCGAGCGCCGCGTACTCCTGGGCCAAGGTGACCAGTGCGGGGTCGGTCACCTCCTCGAGGAACTGCTCGAAGCTCATGCCCGCCGCCGGTTGGGGGAGGGTCCTGAGCAGGGCCCGGTCGGCGGCACCCGCCCGGGCCGCGGGGATCCCATGGCGGCCGAGGCCCTCGACCAGGGCCCGTACCTGGGCGTTGGTCCGCACCAGCACGGCCTGTTCCCGCCACGGCACCCCGCGGTCGTTCCACCGGCGCAGTTGCCCGGCGATGGTGGCCAGCTCGTGGTCCTCGTCGCGGCAGGCGAGGACGCGCGGAGGGGGGGCCTCGGGCCTTGTCAGGGACGGCTCGGGGGCCTCTCCGGCGGCGAGAGCTGCCCCGGCCACCGCAACGACCGCGGGGCTGGAACGGTGATTGGTGGTCAACTCCACCACCTCGCCACCGTCGAGCAGGTCGGTGAGCCGTCCGAACAGCGTTGGGTCGGCGCCGTTCCAGCCGTAGATGGCCTGGTTGGCATCGCCCACCGCACAGAGGTCGCGACCGTCGCCCAGCCAGGACTGCAACAGCCGGAACTGCAGCGGGTTGACGTCCTGGAACTCGTCGACGAAGAGGTGACGGAACCGCCACCGCTGGGCGTCGGCGAAGCCCTGGTCGGTGCGGAAAGCCTCGGCGCAGCGTTCGAGGAGGTCGTCGAAGTCGATGAGCTTGGCTTTGCGCTTGGCCGTCTCAAGCTCGGCGAAGACCGACGCCACCAGCTCGGCGTCGACGCCCGGGTGACGGCGCTGCCGTTGGCGGGCGTCGCCGTAGCGGTCGGGCCGGATCGAGCGGGTGCGGGCCCAGTCGATCTCCGCAGCGACCCGGCTGAGCGTGGCCGGGTCGAGGCGGTGGCCGGCGATACGTCGTAGCAGAGCGGTCCGGTCGGTCAGCAACGTGGGCTCGGCCTGGCGCTGATCGTGCCAACGGGTTCGCAACTGGCCGAGGGCGATGGCGTGGAAGGTGCCGGCGGCAGGAAGGTCGCGCAGCCCCAGCCGACGGAGCCTCCCGCGCAGCTCGGCCGCAGCCTCGCGGGTGAAGGTGACGCACAGGGCCCGGCGTGGGTCGAGGTCGTCGATGGCCGCCCGGTAGGCGACCCGTCGGGTGAGGACGCGGGTCTTGCCCGACCCGGCTCCGGCGCGGATCACCAATGGCTGGGAGGCGGTGGTGACCGCGTGCAGCTGCTTGGGGTCGAGGCCGGCGAGCAATTGCATGGGTACCACGTGGCCGAGTCTACGGATCGGACCCGGGCCCGGCTGGTGCAACGGGTTGGTGCGCGAGGCGGTGCGACCGGCGGGTTCCCCGGGTGGGGTCCGGCTCGCGCGCCGTTAAGGTGACGGCATGGATCCGCTTCCACGGGACCGCTTCGAACGGCTGGTGGGCGAGGCGCTCGACCTGTTGCCCGACGAGCTGGCGGAGCTCATCGACAATGTCGTGGTCACCGTCGAGGATCGACATCCCGACGAGCCGGCTCTGCTGGGCCTCTACGAGGGTATTCCGCTGATCGACCGCCACGACTACGGCGCGTTGGTCCTGCCCGACCGCATCACGATCTATCGCCTGGCGTGCTGCGAGTTCTGCGCCGACACCGACGAGCTGATCGAGGAGGTGGCGGTCACTGTCGTGCACGAGGTTGCCCATCACTTCGGTATCGGGGACGACCGCCTCGAACAGCTCGGCTGGGACTGATCCCGGCCTCGGCTGGGGCTGATCGTGAACGCCGCTCGGCGTCGACCCATGTCGCTGTCTGGTCGCCTACGCTGGCCCAGTGGCATTCCCCGAGAAGATGTTGCACCCTGGCGAACAGATCATCCTCGAGTTGCATCCGCACTGGTGGGCTCTCGTGGGCGGCATCGGCTCGCTGCTCATAGCGGTGGTGTTCGGCGTCGGATCGCTGGTGCTCGGCATCGGGCTGCTGCAATGGGTGGCGCTGGCGGCGCTGGTCCTGGCGTTGGCGCTGTTCGGCCAGCGGTACCTGCGTTGGGTGCGTACCGACTTCATCGTCACCAGCGAACGGGTGATCTTCCAGCAGGGCCTGGTGTCGCGCCGCGGCACACAGATGCCGCTCGAGAAGATCAACACCGTCGACTTCCAACAGTCGGTCTTCGAACGGTTGATCGGTGCGGGCGACCTCGTCATCGAGTCCGGTTCGGAGCGCGGGGTGACGACCTTCAACGACGTCCGTCGCCCGATGGACGTGCAGCAGACCATCCAGGAGCAGATGGACCGGCACGAGAAGCTGGGCCAGGGTGGCGGCCGGGCGGCCACGGTGCCCGAACAGATCGCACAGCTCGCCGACCTGCGCGACCGGGGCCTGATCTCCGACGAGGAGTTCGAGACCAAGAAGAACGACCTCCTCGGCCGGATGTGACCATGCCCGGTCGTGCTGCCGCAGATGCGGTGCGCGTGGTGTCGCTGGTCCCGTCGCTCACGGAGTCGGTGTTGCACTGGGGGGTGACGCCGGTGGCATGCACCCGGTTCTGTGAGCAGCCGACGCTCCGTCACGTCGGTGGGACCAAGGATCCCGACCTCGACGCCATCGCAGAGTTGGCACCCGACGTGGTGCTGCTGTGCGAGGAGGAGAACCGCCTCGAGGACTACGAGGCGCTGCTGGCCCGTGGCCTGCGCTGTCACAGCGTCCGTATCGACACGGTTCGCGACGTGGCCCCCGCCCTTGCCGGGGTGGCGGAGGCGCTGGGCCTCGACGCCGCATCGACCGCGCTCGGCGACCTGCCGGCGCCGGCGGACCCACCGGTACGGCGCCGGGTGTTCGTGCCGATCTGGCGGCGTCCCTGGATGACGGTGTCGGCGACGACCTACGGCGCTGCGGTGTTACGCCACATCGGGCTGGATCCGCTCTTCGCCGACCACCCGTCCCGCTACCCCGAGGTCACCCTCGAAGAGGTGGCCGAGGCCCGGCCCGACCTGATCCTGCTGCCCACCGAGCCCTACCCGTTCAAGGTCCGCCATGGCCGGGAGTTGGCGTCGATCGCCCCCTCGGCGGTGGTCGACGGGCAGGACCTGTTCTGGTGGGGGACCCGTACTCCGCGGGCCGTGGCGCGTCTTGCCGACGTGCTCGCCTGACCGTCAGCCGTCAGCCGTCAGCCCTGGCTTCGCCGGCAGCGTTCTCGACGGCCCACCGCTCGGACACGTCGCTCCACAACAGGACCGCGGCCCGGTCGGCGCCGGCGCGGGAAAGGTGGATGCCATCGCCCTGCCGCAGCGCCGCCGGTGTCCCGTCGGAGTCGGGCAGCGTCGCCGCGTAAGCGCCGTCGGGTCTGTTGAGGGCGCTGCCCAGCTCGACGACGCGCACCCACGGCCGGTTGGAGGCCTCGTTGCGATAGATCTCCGACACCGTGGCCATCGACGTCGAGAACTCCGGGTCGCGCATCGCCGGCAGCGCCGCCCAGGTCACGGTGACGCCGGGCCTGTGCAGCAGGTCCATCACCACGCCCACCCGCCGGCCGTACTCGGTCAGCCACGGAGCGCTGCCGGCCTCGAGGACCTTGCGGTCGACCTCGAGGTTCTGGAAGTCGTTCGGGCCGAACACCAGGACCACCGCTTCGGGGTGCTCGGCGTCGAGGACCTGGGCCAGATGCGACGGCCAGTCAAAGAAGTCCGGCCGCGAGAGGCCGCTGGAGACGCGGTAGTCGAGGTCGATCGAGGCCAGGGCGACCGGGGCCAGCTCGGTGATGGAGGGCCCGAGGTCGTTCATCATCGAGTCGCCGGCGAGCAGCACTCGCAAGGGCTCGGCGACGCTGAGGTAGCGCTGACCCGTGGCCGGGTTGATGTCGAGCGGGCTGGTCGTGTCGTCGGCGGTGTCGAGGGCCTGCTGCTGCAGCAGGGCCTCGACGTCGACCCGGCCACGGGGCACGCGGCCGGTGAGCCGGTCCACGAACTTCGCCGGTCGGTCGAGCGACAGGCCGTCGGCGACTCGGTCGAGCGCGTTCGCCAGGGCCAGGGCCACGCTGCGCTGGGCCCCGAAGGGCTGGTGGGCCGCCAGGTTGACCAGCGACTGCGACCCGAGCAGGCAGGCGACGATCAGGGCCAGCAGGGCTGCGCCGACGGTCTGGTCGCTGCGGAAGGGACGGCGCTTGCGGAACCCCTCGCTGGTGCGTGCCCGCGGGGTCGTGCGCCGGGAGCGGGCGCCGTGGGGCTGGTTGGGGTGGGGCGGGGCTGCGGCCACGATCCCTCAGAACCTGAAGTAGATGAACGGGGCGATGCCGGTGGGGCCGAGGAGGTCCACGAGGACCAAGAAGGCGCCGAACGCCACGCCGTGGACCCAGGCCGGCAACTGCGAGAGACCGGCCAGTGCGTTGCGGGTGAGGGCCCGGGGGATGAACTGCACGGCAAGGCAGGTTGCGATGGTGGCGGCCAGCAGCGGGGTCACCAAGGGTGCGGCGCCCCAGGCAAAGGGGATGCGCCACAGGATATGCAGGGCGTCGCCGAGCGAGTCGGCCCGGAAGAAAACCCAGCCGACGCAGATGAAGTTGAAGGTCACGAAGCGCCCGATCCAGCGATGTTGGCGTTCGGTGAACCGCGATCGTGCCGGTGTCGGCTCGCCAAGCTCGTCGAGCAGGCCGTAGGGGTCCTCGACCTCTGCCGCTGTGGCGTCGGCGTCCGTCGGCCTCCCGGCGGGCACCATGGCGATCCGCCGTCTCCTGCGGGCGACCTGGACCCCCGAAGCCTTCTCGGCCAGTCGCCGCTCCACGACGAGCCCGGCGCCCTGGTAGGCACCCCAGATCACGAAGGTCCACGCAGCGCCGTGCCACAGGCCCCCGAGAGCCATGGTGAGGAACAGGTTCCGGTCGCGGCGGTTCCGGCCGCCGCGGCTGCCGCCGAGCGGGATGTAGAGGTAGTCGCGCAACCAGTTCGACAGCGTCATGTGCCAGCGCCGCCAGAAGTCCTGGATGGACGCTGCGGTGTAGGGCCGGTTGAAGTTCTGGGGAAAGCGGATACCGACCAGGAGGGCGATGCCGATGGCGATGTCGGTGTAGCCGGAGAAGTCGGCGTAGATCTGTATGGCGTAGCCGTAGACCCCGGCGATGAGCTCGAGGCTGCTGTGGCGGCCGGGGTTGTTGAACACCGGGTCGACGACGGCGCTCGCCAGATAGCTCGAGATCACGACCTTCTTGAACAGGCCGACTCCGATGAGGGTGGCGGCACCGGTCAGGTCGATACGGCGCGGGTCGGGCCGCACCCGCAGCTGTGGCAGGAACTCCGACGCCCGCACGATGGGTCCGGCAACGAGGTGGGGGAAGAAGCAGAGGTAGAGCGCGAAGTCGATCAACGGCGCCGGGGTGAGCTCCCGCCGCTTCACGTCGATGATGTAAGAAAGCGCTTGGAAGGTGAAGAACGAGATAGCGATGGGCAGGACGATCTGCAGCATCGGTGGCGCGGGGAGGCCGAAACGGCTCAGGGTGGCCCCCATCGACTCGGCGAAGAAGCCGTAATACTTGAAGAACCCGAGCAGGCCCAGGTTGAAGGCAACCCCGGTCACCAGCAGCGACGAACGGGCACGATCGCGTTCGCTGCGGTCGATGACGGTGGCGAAGCCCTGGTTGACGATGGTCGACAGCACGATGAGGCCGATGAACCGCCAGTCCCAGAACCCGTAGAAGAAGTAGCTGGCGGCCAGCATGAACAGCTTCCACGCCGCCCCGTTACGGTGCAGCGACCATCCCACCGTGAGCACCACGGCGAAGAAGACGGCGAAGGTGAAGGTGGGGAAGAGCATGACCGTCCGACTTCGGTCGAGGCCCTGGACGGACCCTCGTCCGGGGCGGCTGACCTGCGCGAACTCTATGGTCGGCGCATCGGCGTGTGGGGGATACCGTCCTCGACGAACACGCTGCCGTCGAGCCGGAACCCGAAACGTCCGTACCAGACGGTGAGATGCGACTGGGCATCGAGCACGAAGGGGCCGGGGCGCGCCAGCGCGGCCCGGATCAGGGCCGCAGCCAGCCCTTCGCCACGTCGGGCCGGGTCGGTCACGACGCGGCCGATGCGCCACCCCTCCCGCTCGGGCAGCAACCGCAGGGTGGCGACGACGGTGCTGTCGGTGTTGTCGGTGTTGTCGGGGCCGGCAGGTCGGTCGGGGCGATCCGGATGGTGGGTGGACCCGGTCGAGGGTCGCGTTCCCGGTCCGCCGATCCACAGGTGGCGCGCCCCGGGCTCGAGGTCGCGGCCGTCGAGGTCGAGGTACCAGCACTGCTGTTCGACCACGAACACTGCGGCGCGCAACCCCGCCACGCGATAGGCAATCCGGGGCCCGAGCTCGTCCCAGGACGACTCGTGCACGGTCGGTGGCGGGGATGCGGCGATGTCGGGGTCCACCGTGTCAGTTTCGCCGCTCGCCGTGCCCCGGGGCGTTCCGGCCCGCCGGAGGACCACGATGGCGGACGGCTAGCCTGCGCGCCCATGGCTTCGGGATCGGTCGACGCGAACGGAATGAAGCTGTGGTTCGACACGGTGGGCGACGACGACGGTGCGCCGTTGCTGCTGGTGGCGGGCCTCGGGGGCCAGGCCATCAACTGGCACGAGGAGTTCTGCTGGGGGCTGGCCGATCGCGGGTTCCTGGTCATCCGCTTCGACAACCGTGACGCCGGCCTGTCGCAGTTCCTCGACGATCCGGTAGACCTGCACGACGCAGCGGCGGCGTTCCTCGGGGGCGCGGCGGTCGAGGCCCCCTACCGCCTCGCCGATCTGGCGGCGGACGCTGTCGGCCTGCTCGACGCGTTGGGGATCGACCGGGCCCATGTGCTCGGTTCGTCGTTGGGCGGGATGATCGCCCAGACCGTCGCCATCGAACATCCGCAGCGGGTCCAGTCGCTGACCTCGCTGATGTCCACCACCGGTGAGCGGGAGTACCTGCTGCCCGAAGCCGACGTGCTGGCGTTGCTGCTGGAGCCGGTCGGTGCGTCGCTGGAGGATGCAATCGTATCCGCCCGTCGTTGGGCCGCCGCCGTCGGCAGCCCCGAGCACCTCGACGACGAGTTCGTTGTCGAGGTCACGCGCCGGGCTTTCGAACGTTCGCCCCGACGCGACGGGACGTTGCGCCAGTTGGTGGCGTTGGTGGCCTCGCCGAGTCGGGAGGCGGGTCTGGCAGCGCTCGAGGTGCCGACACTGGTGCTGCACGGCACCGCCGACCGGTTGATCCGCCCCGAGGGCGGTCGCCGTACCGCCGAGCTGGTGCCGGGAGCGCAGCTGCTGGAGCTCGAGGGGATGGGCCACGACCTGCCCCGGTTCTTCTGGGCACCGGTCATCGAACAGGTCACGGCGCTCGCAGCCCGCAGCTGAGGTCGCACCGGGCGGGGGACGACGCACCCGTGCGGGCTAGCGTTCGCTCGGCAAACGCTTCGTGCTGGGGAAGGAATGGACACCATGGGCCCGTTGAGCGGCATCAAGGTCGTGGAGTTGCAGGGAATCGGCCCGGGGCCGTTCTGCGGGATGATGCTGGCCGACATGGGCGCCACCGTGATCCGGGTCGACCGGGCGGCGAACGTTCCGGCGGCGGCGCCCGACGCACCCTCGTTGGACATCCTGGCCCGGGGGCGTCAGTCGATCGCCGTCGACCTGAAGCATCCCGACGGGGTGCAGACGGTGTTGGATCTCGTCGGGGGCGCTGATGCCCTCATCGAGGGGTTCCGCCCCGGCGTGATGGAACGGTTGGGTCTCGGTCCCGAGGTCTGCCTCGCCCGTAACCCGCGCCTGGTGTACGGCCGCATGACCGGTTGGGGCCAGGAGGGGCCGTACGCCCAGATGGCCGGTCACGACATCAACTACATCGCGCTCGCCGGGGCCCTGGCCCATATCGGACGGGCCGGTGAGGCCCCGGTGCCCCCGTTGAACCTGGTGGGCGACTTCGGCGGCGGCGGCATGCTGCTGGCCTTCGGGATCGCCTGCGGGCTGGTCGAGGCCAAGTTGTCGGGCCGCGGTCAGGTGGTCGATGCCGCCATGGTCGACGGGTCCGCCATCCTGATGGCCATGTTCGCGGGCATGTTCAGCTCGGGGGCGTTCACCGAACGTCGGGGCGAGAACCTGCTGGATACCGGGTCGCATTTCTACGACGTCTACGAGACGGCGGACGGTGAGTACGTGAGTCTCGGTTCGATCGAGCCGCAGTTCTATGCGGAGCTGCTGCGCTTGTCGGGCCTCGGCGAGCAGACCGATCTGCCCGCCCAGCTGGATCAAGCCCAGTGGCCGGTGATGAAAGATCGGGTGGCTGCAGTGATGCGCTCGAAGACCCGGGCCGAGTGGTGCGAGATCATGGAGGGGTCCGACGTGTGCTTCGCGCCGGTGCTGACCATGCAGGAAGCGGCCGCCCATCCGCACAACGTGCACCGGTCGACCTACATCGAGGTGGCCGGCATCAGCCAGCCTGCCCCGGCCCCGCGGTTCTCCCGGACCGCGCCCGCGGTCCAGGGCCCGCCCGCCTGGCCGGGGCAGCACACCGATGAGGTGCTGGTGGCGTTCGGGTTCAGCGAGGCCGACATCGCCGCTCGTCGGGCCAGCGGAGCCGTGAAATGAGCTTCGAGCGGTGAACTGGACCCATACCGCCTATCCCCAGGAGTTGCGCTTCGGGGCGGGGACGTCCGATCGGCTTCGCCCGGTGCTCAAGGACGCCGGCAGTCGGCGCACGCTGGTACTGACCTCCCCGTCGGTCCCGGTCGACCGCATCATCAGCGGCCTCGGCCGTTCCGTGGTGGCCACCTTCCGCGACGCCCGGCCGCACGTACCGGTGCCCACCGTGCGCGCGGCGGTGCAGCTGGCTCGTTCCGAGAACGTCGACACCGTGGTCTCCATCGGCGGGGGATCGGTGATCGACCTGGGAAAGGCCGTGCTGTTCTTTCTCGAGCAGGAGGCCGGTACCCCGGGGATGACCTTCGCCGACCGCCCGCTGCTAACCCACATTGTGGTCCCCACCACCCTGGCCGGGGCGGAGGCGAGCCCGGTGTTCGCCATGACCGATCCGGCGTCGCGACACAAGCAGGAGGCGGTCAGCCCGACCCTGGTCCCGCGCTGGGCGATCTACGACACCAACCTCGTCGCTCTCACCCCGCCCGGCGCGCTGGTTGCGTCGGGGATGACCGCACTCGGTCACGCGTTGTCGGCGGTGCTGTCACCGGGCGGACCCGAAGCGGCCGCACTCGGCCTGTCGGCGTTGGGAAGGCTCTACGGTGCGCTGAGTGTCCTGGTCGACGAGCCCGGCGCGATGCCGGCTGCGCTCGAGGCCGCGGTGTTGGCGGCGCGCGGGGCGGCCAACAGCCGATCCGATCTGGCGTCGGCGTTGGCGTTGTTGCTCGGGGGCCGGTGTGGCATCGACCACGGTGTGGCCGAGGCGTTGGTACGCGGCCCGGTGTTGCGATTCAACCAGGACGCGCTCGGCGAACGCGGTGAGCAGGCGGGGTCCCTGCTCGGCCGGTCCGACCTCGCCGAGGCCTTCGACGAACTCCGTGACCGTTGTGGGCTGCCCACCAGCCTGACCGCGCTCGGGGCACTGCCCGAGGACCTCGCTGCAGTCGCCCGTCTGGTGCAGCAGCATCCCGCCTTCCGCTCGAACCCGCGTCCGATCGGCGAGGCGGATGTCTTGTCGCTGCTCGAATCCGCGGGCTGAGCGGGTCGCCTCCGGTTCTCAGCCCGGGCGGGTGGTGACCCCGCGTATGGCGCGCACCACGGCGTCGGTGTTGGAGAGGTCGTCAAAGGCAGCATCGGGGCCGTGTCCGTCGAGTTCGTCGGTGTGGAACCGGCCGGTGGCCACCGTGACCACCCGGGTGCCGGTGTGGCGGGCGGCGCGGATGTCGGCGGGGGTGTCGCCGATCACGACGGCGTCGGCGGCGAGGAACCGTCGGCCGTACCGGGTCGTGGCGTCGGCCAGTGCCCGTCGGACCAGGCCCGCTCGGTCCAAGACCTCGTCGCCGAAGGCGCCGGCGGGGAAGTACTCGTGCAACCCTGCGCCGACCAGTTTCCGTTCGGCCACTGAACGGATCGACCCGGTGGCGATGGCCAGGGCGATCCCGGCGGCCTGCAGGCGGCGGAGGACCTCGGTGGCGCCCGGCAGCAGCCAGTCGGCCCGGTCCTGCGGGTCGACCCGGAGCTGGTAGTAGCGGCCGAGGATCGCCGACCACTCGGGGAAGCGGGCATCGGCTTCGTCCGCTGCCATGCCCAGGCGGGACGCGACCTGGTCGTAGAGGTGACGGTCGACGGCACCGGCCAGATCGAGGGTGGTGATGTCGATCTCGGCGCCGAAGACCACCTGGGTAGCGTGCTCGAACGCCGCATGATGGACGGGGTCGCCGACCCTGATCAGCGTGCCGTCGAGATCGAACAGGGCCACGATGGCATGGTTGGTTGCCACCTCCCGATCATGACAGGCCTCGGCCCCCACCACGAGGTCGCGCCGGGCCGGCATCGGTCGCCCTGCGCCGGGCCAGCGCCGCTACCATCGGGTCACGGTGACCCTCCTTCGTGTGCATGCAGCCTGGGCCTGGGTCGTCATCGTCGGCAACGGCCTGGCGGGTACCTGGGCACTGGCGGCCAACTGGGTGCACCCTTTGCGGGTGCGGGCCCTGTGGTGGCTGGTGGTCGTTGTCGAGCTGGCCATCTCCGTCCAGGTCACCCTGGGCGCGACGATGGTGGGCGTGCAGGGGGTTCAGGCCCCGTCGATCCACATCTTCTACGGGTTTGTGGCGCTGATGACGGTGGCCATCCTCTACGCCTACCGGGCCCAGCTCGCGACCTACCGGTATCTGCTCTACGGCTTCGGCGGGCTGTTCCTCATGGGCCTGGCTATTCGGGCCATGGTGCTCGCGCACTGAGCGTGGCGTTGGTAGCTCGAGCGCAGCGTTGGTAGCTCGGGCGGATGCCGGTTGTCCGTCGGGTGCGGACGGACCGTCCGGCGGCGGTCACAAAGTGGCGTGGGGATGGCTTTCGTGCAGGCCGGCCGAGGTCACCCGGATGAACTCGGCCTTGGTCCACAGTTCCTCGACGGTGGCGGCGTCGCAGTAGCTCATGGCCGAACGGACACCTCCCATGAGCGTTCCGATCAGCTTGCCGACCTTGCCGCGGTAGGGCACCGAGCCGGATACCCCTTCGGGCGCGCGCTGCTCGAAGTACTCGGCATCGATCGACTCTCCGGCCCGTTCGGCCCGGGCCTGCACGGCCTCGAAGCTCGCCATGCCCCTGATGGTCTTGACCAGCCCTCGTTCGGACTGTTCGAGTTCGCCGGGGCTCTCGTCGGTGCCCGCGAACATCGACCCGATCATGACGGTGGACGCACCCGCCGCCAGGGCCTTGGCGATGTCGCCGGAGCGGCGGATACCTCCGTCGGCGATGATCGGGATCCCCAGCCCGGCGCAGTCGTTGATCGCAGTGAGCTGCGGGACACCGACACCGGCCACCAGGCGGGTGGTGCACACGCCGCCGGGGCCCACCCCTACCTTGACTGCGTCAGCCCCTGCCTCGATGAGGTCCTCGGCACCGCGGCGGGTCGCCACGTTGCCGGCAATGATGTCGACGTCTCGGCCGAAGGTGCGGGCGAGCGCGCGGGTCTCCTCGAGGGCATGCTCGGCGTGTCCGTGGGCGATGTCGAGGACGAGGGCGTCGACGCCGGCCTCGACCAGGGCCCGGGCCCGGTTGATGGAATCCTCGTTGGTCCCGACCGCGGCGCCGACCTGCAGGCCGAGCTCCTTGACCTGGGCCACCATCGCCGCTTGGCTGCTGATCGGCAGGAAGCGGTGGATCATGCCGATACCACCGACGCGGGCGACGGCGATGGCCATGGCAGCCTCGCAGACGGTGTCCATGTTGGCGGCGACGATCGGCAGCTCGAGGGTGACCCGACGGGACAGCTTCGTCTGCATGGAGACGTCCTGGCGGCTTCGGATCTGACTGCGCCGGGGTACCAGCAGCACGTCGTCGAAGGCCAGACCGACGCGGAGATTGTCCAGAGACACGGGTGGCTCCTTACCGGAACCCGGTAAAGGACGGCCGGAGTTCCGCTCCATTCTAACGGCCGGCAAGTCAAGCATCGGCGAGGGTTGTTCAGGGAACGGCAAGGAACCCGGCCACCGAAGGGATCCCGGTCGTTCCCGGCAGGACTCAGCGAATCGCTGCCGTCGCCGGGCCGTCCCGGAGGGTACGGCCAGGTTCGGACGCCGCTGGTTGGTTCCGGCCGGCTCGGACGGCGCCGACCGGTTCGGCCGCCGCCTCGGGTCGGGCGGGGGAGTTGGGGTCGGTAGGACGGTCCAGGCCGCGTCCGGCTACGCCGATCTGGATCCGTCGGAACTGGGCGATCTCGGTCTGCGGGATGGCGACGGTGAGCACGCGGTGCTCGTAGCGGGCGTTGATCCGGCCGCCGTCGAGTCCTTCGGAGAGCATCAGGGTGCGGGTGAAGTCGCAGAAGGTTGTTCGCGGACGATCATTCGTTCGCCCTTGGCGAGGTCGGTGCGACGGGTGGCCCTGCGGGTCAACTGGTTGCCCACCACCGAGAGACCGATCGGATCGGGGACGACGCCGGGGAGGTCCACGCGGATGCACCGCATCGGCCGAAACCACGGCGTCGAGCGGCACGCTCATCGAGCCGGGGTCGAACGCGCCGCTGAGGAGGTGGTCGACCGCGCGGAAGAGATCGAATCGAAGCATGGATCGGGACTCCTCTTGCCTTGCTCGAGCAAGAGGGGCTGGGTGCAAGACGGCCAGATTCGCCAGCCGGAAGAACGACAGGAGCCACCCCCGGGTCGGCGGGCGCTATTGAACCGGCTGAGAACGCAATCGGCCCGTCTCCCTCCAGGGAGACGGGCCGAAGACGGGTCGAGCCGCTCGAAGCGAGGATCAGCCGGCTAGGCGCTTTTCGAGCTGACGCAGTTCCTCGCGCAACGACTCGGGGAGTCGGGGGCCGATGAAGGCGTAGTGCTGCTCGTAGAGCGGCAGCTCCTCCCGCCAGGCTTCGCTGTCGACCGTGGTGAGCTCGGCCAACGCGTCGTTGGACAGATGCAGGCCGGTCACGTCGAGCGCCTCGGGGGTCGGGACGTTGCCGATCGGGGTCTCCTGCGCCGAGGCGGTCCCGTCGAGGCGTCCGAGGATCCACTTGAGCACTCGGCTGTTGTCGCCGTAGCCCGGCCACATGAAATGGCCGTCGGCATCCTTGCGGAACCAGTTCACCCAGTACATCCGCGGCAGGTTGGCCTGGTCGGCCGCGGTGCCCACCTCGAGCCAGTGCTCGAAGTAGTCGCCCATGTTGTACCCACAGAATGGCAGCATGGCGAAGGGGTCGAAGCGCACCTCGCCGACCTTGCCGAACGCCGCGGCGGTCTTCTCCGAGGACATGATCGAGCCCAGGAAGACGCCGTGACGCCAGTCGCGGGCCTCGGTGACCAGCGGAACGTTGCTGGCCCGGCGGCCGCCGAAGAGGATGGCCGAGATCGGCACGCCGGCGGGGTCCTCCCATTCCGGGGCGCAGGACGGGTTCTGGGCGGCAGGTGCGGTGAACCGGGCGTTCGGGTGGGCGGCCGGGGCCTCGGAGGCCGGCGACCAGTCCTGACCCCGCCAGTCCTTGAGGTGATCGGGGGCCGCGACGCCCATGCCTTCCCACCAGATGTCGCCGTCGTCGGTGCGGGCGACGTTGGTGAAGATGGTGTTCTTGCCCACCGCGACCATGGCGTTCGGGTTGGTGTCGAGCGAGGTGCCCGGGGCCACGCCGAAGAACCCGGCTTCGGGGTTGATGGCGTAGAGGCGTCCGTCGGGGCCGAACTTCATCCAGGCGATGTCGTCGCCGATGGTCTCGACCTTCCAGCCCGGCAGGGTTGGGATCATCATGGCCATGTTGGTCTTGCCGCAGGCCGACGGGAACGCCGCAGCGACGTAGCGCTTCTCGCCGCCCGGAGGCGTGATGCCCAGGATCAGCATGTGCTCGGCGAGCCAGCCGTTGTCGCGGGCCATGGTCGAGGCGATGCGCAGGGCGAAGCACTTCTTTCCCAGCAGCGCGTTGCCGCCGTACCCGGAGCCGTAGCTCCAGATCTCGCGGGTCTCGGGAAAGTGGGTGATGTACTTGGTGTCAGCGTCGCACGGCCACGGCACGTCGGACTGGCCCTTGGCCAGGGGCATGCCCACGGAGTGGACGCAGGGCACGAACTCGCCGTCGGAGCCGAGCACGTCGAGGGCGCCCTGCCCCATGCGGGTCATGATGCGCATGTTGACCGCGACGTAGGCGGAGTCCGACAGCTGCACGCCGATGTGCGCGATCGGTGAGCCGAGCGGGCCCATCGAGAAGGGGACCACGTACATGGTGCGGCCCTTCATCGAGCCGGTGAACAGCCGGGTCATCTCGGCGCGCATCTCGGCGGGCTCGCGCCAGTTGTTCGTCGGGCCGGCGTCGATCTCCCGCTGGGAGCAGATGAAGGTCCGGTCCTCGACCCGGGCGACGTCGCTCGGGTCGGAGAGGGCGAGGTAGCTGTTCGGACGCCGGGCGTCGGAGAGCCGCTCGAAGGTGCCACCGTCGACCAGCAACTGGGTCAGCCGGTCATACTCCTCGTCGGATCCGTCGCACCACTCGACCGCATCGGGCTGCAGGATCCCGGCCCAGTGGTCGACCCACTCGATGAGCTTGGTGTTCTTTGTGGGCGGCATAACCCCTCCTCCGACGTCGTTGTCGTGACTCGAGTCTTCGTTCCCGGGTGCCGCGGCAAGCGAGCAAGCCGCGTACCCCTCCACGGTGTCGGGGTTCGACTCCGTAGATATGGAAGCAATCTAGCATCAGCCCCTGAGATGGCAGGGGGCTGGACCGGGCCGGATTTCCGACCTGGATGCGACCTTGTCATCGAGGCCGCAGGTCCCGCCAGAAGACGTTTTTCCCCTCCATGGCTTCCGCCCACGGGACGTCGGCCGCCCGCTCCCGTGCGGGGTCGGGGCGCGGTCAGTCCGCTAGCCGCTCGACCGGCCCCGGGGTCTGCATGTCGACCTCGGACCCCAGTCTCAGCCGCACGGCGCGGCCGTGCTCGTCGAGGTCGAACACGACACGTTGGCCCTGGCGCACCATCCGCAGGATGGAGCCGGCGAGTGCTTCGGCGCCGAGCTCGATCTCTGCGAGGTCGGTGTCGCGCAGCAAGCTGCCGGTCTTCGTTCCCGGGTCGTAGGACTTGATCACCCCTTGCACGCTCCGCAGGCTACCCCCCCGCCCGGCACCGCCCGCTAATCTTCGTGCTGATGACCTCGGCGCCCGACTCCGCGGGCAGGGACAATCCGCCGCTCACGCTGCGTGACTTCGCAGCGATGCCTGCTGGCGTTTTGCGTGGCGTCGGCCCGAAGAAGGTCGAGGCCTTGGCGCAGCTCGGCATCGAGTCGGTGCTCGATCTCATCACCCACTACCCACGTCGTTACGTCGACCGGACCCGGGAAGCTCTGGTCTCGGAACTGCAACCGGGGGAGCAGGCGACCGTCGTCGTCAAGGTCGAGCAGGTCACCACCCGTCGCACCAAACGTGGCCAGGCGATGACCACGGTGCGCTGTGTCGACGGGCGGGGTACCTCGCTCGGTGTGACCTTCTTCGGCCAGGCGTGGCGCGAGCGCCAACTGCCCCCGGGTTCGCTGGTGGTGGTCTACGGCAAACTCGATGTGTTCCGCGGCGCCCGGCAGATGACCTCGCCGATCGCCGACCTGATCGGTGACCGCACCGGGCGCATCGTCCCCATCTACCCGCAGTCGGACAAGGCGGGGCTGTCGACGTGGGAGATCGGGGACCTCGTCGAGGAGGCTCTGCGCCGGGCGGAGGGCCGGCGCGGGTTCGCAGACCCGTTGCCGGCACAGATACGCCAGCGCCTCGCGCTCGCCGGACGTGGCGAGGCGTTGCGGGCGATCCACGCCCCCGAATCCATGGCGGCGATGCAGTTGGCCCGTCGGCGACTGGCCTTCGACGAGCTGCTTCGGGTCCAGCTCGCGCTGGTCCAGCGGAAGCGGCAGCTCGAACATGCCGCCCAGGGCATCGCCCACCAGGTCGCCGGGCCGCTGCTGGAGGGGTTCCTGGGTGCCCTGCCGTTCCCGCTCACGGGGGCGCAGCACCGGGTGATCGAGGAGATCGCGGCCGACCTGGCCCGGCCGCTGCCGATGCATCGCCTGTTGCAGGGCGACGTCGGGTCGGGCAAGACCCTGGTCGCCGTTGCGACCCTGGTCATGGCGGTGCAGGGCGGTTATCAGGGCGCGCTCATGGCCCCGACCGAGGTTCTCGCCGAACAGCACGGGGTTGGTGTGCGCCGGTTGGTGGCCGAGCTGACGGTGCCTGACCCGGCCTCGTTACTGGGTGAACGACCGCTGCGGGTCGAGCTGTTGACCCATCGCACCGGAGCCGCGGACCGGCGCAGGATCCTAGGGGCGTTGGCCGAGGGTGGGATCGATCTGCTGGTGGGGACCCACGCGCTCATCCAGGAGGGCGTTGACTTCGCCCGCCTCGGGGCGGTGGTCATCGATGAGCAGCACCGGTTCGGAGTCGAGCAACGCGCCGCCCTGCGGGACCGCAACCGGGACGGGGTCGTACCCGATGTGTTGGTCATGACGGCGACGCCGATCCCGCGGACAGCGGCCATGACGGTGTACGGCGATCTCGATGTCTCGGTCCTCGACGAGCTGCCGCCGGGCCGGACCCCGATCGACACCGTCTGGGCACGCGACGTCGTCGAGGAGGCCGAGGCGTGGGCCACCGTACGCAACCAGGTCGCCGAGGGGCACCAGGCCTACGTGGTGACCCCGCTGGTCGAGGACAGCGACAAGCTCGAGGTCTCCTCCGCCGAGGCCACCTTCGCCCGTCTCGGCGAGGAAGAGTTGGCAGGGTTGCGGCTCGGGTTGCTGCACGGCCGGCTCGCCTCCGCCGAGAAGGACGTGGTCATGGAAGCGTTCCGTCGGGGCGAGCTCGATGTGCTGGTGGCCACCACGGTCATCGAGGTCGGGGTCGACGTCCCCAACGCCACGGTGATTGTGATCCTCGACGCCGATCGCTTCGGGATCGCCCAGTTGCACCAGCTGCGGGGTCGGGTCGGGCGTGGACGCCATCGCAGCACCTGCTTCCTGGTGTCCCACCTCGAGGACCCCGAGGGGGCCCAGGCGGTGGCGGGGGAGCGTCTGGCCGCCCTCGTGCGCAGCACCGACGGGTTCGAGCTCGCCGAGGTCGACCTCGACCTTCGTGGCGAGGGCACGCTGATGGGCGAACGCCAGAAGGGTCGCAACGACCTGAAGCTGGCGTCGCTGCGCCGGGATCGCGAGCTGGTCGCCGTGGCTCGTCAGGTGGCCCTCGAGCTGGTCGACGACCGGGGAACGCTGCAGGCCCACCCGTTGCTCGACGACGAGGTCCGCACGGTGCTCGGCGAGGCCGACACCGCTTTCCTGCTCAAGAGCTGACGGACTGACCCGGTGACGGGTCGCTCAGGCGCCGCCGCCACCCGTCGCGGTCAGGCCAGGTCGTCCTCGTGGACCTCGATGTCCCACCGGTCGCGGCAGTCGCGACACCGGTACACCAGGTTGTCGCCGGCGTGCCACCCCGATTCCGGCTCGAGGGACAGCAGGGTGCACGGTCCACCGCAGTCGATACAGGTGATGACGCTCGGAATGGCCACGTCCGGACGCTACCGCCACGGTCGGACCGGTGTCCCGATCGGCCTGTACCGTTACCGGCCATGCGTGTCATCGCCGGAGAGGCCCGAGGCCGACCGCTGCGCGCACCCAAGGGTTCGGCCACCCGTCCGACCTCCGACCGAGTCCGCGAGGCGATGTTCAACGCGCTCGGCAGCCAGTTCGACCTGCACGGGGCTCGGGTGGTCGACCTGTTCGCGGGTTCGGGTGCGTTGGGGGTGGAGGCGTTGTCGCGCGGGGCCGCCGAGGCCGTCTTCGTCGACCACGACGCGGCAGCCCGGCGGGTGATCGTCGAGAACCTCCGGACAACCGGCTTCCACGACCGGGCCACCGTACGGGGTGGTGATGCGACGGCGCCGTGGTTCGGTGGCGAGCGGTTCGACGTGGCCTTCTGCGATCCGCCCTACCGGTTCGACGGCTGGCACGACCTGCTCGTCGGGCTGCCGGCGGCCTGGGCGGTGCTCGAGAGCGACCGCGAGGTGGGCGTAGCCGAAGGATGGGAAATCGTCCGCAGCAAGCGGTACGGGTCTACGGTGGTCGTCCTCGCTCGGCGGGGAGGTCCTGCCGAAACCGTTTCCGCCGAACAGGAGTGAGCACCGTGGCGACCGCGTTGGTCCCGGGCAGTTTCAACCCCATTCATCACGGCCATGTCCGCATCATCGAGATCGTGGCTGCCACGTTCGACCGCGTGGTCGTCGCCGCCGTGGGCAATCCGAACAAGGCGCCAGACCCCTTCAGCCTCGAACAACGGCGACAGTTGATCGAGCAGTCGGTGTCCCACCTCCCCAATGTCGAGACGGCGGTCGGTTCGGGTTTGGTGGTGGAACTGGCCTCCCTCGTCGGGGCGGACGCCATCGTCAAGGGTCTGCGCGGGTTGGTGGACTTCGAGTCCGAGGTACAGATGGCGCACATGAACCAGGCCATGGCCAACATCCCCACCCTGTTCGTCCCCACCGCTGCGGAGCATGGTCATCTGGCGTCCAGCCTCATCCGGGAGATCGCCCGTATGGGGGGTAGTGTGGCGTCGATGGTGCCGCTACCGGTGGCCCAGGCCTTGGCGGAGGCGTTCGGAACGCCGGCTGAACCTGGACGTGGATCGACGTGACCGACAACGACTTCGAGCACTACCGCGACAAGGACCCGCTCGGCGACATCGGCGAGGCGCCGAAGACCGAGGCCGAGCAGCTCCTGCACCGGGTTCGTGACCTGATCGAGGCCGCCCGCCCGGTTCCGCTGTCAACCTCGGCGATGATCAACCGGGAAGAGATCCTGCTCTTGCTCGACCAGGCGCTCGACCATTTTCCCGACGAGCTGCGCGAGTCGCGCTGGTTGCTGAAGGAACGTACCGAGTTCCTGGCCAAGGCCCGCGCCGACGGTGAGGAACTGGTCACTCGGGCCCGGGCGCGTGCCGAGCAGATGGTGCAGCGCACCGAGGTCGTCCGTGCCGCGGAGTCTCGCGCTCGTGCCCTGATCGACGCAGCCGAAGGTGACGCCCGCCGGATGCGCCTCGAGTGCGAGGATTACTGCGACAAGAAGCTGGGAAGCTTCGAGATCGTGCTGGAACGGACCATGAAGTTGGTGGCCCAGGGTCGAGAGAAGCTGCAGCTCAGCTCGAGCCGGGCGACCGATCCGTTCGCCGATGACGACGACGACCCGCGCAAGAGCGCCTTGGGCGACGAGCCCGCCGGGTTCTTCGACCAGGACCAGAGCTGATCGTCGGCCCGGCCGTCGCCGGTGCGACACTGCGATTCGTCCGGCGTCGCCCTACCACCACGGAGGCCTCATTGTGACCGGGCAGCGAGAGTCCATCCTCATCAGCGTGGCCCAGGTGCTGCGGCGGGCCGGGGTGCAGCACCCGCTGCAGCGCTCGGCGCGGCTCGACGAGCTGCGGGTCGGTGATGCGGCGGTGCCGGCCGACACCGAGATCGTGATAGACCTCGTGCTCGAGGCCACGGGTACGGCGGTGGTCGCCACCGGCTTGGTCCGAACGGTGGCGACGTGCGCCTGTCGGCGCTGCCTCGAGCCCTTCGAGCAGCCGGTCGTGGCGACCATCCGGGAGATCTTCGAGCCACGCCCGACCGAGGGCGAGACCTATCCGCTGGTCTCTGAGCACATCGACGTCGTGCCGCTGGTACGAGATTCCGTGCTGCTGTCGTTGCCGCTGGCGCCGTTGTGCCGCGACGAGTGCCCGGGCCCGGCCCCGGAGCGGTTCTCGGCCGCGCCCGGCCCGTCCGAGGACGTGGCGGCCGATATCGGCCGGGACCACGATGCCGGGCCAGAACCCGACTGGACCGAGCCACCCCGGGACCCCCGCTGGGCGGCCTTGGACCAACTCAAACTCGACCGTTGACAACACGAGATCGCCATGAGGCCCCGACCGGGCTATGATAATTCGCTCGAGCCCGCCCGATCGGGTCCGCTGACCGCGTACGAGGATCGACGTCATGCCCGTCCCAAAGAAAAAAACCTCCAAGGCCAAGACCCGCAGCCGTCGTGCTGCGGCGTGGAAGCTCGGCCTGCCGGCCCGGAGCGTGTGCCCGCGCTGTGGATCCGCCAAGACGCCACACGTGGTGTGCCGCTCCTGTGGCTGGTACGGCGGCCGCCAGGCCATCGAGATCAGCTGATCGTCGATCCGCTGACCAGCTGCGGCCCGAACCGGTGAGTACCGGCACCGTCCAGACCTACGCCGAGCTCAGCCCTGCGCTTGCGGAGCTGTCGGCACGTGTCGGGCATCTGCCCATCGCGATCGACGCGATGGGAGGCGACGACGCGCCCGGCGCCATCGTCGCCGGTGCTCGCCTGGCGTTCGATGCGGGCGTCCCGGT
Source organism: Acidimicrobiia bacterium (assembly GCA_947476745.1). Lineage (GTDB taxonomy): Bacteria > Actinomycetota > Acidimicrobiia > Acidimicrobiales > CAIXPF01 > CAIXPF01. The sequence goes on along the minus strand of CANJRG010000012.1, from coordinate 86,762 downwards.
CGTCCTCGTCGGCCGACCCGATGAACTCGGGGACACCGGCGAGGTCCCGGTCGTGGCGGCGAGCGAGGTCATCGCCATGGACGCCGACCCCGGTTCGTCCGTACGGCGGCTGAAGGACTCCTCGATGGTCCGCTGCGCCGAGGCGGTGCGCGACGGCCGGGCTTCGGCGATGGTCAGCGCGGGCAACACCGGCGCCGCCATGGCCGCTGCGCTGCTCCGCATGGGCCGTATCCGGGGGATCTCCCGACCGGCCATCGCCATTCCCGTCGCCACCCCCGGCGGGGTGCCCACGGTGTTGCTCGACGCCGGCGCCAATGCGGACTGTCAGCCCGACTGGCTGGTGCAGTTCGGCCAGATGGGTGCGGTGTATTCCCGGCTGCGCTTCGGCACTGCAGTGCCCCGCATCGGTTTGCTGTCGATCGGCGAGGAATCGGCAAAGGGCAACCAGCTGGTCAAGGAGACCCAACGGCTGATGACCGCCGACGAGGCCTGGTTGTCGGCACCCGGCGCGCAGTTCATCGGCAATGTCGAGGGCCGCGATCTGATGTCGACCGAGGTCGACGTGGCGGTGGCGGACGGGTTCACCGGCAACGTGGCGCTCAAGTCGCTCGAAGGAGCGCTGATCGGCATGGTGAGGACGATGGAGCTGCTGGCCGAGGGTGATGTGCGGGTGCTGGCGGCCGCCCGCCGGCTCCATGCCGAGCTCGATCCCGAGAACGCCGGGGGCGGCATGTTGCTCGGTGTCCGCGGGGTGTGCATCATCAGCCACGGTTCGTCCTCGGCCCAGGCCTTGTGCAATGCCGTCACGCTGGCCCAGGAGATGGTGCTCGCCGACGCGGTCGGCGTCCTCACGAACATGGCGTCCTCCGCAGGGGAACGCCCGGCGACGCGGGCGATGACGATTAGTATCAGCCGGCTCTGATCGAGCAGCGCCATTCCGGTCGGCCACTGCGGCAATCCGGTCCGGTGTCGCCGAGCGGACCAGAAACGGAGCTGTGTGTGCCTGCCGAGACTCACTTGACCCAAGGACCCGTGTCGCGGGCGGAGGTGTTCGCCATCGTCCGCGACCGCTTGGCCGACATCCTCGAGATCGAACCCGATGCCATCGAGGAGGGCGCGTCCTTCCGTGACGACCTCGATGCCGATTCGCTGGCGCTCATCGAGCTGGTCGAGGCCATTGAAGAAGAGCTGTCGGAGCGCACCGTGGGGTTCCGGATCGAGGACGACGATCTTGAGGACCTCAAGACCGTGCGCGACGCCGTCGACTACGTTGTCGGACGCATCGGCTGAGAGCGCGGTTGCGTCGACGGACCTCGAGGCGCTCGGTGACCGGCTCGGCCATCGATTCGGCAACCGGTCGATCCTCGAGCAGGCGTTCCGGCACCGTTCGTGGTGTGCGGAGCACAGCGGGCCGTCCAACGAGCGGCTGGAGTTCCTCGGCGATTCCGTGCTCGGCCTTGCGGTCACCGACTTCGCCTACCGCCACTACCCGGATCTGCCCGAGGGCGCCCTGGCCAAGATGCGGGCTGCAGTCGTCAGCGCGGCGAGTCTCGCCGTGATGGGCGCTGAGTTGAACCTCGGTTCCTACTTGCTGCTGGGCCGCGGCGAGGAGGGCACCGGTGGTCGGGCAAAGCCCTCGATTCTGGCCGATGTGGTCGAAGCGGTGATCGGCGCGGTCTACGTGGACGCCGGCTGGGAAGCGGCGCGGGCGGTGGTCCTGCGTCTGGTCGAGGATCGCGTCGTTCGGGCAGCGGAAGGACGCGACGTCGCGGACTTCAAGACCCGGCTGCAGGAGCTGGTGGCGCAGACCTCCGGCAGCACGCTCCGCTACGTGATGACCGAAGACGGTCCGGATCACGATAAGGACTTCGTGGCGGAGGTCCTCGTCGGCGAGGACGCCATGGGTACCGGAATCGGTAAATCGAAGAAACAAGCGCAGCAGGCCGCCGCCCGGGATGCCTGGGCGCAGCTTGTCCGCGATCGCGGAGAGAGAACGGACGTCGATGCTCGAGCTACCTGAGATCGAGACCCTACGCCGTGAGACCGAACGAGAGGTCGGCGGTCGCAAGCTCAAGGCCGTCATCGTGCAGGACGACCGCCTGATGGCGGGGGTCACTGCCGCGGACCTGGGTCGGGTCGATGGCGCCAAGGTCAGCGCAGTGAAGCGCCGACGCGGGAACCTGGTGTGGAACCTCGACAGCGGCGACCGCTTGGTGCTCGAGGTGTCCCACGGCATCGCGATCCGACGGGCCAAGGGCGAGGAGCCCACCTGGATGGAGTTCGGGTTCACCCAGGGCACCCCGTTGCGGGTCCTGGCAGGAGTCGGCGATCCCAAGCTCGACCTGCTCACCGTGGCGGAGCTCGATGCCAAGCTGCCCCCGACCGGGGCCATCGATCTCGCCGAGCAGGCGGTGTCGTGGGTGGTGTTCGCCCGGTCATTCGTGGGCAACGGCGGTCCGCTTCGGACGCTGTTGACCTTGCCGGCAATGGTCGAGAGCATCGGAGGCCTCTATGCCGACGAGATCCTGTGGCAGGCCGGGTTGCGCCCTGACCGCCGGGCCGACAAGCTCGGCTCGCAGGAACTGCGTCGGCTCTATCGGGCGGTGGCGGAGGTCCTGCACGATGCGCTGAAGGCCGGCGGAAGTACCGCTGCGGCCAACGCGTTCACCGACCTTGCCGGCAAGCCGGGCGGGTACCAGGAGCACCTCGAGGTGTGGGGCCGGGACGGCCAGCCCTGCCGCCGCTGCCGGGGCACGGTGGTGGTGGAGAAGTACGAGGGCAAGCCGTGCTATCGCTGCGCCGATTGCCAGGTCTGACGGGTCGGTCGGGGGTTCAGTAGCTCTCGAGCGGGTCGCTTTCCGCCACGAGGTGGTGGACCTCGTTGATGGACTGCACGGCCCGGACGTCGCCCAGGGCGCGCACTCGGTGGGTGGAGGCGTGGGCCGGGCGGAAGAACATCGCCGTCGACAGGCCGAGAATCTCGCCGAGGTAGGCATTGATCACGCCGCCGTGGCAGGCCACCACGATCCGCTTGGCCGGGTGGCCGGTGACGATGCCCTCGATGATGTTGACCACCCGGTGGCGGAACTCCTCGTTGCGCTCGCTGCCCGGATATACGTCCCAGGTCCGGTGACGGACGAAACGCTCGCGGGCGCCGCGCAGGACCAGCTCCCCGAGCACCTTCGCCGGCTGGGCGTCCTGGGGGAGGTCGCGGAAGGTTTCGATCTCGCGGAGATCGTCCACGATCTCCACTTCGAGGCCGTGATGGGTGGCGATGGCCCGGCCGGTGTCGTGCGCCCGGGCCAGCCGCGAGCTGTAGACCGCGTCGATGCGCCGGTCGGCCAGGGCCAGCCCGACGGCCTCGGCCTGGCGACGGCCCAGGTCCGACAGCGGCGGGTCCACCCACTCCGAAACCGTGGAGGTGGCCGGATCGGGCCAGACTTGCTGGCCGTGGCGGACCAGGATCAGCTCGGTCACCGTGCCGATGTTGGTCAGGAAGGCCCGATCCAACGGGGTGGGTTGCATCGGTGTTTCCGTGGGAGTCGAACTCATCGCCGACCAGCATGCCCGCGCTGGGCCGTTTCCGCCCAGAAGACCGGCCCCAGGGTCGGGACCGAGGGAACGGGTTGGGTGTCGGGGCGATCGAACGGCCCGGGCGGGTGAGCGGCTAGGTTCTGCGGCGGCCACGTGGGCGCAGTGCCGAGCCGCCACCGTGGCGTCCCGTCGGCTCTGGGAGTGTCGAGACCGAGCATGTTCCTGAAGTCTCTCCAAATCCGCGGCTTCAAGTCCTTCGCCGACAAGGCGTTGTTGGACCTCGAGCCGGGTATCACCGTCGTCGTCGGCCCGAACGGTTCGGGTAAGTCGAACGTGGTCGACGCCATTGCCTGGGTGCTCGGTGCCCAGGCGCCGACCTCGGTCCGGTCCCAGAAGATGGACGACGTGATCTTCGCGGGAACGGCTCGGCGGGCGGCGCTGGGGCGGGCCGAGGTGTCCCTCACCATGGACAACTCGGCGGGTTTGTTACCCGTCGACTTCGCCGAGGTGACCATCACCCGGACCCTGTTCCGTAGCGGCGACAGCGATTACGCCATCAACGGGGTGTCCTGCCGCTTGCTCGACATCCAGGATCTGCTTTCCGACGCCGGGGTCGGGCGGAACCAGCACGTCATCGTGTCCCAGGGGCAGATCGATGCGATCCTCAATGCCCGGCCTGACGAGCGGCGATCGATCATCGAGGAGGCCGCCGGCATCCTCAAGTACCGACGGCGTAAGGAGCGGGCCGAACGGCGTCTCGCGGCGACCGAGGGCGACCTGGCACGAGTGAACGACCTGCAACGCGAGCTGCGTCGCCAGCTCCGCCCGTTGGAGAAGCAGGCCCGCGCCGCGCAGCGCCACGAGACGCTGGCCGGTGAGCTCGCCGCCCTGCGCGCGTTCCTGGCCGGTGAGGAGCTGACAGCGCTGCGCAACCGTCTCGAGGCGGTCACCGCGCGCCGGGCCCAGGCCACCGAACTCGTCGCCGGTCAGTCGAGCCAGCTGGTCCGGCTCGACAGCCAGATCGCCCGGACCGAGGCCGAGCTGCGCCGCCACGGCGCCCGCGAGGTCACCGAGCTGCTGGCGAGGTTCGACACCACCCGCGAGCGGGCCCGCGGCCTCGACGCCGTGCTGACCGAACGTCGGCGGAGCGCGCAGCGGCTGGCCTCACTGCGTTTCGACGACGACCCGGTGGCGGCGCTGGGCGACGAGCTCGACGAGGTGGCACAGGCCCTCGAGGACGCCACCGATGCTCTCGACGGCCTCGAGCCGTCGCGGGACGAGGCGGTTGAGTCCGAGACGACGGTCCTGTCCGAACGCGAGGCGTTGCTGGCGCCGTTCGAGGGCGGCGTCGACCCCGTGGTGGCCCGCGCCGCCGAGGTTCGCCGGGAGCTGTCGGCCTTGCGCTCTGGCCTCGACCGCTCCGGCGGTGAGGTGGGGCGGCTTGGTGACCGCGAGACATCGCTCGCCACCCGGCTGGGCGAGGCCGATGGGGAACGCTCCCGCCACGAGGCCGGGGAGGTCGACGCCGACACCGTCGAGGACGAGTTGGCCCGCACCGTCGAACGAGCCAAGGCGTTGCGCCAGGCCACCGAGGACGAACTGACCCGCGCAGAGGAGGCTTTACGCGAGACCCAGGCTGTCGCCCGGGGCAACCAGGCCCGGGTCGAGGTCCTGGCCAACGCCCTCGATGCTGCTCGCGCCCGGGCTGGTGCCGCCCGTCTCAGCCGGCTCGACGGGGTGGTCGGTACCCTGCTCGACGCCATCGACATCGACGCAGGCTGGGAGGCCGTGTTCGAAGCCGCTGCCGGTGAGGCACTCACGGCGGTGGTGGTCCACGACGTCGGTGTCGCTCGTGCGGCGCTGGAGCTGCTCTCCGGTTCGTCCCAGGGTGGTGCCGTACTGGCCGCCGGCCACGGTCGGGGCGCTGCCGGGGCTGCCTCGGCCGCCGTCGCGGTCGGGGTCGAGCCCATCCGTCCCCATGTGCGCGGGCGGCAGGCCGAGGTCGACGCGTTGCTCGACGTGCTGCTGGCCGATGCCGTCCGGGTGGCGGGCGACTGGGGGGCGGCCTTGACGATCGCCGAGCGCCATCCCGAGTTGGTGGTCGTCACCGACCGCGGCGACCGGTTCGGCCCGCAGGGCTGGCGCGTCGGCAACTCCAGTACCGGCGTCACCGGGGCGATGCTGGAGGAGGCCCACTCGCTGGCCGAGACCGCTTCGGCCGCAGTGGAACCGGCGCGGCATGCGCTCGAGATCGCCCGGCAGGAGGCGCGGGCCGCTCGCGCCGCCCACGAGCAGGCGGTCCGGGCCTCCGACGAACATGCCGGCCGGCGCCGCGCCGCGGTGGCAGCTCTGCAGCGCGCCGACAAGGCAGTGGCCGACCTGCAACGCGATCTCACGACGGTGCGCAGCCAACTCGGCTCTATCGACGAACGTAACCAGCGGGATCGCCGGCGGCTCGGCGAGCTCGAGGAGCTGCTGCCGAGCCTCGAAGCGGCTGAACGCGACGAAGCGGCGAGGGCCGAGGCCCGCGCTGCGGCGGAGGCCGACCTCGATCGCCGCCGGCTCGAGGCGGGCCGGCGCCGGATGGAGCTCGAGGTCCAGGTCGCCCAGGTCTCCCAGCGGATCGCCGGCCTGACCGACCGGCGCCGCGATCTGGTCCGGCGCCTCGAGGTCACCCGTCGTTCCCGGCAGGACGCCGAACAGGAGCGCGAGCGAGCCGAGCAGCGCCTCGTGGTGCTCGAACGACTGGCGGTCGTGGTGCAGTCCTGGGCGGAGCGGATCGCCGCCGGCGCCGAGCTGCTGCAGGCCGAACGACGTCGGCTCTCCGAGGCTGCCCGCGAGGTCGGACGGCAGCTCGAGGCGCTGCGACTGCAGCGGGCCGCGGCGGAACGGGCCATGAACGAACAGCGCGAGGTGGCATCGCGGGCCGAGCTGGAGCAGGCCGAGGTGTCGGTCCGGTTGGAGTCCCTGCTCGAACGCATCGCCCGTGAGCTGGCGGTCGAAGCCGACCAACTGCTGGCTCTGACCTGTCCCGAGCTGCCAGAAGGGACCTCGCCTGCCGCCCGGGTGGCCGAGCTGGAACGCGAGCTGGCGGCGCTTGGGCCGATCAACCCGCTCGCCGTCGAGGAGCACCGGGCGCTCGAGGAGCGCAATGCCCTCATCGAGAGCCAGGTCGCCGATGTGAAGGCGTCGGCCCGGGAGCTCCAGAAGGTCATCAGGGCAATCGACGAGGAGATCACCAACACCTTCGCGGCCGCCTTTGCCGATGTGGCCGGTCACTTCGAGAGCTTGTTCGCCACCCTGTTCCCCGGTGGCACCGGTGCGCTGCGTCTGACCACCCCCGACGACCTGCTCAACACCGGTATCGAGGTCGAGGCCAAGCCCTCGGGCAAGAACGTCCGCAAGCTCTCGTTGCTTTCCGGCGGCGAGCGTTCGCTCACCGCCCTTGGCCTGCTCTTCGCCATCTTCCGGAGCCGGCCCTCGCCGTTCTACGTGATGGACGAGGTCGAGGCGGCGCTCGACGAGGTCAACCTGCGACGTTTCCTGGCTCTGCTCGAGGAGTTCCGTGGCGAGGCGCAGCTGCTCGTGGTCAGCCACCAGCAGCGCACGATGGAGATCGCCGACTGTCTCTACGGGGTCTCGATGAAGCCGGGTGAGAGCTCCAAGGTGGTCAGCGAGCGCCTGCGCTCGGCGAGCTGAGCCCCGGGCCCCGGCGTCATTGTTTGTGGGACGCGACGATGGCCGGGAACGAGTCCCGGCCATCGTCGGCCACCCCGGTGGTCAGGGCAGGCGGCTGAACCACAGCAGCGAGAAGATCGCCGCCACGAACAATGCACCGACCGCCCCGGCGACGAACCAACCGCCGATTTCGCGTTCGGCCTGCTTGTAGCCGATCGAGGAGCCGATGTCGGCGTAGACCTTCTTGAGTTGCTCGGCAGTGGCGGCGGTGAAGAACGTGCCGTTGGTCTTCTCGGCGATGACCCGCAGGGCGTCCTCGTTCACCGGGACGTTGATCCTGCGGTCCTCCCCGGGCACCACAATCGTGCCGGTGGCGGTCCCGAAGGCGATGGTCGAGACGGGGATGTCCCGTTCGAGGGCGACGGTTGTGGCAGCATCATCGGGCCGGCCGGCGGTGGTCTCGCCGTCGGACATCAGCACGATGCGCCCCGGTGCCGGCTCGTCGCCGTTGCCGGCGGGGACGCTGCCGATTGCCTGCATGGAGGCGAAGATCGCTTCGCCGATGGCGGTTCCCTGATCGAGCCGCAGCCCGTTGATGGCCTGCTTGACCGAGTCGTGGTCATTGGTGGGCGACACCAGGACGCTGGCGGTGCGGTTGAAGGACACCAGGCCGACGTTGATCTTGTCCGGCAGTAGGTCCACGAACGACGAGGCTGCCTCCTTGGCTGCGTCGAAGCGGTTGGGGCTGACATCCTCCGCCATCATCGACAGCGAGGTGTCGATGGCGACGACGATCGTGGCCCGCTCCCGCGGCACCTTCTGGATGGTCGCCGGCCGGGCCAGGGCGATGACCAGGCTGCTCAACGCCAGCAGCAGGGCGGCAGCGGGAGCATGGCGTCGCCAGCCCGGCCGTTTGGGGGCGACCTTGTCGAGCAGGTCGAGGTTGGTGAAGCGGACGGCGTAGTCGCTGCGGCGCCGCTGGGCGACCAGGTAGACCACCGCGAGGGTGGCCACGGCGGCCAGCAGCATCAGCCACTGGGGGGCGATCAGGGTCATGGCTTGCTCCGGGGAAGGCGGGCTGCGCGCTCACGGCGCAGGGTGACGAATCGGATCAGGTCGGTGAGCCAGTCACGGTCGGTGCGCAGGACCAGATGGTCAGCGCCGGCAGACCGGATCGCGGCCGCGATGGTGGCCCGCTGGGCCGCAGCCGCCTCGGCGTAACGGGCGCGCAGCTTGGCCGAGGAGGTCTGCACCTCGCGGCGTCGGCCCGTCTCGGGGTCCACGAGGGTGAGCACCCCGACCGCGGGCAGTTCGAGTTCCCGGGGATCGACGATCTCGATCGCCAGGGTCTCGTGGCGGGTGGCCAGACGAGCCAGCGGCTGGGCCCAGTCGTCAGCGGACAGGAAATCGGAGATGACCACGGCCAGGCCGCGGCGCCGGTGCAGTGCGGTCATCCGTTCGATGGCCGAACCGAGCTCGGTTCGGCCCACGGAGCGATCCGGGGTCGGGGTGCCACCGTGGTCGGCGGGGGCGTTGGCCGCCCGGTGCAACAGGCCGAGGAGGTGGGTCCGGCCGCTCCGTGCCGGTACCACCTCTGGCCTAGGGTCTGCACCGGCGAACACGGCGCCGAAGCGATTGCCGGTCCGTGCGGTCAGGAACCCCATCCCCGCCAGTGCGATCAGGGCCAACTCCTGCTTGAGATACCGCGCAGTACCGAAGTCGAGACTCGGCGACTGGTCGAGCAGGACCCAGGTCTCGAGTTCCCGATCGGCGATGGTCTCGCGGACGTGGGTGTCGAGGCTACGAGCGGTCACGTTCCAGTCGATGCGCCGGACGTCGTCGCCGGGCTGGTAGCGGCGGGCCTCGCCCGGTTCGCTGCCGTGGCCGGGTACCAACCCCCGGTAGTCGCCCTGCAGCACGCCATCGAGGCGGCGGTTCACCAGCAGGTCCAGCCGTCGGAGGACCTCCGCCGATCGACCCTGGCCGAACGCCAGGCCGTAGGGGTCGATCCGTGCGGTGACATCGCCGGTGGCGCTCATGATCCGCTGGCCAGCCGGTCGGTCGGTTCCTCGCCGTCGCTGTCGCCGGAGCCGGAGCCGGGGCCCGGGCCGGGCAGCGTGGGTAGGCCGGCGGCACCGGCGGGCTCCGGCACGACGGGCGCGGCCCCGGTGGGCGCCGGTGCCGGCGGGGGAGCGGGCAGGGGGTTGGCCGTCGCGCCGGTTGCCGGGCCGGGCTCGGTCGCTGGGATTGGGGCGGTGAGCGGGGCCGGGATCGGGGCGCCGAGCGGGGCGGGCGGCGGTGGGGGCACGATCACCTCGGCCCGCGGGCCGTACCGATCGGTACTGATCGAGGCGGTGGGTGCCAGGGGAACGATGGTGGCCGGGGCGCGGTACGGGTCGTCCGCAGCAGGCCATCCGGCCGGCTGGGCCGGGGTGTACCCGGCCGCGTGGAAGGGGTCCTGGCTCGGCGCCACCCGGGGGGCTGGAATGGTGGAGAGGATCCGGGCGGTGATCTGATCGACGTGCAGGCCCTGGGCCACGGCCTCGTAGCTCAGAACCAGTCGGTGACGGAGGATCTCCGGGGCCACGTCGAACACGTCCTGCGGCAGGGCGTAGCGCCGTCCCCGCATCAAGGCCAGGGCGCGGCCGGCGGCCACCAGGCCGAGGCTGGCGCGGGGGCTCGCCCCGTACTCGATCAGCTCGGTCAACTCCGGCAGGCCGTACTGCTGCGGATCCCGGGTGGCCAGCACCAGGTTCACCGCGTAGTCCACCACCCCGCGGTCGACGTAGACGTTCCGGGCGGTGTCCTGCAGCGCCTTGATCAAGTCGGGGTCAAGCACCCTACGGGGCACCGGCGGCTGTACGCCCATGCGGTTGACGATCTCGACCTCCTCGGCCGGGCTGGGGTAGCCGACGGTGACCTTCATCAGGAAGCGATCGCGCTGGGCCTCGGGGAGGGGGTAGACGCCCTCCTGTTCGACCGGGTTCTGGGTGGCGAGCACCATGAAGGGCTGGGGCGCCTCGAAGGTCCGACCGCCGATGGAGACCTGGTGTTCGGCCATCACTTCCAACAGCGCCGACTGAACCTTGGCGGGAGCCCGGTTCACCTCGTCGGCGAGCACGAAGTTGGCGAAGACCGGCCCGAGTTCGACGTCGAACTGCTCGGTCTGGGTTCGGTAGATGCGGGTGCCGACGATGTCGGCGGGCATCAGATCCGGGGTGAACTGGATCCGGGTGAACGATCCGCCCGACACCGTGGCCAAGGTCTCCATGGCCAACGTTTTCGCCAGACCGGGCACACCCTCGAGCAGGCAGTGCCCCTGGGCGAGCAGGCAGATGAACAGCCGTTCGATGGCCCGCTCCTGGCCGACGATCACTCGTTTCACCTCGAACAGGGCGGTCTCGAGTTGCTTGGCCTCGGGGGTCATTGCCGCAGCGGCAGTGGAGGAGTACGGCACGGTCAACGTGATGTCCTTGGTCTGGAGGCCCCCGTTGGGACCGGTGGGTGGGTCGTGGACACCGGTGACGTCACCACGGTGGCGTCCTTCCGGTTCTTTCGAACCCTTTTCGCTGTCATTCGGTACCCAATCACTGCACGGTGAAGACGGGGGTAAAGGCCCGACTTGTCCGGTGCCGAAGGATGTCCTGCCGATGACGGTCATCACCGAGCAGGCCACCACCGACTATGACGTTCACGATAGGGCTGTGACCGGGCCTCGGTCCGATGGGCCGTGCGACCCGCCGTGGAGAGGGAAGACAGGTAGCCACATGCGCTTGCTGGTTGTCGATGATGAGAGCGATCTGGCCCAGGCGGTGGCCAAGGGGCTGCGCCGCGAGGGGTACGCGGTGGACGTCGCGTCGTCGGGTCAGGAGGCACTCGACGTGGTCGCGATCAACGAGTACGACCTGGTGTGTCTTGATCTGACCATGCCCGGCATCGATGGCCTCGACGTGTGCCGGGAGATCCGCACGATGGACCGGGTCCAGCCCCGGATACTGATGCTGACTGCCCGCGACGCCATCAGCGATCGGGTGGCGGGACTCGACGTGGGTGCCGACGACTACCTCGTCAAGCCCTTTGCCTTCGCCGAGCTGTCGGCGCGGGTGCGGACGTTGTTGCGCCGCGACAGTTCGCATACCAGCGCGCTGATCCGCGTTGGCCCCATGGAGCTCGACGCGGCCCGCCACGAGGCCCGGCGAAACGGCCGTCCGTTGGAGCTGACCGCCAAAGAGTTCGCGCTGCTCCGGTACTTCATGACCTACCCCGGTGAGGTGCTGTCCCAGGAACGACTGCTCGAACACGTCTGGGACACCAATGCCGACCCGTTCACCAACACCGTGCGGGTGACGGTGGGGACCTTACGGCGAAAAGTCAGCCTCGAGGGTGAGGTTCCGCTGATCGAGACCCTTATCGGCAGCGGGTACCGGCTGCTCGTCGAAGCGTCTCCGACATGACCTGGCGAGCGTCGTCGAGCCGTCGCCGAGGTGCATCGGGTTCGGCCACGTCGTCCAGCCGGCGCTCGCGCTCGCTGGGGTGGACCTCGGTCCGGGTCAGACTGTCGTTGCTGTACTCGGCGGTGGTCTTCGGTCTCGGCGCCGTCGTGGTGGCCCTGGTGTACGTCGGGATGTCGGAATCGCTGGCCAATCAGCCGGTGACGGAGACCGAGCTGCAGACCGTGCCGGGTGATCCGGCCTGCTACCAGATGCGAGGCCTGCTGCTGTGCGAGCTCACCAGCTCGGTGCAGGAGGTCGAGGTGGTGAGCGAGGTCAAAGTGTTCGAGAGGCTGGTCAACCAGCGGGCACTCGAGCGTTTCCGCCTCTACTCCTATGTCGGCCTCGGTGGCCTGTTCCTGCTGTCGATGGTCATCGGCTGGGTGTTGTCGGGCCAGGTGCTTCGACCGGTCGGACGGCTGACCAAGGTTGCCCGTGAGATCGGTGCCACCGACCTTTCACGGCGTATCCGGCTCGGAGGGCCCGACGACGAACTGAAGGCGATGGCCGACACCTTCGACGAGATGCTCGACCGGATCGACGAGGCCTTCGAGAGCCAGCGTCGCTTCATCCACGAGGCGTCCCACGAGTTACGCAACCCGATCGCGGTGATCCGGACCAACGTGGAGGTGGCGCTGGCCGACGTCGACGCCTCGGCCGAGGAACTGCGCGACACCCTGACCGTGGTCGATCGTGCGGCGGCACGTATTGCGGTGCTCGTCGAGGACCTACTTGTGTACGCACGTCGCGAGGCGCCGGCCGAACGGGAAACTGTGGTGGATGTCGCGGCCGTCGTGGCCGAGTCCGCCGGCGAGTTCTTGGCACCGGCCGAGGCCCGCGGTCTGCAGCTGACCGCGCACAGTTCGGCCGGGTTGCTGGTCCACGGCGACCCGGTGGCCCTCAAACAGGCGCTCGCCAACCTGCTGGCCAACGCGGTGCGACTGGCGCCGCCGTCGACCCTCATCCAGGTGGCCGCCGGGCTGGAGGGATCCTGGGTGTGGATGGCGGTGCAGGACCAGGGTCCGGGCATTGCGCCGGAGGACCATGCCAAGGTGTTCGAGCGGTTCTATCGCGGCGATCCGGCCCGAGCCCGCTCTGAAGGGCATTCGGGGCTGGGCCTGACGATCGTCCGGCAGATCGCCAAGGGTCACGGTGGGTCGGTGGGATTGCGTTCGGCGCTCGGTGCTGGTGCGACGTTCTCGATCTGGTTACCAGCCCTGAGCGAGTCACCGGTCGGTGTCACCGTTCCGATCGAGGACGCGCCGGCGGCGACGGGTGCTGGGACCCCGGGCGCTGCGATACCGGGGGACGGGCCGTCGCCGGTCAGCGCAGGCGTCGTGGTCGACGCCGCGCCGGGAGGCGCGGGTTCGAACGCCGGGTAACGTTCGGGGCGTGACCGACCCGAGCACCGATCTGCCCATCAGCCGTTTCCCTGTCCCGGAGCTGGCCGAACTGCCCGACGACATCCGTGCCCGGATCGAGGCGGTGTCGGCCAAGTCGGGCTTCGTGCCCAACGTGTTCCTGGTGCTGGCTCACCGGCCCGACGAGTTCCGGGCATTCATGGCCTATCACGACACCCTGATGGAGAAGGAGAGCGGTCTGTCCAAGGGTGAGCGCGAGCTCATCGTTGTGGCGACGTCGGCCCGCAACAGCTGCCAGTACTGCGTGGTGGCCCACGGCGCCATCGCCCGGATCCGGATGAAGAACCCGCTCGTCGCGGACCAGGTGGCGATCAACTACCTAAAGTCCGACCTCAACGCTCGTCAACAGGCGATGCTGGCCTTCGCCGTCAAGGTGGCGGAACGTTCGGCGGAGGTGAACGATGCCGATTTCGCCGAGTTGCGCGGCCACGGCTTCAGCGACGAGGACATCTGGGACATCGGCGCCATCGCCGCCTTTTTCGCGTTGTCGAACCGCATGGCGAACGTCACCGGCATGCGCCCGAACGCCGAGTTCTACGCCATGGGCCGCTGAACAGGTCGAGCCGGCCGACGCAGAAGGGGGTGGCGCCAGCGGCGCCACCCCCTTCCGGTCGGTCGGAACCGGCGTCACCGGACGCCAGCCGGCTCAGGAGACGTCGGAGCGCAGCACCCACTTCGAGCCAGTCTTCTGCTCCTCGATCGGCAGGCCGGCCGCTGCCCAGCCGCCGAAACCGGACTCGAGATGGGCGACGTTGGTGTATCCCATGTCCTTCATGGTCTTGGCCGACAGCGCCGAACGGCCGCCGCCGGCGCAGTAGAGGATGTAGCGCTGCTCAGGCTTGAAGACCTCGCGGTAGTACTCGCTGGCCGGATCGATCCAGAACTCGAGCATGCCCCGGTCGCAGTGGAACGCACCCGGGACCATGCCCTTGAGGTACAGCTCGCGAAAGTCGCGGATGTCGACCACAGTGGCAGTGCCCGCATCGAGTTCCGCCTTCACCTGCTCGGCGGAGAGGTTGTCGATCTCCCGCTTCGCTTCGTCGACCATGTCCCAGGCTTTTTTCACGCTGCTCACGGAGGTCACCTTACGCCGACTTTCACGGTGGTGGCGTAGAAGAGGTCCAACATCGAGGACGACCCGATCACCCGGGTCTCGGAACAAGCGAGTGGAGCCCCCCCCATGACCCCGTGGACCTCTGATCCCGGCAACTTTCCTCCCTCGGCCGGTGGCGAGGCCGATCCTTGGTACGGGCAGGGCGCGCCGGTGCCGCCGGCGTTGCCGCCGACCGCACCGGTGCCGCTGCAGCGTCCGCTCGCTCCGCCGCCCGCCGGTCCACCGTTGCAGGGGTCCTTCCAGACCCCGCCGCCGCGGTACCCGCCGATCGACGTGTTCCGCACGGCCGACGCTCCTGGGCCCCGTTCGGGTCGGCGTCGGAACCGGTCCGGCCGACGCATGATTTTGGTGCTGGCGTCGGTGATCGCCGGCCTGTTGGTGGCAGGCGCAGGTTATGGGGTCGGCAGCCAGTTCGCCGGCGACAACAGCCCGAACCCCACCTCTCGCCCCATCTCGGCACCGCTCAGCCCGTCCAAGGCCGACCCCGCGGCCACGGCCTCCTCACTGCCGGGCCAGGACGGCCCGATCACCAAGGCCCCGACCCTCGACCCCGGCCTGATGGCCAGCGAGCCGGCGGCTGCGGTGAACCGGGCGGTATCGCCGGCGGTGGTGCAGATCGAGACCTCCTCCGGTCTCGGCACGGGCTTCATCTACGACGGTCAGGGCTACATCCTCACGGCCGCCCACGTCGTGGCCACTGCGAACGCCCAGGGAACGTTCAGCTCCACCTTCGACAAGGACGTGGCGGTACAGCTCGCCGATGGGACGAAGGTCGCCGGCACGGTGCTCGGTCTGGACCTGAACAACGACGTCGCCGTGGTCAAGATCGTGCCGGTCAAGGACATGCCGGTGGTTGCGCTGGCCCTGGGGGAGAAGATCGAGGTCGGCACCACGGCCATCGCCATCGGCAGCCCGTTCGGGCTTGACCAGACCGTCACCCAGGGCATCGTGAGCGCTACCAACCGGCCGGTGCCCAGCCCGAACAACAACCTGGTCAACATGATCCAGACCGACGCGGCCATCAACTCGGGCAACTCTGGTGGCCCGTTGGTGAACCGACAGGGCAAGGTGATCGGGATCAACACCCAGATCCGGACCGATTCGGGTGACAACGCTGGCATCGGGTTCGCCGTTCCGATCGACCTGGCCTACGACGTGGCGCAGTCGCTGGTGGCGGGCAAGCCGGTCAAGCTGGGGTATCTCGGTGTGCGCGGCGAGGATCCGGCCTTCGGCAGCACCGGCGCCATGGTGGTCCGGGTCGAGGCGGGAAGTCCGGCCGAGAAAGGCGGTCTGCAGGTCGGTGACGTGATCACGAAGGCCGACGGCGACGCCATCCGCAGCTTCGAGCAGTTGGCGTCGGTCATCCGGGCGACCAAGCCCGGCGACAAGCTGGAGCTGGTGGTCATCCGAAGCGGCGCCACCATCAAGCTGACCGTGGTCGTGGGCGAGGCGACCACCCGCTGAGTGCAACGCCGGTCCTCGCTCGCAGCATCGGGCTGACCGGTTCCGGGCGCACCCCGCGCACTGTCTGTCGCTCTCCCTCCCGTGGTCGCTTTCCCCGGCGTCCCGAACCGGCCGTCACCGCCCAGCGGTGGCGGCCGGGTCGCGTGCCGTCCCAAGCTCAGGGGTAGGTTTGCCCGCATGCAACTCGCCGTGATCGCGCTCGTAGCGCTGCTCGTGCTCGGCCTACTGGCTGCAGGGGTCGTCGTCGTGCGCCACCGCAGCAAGGTGGTCGCCGCCCCGCGGCAGCGTCGGGTCTCCGGCCCGCCCACCCCGGCTGCGCCTGCCGTCACCCAGCCCCGCACGTCCCCACACGTTGCTCCGGCGCCATCGGAGCCCGACGCACAGGCCGGGGTGGAGGTCCTTGCCGAGGGCCCGGTGGCCGAACCCGCCGCACCAGCGCCGGTCGTCGAGCTCGTCGAACCCTTCGAGGTCGCGCCGGCACTGCGTCCGAGCTTCCGTGACCGCCTGTCGAAGGCGCGCGACGCCATCGCCGGCTCGTTCCGCGCGATCTTGGCACGGACCTCGATCGACGCCGACACGTGGGATGAGCTTGAGGAAGCGCTGATCAAGGCCGACGTCGGCGTCGAGCTGACCATGGAACTGCTCGACACCCTGCGCCTGCGTGCCAAGGACGAGAGCATCACCGAACCGGATCGGCTGCTCGATGCGCTCAAGGCCCAGCTCAAGGCCCGCCTCGCCGGGGCCGATCGTTCGCTGCGTCTCGAGGCCGGCGCCCCGAACGTGTGGCTGTTCGTGGGGGTCAACGGGGTCGGCAAGACGACCACGATTGGCAAGGTCGGCCACCAGCAGGCGGAGCAGGGTCGCTCGGTGCTGATGGCTGCGGGCGACACCTTCCGCGCCGCGGCCGCCGAGCAGCTCGAGACCTGGGCGGAGCGGGCGGGCGCCGACTTCGTGCGTGGTGCCGAGGGAGGCGATCCGTCCTCGGTGGTCTTCGACGGCGTCCAGCGGGCCGCCGCCCGGGGGGTCGAGCTGGTCCTGGCCGACACAGCCGGTCGGTTGCACACCAAGTCGAACCTGATGGACGAGTTGACCAAGGTACGTCGGGTGGCCGCTCGCGAACCGGGCAGGCTGACTGAGGTGCTGCTGGTCCTCGACGCCGTGACCGGCCAGAACGGCCTGGTCCAGGCCCAGCAGTTCACCCAGGCCACCGAGCTCACCGGCGTGGTCCTGACCAAGCTCGACGGCTCGGCGAAGGGTGGCATCGTGCTGGCGATCGAGGCCAGGCTCGGTATCCCCGTGAAGCTGGTGGGGCTCGGCGAAGCTATCGGTGACCTGGTCGAGTTCGATCCCGACGAGTTCGTCGACGCCCTTTTCGACTAGCCCGCCGTCGGTCCCGTGATCCGGTGACCGTGCAACGGGCCGGTGGGCGGTAAGCTCCGCACCCGCATATGTTCGAAGCGCTGTCAGACCGGTTCGAGGGCATCTTCGGTCGGCTCCGGAATCGGGGCCGTCTCTCCGAGGACGATATCGACGAGGTCCTCCGAGAGATCCGTGTCGCCCTGCTTGAGGCCGACGTCAACCTTCGGGTTGTCCGCTCGTTCCAGAACCGTGTGCGCGAGGCGCTGGTCGGTGAGGATCTTTCGAGGGCGTTGAACCCGGCCCAGCAGGTCATCAAGGCGGTTCACCAGGAGCTGGTGAACACCCTCGGTGGGGAGACGGTGCGGATCACCTTCGCGACCCGTCCGCCGACGGTCGTGCTGATGGCGGGCCTGCAGGGTTCCGGCAAGACCACCACCTCCGGCAAGCTCGCCCGCTGGTTCAAGAGCCAGGGTCGTAACCCGCTGCTCGTCGCCGCCGACCTGCAACGACCCGCCGCCGTCGAACAGTTGCGCACGCTGGCCCGTCAGGTCGACGTGCCCGTGTTCTCGGCCCCCGACGAGGTCATCCGCTCGGGCACCGGCGATCCGGTCGAGGTCGCCCGGCAGTGCCTGGCCGAGGCCACTCGCCTCGGACGCGACGTGGTCATCATCGACACCGCCGGCCGCCTGGCCATCGACGCGGAGTTGATGGAGCAGGTCCGGCAGATCTCCGAGGCCACCCAACCGCACTACACCTTCCTGGTCGTGGACGCGATGACCGGGCAGGACGCGGTCAATGTGGCCGAGGCGTTCCATGCCACGCTCAGCCTTGACGGCGTGATCCTGACCAAGCTCGACGGTGACGCCCGCGGGGGTGCCGCGCTGTCGGTCAAGGAGGTCGTGGGCAAGCCAATCGCCTTCGCATCGACCGGTGAGAAGCTGGCCGACTTCGACCTGTTCCATCCCGATCGCCTGGCCGGTCGGATCCTCGGTATGGGCGACGTACTCACCCTCATCGAGAAGGCGGAGCAGGTCTACGAGCACTCGGAGGCGGAAGCCGCGGCCGAGGCCCTGCTCGAGGGTCGTTTCACGCTGGAGGACTTCCTCCAGCAGATGCAGCAGCTGAAGAAGATGGGGCCGCTGTCGGGGATCCTGGGCATGATGCCCGGCGTCCCGAAGGAAGTGCGCGACGCGCAGATCGACGACAGCCATCTGGCTCGGATCGAGGCGATCATCCGCTCGATGACCACCGCCGAGCGCGCCGACCCGACGGTGATCGATGCCTCGCGTCGGGGCCGTATCGCCAAGGGGTCGGGTACCAACCCGCAGGAAGTGCAGGCGCTCGTCGGCCAGTTCAACGAGGTCCAACGCCTCATGAAACGGTTCGGCGGGTTCGGTTCGAAGCGGTCGAAGGGCTCGCGCAAGGACCGCAAGAACGACAAGAAGAAGGGCAAGGGCGCAACTCGCGGCGGTGGTCGGGTGACCACGAGAGGGCCCGTGGCGGTGCCCAACATCAACCTCGAGGAGCTCGCCGAGAAGGAGAAGGCCAAACGCCCCGGCGGAGGGCTGAAGCTTCCTGGTTTGGACTTGTGAGGCTGCAGCGTCGATGATGGTCAGTCCCCGTTACGGGGTCTTCGATCGTTGTCGGTCGTGGGGCGCGGGTTCTTCTCGCGAGCATCACCACCGGAGAATGCGGCTCGCCGGTGGGTACATCGGCGGCCTTTCAGCAGGACAACAGGTCAGCGGCCGGCACGGCGTCGGTGCCGACATCAATCACAACCGTCCCCGGGGCCCCGGGTACGGCAAGTCCGGGGCTGCGGTCCCGGGCGAAGGAGAGAGAAGGACAAGATGGCTGTCAAGCTTCGGCTGATGCGGATGGGGAAGAAGAAGCAGCCGACCTATCGTGTGGTCGCGGCCGATGGCCGCTCGCCCCGTGACGGTCGGTTCATCGAGATCGTCGGGAGCTACGACCCCCGTCAGGAGCCGTCCGCCATCCGTATCGACAACGAGAAGGCGGTGCATTGGCTGCGCAATGGTGCCCAGCCGACGGAGACCGTCGAGAAGCTGCTGAAGATCTGCGGTGCCTGGGACGAGTTCAAGGCCGGGGCGGCGAAGTGACCGACGAGGCCGCTGATACCGCGAGCGAAGCCCTCGCCCCGACCGCGGTGGCGGTTATGGAGTACCTGGCCCGTGCGGTCGTCGAGGATGCCGACGCCGTCAGGGTCGAGGTCGCTGCGATCCGCGAACGGAAGGTTCGCATCTCGGTGTTCGCCGCTCCCAACGATTTCGGGCGGTTGATCGGCCGGCGTGGCCGCGTGGCCTCTGCACTGCGCACCGTCGTCGGTGCCGCTGCGGCCAAGGACGGCTTCGAGGCCGAGGTTGACTTCGTCGAGTGAGGCTCGAGGTCGGTCGTGTCTCACGAGCACACGGGCTGCGAGGCGAGGTGGTGGTCGATCCGATCACCGATCAGCCTGACCGCTTCGCGGTCGGCTCCTGTTTCGACACCAAGCTGGGACCGGTCGTGGTCTCGGCTTGTCGCCCTTTTCAGCACCGCTATCTTGTTACCTTCGAAGGGTGCGCGACCCGGGAGGCGGCTGAGGCCCTGCACGGTGTGGCTCTGCTGGCAGAGCCGCTCGAGGTCGACGAAGAGGTATTCGTCCACCAGTTGATCGGTTGCCGAGTCATCGACCAGGACGGGGTTGACCGGGGTGCGGTCACCGCCGTCGAGGCCAATCCGGCTGCGGATCTGCTCGTGCTCGACGATCAGTCGCTGGTCCCGATGAACTTCGTGACCGAGGTGCTCGGCGGTCGGATTCTCGTCGATGTCCCCATCGGACTGTTCGACTGATCCGGATCGACCGCGCGTGCGTATCGACGTGTTGACCATCTTCCCCGAGATGGTGGAGGGGTTCGCCTCGTCCAGCCTGCTGGGGAAAGGGCGCCGCAAGGGTCTGCTCGACGTGCGGGTCCATGACCTGCGGTCGGTGGCGACCGATCCGCACCGTTCGGTGGACGATGCGCCCTTCGGGGGCGGGGCCGGCATGGTGCTCATGGCCGAGCCGATCTTCGCCACGGTGGAAGCGGTCGACCCGCCTCGCCCGCTGTTGGCCCTTGGCCCCGGTGGACGACGCTTCGACCAGGCGATGGCCCGGGAGTTGGCCGCGATCGGCGGTTTCTCGTTGCTCTGCGGTCGTTACGAGGGTATCGATCATCGGGTGCGCGCCAACCTCGTCGATGGTGAGGTGTCCATCGGCGATTACGTGCTCGCCGGGGGAGAGGTTGCGGCGATGGTGATTCTCGAGGCCGTGGGTCGGCTGATCCCGGGAGTGATGGGCAACGTCAACTCGGCCGATGACGAGTCCTTCAGCGACGGACTGTTGGAATGCCCCCACTACACGAGGCCGGCCAACCTGCGTGGCTTCGCCGTGCCCGAGGCGCTGTTGTCGGGAGACCACGGACGGATCGCCCGCTGGCGTCGGGCCCAGAGCCTGGCGCGGACGGCGTCGGACCGACCGGACCTGTGGCAGGCCCGTGGCGGGTTGCAGTCCGGTGAGGAGCGACTCCTTGCCGAGTTCGATCTCGAGGTGCCCGGTTCTGCGGACGTCGAGGGCGTTGATCGGGCGACAACGGCCTAATCGCCCGACGTTCGGCGCAATGGGGTTGGTCCGCGGGCCTTCGATCTCCTAGAGTGGGCGGTCCGCTATGGCCTGGCGTCCGCCGGTCGACATGGCGATCCCCCGAGGAGTTTCGAGCAATGAAGCCCACCGATGTCGTCGACAAGGCAACGATGCGGGACGACATTCCCCATTTCGGCACCGGTGACACCGTCAAGGTGCACGTGCGGGTCGTCGAAGGCAACCGCGAGCGCCTGCAGGTGTTTCAGGGTGTGGTCATCCGCCGTCAGGGTTCTGGTGTCGCGGAAACCTTCACCGTGCGCAAGGTGAGCTTCGGTGTCGGGGTCGAGCGGACGTTCCCGGTGCACTCGCCGATCACCGGCAAGCTCGAGGTGGTCACCCGGGGTGATGTGCGTCGCGCCAAGTTGTATTACCTGCGTGATCGAATCGGGAAAGCCGCCAAGATCAAAGAGAAGCGCTGAGCGAGGCGGGCGTAACGCCCGCATTATCGTGCGTGCCGGTCGAGGTCGCCGGTGTGGTGCCGACCTCTCGTTACTGTCGATTGCTCCCGTTGCCTCGGGAGCGATGTATGGCTGCGGGAGGCGAACCAATGGGAACCGGTCGCCAACGTCTTGGCGCGGTCGGCGAAACGCTGGCTGTTCGTCATTACGAGCGCCACGGTTTCGAGGTGTTGGCCCGGAACTGGCGTTGTCGCTCCGGTGAACTCGATTTGGTGGTGCGCCGCGAGTCCCTCATCGTTTTCGTCGAGGTGAAGTCGCGGTCGTCTTTGGCCTTCGGGCACCCGGCTGA
Source organism: Acidimicrobiia bacterium (assembly GCA_947476745.1). GTDB lineage: Bacteria > Actinomycetota > Acidimicrobiia > Acidimicrobiales > CAIXPF01 > CAIXPF01. The sequence goes on along the minus strand of CANJRG010000012.1, from coordinate 65,279 downwards.
GTCGGTCACCACGGCAAAGCAGCAGCGCCTGCGGCGACTCGCCCAGCAGTGGCTCCAGCACAGCGGGTGCCGTGCCGCAGAGCTGCGCTTCGATGTCGTGGCCGTCACCGGTGGGCGACTCGAGGTGTTTGTGGCGGCGTTCTGACCACGCCGGTCGTCACCGTTGGCGGTCGTTCAGCCGAGGAAGCGGCGGACCTCGAGATGATGCTGGGCCTCCTCGACGAACTGCTCGGTGTCGGCTCGGTAGCCGGCGAGCACGTCGAGCATCAGGCGGGGTCCGTGGTCGAGGTTGAACTTGACCGCCAGCGTGCGTCCCGCCCGATCGGGCACCGTTGCCAGCTCTACCTTGGTGAGGTGGCTCAAGGGGACCGATCCGAGGTAGCTGCCCGGTTGGTGGCTTCCCCGGCGTGGTTTGTAGACGAGGACCCGGTTCCGGGTGAGGGCCAGGACCATGTCCCAGTGCAACGGAAAGCCTGCAACCGGCTTGGGTGCCGGGCGAACTAACACCATGAAGTGCTGCAACAGGGCGAGGTCTTTCACCCCGCTGCGTTCCTGGAGGTTCTCGTCGTAGCGGGCTGCGTTCATCGGCAGCACCAGCCGGGTGGCGCCCAGCAGTTGCTCGTCGTAGGTGAGTTCATCGGCGACGGAGTCGGCGATGCGGTGGTGGTACGGGGTGCCAGCCGTCGGGTCGGTGGTCATCGCCGGGGTCCGGTGTTGCGCGCGCCGGCCGTGCGGCGTCGGTCCTCGAGCAGCCAGCACCCGCGGTGCCAGTGTCGACGAAGATCGGGAGCCTCCCGCGGCACCACGACCACGTGGCCGGTGCCTGCGGCGATGGCCCGGTTGCAGTGTGGGCAGAGATAGGCCTTGATGGCTTGATACGGCTGCAGGAACCGGACCTCGACGTCATCGAGCCAGTGGATCGGGGTCTCGGACACTGGGTCAGCCTGCCAGCGCCCAGGTGAGAAGGAGCAACCCGGCGGCGATGGCGGCGACCACGAACACGTAGTCGGACGGTCGGCGTCGGTGAATCCGATGAGGGTTGAAGCCCACGGACTCCAGTATGCCCGGTCCGCAGGCCGGGTCCGAGTCCGAGTCCGAGTACTGCCCTCCGCTGGCCGGCGGAGGGTCGCTAGGCTCGAAACACTCGATGCCCCACGTCTGGGGGGCGTGATCGAAGTCGGCAGCCCATGGGCTCCTTGGTGTCAGGTCGGATTCCAGGGGGACAGCCATGCTGGCCAGTATCTCTTCATCCGTGTTGCGGGGCGTCGACGGTGTCCCGGTCACGGTCGAGGTTCACGTCGCGGGCGGATTGCCCGCTTTCACGGTGGTGGGGTTGCCCGACACCGCGTGTCGGGAGGCGCGTGATCGGGTGCGGGCGGCGATCCTGTCGAGCGGTTTGCGCTGGCCCCAACAGCGCATCACGGTCAACCTCGCCCCGTCGGGTCTGCCGAAGGCGGGCTCGGGTCTCGATCTGCCGATGGCCATCGGTGTACTGGTCGCGTCGGGTCTGCTCGAGCGGGAACGGGTCGACGATGTGGCCTTCCTGGGGGAGCTCGGCCTCGATGGCGCCGTGCGATCAGTGGCGGGGACCGTGCCATTGGTGGACGCGCTCGCTCCCTCGACGGTGGTTGTGGCCCCCACGTGCCAGGCGGAAGCGGCGGTGTTGGGTCGCCATCGGGTTCGAGCCGCGTTGACGCTGGCGGCGGTGGTCGCCGCGTTGGAAGGCACAGCGGAATGGATGCCGTGTCCAGCTCCGGTTGGAGGCGTCGAAGGTCCGTCGTCATGGGAGGTCGGCGACCTCAGCGAGGTGCGGGGTCAGCCGCTGGCCCGGCGGGCAATCGAGGTGGCAGCGGCCGGAGGTCATCATCTGCTGCTGGTCGGCCCGCCCGGTGCAGGCAAGACGATGTTGGCGCAGCGGCTGGTCGGGCTGCTCCCGCCTCTTGATCCGTCGGTGGCGCTTGAGACGACGAAGGTCCACTCTGCGGCAGGCGAGCGGCTTCCGGCCGGCGGGTTGATCTCTCGTGCTCCGTTCCGTGCCCCGCACCACGGTTCGTCCATGGCCGCGCTGGTGGGCGGGGGCTCGTCGTGGTTGCGACCGGGCGAGATCAGCTTGGCCAGCGGCGGCGTCCTGTTCCTCGACGAGCTTGCCGAGTTCGCACCTGCAGTACTCGATGCCCTCCGTCAGCCGCTCGAGGAGGGCCGCATCCGTCTTGCCCGGGCACACGGCGCGGTGTCCTTCCCCGCCCGGTTCCTTCTGGTCGCCGCCTCGAACCCGTGCCCGTGCGGCAACGCCGGTACGCCGCAGTTGTGTCGCTGCTCCGAAGCCGCTCGACGTCGCTACCGGCGCCGCCTGTCCGCGCCGCTGCTCGACCGGTTCGATCTGCGGCTTGGGGTGCAAAGGCCTGATGTCGATCGGCTGACGGGCCAAGGTGCCGAGGAAGGATCCGAGGCAGTTGCGAACCGGGTGTCGGTGGCCCGCGAGATCGCACGACGGCGCGGGGTGGGAGCCAACAGCGACCTGTCCGGTGCGCTACTCGACCGCCATGCTGCTCTCGACCCATCAGGTCGGGCACTGCTCGCCGATGCGTTGCGGCAGCATCGGCTGACCGCCCGTGGGGTCGACCGCGTTCGTCGGGTCGCCCGGACGCTTGCCGATCTCTCCGGCGAGGTCGGCCCCCTGCTTCGCGACGAGCACCTGAGCGTTGCCCTGTACTTGCGGGCCGAGCCCGAAGCCCTGCTCGGGGCGGAGTCGTGAGCGGGATGCAACTCGGCGACGAGCCGCTGAACGAACTGCCGGGCACGGGGTCGGCGCCAAGCCGGGCGCGGTTCGGTGGGAACCCTCCCGACGTGGATCTGCACGCGGCCTGTGTGGTGGCGCTGCTGGCGTTGCCGGGGATGGGGCCGGCCCGTCTGGAACGTCTCCTGACCTGGTGCGGCTCGGGGGAGCGGGCGTGGCATCAGGTCACGGCGGGGGCACCTGCCCCTGTTGTCGGTGCCCCAGGGCGACAGGGCAGCTCCAGCAACCTCGCGGCGAGATGGAGGGAGGCTGCCACCGGGGTCGACCCGGTTGCCCGGTGGAAGGCCCACCGATCCGAGGGTGTCGACGTGCTGGTGAAGGGGAAGGTCGGTTACCCAGACCGTCTGGTCGACGATCCCGAACCGCCCCACGTGCTGTTCGGCCGGGGGGACCTCGGCCTTCTCGGCCGACCCGCTGTCGCCCTGGTGGGGACCCGCCGAGCGACGCCGTACGGGCTGGTGCTGGCCAGGAAATGGGGCGCTGCGTTGGCCTCGTCAGGGGTGGCGGTGGTGTCCGGCCTCGCCGCCGGGATCGACGCTGCAGCACATCAGGGCACCCTCGACGCCGGTGCCGGACCGGGGTTCACCGTCGCCCCGATCGCGGTGGTGGGGACGGGGCTCGACGTGGTCTATCCGGCGTCGAGCCGCGCGTTGTGGAGACGGGTCGCTGATACCGGGTTGATCCTCAGCGAGGCGCCCTTGGGGACCAAACCCGAACCCTGGCGTTTCCCGGCCCGGAACCGAATCATCGCTGCTCTGGCCGATGTGGTCGTCGTGATCGAGTCGCATGAACGGGGCGGATCGCTGTCCACCGCCGAGGAGGCAGCCGCCCGCGACCGGATGGTGCTCGCTGTTCCGGGTTCGGTGCACTCACCGGCGTCAGCCGGTACCCATCGGCTCATCGCCGAAGGTGCCGGCATCGCGGTTGGCGTCGACGACGTGTTGAGCGCGCTCGGCAGCCGCCGGCCGGTTCCGCTCCCCGAGCGAGAAGGCCGGCCCGGTCACGCCGGGTCTGCCCGTGGCCGTGCGTCCGCCGTCGATCCGGACGAGCAGGTGGTGCTCGACGCACTCGGATGGGAGCCCACGGTGCTCGATGACCTCGTGCATCGCACCGGTTGGCCGATCGAGGTCGTGTGCACGGTGCTCGACCGTCTCAGGCGGCGCAATCTGGTCACGCAGGACGGTCTCTGGCTCACCCAGCGAGGGGATTCAGCCGAGCCCTGAGGCCAAAATTCGCCCACTTTGTGCGGTCAGTCGGTAACCTGTGGTGAGTAAGGGTTGGTTGGAACGACATCGACTGATGATGATGCCTCCGACGCGGCGTGGTGACGACGCCGCAAGGTCGGCCGGGTGATCCTCATCGGCGGAGGAACGAACGTGGCGCTCGAGCTTGACGACAGGGTCGAGGAGTTGTGGTGGAAGTACGCCGCGATGCGCGACCAGGAGACTCGGGACCGCCTCATCGTCCACTACGCGCCGCTGGTGAAGTTCGTGGCCAGCCGACTCGCCGCGGGTCTGCCGCAGAACGTCGAGCAGGCCGACCTCGTGAGTTACGGGATCTTCGGTCTGATCGACGCCATCGACCGCTTCGACCCTGAACGCGGCAACAAGTTCGAGACCTACGCCATGCAGCGGATCAAGGGAGCGATCCTCGACGAACTGCGCAGCTACGACTGGGTACCCCGATCGGTGCGGGCCAAGGCGCGTTCCATCGAGAAGGCGCTCACCAAGCTGGAGAGCGAACACGGTCGGACCCCGACCGAATCCGAGTTGGCGGAAGAACTCGGTATCGCGATCCCCCAGTTGCAGACGATGCTGTCGCAGATCTCCGGGGTCGGCCTGATTGCCCTCGACGAGATGTTGAGCGGCGCCGGTGACCGCAACGAGTCCGTTGCGTTGATCGACACGATCCCCGATTCCTCCGACGGGCCGGTGAGCCTCTTCGAGAGCAAGGAGATGAAGCAGCTCCTCGCCTCGGGCATCAACGGCATGGGTGAGCGGGAGAAGCTCGTCCTGGTCCTCTACTACTTCGAGCACTTCACGCTCGCCGAGATCGGCAAGGTCATCGGCGTGACCGAGAGCCGGGTGTGTCAGATCCACACCAAGGCGGTCATGCAGCTGCGGATCTTCCTGCAGCGGGCCTCCAGCGAACCCCAATACCCGCAGCGTTCGGGCACCGCCACTCGTTGAGGGCTGATGACTCGGGGCCCCGGGCCCTTCGATCGAGCGGACGCGTCCTGCGTCCGTATGACGAAGGAGATGTGGTGCTCGTCGTCGAGGTTGTTCGTTCGTCCGTGCTGGCGGTGGCCTTGTCCGTCGCTTCCCCGGTGTGCGCCCGTGCGCCCTACCGTGCTCCCGTTGCTGCGCCGGTGGTCGCCGGGTTTTCGATGCCCTTCGGGCCCTATGGCCCGGGAAACCGCGGGCTGGAGTATCGAACGGCCATCGGCCAACCGGTCCGGGTGGTAGGGGCGGGCAGGGTGCTCTTCGCCGGGCTGGTGGCCGGTCAGATGGCAGTCAGCGTGGCGCATGCCGACGGGCTGGTGTCTTCGTACTCCTACCTGAGCGGTGTCGTGGTCGATCGCGGCGACACGGTGGCGGCTGGCCAGTTGCTCGGTACTGCGACGTATCGGTTCCAATTGGGGTTCCGACGCAACGGCCTCTATCTCGACCCAGCGCCCTATCTCGGTGCTTCGCTGCGTCCGCGCCTCGTCGGGGCGGACGTCGCTCCGCCGGGCGCCGCTTGCCCGGTTTGCCGGCCGGGCTCCTCGCGGTGCGAGTAGTCCGCTAAACTCTCACGGGTTTTGTACTGAGACCCGTGAGTCATTCCACCGCATCTTCGGTCGTCGCCCACTTCGGTCGCCTCAGGCGCCGGCGACGGCTGAGCACAACCGAAGGAGATCCCACTATGTCCGTTGTCACGATGAAGCAACTCCTCGACGCCGGCGTCCATTTCGGACACCAGACCCGGCGCTGGAACCCCAAGATGAAGCGGTTCATCTGGGGCGAGCGCAATGGCATCTACATCATCGACCTCGAGCAGACGCTCGGTCGTGTGGAAGTCGCCTACACGGCCGTGCGTGACCTCGTCGCCGACGGCGGCACGATTCTGTTCATCGGCACGAAGAAGCAGGCCCAGGACGCGGTGCGTTCCTATGCCGAGAAGTGTGGCATGCCCTACATCAACGAGCGCTGGCTCGGCGGCATGCTCACCAACTACCAGACCATGTTGAAGCGGGTCGGGAAAATGAAGGAGTACCAGCGCATGCGGGACTCCGGCGAGTTCGAGATGATGCACAAGAAGGAAGCGCTGCTCATCTCCCGGGAACTCGAGAAGCTCGAGCGCAACCTGTCGGGTATTCGTAACCTCGCGAAGCTGCCGGACATGGTGTTCGTGATCGACACCAAGAAGGAAGCGATCGGCGTCACCGAGGCCAACAAGCTCGGCATCCCGGTTGTGGCGGTCGTGGACACCAACTGCGATCCCGACATTATTAAGTACGTGATCCCGGGCAACGACGATGCCATTCGTGCGGGCAGTCTCATGTGCCGGGTCATCGCCGACGCGGTGGAGGAAGGGCACTTCATCCGGTCCCGCAAGGTAGGCAACGGCGCTGGTCCCGCTCCGCGACGCATGAGTTTCGAGGAGGAAGCCGCCCGCGAGGCCGCACAGGCCGATGCCCGCCGCCAGGCGGCCGCGGCGGCTGCCGAACGCGAGGCGCGTATCGCCGCTCAGAAGGTCGCCGAGGCCCCGGCGACCGAGGCTCCGGCCACCGAGGGCTGAGTCAGCCGACAACACGTCTCTGGGCGCGGTAGCGGTTGCTGCCGCGCCCATCACATCCGACACGATCTCGAGCGAGGAACGAGCATGTCCACCTTCACCGCCAAGGACGTCCAGAAGCTCCGCCAGGCCACCGATGCGGGCATGATGGACGCGAAGCGAGCCCTAGAAGCGAACGACGGCGACATGGAGCGCGCCGCCCAGTGGCTTCGGGAGAAGGGCCTGGCCAAGGTGGCCAAGCTCTCGGACCGTGAGAACAGCCAGGGCACCGTGGCCGTCGCCAGCACGGCAACTGCTGCGGCGCTGGTCGAGTTGAAGTCGGAGACCGACTTTTCCGCCAAGGCCGACGACTTCGTGGAGCTGGTCAACAAGCTGGCCCAGTTGGTCCTGGAGAAGGGCGAGGCTGCAATCGCCGAGGGCCAGGCAGACATCGAGACGCTCAAGATTGCCAAGCGCGAGAACATCGAGCTCGGCACGGTCGCCCGGGTGGAAGCCACCGATGGCGGCGTCATCGACACCTACCTGCACCGACAGGACGGCCGTGGGGTCATCGGGGTGATCATCGAGGCCTCCGGCGTCGACCAGGAGACGCTTCACGAACTGGCGCTGCACTGCGCATTCGCCAAGCCGCGGTACCTCGCTCGTGAAGAGGTCTCTGCCGAGGCGATCGAGAAGGAGCGCTACAACCTGCTCGAGATCACCAAGGCCGAGGGCAAGCCCGAGGCGGCCTGGCCGAAGATCGTCGAGGGCCGCGTGAACGCCTGGCTCGCCGGGCAGGTCTTGCTCGAGCAGGGTGTGCACGGCGAGAAGGAGACGGTCGCCCAGCGCATCGGCTCGGGTCGGATCAACCGCTTCGCCATGGCCGTCATCGGCTCGTGAGCGAAGCCGCCGAGCGTCACGGCGAGAACCGCTCGTGGCGGCGTGTCCTGCTGAAGGTCTCGGGTGAGGCGTTCGCCAACGAGAACGGCTATGGGATCTCCGCTGAGGTCGTGCGGCAGGTCGCGGCGGAGATCGTGGCGGCCCGCGCCGACATCGGCGTGGACATCGCCATCGTCGTTGGCGCGGGCAACATCTGGCGTGGCAGAACCGGCGTCCACGCCGGGATGGACCGGGCTCAGGCCGACTACATGGGCATGTTGGCGACGGTGATCAACGCGCTCGCGCTGCAGGACACCCTTGAGCAGCTCGGTCAGCCGACGCGGGTTCAGTCCGCGATCCACATGGCTCAGGTGGCTGAGCCGTACATCCGTCGGCGCGCCGTTCGACACCTCGAGAAGGGCCGGATCGTGATTTTTGCCGGCGGTCTCGGAGACCCGTTCTTCACCACCGACACCGCGGCTGCCCTGCGGGCGGTCGAGATCGAGGCCGACGTGCTGCTGAAGGGGACGCACTCGGGCGTCGAGGGCGTCTATTCGGACGATCCTCGGACCAACCCCGACGCCGAGTTCCTGCACGATGTCACCCACCTCGAGGTCATCAGCCGGGGACTGAAGGTCATGGACTCGACCGCCATCACGTTCTGCATGGACAATGCCTTGCCGATCGTGGTGTTCGACCTGCTGAAGCCCGGCAATGTCCAATCCGTCCTCCGCGGGGCCGATCTCGGTACTCTGATTCTGTGAATACTGTCAGCACGGAGGGAACCGGCGAGATCCTCGAGGGCTCTGCCGACAGGATGCGTAAAGCCGTGGTGCACGCTCGCGCCGAGTTCGGGACCATCCGCACCGGCCGAGCGGCGCCGGCGCTAGTCGAGAGGTTGATCGTCGCGGCCTACGGCCAGGAGATGCCGCTTCAGCAACTCGCTGGGTTTCAGGTACCGGAGGCCCGGCAGCTGCTGATCACCCCGTACGACCGAGCCACCATGGGCGCGATTGAAAAGGCGATCCAGAACTCCGATCTCGGCCTGAACCCCTCGAACGACGGGCACAGCATCCGCTTGAATTTCCCGCCCCTGACCCAGGACCGCCGCAAGGAGCTCGTCAAGCGGGTCAGGGCCATGGGGGAGGAGGGCAAGGTGGCCATTCGTGGCATCCGCCATAAGGGTCGCAAGGATCTCGAGTCGCTCGAGAAGGCCGGGGCCATCTCGACCGATGCGCTGGCGCGTGCCGAGAAAGATCTCGACAAGCTGACCCAGACCAATGAGGCGGATATCGACAAAGCGCTGGCGGAGAAGGAGCAGGAGTTGCTCGAAGTCTGAACAGCACCGTGAAGGTGGGCCGACCTCGGATACCGGGCGGTCCGTTGCAAGATTGACCTGCAGGTTGTAGGTCGTATCCCCGGTTGGGCGTGTCCTGACAGGAGGGTCCGCGTGAGCGACAAAATCGATCCAGACAACCCGAGAGGCCCCTCTGGGCCCGCCCGATCCGAACCCTTGCGGATCGTGGGCGCAGAAGAGGCCGGCACACTCGTGGGCCTCCCGGACAGTGACGACTCTTGGGCGCCCGGTGCCACGGTGCGGTCCACGCCGAAGCCTGTTTTCGAGTCCGTGCCGGACGCAACCGACGAGGTGGATGACTGGGCGGTCCCCGCGCGACGATCCTCGGACGAGAGCGATTCCTCCAAGCGTGACGAGGTTTCCGCCCCTGACGAGGATGCGTCGGGGCTGGGACGCGGCGATTCGAACTTGTCGAGTCGCCCGAGCATGATCGCCTCGGTGCCCGATGCCGAGCCGTTCGTTGACGTGTCCCAGGAACTCGAACTGCCGCACTGGACCGAGCCGCCCACCGGCCAGGTGCCTCGGGTGCTCATCGACGAAACCCGCAAGGACGATTCGTGGTTGACCTACGCGTCGGCACCACGCTGGCGAGACGACGGCGCCAGCGGTCGGGATGAGGACAGCGGGTCGTCCCTGGCCGATCTGGCCCACGACGAGCCGCGGGTCGGTGCCCTCGCAGAACGCGAGCGGCCGGCGATCGACGAGTTCTTCGCCTTCGATGAACTCGATGACAGCGAGCCGATCTCTCGTACGTCTCGGCCCCGGACGGGGCGGCGCGGCACCGACCGCGATCGCTCGCACACCGGTGAGCATCGCATCGTTCCCGACCCCGGTCCAGCCTCTCTGCCCGGAGCTCCGGCGGCCCGCGGCGGACGCAACGTCCCGGCTGCGATCGGCCTCGGAGTCGGTCTGGCTGCCCTGGCGCTGGTGCTGTTCCGCATCGGGCCGGGTGCGACGATGGCGTTCGTGCTGGTCCTGCTGGGCGTCGGCGGCGCCGAGTTCTTCGACGCCGCCCGTCGGGGCGGCTATCGCCCGGCGACACTGTTGGGCCTCACGGCGTCTGTCGGTCTGCCCGCCGCCGTGTACTGGCGTGGCGATGCGGCCTATCCGATCGTCGGTGGCCTGGTCGTCGTCGCCGGGCTGTTGTGGTTCCTGTTCGGGGTGGACCAGGAGCAGGTCACAGCGGATCTCGGCGTGACCTTGCTCGGCACGGCATACGTCGGGGGCTTCGGGTCGATCGCTGCGCTCATCCTGCGGGCTCCCGGTGTCGATTCCACACGAATCCTGCTCGGGGCGATCGTTCCGGTGGTGGCCCACGACGTCTTCGCCTACACGGTGGGCCGAAACGCCGGCCGCACTCCGCTCATGCCGCACGTGAGCCCGAACAAGACGGTGGAAGGCCTTGTCGGCGGGGTGATAGGTGCCGTCGTGGCCTCGCTGGTGTTCAACCAGATCCTCGGTGCCAACCCCTGGCACGGGTTTGGCGCGGCTCTGGAGTTAGGCCTCGTGGTGGCGTTCATGGCGCCGCTCGGTGACCTGGCCGAGTCGCTGATCAAGCGCGATCTGGGTATCAAGGACATGGGAACGATCCTGCCCGGGCACGGGGGAGTGCTCGATCGGTTCGACACGCTGTTGTTCGTGCTGCCAGCGGTGTACTTCCTGGCGCTGTTGCTCGACGTGATCCCAACGTGACCGCTCGTTCGGACGGACGACGGTGACGACGCTGGCCGTGCTCGGCTCGACCGGTTCGGTCGGGACCCAGACGCTCGACGTGGTCCGCGGCCGGCCGGGCCATTTCGACGTGCGCTGCATCGGGGCTCATTCCTCCGCCGATGCACTGGTGGCCCAGGCCGAGGAGTTCCGGCCTGAGATAGCGGTTCTGGTCGACGAACACGCCGCCTCCGCTGTGGCTGCCCGACTGCCGCGCGGCACTGCGTTGTGGGTCGGTCCCGAGGCGCTCGCCGAGGCCGCCCGGCTCTGCGACGTGGTCCTCAACGCCGTGGTCGGTTTCGCCGGCCTCGGCGTGACCATGGCGGCGTTGGGCGCAGGCCGGCGTCTTGCGCTGGCCAACAAGGAGTCCCTGGTGGCGGGCGGGCCGGTGGTGCGCACCGTTCTGGGGACTCCGGGCGCCGAGATGGTCCCGGTCGACAGCGAGCACTCTGCGCTGCACCAATGTCTGCGATCTGGCCGTGGCAATGCCGAGGTGGCCCGGCTCCTGCTCACCGCGAGCGGGGGGCCGTTCCGCACCGCGACCCCGGAAACCCTCGCTTCTGTGACCATCGAGGATGCGTTGGCCCATCCGACCTGGCAGATGGGCCCGAAGATCACCGTCGACAGCTCGACGTTGATGAACAAGGGCCTCGAGGTCATCGAGGCCAAGGAGTTGTTCGACATCGAGGTGGATCGCATCGAGGTGGTCGTGCATCCCCAGTCGATCGTGCACTCCATGGTCGAGTTCACCGACGGGTCGACCGTGGCACAGCTGTCGATGCCCGATATGCGTCTGCCGGTTGCCTACGCTCTGGCATACCCGGAGCGGTTCGATCATGCGTATGGCCGAATTGACTGGGCGACCCTGGGGTCGCTCACCTTCGAACCGCCGGATCGCGTCCGCTTCCCGTGTCTCGATCTTGCCTACGCCGCCAGCCGGACCGGCGGAACTGCTGCTGCGTGGCTCAACGGCGCGAATGAAGCCGTGGTGGCGGCCTTCCTGGCGGGTCGAATTCCCTGGATCGCGATCGCCGAGGTCCTGCAGGAGGTCATGAGCCGCCATGATGGCGGGAAGGCGCTGACGGTCGAGGACGTTGTCGAGGCTGACGGCGCCGCCCGTCGTATCGCGGCAGAGGTGCTGGGTTCCCGGTTCTGAGGGTTCGCGGGCCCGTCGGAGACGTCCACGACCATCGAAGGAGGACCGCATGGCGATCAGCGAAGCCCCGCCCGAACCGGACGATTCGGCTTTGCCCGAGCCGGGCCAAGCCGAACCCACGCGCACCAGCCTGATCCGGATCGCTTTGCTCGCCGCGGTGGTGGCGGTAGTCGGGGTGCAGGGAGGCCTGCCCTGGCTGTTCATCATCGGGTCGATAGTGGCGATGATCTTCCTGCACGAACTCGGGCATTTCTTGACCGCGAAGCACGCCGGAATGAAGGTGACCCAGTTCTTCCTGGGCTTTGGGCCGCGCATCTGGAGTATCCGGCGGGGGGAGACCGAGTACGGCATCAAGGCGATCCCGGCCGGCGCGTACGTCAAGGTCGTCGGGATGTACAACCTCGACGAGGTCGACGCGGCTGATGAGCAGCGCACCTACCGGCAGAAGACGTACCGCCAGAGGGTGGTCATGGCCGCTGCCGGTTCAACCATGCACTTTCTGCTTGCGCTGGTGCTGATCTACGGGGTGCTTGTCGGTGTGGGGCGCCCAAAGCTCGACAACTGGGAGGTGAGGGCCGTTTCCCCGGGCAGCTCCGCCGAGGTCGCGGGTCTGCAGCCAGGGGACCGATTGATCACGATCAACAGGTCCGGCGTCGCCGATTGGAACGACATGCGGGACGTGATCCTTCCGTTGCAGGGCCAGACCGTGCCGATCGTGTTCGAGCGCAACGGGGTCACCGCATCGGTCGAGGTCACCATCGGGGCCAATCCGGTGAGGCCGCAGGAGGGCCAGCTCGGGGTCGGTCCGTCCTTCCCGCCGGAGCGGGTCGGGCCGATCGCGGCGGTGGGCCAGACGGTCCGGGAGTTCGGTGACGTCGCTGCGGCTTCGGTGAAGGGCATGGTGCAGCTGTTCACACCGGCCGGGCTCGGCAGCTTTGCCCAGCAGGTGGCCCAGGGGCGGCCCGAGCCGAGCACGGACGCTGCTGGGTCGAGCAGCGGCGGAGGTGGGGAGAACCGCTTCTTGTCCATCTACGGGGCGGCCCGGCTCGGTGTGGATCTGACCCGTGAGGGCATCGCTCCTGCCTTGGGCTTCCTGGCCATGCTCAACATTTTCATCGGGATGTTCAACCTGATCCCGTTGCTGCCCTTCGACGGCGGCCACATCGCCATCGCCACCTATGAGCGGGTCCGTGAGCTGCTGCGTCGCGACGGTCGCCGGTACTTCACCGACGTGGGGCGCCTGCTGCCGCTCACCTACGCTGTGGTGGCCCTGCTGGTGATGATCGGCCTGTCGTCGTTCTACCTCGATTTCGTCAACCCGGTACACCTGCCCTGAGAGGCCCCGTTGCAGTTCGAAACCAGCTTTCCCCGGCGGAAGACCCGCCAAATCCAGGTCGGAGCGGTTGCCGTCGGCGGTGACGCGCCGATCAGTGTGCAATCGATGACGACGACCAAGACGGCCGATGTCGAGGGCACCCTGGCCCAGATCTACGCCCTGGCCGGCGCCGGCTGCGACATCGTCCGTTGCACCTGCAATGAGGCGGAGGCCGCCGAAGGCCTGGCCCGCATCGTGCCGCGGTCTCCGATTCCCATCATCGCGGACATCCACAACAATCATCGGATGGCGCTCGCCGCCCTCGAGGCCGGGGTGCACGGTCTCCGTCTCAACCCTGGCAACATCCGACGGCCCGAACACATCAAGGCGGTTGCCGCGGCCTGTCGCGACCGGGGTATCTCCATCCGGATCGGGGTGAACGGCGGCTCGCTCGACGAATCGTTATACCGCAAGTACGGCGGCCAGGTCACCCCGGAAGCGATGGTGGAGTCGGCCATGAGGGAGCTCGCCTACTTCGCGGACGTGGATTTCGACCTGGTGAAGATCTCGGTGAAGGCCTCCAACGTCCCGTTGACCATCGAGGCCTACCGACAACTGTCCGAGGCGACCGATTTCCCGCTTCACCTCGGGGTGACCGAGGCGGGCCCGCCACCGGCTGGCATCGTCAAGGCCACCGCTGGGATCGCCACCCTCCTCGCCGAGGGTATCGGCGACACCATCCGCTACTCGTTGACCGCGGACCCCGTCGAAGAGGCCCGCGCCGGTCGTCAGCTGCTCGAGGCTATGGGCCTGCGGGAACGCAAGGGCATCGATCTCATCGCCTGCCCGTCCTGCGGCCGGGCCGAGATCGACGTGATCGACGTCGCGACCCGGGCCATGGAGGCCTTTGGCGAGCGACAGATTCCGCTTCAGGTCGCGGTCATGGGCTGCGTGGTGAACGGTCCGGGTGAGGCCCGCGACGCGGACATCGGCATCGCCGCCGGCAACAAGCGGGGCCATCTATTCGTGCGGGGCCGCAACGTTGCGGTGGTGCCAGAGGGGAACATGGTCGAGGCGCTCGTGGAGTGGGCGGAGTTCATCCACGAGCACGGGGTCGATGCGGCCCTCGCCCGTGCCGACACTGCGGTCGCCGAACGCGAGGCCCGCAAGGATCGTCAGCGGCTTCTCGAGGACCAAGGCGAGGACGTCAACAACAGCGAGACACGGGTCGAGCTGATCCGCTCGACCATCACCGGGTGACGCTGCGCTGGCCCGGTGGCCGGTACCATTCCTGATCTATGGCCAAGGCTCCCATCCTCACCCCCCAAGCAGAGGACTTCCCGCGTTGGTACCAGGATGTCCTAGCCAAGGCAGAACTCGCCGACAACGGTCCGGTGCGCGGCACGATGGTGATCCGACCGTACGGCTACGGCTTGTGGGAACGAATGCAGTCCGAGATGGACGCCCGGATCAAGGCGTGCGGCGCCGAGAACGTGTACATGCCGTTGTTCATCCCCGAGAGCTACCTGCGTCGTGAGGCCGAACACGTCGAGGGTTTCAGCCCGGAGCTGGCGGTGGTGACTCACGCCGGTGGGAAGAAGCTCGATGAGCCCGTCGTGGTTCGGCCGACCTCGGAGACGGTCTTCGGCGAGTTCATGGCCAAGTGGATCCAGTCATATCGCGACCTGCCGTTGCTGCTGAACCAGTGGGCGAACGTCGTGCGCTGGGAGCTGCGTCCCCGCATGTTCCTGCGGACCACCGAGTTCCTGTGGCAGGAAGGGCACACGGCCCACGCCACCCGCGACGACGGTGCCGCATACGCTACGCGTATCCTGCTTGAGGCCTACCAGGACTTCATGGTGAATGTGCTGGCGATGCCGGTCCTGGTTGGGGTCAAGACCCGCCGGGAGCGGTTCGCCGGGGCCATCAACACCATGGCCTGTGAGGCCATGATGGGCGACGGGAAGGCCTTGCAGATGGGCACCAGCCATGAGCTGGGCCAGAACTTCGCCAAGGCCTTCGACATCGACTTCCTCGATGCGGGTGGCCAGCGGCAGCTGTGCTGGACGACCTCGTGGGGAACCTCGACCCGCATGTTGGGCGGGCTCATCATGTGCCACGGTGACGACGCCGGTATGCGGGTGCCGCCTCGTCTGGCCCATGTGCAGGTCGTGGTACTGCTGGTTCGAGACGAGGATGGCTCAGGAGAGGCCGCGCAAGCGTTGGTGGATCGTCTCGTCGCCGCCGGTGTCCGCGCCAGGCTGGACGCCCACACCTCAGCCAGCTTCGGCCGCCGAGCCACCGACTGGGAACTCAAGGGCGTTCCGGTGCGGATCGAGGTCGGTCCTCGCGACCTCAAGGAGGGCAAGGTCACCTTGGTGCGGCGCGACGAGGATGGCAAGGTCGCGGTCGGTCTCGACGCCGTACCCGCGGCCGTGGCAGCGGCTCTGCTAGGTGTCCAGGACGGGCTGTTGGCCGCCGCCACCGCCCGACGGGACAACCGCACGGTCTCGGTCGGCACCATCGACGAGGCCGCCGAAGCGGCGCAGTCTGGCTTCGCCCGGATCCGCTGGTCGGTTCTGGGGGAGCAGGGCGAGGAGGTACTAGCCGCGAAGGCCATCACCGTACGGTGCCTACAGAACCCCGACGGTACGATTCCCGCCGAGATCGACGACGAGGTCGTTGCCGTGGTGGCCCGGGCCTACTGATCGTCGGATGCTTCACGATCGGCTGGCTGGGCCGGCAGGACCCGCGCTGCCGGCAAGGGGCAGCCGAATCGCCTCGGGCCGCTATAATTGCCCGACCAACGTTCGAGCGAATCGCTGAAGGCGTGGGCGTTGCCCACGCCTTCGTTGATCCCGGTTGCAGAACGCACGAAGCCGTAGGAGGTGAGATGACGATTGTCCAGACCGTGTCGAGCGTCATCATGCCGGTCATCGATGCGCTCGGCGTCGAGCTCGTGGATGTCGAACACCGTGGCGTCGTCGTGCGGGTGGTGGTGGACGAGCCGGGTGGGATCAGCCTCGACCGACTGTTCGAGGTGACCCAGCAGGTTTCCCGGGTACTCGACGAAGCGGATCCGATCTCTGCCCGCTACACGCTCGAGGTGTCGAGCCCCGGTGTCGAGCGGCCGTTGCGCACGCCTCGCCATTTCGCGGCGGTGCTTGGCCAGAAGATCACCTTCCGTTGGACTCGCGACCCGAAAACCGAGCGGTTGACCGGCATCTTGTTGTCGGCGGACGACAACGGGATCACGGTGCGCACCGAGCCGGTCAAGGCCGCCGACGAACCCGAGACGCTGGAAATCGGCTACCGGGCCATCGACAAGGCCCGAACCGTGTTCGAATGGGGTCCCGGTCCAAAGCCGGGCAAGGGGTCCAAACCCGGTGCGGCGAAGGCCTCGAAGGCCAGATCCGCAACGGCGAAGAACGAAATGACCATGGCCGGAGACCAACCATGAGGGTGCGATCCACTCTCGTCCGGTCCGCAGACGGCGCACCGTCGCGTCGAAATGGAGTGCAGGCATGAGCAACCCCGACATGATGGAGGCGCTGCAGGCGCTGGCCGCAGACAAGGGCATCTCGGTCGACACCTTGTTCCGGGCTCTGGCCGACGCGCTGGAGTCGGCCTACAAGCGCATGCCGAAGGCCTACGAGTACTCGTGGGTCACCATAGATCCGGACACCTTCGAGATCCGGGTGCATGCGCAGGAGCTCGACGAGGACGGCGAACCGATGGGCGGCGAGCTCGACGTGACCCCCTCCGACTTCGGCCGTATCGCTGCGCAGACCGCCAAGCAAGTCATGATGCAGCGCATCCGTGAAGCCGAACGCGAGCTGAAGTACGAGGAGTACGCCGGCCGCGAGGGCGACATCGTCACCGGGATCATCCAGCAGAGCGACAGCCGCTACACCCTGCTCGACCTCGGTCGGGTCGAGGCCCTGTTGCCGCAGGCCGAACAGGTCTCCTTCGAGCGCCCGGACCCGGGCGCACGGCTCAAGGCCTACATCGTCGAGGTGCGCAAGACGGCCAAAGGACCGCAGATCGTCGTGTCGCGGACGCACCCTGGTCTCATCCTCGAGCTGTTCAAGCTCGAGGTCCCCGAGATCGCCGACGGCACCGTCGAGATCAAGGCCTGTGCGCGTGAGCCAGGCCATCGCACCAAGATCGCGGTGTGGTCCAACGACGGCAACGTCGATCCCGTGGGTGCCTGCGTCGGTGCACGAGGTGGGCGCGTCCGCCAGGTCGTCAACGAACTGCGGGGCGAGAAGATCGACATCGTGCCTTTCAGCCACGAGCCGTCCGACTTCGTGACGAAGGCTCTCTCGCCGGCCAAGGTCAAAGAGGTGAGGATCCATCCCGACACCGGTACCGCCGAGGTGATCGTTCCCGATCATCAGCTGTCCCTGGCGATCGGCAAGGAAGGGCAGAACGCCCGTCTGGCAGCTCGTCTGACCGGTTGGCGTATCGACATCAAGTCGGAGACCCAGATCCGCGACGAGGTCGACGGTCTGCTCCCCGAGGGCGAGGAATGGGCCGAGGGCGAGTGGGTCGTCGATCCGGCCACCGGCGAGCAGGTCTGGCAGCCGGCGGAGGGTGGCCCGTCGATGTCGGCCCAGGAGTGGTCGAGCGGTCCGGAAGCCCCGTCCGCTGCTGACGGAGCCGCCGCCGCTGCTGACGGAGCCGCCGCTGCTGCTGACGGAGCCGCCGCTGCTGCTGACGGAGCCGCCGCTGCTGCTGACGGAGCCGCCGCTGCTGCTGACGGAGCCGCCGCTGCTGACGGAGCCGCCGCTCCTGACGGAGCCGCCGCTCCTGCCGAGGGTGATGCAGCCGCCGCTCCGTCCGAGATCGAGATCGACGCCGAGGCTCCCGCTGCCGAAGCGTGATGAAACCCGACAGCCGATGCGCACCTGCATCGGCTGTCGTGGTGTCCGGCCCCGGATCGAGCTGCTTCGCTTCGTCCTGGGGGACCGCGAGGGTTTGATGTCGAGCCGTGTGGCGCCCGGACGCGGAGCCTGGTTGTGCCCCGCTCAGAGCTGTTGGGATCATGCGGTGAAACGGCGTGCCTGGACCCGTGCGCTGCGACGGACCCCGGTCCTCCCGGCATCGCTCAGCGACATCGTCGACGTGAATGGTTTCCGGGACGCTGCCTGTGCCGACTAGCATGGTCGGTCGCGTGTGGCCTGCCCGCGGGTGTCCCGGGGGCTGGCGGCGCGTGTCGCCCAATTGACAGACCTGAGGGGCTGAGACAGCACTTGCCCGCAAAGATTCGGCTGTACGAGCTCGCACGAGAGCTTGGTCTTACCAACAAGGAGACGCTCGATCTCTGCGACGCGCTCGGAGTCGGGGTGAAGAGCCACTCGTCAAGTGTGGTGGAAGCCCAGGCAGACCGGGTGCGGCGCCGTGCCGAGCGCGAAGGCTTGGTCCGCGATCATCAACCGCCCGAGGACGAGCCACTCGCCCCGAGCTCAGTGAAGCCTGCTGCGCCGGCTCCTGCGCCGGTGGCCGAGCCTCCCGCTGCTGTTACCCCGGTCGCCCCGGCGACGACTCCTCCGGTCGAGGTTCCTACTCCGGCTGGTTCGGCTCCGAGCGTTCCCCTGGCGGAGGCCGCCGTCCCGGTCGCCCCGGTGGCACCGCCGCAGCCCGCAGGTGCAGCCCCTGCCCCGTCGAGCCCGGACGCCCTGGTGCGTCCGGCCGTGCTGCCGCAGGCAGCCCGGCCTCCGACCCCCACGGCCGGTGGCGCGCCGGTCCCGCCGCGCCCTGCTCCCGGCGTGCGCCCTGCGCCGCAGGGCCCACCGCCGAGCCGTACTCCGATCGCGTCGGGTGGACGTGAGGTTCCCCGCCGGCCCGACGCCCCTGCCCCCAGTGGTCCGCGCCCGGGCATGCCGACCGGTCCGCGGCCGCCTGCGCCGGGAGCCGGTCAAGGCGCGCCCCGCCCGGGCATGCCGACCGGTCCGCGGCCTCCTGCGCCGGGCCAGTCGGCTCCAACGGGTGCGCCAGGTGCGGGTCCGGGTGCACCCCGTCCGGCAGGTCCGCCTCCCGGGGCCAGGCCGCCGATGCCCGGGATGCGTCCCGGGCCGGGTGGTCCCCGCCCGCCCGGTCCGCCTCGTCCTGGCGGCCCACCGACGTCGGCGTCGGGTCGTCCGATTCCCCCGCCCCCTGGCGGTCCTCCTCTTTCTCGCACCGGTCGGCCGATCCCGCCGCCGCCCGGCGGCCCGCGGCGTCCCGGTGGTCCCGGCGGCCCCGGTGGTCCCGGTGGTCCCGGTGGGTCGCGCCCTGGTGGCGGTCCCGGTGGTGGCGGCGGTGGCTTCGCCGGTCGTCCCGGTGGCGGTTTCGCCGGTCGTCCTGGTGGCGGTCCCGGTGGGCCCGGCGGTGGTCCGGGTGGCGGTCCCGGTGGTGGCTTCGCCGGGCGTCCCGGTGGTGGACCCGGTGGTGGACCCGGCCGCGGTGGACCCGGCGGTGGACCCGGCGGTCGTCGTGGTCCGCAGCAGCGTCGCAAGAGTCGTCGGCGTCGCAGCATGGAAGAGCTCCAGCCGCTCGGCATGCCGGCCTATACGCCGGTCAATGCGCCGGTGCCCGAGGGCGAGGTAGTCGTCGAGCGAGGATCGACTGCGCAGCAGTTCGGCCCGAAGCTCAACCGTACGGCCGCTGACGTCGTGCGGTTCCTGCTCCAACAGGGTGAGATGGTCACGGCGACCCAGTCGCTGTCGGACGACATGATGGAGCTGTTCGCCGCAGAGGTCGGCGCGCAGCTCAAGATGGTCGACCCTGGCGAGGAGCAAGAGGTACAGCTCCGCGGTCGCCTCGGCCTCGATCTCGTCGACGACGACGAAGATTACGACTCGTTGCCGCTCCGCCCGCCGGTCATCACCGTCATGGGCCACGTCGACCACGGTAAAACGAAGCTGCTCGACCAGATCCGCAACACGAACGTGGTGGCGGGCGAGGCCGGCGGCATCACCCAGCACATCGGCGCCTACCAGGTCGAGAAGGGTGGCCAGTCGATCACCTTCATCGATACACCCGGCCACGAGGCCTTTACCGCCATGCGTGCCCGAGGTGCCGAGGCCACCGACATCGTGGTGTTGGTGGTCGCGGCCGACGACGGGGTCATGCCCCAGACGCTCGAAGCGATCCAGCATGCCCGTGCGGCCGAGGTTCCCATCGTGGTGGCGATCAACAAGATCGACCGGGCCGAGGCCGATCCCACCCGGGTCATGCAGCAGTTGTCCGAGCGAGGGTTGATCCCCGAAGCCTGGGGCGGCGACACGATCATGGTCGAGGTCTCCGCGCTGCAGAACTTCGGTGTAGACGACCTGCTCGAAAACCTGCTGGTGGTCTCCGAGGTCGAGGACCTTCGAGCCAATGCCACGGGCCGGGCGACGGGCGTCGTGCTCGAGTCCAACCTCGACATCGGACGTGGTCCGGTGGCGACGGTGCTGGTACAACGAGGCACCTTGAAGGTCGGTGACCCGGTTGTCGCCGGCGCAGCCTGGGGCAAAGTACGGGCACTCATCGACGACAAGGGCAAGCAGGTCAAGTCGGTCGGCCCGTCCACACCGGTGCAGATCCTCGGCCTGTCCGAGGTAGCCGAGGCCGGTGACGACTTCATCGTCGCACCGAGTGAGAAGGTGTCCCGCGAGGTCGCCCAGACCCGCGAGCACTGGCAGCGCCAGGCGTCGTTGGGCAGCGTGCCGCACATTGCGGCCGGTGGCGCCCGACTCGAGGACGTGTTCCGGCACATTCAGGCCGGTGAAACCGCAACCCTCAACCTCATCTTGAAGGCTGATGTCACCGGTTCACTCGAGGCGTTGACGGAGTCGCTGAAGAAGCTCGAGCGCGATGACGTGAAGCTGAACTTCGTCCTGCGAGGCGTGGGCGGCATCACGAAGAGCGACATCCAGTTGGCAGCGGCCTCTAACGCCACGCTCATCGGCTTCAACGTCCGGCCGGACCGCAAGGTGCGGGAGATTTCCCACCACGAGGGCGTGGAGATCCGCACCTACGAGATCATCTACAACGTCCTCGAGGACATCGAGAACGCCATGCTCGGCCTGCTCGCTCCGGAGTTCGAAGAAGTGGTCACCGGCGAGGCCGAGGTCCGCGAGATTTTCCGGGTCCCGAAAGTTGGTTCGATCGCCGGTTGCTACGTGCTCAGCGGCACGATCACCAGGAACTCCAAGGTGCGCTTCCTGCGGGAGGGCACGATCATCTGGAAGGGCACCGTCTCGTCCCTGCGGCGTTTCAAGGATGACGCCCGAGAGGTGAACACCGGCTACGAGTGCGGTATCGGCCTGTCGGACTTCCAGGACCTCAAGCAGGGTGACACCATCGAGACCTTCGAGGATCGCGAGATCCCCCGTACCTGACCGTTGACGGCGGAGGGTCGGTCGTGTTCGTCCTCGCCCTCCGCATGGATCTCCACGTGCCTGCCTGCCGGTTCTTGAAGGACCGGCAGGCAGGCACGTGGAGAAGCCGATACTCGACGGCGCCCGCCAACGTTTCCGGGTCAGTAGGGCCGAGGTAGGCGGTCTCGACCGATGGCAGCGGGTCGAACTCGGATTCGCCCTGGTGTCGGTGGCGCCCCATCAGGCGTCGGCGATCATGGACGAGGTCGAGGGATTCGTCTGGTCCTTCCCCGAGGTTGAGGTGCTGTTCGCGGAGCGCAGCTGGCTCGAACAAGCGTGAGGCGGCGCCGAGTATGACGTGGCGCGATGGCTGAACCTCAATCATTGCGAACTACCGTGCCGGTGCTGCCGGCGGCGGCGCCCGGCGCCGGAACAGGGCAGGTGAAGGACCATGAACCGACGTCGACGTAGCCATGGTGGCGGGAACCGTGACTTTCCGCGGACCGCCCGGGTGAACGAACTGTTGCGCGAGATAATTGGCGACGAGCTGGAGCGAATCGACGATCCACGCCTCGAATGGGTCAGCATCACCGGGGTGGATACCAACCCCGAGCTGACCACGGCGATGGTGTTCTACTCGTCGCTCGGGGGCGAGGAGTCCGATCCGGTGGTGCTCGAGGCGCTGGCTGAACGCCGGATCCGGCTCCAGGCGGCGATCGGCCGTCAAGCCAGGATGCGTCGTACGCCCGAACTTCACTTCGGTCCCGATCGCGGTGTTCGGGAGGGAATCCGCGTCGAGGCGCTGCTCCGGGAGATCGGACCGCTGCCGGGCGACGATGCCGGAGAGGCCGAGGATGCCCAGGGTGCCGGGGACGCCGACCCAGCGGATGGCGCGGGTCCCTCGACTCCGGCCGTCGGGGGGGTCGCTGGCGGCGGAGCGGAACCATCGGACCACGACGGCGGGATAGATCCGACCGGGGAGGTCCGGGATGGCTCGCCGTCCGGCACCGCCGATTGACGGGGTGTGTGTCGTCGACAAACCGGCCGGCTGGACCTCCCACGACGTCGTCGCCAAGTCGCGAGGATTGCTCGGTACCCGGAAGGTGGGCCATTCGGGCACGCTCGACCCGGATGCCACGGGGGTCCTGGTCCTCGGCGTCGGCAGGGCAACGAGGTTGCTGCGCTTCCTCACCGACCTCGGCAAGGTGTACATCGGCGAAGTGGTGCTCGGGACCACGACCTCGACGCTCGATGCCGCCGGTGAGGTGACCGGGACGTTCGCCATGGACGGTGTCACGCTGGACGACGTACACGCCGTGCTGCCCGCCTTCATTGGCGAGATCGACCAGGTTCCCCCGATGGTGTCCGCCATCAAGGTCGATGGCCGGCGGCTGCACGAGCTGGCCCGGGAGGGGATCGAGATCGAACGTAAGGCCCGCAAGGTCGTGATCCGCCGAATCGACGTCGAATCGACGGACGTGCCGGGGGTGTTCCGCTTGTCGGTCGAGTGCGGCTCGGGCACCTACATCCGGTCGCTGGCGGCGGACCTCGGTACGGCGCTCGGTGGTGGCGCCCACCTGCGCGGGCTGCGCCGAACGGCGGTCGGCGGTTTCGGGCTCGGCGATGCCCGTGGGCTGGAGCAACTCGAGCTGCTTCCTATGCGTGAGGTGCTGCGGGATTATCCGGGGTTGGACACCGACGCCGCCGGTGTCGCGGCGCTGGTGCAGGGCCGCCGGCTGGTATCGGGGTCGGTCGGCGCCCGCCGCGTCCCGTCGGTTGCCTCCGGGGACCGCTCGGTGTCCGCGGTGTACGGACCCGACGGCGACCTCGTGGCCGTGGTCGAAGCGGCCGGCGGTGACTTCAGGCCGGTGGTCGTGGTGGCCCCGCCCGGCCCGACCGTGCAGGCCGGTTGATCGCCGTGCCGGAAGCGTCCGGCCGCAGGCTGCTGCGGGCACGGTGGCTTCGCGCCGGGTGAGGTGTGCTGTCCCAGTGGGGGAGTAGCGTTCCGCCATAGTGCGAGCGGGCCGTGATGGGCTCCTGGGTCTGTGGGTGAGGTACACCGGTGAAGGTCATCGAAGATCAGCGGGGCGTGCGTGCTGAGGACCGGCGCTTCGCGGTGACCATCGGGGCGTACGACGGCGTCCACCTGGGCCATCGGACGGTGATCGAGCGCACCCGCAGTGAGGCGAATGCCCACGGCGCCGGGTTGGCGGTGATCACCTTCGATCGTCATCCGGCATCGGTGGTGCGGCCGGCATCGGCACCCAAGTTGCTCACGACGCTCGATCAGAAACTCGAGCTGCTCGATGGCCTCGGTGTCGACGTCACCTACGTTGTGCACTTCGATGAAGCACGCTCGCAGGAGTCGGCGGAGGACTTCGTGGCCGAGGTGATCGTCGGCTGCCTGCAGGCCTGCTGTGTAGTGGTCGGGGAGGATTTCCACTTCGGCCGTGCCCGCGGCGGCAACGTCCGCCTGTTGCGCACCCTCGGAGCGACAGCCGGGTTCGAGGTGTTCGGGCTCGACCTGCTCCGCTCCGGGCCCGGTGTCATCTCGTCGACTGCCATCCGCAAGGCGGTTGCGGCCGGGGACGTCGAGGCGGCGGCCGCAATGCTCGGCCGGCCTCACGAGCTTCGGGGTGTGGTCATCGGCGGAGACCAGCGGGGCCGGACCCTCGGCTTCCCGACGGCCAATGTGGCCCTGCCGGACGAGATCCTGCTGCCCGGCGACGGCGTGTACGCAGGCTGGTACGTCCGGCCCGACGGCACATGCCACGGCGCCGCAGTCAACGTGGGGCGCCGGCCGACGTTCTACAAGGACGGTACGACCCCGCTCGTCGAGGCGTTCCTGCTCGACTTCTCCGGCGACCTCTACGGCGAGCCGGCGGCCGTGGTGCTGACCGACCGCCTGCGCGGCGAGGCCAGGTTCGAGTCGGTCGATGCGCTCGTGTCCCAGATGAACGACGACGTGGCAGAGGCGCGCCGCCTGCTCGGTCTCGCCGGCTGATCGCGTCTCCCGCCGCCAATGGCCGAGTTGCGGTTCTTCTACGGGACCATGGGGTCGGGCAAGTCGACCATGGCCCTGCTGATCCACCACAACCTGGTCCTGGCCGGACAGCGCGGTCTGCTCGTCACCTGTCAGGAACGCGGCGACGGGGCGGTGGCCAGCAGGCTCGGTGTCTCCCGGCCCGCCATCGAGCTCGCTCCCGGTGCCGACATCAGTCAGCGATGCAGAGTCGCGCTGTCCGACGGCCCACCGCCGCAGTTCCTGGTGTGCGACGAGGCGCAGTTCTACACCGTGGATCAGATCGAACAACTCGCCGAGCTGGTGGACGACGACGGCCTCGATGTCTACGCCTTCGGGCTGCTCACCGACTTCCGTGGTCGGCTGTTCCCAGCAACGGCCCGGCTGCTCGAGCTGGCCGACCATCGCGAGGTGGTCCGGTCCGAGGCCCGTTGCTGGTGCGGCCGTCCTGCCACCCATCATGCGCGACTGGTGGCCGGTGTGCAGGTCCGCGACGGCGACACCATCGTGCCCGGCGACCTCGGGCAGGGCGACGAGGTGACCTATGAACTGCGTTGTCGACGCCACTGGCATCGACCCGACCGGCGCTGAAGCCTGCGGCGCCGCGACCGTCCGGCGGGCCGCCCTGCCGGGTGCTGCTGGGCGGGGTGTCCGTCCCGACGGGTCGTGTGCGGACGGCGGCAGCCTCCTGCGCCCCGGGTAGGTTGAGCCGGCCGCCTCACGGCAGAGGGCAGGGAGCCGGACATGCCGAATCGCAGCTACGTCTACGACTTCGACCACGTGCACGAGCGGTCGCCACGCGAGTTGGCCGAGCTGCTCGGCGGCAAGGGCGCCAACCTCGCCGAGATGACCTCGGTGTTGCAGCTGCCCGTCCCGCCGGGCTTCACCATCAGCACGGAGGCCTGCCGGGCGTATCTGCGTGACGGCTGGCCCGAGGGTCTGGCCGCCGAAGTGGCTGCCGCGGTGAGTCGTCTCGAGCTACGCAGCAGACGTCGCGTCGAGGACCCGACCGAGCCGCTGCTGCTGTCGGTGCGCTCGGGGGCGCGCTTCTCCATGCCGGGGATGATGGACACGGTGCTCAACGTCGGCCTGAACGACCGCTCGGTGGAGGCACTGGCGCGCCGGACCGAACGACGCTTCGCCCTCGATTCCTACCGGCGGCTCATCGCCCAGTACGCCCGGGTTGTGCTCGACGTGCCGGGGGAGGCCTTCGAGGCCTTGCTCGACGACGCGAAACGGCAGGCCGGGGTGACGACCGATGCGGCGCTCGGCGCCGACGCGCTCGCGGCCGTCGTGGCTGCGTCGCTGCGGACCGTGCAGCAGCACACCGGTGCGGCGTTCCCCCAGGAGCCGGCCCTGCAGCTCCGCGGTGCGATCGAGGCGGTGTTCCGTTCGTGGGGTTCGCCACGGGCCATCACGTACCGAACCCGCGAACGGATCGCCGCCGAACTCGGCACCGCGGTCAACGTGCAGGTGATGGTGTTCGGTAACCGGGACGCCCGCTCGGCCACCGGGGTCGGCTTCACCCGCAACCCGGTCACCGGGAGCGCCGAGCCCTACGGGGACTTCCTCGTCAACGCCCAGGGGGAGGACGTGGTCCCCGGGATCCGGCGCCCGGAGCCCCTCGCCTCCATGCAGGCGGCCTTTCCCGCCGCCTACGACGAACTGCTCGGCATCTTCGCCCGGTTGGAACGCCATTACCGCGAGCTGCTCGACACTGAGTTCACCATCGAGCAGGACAAGTTGTGGATGCTGCAGGTCCGCGTGGGCAAACGAACCGGTGCGGCGGCCCTGCGCCTGGCGGTGGCCATGGTCGAGGATCCGGCGATAGCGCTCGATCGACGGGAGGCGCTGCAACGGGTCCGACCGGAGCACCTCGAACAGGTGCTGCACCCCACGTTCTCCGCTGCCGGCACGGTGATCGCCACCGGCCTCGCCGCCTCGCCCGGCGCCGCCGTCGGGCGGGTCTGCCTGAGCGCCGATGCTGCGGTGGACGCCGCCGAGCAGGGCCACGACGTCATCCTGGTCCGCACCGAAACCTCGCCGGAGGACGTGCACGGCATGCAGGTGGCGCGCGGGGTGCTCACCGTTCGCGGTGGGTTGGTGTCCCACGCTGCGGTCGTGGCCCGCGGCTGGGGCATCCCGGCGGTGGTCGGGGCGGAGGGAATCGAGATCGTCGAGGGCGGGTTCACCGCGACCTCAGCCGAAGGGGTGACGGTGTCGGTGTCGGAGGGTACGGTCATCTCGATCGACGGGAATTCCGGGGCCGTCATGCTCGACGCCCTGGCCACCGTCGAGGGCGCTCCACCGCCGGAGTTCGACGTGGTGCTGGGCTGGGCCGACGAGGTGTGCCAGGGTCTGCTCGAGGTCCGGGCAAATGCCGACACCGGTCCCGACGCCGTCCGCGCCCGGGCTTTCGGCGCCCGCGGGGTGGGCCTGTGCCGGACCGAGCACCAGTTCCTCGGGGACCGTCTGCCGTTGCTGCGACGGGCCATCCTGGCCACCACCGACGAGGAGGAGGCCACAGCCCTGGCCCAGTTGGCCGACGTCCAGCGGGCCGACTTCGAGGCGTTGCTCGGGGCGATGGACGGCCTACCGGTCACGGTGCGGCTCCTCGATCCGCCGCTGCACGAGTTCCTCCCGTCGTTGGAGGACATCGCCGGGCAGGAGGCAACCGGGCAGCCCCTCAGCGACGAGCAGCGGGCCCTGCACGCCGCGACCCGGCACTGGCACGAGCAGAACCCGATGCTGGGCACGCGTGGCGTGCGCCTGGGCATTCTGCGGCCCGGCCTCTACCGGATGCAGGTGGCGGCCCTGCTCGATGCCGTGGCCGCCCGACTCGGAGCGGGCGGGCGGCCCATGGCCGAGATCATGATCCCGCTGGTGGTCGGCCGGGAGGAACTGGCCCTCGTGCGCGGCTGGGTGCAGGACGAGATCGACGCCGCCACCCGACGACACGGTCGGGATCTCGCTGCCGGTGGCACCGTGGCCATCGGCACGATGATCGAGACCCCTCGGGCAGCCCTGGGGGCCGCGGACATCGCCGAGGTCGCGGACTTCTTCAGCTTCGGCACCAACGACCTGACCCAGATGACCTTCGGGTTCAGTCGCGACGATGTCGAGTCGAGGATCCTGCCGACCTACCTCGCCGCCGGCCTGCTGGCCCACAACCCCTTCGAGACCATCGACGTCGATGGCGTCGGCGAACTGGTGTCACTTGGCGTGGCCCGGGGTCGTACAGGGCGGGCCGACCTCGCGATCGGGGTGTGCGGCGAGCACGGCGGCGATCCGGCGTCGATCGCCTTCTTCCTCGGTGCCGGGGTGGACTACGTGTCGTGCTCGCCGTTCCGGGTTCCCGTCGCCCGCCTGGCCGCCGCCCATGCCGTGCTCACCCGGGGGCAAGCGGACCTCGCGCCCGCGGATCGGTGACGAAGGACCACGGGGTCCGCGCCCGTCCGCGACATCGGCGGTGTCCGCGACCCCGGAGGCGAATCGGCGAGCAGCGATCATCAGCCCGGTGGGACGATCGAAATGTCCCCCGCCTTGGGGCTCCGCGGCGAATCCGCTCCGTCGCGGCGTGCGGTTGTGGTTGTCTGGTGCCGATGCCGGTGCGGGCGGAGCGATCATGATCAACGACGAGGACGTGCTGGCGGTCCGCAACGCCACCAATATCGTGGGCGTCGTCAGCCAGTTCGTGCCCCTCAAGCGGGTCGGACGTCGCTGGGTGGGGTTGTGCCCGTTCCATCCGGAGAAGTCGCCGAGCTTCTCGGTCAACGAGGAACAGGGGCTGTTCTACTGCTTCGGCTGCCAGAAGAGCGGCGACAGCATCACCTTCCTGCGCGAGCTCGAAGGACTTGATTTCGTCGGTGCGGTCGAACGGCTCGCCGCCAAGGCCAACCTGTCGTTGCGCTACACCGACGCCGACGGCGGGCAGTTCCGCAAGCGACGTCTGCAGCTCTCCGACATCGTCGAGCGGGCCGTCGAGTGGTACCACCAGCGGCTGCTCGTCGGTGCCGATGCCGGCCCGGCCCGCGGGTACCTGCGTTCCCGGGGGATCGCCGGCGACGACGTCCGCCGTTTCCGGCTCGGCTGGGCGCCGGAAGGTTGGGACGAGTTGTCGCGGGCCCTGCGCGTCAGTGACGACGACTGGCGGGACAGCGGCCTGGGGCTCATCAACCGTCGCGGTCGCCAGCAGGACTTCTTCCGCGGCCGGATCCTGTTCCCGATCTTCGACCCGCAGGGCGATCCCATCGGTTTCGGGGGGCGCAAGATGCAGGGAGCCGACGGTCCCAAGTACCTCAACCCCGGCTCGACGCCCATCTACGATAAGTCGAAGGTCCTGTACGGACTGTCGGCAGCGAAGGCCGATATCGTCCAGGTGCAAGAAGCCATCGTCTGCGAGGGATACACCGACGTGATCGGGTTCTTCCAAGCGGGGATGGGCCGCGCCGTGGCCACGTGCGGCACGGCGCTCACTGAGGACCACGTGAAGCTACTGACCCGCTTCGCCAAGCGGCTGGTCCTCGCCTTCGACGCGGACGGGGCCGGTCAGGCGGCGGCCGAGCGGTTCCACCAGTGGGAACAGACCTACGAGCTCGACGTGGTGGTGGCGAACCTGCCCGACGGTGTCGATCCCGCGGATCTCGCCCGCCAGGACCCGGTGGCGCTGCGTGCCGCAGTCGAACGGGCCGTCCCGTTCTTGGGGTTCCGCCTGCAGCGGATCCTCGCCGCCGCCGATCTGCACCGCCCCGAGGGCCGGGCCCGGGCTGCGGAGCGCGCGCTCGACGCCATTGCCCAGCATCCCAACCCGCTGGTGCGTGACCAGTATTTGCTCGAGGTCTCCTCACACTGCCGTATCGAGGTCGATCAGCTGCGTCAGCTCCTCACCCGCCGGCCGAGCGGCGCGGCGAGTTCCGCCGAGCCCGCCCGCCGCCGGGACCGTGTCGACGGCCGCGCCGTAGCCCGCCGCGACGATCGTCACCACGGTCCCGATGACTGGCACGACCGCGACCTTGCCGACGTGAACGACGACCGTGGCTCAGCCGTGCGCCGCGGCGTGCACGACCAGGTCGAGCGCGACGCGTTGCGTGCCGCGGTCGAAGCCCCTGACGAGTCGCTGGGCTGGCTCGACCCGGTGCTCTTCTCCGAGGGCCCTTACCGACGGGCTTTCGGGGCGCTCTTGGCGTGGCCGTCGTTGGCCGACGCCCTCGCCGCCACCGAGGACGATGATCCCGAAGTCGCCGGGTTGCTTCGTCAGGCAGCTGCTGAACAGACCGATTCCACCATGGAGGACGCGTTCCTCCGCTTGAGCCAGGAGGCGGTCCGTCGCGTGATCATGGATCTGAGGCAGACCGCGCTGGGAGCGGAGAACCCGCTCGCGCTGAGCGAACGGCTTTCCTATGTCGCCGGCCTGCAGTCGACGCTGATGAGCGACGACAGCGCCGGCGAGGCCAAGCTTCAAGCGGGCACCGACTTGCTAGCGTTACTCCTCGACCAGGATGAGGGCACGCGATGAATCAACCAACGCCTCTCCCTGCGGGGCCTGTGGGCCTCGGCGCCGATCTCAAGGCTCTGCTGGTCAAAGCCCGTGGTGACGGTCGGATCGCGTACGGCGACGTGGAGCAGGTCGTGCCAGCGTCGAAGCGCACGAGCGAACTGTACGCGTCGATCCGTGCCCTTGCCGATGCCGAAGGCATCGAGCTGGTGGGCGAACCTGCGGCGCCCCTGCGGATCGTGCCGGTCGAGCCGAGCGATGAGGTCCCGGTTCGTTCCGGGCGCTCCGATGCCACCGACGACGACATTCCTCGGACGCGCCGTGCGTCGGCCCGGGTCGAGCCGAATCTGCGCCCCGGGTCCGCCGGCACCTCGGACACGGTCCGCATGTACCTCAAGGAGATCGGCCAGGTGGCGCTGCTCTGCGCCGAGGACGAGGTCGCGCTGGCCAAGCGGATCCAGGCCGGCATGCTGGCTGCCGAACAACTCGCCGATCTTGCTGCGTCCGGCGAGCTCGACTCGCTCGAGCCGCGTGAGCGCCGCCGTGCGAAGCGGGTGGCCAACGACGGGGACCTGGCCAAGCAGGAACTCACCCAGGCCAACCTGCGGCTGGTGGTCTCCATCGCCAAGCGATACGTGGGCCGCGGCATGCTCCTGTTGGACCTCATCCAGGAGGGCAACCTCGGGCTGATGCGGGCGGTCGAAAAGTTCGATCACACCAGGGGCTTCAAGTTCTCGACCTATGCCACCTGGTGGATCCGCCAGGCCATCACGAGGGCCATCGCCGACCAGGCGCGCACGATCCGCATCCCGGTGCACATGGTCGAGTCGATGAACAAGGTCCACCGGGTCCAGCGCCAGATGGTGCAGGAGCTCGAGCGTGATGCCACCGTCGAGGAGCTCGCGGCCCGGGTCGACATGACCCCGGAGCGGGTACGGGACATCCTTCGTTACAGCCAGGACCCCCTGTCGCTCGACTCGCCGGTCGGTGAGGAGGACGATTCCAACCTCGCCGACTTCATCGCCGACGGCGGGGCCGAGGCGCCTGCCGATGCCGCCGCCAAGATGATGCTCGGGGAGGCGGTGCTCGAGGCGCTTGCCGGCCTGTCCGATCGGGAGAAGCAGGTGGTGCGCCTCCGCTTCGGCCTCGAGGACGGCCAGGCCCGCACCCTCGAGGAGGTCGGCAAGGAGTTCGGGGTGACCCGCGAGCGCATCCGGCAGATCGAGTCGAAGACCCTGGCCAAGCTGCGACACCCCTTGCGGAGCCAGAAGCTGCGGGACTACCTCGACGGAGGGTAGTGGCCAACCACGTTGCGTGACCGAAGCCGGATCTGATGATCCGGCTTCGTGCTTTTTGTCGGCGATTTCTGGGATAGCTCGTCTGTCCCCAGTAGAAACTTCGTCTGCTACGTGCGAGCTGCTCGCATCTGGGTCGACGGCAGGGCGGGAGGATGGGACATGTGCGCACGAGCGTCGATGCGTCGCGTGGGCCGCTGGATGATTCTCGTGACGCTGGTCGGCAGCGGGCTCGTCGCCTGCAGTGGTGGTGACGCCGCCGACGACCGTCCGCTGGTGGTGACCACGGTCGCCCCCATCACCTCCATCGTTTCCAACGTGG
This sequence comes from Acidimicrobiia bacterium, assembly GCA_947476745.1. GTDB lineage: Bacteria > Actinomycetota > Acidimicrobiia > Acidimicrobiales > CAIXPF01 > CAIXPF01. The sequence continues at coordinate 33,828 of CANJRG010000012.1, read as the reverse complement.
TGGGTGACCGGGCCAGGGTCGTGGGTGTGGTGCCAGAGGGCAGCAACTCCCACGTCTTCGAGCCGAAGCCGTCGGTGGCCAAGGACCTGGCGAAGGCCGACCTGATCATCATGAACGGGTTGCAGCTCGAGGAACCGACCAAGAAGCTGGCCGATTCGAACAAGAAGAAAACGACCGAGGTGGTGGAGCTCGGGGCGCTGACCATCACGCCCGAGCAGTACATCTACGATTTCTCCTTCCCGAAGGAGGAGGGCAAGCCCAACCCGCACCTGTGGACCAACCCGGTGATGGCCAAGCGCTACGCCGAGATCGTCGCGGAGAAGATGAGCGGCCTCGATCCCGGCCACGCCGCGGACTACGCCGCCAACCTCGCGGCGTATTCGGCCCGGCTCGACGGGCTCGACGCTGCCATGCGGACGGCCTTCGCCACCATCCCGCAAGGCCAGCGCCGGCTACTCACCTACCACGATGCCTACGCCTACTTCGCCAAGGAGTACGGCTGGACCGTGATCGGCGCCATCCAGATGTCCGACTTCGAGGACCCCACCCCGAAGGACGTTGCCCGGCTCATCGACCAGGTGAAGGCCAGCGGGGTGAAGGCCATCTTCGGCTCGGAGGTCTTTCCCAGCCCGGTGCTCGACCAGCTCAGCAAGGAGGCCGGTGTCGCCTACGTCGACGACTTGCGCGACGACGACCTGCCCGGGGCACCCGGAGACGCCGAGCACTCCTACCTGGCGCTGGTGCGCTTCGACTTCGCCACCATGACCGAGGCCCTCGGCGGCGACCCGTTGGCCCTGCAGCAGGTCGATGTGTCCGACTTGGTCCCCGACCGGGCGAGCTACCCGCAATGAGCGACGCACTGGTCCGCTTCGAGGACGTCTCGTTCGGCTACGGGCACCACCTGGTGCTCGAAGGTGTGAGCCTCGAGTTCGGGCCCGGTTGCTTTGTCGGCGTGGTCGGACCGTCGGGGTCGGGCAAGACCACGTTGTTGCGTCTGCTGGTCGGCGCGGTGCGCCCCACGTCGGGCTGCGTGCAGCTCCGTCCCGGTCTGCGGGTGGCCTACGTGCCCCAGGTGGAGACAGTGAACTGGAACTTCCCGGTCACGGTGGGCGAGGTGCTGGCGATGGCGCAGCTGAGCAAGCGGCGCCTGCCATGGCGCTCGGCCGAGGAACGCCGGGCCATCGAGGCCATGCTGGAACGGCTCGGGCTCGGCGGGTTGGCGGACCGTCACATCCGGGCACTGTCGGGCGGCCAGCAGCAGCGGGTGTTCCTGGCCCGGGCCCTCATCGGTTCGCCGGACCTGCTGCTGATGGACGAGCCCACTTCCGGGGTTGACGTGCGAACCCGCCACGAGATCCTGCACCTGCTCGAGGAGCTCAATGCCGGGGGAACGGCCATGCTGCTGACCACCCACGACCTCAACGGCATCGCCGCCCACCTCCCGCACCTGGTGTGCATGAACCGACGGGTCCTCGGCCAGGGACCACCCGCCGCAGTGCTGACCCCGGCCGTGCTCGAAGCCACCTATGGCGCCCGGATGGACGTGCTGTCCCATGCAGGGATGCCGGTCGTCGTCGATGCCGAACTCCAGCGCCCGCGCAAGGTCAGCTGAGGGAGGACCGGGAGCTGATGGACGTCTTCTGGGAACCGTTCACGTTTGCGTTCTTCCGCAACGGGCTGCTGGTCGCCACCATGGCCGGGGCGCTGTGCGGCCTGATCGGCACCTATGTCGTGCTGCGATCGATGAGCTTCATCGGCCACGGCCTGTCCCATGCGATCTTCGGTGGGTTCGTGGCCTCCTCGCTGATCGGGGTGAACTACCTGCTCGGAGCGGGTCTGTGGGGGTTGGCCTCGGCCCTGGCCATCGGCGCGGTGACCCGCCGAAGGCCCATCGGGTCCGACGCCGCCATCGGGGTGATCACCACCGCCAGCTTCGCCATCGGCCTCGTGCTCGGTGACGTGTTCCGCGGTCCGCGGGAGAGTTTCGACGCGGCCCTGTTCGGCAGCATCCTGGGGGTGTCCGGCCGGGATGTGGCGTCGGTGGCGGCGGTCACCGTGGCCGCGGTCGCCGTGGTGTTCTTCGGCTACCGCCGCCTGCTGTTCACCACCTTCGACCCCGATGTGGCCGCGGCGAGCGGGGTGCGCACCACCCGGGTCGATGCGCTGCTGATGCTGGTGCTGGCCACCTCGATCCTGGTCACGCTCAAGGTCGTCGGCGTCACGTTGTTGGCGGCGACCCTGGTCATCCCGGCCGCCGTGGCGCGGATGATGACCAACTCCTTCTCGCGGATGCTGTGGCTGGCGACGGGAATCGGTGCCCTGTGCGGGTTCGTCGGGATGATCCTCAGCTACCACCTGAACTGGAAGTCGGGCCCGACCATCGTGCTGGTCGGGACGGTCCTGTTCTGCCTGGCGCTGACCTTCGGCGGGCGCCGGGGCCGTTCCCGGGTTGATCACCTCGGCCATGTCGGGTAGCGAGCGGTGAGCCCGGCGCAGCACGACGCCGAGGTGCTCATCCGTACGCTGCGCGAGCAGGGCCAGCGGGTGACCACGGGGCGGCGGGCCATCGCCGAGGTCGTGGCGGCGAACCCCGATCTGTCCGCCGAGGAGATCGTCGGGTTCGTGCAACGCGACCATCCCGAGGTGCACCCCTCCACGGTGTACCGCACGCTGGAGACGCTGGAGGAGGCCGGCCTGGTGCGCCATGTCCACCTCGGACACGGCCCGGCCCGCTGGCAGCTGGCCGACGACCCGGCCCATCGCCTGGTCTGCGAGGGCTGCGGTGCGGTGCAACTGGTGTCGCGTGTCCGCTTCGACGAGGTCCGCCGTCAGGTTGAGGCCGAGTTCGGCTTCGCCATCGCCTTCGGCCATTTCGCCATGACCGGCCGCTGCTCGACCTGCCGCTGACCCCACCGGGGCCGACAGCACCGAGCAGGCCGGGTTGCAGGGCCGCGGAACGCGTCGACCCGGAACCCTGGCCACGGTCCGGGCGCGGAGGGTGTCAGAGCACGGAGGGTGTCAGAGCACGGAGGGTGTCAGAGCACGGGCGGCGGTCAGGAGGAGCGGGCGATGGCGGCGAAAGTGGCACCGGTCAGTGCGGCCACGTCGCCCGGTGACAGCTCGATCTCGAGGCCCCGTCTCCCGGCGCTGACGAACATGGTGGGCAGCTCACGGGCCGAGGCGTCGATGAAGGACGCCAGCCGCTGCTTCTGGCCCAACGGGCTGATCCCGCCGACCAGGAACCCCGTGGTCCGCTCGGCCAGTGCCGGTTCGGCCATGACCATCTGCTTTGCGCCGGCCGCGGCGGCGAGCGCCTTGAGGTCGAGCTGCGAGCTGACCGGCACCACGGCACACACCGGCTTGCCCCCGCCCGACGGCACGGCGATGAGCGTCTTGAAGGTGTGGGCCGGGTCGAGACCGAGGGCCTCGACGGCCTCGAGCCCGTAGCTGCGATTGGCCGGGTCGTGGGTGTACTCGTGCAGCGTGTGCACCACCTTGGCCCGTTGGGCCGCAGCGGTGGCGGGAGTTCCCTTGCCGGCCATGACCGGCACGGTAGCCCGACTTCAGCCGGCGACCACGCCATCGGCCCCTCGCCGGTCCGGGGTGCCATCCGGGGTGTGGTCCGTGGTGCGGTCCGTGGGCCGGAAGCGGCGCAGCCGGAGGCTGTTGCTGACGACGAAGAGGCTGGAGCAGGCCATGGCTGCACCGGCCAGCATCGGGTTGAGCAGGCCGGATGCCGCCAGCGGGATCATGGCCACGTTGTAGGCGAAGGCCCAGAACAGGTTGCCCTTGATGGTGCGCAGGGTGCGCCGGGACAGCTCGAGGGCGTCGGCGACCGAGGTCAGGTCCGAACGCACCAGGGTCAGGTCGCTGGCCTCGATGGCCACGTCGGTGCCGGTGCCCATCGCGATGCCGAGATCGGCCTGGGCCAGTGCCCCGGCATCGTTCACGCCGTCGCCGACCATGGCCACCACCTTGCCGGTCGCCTGCATCGATGCGATGGCCGCAGCCTTGTCGGCGGGCAGAACCTCGGCGATCACGTCGTCGATCCCGACCTCGGCTGCGACGGTGGCCGCGGTGCGGGCATTGTCGCCGGTCAGCAGCACCGGGTGCAGGCCCAGACGCCGCAGCGTGGCGATCGCCGCGGCGCTGGTGGGCTTGACGGTGTCGGTGACCACGAACAGGGCCAGTGGCTCGTCCTCGGCCCAGGCCGCCACGACCGTCGCCCCGCGTCCCTCGTGGAGCGACACCATCTCGGCCAGGGCGGGGGGCAGCCCGTGCGGGCGGCCGACACGGACCCTCCGGCCGTCGACCCGGCCCTCGACGCCTGCCCCGGCGGTGGCCCGGAAGTCGGTGACCGGCGGCAGGGGCCCGTTGCGACGGACGGCGGCGTCGGCGACGGCCCGGCCGATGGGGTGCTCACTGGCGGCCTCGAGCGCACCGGCGAGGCGCAGGACCTCCGCCTCGTCGTGGCCGGGCGCGGCCAGGGTCTCGGTGAGCGCCATGATCCCGGTGGTGATGGTGCCCGTCTTGTCCAGCACGATGGTGTCCACCTGCCTGGTCGACTCCAGGATCTCGGGACCCTTGATGAGGATGCCGAGCTGCGCGCCACGACCGGTACCGACCAGCAGCGCGGTGGGGGTGGCCAGGCCCAGAGCGCAGGGGCAGGCGATGATGAGCACCGCCACCGCGGCGGTGAAGGCGTCGGTCGTGTTGGCGGTGTTGGTCAGCCAGAACCCGAAGGTGGCGACGGCCAGGGTGATGACCACCGGGACGAATACCGCCGACACCCGGTCGGCGAGACGTTGCACCGGGGCCTTGCCCGCCTGGGCAGCCTCGACCAGGCGGGCCATCCGGGCCAGCGCGGTGTCGGCTCCGACGCGGGTCAGTTGCACCACGAGCCGACCGCCGACGTTGATGGCGGCGCCGACCACGCGGTCGCCCACGCCGACCTCGACGGGTACCGGTTCGCCGGTCAGCAGCGACTGATCGACGGCGGAGGTGCCCTCGAGCACGATCCCGTCCGCAGCGATCTGCTCGCCCGGTCGGACCACGATCACCTCGCCGACCTCGAGCCGGTCGGCGGCGACGCGCAGGTCCTGGCCGTCGCGCCGTACCGTCGCCTCGCGTGCCCCGAGCGACAGCAGCGCCCGTAGGGCGGCGCCGGCACGTCGTTTGGCCCGGGCCTCGAGGTAGCGGCCGAGCAGGATGAACACCACGAGCGAGGACGCCACCTCGAGGTACAGGTGGTGCCCGGCCGCGCCGTCACGCTGCAGGGCGGGTGAGAACGCCATGGTCATGCCCGGTTCGCCGGCGCCGCCGAGGAAGAGCGCCCAGGTGCTCCAGCCGAAAGCGGCGGACACCCCGATGGAGATCAGGGTGTCCATGCCGCTGGTACCGGCAAGCAGGCTCTTGACCGCAACCTGGTGGAAGGGCCACGCCCCCCAGGTGACCACCGGGGCGGCGAGGGCGAACGCCAGCCATTGCCAGAACCGGAACTGCAGGGCCGGGACCATCGACAGCACCACGACCGGCAGCGCCAGCACGGCGGTGCCGATCACCCTGTGGCGCAGAGCGAGCAGCCGCTCGTCGGCCGGCTCGGTCGGGTTGGCGGGTCCGGCCACCTCAGCGCCGTCCGCCTGCGACGATGACGGTCCCGATGATGCCCACGCGGGTGCAGCCGGGAGGCTGGCGCCGTAGCCGGCGGCCTCGACCGCAACGATGAGCGCGTCGGTGGACTGCTCGCCATCGAGATCGACCGAGGCCTTCTCGGTGGCGTAGTTCACGCTGGCGCGTACCCCATCGAGCCGGTTGAGCTTCTTCTCGATGCGCATCGCGCAGGACGCACACGTCATCCCGGTGATCTGCAGGTCGACGTGCCGGCCGGTGTCCGCTGCGTCGGGTGGGGCCGGTACGGCGCTCATCGCGAACCCTCTGCGCGCCCGGGATCGGGGCGGGGATCGTGCCCGGGGCCGGCCGCCGCCGCCAGGGCATGCTCAGTGGTATGGACGCTGTCGTGGCCGGCGGGGACCGTGGTCGTGCTCGGTGCGACCTCGTCACGTAGGGCGGGCAACGCGGCGCCGAGCGCCGCCCCGGCGCCGAAGGCCACTACCAGTGCCAGCCCGAACAGGGCGACCCGGACCGGGGCGGTGAGGGTGTCGACCGAGAGGCGGCTCATGGCCAGGCGATCTCGAACCCGGCCTCATCGATGGCGGCGTCGAGGTCGACACGGTCGATCCCGTCGCCGGTGACGACAACGACCTTGGTCTCGAGGTCGACCGAAGTGTCGGTCACCCCGCTGACCTTGGTGAGTTCCTCGGTGACCGCCGCGACGCAGTGGCCGCAGGTCATGCCGGGAACCGTGAAGGTGATGGTGTCCATGTCGGTTCCGCTCCGGTGGGTGTCGGTGTGGGTGTGGATCCTGTTCAGGTCCGCAGCAGGCGCTCGATCGCCCGAACGGCTTCACCGAGCAAGGCGTCGGGGCTGCGCCTGTCGGAGGCGTCCTCGTCGTCGTGGCCCGAGGTGGCCGCCGCCACGCAGTGGCGGAGATGCTCTTGAAGCAACTGGACCGCGACGGCCTGCAGGGCCTTGGTGGTTGCGGCGACCTGGGTGAGCACGTCGATGCAGTAGGTCTCCTCGTCAATCATCCGCTCGAGGCCACGGACCTGGCCTTCGATGCGACGCAGACGGCGCAGGACATCGTCCTTGCGTCCGAGGTAGCCCGGTGCGGTGCTCATGGCCCGATCGTACCCCATAGGGGTATCGGCGGCCAGGGTCGTTGGTCACGACGGATCGGGCAGGACCCCGGCGGCCCGCAGCAGCGCGTCCGCCTGCCGGCAACGTTCGTCATCGGTGGCCTGCTCGGCCCAGCGGGCGTCCTCGCCGACCGCAAAGGCGCACAACGTGGGTGCTCCAGCCAGCCTGGACACGTCGACCCACAGGCCAAAGATCGCCGGGTGGGGTGAGGCCAGCCAGAACGCGGGATGCGGGGCCCAGAACGCGGTGTCGAACCGGAAGAACACCTTCGCCACCGGTCCCATCGCGAGCTGTTCGAGGGCCCGCTCGGTGCGTGGCGGCAATGGCGGGTCGATGGCGATACGACCCTGCTGCAGGGCCCCGACCGCCACGGTGAGCACGACCGCCGCCGCGGTGATGCTGGTCCCGCCGGTGTTCGTGCCGGGGTCGACCACGACGTCCCAGGCGTCGTCCGCCCGCCGGCGCACCGCCCCGACCCGGCGGCCGAGTCGGATCTCGAGGCCGTCGGCGACCCTTGCCAGCATCGGCTCGATCGGCTGGTCGAGCAGCAGGTCGTCGCCCTCGAGGAGGTACGGCTCGATTCCGTGGGCCAGCGACAGCTGCGCCGGGTCGGCGGCGTAGAGGCCCTCGATCTCACCTCGCAGCCAGGTGCGCACCAGCAGGTCGTCGGTGCCGCCCGCCGCCAGTATCCCTTCGGCGCACAGTTGGTCGAGCAGGTGGTCGGCGTGGGTGCCGTAGGCGGCGTCGGGTCCCGGCGGCGCGGCGACCGGCCCCTTCGCCAGGCCGTGTCCGCTCGGCACGGCAGGGTCGGTCGACATGCCCGGTCCGGCAGCGGCGGCAGCGGCGGCAGCGGCGGCGTCGCCGGCGAGGCGCCGGTACAGTTCGGCCTCGACCGCGCGGGCATTGCCGCTGTCGAGCATGCCGCGGCCTTCGACGAAGGTCGGCACGGCGGTCCAGTCGATGGGGTGGCCGGTGGCCCCGAGCCCGGCAAGCGGATGGCCCTGGTGCCCGTGCATCCACGCTGCGCCGAGGTGGCACGGTCCACCGAGCTCCCAGTCGGTGCGGGCACGACCGCCGAGCACCGGCTTCGCCTCGAGCACCACCACGGTCCGGCCGCGATCGGCCAGACGCCGGGCCGCGGCGAGCCCCGCCGCCCCGGCGCCGATCACCACCACTGGCAGGTGCTCGGCAAAGACGCCGGCCATGATGCGCTCCGCCTGGTCCTCGCCGCTGAACCAGGCCCCGTGCAACGTGCCGGGGTGGCGCCGTGAGGTGGCCTCCCCGGCGAGGAACAACCCGGGGTGGACCTCGCCGCCGAGGTCGTCGCGGGCCGCGGGGGTGGCGCCGCGGCGCAGGTAGGCGTAGGCCCCGCCGAAGTCCGCGTCGGTGCTCCAGCGGCTGCACACCGACCGTCGGGTCGCGTGCGGGTCGGTCCGGCGTGCCATCAGCGCCGCCGCCTCGCCGTGGACGTCGAAGCGTTCGATGGTGCGCCAGCCACGGTCGAGGTAGTACGCCTCCTGGCCGGCGGTGAACAGCCACACGGTGTCCACCCCGAGTTCGTGCGCCTCGGCCAGCAGCCGGTCGACGAGGGCCTCTCCGACCCTGCGGCGGCGGTGCGAGGGGGCGACGAACAGGCTGACCAGCCAGGGGGAGACCGACTCGTAGCCGGGCAGGTCGTCGGTGAGCGCCAGGGTGACCGAACCCATCACCGCCGCTTCGCCACGGCCCGGGCCGTCGAAGGCCACCCAGGTGGTGGGGATGACGCCCGGTTCGGTCATGGCTGCGAACTCGGCCGCGGCCTCGGCCCGGTCCCAGGTGTCGTAGAGGTGGGCCCATTCCTCGGCGTGCCAGCGGGCCAGCAACGGGCCGAGGTGGGTGACGTGGGCGAACTCGACGATTTCCACCCCGGGGGGCGGTGTCGGCAGGCGCGGCGTCATGCCCGCGACCGTACTGGCGTACCGGCACGCGGCAGGCGGCAGGCGACGCCGCCCGTGTCGCGCCGGCGACGTCGGCGGGTACCCGTCCGGCCAGCGGTTGATCGCCCGGGCGCGCACGCCCGGGCGATCGGGTCAGGCACCCTCGACGAGCACCATCTGGCTGGTCGCCGCCTGGTGGCGGATGGCCTTCACCGGGGCGTAGTCGGGGTCGTTCATGAAGGCCCGGGCCGCATCGGCATCAGGGAACTGCAGCACGACGACCCGGCTCGGCACCCAGGTCCCCTCGAGGGTCTCGTGGGCGCCGCCTCGTACCAGGTAGGTACCGCCGTGGCGGGCGACGAGGGGCGGCACCTGGGCCGCGTAGCCCTTGTAGACCTCGGGGTCGTGCACGTCGATGTCGACGATCAGGTAGGCGGCCATCAGGTGAACACCAGGATCGACCGGCCGGTGATGCGACCGTGCTCGAGGTCCTCGACCGCTTCGGCGATCTCGTCGATGGTGTAGCGCCGGGTGACGAGGGCATCGAGGTCCAAGTCGCCCTGGGCGTACCACTCCAGGAATCGGGGGAGGTCCTCGCCGGGCACACAGCTTCCCCCGAGGCTGGCCCGGTAGCTGCGTTCGCCGATGAACAGGAACCGGCTGTCGAGTTCCAGCGGGGTCTGCGGTACCCCCACCAGTACGGCGACCCCACCGCGGCTCTGGCCGAACTCACCCGAGCGGACGCATTCGGCGATCTGGCGCATCGTCACCGGGGCGCCGATGCAGTCGAAGGCGAAGTCCACCCCGCGCAGCGGCTCGCGCATGATGTCGTAGCGACCATGCTGCACGGTGAGCTCGCGGATGGCCGCCACGGGGTCGACCTCGGAGGCGTTGACCCCATGCGTGGCGCCGAACCGCTTGGCGAAGGAGAGCTTCTCCTCGCTGAGGTCGACCACGATGATGGGATCGGCCCCGCACTTGCGGGCCGCGGCCACTGCGCTGAGGCCGACGCCGCCCACCCCGAAGATGGCCACGCTGTCACCGGGCTGGACCGCCGCGGTGTGCAGCACCGCGCCGGCACCGGTGATGACCGCACAGCCGACGATGGCGGTGGCCTCCCGGTCGATGTCGGCGGGCACCTTCACCACGAACATCTCGTCGGCGAGGGTGTGAGTGGCCCAGGTGAACACGTTGCGGCTGACCGCGCGGCGCCCGTCGGGCAACTCGAGGGTCATCAGCGCGCCTTCGCGGCGGGCCTGCTGCTGGTCCTTGGGAACCCAGGTGACCATGACCGTGTCACCGACCGCCAGCCCGTCGACGGCGCTGCCGACCGCGATGACGACCCCGGTCGACTCGTGGCCGAGGATCTGGGCGGCGGCCCGGGGGTTGTGGATGGTGTGGAGCTGGCTGTGGCAGATCCCCGATGCGTACTGCTCGACGACCACCTCGTGGGGGCCGGGGTCGGGTAGCAGGCAGTCGACGACCTCGAGTGGTTTGCCCAGCTCCTGGGGTACCACCACGACGCGGGAAGGGGTCGGCATGGTCCGGCCTCTCAGTTGGGGGCGACGAAGGTGGCCCAGCCCCTGAGGTGGGTGCCACCGGTCTGGCGGGTACAGGCCAACTCGATGTCGACGAGGCGCTCGCCGTCCTGCTCGCGCACCGCGGTGATGGTGCCGGAGTAGGTCAGCACGTCGCCGGGCCAGGCCTGCTCACGGAACTGCACCTTGAACGAGCGGACGTTCTCGGCCCCGAGCCAGTCGGTGGCGAAGGTACCGAGCACCCCGGCCTGCAGCATGCCCACCGCGAAGGGGGTGGGGTAGCCGGCCTTGGCGGCGAAGCTGCTGTCGTGGTGGATCGGGTTCATGTCGCCCGATGCGCCCTGGTAGCGGACGAAGTCGGTGATGGTGAGGGGCTTGTCCACGAAGGGCTCGCGGGTGGCGCCCACGGTGAGGTCGGTGGTGGTCATGGTCAGTCCTCCGTCGTGGCCTTGGACGTTTCGATCATGGTGGAACGCAGCTCGGCGACGAGCCGACCGGACGGGTCACGGAACTCCGTGACCTGCTCGGTGAAGATCATGGTGCCGCCGCGCTTGCCGGCCTTCTCGAACACCTTGTCGATGCGGGCCTGCCCGGTGAGCACGTCGCCGGCCCGCGGCGGTGCGCCGTGGAAGACGAACTCCTGCTCGCCGTGCAGGATGCGCTCCCAGTTGAGGTCGACCCCCGACAACGGGCTGTTCTCACCGCTCTGCCAGAACTGGGCGCTCATCAGGAACGTGGCCGGGCTGACCGGCTGACCCTGCGGGCCGCCGTCGTAGGCCGGGTTCTGCGACTTGGTGGCACGGGCGAACTCGCGGATCTTACCCGCCTCGACCGTCATGGTGAACGGCTTGCCGGTCCGCCCTGCGAGCGATGTGTCCACATGACCCCCTGAATCGTCGGTTCCGGCCCGGGTGCGGACCGTGATCCGCCATCATGGCCCAGGCGGCCGCTTCCCCGCCCGCCGGACCGACCGGGTGGGTCAGTCGGGCGGGCCAGGCCCGGCCGCCCGGCCCGGCCTCGGTGCCGCCCGGCCCGACAGCGGTCAGCCGGTGGTGAGCCGGCGGATGCTGCCGTCACCGTCGCAGCCGACGAGCAGTGCGTCGCCGTTGGCGAGCAGCGGCGAGAAGGCGTGCGGCATGCGGGCGCCGGCGACCGGCGGGCCGAGCGGCAGGTCGGTGGCGACGTCACGGCGCGAGCCGTCGCGCCGGTCGATGCGCACCACGGCCCGTCGGGCGGTGTCGGCCACCCAGACGGCGCCGTCGTGACAGGCGATGCCCTGGGGGTCGCCGAAGCCGTCGACGGTGGCCACCACCTCGCCACCGGCGACGGCGGTGATGCCGCCGCGGCGGCTGATCCACAGCGTGCCGTCGTCGTCCTCGGCGACCGCCACCGGCCGGTCGAGCCCACCGACGACGTCGCGTAGCCCGCCCTCGCCGTCGAGATGGCGGATGCGGCCGGCGCGGCGTTCCACGACGTACGCGCCGCCGCCGGCGGTGCTGGTGGGCGTGGTGCTGGTGAGGGTGGTGGCGTCCTCGAGGCGGCCGGCGACGGTGCTGAAGCGGCCGTCGCCGTGGCGGCGCAACACCTGGCCCCGGCTGAGCAGGACCAGCGGGTCGGCGCCGTGGTGGGCCACGTCGGCGGCCATGCCGGGCAGGTCGGCCAGCAGGCTCATGGTCACGGTGGTGACCCCGTCGGGTGTGGTGCGGTTGACCGCAAGGCCGTCGGCGCTGAGCAGCGAGCCGTCCGCCATGCGGTCGAGGCCGAACGGGCCGATCAGGCCAGACGGCGACAGGACCCGCTCGACCCCACCGGTCACCTCCGCCACCCGGCCGTCGGTGAAGTGGGACACGAACAGGCGGCCATCGGCGGCGATGGCGAAGTTGTCGATGCCGGGGTTGACCTGGGCCAGGGTCTCGCGGGCCCCGGTGGCCAGGTCGATCCGGGTGAGCCGCCCCGCCGCGCCCTCGCTGGTGAGCAACCGGCCGGACCGGTCGAACTTGACCGCGGTGGGGGTCGCGAGGTCGGTGAAGCGACGTTCGAGGGTCTTGGTGTCGAGGTCGTAGCGCCAGATCTCGCCGGCGAGCACCTGGGGGAACCACAACGCCCCGTCGGGGCCCATGGCGAAGGCGTTGGGCATCGCCAGGTCCTCGGCGAGCACGGTCGGGGCCTTCTCGCCGGCGGGGTCGAGCTCCAGCAGGCGGCCACCGGGACGGAACTCGTCGACGAACAGCCGCCGTCCGTCGGTGCTGACGGTCATGCCGTTGGCCGCCGGGAGGTCGTCGCGCAAGGTCCGGTAGGTGCCGTCGGGTTGGCGGGCGGAGACCGTGGCGTTCATCGGCTCGGTGGCGAAGAACGTGCCGTCGTAGCCGAACGCGCCGTCGTCGGGAGCGGCGATACCGCCGCCGAGCGGGGCGTAGACCTGGTGGGTGCCGGCATGGACCTCGATGGCGGTGACCTGTGAGCCGAACACCTGCGTCACCATCAGCCGGTCGTCGGGGGACCACACGATCCCGTTAGCGCCCCACAGGCGGCTCGGGGCCACGACGGTGTCCAGACGCCACCCCGGCGCCACGGTGGTCTCGGTGTCGACGTAGGTCGTCCAACGGTTCTGGCTCATGGGTGCATCTCCCAGCGTGTCCCCGGCCCGGCGCAGGCCCCGGGCTCGATCCGCTGCGCAACCTAACCGCCCGCAACCGGTCCGAGAGTCGTGGTCGGAGAGTCGTGGTCGGCCGGCCGGGCGGGGCCGCGGGTTGCGAGGTCGCGCCTAGGCTCGCCGGATGCGCATCGACATCTGGTCCGACGTGATCTGTCCGTGGTGCTACCTCGGCAAGCGGCGCCTCGAACGGGCCATGGAACGCCTCAACTGGGCCGGTGACATCGAGATCCACTGGCGGGCCTACCTGCTCGACCCGACCGCCACGGCCGAACCGCAGGACCTCGAGTCGGCCATCAACCGCAAGTACGGCCCCGGTGCGTTCAGCGGGATGAAGAAGCGGCTCGGCGCGCTCGGCGAGGCCGAGGGCATCGCCTACGACTTCGACACCGCGGTACGGGTGTCCACCCTCGACGCCCACCGTTTGCTGGCCTGGGCCTGGGACGAGGCCGGTGCCACCGGCCAGGGTGCACTCAAGGAGCGGCTGCTGCGGGCCTACTTCGAGGATGGTGCCAACGTGGCCGACGCCGCAACGCTGGGCCGTCTTGCCGGCGAGGCCGGTCTCGATGCCGCCAAGGCCGGCGAGATCGTCGCTGCGGGCGCCTACCGAGATGTGGTGCTGGCCGACCTGCAGGCTGCGATGGACCGCGAGATCACCGGCGTTCCGGGGTTCGTGGTGGAGGATCGTCTGTTGATCCCCGGGGCCCAGGACAGCGACACCTTCGTCGACGTGTTGAACCGGGCGCGGGTCCGTTTCGCCGAGAAAGGGCTCTGACCATGACCGATGAACGCTTCCCGCTGCCGTACGGCTCGACCGATCTGACCGGCCAGGTGGCCCTGGTGACCGGGGCCAGTTCGGGCCTGGGCCACCGCTTCGCCCGGGTGCTCGCTGCAGCAGGCGCTTCGGTGGTGGCCACGGCACGCCGCGCGGACCGGTTGGAGGAACTCGCCGCGTCCATCACCGCCGCCGGCGGTACCTGCGTGGCGGTGCCGATGGACGTCACCGACGCGGCCTCGATCGTGGCCGCCGTCGATCAGGCCGAGGCGGCGTTCGGTACGGTCACGATCCTGGTCAACAACGCCGGCATCCCCGACGCCCAGCGGGCCCACAGGATGTCCGTCGAGCTGGTCGACGCGGTGATCGACACCAACCTGCGTGGGCCGTACCTGCTGGCCATCGAGGTCGGGCGGCGGCTGATCGAGGCCGGCATGCCGGGCCGTATGGTGAACATCTCCTCGATGGGGGCCTACCAGTACGACGGGGTGGGTGCGGCGCTGTACTCGATCACCAAGGCGGCGGTGAACCGCATGACCGAGACGCTCGCGGTCGAGTGGGCCCGGTTCCACATCAACGTGAACGGCATCGCCCCGGGGGCGTTCTCCTCGGAGATGATGGACGGTATGGTCGCCCGCCTCGGTGACTTCACCAAAGGCATGGCCCGGGCCCGCATGGGTGACCCGGCGCAGCTCGACAGCACGTTGCTGTACCTGTGTGCGCCCGCCTCGGAGTTCGTCACCGGTACCGTCGTCAAGGTCGACGACGGCCAGATGCCGCGCTGAACCACCGGTTGCTCAGCGGCGGGGCCGGATCTCCCAGGTGAAGGCGTCGTCGCCGAGGTCAAGGCGCTCGGTGACCACCAGGCGCAGTCCCTCCATGGCGGCGAGACCCTCCCACAGGCCGTTCCAGGCCTCGAAGGACTCTTCCGGCAGGCTCAGCCCGTCGGCCAGCTTCCAGCCGACCTGCCGTACCACCGGGTACGCGCCGTGGGCGGTGATCTCGACCGGGTCGCCGTGGGCGCGCAACAGCCGGGCGAAACGGTCGGCGAAGGCCGCGGGGCCGGTCGCGACGTCGGCGACGCCGGGCTCGAGCAGACCGGTGATCGTGCCGCGGTACTGCATGGCCACCTGGCGAGCGGCGATGCGGCCGACGAAGCCGGCGTCGGCGGGGCCGAGCACCGCCGCCAGCTCGGGCAGGATGCTGCGCACGTAGGCCACGGCGTAATTCCGTTCGACCTTGGCGATGCGGCGGGGGTCCCAGTCGGGCAGGGGCAGCTCGGCCGGGGGACCGGGCGGGCGCTCGCCCGGGGCGAAACGCAACCGGTCCTCGGGCTCGAGCGGGTGGTCCTCCTCGATGTAGTAGCCCTCGAGCCCGGGCTGGCCATCGGTGGTCTGCATGGTGCAGACGAAACCGAGGCGCGGGTTGCCCAGCGACACGCCGTTGTGGGCGTGCCAGCCCTCCATCATCGCCCGGCTCACCTCGGTGGGGATACCGCATACCGCGGTGCCGTCGAAGATCCACCGGGGCGGGTGGTAGCGCACCCAGGACTTGGTGTCGCTCTCGGGTATCCAGCTCACGCCCACACCACCGAGGGCGTTGGACAGCACGTGGTACCGGGCGCAGGCCACCGCCGGCGGCAGCTCGGTGAGCCCGAGCTTGGCCAGGCCGGGCAGGAACAGCTCGAGATGCTGGCGCCGGAAGGTGCGGCGCACCACCGTGGCCGTGCGGGCGGTGCCCTCTCGGCTGGCCAGCGACAGCAGCAGGCCGGTGAGGTAGCGATGGTAGAGCTCGGCCAGCGCCGCCCAGGCACCACGGTCGTCGCGGGCGTCGATGTCGGCGAGTGAGCTCACGGATGCGTCGGCGCTGCTCCGAGGGCCGGGCCGTCCCACGTCTCGAGGTGGGCGAACTCGGCGACCGGCTTGCGGGTGAGCTTGGTCAGCACCTTCTCCGGGCGGCCGAGGGGGACGAGCGCCGCCACCGCCACGTGGGCCGGAAGCCGCAGCAGGGCCTGCACGGCCGGCTCTGCGGCGGCGACGAACGTGGTGAGCGCACCTGCCCAGCCGCGGTCGCGGGCCGCCAGCAGGATGTTCTGGGCGAAGGGATAGACCGAGGCGCCGCTGATCACCCCGATGCGGTCGAGATCACGGTCCGCCGAGGCGACCACCCGTAGGTCGAGCGCCACCACCAACAGCACCGGGGCCTTGGCCAGCTCGCGGTACCACGCCGTCGCCGACGGGGAGACCGACACGGTGGCGGGGTCGACCGACGAGGGATCGATGGTGTTCCACGGGTTCTCGCCGGCGGCCCGCTGGGCCACGTAGAGCTCGATTGCGGGCACGGACAGGTCGATGAGCTCGGCCTTGGTGTCGGGATTGCGCACCACGATGACGTGCCAGCCCTGGCGGTTGCCGCCGCTGGGCGCGAAGCGGGCGATGTCGAGGATCGCTGCGAGCTCGTCGTCGGGGAGGGGTTCGTCGGTGAAGGAACGGCAGGCGAAGGTGGTCCGCATGATCTGCTCGAGGTCGGCCATGTCCGCAACCTACCGACCGCGGGCGAGCCGGCCGGCCTCGCGCAACAGGCCGCGGTCGCCGGCGTCCCAGGTCTGGTTGAACGTGATCACCGACAGGCGCCAACGGCCGTCGACGCAGGTGGCCTCGTTGTCGTAGGAGCCGCCCACCAGGTACCAGCGATCGCGGTTCATCCAGTGCTGGGCCTGGACGTAGGCGCTGTAGCGGGCGGAGGTCGGCGACTCGACGGTGATCCGATGGTTGGCGATGAGATGCTGGGTCGACACGAAGCCGTCGATGGTGCTGCTCACCACGGACACCCACGCAGGTCCCTCCACCGGCTCCGCCGAAGCCGGCGACCCGGAGAAGCTCGAGAAATCGACCCGGACCATCGGGGCGAACACCTCGCACAGGTCGTCCCAGCGCCGCCGGTCGATGGCCTCGGCGTACCGGAGCGAGAGGTCGTACACAGCCTGCCAGTCGGCGAAGTCGGTCATGGCCGAACCGTAGCGCCGACGCGTTCATCGCGCGCCGGTGCCGGGCCGCCGCGGCCGGCGTGGTTCACATCTAGGCTGCGGGCGCTCGAAGTCAACCGAGTGGGGGAGACTGCGTTGTCCATGCCCGCATTGTCCATGTCCGCATTGTCCATGCTCACGCCGTATCGCGTGGTCGATCTGACCGACCATCGCGGCAACCTCGCCGGGCTGATGCTGGCCCAGCTCGGCGCCGAGGTGATCGCCGTCGAACCGCCGGGCGGCAGCGACGCCCGGGCCCAGGGACCCTTCGCCGGCGACGTGGCCGACCCGGAGCGATCGCTGGTGCACTGGTCCTTCAACCGGGGCAAGCGCTCGGTGGTGTGGGACCTCGCCCATTCCGAGCAGGACCGGGAGCGGTTCCGGGCGCTGGTGCGCGGGACCGACATCCTCATCGACAACGAGGCACCGGGAGCGCTCGGCGCCATCGGCCTCGATCCGCAGCGGCTACTGGAGGAGAACCCGGCACTGGTCCACGTGTCGATCACCCCGTTCGGCCAGGACGGGCCGAAAGCCGCCTACGCCGCCACCGATCTCACCCTCATGGCCGCCGGCGGGTACCTGGCCCTCACCGGCGATGACGATCGTGCGCCGCTGCGGATCTCGCTGCCGCAGGCATGGCACCATGCCGCGGCGGATGCCGCCGACGTCGCGTTGATCGCCCTGTTCGAGCGACAGCGCAGCGGCCTGGGCCAGTTCATCGACGTGTCGGTGCAGGCCTCGGTGTTGCAGGCGACCCAGTCCATGGTGCTGGCCCACCCGCTGGGGGCGCCGAAGGTGGTCCGCATCGCCGGTGGCCTCAAGATGCCGCCGCTGGACCTGCGGCTGGTGTGGCGCTGCAAGGACGGGCACGTGACCGTGGCGTTCCTGTTCGGCTCGTCGATCGGGCCGTTCTCGCAGCGGTTGATGCGCTGGGTGCACGAGGAGGGCTTCTGCGACGCAGCCACCCTCGACAAGGACTGGGTGGCCTTCGCCGTCCACGTCGACGAGGGCCGTGAGACCGTCGAGGAGTTCGAGCGCCTCAAGGCCGTTCTGGCCGAGTTCCTGATGAGCAAGACCAAGGCCGAACTGCTCGAGGAGTCGCTGAAGCGACGGTTGCTCATCGCGCCGGTCACCACCGTGGCCGACGTCGACGCCAGCCCGCAGCTCGTGGCCCGTGACTACTGGCAGACGGTGGCCGTGCCGGGCTTCGACCGGCCGGTCCGCATGCCGGGCAGTATGACGCGGGCGTCGCGAACCCCGCTGGCACCGCTCGCGCCGCCGCCCCGGCTCGGCGCGGACACCGCTGCGGTCGAGCGCGAGCTGGCCACGCCTCGGCGGCCTGCGGTTCCGGCCGTACCGGTCGGCACGGCCCCGGGGGAGCTGCCCCTGGCCGGGGTCAAGGTGCTCGACTTCATGTGGGCGATGGCCGGGCCGGCCACCACCAGGGTCATGACCGACTACGGGGCGACGGTGGTGCGGGTCGAGTCCGAGCACAAGCTCGAGGTCGCCCGCACCCTGCAGCCCTTCTTCGGCGGCCGGAGCGGCGTGGAGAACTCGGGATTGTTCATGAACATGAACGCCGGCAAGCTCGGCCTCGCCCTGGACATGGGCAACTCCGAGGCCCGCGAGGTGATCCTCGACCTGGTGCGCTGGGCCGACGTGGTGTGCGAATCGTTCTCGCCTCGGGCCATGAAGGCGTGGGGGCTCGACTACGAGGCCCTGCGCGAGGTCAATCCGGGCCTGATCATGCTGTCGAGCTGCCTGATGGGCCAGACCGGGCCGCTGGCGTCCTTCGCCGGGTTCGGCAACCTCGCCGCCGCGATCTCGGGGTTTCATCACATCACCGGCTGGGCCGACCGCGACCCGTCGGGGCCGTTCTCCGCGTACACCGACTACGTGGCGCCCCGGTTTTCGCTCGCCGTGCTGCTTGCCGCCCTCGAGGAACGTCGTCGCACCGGGCAGGGCCAATACCTGGACTTCTCCCAGGCCGAGGCCTGTGTGCACCTGCTGGCACCGGCGCTGCTGGACTACACCGTCAACGGCCGCGTCGCCGGCCGCCACGGTAACCGTGACGACGTGCTGGCACCGCATGGCGTGTACCGGACCGCGCCTCGCGGTATGGATACCGATCGCTGGGTGGCCGTCGCCGTCACCGACGACCCGGCGTGGGCGGCGCTGTGCCGGCTGATCGGCCGCGACGATCTGGCCGGGGCCGGGGCCGACGAGCGCCGGCGACGCCACGACGAGCTCGACGAGTTGATCGGGACCTTTGTCGCCGGTCTCGACGAGGACGCCGTGGAGGCGATGTTCCAGGCCGCCGGCATCGCCGCTCATGCGGTGGCCAACAGCGCCGAGTCCAACGCAGACCCGCAGCTCGCCCATCGCGGCCATTTCGTGCAGGTCGACCACGACATGCACGGCTCGATCACCATCGAGGGCACCCGATTCCGGTTCTCGCGGTCCGTGCCGGCGGGCTATGAGGCCGCCCCGACGCTCGGAGAGGACGGCTTCACCATTCTCTCCGAGTTCCTCGGTTACGACACGGACCGCATCGCGGACCTCGCCGCAGCCCAGCTGCTCGAGTAGCGGCGCCGCTGGCAGACCGGGTGGTGCCTGGCCGGGCGGTCGGGTGGCGGGAGCTTCGCTGTCCTACCCGCTGCGTACATTGGTCCCATGATCCGCAACGTCGTGACGGTCGGCTACGGACGGCCCGCCTCCCTGGCGTTGGCGCGCGCCGTCGCCGAGGCGAAGGGGGGCGCTGCGCTCGCCCCGGTCACCGTCGTGGTGCCCTCCAACTTCATCGGGCTGTCGGCGCGCCGGCTGCTCGGCTCGGCGGAGCTCGGGGTGGCGGGCATCGCCAACGTCTCGTTCCTCACCCCGTTCCGCCTCGCCGAGCTGCTCGCCGCCGATCAGCTGCTGTCGACCAGGCCCCTCACCCGGCCGGTTCTCGGTGCCGCCGTCCGGCGTGCGCTGGCCGCCAGCCCTGGCCCGTTCGCCAAGGTGGCCGAGCACCACGCCACTGAGGCCGCGCTGGTCGGCATGTACGCCGAGCTCGGCAACATCAGCGCCGCGGCTCGCGACCGGGTGGCCGAGCACGGCCGCACCGCACGGGCCGCGGTCAATCTCTACGACGCGATCGCCGGGTATCTCGGCGCCTTCCACGACGAGGCCGCGGTGCTTCGTGCCGCGGTCGAACGGCCGCTGCTGGCCCAGGCGCTCGAACCGTTCGGCTCGGTGGTGTGGTACCTGCCGTCCGCCACGCACCTCCCGTTCGCGTACCTGCTGTCGGTCGTGCTCACCGTCGCCCCGTCCTCAGTCATCGTGGGACTGACCGGCGCAGAGGAGGCCGACGACGCCGTTCTGGAGGTGTGTCGGCGAGCCGGGGTCCGCCCGTCGCCGGCCGCGTCCGAGGTCGCCACCGCCGATCACCTCGTCTCGGTCACCGATGCCGACGAGGAGGTCCGCGCCACGGTCCGCAGGATCGTCGAGCTGTGCGGCGAAGGCGTCCGGCTCGACCGGATCGGCGTGTTCTACCCCACGGCCGAACCCTACCTGCCGGTCCTGGAGCAGCAGCTGGCTGCGGCCGAACTGCCCGCGAACGGGCCCTCGCGGATACGTCTGGCCGAATCGGTGGCGGGGCGCACCCTCTTGGGCGCGCTGGCCCTGCCGTCGCGGCAGTGGCGGCGCGACCGGGTCCTGGCACTGATAGGCGGGGCGCCGCTGCGCCACCGCGCCGAGCCGGTGCAGCCGGTGGCGTGGGAGCGTATCTCCCGCCGGGCCGGGGTGGTCTCGGGTCTCGACGGATGGTCTCGTCAGCTCGGCGAGCTGGCCCGGACCTGCCGGGACGACGCAGGCCGGACGGGGGTCGATCCGGGTCGATCGGCCCACCTGTCGACCGATGCAGGCCAGGCGGACGGGTTGGCCCGCTTCGTGCACGATCTCGCCGCCGCCGTGTTTCGGGTGGATCGGGCCACGGGCTGGTCGGCCAAGTCCGAACAGGCGACGGAGCTGCTGCATCAGGTGCTGGGTCCGGTGAACCGGCGAGCGTTCTGGCCTGAGCCCGAGATGCGGGCCTTCGACGGGGTGGAAGCGGCGCTGCAACGGCTCGCTGCCCTCGAGCTGCTCGAGCCCGACCCGTCCCAGGATGTGTTCCTGCGGGCCCTGCGGGCCGAGCTCGATGCGGCGGGGGGCCGCAACGGTCGGTTCGGCATCGGCGTCCTCTACGGACCGCTCGCCGCCGCCGTCGGCCACGACCTCGACGCCGTGTTCGTCCTCGGCTGTGCCGAGGGCCTGTGGCCGTCGCCCCGCCGGGACGACGCGATGCTCTCCGACGAAGCCCGCAAACTCGCCCGTGGCGAGCTGGCGTTGCGGTCGAGCCGTCTGCACGATCAGCACCGCTCGCTGCTCGCTGCGCTCGCCGCGGCTCCGCAGGGCCGTCGCACGATGCTGTTCTCCCGTGGCGATCTTCGGAGCGGCCGGGAGGCCCTGCCCTCACGCTGGCTGCTCGACAGCGCGGCCGAGCTGGTAGGGATGCCGGTGCCCATGACCGAGTTCGCCGAACTCCGGGATCCGGTCGTGCACGTGGTGGCGTCCTTCGCCGCCGGGCAGGCCGCCTCTCCCGTCGCCGCCGACCTCGCCGAGCGCGATCTGGTAGCGATGACCGAGGCCGTCGCCGCAGGGTGCGACCCGCTGCAGCACCCGCTGGCCGCGCTGGTCGGTCGGGGGCTGCTGGCGCAACGGGAGCGTGTCTCGGCCCGCTTCACCGAGTGGGACGGCAACGTGTCCGCTGCGTCGCTGCCGCCGGTGGAGGCGACGGTGCTGTCGTCGTCTCGGCTGGAGACCTGGGCGACGTGTGGGTTCCGGTATCTCCTCGCCCACGAATTGGGCATCGGCGAGCGTGACGATCCCGAGCGGGTGGTCGAGCTCAGCGCACTGGACCGCGGTTCCCTGCTGCATGAGGTCCTCGAGCGGTTCTTCAGCGAGGCGATCGACCGGGGGGTGCCCGATCCCGACCAGTCCTGGGGCGACGCCGGGCGCGAGCGAGCGTTCGAGATCGCCGCGGAGGTGTTCGAGGACTACGAGCGGCGGGCCCGGACCGGGCGCCCGTTACTGTGGCAGATGGTTAGCGCCCAACTGCTCGAGGATCTCGATCGGTTCCTGGCCGAGGACGATCAGTACCGTCGGAGCACCGGGAGCAGCCCGGAGCGGGTCGAGTGGGCGTTCGGGCCGCGTACCGGTGTCGATCCGGTACGTCTGGACCTGCCCGACGGCCGGCATCTGCTGCTATCGGGCCGGGCCGACCGGGTCGATCGGACCGCCGATGGCCGCGTCGTGGTTTTCGATTACAAGACCGGCAAGGCCGCTCGCTACAAGGTCCTCGATGCCGACCCCGTGGACGGCGGCAAACTGTTGCAGCTCGGCCTGTATGCGCAGGCCGGGATGCAACACCTCGGGGCCGACCGGGCGTCGGCGTACTACTGGCTGATCCGCGACAAACCCGCCGTCCGTCGGATCGGTTTCGAGTGGGACGACGCCCGCCACGAGCGTTTCGTCGACGTCGTCGGCACCATCGCCACCGGTATCGAGCAAGGCATCTTCGATGCAGTCCCGGGGGAGTGGGACCACTTCCACGCCTCCCACAGCGGCTGCCGGTACTGCCCGTTCGACCGGATCTGTCCCAGCGGTCGCAGTGAGATGGCCGAGGCCAAGGCCGACGACCCCCTGCTGGGGCTGCGCTCTGCCCTGAGCCTGCCGGAGCCGGCATGAGCGCTCCCCGCATCCCCGGCGACCAGTCCGACCGCGACCGCATCGCTCGCGACGACCTCGACCGGACCCTTTTCGTCGATGCCGGTGCGGGCACGGGCAAGACCACCGAGTTGGTGCGGCGGATCTGCAACCTGGTCGTCCTGCAGGGGGTGGCGATGCAGGAGATCGCCGCGATCACCTTCACCGAGGCGGCCGCCGCCGAGCTGCAGAGCCGCGTTCGCGTCGAGCTCGAACGTCGCTGTCGCGACAGCGACGATCCGGAGGAGGTGCGGCGCTGCACGGCCGCTCTTGCCGACGCCGACCGCGCCGCAATCACCACCCTGCACGGGTTCGCCAGCCGAATCCTCGGCGAGTTCGCGGTGGCCGCCGAATTGCCGCCCCGGATCACCGTGCTCGACGAGCTCTCCTCCCAACTCGCGGCCGAGGAACGCTGGACGCAGTTCATGGACGAGCTGTACGCCGACGGTCGCTACGACGAGCTGCTGGTGCACGCAGCGCTCCTCGTCGTCCCGCTCGAGCCCCGCTTCGCGCAGCAGCCGAGCCTGCGCGAGGTCGCGGCCCAGCTCAACCAGAACTGGGACCTGCTCGGGCCGTTCGCCGCTCAGCCGCTCGTACCGCTCGAGCCGCTCGATCTCCGCGACCTGGCGCCGCTGGTCGAGGACCTCGAGACGATGATGGCCGGCTGCACCAACCCCGGCGACAAGCTGCTGGGCAAGATGGCCGAGACGGTGCTGGAGGCCCGGCATCTGCTGTCGCTCCCTCCGGACAGCCAGCTGCAACTGCTTCCGGGGTTCGCCAAGGCCTGTGGCCACTACAACGGCTATGGCAAGAAGGGCGACTGGCCCGATCTCGACGCCGCACGGGCGGCCAGGCCAGTACTCGCGAACCTGGCCGATCAAGCGTCTGCCCGGGTGACGCAGGGGGTGTTGCACCGCCTGCTGGTGCTGACGGCACGCTTCGTGCTCGACGGCGCGGCGCAGCGTCGGACCGAAGGGGGCCTCGAGTTCCACGATCTGCTGGTGATCGCCCGTGACCTGCTGCGTCATCACGACGAGGCCCGCACCGCGCTGCACCAGCGCTTCACCCACCTGCTGCTCGACGAGTTCCAGGACACCGACCCCATCCAGATCGAGCTCGCCCTGCTGATCGCCACCGGCACCGCCCATCCGGGTTCGACGGCGTGGGCGGCGCTCGACCCGCCGGAGGGCAGCGTCTTCTTCGTCGGCGATCCGAAACAGTCCATCTACCGGTTCCGCCGAGCCGACATCGAGTTGTTCCTCGCCGCGCGCGGCCGCTTCGGCGCCAACGGCGGGCTCGCCCGGTTGTCCACGAACTTCCGTACGGTCGAGCCTGTTTTGCACTGGGTCAACGCTCTGTTCGGCTCGCTGATGCCCGATGAAATCCCGGGTCAGCAGCCGGCGTACGAGCCGCTGGAGGCGTTCCGTCCCGCCGATTCCGGCGCCGACCATCGCCCGGTGATGCTCGGCGGACCACATCCCGACCCCAAGGTCAAGGCCGGGGCCCTGCGCGAGGCCGAGGCCGCTGACGTCGCCGCCATCGTGGCCGAGATGTTGGCGGAGCCGGAACGATGGCCGGTGCAGGACCTGCGCACCAAGCAGTGGCGGACGGTGGCCGCAGCCGACATCACGATCCTGCTGCCCACCCGGACGTCGTTGCCCTACCTGCGCAAAGCGCTCGAAGGCGAGCTGGTGCCGTACCGGCTGGCCACCGGGACCCTGGTCTACGACACGCAGGAGGTCCGTGACCTGGTATCGACGCTTCGGGCCATCGACGACCCGAGCGACGAGCTCAGCCTGGTCGCCGCCCTTCGTTCCCCGCTGTACGGCTGTTCCGACGTCGACCTGTACACCTACCGCCGGGCCGGCGGGCGGTGGGATCTCCGGTCGGCCCCGCCGGCTGCGCTCGAGGTCAATCATTCGGTGGCGGCGGCCTACCGGCACCTGCGGACCATGTGGGAGCAGAGGTGGTGGCTCACCCCATCCGCCATGCTGACCCGCCTGGCGCAGGAGCGCAATGCCTTCCTGCTCGGGTTCGGAGCAGCTCGACCGGCCGATATATGGAAGCGACTGCGCTTCCTCATCGACCAGGCCCGCGCCTTCGAGGAAGCCGGAGGTGGCGGGCTGCGTGCCTTCGTTGACTGGGCAGCGATGCAGGGCGCCGATGGGGCACGCGTCCACGAGCCGCTGTTGCCGGAGACCGACGAGGCTGCGGTGCAGATCATGACGATCCATGGCGCCAAGGGTCTGGAGTTTCCCGTCACCATCCTCTCCGGTATGACGACGACGAAGGGCGGGAGGAGGTCGGGGGTCAGTGTGCTGTGGGACCCGACGGGCCTCCCGCACCTGGCGCTGAACTCGCAGCTCAGGACCGCCCAGCACCAGCTGCGCGCCGACCTCGAGGCCGAGATGGACGAGCACGAGAAGCTCCGGCTGCTGTACGTCGCGGCGACCAGGGCGCGTGACCATCTCGTCGTCAGCTGTCACCACCAGGCGGGCAAGGATGGCAGCTACGCCGAACGGGTGTGGTCGTTCTCCTCCGGCGCAGCGACCTCCTTGGCGCGTCTGCACCAGAACGACCGTGACCTGTCCGTCGGTCCGCCGGACGTTACCGACATGTCGGTATCGAGCTCGGGGGACGAGGCGACGGCACCCGGTGGCGGGGCCGGTGGCGCCGGCGGTTCACCCGACGCCGGGTCCACCTCCGCCGATCATGGGGCCGGGGTCGGTGCGGTAGCCGGGGCCGATTTGCCGACGTCGGACGCGGTGTTCGCCGCCCGGGAAGGGTGGGTCGCGACTCGCGCCGCTCTGGTCGAACCGTTCAGACAGGCCCGTACCGTCTCGGCGACCGGGGTGGCCGAAACGGTACGGGCGGCTCACCAGGCTGATGCTCACCAGGCTGATACCGGCGAGCGGATCGAGCCGTTGCCCGAGCAAGACGATGACCATGCCGATGCCGATGCCGATGCCGTCGACGGGCCGCTGGTACGGCGACGTGGGCGGGCCGGGACCGCCGTGGGACAGGCGGTCCACGCCACCCTGCAGATCCTCGATCTCGCCCGGCCCGTCGAGGTTGCGGCCGTGGTACGCCAGCAGTGCGCCCTCGAGTCGATCGAGCCGCTCGCCGAGACCGTCGAACGTCTCGTCGAGTCGGCGTTGGCCAGCGAAGCGGTGGGCCTGGCCGCCCGGCACCGCCATCACAAGGAGCTGTACGTCGCCGCTCCTTTTGCGCAACGGATGCTCGAAGGTTACGTCGACCTGTTGGTCGAGACCCCCGAGGGCCTCGTGGTGATCGACTACAAGACCGACACCGTCAGCTCCGAAGCCGAGGTCGATGCCAAGCTCGATCGCTATGAGCTGCAGGCCGCGTCCTACGCTGTGGCGCTCGAGACGGTGACCGGTCAGACGGTGAGCGAGTGCCGGTTCGTGTTCTGCCGCCCGGCCGGTGCCATCGAGCGATCGGTGCGCGACCTGCGGGGGGCGAAAGCGCGGGTCATCGCGGTGTTGTCGGGGGAGGGTGTCATGCCACCGATTCGATGAGCTCACCACCTCGGTCGTGGTTCGACCGCCCCGGCACCGTTCAGGCGCTCGGCCGTCGGTCGGCCACCTGCTCCTCCGGCGGCCGCAGGTCGCGGAACATGCGCAGCAGGATGAGGTCGTACACCGCCTTGAGTACGCCGGCGATGACGAGGGGCCAACCGAACGACGTGACCGACAACAGCCAGCCCGCGGCGAATGGGGTGGCCGCCGCGGCCAAGCTGCGCGGCACGTTGGTGGCGCTCGCCGCCGCGGGGCGCTCGGCGGGGGTCACCACCGCCATCACGTAGCTGGTGCGGGCGGGGACGTCCATCTGGCTCAGCACTGCACGCAGCAGTAGGAAGATCACCGCGCCGGTGGCCGAGGGCATGAACGCCGCCAGCACCAGGAACAGGTTGGCCGGCAAATGGGTGAACACCATCGTGCGGATGAGCCCGATGCGCCTGGCGAGCCATGGCGCCGACAACGCCGAGGCCGCGGACGCCAACCCGGCCCAGAAAAACAGCAGTCCCGTGGTTGCCGTGGACAGGTCATGGCGTTGGCGCAGCCACAGCACGAGGATGGCCTGCACCACGAAGCCGCCACCGAACGCGTCGAGCGAGAACAGCAACGACAGACGCATCACGATGCTGCGTGACGGACCCAGCGGCGTCATCGCTGCGCCCTCGGCCTGGCCGAGCCCCGGTGCCAGCCGTCGGTAGGTGACCCACACCGCCAGGCCGATCACGGCGTACAACGCGAACGTGGCTCGCAGCACGGTGATCTCGGGCCAGCCCAACCAGCGGTGCAGTTGCGCCGGTACCACGGCGGCGAGCGAGCCGAGGGCGGCGAGGCCGAACCCCACGAAGGCGTAGCGGGCGAACAGCGAGGTCCGATGACGATCTTCCACCGTGGAGGGCAACAGCGCCTGCTCGGTCGGCAGGAAGACGCTCACATCGCCGCTCGACGGGTTGAGGGTGCCGACGGTGGCCACGATCAGCAAAGGCCAGAACCCGGTGAAAGCGAAGAACAACAGCCCGGTGGCGGCCATGGCCAGGGCGACGGTACGCAGCAGTGCGGCCCGGTCGAAGCGGTGTGCCCGGAACCCCACCCCGAGGGACACCGCGGCTGACCCGAGCAGGGTGGCGGTCACCAGAGCCCCGATGCGCCACGGCGAGAAGCCCCGGGCCAGCAGGTACAGGGGCAGCACCACCGACACCAGCCCGTCCGCGAAGGCCCGCAGGCCACGGGCGGCGAGCAGCACCCGGGCGTCGTGGCTGATTCTCAGGCGGTCGGCGCCCTGCACCGTCACCGTGGTGGCCCGTGGGACATCAACGGGCAGCGTATGCGGTCGGCGAGCTTCGCCCGGCCACGCCGCGGGTCGCCAGGCCGCCGGCCGTCAGGCCCTTCGGTTCGCAAGGCTACGTCTCGGTTCGCCGGGCCCATCCGGCCCACCGGTCGTCCGAGCCCGGCCGCGCGGTCGACCGGGCTCTACAGTGCCCGTTCGTGCAGCGAGCCGATTTCTTCCGTAATGCCCGTGACGATCGCACCGGACCCCTTCACGGCGTCGTGGTGCTCGAGGCCACTACCGCCTGGGCGGGCCCACTCGGAGGTTGTGTTCTCGCCGATCTTGGCGCCGATGTCATCCGGGTCGACCTCCCGGGCTCGCCGGGCGGCACCTACTGGCCGCCCATGCTGCCGGGTACGGACCTGCCGTTGTCCCATGAGACGGTCAACCGCAACAAGCGCAGCGTCAGCGTCGACCTCCGCCGCCCTGACGGCCAGGCGCTGTTCCTCGACCTCGTCGAGCACTGCGACATCGTGCTGGAGAACTTCAAGCCCGGCACCTTCGACGGCTGGGGCATCGGGTACGAGGCCTGTCGCACCCGCAAGGCTGACATCGTCTTCGTCTCAATCAGCGGCTGGGGACAGTACGGCCCGTGGTCGGACCGTCCCGGTTACGATCCCGCGGCGTTGGCCGCAGGTGGCTGGATGTCGCTGAACGGCGCGGTCGATGGCCTTCCGACGAAGGCGCCGACCTTCCTAGCCGACGACCTGGCGGGGTTGCACGGTGCTCTCGGTGCCGTCGCCGCGCTGCACCATCGCAACCAGACCGGTGAAGGCCAGCACGTCGACGTCGCCCTGCTCGATGCGCTGCTGTTCCAGAGCAACGGGCACCTCACCGCCGGTGCGTCGGGGTTGCCCCAGCCTCGCTGGGGTAGCGAGGTCCCCGGCAGCGTGCCCACCTGCGCCTACGCCTGCAGCGACGGCATGGTGTACATCGCCATCGTGCTCGACGCACACTGGCGGGCGTTGTGCGAGGTGATGGGCCGCCAGGAGTTCGCCACTGCCGCGGGCTTCGCCACCAACGTCGAACGCACCGGTTCCCGCGATGCGGTCAATGCCATGGTCGGTCACTATTGCGCCGGGCGTACCACCGCTGGGGTCGTCGCCGAGCTCAACGCCGCTGGTGTCGTGGTGGCCAAGGTCAACAGCTACGCCGAGGCGGCGGCGGAACCGCACGTCCAAGCCCGCGAGATGCTGGTTCCGGTGACGCTCGCCGACGGTTCGGTCCACCCCATCACCGCCCCGGCGGCGAAGTTCTCACGGACGCCCACCGGCATCCGCCGCCGTGCCCCCCGCCCGGGCGAGCAGACCGACGAGGTGCTCGAGGCCTTCGGCCTGGCGGTCGATCGGCGCGAGGAACTGCGTCGGGACGGCATCATCTGACCGGGTCTCGGACTCGCCCCCGCGGTGCGATCGTGCGGGCCTCGATCGGCCGGGTCAGCCCTTCTTGGGCGGTCGGTAGCACACGCCGAGTTGGGTGAAGCCGCCGCCGATTCCGCCGACGAGGCTGATCGCCACACCCCACCAGCCGCTGTAGTAGGGGTTGCTGAGGCCGAGGATGTTGTCCGCGGACCACTCGCCCGGGCCGATGCCACCGACCACCAGGACGGCGAGGACGATGATCAGCACGTACTCCCAGCCCTGGTCCTTGTTGAAGATGAAGAACCCGTTGGCGCGATGCGCCACCCAGTAGGCGACCAGCATGAGGCCGATCATGGCCGCCGCGGCGAACGGGGTGAACAGGCCGATGGCCAGTAGCACGCCGCTGCCGATCTCGGTGTAGGCCGCCATGTAGGCGTTGAGACGACCCGGCCGCATGCCGATGCTCTGGAACCAGCCGGCGGTGCCACCGATGCCGTTGCGAAGTTTGTTCCAGCCGTGCAAAGCCATGGTGACCCCAAGGCCTACCCGGAGCACGAACAGCACGAAGTTGATGTTCCCCATGGCCCGTATCATGGCCGATGCCGACGGCTCGCGCCGGTGATGATCGTTCGTCGGACCGTCCGTGCAGACTCCGCTGTCCGGCCCCCGATCGGCTCGGTGGATTGCGGTGCGCTGCACTGCGGTCCGGCGCTGCAGAGCTCAGGGCCGTTGAGACCGACGAAGGCGCGTCGCCCGTTGGATCAGGGTCGGAGGATGAGCTTGCCCACATGATCGTTGCGGGCCAGGTCATCCTGGGCGGCGAGCGCTTCGAGCAGGGGATAGACCCGGTGCACCACCGGGCGCAGTGCACCGGCCTCGAGCGCGGTGCCGAGATCGCGGCGGGCGGCCTCGACCACGGCCAGCCGCTCGGCCCGGGTGCGGGTCCGGAAGGTGACGCCGATCAGGGACACCCGCTTGCGGGCCAGTTCGTCGAGGTCGACGTGGCCGTTGCGGCCGCCGAGCCGTCCGACCTGCACTATCCGGCCGCGAATCGCTGCGGCGGCCAAGGAGTCCTCGAGCACCGCCGCACCGACGTTGTCGATGATGACGTCGACGCCCCGGTCCGCGGTGAGCCCGGCGCTGCGCTCCGCCAGTTCGCCCGGCTTCACCAGGACCACCCGGTCGGTCGAAACCTGCCGGTCGAGCGGGTCCTGTGACGCGTGCGGTGCCTGATGCGCCCGACCGTGGTCCGCTGGGTAGTTGCCGGTGCCGCCGAGCGCGGCGCGTAGCGCCCGCCACTTCGCCGGGGTACGGGAGACCCCGAACACGAGCGGGGCGCCGAGGTGCAACGCAAGCTGCATACCGATCACCCCGACACCGGAGGTGGCGGCGTGCACAGCCACCGTGTCACCCACCTGCCAACGGCCGTTGGTGACCAGGGCATCGTGCATGGTCAGCAACGCCACCGGCAGTCCGCCGGCCTCTTCCCAGCTCAGCGACGGGGGCTTGGGCAACGCCATGGCGGCGTCGACCACCGCCAGCTCGGCGTAGCCGCGACCCTGGGCCATGACCGCGCTCCCGACCTGCCAGCCGGTCACGTCGCGGCCCACGGCCACCACCTCTCCGGCCAGCTCGGCGCCGGCGATCGCCGGGGGCGCTGCGGCGCTCGACGCCGCGGTGCGGCTCGTGCCGACCACGTAGCCGCCGGTACGGACCGCGAGGTCGGCTCGGTTCAGGCCGGCGGCGCGCACTGCAACCAGCAACTCGCCCGGACCGGGTGCAGGGTCGGGCAGCTCGACGACGTCGAGGCTTTGTCGGGTCGGGTCGATGACGACTGCGAGCATGGCGGAACCGTAGGGGCTCGCCGGGCATGGCGCGTGGCGGAGCACCGCGCCCGGCCACCGGCCCGTCCGAGCCTCGGCGGAGCAGCAGGGTTACGGCTAGCGTTGCGCCATGGCACACTCCGTCGAGGTGATCGGGTTCGATCATCTGGTGCTGGTTACCCCCGATGTCGAACGCTCGCTGCGCTTCTACCACGAGGAGTTGGGCCTGCCCACCGAACGGGTCGAGCTGTGGCGGGCGGGGAAGGTTCCGTTTCCCTCGGTACGGGTGGACGCCACCACGGTGATCGACCTGCTGCACGGCCAGACCGACGTGGACCTCGCCGGTGGCCAACGCGGCAACCTCGACCACCTGTGCCTGGTCGTGGCTCCCACCGACCTCGCAGGCTTGGCGTCCTCCGGCCGATTCGTCGTCGCCGCTGGTCCTGGCCTGCGCTGGGGGGCTCAGGGCGTGGCCACCAGCCTGTACGTGCTCGATCCCGACGCCAACGTGGTCGAGCTGCGGACCTACGACCAGTAACGGTCGAGCACGCCGCCGGCCAGCGCAAGGCCAGCCACCACCAACGCTGCGCCGAGCCAGCCGAACGGTTGCAGGTGTTCGCCGAGCACGATCACGCCGAGCAACGCCGCGGTCAGCGGCTCGGCCAAGGTCAGGGTGACCGCCGTCGACGGCACGAGGGTACGCAGGCCGTAGCCGTAGAGGCCGTTGGCGAGCCCTACCGTTGCCAGGCCCAGTTCGGCCAGCATCAGCACGCCACGCCATTCCACTACCCGCCCCAGGGACTGGCCGATCAGGCCGGGCAGCAGTAGCACCGCCCCCAGGGTGAACGGCCAGGCCAGGGCCTCCGTGGAGTGAACTCCGAGACGGATCAGCCGGCCGGCGGCGACGGCGTAGAGCGCGTAGCTGAGCCCGGCCCCGAGCGCACCGAGCACGCCGAGCGGGTCGGCCACACCCACCGTGCCGGCCACACCCACCGTGCCGGCCACACCCACCGTGCCGGCCACACCCACCGTGCCGGCCTCGCCCGCGGCGAGGACGAGGAGCGCACCGCCGGCGATGGTCACCGCCGTGGCCACCCACCACGCGCTGGCGGGCACCCGGCGCATCCACAGCCATTCGATGAGGCCGGTGAACAGTGGTCCGCTGCCGAGCGCCACGACGGTGCCGAGCGCCACCCCGCAGCGGGCGGTGCCGGTGAACAAGGCGGGCTGATAGGCGGCGACGCCGAGGGCGCCGAGCGCGAACAGGCGGAGGTGGCGCCGCAGCTCGCTCAGCGACGGACGTTGCGGGGCCGAGCACCACAGCGCCGCAGCGCCGATCACGATGCGTAGGGTGCCGATGGTGAACGGGGTGGCGCCAGGTGGCCCCAGCGCCGACGCGGTTCCGGTCGTACCGAACAGCACGGCCGCACCGAGCACGGCAGCCGTGGCTCGACACCGGCTCGACACCGGCTCGACACCGGCTCGACACCGGCTCGACACCGGCTCGACACCGGCTCGACACCGGCCGGACGTTACAGGCTCGGCCCGGCGGGTGCGGCCCGACCCGGCCGGTTCGGTGGCTCGGCCCGGTGGGGTGGGTGGCTCGGTCGGCCTGGCCCGATCTGCGTGCCGGATCGGGCCGGACGCGAACCGCCGGCCGCCCGTCGGCCCGTACCGGTTGCCCGGTTCGGGATCCGACGAACGGCCGGCGGTCGTTCCGTTCCTGAAAGGTCGGTGAGCGCTCAGCCCTTGCCGTGGCGAAGGAGCTTGCCCGGCAGGGCGCCGGTGCAGTCACCCTCGTGGAAGGTCACCTCGCCGTTGACAATGATGTCCTGATAGCCCTTGGCCCGCTGCACCCGGCGCCACTCGCCACCGGGCAGGTCGTACTCCTGGCTGCCGATCCACGGCGGATCGATGGCCAGTTCCTCCATGTCGTAGACGACGACGTCGGCGGCGGCGCCTTCACGCAGCACCCCACGGTCGCGGAAGCCGGCGGCATGCGCAGCCAGCGCCGACAGGCGGAAGTGTGCCTCCTCCAGGGTGACCACACCCTCGTCCCGCACCAGCCAGGTGAGGAAGTCGGTGGTGTAGGCGCCGCCGGTGAAGAACTTGGTGTGGGCACCACCGTCGGACACGCCGGGGATGGTGTAGGGCGAGTCGTTCATGATCTCGGCCATGAACTGGGCGTTGGAACCCTTGTCCGGGCCGAGGAACTCGACGTTGAGATCGCCCATGAGCGACAGGTCGAGCATGGTCTCGATGACGTTCTTGCCCTCGGCGGCGGCGATGTCGCCCACCGAGCGGCCGACGTACTTCTGCAGGTCGGCCTGGCGGTTCACGCCCTGAACGATGAGACCGGCCGGGTTGCCACCGACGCCGGCCTGGATGACCTGGAGGCGACGATCGGCTTCCTCGGACTCGGCGACCACGGCGGCACGCAGCTCGGGATCGCGCATCTTGGCCATGCGCTCCTCCTTGGTGCCGGTGGTGACGGCCCGCCACGCGGGCGAGGCGTCGTAGAGGTTCCAGTGCTCGAGGGTGAAGGCGAACCCGGCGCGGCCGGTGCCGGTCTGGGCATAGATGGGCAGGCCCTGCTGCCAGGCCTTCTCGATCCAGCGCAGCGGACGGCGGTGGACCTCGGGGTCCTTGCGGGAGGGGGCGACCACGTTGTGCAGGATCGGACGCTGAGCCACGGCGGCCAGCTTCTCGATGAAGGCGATGTCGGCACGGATGTCGCCGGTGCCCTGGGTCAGCTGGATGAACCCCTCGTCACGCTCGGCGAGGACTTCACCGAGGGCGAGGATGTCCTCGTCGCACATGGTGTCGGTCACCATCGGGGTGCCGTCGTAGTCGGCCTGCACCGAGTTGGGGCCGAGGCGCTGGATGGAGAAGCCGCACAGGCCGGCGTCCATGCCCTCGTGCAGCAGGCGCTGCATCTCCTTGCGCTCCTGCGGGGTGGCGGCGCGGGTCTTGGCGGCCTCGAGGCCCATCACATAGATCATCAGCGACGCGGTGGGCATGTACTGGATGCAGTTCACGCCGAGCGGGGCCCGGGCGAGGCTGTCGAGGTACTCGGGGATGGTTTCCCAGTCCCAGTGCGGCAGCATGCCCTCGACCATGGACTGGTAGGGGATGGCTTCGGTGCGGACCATGGTCAGCATCGAACGCTCACGGAAGTCGGGCTTGACCGGCGCGAAACCGAAACCGCAGTTGCCCAGCACCACCGAGGTGACGCCGTGCCAGCCGGAGATGGTGCAGTACGGGTCCCAGCGGATCTGCGCGTCGTAGTGGGTGTGCAGGTCCACGAAGCCGGGGGCGACGATCAGCCCGTCGG
>CANJRG010000011.1 GCA_947476745.1 Acidimicrobiia bacterium | reverse complement strand
GTCGTTCATCGCCACGTTCGCCGCCCCGTTCATCGCCCCGTCAGGCCGGGCTCCGGCTCCGGCTCCGGCGATGCCGAGTCCCGAAGACCCCACCGACGACGCCGACGACGCCGACGACGCCGACAGCCCCGACAGTTCCGCCCAGACGAACGGCGCGCCGAACGCGCCAGTACCGGCGGCGTTCCCGCCGTTCGCCGCGTTCGCGGCCCGCCTGAACACCGGGTCGGACAGGTACAACTCGACCTCGTAGGTGCCACGGGCGTTGATACGCACCACGTGATGGTCGAAGACCAGCGGTACCGCCCGGCCCAGGTCGAGCTCGGCATGCCACAGGCCGTCGCGGTCGCTCACGCTCACCGCCGCCCCTGCTGCGGTCTGCTCGAGGAACCACTGCCGGTTCACCTGTCGCAGCTCCAGCAGCCGGTCGGGCAGGCTCTGCCCGACGTCGAGGTTCAGGTCGGTCGAGGACCCCAGCCCGAAGGGCCGCTCCCCCGAGAGGGTGTTGCGCTCCCCGCAGAACTCCACGTCGAGCACTGGTCCGCCATGAATGGCCGCAAGGGCACCCGTTCCACGCGTGCCTCGTTCAGCCGCACCGAAATCCGCCATCGTCATCCCTCCGACCGCTCCGTACCGGCCCCGGCCAGGAGCGGCCGCGAGGTGGTGGGTCGAGCAACATTGTGCGCAGTGCGACACGCGTCGGCGCGAGTAAATCGCGCAAGTGAGCCCTTTTGCCTGACGCCATCAGACCCTTCGGTCACCTTGGGACCGCCAAATCACCACCAAACGCGGTTCAACGGCCACAAAGCGGTGGTTGCGGGCTCAGCGGTACAGCCAGCGCAGGCCGCGACTCACCGCCGCCGGAATGGTCGAGTGGTGCAGCTCGCCGTCGAGCATCACGAACGTGGTGTCGAAATCGGGGCCCTGCCGTGCGGCGAGCTGCGTGGCCATCCGCCGGGTGTTGGCCACCATGGGGATCTCGCCCACCCGTTCCTCCTCGCTGCCGACCGAGAGGAACACCCGGCCCGTCGGCACCGGGCCCTCGAGCCGGTTGCGTTCCTCGAAGTCGAAGATGACCCGGTCGTCCCACCACGACGAGGGGCTGGCCAGCAGCCAGCGGCCGAAGGCGTCGGGCCGGGTGAACAGGGTGAACAACCCGAACAGACCCGACAGCGAATGGCCGATGAAGGTCCGTTGAGCAGGATCGATGCGGTAGGTCGCCTCGAGCTCGGGCAAGGCACAGTCCAACAGCCACACCTGGAAGTCGGGACCACCACCGGCCGGCACGTCGGCGGGCACGGTCCTCGCCACCGCTGCCGGGATGGCCGCCTTGGTCGGGGTGTACGCCGCGGCACGCTGGCGGACCACCTCCCGGGTGCTCGACGTGTCCCAACCCACGCCGACCACGATCACCCGGGGCATCAGGCGAGCCAGGCCGAGGTTGAGCGAGGAGTCGCACACGGTCCCGAAGGTCCACTGGGCGTCGAGACAGACCAGGACCGGGTAGGACTCGGCCCGTTCCCCGTACCCCTCGGGCAAAGCCACGTGCAGCACCCGCCCGCTGTCGTGGTGGTGGTGCACCTCTCGTTGCCAGATCATCGTCGTGCCTTCACCTCGTGGTCCCCGGATCGGCCTCACCCGCGGTACCCGGCCTCACCCGCGACACCGCCGGCGCGCCGGCAGGGCCCATTCTGCCCGACCCGACGTCGGCCGGTCGGCACCGGTCCGCGCCCGGTCGGCGCCTGGCGACGATCGGGCCGAGCTGCAGATCAGGCTG
Organism: Acidimicrobiia bacterium; assembly: GCA_947476745.1. GTDB lineage: Bacteria > Actinomycetota > Acidimicrobiia > Acidimicrobiales > CAIXPF01 > CAIXPF01. The sequence continues at coordinate 140,804 of CANJRG010000011.1, read as the reverse complement.
CGCCGGAACCGGCAGCGCCGCCAGCCACCTCGTAGCTCCACAGCTCGGACCCGGTGGACACCGGGCCGCCCTGGGGAGCGGGGGCGTTGGCGCCGCGATGGCCGTGGGCGAACGACGCCGAGGTGGTCCACGCCGTGAAGGCCGCTTCGTCGCGCCAGCGGGTCACCACCAGCCACACGTTGCGACCGTCGGTGGGGCACAACAGCTCGAAACCCTCGAAGCCCTCCTGGCCCTCGACCGCACCGGCACGGGCGGCGAAACGCCGAGCGAGCTCCTCGCCGGCGCCCTCGGGAACGGTGATGGCGTTGATCTTGATCGTCGTCACCGCACCATGTTGGCGTGCGCAGGATCCCGGAGGCGATTTCCGATCCCCGCCCCGATCCGATCGCTATTCCGAACCGATCCCTGCCCCGATCCGATCGCTGCTCCGGCCAGCCACAGCCGGGCCGAGCACCGGTAGCCTCCGCCCATGCGCCGCCTGCGGACCCTGCTGTTGACGGCGCTGGCGACACTGCTGCTCGGCGGGTGCTTCCGCTACCAGACGGCCATCGTGGTCGACGACGACGGATCGGGCCGGGCCCAGGCGGTCCTGCTGTTCGACCGCAGCGCCCTGGCCTCCGTGTTCGACACCGAGGCCCAGATCGACCAGCACGTCCCCCGCGCCGCCGACTTCCAGCTCCCCGGCTGGGCGACCGCACGCGACTACCGCCAGGGCGACCTCGACGGGGTGGTCCTCGAGACCACCTTCGACAACCCCGAGCAGTTCGACGACCGGCTCAACACCCTGCACCTGATGCTGATCGACGCCTTGGGCAGCCAGGCCACCGCCGAGGTGGACCTGCAGCGCATCGAGAACGGCTGGAGCTTCACCCTACGCACCACCGATCTCGCCGAGCTGCCCGCCCTGCCCGGAGCGGCCGACCCGACGCTGGGTGAGCTGTACCGCCGGGCCCAGCTGGTGCTCGCCGTCCGCCTGCCGGGCCGGATCGTGGAGCACAACGCCGACGAGATCGTCGACGGACAACTCGTGTGGCGGCTGTCCGCCAACGCGGTGCAGACCCAGGCTTACGCCCGTACCGCCACCGGTGGGGCACTGACCGCCACCGCCACGACCAGCCGGCCGCTGCAGGTCGCCACCGCCCTCGCCACCGCCGGCGGGCTGGCGGTGTTCGCCTCGGTGGCCTACGCCCGGCGGCGCAACCGGTCCCACGCCGGTCCGGACGGGTCGCCGTCGGACCGCGACCTCCGCCTCGGAGACCGCGTCGCCGCGGACCCCGGGCCGCCACAGCACTGGCCGACGCAACCACCCACCCGGCCGCCGAACGCCGAACCCCGGCCCTCGGACCGCCCGCCGCTGCGCTGAGGTCGACCCCGGCCCGTGCGCCCGTACCCGTACCCGGAGGACGGCGGCTGCCCTGCGGGGCCGCCGTCGCGGAGTGCGAGCGGACCGGGACTCAGCCCAGGGCGGCCCGGACGATCGCCGCCACCTCGGCCGGCGCATCCCAATCGGTCAGGTGACCCGCCCCGGCGATGCGATGGCAGCCCACGACCGACGGCAGCACCGCGGCGAACCGCTTGTCGTAGGACGGCGGGACCAGCCTGTCCTCCTCGCCCCACACCAGGGTGACCGCACAGCGCACCAGGTGGGCACGCAGGTCCAGCCCGTGTTCGGGGATCGGCCACACCAACGACGCCGTGGAAGTCCGGGTGAGATAGCGCGACACCCCGTCCTCGATCCGCTCGGACGGATCGCTGAGTGTCGGGTCGTCCTCGAAGATCGCCGCGGTGGACGCCCGGTTCGGGCTGAGGATCAGCCGCTGCTCCGACAGCGTGGTGGCGAAGGCATCGGCCACCGGCTCGTCGGCGTCCCACAGCCCCAACGGTGCCAGCAGCACCAGCCCGGGGAACGCCTCGGGCCGCACCGCCACCAGCTCCATGGCCAGCATGGCACCCACCGAGGAGGCCACCAGCGGCAGCCCGGTCAGGCCGGCGAGGTCGGCGATCTCGGACAGGGCGACCACCCAGTCGGACTGGACCCGCAGGTCGTTACAGTAGGTGCTGCCACTGAAACCCGGCAGTGCCGGCGCCACCACCGTGTGGTCCCGGGCCAACTCGGCCACCAACGGCGGCAGGCCGTGGGTGGGCAGGCCGACCATGCCGTGCAGGTAACCGATACGCGGGCCCTGCCCGGCCTCGACCACGGTCACCGACCCGCCGCGGAAGTCCACCGAACGCCGGGTTATGGACACCTCGGCCGACGTAGCCGTCCCGGTGCTCATCGGCCCGGCTCCGCCCGCTGTGCGCTGGGCAGCGGACGCGGCCACCAGTGGTCCTCCCACTCGTTCTCGAACAGCGGCTGCACCTCGGGCAGGACCTTGCGGGCCAACATCTCGGTGTTGTAGCGGACCAGCTCGTTGTCCATGTTGCCGAAGTGGGCCAGGGTCAGCAGATGGCCGACGTTCATCGACGTACCGACCTCGCGCAGCTTCGAGATGACCTGGTCGGGTGAGCCGAGCACGACGTAGCCCTTCTCCACCATCGTCTCGAAGGACATCATCTGAGACGAGGAACTCGACTTGGGCATGGTCGGCTTGTCGGCGGCCTTGTCGGCGGCCTTGTCGGCGGCCTTGTCGGCGGCCTTGGCCTCGGAGCGGGCGGTGGCCTCGCGGGCGGCCCGTTCGACCATGCCCTCGACCCCGGCACGCACCGTGTTGGGAGTCTTGTAGCCGGGCGGGTCGGCGAAGCCGGCATACACGTGCAGGCACGAGTTGAAGAAGTACTCGGCCGGCTCGCGGTACAGCTCGAAGGCTTCCTTCTCCGAATCGGCCACCGCCACGAACTGGGCGAAGGCCCCTTGGAAGGGGTTCAGCGGCTTGCCCCGCTCGGCCATCTTGTCCCAGAAGCCGCGCATGGTGGCCAGACCGGCCTTGTACCCGAAGTAGCTGAGATAGCAGTAGACCAGGTCGTTGTCGACGCAGTAGTCCCAGGTGTCGACCGAGCCGCCGCCGGGGATCCAGATCGGCGGGTGCGGCTTCTGCACCGGCCGGGGCCAGACGTTGACGTAGCGGAGCTTGTTGTAGCGGCCGTTGAAGGCGAACACCTCGTCGCTGGTCCAAGCCCTGCGGATCAGCTCCATGCCCTCGTGGTAGCGCTCGCGCAGCGTGGCCGGGTTCGTCCCGTAGGCGAACACGGTGTCCATGGGGGAGCCCACCGGGAAGCCGGCCACCAGACGGCCACCGGAGATACCGTCGAGCATGGCCATTTCCTCGGCGATGCGGATCGGCGGGTTGTACAACGCCACCGAGTCGCCGAGGACCACGATGGCGGCGTCGCTGGTACTGCGGGCCAGGGTGGCGGCGATGATGTTGGGGCTGGGCATCAGGCCGTAGGCGTTGGAGTGGTGCTCGTTGATACCGACCCCGTCGAAGCCCAACCCGGCGGCGAACTCGAGCTGGTCGATGTACTCGTTGTATGCCCGGTGGCCCACCGCAGGGTCGTAGAGGGAGGGGTCGATGTCGACCCACACCGAGCGATACCGGTCCGGGAAGTCCTTCGGCAGGTCCGGATACGGCATCAGGTGGAACCAGACGAACTTCATGTGGCCTCCGCTCACCCCTGGTCGGGACTGACGCCCGGAGTGTAGGACGGTCTCCCTGCAGCGGCAACGAAGGCCCGCTCCGCCACGGCTGCCGGCGACGGGGCGCGTTACCCTTCCCGCAGTGCCCGTTCCGACCCCCCAGCCACGCCTCGCCCGGCGCGAGCGAGCGATCCGCGCCGCAGCGCGCCTGCTGGAGCATGGCGGGCCCACAGCGTGCACCGCCACCTCGGTCGCGCCCGCTGCGGCGCTGTCCCGCCGGGAACTGAGCCAGGCCTTCACCCACGCCGAGGAGCTTCTCGGGCTGGCGGCGCGGCGTCTGGCGACGCAGTTCCTCGACCGGGTCGAGGATGCCGCCGCAGCTGCGAACGATCCGCTGGAGGCGCTGTGGGCGGCCAGCGAGACCTACCTGCGTCTCGCCCTGCGACACCCCGCCGGCGGGCCCGTGGCCGGGTTCGACGCGGCGACCGGCCCGGGCAGCGAGCCCATCGCCGCGGCGGCGGTCGAGCTCGCCATGCGTACCGAACGGTTCTTCGCCAACCTCATGGTGGCGATCGGGCTGCCCCACGACACGACCATCGCCACCGCGTGGCTGGCCACGCTCGACGGGTTCGTCCTACGACAACGACGGACGCCCCGCTCCCTCGAGGCGATGCTCGACGCCCTGGCCCGGGCCTTCACCCTGCCCCAGCCGGCCGCGACCGGCTGAGCGTCGAGCCGGGTACACCGGCCGCCGTACGACGGACGCCACCGGCCGGACGCGCCCGAGCCCGCTGCTACGGTTCGGCCCGTGATGGATCTACGCCTCCAGGGAACGAACGTGGTGGTCACCGGGGCCGGCCAGGGCCTCGGCCGGGCCATCGGGCTCGGCTTCGCCGAGCAGGGCGCCCACGTCGCCTTCACGTACCACCGCTCGGGCGAAGGCGCTGAAACCGCAGCGGCAGAGGCCCGGGCGCTCGGGGTCTCGGCCATCGCGGTCGCCCTTGACGTGCGCGACGACACCTCGGTCGCCGAGGGCCTGCGACAAGTCACCGGCGAGCTCGGCCCCATCGGGGTACTGGTCAACAACGCCGCAATGACCGGCCGGGGCCCGTTCGTGGACACCTCGACCGCCGACTGGGACGCCCAGGTGGCGGTCACCGTCACCGGCACGCTGCGCATCACCCATGCGGTGACCCGGCTCATGATCGAGGCCGGCAACGGCGGTGCCCTGGTCAACCTGATGGGCGACTCGGGCCGCGTCGGCGAGTCGGGCCTGCTGGTCACCGCCACCACCCGGGCCTCCACCGTGGGCCTGACCAAGTCACTAGCCAAGGAACTGGCCCGGCACGGCATCCGCTCCAACGCGGTGTCGATGGGCCTGGTCCGCACCGACAACTTCGCCGAGCACGCCGGCAACCCCGACGACGCCGAGCGGATGGCCCGCATCGTGGCCCAATACCCGCTGCGCCGCCTCGGCCGAGCGGAGGACGTGGTCCCGACCATCCTGCTGCTGGCCTCGCCGCTGTCGGGCTGGACCACCGGGCAGGTCCTGTCGGTCAACGGCGGCTACGCCATGCCCTGATCGGGCAACCACCATGACCATCCACACCCAGATCATCCATACCGACCCTTCATCCGCCGTCTGGCTGCTCACCGTCGACCGGCCGGAGCGCCGCAACGCGCTGGACCTCGACCACTGCCACCAGCTACATGCAGCCATCGACGCCGCGGTGCACGGCGGGGCCCGGTGCCTGGTGATCACCGGGGCCGGGACCGCGTTCTGCTCCGGGGCCGACCTCGGCGGGGTGTACGGCGACGCCTTCCGTGAGGCCCTCTACGGCATGCTCGGCGCCCTGGCCTCGGCCCCGATACCAACCATCGCCGCAGTCAACGGGCCGGCCATCGGGGCGGGCACCCAGCTGGCCATCGCGGCCGATCTGCGCATCTGTGCCCCGACCGCCCGCTTCGGGGTGCCCACCGCCAAGCTCGGCCTGGCCGTGGACTTCTGGACGGTCCGGCGACTCTCGCTGCTCGCCGGCGGTGGTGCCGCCCGGCAGCTGCTGCTGGCCTGCGACGAGCTCGGCATCGACGCCGCCGAACGCGCCGGCCTGGTGCAACGACGCGGGGAGCTGGCCCACGCCCTCGAGTGGGCGACCCACCTTGCCGGCCTGGCGCCGCTGACCCACGCCTACAACAAGTTGGCGTTGGAAGCGGCATTCGAGTCCGACACCGCCGACGCCGCCACGCTCGCCGCCTTCGAGGCCTGTTGGGCCAGCGAGGACTTCGTGGAGGGCCGAACCGCCGGCGCCGAACGGCGGCCACCCCGCTTCCGGGGCCGATGAAACCGGCCCCGTTCCGCTACGAGCGGCCGGTGTCGCTGCCCGACGCGCTCGCCCTGCTGGCCGAGGACGGCGTGGAGACCAAGGCGCTGGCGGGCGGCCAGAGCCTGGTCCCGCTGATGAACCTGCGCCTGGCCCGGCCCGACGTCGTGGTGGATCTCGACGCGGTGGCCGAGCTACGCGGGATCAGTCGTTCCGGCGACCAGGTGCGCATCGGCGCCCTCACCCGGCACGAGCAGACCGCCACCGATCCGCTGGTAGGAGAGCAGCTACCGCTTCTCGCCCATGCCGCCGGCCACATCGGCCACCGCGCCATCCGGACCCGGGGCACGCTGGGCGGCAGCCTGGCCCACGCCGATCCGGCCGCCGAGTTGCCGGTCGCCTCGCTCGCCCTGGGGGCCGAGGTCGAGGTGGCCTCCGCCCGGGGGGTCCGCACGGTCCCCATCGGCGAGCTGTTCGACGGGCCGCTGAGCACCACGTTGGCCGACGACGAGCTGATCGTCGCGGTCCGCTACCCCGTCGACCCGGGCCGCCGGCCCTTCGGTTTCGCCGAGCTCGCCCGCCGTCACGGCGACTTCGCGCTGACCGTCGCCGCCGTGACCATCTCCGTGGACAGCGACGGCGGTTGCCGGGCCGCCACCGTGGCCCTCGGCGGTATCGGCGGCAGCCCCCGGCTCGTCGGGCCCGCGGCCCGCGCCCTCATCGGCACCCGCATCGACCCGCCGGCGGTCGAGCTGGCGGTGGCGGCGGTCGATCAAGCGATGCGACCCGTGGCCGACCTGCACGGCACGGTCGCCTACCGCCGGGCCATGGCCGCGCTGCTGACCCGCCAGGCCATCGCCATGGCCTGCGGCGCCCGCTGAGCTGGGGGCCGTCGGTCGTTCCCCGGACACCCGGGCGTCGCTACGCTCCGAGGCCGTGGCCCAAGCACCTCCGTTGCCGACAAACCCGCTGGCCGTCCATGAGGGCGCCCGGCCCAGCCTGGTCATGCTGGTCGGCTTCTTCGTCGCCCAGACCCTGTTGTGGGTCAGCCTGATCTTCAACATCTCCGGCAAGGACCGGGTCAGCTTCGCCGCGCTGGGTGCCCGGGGCACGCCTTGGATCCGCCAGTTCGTGATCCCCCTACTCGTGGTGCTGGCCTTCCAGCTGGTGATGATCCGCACCGCCCGCTGGAAGCGATCGGTGTGGCACGAACCCGCCCGCACCACCCGACGCTGGCTGATCGTGTTCCCGACGCTGATGCTGCTGCTGGCCGCCGGCAGTCGCCTGGTGTCCGCCATGCCCGAGGTCGACGGCAACTACCTGGTCGGCATGACCGCCACCGTGGCCCTGGTCGGCATCACCGAGGAGCTGACCTTCCGGGGCATCCTGCTGGTCGGCGGCCGCCGGACCTTCCCCCACGAGTGGCAGGTGGTGGTGTTCACCGGTGCGCTGTTCGGCTTGTTCCACCTGCCCAACGTCATGCTCGGCGCGGCCATCGGGGCCACGCTGGTCCAGGTGGTCCAGACCGCCGTAGTCGGCACGGCCTTCTACGCGCTGCGCCGGGTGTCGGGCCTACTGGTGCCCTGCATGGTGCTGCACGCCGTCTACGACTGGTTGGTCCTGATCGGGAAGGTCTGATCGGGAAGGTCTGATCGGGAAGGCCGGAGCCGCGCCGGATTCTCACCGCACCGAGGACGCAACGGGCCGTCGCCGCTACGCTCGCGCCGTGACCGAGCACGACCTGCGCCCGTGGCCGCTGCGCTGCACCGTCAACGGGACACTGCACCAGCTCGACGTGGAGCCACGGCATCTGGCCATCGACGTGCTGCGCGAGAACCTGGGGCTCACCGGCACCCACGCCGGGTGCGAGCACGGGGTGTGCGGGGCCTGCACGATCCTGCTCGACGGCGAGCCGGTGCGCTCCTGCCTGCTGTTCGCCCCGCAGCTCGACGGCCGCGACGTGCGCACCGTGGAAGGCCTCGCCGGCCCCGGCGACGAGCTGCACCCGTTGCAGCACAGCTTCAGCGCCCACCACGGCCTGCAGTGCGGCTTCTGCACGCCGGGCATGCTGCTGACCGCACTCGATCTGCTGGGACACAACCCCACCCCGACCCGCGACGAGGTGCGCGAGGCGCTGTCGGCCAACCTGTGCCGCTGCACCGGCTACCAGCAGATCGTCGACGCGGTGATGGACAGCTCCCGGGGCGGTGCGTTCGACTGCACCTGATCGCCCGCGCTGCGTAGGGTGCGGGCAATGCACATCGGAGCTGTCCTCCCCCACAACGAGATCGGGACCGACCCGGGCGCCATCAAGGCGTACCTGCAGGGCGTGGAGGAGATGGGCATGACCCATCTCCTCATCTACGACCACGTGATGGGCGCCGACCCCAACCGTCCCGGCGGCTTCAAAGGCGCCTACGACAAGGACACGGCGTTCCACGAGCCGTTCGCCTTCTTCGGGTTCGCCGCCGCGGTCACCTCGACCATCGAGCTGGTCACCACCGTGTTGATCCTCCCGCAGCGTCAGACCGTGCTGGTGGCCAAGCAGGCTGCGGAGATCGCCCTGCTGTCGAACAACCGGTTGCGGCTCGGCGTCGGCACCGGCTGGAACAAGATCGAGTACCAGGCCCTCAACGAGGAGTTCACCAACCGGGGCCGTCGCCAGGAGGAGCAGATCGAGGTCATGCGGATGCTGTGGGCCAACGACGCCTTCAGCTACGAGGGCCGATATCACACCATCGACCGGGCCAGCATCAACCCCCGCCCGACCCAGCCGGTGCCGATCTGGTTCGGCGGCTCGGCCCCGGCCTTGCTCGACCGCTGCGCCCGGATCGGCGACGGCTGGATGCCGCTCGGTGGCGCCAACGACACGTCCAAGGCCCTGCTCGCGGAGATACGCACCAAGCGGGAGGCCCATGGCCTGTCCATGGACGGCTTCGGGGTCCAATCCCAGGCCCAGTGGGCCGGCGGCAATCCCGAGCGTTGGAAGTCGCACTTCGACAAGTGGGAGGAGATCGGTGCCACCCACATGGCCATCGCCACCCACAACGGCGGGCCGACCGACGCCGACGGCCACCTGGCCCGCATCGCCGAGTACGTGGCCGCCGTTCGCGGCTGAGCCACCCGGGAGCAACCACCACCGACCGGCCCCGTGCGGCCCATACCATCTGAGATGGTATGGGCCGCACGGGCGAACCGGACGCGGGGCGAGCGATCAGGCGACGCGTCGGGCCAGGAGCTGTCGGCCCGACCCCGGCACGAACAACGGGCCCGCCTCGTCGACCGCGGCGAGGTACTCGGGATGGGCCGCCAGCGCGGCGGCAGCAGCATCGGCAGCAGCCGCAGAGGCGCCGATACTGATCCAGGTCACCTGACCGAACAGCCCGTAACAGTCCGACAGGAACCACACGGTCGACCCGGTGATCGACGCGTTGAGCTTGGCGATCTGCACTCCCCAGGCCAGCGTCTCGGCAATAGGACCCGGGTTGGGCGTCGCGGTCACCAAGGTGGGCACCGAACCCACCGGGGGAACCCCGTGGTCGGCAGCTCGACGTGCACCACCTGGCGGAGGTGATCCTCTCCCGATGCGGCGACGAACGGTTGCCCCCGCTCCACGAGCTCGTGATAGGACGCGTTGCCCAGCAGGGCGGTCGTTGCGTCGGAGAACTCGGCGCGCGAATCGACCCGGGCGTTGAACGACACGGTGCCCAACGGCAGCCCGAACATCGCGCCCCACAGACTGAACTCGACCGGGCTGTTGGCGTTGACGAACTCGGTCACTTCGCTTGCCCACCCCAGCGGCTTGCGCGTGCCCCCTCGAGGGTGACCATTCTCTGGAAGAGATACATCGGTCCGCCTTTCAAGCTGCAGCCGTGGCCCGAATGCCAGGCGCGAAGGACCATCCCGACGTCACCATACCTACCGGTTGGTATGGTGGGGCGAACGGCCCGGACCGGCGGCGGATACCGGGCCGCCGACAACGCCCACAGCACCAAGATCTACGCTGCGCCTCATGCGTATCGGAGTGGTCTTCCCCAGCACTGAGATCGGCGGCGACACCGGGGCGGTACGGGCCTTCGCCCAAGCCGCCGAGTCCCTCGGCTATGCCCATATCGAGGCCTTCGACCACGTGGTCGGCCAGCCCGGCGACTACGCCGGCCGGCTGTGGCGTGAGCCGTTCGTGTTCTTCGGGTATCTCGCCGCCATCACCAGCCGCATCGAGCTGGCCACCGGCATCATCATCCTGCCGCAGCGCCAGACCGCGCTCGCCGCCAAGCAGGCGGCCGAGGTCGACCTGTGGAGCGACGGTCGGCTGCGTCTGGGCCTCGGCGTCGGCTGGAACCCCTTCGAGTTCGACGCCCTCGACCAGGACTTCACCCGGCGAGGCAAGCGCATGGACGCCCAGATCGCTGCTCTTCGGACCCTGTGGTCGGCCAAGGTCGTCGAGGTACGCGTCGGCGACGAGGTGATCAGCGGCGGCGGGATGGACCCGCTGCCTGCCCGGCAGATCCCGATCTGGATCGGCGGCCGCTCCGCCGCGGCCTACCGGCGAGCGGTCACGCTGGGCCAGGGCTGGCTGTCGAACTTCCAGGACCACCTCGGCAACGACCGCGAGGCGTTCATCGCCGCCAAAGCCGAGCTGGTGGCCGCCGCCGGGGGCAGCCTGCCCGCCGGGTTCGGCATCGAGAGCTGGACCAGCCCGGGCCGCACCTCGCCCGACTCGTGGGCCGCCGAGGCGGCCGAATGGGCCGAGCTTGGGGTCACCCACCTCTCGCTGCGTACCGACGAGTCCCGCCGCGACCTGCCGGTACGGCCGCGTTCGATCGACGAGCACCTCGACCTGATGCAGCGCTACGCCGAAGCGGTCGGCAACCTCGGCGGCTGACCCGGCCCCGGGCTGACCCCGGCCGTCGGGGCCGAGCGGGGACCCTCGTTGACGGGTCGGCCTCGGGCTGCGCCGATCGGCGACCGGCGCAGCCCCATCGGCCTCGGTCAGCTGTGCATGCCGCCGTCGACGACGAACTCCTGGCCGGTGCAGTAGCTCGCCTCCTCCGAGAGCAGGAACAGCACCAGCGAACCGACCTCGTCGGGGGCTGCGGCGCGGCCCAGCGGCACGCTGCGCAGCATCTTGGGCTTGTCGAAGTCCTTGGTCATCTCGGTGTCGATGATGCCGGGGTGCACCGAGTTGACCCTGATGCCCTTGGCGCCGAGCTCCTTGGCCGCCACCTTGGTCATGCCGCGCACCGCGAACTTCGAGGCGGTGTAGGCCATCGAGCCGAACACCCCTTCGAGCCCGGCCACCGAGGAGATGTTCACGATCGAGCCGCTGTTGCGCGCCATCATCGGCCCGGTCACCGCCCGCATCCCCAGGAACACGCCGGTCTGGTTGACGGCGATGACCCGGTTCCAATCGGCGAGCTGGTAGTTCGCCAGGCGGGCGGCGTGCAGGATCCCGGCGTTGTTGACCAGGCCGTCGATGCGCCCGTGACGCTCCACGATCGCCGCGACGACCGACGCCCACTGCTCCTCGGAGGTGACATCGAGGTGGTGGTAGTCGGCACCTAGCTCGCCCGCGGCGCGCTCACCCTCGTCGTCGAGGACGTCCGCCAACACCACGGTGGCCCCCTCGGCGAGCGCCATGCGGCCTTCGGCGAGACCCTGGCCCCGCGCCCCGCCGGTGATCAGTACAACCTTGTTCTCGAGCTTTCCCATGCCCTGATGCGTAGCACCTGGCGAGCGCTCGATGCTCGACATCGGGCCCGCCGACCGGACCGGCGCCATCCGATGTGCCCGGATCGGGCCTGGCCCGGCCGCGGTCCGCCGCGGCCGGGCCGGTCACGCTCAGAGTTCGGGCATCACCGGTTCGGGCTCGGCGGCGCGCGCCACCAGGTCGGGCACGATCGCCCCGAGCTGCGCGGGGTCCCACCGGTCGTCCTGCTGCACGAACGGACCACGGTGGAACCCTTCGATCACCCCGATCCGGCCGCCCATCACCTCGAACACCCGGCCGGTGATCCCCGCCGATTCGGCACTGCCGAGCCAGGTCACCAACGGGGCGATGTTCTCCGGATCGGTCCAGTGGTAGAGGTCCTTGTCCCGCTCGACCCCGAGCCCGAGCGGTTCGGTCATGCGGGTACGGGCCGCAGGGGCGATGGCGTTGCAGGTCACGCCGTAGCGGGCGAGCTCCTTGGCCGCGACCAGGGTGAAGCCCACGATGCCGGCCTTCGCCGCGGCGTAGTTGGCCTGCCCCGAGTTGCCGAAAAGGCCCGACCCGGAGCTGGTGGAGATGATGCGACCGTCCACCTTCTCGCCGGCCTTGGTCTGGTCACGCCAGTACTGGGCGGCGACGTGGCTCGGTGCGTAGGTGCCCTTGAGGTGCACCCGCATCACCGCGTCCCACTCGTCCTCGGCCATGTTCGCCAGCACCCGGTCGCGCAGCGTGCCGGCGTTGTTGACCAGCACGTCGAGCCGCCCGAAGTGGTCGATGGCGGTCTGGATCAGGTTGCGGGCACCGGCGGCGTCGGCGATGTCGTCGGTGTTGGCGAACGCCTGCGCGCCCATGGCCCGGATCTCCGCCGCGACCTCCTCGGCCGGGCCGACGGCGGCACCGGAGCCGTCCACCCCGCCACCGAGATCGTTGACCACGACCTTGGCGCCCTGCGACGCGAACTCGAGGGCGTGACCACGGCCGATCCCGCGTCCGGCACCGGTGATGATTACGACCCGACCCTCACAGATTCCGCTCATGGTTCTCGTACACCTTCGTTCGCTATGGCTGGTTCGAGGCCGGACCCTACCCCTGGTGTCCGGCCGGCGAACAGCTAACCTCCCCGCAACCGTCCGGGGGAAGGGGCCGTCGATGTTCACCGTGGGGAAGCTGTTCCACCTCGCCCACCTCGTCGAGGACCTCGACGCCGTCGACCGCTGGTACGACGAGATCTTCGCCTGCAACCGGTACTACCGGCGCTTCGAGAAGGCGGCGCAGCGCGAGGCGTCGCTGCTCATCGTCAGCGACATGTGCATGGAGCCGATCCAGCCGTCCAGTGCCCCCGAGGCCGCCGGTTCGGTGCTCAACCGGTTCAAGGCGCGCTACGGCAACCGGCTGCACTCCATTGCCTGGTACGTCGACGACATCACCGCCCTGTCGGGGGCGCTCGCCGAGCGGAACATCCGCCAGGTCGGCCTACGGGGCGAGGCGATCACCGATCCGAAGAAGGCCGTCGCGGTGTGGACCCACCCGCGGGACACCCATGCCCTGCTGGAGTTCTGCGAGCCGGGCTTCGCCGCGGACCCCCGCCTCGAGCCGGGCTGGTCGAGCCGGTTCTGGGCCGACGAGCACCCGCTGCGGATCCCCCGCACCTCCCATATCACCGTGCTGGTCGACCACCTCGATGGGGCCGGTGCGGTCTACGGCGACGCACTGCTCGGCCGCCTGCTGCATCAGCTCACCGACGCCGACGGCTCGCAGCGGGCCTTCTGGGCAGTGGGCGAGGAGACGGTGATCGAGGCGGTGGTGCCGGGCAACGCCGACAGCGCCGAGGGCCGCGACCACGCCGCCAACGGCGAGGGCGTCCACGCCATCGTCTTCGCCACCACCGACCTCGACGGCGCGGCGACGTTCCTGCGCAGCAAGGGCCAGCGGCTCGAACCGGCCGGAGTCGACACGGTGTTCGTCAACGGCGAGGACTCCTTCGGCCTGCGCGTCGGCTTCACCCGCGCCGCCATCCCCGGCGACACCCGGGCCTGAGCCGCGCCGGCCGGGTACCCCGCGGGCTCGGCCGGGGCCGGCCGCACCGGACCGGGGCGGGACCGCTCAGCTCAGGACGTGGACGATGTCCTGCACCAGCAGGACCGACAGCAGGCTCATGATGCCGAAGGCCACCAACGACACCGGCCAGCGCAAGCGGTGGTCGGCCTGGAAGAACCGGCGGATGGTGAACACGTCGCAGGTCATGGCGATCACGCCGATGATGATGCCGAGCACCGGCCCGACCCCGGCGGCGAAACTGGCCATCGGGAGCACGAACGGGAAGATCACATAGGTGAGCGTGCAGCGCAGCGCCGAGATCAGCATCGAACGGCGGAACGACTTGTAGACCGCAGCGTCGGAGACGCCGGTCGGACGCTCCTCGATGCGCAGCAGGCGCCACACGAACTGATCGGCCCGGGAACGCTGCACCGCCGGACGGGCGCCGTGATCGATCGGGCACCCGCCTACCCCGGCCAGAGGCGTGTGGGCGACGGGGCAGCCGGAGCGTTCCGGCTCGGCAGCGGTGGACGGGGTGGCCGACGCAGGCTGCATCCCGACAGCCTACGCGCCCGACCGGAGTCGGCACCTTCCCGGATCGGCGCGCTCGGCCGGGCGGACCGGGCCTGGCCCGGTCTGCCGCCTGCTCAGGCCTCGCGCAACGGCAGCCGCACGGTGACCACGGCGCCGCCGCCGGGGGAATTGGCGGCCTGCACCGTGCCCCCGTGGGCCTGCACCACCGAGGCGACGATGGCCAGGCCCAACCCCGCCGAGCCGCCCTCGTCGAAGCGGCCGAACCGGTCGAAGAGGTGGGCCAGGGCATCGGGCGCGAAGCCCGGCCCGTCGTCGCTCACCCGGACCACCGCCTCGCCGCCTTCGGCCAGGGTGACGACACTGACCCTGCTCGCCCGCCGGATGGCGTTGCGAACCAGGTTGTCGAGCGCCGAACGCAATAGGGCGGCGTCGGCATCGACGAGCACTGCGGCACCGGGCGGGGCCACGACCTCGACCCCTTCTGCGGCATTGGCCGCCGCTACCTCCTCACCCAGCAGGTCGAGCCGAAGCGGGGCCAGGCGGGGGCGGGCCTGACCGGCGTCCAGCCGGGCCAACTCCAGCAACTGGCTGACGCCCACGGCCGCCCGCTCGGCCGCCACCCGCACCTCGGCCAGGACCCGTACGTAGTCCTCGATGGGCCGGGGCCGGGCCAGGGCCTGGCTCGTGGACGCCTGGATGACCGCGAGCGGGGTTCGCATCTCGTGGGCGGCGTCGGCGAGCAGCGCCTGCTGGCGGGCCACCCGGGCGTCGGCGCTACGGACCAGCCGACGCCGGGCGAGTTCCGCTGCCACGGTCCCCACCACCAAGGCCACCATCGCCGCCGCCGCCACCGTCAGGTGGCTGGATTGCCGTCGGGCCTGGCGGTCGGCGAGCTCCACCACCGTCACCAGGGCCTGGCCCGCGGCCCAGGGCCGGCCGAACGCCACGAAGGACCGGCCGTTCTCGCTGAAGGCGCGCCGGGTCGGGTACTGCACCGCCTCGGACAGCAGGCCGTTCCACGGTGGCTCGATCTCGGTGGCGCCAAGGGTGCGCACCGGGCCCGAGGGGCCGGCCAGCCAGGTGCCGTCGACTGGACGGCCCTCGCCCGTTCCCACCAGGCGCATGGCGTTGTCGAGGACCTCGTCGGCATGGGCTTCGAGCGACCGGCTCGCCGCTGCGTCGCCGGCCCGCCAGGCGACGGCGGCGACCAGGCCCACCGGCACGGCGAGTACCGCCGCGGCGGCCAGCAGACGGCGCCATGCCATACGGTACGGCCTGGCGGTCACTCCGGCAGTCCGATGCCGAACCCCACCCCGCGCACGGTGGCAATGGGAGCCGCGTCACCGGGCAGGTCGAGCTTGCGCCGGAGGTTGGCGACATGGGCGTCCACCACGTTGGACGTGCCGTCGTAGTGGGCGTCCCAGACATGCTCCAAGAGCTCGCTGCGGCTGATCACCCGACCGGCGTGCAGCAGCAGGTACTGCAGCAGGGCGAACTCGCGGGCGGTGAGGGGGATCACGATCGCCCCCCGCCACACCGTGTGGGTGGCGGGGTCGAGCCGGATGTCGCCGACGGCCAGTACGGGTGGCACCGCCGTCCGGGGGCGGCGCAGCACTGCCCGTAGACGCGCCGCCAGCTCGGGATAGTCGAAGGGTTTGACGAGGTAGTCGTCCGCCCCGCTGTCGAGCCCGGCCACCTTGTCCGACAGGGTGTCGCGGGCGGTCAGGATCACCACCGCGGTGGGCAGCCCCCGGGCCCGGATCTGCCGGCACAGGCCCAGCCCGTCACCGTCGGGCAGACCGAGGTCCAACACCACGGCGTCGTACTCGTCCACGCCGAGCTGCAGGTCCGCGGCAGCGACGGTGCCCACCAGGTCTGTGCCGTAGCCGTCCTCGCGCAGGCCCCGCTGCAGGACCTGCCCCAGCACCGGATCATCCTCTACCAGCAGCACACGCATCGCCGAGAAGTCTGGCCGATGGGCGCCCACCGCAGGCGGCAGAACCCCGCGGGTCACGGCAGGAACGTGTTGTTGCGCAGCAGTTGGGTGACGTTGCAGGTGGGGTTGGTGGGCCCGCAGCCGCTGTCCTCGCCGCCGACCCCGAGCGACATCGACAGTCCGCCGTTGCGGATGGTGTTGCCCCGGATCACCAGCCCGTCGTCGGCGAACGCCGGGCCGGGGTTGGCCGCCGTACCCGGCTGTGCTGCGGTCCAGGCCGAGGGCACGAAGAAGTGCTGCCAGGCACTGGGACGGTCCGGCGGGTTGTCGATGGTGTTGCCCTCGATCCGCACGTTGCGGTTCGGGATCCGGGTGAAGTTGGTGCCGTCGTCGCGGGCGTCGGTCCCCCAGGCCCCTGCGGCGAGCCGGGCCCGGCAGGTCGCGGTGTCACCGTCACAGCCCCGGGCGCCGAAGGTGACCTCGATCAGATGGCTACGGGCCCCCACTCGCTCGAGGGTGTTGCCGCTCATGACAATGTCGCTGCCGCCGTTTACGCCGAGACCGGCGCCCCACGTGTCGTGGATGCGGTTGCGTCGCACCGTGATCCGCTCGGCCTCGTAGGTGAAATGCGGGGCCATGGTCCATTCCAGACCGGTGCCCTGCCCGGCGGTGAACCCGCCGGTGCCGCAGTCGAAGATCTCGTTGTCCTCGACCACGAGATCGACCGATCCCCCCTTGGTGTAGGCGCACCAGTCGTCGGCGTCGTGGATGCGGTTGCGGGCGATCCGCCCGCCATGCACGGCGACGAAATCGATGGCGTTGTCCCAGGCGCCGTGGATGTCGCTGTCCTCGACCACCACGTCGGTCGACTGGTTGACCTTGAGCGTCTCGTGAGCCTGGCGGGTCCCACCGTCGAGCTCGACCCGCCGCAACGTGAGCTCGGTGCATCGCTCGCAGTGGAAGGCGTCGCCGCCGGGGGCGATCCGCAGCCCGTCGACGAGCAGCGAACGCACGTCGAACACGTTGAGATCGCCAAGCAACACGGCGGTCCGGGGCCCGTCCACGGCGACCAGCTCGATCGGTGCCGTCGGGCTGCCCCACCGCGACTCCAAGTAGGCCGGCAGGGTGTCGCGGCCGTAGGTCCCAGCGGCGATGTTGACGCGCACACCCCTCGTCAGTGGCGTACTCATCGGTATGCGTCGCCACGCCTCGGCCAACGTCCGCAGGGCCAGCTGCCGGCTCGTGCCCGGGTTCGTGTCGCTGCCGGTCGGGCTCACCCACCACACGACGAGGTTCGCCGGGGCAGTGGTCGTCGTCGGAACGGTGGTCGTCGTGGGCACGGTGGTCGTCGTCGGCACGGTGGTCGTCGTCGGCACGGTGGTCGTCGTCGGCACGGTGGTCGTCGTGGTCGACGGCCGGGTGGTCGTGGTCCGGGGCTTGGCCGTTGTGGTCGTGGTCCGGGGCTTGGCCGTTGTGGTCGTGGACCGCGGTCGAGCGGTCGTCGTGGTAGTCCGACGGTGTCTCGCGGCGCGTTCGGACCCATCCCGGGTCATGGCCGACGCCCCAGGGGCGCCGCTGGGCGGGAAAGCCACGAGCACGGCGGCGGCGGCGCACACCACCACCGCCGCCGCCACCGCCCGTAACCGCCGGTTGACGTTGCGTCCTGTCGCGTTCATCGGTAGATCACACCACAATCCCCTCACGCGGATCGTGAAACGGACCTTCACCGAATCCTCATGAACGCCGGCTCGGAACCCGGCGGGCGCTCACGGGATCGGGGGACCCGGCATCACGCCAGACGGTGGCCCTTCAGCGCCTTGGCGGCGATGGTCTTTACCGTGCCACCTGCCGTCTCGCAGGCCGCAGCGTCGGCGTAGGCCTCACCGGAGCCGATACGGCCGTCGCCCACATGGTTCGTGTCCTCGAAGTGGCAGATCGTCACCTTGGCCGGTGCCTTCGAAGCGGCGAACGCGGGCGACGCCGCCGCCAGCACACCACCAGCGGCCACCACCGCAACCGCCATAACCCTGACCCGCTTGAACGACATGGATAACCTCCACTGTGAACTCGTGCCGGAACCGCCGGCACGCCGACCCGGACCTCCCGGGTCCCTCCAGCTCCCACGGGCCGAGCTGCCCGTCACGGGCCGAACGACCCGAATCGCTCCCGGCCCCGCACCCGCACCGCCTGCGGACACGGCCGTCAGCACTGCGGCACTGCGGTTCCCGTCCCCGCTCCGACCGGTCGTGTCCAGCCCGTGCGGCGGTACCGTGAGGGGCCATGTGCGGCATCGTCGGCATCGCCGGCATCCTCGACCCGCGAAGCCGCCGCGGGCATCGGGTTCGGTCACCGCCGGCCGTTGGGTGCTCACGTACAACGGCGAGATCTACGACCACCACCAGCTCGCCGCCGACCTCGACGCCGCGGGCGTGGTCCGCCGTGGCCACTCCGACACCGAGGTCCTCGTCGAGGCCGTGGCCCGATGGGGGCTCGACCACGTGCTGGGCCGCGGCGACGGCATGTACGCGTTCCGGCTGTGGGACCGACGCGAGCGCCGGCTCACCCTGGTGCGGGACCGGCTCGGGAACAAGCCGCTGTACTACGGCACCCTCGGCAGCGGTGAGTTCGTGTTCGCCTCCACGCTCGACGTGTTGCGGGCCCACCCCGCCTTCGACCGGACCGTCGACCGCGACGCCCTGACGCTGTACTTCCGGCACAAGTACGTCCCGGCGCCATGGTCGATCGTTGCCGGCTCCTGGGAACCGTGCGCGACGTCGCCGGCATCTACGCCGCGTCGTCCGCTCTGATCCTGCCAGCCACACCGAGGGCATTCCCGGTGCGGTGATCGAAGCCGGCCTGGCGGCCAGGCCCACGGTGGCGTTCCCGGTGGGAGGTGTGCCCGACGTCGTGCTCGACGGGGTCACCGGCCGGCTCGTTGGCGATCGCACGCCGTCCGCCGTGGCGGGCCGCGATCGCCGAGGTGTTCGAGCGACCCGACGAACCAGGACGGGCAGCACGCGAGCACTGTCTCGCACGGTTCTCGATGACCCGGGTCGGTGCCGCATGGGAACAGGTGATCACCGACGTGACCGGCCCCGGGTCCGGCCGGCGCCGGTCCTAGGTTCCGGTGCTACATGCCGGGCATGCGGCCCATGGTGGTGGCGGTACCCGCCGGTGCCGGCTTCCCGTCGGTCCTCACGTCGACGATCGCCATCATGCCGTGGTCCTCGTGGGCGAGGATGTGGCAGTGGAAGACGAATGACCCGGTGAAGGTCTCGAAGCGATGCCGGATCACCACCTCGCCGTGCGCCGGCACCTTCACGATGTCCTGCAGGCTCACCGCGTCGTAGCGCTTGCCGTTCACCGACATCACCTGGAAATCGTTCACGTGGATGTGGAAGGGATGGTCCTCGCCGGTGACGTTGCGCAGCGTCCACTCCTCGGCGGTGCCCAGCTTCGGGGTGAACAGCACCTTGCCGTCGAACTGGCGGCCGTTGATGAAGAACTTCCCGGCTTCGTTGTTCTCGCTGAAGACCACGGTACGACGTTGCGCGATCACGGCGTCCCCGAGGTCGGGCAGCGCTCCCATCGTGGTCGGCTGCGGCGGGGTCGCCTTATCATCACCGGCCACGTTCACCGTCATCAGCACCCGCTCGGGGTACTTGTCGCCCTGAGAACCCTGGTCGTAGGGAAGGGTGCGCAGCTTGAAGGACCCCGCCTGCGGCCAGGTGACGAGGACGTCGAACCGCTTCCCCGGCGGCAACAGCAGCTCGTCGTGCTGGTCGACGCGCCCGGCCGGGCTGGCGTCCTCGGCGAGGACCGAGAACGTGGTGCCCTCCATCAAGAGCCGGTACCAGATGTCGGCGCTGAAGTTCCCGAGGCGCAGCAACTGGGTCTGTCCGGGCCGCGAGGTGAGCACCGGGTTGACCATGCCGTTCACCGTCCGGGTGGTGGGCGCACCCGAGTCGATGTCGGTGGTGACGATGGTGTTGCCGGCGGCGAGCTGGTAGTCGTGCAGGGCCACGAGGTGGTCGGGCAGTCCGGTCTGCAACTCGGCGGGGAGCCGTTCGCCGAGGCCGTTGATGATCAGTGCCCCGAACAGCCCCGCCATCACCTGTGCCTCGGTGAACCCGTGCAGGTGGGCGTGGTACCAGTAGGTGCCGGGCGCCTGGTCGTCGGGGATGTTCACCACCACCGGGCTGGTGCTGCCGGGTTCCATGACCCGCAGCACGTTGTCCGAGATGCCTATGGGCGACACGTGGAGCCCGTGTTCGTGGAGGTTCGTCTCCTCGTCGAGGCCGTTGACCACGCTGAAGGTGAGGGTGTCGCCGGGATCGAGCACCAGCGTCGGCCCCATGGACTGTCCGGTGAAGGTCATCCCGCTGACCTTCACCCCACCCACCTCGTACTGAGCTTCCCGTACGTCGAGCGTCACGTCCAGCGTGCCGTTGCGGCTGCGCAGCACCTCCGGCTCGGTGAACGGCAGGCCCTGCACCGTGGCGAAGCTGGCCTCGACGGCCGGGCCGCCCTCGGGTGTGGTCGACAGCGGTGCCACCGTCTCCGCCGGTCGGGTGCTCGCGGCCGACCGGTCCTCGCCGCCGGAGCAGGCGGGGAGAGCGCACAGAGCGACGACGACTGCAGCGAGGCCGAGCCTTCGGGACGACGCCATGTTCCGGTTCCTCCAAGGTGTCCGGATCGGACACCAGCGGATGGTATCGGTCACCGAACCGGTGCATCCGTCGACCGGCGTCGATCAGACCCGGGTCGATGCGGAGATCCCCCGGCAGGAGCTCGCCGGGCGACGCGCCGCTCGTCGCAGTCCCATGCCCGGCGGCGGACCGTTACCACCCCTCGTTCCGGCGTCCGGTACCGTGACGACCCCGGCCGGAGGGGACACCCGGCCGGCAGAGATGGGGGAACCAATGCTGTCGCCGTACCGCGTCCTCGACTGCACCGACGATCGGGGGCAGCTAGCAGGGTTCATGCTCGCCCAGCTCGGCGCCGAGGTGATCCTGGTCGAACCACCGGGCGGCAACGCCGCCCGCCACCGCTCGCCCTTCGTCGGAGACGTGCCCGATCCCGAACGCGGCCTGTGGCACCTGGCGTACAACCGCGGTAAGCGATCGGTCACCATCGACCTGACCAGTGAGGCGGGCCGGGGCGAGCTGGCCGAGTTGGCGTCGGCCGTCGACGTGCTGCTGTGGTCGGGACGGCCCGAGGACCTTCCCTTCGACCACGCCACGCTCGCGGCCCGCAACCCCGGGCTGATCACCGTGGTGCTCACCCCCTTCGGGCTCGACGGACCGAAGGCCGGCTGGGTCGACACCGACCTCATCATCGGGGCCTCCGCCTGCCAGTCGGCGCTGTGCGGCAACCCCGACCTGCCGCCGCTGCGCTGGGGGTCGCCCCAGGCCTACCAACACGGCGCCGCCGACATGGCGGTGGCCGCACTGGTAGCCCTGGCCGAACGCGGTCGTTCCGGCGCGGGCCAGTTCGCCGAGGTCTCGGCCCAGGTCTCGTGCCTGCAGGCTGCGTTCTGCTACTTCCTCAACGCCGCCTGGCAGGCTCCGGCCATGCGTCGGGCCGGCGACGGGCTCGACTACGGCGCCTACCGGACCCGATGGGTGTACCCGGCCACCGACGGCGAGGTGTCCATCACCCTGGTCTTCGGCGCGGCGATGGAGGAGTTCAACCGCAACCTCTTCCATTGGATCTGGGAGGAGGGCGGTTGCGACGAGGCCACCCGCGACCTGCCCTGGACCTCCTTCGCCACCCAACTGTTCACCGGCGAGGTGCCCGCCTCGGCGGTGGACCGCCTCGGTGAGATCATCGCCGCGTTCACCGCCCGCTTCAGCAAGTCCGAGCTGCTGGCGGAGTCGCGACGCCGACGGGTTTTGCTGGCCCCGGTCGCCACGCCGAGCGAGGTCATGGACAACGACCATCTCGCCGCCCGGGCGTTCTGGGACCTGACCCATGACCCGGTCACCGGCGGCGACCACCGCTACCCGGGCCGGTTCATCGTCGCCTCGGCGACACCGTTGCGGGCTTTGGAACGGGCCCCGCGGCTCGGCGAGCACGACGCGACCTACCGCCACCCTGCCGCCTCCCCTGCCCTGTCCGCCGCAACACCGGGCCCGGCCACGACGTCGGGCCCGGCCACGACGTCGGGCCCGGCCACGGCACCCGCCGAGCCGGCGTTGGCCGGGCTGAAGGTGCTTGACCTGTCGTGGTCGGTGGCCGGTCCGTACGTGGGGCGGTTGCTGGCCGATTTCGGAGCCGACGTCGTCAAGGTCGAGTCCCGCACCCGGCCCGACCTCGCCCGCACCGCGCCGACCTTCCATCCCGGCAACGAACAGCACCCGCTCGAGGGCAGCGGGCTGTTCCACAACGGCAATGCCGGCAAGCGCAGCCTGGAGCTCGATCTTTCCACCCCGGCCGGCAAGGACGTGCTGTGGGACCTGGTCCACTGGTGCGACGTGGTGGTGGAGAGCTTCTCCGCCGGAGCGCTCGAGCGGATGGGCTTCGGCTACGGCCGCCTCGCCGAGGTCAACCCCGGCGTCATCCTGCTGTCGAGCTGCCTGCCCGGCCAGACCGGCACCCTGGACCTGCCCGGCTACGGCAACCTGACCACGGCGATGTTCGGGTTCACCGCGGTCACCCGCTGGCCCGGCCGGCCCGCCGCCGGGCCGTTCGGGGCCTACACCGACGTGGTCTCCCCGCGCTTCGGGCTCGCAGGGCTGCTCGCCGCGCTCGACCATCGCCGCCGGACCGGCCAGGGCCAGCACCTCGACCTGTCCCAGGCCGAGGGATCGCTGCACTTCATCACCACCGCCCTGCTCGATGCCGAGATCAACGGCCGCGACGCCGAGGCGCCCGGCAACAGCGACCGGGATCTGGCACCGCACGGCATCTACCCCACCACCGGGGACGACTGCTGGGTGGCCATCGCCTGTACCGACGACGCCCAGTGGCGGACCCTGGCCACCCTGTTGGGCCGGGCCGAGCTGGCCGGCTGGGACCGGGCCGAACGACTGGCCCGCCGCGACGAGCTCGACACCATGCTGGCGGCGTGGACCGCCGACCAGGACGCGGCCACCCTCGAGCTGACGCTGCAGGCCGCGGGGGTGGCGGCGCACCAGGTGCAGAACACCGTCGAGGTCCTCGCCGATGCCCAGTTGCAGCACCTCGGCCACTTCGTCACCGTCGATCACGCTCTGCTCGGTCCACTGGTGCTCGAGGGTCCCCGCTTCCGGCTGTCACGCACCCCCGGCCACACGGTGGCGCCGGGCCCCGTCTACGGCCAGCACACCACCGAGGTACTGAACGGTACGCTCGGCTACGACGACGCCCGCATCGAAGCCCTGCGGGCCGACGGTGTGGTCCGGTGACGGCGGCGTCCCGGTAACGGCACGGTGAGCCGCCACCGACAACCCGACAACCCGGCGAGCCGACTGCCGCGGCGCCGCTCGCGGTGCCCGGGACCGCTGCGGTGCCCAGCGGCACTCAGCCGTGCCGGTCCTCGTCGGTCCGGGCAGCGGGCCCGTACTCGCGCTCGACCTGCGCCACCCGGACCCGGTAGTCGGCGTGGAAGTCCTCCCGGCCCCGCTGCCGGGCCACCACGTGAGCAGCCACGTGCTTCCACGCCCGGGCGTCGGCCTCGCTGCGCCAGTAGCTGACGGTGATCCCCAGCCCGTCCCGGGCCCACTCGTGGCCGAGGTATCCGGACTGTTCGGCCGCGATCATGTCCCGAACCTACCGCGGGTCCCGCAGGAGGCCGCTGTGCCCCTGGTAGAACAGGCGTATGACCACGTTGCGCCCGAAGGCCGACCTCGACCGTGCCGGCCTCGCGCAGGAGATCGCCACCCGTTCGTGGTTCCACACCTTCGACCTCGGCGACGGTCTGCGTACCCCCGGGTATGACGACACGCTGAACAAGCTCGAGATCCTGCACCTGCCGGCCGACCTGACGGACCGCACGGTGCTCGACATCGGCAGCTACGACGGCTTCTTCGCCTTCGAGTGCGAGGCCCGCGGTGCCGAGCGGGTGATGGCCACCGATCGCTGGTGCTGGGAATGGCCCGGCAACGACGCCCGACGGAACTTCGACTGGATGCGCGACATACTCGGAAGTACGGTCGAGGATCGCCTGGTATCAGTCGAGGAACTCACCCCCGAGGCCGTCGACGGCACCTACGACGTGGTGCTGTTCCTCGGCGTGCTCTACCACGCCCCCGATCCGCTCGGGTATCTCCGCCGGGTCCGCGAGGTGACCAGGGGAACGCTGGTGGTGGAGACCCTGGTCGACCTGCTCGACGTCGACGTACCGGCTGCGGCGTACTACCCGGGCGCGTCGATGAACAACGATGCCAGCAACCACTGGGGCCCGAACCCGGCTGCGGTCGAAGGGCTGCTGCGCGACGCCGGCTTCACCGACGTGCGCCGCTTCGATCCGTGGAGCAGCAACCGCACCTGGGCGCTGCACCTCGACGGCAACCGACCGCGCCGGCTGAGCCGGCGGGTGCGGGAACGGCTCGACAGCCGGGCCCGCAGCGGCCGCATGGTGTTCCACGCCACCGTGGCCTGACGGACCGGACCCGACCAGACGAGCCCTACCCCACCGGCCCGGGTGCGCCGTCGAAACGCACCCGGTCCACGTCGAAGCTGCCCTGACGCCACCAGCGGTCGAGATCGGCCGACGTCCCGAGCCGTTCGGTACCACCCCGGTGGAACACCAACGCCCCGTTCTTCCCGCCGATCCGGCGGTCGTCGCCGTCGATCTCGATCCACGCCCCCTCGTAGAGCGCCACCACCGCGACGTCGGAGACCTCGAGGAACTGCGCCAGGCGCTCCGCCCGGGTCTCCGCCATCAGCGTCGAGCCCGGGTCGGCGTCGACGTAGTGGGGGTTGATCTGGAACGGCACCAGGCCCAACGCCGCCAGACCCGGCGGGTCGACGATGGGCATGTCGTTGGTGGTGCGGATCGTCGGCGCCGCGACGTTGGTCCCCGCCGAGGCGCCGGCATAGGCCAGCTCGCCCGAACGGACGCGACGGCGCAGCACCTCGAGCACCCCGAGCCGGTAGAGGGCGTCGAGCAACAGGAACGTCTTCCCACCGCCGACGAACAGGCACCGCGCCTCGGCGATGGCCCGGGCCGGCTGCCCGTCACGATGAACCCCGACGACCTCCAACCCGAGGGCGTTGCGCACCCGTTCGGTGTAGCCGTCCCGGTCGGCGAGGGCGAAGGGCACGAAGGACACCGGCTCGCCCCGGGCGAACTCGGCGATCCGCTCGCGGGCGTGGGCCAGGAACGTCTCGCCGTGGTTGGTCGAGTTCGACAGCAGCAGCATCCGCATCGGGGGCTCCGGTCCGCTCCGCCCGACGGTCAGGAGATCAGCTCGAACGTGCTGGCGAGCTCGAGCCCGTTGGCGGCACCTGCGGCAGTGGCCCCGGCACGCAGGAACGGGTCGGGGTCCGCCATGTCCCCGCCGAGGTGGCCGAGGTACAGCCGGTGCGCAGCCAGCGAGCGGACCCCGGCGTCGAAGGACGCTGCGACGTCCACGACGTGGGTCGGCTGCGGGCTGCCGGAGAAGGCGGTGAAGCGCACGCCCGACCAGGCCGGGCCGCGGTCGGTGAACAGCCACGGGTTGGCGGCGTCGCGGACCGCGTCGAGCAGGCAGCGGCCCAGGACCCGGTGGTCCACGTGGTTCCAGCTCGGACCGCCCCACGAGTCGCGGAAGTTGATCGACAGCACCACCTCGGGCCGGTGCCGACGGATGGCCGCCGCGAGCTCGGCCCGCAGTGGCAGGCCTTCGACCAACAGCCCGTCGGACAGTCCGAGGAACTCGACCGCGTCCACCCCCACCTCGCGGCAGGCGGCCCGCTGCTCCTCGCGGCGGATCGGGCCCACCACCTCGGGAGCGAGGTCGGCGATGCCGGCCTCCCCGTCGGTGACCATCACGTAGGCCACGGCCTTGCCCGAGCCGGTCCAACGCGCCACGGCCGCCGCAGCGCCGTACTCCATGTCGTCGGGGTGCGCGACGACGGCGAGCGCGGTCGTCCAGTCCTCGGGGAAGGGGGCCAAGGCCGTCATGGAACGCTCCTCGTGGGTCGGTGTCGCCGATGGTCCGGCTGGGCGTGGGGACCCTCGGGACACCCGGCGACGATCATGGTAGGCAGCACCAGCCGCGCCCCGGTTCCGGCCGGGCGGTTCACCCCCGCCGGCACGATGCGACCGATACCGGGCACGGCAGGCACTCAGGGAAGCAGGCACTCAGGGACGCAGGCACTCAGGGAAGCACGGTGCGCATGACGGCGTCGGTCATACGGCCGATGTGCTCGTCGTCGTCGAGCGGTCCGTCGAACGGGTCGAACAGCTCCGACACCGCCCGGAAGTGCAGCGGCGTAGCTGCCCCGTGTGCGAGGAACCACAGCTCCCGGATACGGGTCTCCCGGATCGCCCCGGCGTCGTGGAGGTGGCCGAGCAGGGAGACGGTGTCCACGATGCGGTCGGCGAGCCCGGTCTCGCCGACGATCGTCATCCGCTGTTCCTCGCCGATGCTGTGGTGATGCAGCAGGTCGCCCAACGCCGGGTGACGTGCCGTGGCGATCATGAACGCCCGTACCGTCGCACGGAGCCGGGCGAGGCCATCGACCGCACCACCCGCCGCAAGCTCGCGGTCGAAGTCGGCGATGAACCGCTCGGCGCCGTACGTCACGGCGGCTCGGTAGAGCTCGCTTTTCGGCCCGAACCGTTTCGAGACGGTCTCGTGGCTGAGGCCGAGCTCGGCGTTCAACGCCCGCACCGACATGGCCTCGTAGCCCGCCGCAGCGAACATCGACAAGGCCTTGCCCAGGATGATCTCGTCGCTGAGCAGCGGAGGACGGCCACGCCCGGTCACCCGGAAAGCTTGACACATGCCAAGGCCTCACTTAGCTTGGCATTTGACAACTATTTCCGAGTGGAACGAGCCCACCCATGAACCTCCGCCCACCGGTTCTCGCAGGTGCCTGCCTGGCAGTCCTGGCGGTCAGCTGCGGGACGTCCTCGAGCAGCGACCCGACCCCGACCACCGTTGCGTCGGGCCAACAGGTCTTCGAGGCGGACCACTTCGCGGCCGGAGCGATCGTCGGCGAGGTGACCACCGAGAACTGCACGCTGAGCGACGGCACCATGAGCAGCTGCGCCCGCGTCACCGTGTCCGGCTACCCGAGCACCTACACGGTCGGCCCGTTCTGCCCGGACACGATCTCGACGCCCGCGGCCGCCGCCGGGATCTGGTTCGACGGCTCGGGCGTCTACGACCTCGACGGGCCATTCGTGGAGCACCTCGCCACCTTCTACGACGACACCGGCTGGAAGCTGTACGACGACACCGGGAAGGTGAACGTCACCGACACCAAGGCCGCGTTCGAAGGTGCGGCGCGACCCGACGTCGCGGCGCAGTACGAGAACCACTGCGTCGAGGGGCAGCTCGCCTGGTTGCCCGACGGGAAACCGATCCAGACCACCATGCTGATCCCCCTCGTCCCGGCCAGGGCGTCGAGTCCGTCCTCGGCCCATCCGGGCGACTTCGGCCTCACGTTCGACGGCGTGGTGATGGCCGAGTCGGCGCCCGTCGACGCCATCCTCGGTGCGCACACCATCGCCGCCTTCGACGATTGCGGCGGCCACTACAACCCGGTGGCCGGCTATCACCTGCACGGGGCGACCGGCTGCGGACACCTCGAGGGCGACATCGCCGGCGGGGAGACCAAGATGTTCGGCTACGCCGCGGACGGCTACCCGATCCATCTGCCGCTCGACGATGCCGCAGCGAAGGCGGCCGGCCTCGATGCCTGCAACGGCCACTCGACCGCGAGCGAGGGCTACCACTACCACGCCAACACCGCCGCCAAGAACGCGATCCTGCCCTGCCTCGTGGGCAAGTACGTGGCCACGGGCAGGGCCGGTGGACCGCCGCAGGGGCCGCCGCCCGGCCGTACCTCGACCACCGCCGGACAGACCGGCGTGTCCAACCGCGCCGGGCAGACCGGATCGGCGCTCGACCTGGCGTCGATCGCCACGCGGCTCGGGGTCACCGAACACCAGTTGGCCGACGCCGTCGCGACTGGCGACATCAACGCCGCTGCGGCGATGCTCGGCACGACCGCCGAGGCGATCGCTGCGAAGCTCGGCGTCTCCGTCGCCGACCTTCGAGTGGCCCTGACCACGACGACCACCAGGTAGCAGCCCATGCACACGTCCGTCACCCGGGTCGCCGTCGTCGCTGCGCTCGCCATCGTGCTCGCGTCCTGTGCATCGTCCAGCACGGCGAGCGAGACCGTTCAGCAGTCGGCGACCTCCTCGAGCACACCGGCGCCGAGCCCACCGGCGCCGTCCACATCATCACCGAGCGCACCGGCGCCGAGCACACCATCACCGACGGGCGGCGCCACCATCACCAACCGCTGGGTCGGACCGCCCGCCGACACCGCCCGGCTGCCGATCGGCACCTCCAGGGTCTCCCTGACCACCGCTGCGGTCCGCGGCCTCTACGCCTGCGCCGCAGGCAACCCGAACGGCGGCGGCGCCCATGCGGTCGGGCCGTGGATCGACGAGCGTGCGGGAACGTGGGACCTGTCGAAGAAGGTCGCCGTGCAGGGCAGCGTCTCGTGGCCGATGGCGACCTACGCGGAGCTCGTCGAGGGCGACACCCGCACCATCACCAGCAACGGGGTCCCCGTCGGTCAGGTCACCGGCACGTTCCCCATCGCCGCGACCGACCCGGCGTACGCCTACGACCGCAACCCCAACCGGATCGCCGCGCGTGACGTGACGATCTCGCTGCCCCTGCACCCGACGCCGGCGGCCACGCCGAGCTGTCTCGGCAAGGGCCGGATCGGCGTGCTGCGCAACGGGGTCCCGCTGTTCGCCCCGCTCGACGAACGCAACCGCGATGCCGTGGCCTACGAGACCCAGGACAGCTGCGACGGCCACCCGCAGCAGACCAGCGTGTACCACTACCACGACATCCCGTCGTGCATCCGCGACGCCGCGGCCGGCGCCTCGACGGTGGTCGGCTTCGCACACGACGGCTTCCCCGTCGTCGTGGAGCGCGACGCCCAGGGAAACCTGCCGACCAACGCCGATCTCGATCGCTGCCACGGACGGAGTTCACCGATCGAGCTCGACGGCAAGGTGGTCGAGAGCTACCACTACGCCGCGACCTACGAGTTCCCGTACTTCATCGGCTGTTTCAGCGGGACGCCGATTGCCTGACCGGTTACCGGTCGGCATCCCCGGCGGCGCCGTAGTCGGAGCCCGAGAGGGGAATCGAACCCCTGACCTCCTGTTTACAAGACAGGTGCTCTGCCGATTGAGCTACTCGGGCCGGTTGGCGTCGCAGTCTACGGTTCCCCCCGGCCCACCCACCGGGGGTGGCCGGGGGTGTCCGGTGGAACGGTCCGCCACCGACCTACTATCTGGGGGGCAATGCCGCTTCCCGGGTCGCCGGACCAGACCGGCCGAGGTCGTCACCATGGCACGAACGCAATCTTCACGAGGCAGCAACCCGCAAGCCGCTGGGCTCGCCGCGGGGCGAGGGTTGCTGATCGTCCTGTTCGCAGTGGCCATCGGGGTGCTGCTACTGGCCCGCGCCGTCGGGCCGGACACCACCGCCGTCACCACCGGCGCACCGGATGGCGACCAGGCCGGCGCCAACCCGGCGGGTCAGCCCGCCCCGGTAGCGTCCGCAGTGCCCTCGACCACCGCCTCGACCATCCCGCCCAAGAAGGAACCGCAGACCGTCGTGGTCCTCGTCACCAACGGCCGTGGAGTGGCCGGGGCGGCCAAGGCCAACGCCGACGCGTTGAAGGTGCAGAACTACAACCTGCTCAGCCCGGTGGACTTCCCGAGCATCGAGACCTCGACGACGGTCTACTTCCGGGCCGGCTACCAAGCCGACGCCCTCGCTGTGGCGAAGGTCCTCACCATCGACGTGTCCAAGGTGAAGGAGTTGCCGGCCTCGCCGCTGCCCATCGACGTGAAGACCGCCAACGTCGTGGTGGTCCTCGGCACCGATGGCCAGGGCCTGATGCCGAGTTGAGCGACGGCGTCGCCCGACCGTGCTGACGGTCGATGAGCTGGTGGCCCGGCTGATCCGGGTACCGCGCCATACCGCGTTGTTCACCGACTTCGACGGGACGATCGCGCCCATCGTCACCGACCCGGCCGCAGCAAGGCCCGAACCGGGAACCGTCGAGGCCCTCGACACGCTGGCGTCCACCTACCAACGGGTCGGGGTGCTCTCGGGCCGGCCGTTGGACCACCTCACACCGCTGCTGCCCGACACCATCGACATCGGCGCCCTGTACGGCCTCGAGCAACGGGTCGGCGGGCAACGGGCCGAACACCCCGATGCCGGCCGTTGGCGCTCGGTCGTCACCGACGTGGCCGCCGAGGCCGAGCGGGTCCTGGCGCCCTACGAAGGGGTCGGGATCGAGGCGAAGGGCCTCTCGCTCACCCTGCACGTGCGTCGTGCCCCGCAGCACCTCGCCGCCGTGGTGGCCTACGCCGCCGACGCCGCCCGACGTCACGGGCTCGAAGCCCGCGAGGCCAAGGCCTCCGTCGAGCTGCATCCGCCGGTCGCCATCGACAAGGGCACCCTGCTGACCCGGTGGGCGTCGGGGGCCGAGGTGGTCGCCTTCTTCGGCGACGACCTCGGCGATCTCGCCGCCTTCGCCGCCCTGCGCGAGCTGACCGACCGCCTTGGCACCGAGACCTACCGGGTGGTGGTCCTGGGCCCGGAAACCCCCCTCGCGGTGCGCGCGGTCGCCGATGTCGTGCTCGAGGACCCGGCGGCGCTCAGGGCGTTGCTTCAGCGGCTGGTGACGGCGGCGAGCTGATCGCGCAACCAGTGGTGCGGCGTACGCTCCCCGGCCACCGCGACCAGACGATCAGCCCGCTCACGACGTTCGGCAGCCGACAGCGACAGCGCCTCGGCCAGCGCCTCCGCCGTGGCCGACACGTCACAGGGGTGCACGCCGATGGCGACCTCGTGCAGCTCCTCCCAGGCACCGGCCTCCGTGGAGAGGACCAGCACCCCGTCGTGACGGTTCACCAGCGGGCCCTCTTTCGCCACCAGGTTCATCCCGTCGCTCACCGGGTTGACCAGCAGCACGTCGTAGCGGCTCAGCAGGGCCACCGACCGGGGGAAATCGTCGGCCGTCTCGAGCACGATCGGCGTCCACGACGCAGTTCCGAAGCGCTGGTTGATCCGCTCCACGAGGTGTTCGACCTCCTGACGGTAGGCCAGGTACTCGGCCAGCCCTTCCCGTGAGGGATAGACCGACGCCATGAAGCAGACCTTCTCGCGGTACACCGGCCACCGTTCGAGCAGCTCATCGTAGGCCCAGAAGCCGCGCAGGATGTTCTTCGAGAGCTCGATACGGTCGACCCGGACGATCACCTGCAGCCCGGCGAAGCGCTGAGCGAACCGCTCACGCCACTCGGCGGCCGCCGGACCCGCAGCGACCCCGGCGAGGTCCTCGGGGTCGGGAGCCAGCGACGAGGCGAAGGTCGGTGGGGCGGGCACCCCGAACTCCTCGCAGGAGGCCACGAACCGGCGCCGCCACCGGTCGGTGTGGAAGCCGCACGCCGCGTTGGCCGCCAGCCCCTCGAGCAGCTCGTGCCGGTAGGGGTCAGGCAGCACGTTGAGCAGTTCCGGTCCGCCGAAGGGGGTGTGGGCGAAGTGCACGAGGGACAGGTCCGGCCGTCGGTCGACCACCATCGGGGCCATGAGCGACAGGTGGTAGTCCTGGACCAGGACCACTGCGTCGGCGGGGGCACCGGCCACCACCGCATCGGCGAAGGACCGGTTGTAGGTGACGAACGCCGCCCATGCCTCACGGAAGCTGCGGTCGAAGCGGGGGCGGCGGGCCAGCTCGAACAGGCCGTGGTGGACGAACCACAGCACGGCATTGCCCACCACGTCGTAGGCCATGCGCAGCACGTCGGGATCGTGCACGACGAACGCGAGCCGAAAACCCTCCGCCTGAACCGACCCGTCCGCGGCCGCAGCCCGGTCGTCCTCGGACAGGGCGCTGGCGATCCAAACCACCCCCGAATCGGCCACCAGCGGGGCCAGACCCGACACCAGCCCGCCGCCACCGCGTCGGGCGACCAGCGTGCCGTCCGCCACTCGGCGGAAGGACACCGGGCCACGGTTGGACACGATGACCAGCGGACGACCCTGCGCATCCATGGCACCGACCCTACTGGCTGCGCCCGAAGCCTCCCTCCGGCTCGACGGACCCGACGGCACGCCCGCAGCCTCCAGCACACCCGCGTCGGATGCAGACGGCACGGGACCGCACCCGTCGATGGGCCAGACTGGGGGCGTGCGCATCGTGGCCGCTCCCGACAAGTTCCGAGGCACGGCCGACGCCGCGCAGGTCGCCGCCGCCATCGCCGCGGCCGCCGCCGAGCACGGCATCGAGTGCGACCAGATCCCGTTGGCCGACGGCGGTGAGGGCACCCTCGACGCCCTCGGCGGGGCGAACCGCACCACCCTGGTGAGCGGCCCGCTCGGCGATCCCGTGAGCGCCCCGTGGCGGCTCGACCGGGGCCGGGCGGTGATCGAGATGGCCCGGGCCTCGGGCCTCGAGCTGGCCGGCGGCGCCGAGGGCAACGACCCGATCGCCGCGTCCACCGCCGGCACCGGTGAGCTGATCTCCGCAGCGCTCGAGGCGGGGGCCCGCCGGATCGTGGTCGGAGTCGGCGGATCGGCCACCACCGACGGGGGCCTCGGGGCGGTCCGGGCGATCACCCCCCGGCAACGGCTGCGCGGGGTCGAGCTGCTGGTGGCGTGCGACGTGCGCACCACGTTCGTCGATGCTGCGACCATCTTCGGGCCGCAGAAGGGCGCCACCCCGAAACAGGTCGAGCTGCTGCGTCGTCGCCTCGAGCGTCTGGCGCAGGTCTACCGTGACGACTTCGGGGTCGACGTCACCGAGGTGGCAGGCTCCGGCGCAGCCGGCGGATTGGGCGGCGGGCTGTACGCCGTGGGTGCCGAGCTGGTCGGTGGGTTCGACCTGGTGGCCGAGGAGGTCCGGCTGGCCGAACGGCTGGAGGGTGCCGACCTGGTGGTCACCGGGGAGGGCTTCGTGGACGCCCAGTCCTTCGAGGGCAAGGTCGTCGGCGGGGTCGCCGCGCTGGCCCGGGAACTGGGCGTGCCCGTTCTGGTGGTGTGCGGCCAGACCTTCGACGACGCGGCGGAGCGTGTGGAGCTGATCTCCCTGGTGGAGCGCTTCGGCACCGAGGCGGCGATGACCGAGACCGCCGACGCGATCCGCCGCGCGGTCAGCGACGCCCTCGGCGCGCGCCGAGGCTGACTGCCACCACCAGCAGCGCCACGACCCCGGCCAGGGTGAGCAGCGAAAAGACGAAGCCGATCACCAGCCGGGCCACCATCAGCACGCCGAGCAGGGCCAACACGCCGAGGACCAACCCGAAGGAACGGGGTGGACGCGGCGGATCAGCCATCGACGCAGCCTGGGGTCGGCCGGGCGAGCACCGTCAGTGCACCCACGGATCCCACGGGGCGGGCAGCTCGGCATCGATGCCGTAGCGGGCGATGGCGTCCTGGACCGCCTCGGGCTTCGCCTCACCGCGCAGGGCGAGCTGCCACAGGGTGGTGACCACGATGTGGGCCGGGTCGATCTCGAAGTGACGGCGCAGCGCCTCCCGGGTGTCCGAACGGCCATACCCGTCGGTACCCAACACGGTGAAGTCTCCAGGCACGAACCGGGCGATCTGATCGGGTACGGACCGCATGTAGTCCGTCACCGCCACCACCGGTCCCAGCGTCTCGTTCAGTCGATCGGTGACGTACGCCGTCCGCGGCGCCTCGAGCGGATGCAGGCGGTTCCAGCGCTCCACCTCGAGGGCGTCATCACGCAGCCGCTTGAACGACGTGGCCGACCACAGCTCGGCCCCCACCCCGTAGTGCTCGGCCAGCTCGTCCGCCGCCGCCTGGGCCAGACGCCACGACGACCCGGAGAACAGCAGGGTCGCCCGGCTCTTCCAGTCGCGGTCCTCGACGCCCTTCCAGCGGTACAGACCCCGCAGCAACCCGTCGCGGTCCAGGCCCTCGGGCGACGGCGGTTGGACGAAGTTCTCGTTGTACAGGGTGAGGTAATAGAACACGTCGAGGTTGCCGCCCTGCGACGGCGGGACCCCGGCCGTGCCGCCGTACATCACCTGCAGACCGTCCTGGATGATGACCGCCAGCTCGTAGGCGAAGGCCGGGTCGTACACCCGGCAGGCCGGCACCGTCGACGCCAGCACCGGCGAATGCCCGTCCTGGTGCTGCAACCCCTCGCCGAGCAGCGTGGTACGCCCCGCGGTGGCACCCATCAGGAACCCGCGGCCGCGGCTGTCGCCGAGCGCCCAGATCAGGTCACCGACCCGCTGGAAGCCGAACATCGAATAGAAGATGTAGAACGGCACCATCGGCACGCCGCGGGTGGCGTAGGAGGTCGCCGCCGCGGTGAAGCTGGCCAACGCCCCGGCCTCGGTGATGCCCTCCTCGAGCAACTGGCCGTCCTTGGCCTCGCGGTAGGACAGCTGCAGGTTCCAGTCCACCGGCTCGTAGCGCTGGCCGGCGCTGGCGTAGATACCGATCTCCTTGAACAAGGCATCCATGCCGAAGGTACGGGCCTCGTCGGGGATGATGGGCACCACCCGCTGGCCGAATGGCTGCTCCCGCAACATCGATCGCAACAGCCTGGTGAAGGCCATCGTGGTGGACACCGCCTGGGTCCCCGAGCCCGTACTGAGCTCGGCGAAGGGCCGCTCCGAGGGCATCTCGAGCGGCCGTCGGGCGTGGGTGGTCCGGCTCGGCAACGCCCCGTCGAGCGCCCGGCGGCGATCGACGAGGTAGCGATACTCCGGGCTCTCCGGCGCCGGCCGGATGTAGGGCGGGTCGTCGGGGTCGAAGTCCTCGGGGACCTCCGTGTGCAGGTACAGCCGGTCGCGGATGCGCAGCAACTGTTCCCGGTTCAGCTTCTTGATCTGGTGGGTCGCGTTGCGGCCCTCGACCTCGGGGCCGAGGGTCCAGCCCTTCACCGTCTTGACCAGGATCACGGTCGGGCTGCCGCGGTGCTCCACCGCCCGCTTGTAGGCGGCGTAGATCTTGCGGTAGTCGTGGCCGCCGCGGGGCAGGTTGCGCAGATCGTCGTCGGTGAGATCGGACACGAGGTCCCGCAGCCGGGGGTCGGGCCCGAAGAAGTGCTCGCGGATGTAGGAGCCGGTATCCACCGAGTAGCGCTGGTACTCACCGTCGACGGTGGTGTTCATCTTCTCCACCAGCACGCCGTCGACATCATGGTGCAGCAGGTCGTCCCAGCGCGACCCCCAGACCACCTTGATGACGTTCCACCCGGCACCGCGGAACACACCCTCGAGCTCCTGGATGACCTTGCCGTTGCCGCGCACCGGGCCGTCAAGACGCTGCAGATTGCAGTTGACGACGAAGATCAGGTTGTCGAGCCGCTCGCGCGAGGCGAGGTGCAGCGCGCCGAGGGACTCCGGCTCGTCGGACTCGCCGTCGCCCATGAAGCACCACACCTTGGAGCTCGACGTGTCGTCGATGCGCCGATCGTGCAGGTAGCGGTTGAAGCGGGCCTGGTAGATGGCGTTGATGGGGCCGAGGCCCATCGACACCGTCGGGTACTCCCAGAACTCCGGCATGAGCCGGGGATGGGGGTAGGACGACAGGCCGGTCCGGCCGATCTCCCGGCGGAAATGGTCGAGGTCGTTCTCGTCGAGGCGACCCTCGAGGAACGCCCGGGCGTAGATGCCCGGCGAGGCGTGCCCCTGGAAGTAAATGTGGTCGCCCGGCTCGCCGGAGTCCTTGCCCCGCCAGAACCAGTTGAAGCCCACGTCGTAGAGGGCGGCGCTCGAGGCGAACGATGAGAGGTGCCCGCCGATGCCGTCGTCGTGCTTGTTGGCGTTGGACACCATCACCGCAGCGTTCCAGCGGATGTAGGCCCGGATACGCCGCTCGAGGTACTCGTCGCCGGGGAACCACGGCTCGTCCTCAGGGGCGATCGTGTTGATGTAGGGCGTGGTGACCGCGGCGGGCAGCCCGATGTCGCGGTACTCGGAGTGCTTGAGCAGCTTGCGCACCAGGAACCGCGCTCGGCCGGGGCCCCGCTGATCGAGCACGGCGTCGAGGCTCTCGACCCATTCCTGGGTCTCACCGGGGTCGAGATCCGGCACCAGATCGTGGGATTCTTCGAAGCGCGGCATGGGTGTGATGTTACGACCGCCGGGCTGTCAAGTTCGGCGATGCGGGTCACGGCGGTGCCGATTCGGCACCCAACGTGGCCGTTGGTTGCCTACCGGTGATCGTTCCGGCACCGTCGGCTCGCGACAGGAAATCCCCTCGCGAAACCTGGCATTCTCTTGGCGTGCTCGACCGGGACGAGGCAGACGCGCTGGCAGAGATCGAGGCGTCGCTACGGCGCGACGACCCCGAGTTCGTGTGGATGATCGAACGTCTCGAGTACAGCCCGTTCGACCTGCTCGACGGTGCCGGGTTCCCGGAGGAACGGTCCGAGATCGAGCTGCACGGCGAGGGACCCCTCCCAGGCGAGCTCGAAGAGCAGCGGCATCGCCGCCGCTGGGCCCGGGTGCTGATCTCAGCGGTTGCCGCGGTGATCGCCGTCGCCATCACCCTCGGGGTGACCGCACTGTGGGGGCCCGATGCCGGCGGTCTCGCAGGCGTGGTGTCCATCATGGCCGCCTCCATGGTCGGCTACCAGCTCCTGCGCGGCTGCCCCGGCCGACGCTGACCGGCGGCGCATCCACCGCGCGCCGATCAAGGACCCAACGCGACGAGCGACTCTCATCGCGCCCACCGTGAGATATCGGCCCCCTCGACGTCACGAACATTGCGGCCCTGCAACGGTTTGCCCGACGCACCGGTTCGGCGCCAGCCCCGATGACCGAGGCCGCTACCGTTGGCGTCGGCCCAGGTGGAGGCCCCGGATCGACGCCGTCGGTCGTCGGGGCCTTTGGTGCACGCACGGCGGCGTGGCGGGCGGACGAAGTTCAGGTGCAGGGGTGGGCATGCTGCAGCACGGGGTCGAGGTCGTCGTCGGTGACGATGCAGCGGGCCGGGGTGCACCACCGACCCTTGCGGAGGTCCAGCACTTCGCCACCTGTTTCGACCTCCTCGGCGCCAACGTCGCCAAGGTCCTCAAGGGCAAGCAGGACGCCATCCGCCTGGCGCTCACCTGCCTGTTCGCCGAGGGGCACCTGCTGCTCGAGGACGTCCCCGGCGTCGGCAAGACCACGCTGGCCAAGGCCATCGCCAACTCCCTCGAGTGCAGCTGGCAACGCATCCAGTTCACGCCGGACCTGCTGCCCTCCGACGTGACCGGGGTGCAGATCTTCAACCGGGTCACCAACGAGTTCGAGTTCCACCCGGGCGGGGTCTTCGCCAACATCGTCATCGGCGACGAGATCAACCGGGCCTCCCCCAAGACCCAGTCCGCCCTGCTCGAGGTCATGGAGGAGCGTCAGGTCACCGTCGACTCGACGCCGTACCAGGTCCCGCGACCGTTCATGGTTCTCGCCACCCAGAACCCCGTCGAGCACGGCGGCACGTACAACCTGCCGGAAGCACAGATCGACCGGTTCCTCATGCGGCTGTCCCTCGGCTACCCGTCGATGGAGGACGAGATGTCGATCATCTTCGGCGACGTCTCGCCCGCCTCGCAGGTCGACAACCTCGCCGCGGTCCTCGGCGCCGGCGACGTGCGCCGCATGATCGCGCTCACCGACCGCGTCCACATCGCCCCCGCACTGGCCCAGTACATCGTGCAGCTGACCTCGGCCACCCGGTACATGGCCGAGCTCCGCCTCGGGGTCAGCCCTCGCGGCACCGTCGGGCTGGCCCGAGCGGCGAGGGCATACGCCGCGGCGGCCGATCGTCCGTTCGTCACTGCCGACGACGTCAAGGAACTGGCCCCGCTGGTGCTGGCCCATCGGATGATCCTCACGCCGGAAGCGGAACTCCAGGGCCGCAACCCCCTCGAACTGCTGCTCGACCTGCTGCACCGGGTGCCCGTGCCGCAGGAGCGCTTCGAGGGACCCCGTCACGGATAGGGAGCGCCGGCCATGACACGGTTCGGACGTGCGGCGCTGATCCTGGCGCTGGCCACGGGTGGCCTCGGAGCAGCCCTCGGTTACCGGGAGCTGGTGCTCGTCGGCGTGGCCATCGGGCTGGTGGTGTTGTCGTCGGTGCTGTGGACCCGTACCCGCCCGCCGCTCGCCGTCGAGCGCAAGCTGCAACCCGATCGGGTGGTCGAGGGCGCCGTGGCGACCGCAACCCTGACCGTCACCAACGAATCCCGACGCACCAGCCCCGCCATGGTCGCCCTCGAACGGTTCGGGTCGGGTGCGGTGCCGGTGTCGATCCCACGCCTTGAACCGGGCGGCTCCCATCAGCGCCCCTACCGGCTGCGGACCGAGCGCCGCGGCGTTTTCCAGGTGGGGCCGCTGACGGTGAGCCGCTCGGACCCCTTCCACCTGATTCGCACCGGGCAGGACCAGCTCCCCACCGAGACCCTGTGGGTCCACCCCCGGGCCTACCGGATGTCACCGTTCCCCAACGGCACCACCAGGGACCTCGAAGGCCCCACCGCCGGTGAGGCCCAGCAGGGTGGCATCGCCTTCCACACCCTGCGGGAGTACCTGGTCGGCGATGATCTCAGGCTCGTGCACTGGAAATCCTCGGCCAGAACCGGGCGCACGATGGTCCGCCACAACGTCGACGCCTTCCAGCCCCGGACGCTGGTCCTCTTCGACGTGAACGAGGCCCTGTACGGCGACGAGGAGTTCGAACAGGCCGTCCAGGTGGTGGCATCGCTGATGGTGGCCAACGCCGCCCACAACTACCCGATCCGGTTGCGCACCACCGCCGGCCTCGCCATCGGCTCGGAGACCGGCGACCGCATCGCGGACATCCTCGACCATCTGGCGGCCGTCACCACCGCGTCCGGCGCGTCGCTGGCCCGGTTGGCCCCCCAGGTCGCCGGTGAGCGCGGCGGATTCTCCCTGGCGGTGATCACCGGTCGGGCCGCAGCCGTCGACCTCGCCGCCGTGGGCCCGCTGCGCAGCCGCTTCTCCAACGTCACCATCGGCCGTATCGGCCCCCATGGCCGGGGCGAGGTCTTCGACCTGCCCGGTGCCGTGCTGTTCAACGCCGGTACCGCCGCCGAGTTCGCCGACGCCTGGAACCGCAGGATCCGGCGATGAAGCGCCTGCTGGCGTTCGAGTTGGTCGGGGTGGCGGCGCTGACGATGCTGGCCGCGCTCGGCTTCGGCCGGGTGTTCGCCACCTCGGGGTACCTACTGCCGGCGTTCGGGGCGGTGCTCGTCCCGGTGGGGATCGCCGGCAGCGCCCATCTCCGCCGGACGACGATGACCGCATCGCTGCTGTGGTCGTTCGTGGCGTTCATGGCCTACGTCGCCTACGTCGCGCTCGGTGCGACCACGACGCACCTGCTCCCCACGACCGGCACCGTCGAACAGCTTGCGGCGGGACTCACCGATGGGTGGGCCGACCTGCTCACCATCAGCCTCCCGGCCACGGTCGAGCCCGGGCTGCTGGTGTCCGTGCTGGCCCTGGTCTGGCTGGCCGCTGCTGCCGCCGCCGAGTTCGTCCATCGCAGTCGCAACGCGGTAGCGCCGGTCGTTCCGGCTCTGGCGCTGTACCTCGCCACGCTGGGCTTCGCCGCCTTGCGGCCGGCGGGCACCCTGCTGTTGCCCGCGGCCATCACCGCCGTACTCCTGGTGGTGTTCCTGCTGCATGCCAACCGTTGGGCAGTCATCGAGCCGACCGGAGGCGACCAAAGGCGCCCCGGACCGACCACCGACCCTGCGGGGCTACACCGCCCGCTCTCGGTGAACACCCCTGCGACCCGCTGGATCGCCCTCGGGCTGCCCGTCGTCGCCGCATCGACGCTGTTGGCCACCATCGCCGTTGCCCGCGTGCCGCTGCGCGCACCGTCGTTCGACCCTCGCAGCCTGCGCGAACAACGGATCGCCGTCGCAGACGTGGCCAACCCGCTCGAAGGCCTCAAGGGGGAGCTCACGGCCTTGTCGCCGGAGCCGACGCTGCGCTATCGCATCGGCATCGAGGCCCGCTCCGACGGAGCGATGGTCGATCGGCTCCGGTTGACGGTGCTCGACCGGTTCGACGGCGCCGGTTGGTCCTCGAGCGCCCGGTTCGATAGAACCGGATCCGCGCTCCCGGAGGGGCCCGACCCCGGGGTGCGGACGGAAACCGTGCTCCAGACCGTGCAGGTCATCACCGCACCCACCGGTCCGTGGCTGCCCGCCGCCGATCGCCCCATCACCGTCGAGGTCGACGGTGACGCCTTCCCGCTCGGGATCGACCCGGTCACCGCAGTCCTGATCAGTGTCGGCGGAGATCCGACGGGAAGGACCTACCGGGTCGTCTCGGCGGTGCCACACCCGACCACGCAGCAGCTCGCCGCGCTGTCACGGCCGATCATCACCG
This sequence comes from Acidimicrobiia bacterium, assembly GCA_947476745.1. Classification (GTDB taxonomy): domain Bacteria; phylum Actinomycetota; class Acidimicrobiia; order Acidimicrobiales; family CAIXPF01; genus CAIXPF01. Next base: position 100,118 of record CANJRG010000011.1, on the reverse strand, counting down.
ATGCCACCGCCGGCCTCCTCGACGTCGCCCACATGCCACTGCCGTTACGGCAACTCGCCCAGCGCCTGAGCGAACCGCGCAGCGACGCCGGGCCGGCCGCTGACTCCCCCTACGCCCGCCTCACCCTGCTCCAGAATGCACTGGCCGCCGGCTACGCCTACCGGGAGGAAGCCCCCTCGGGCAGTTCCTACGGTCGGCTCACCAACTTTCTCACCGCCGAGCGTTCCGGCTATGCGGAGCAGTTCGCCGGCGCCTTCGCGGTGATGGCCCGGTCCCTGGGTTTCCCCAGCCGGCTGGTCGTCGGATACCTGACCACCGACACCGATCCGGTCACCGGCGCGACCGTTGCGCTGTCCGACATCACCAACCGCCAGGCCCACGTCTGGCCCGAGGTCCTCCTCGGGAACGGCCTATGGGTCCCCTTCGAGCCGACCCCGCCGCGACGCTCCGCCACCCTCACCGAGCCGCCCGACCCGGTGGCCGACGGCCGAGCCGCTGGGGTGGTGTCCGAGGCAGAACCCCCGGGTCGGGCCGCCCCCTCCGCCAGCAGCTCCGGCTCGAGGACCACACCAGCGGGCGGGCCCGGCTCGGCCCTGCTCCTGGTGGGTGCGGTCCTCCTCGCCACCGCAGTACTGGTCCCGCTCAGCCTGATTGTGCTCAAAGGGGGACGGCGCCGCCGCCGCCGTCACCACCCCTCGACGGCAGAACAGGTGCTGGGGGCCTGGGCCGAGGTCACCGACCGCCTGCTCGAGATCGGCATCGACGTCGACCGGACGATGACTGCAAAGGACGTGCTGGCAACCGCCGAACCCCGACTGAGCCCCCACGCCGTCGAGCTGCTCACGGCGATGGTCCCGCTCGTGAGCGTTGCGCTGTACTCGCCCGAAGCGCCCGACCCGACGGCGGTCACCATGATGTGGACTCACGCCGAGACCTTCCGATCGGCGCTGCGCGACGGGCAACGGTGGTATCGGGGAACCCTGGCCCGGATCAGCCCCAGACCGCTCCTGTCCGGGGTCACCCGCCGGTAGCACCCGCCGGTTTGTTACGGGCCCGACAGCGGCTCGACGGTCACGATCATCGTGCTGCTCACCGAGAACCCGTTCAGCAGCACCGTCAGGCGAACGGTGAACGTCCCGGCACCGACGAACCGGTGCGTCACCGTGGCCGCGCCGGTGACCTCCGGGTCGGTGCCGTCGCCGAAGTCCCACTGCCGAACGGCCTCGGCCGGTGCCCTGTCGCCGAAGGTCACGGTGTCGCCCACCGTCACCCGTGCGGGCGCAGGGGTGAATGCTGCCGTCGGGGCCGCCGCGACGACCAGGAACTCGCGGGTCACCGAGGACGAGCCGGCGGCGTTGGTTACCGTCAGCGTGACAGTGATCGTCCCGGTACCGGTCGGCACCACGATCACCTCGGGCGCGATCGAGGTGTCGGTGTTGACGGTCCAGACCCGGGTGAGGACGCCGCCGCTCGAGCGGTCCGAGAAGGTGACCGGCTCGCCGAGCAGCAGAACCGGCGGAGCGGTCCCGGGCAGCACGCCGCCGCCCGACACCGCGAAGTCGGCCACCGGCTGCCTGGCCGCCTCAGCGATGACCAGCGCACCGGACACCTCGGCGCAGTTCTGAGGATCCTCCACCCAACACACCTGCATCGTCACCACATAGGTACCGGCCGCGGCGAAGACGTGCTCCACCGATCGGGACCCCGCTACGGGGAGCGCCGGTGACGCCTCGACGATGAACACCGGCGTCGTCAACGGGTACGGCGACGGGGTGGTGTCGGTGAACTCGATGGTCGTGCCGGTGACGAGCTCGCCCGGATCCCGGGCGCTCACCGTGAACGAGGCGGCCGGCGCGGCCCGCAAGACGATCTCGACCACCACCGTCTCGACGGCGATCGACTGCCGGCCCTCGCGATCAGTCGCCGTCAGGGTGACGTCGTAACGGCCGGGCTGGTCGTACGCCCTGGCCGGCGGGTTCTGACCGGCGAAGGGGGGCGACCCGTCGCCGAAGTCCCACGTCCACCCGATGGGCGTGCCGCTGGTCCGGTCGACGAACTGGACCGCCTGACCGACGACGGGGTTCACCGGGCTGAAGCCGAACGCCGCGATGGCCTCGACCGGCGGGGGGCCGACGTACACCTCGCCGACAGTGGTCGCGCTGCGCACGCCGTCGGACATCGTCAGGGTGACCGGGAACACCCCCGCCCTGCGGTAGACGTAACCGGGTTCGCGCTCCGACGAGGCGCCCCCGTCACCGAAGGTCCAGACGAAGGTCCCCGTCCCGATCGAGGTGTTGAGAAAGCGCACGGGCTCCCCCACGACAGCGGGGTCGATGGGGCTTGCCCCGACCGAAGGGCGCAAGCCCGGCAGCAGGGGCGGGGTCGGGGGCTCGGTGGTCACGACGACGGTCACGGCGTCGGTGGTCGAGCCGACCGCGTTGGCCGCGGTAAGCCGCACCGCATAGGTGCCGGGCGCGGTGAAGGTGTGACGGACCACGGCACCCTCCTCCGCCGGCGAACCGTCACCGAAGTTCCATGTCAGCGACGTCTGGCTGCCGACGGTGCCGCTGACGAAGCCAACCGGTCGGTTCGCCTCCACCGAAGCGCCGTCGCCCGGTTCGGCGACGAGTGCCCGCGGCGGCGTGGTGGGCGGTGCGACGGTCACGCTGCGCGTCAGCGTCACCGAACTGGCGCCGTTTCCCACGGTCAGCCGGACCACGACCGCACCGGCCGAACGGAACACGTGGGTGACCGATGGCGTGGCGCCCACCGCTCCGTCGCCGAAGTCCCAGGACCACGACGTCGGCCCGCCGCCGGTGCGATCCACGAAGGAGACGACAGCGCCGACCGCTATGGGAGCTTCCTCCACCCCTGCGACCGCCCAGATGAACGCAGGCTGCAACTCGGCCGGTGGTTCGGCGACCCGCAGCGTGGCCTCGGTGGAGTGCGCCCCGACCCCGTTTCGCACCGTGAGGCGCACCACATAGGTCCCAGGGGTGGCGTACTCGTGCGGCGTCGGCGTCGGCATGGTCGACACCGTCCCATCGCCGAACTCCCACAGCCACGCCGAGATGGGCGAGTTGCGGCCGGTTGTGCTGCGATCGGCGAACTGCACCGGCTCACCCTTGACCGGGGTGGCCGGATCCCAGCTGAAGTTGGCCTGCGGCGGCAGCGCCTGCGCCGGGTCGCGCACCAGCAGCGTCACCGGCACCGTGGTGTCACTACTCGCCCCGGCGCCGAAGGCCGTGAGCGTGACGATCCACCGACCGACCACGGGCAGGGTCCGGGCCACGACACGACCGCCGGTCGTGGTCACCTCACCGTCAGGCGAGACGAAGGTCCACTCCCGACGCTCGACCGAACCGGTCGAGGTGTCGACGAAGTTCAGCACGGTCACCGTCGTGGGATCGCCGGGAGGCGAGTACGAAAAGTTGGCCGCCAGCGGATCGTTCTGCGACGGCAACCTCGACGGCGTGAGCACGGGTTTCGGATCGGGCGCCGCGGGCGCCGCCATCGGACCGGGAGGGTCGACGGCCCCGAACGACGCCGACCCGCTACCGCCCTCCGTGCCGCCGGCCCCGCTGCCGGGCAGTCGACCCGACACCGAGTTCAGCTGCTGCTTGTCCACCACCAGGATCGCGCCCGCGTCCGACAGGACCCCCGCCCGGGCGCCCTGGAGGTCGTTGAACCACAGGTTCCCGTTGGCCACGAACAGCTCGAACCGATTGCCGGCGGGCACGGCGAAGCGAAGGTCGACCGTCCGCTCGATGCGGTTGTCGGCACCGTTCACGATGAGGACCTGCGATCGGCTGAAGACCGGCACGAAGAGCCGGCCTCCACTGGCCACCGGGTCGCCGAAGCCGTCGGCGGCCGCGCCACGGTCCTCACTCAGCGACAGCCGTGCACAGCTCTTGCGCCCGAGATCAATGGTGAGCAGTTCGCCGGTGTCCGCCGCCAACGCGTAGGCCAGCTGATCGTGGCCGGCCGGATCGGTTCCCGCCATCAGGAGCCGGCCGGGCAGCTCCCGGTTCTGGCGGCACAGCCGTTGCCCGGGTTGCCCGTCCTCGCCGAGACGCACCACCGCCCCGACCCTCCCGTCGACGAGCACCGGACGGTCCGCCACGAGTGCGAGCCCGGCGGTCGAGCCGGGATCGGCGACGACGCGGCGCAGGACCTCCCCCGACCGGCTGTCGAGACGGATCAGCTCGCCCAGGCGCCCGTCGTACGCCCACAGGCGACCGTCACGGTCCACCACCGCCGGCGTCGCCTGCTGAGCGCTGACGGTGGTCTGGAAGCGGATGGCCAGAGTCGTCGGGTCCAGCGCGATCAGGCGGCCCTCGGACGTGTCGAGCGCGAAGGTCGCGGTCTCGTTGCCGACCAGCGACAGGTCGGAGCCGGGCCCGGTCAACCCGCTGCGGGCGTGGTAGTCGAAGGTGGCACCGTCGAGCAGGCCCACGGCACCGGTCGAACGGTTCAGCACCACGGCGTTGCTGCCGGTCTGGGTCACCGAGAGCTGCTGGCGGGGCTCGGCCACCCGGACCGCCACCGTCACGTCCCGGGCGACGGCGTTCGCCTGCACCACCGTCCCCGATGGCGGATCGATCAGCCACACCGAGCCACGAGCGGTCACCACCTTGTTGGCAACCGTACCGGCGGCGCGGAGCCCGAAGGCCAACACCGAGCCCACCAACAGCGCCAGCAGGACGCGCTGCAACCACGTCCGCGTGATCCTCCGGGATGGCAACCGCCCACCTCCCTGACACCGTCGATCGCCCCGGGACCCGCCGTCCCGTGCCCGGCCAGGCGTACCCGACCCTGCGACCGGGCCGACCACGTCGACCCGACCGATCGCCTCGAGCTTACGACGAGCGGCCGGCGCCGCTCGTCGTCTCGCCGGTTTCGTCATCGAACCTTCGTCTGACCGGTGCTGGTCAGGCGTGGCCGGTACCTGGCCGGCATCGGCCGGCTACACGGTGACGATCCGAGGTCGTCACCGTGTAGCCGGCCGTGGCGTCAGACCAGCTCGGCGGTTGCCCGGTCGACCACGATCGGGCGACCGACCGCCTCCTCGGCCACCAGGGTGGCCATGGTCGCGGGGTCGGTGCTGCGGGCGAAGGTCCGTACCCCCTGCGGGGTCAGCGCAGCAATCAGGGCCACGTTCGGGCCGTTGTGGTCGTGCATGACCGTGTAGCCCTCGATGGTCGCCGGCCCCACGTGCTCGCCGGTCACCTCGCGGGTCGGCGCCCGGTCGACCTCGGCCTGGACGTCCTCGTGACGGAACCCGCCGGCCGGCGGCTCCGTGCTGTAGAGGCCCATGGCGTGCTTGGTCACGTAGCCACCGTTGGCGCTGCACAGGCCCAGCTCGCCCGGGTGCTCACGCAGCACCTGCGCCATGGAGGCGATCGAGTGCATCACGTAGTTGTTCAGCGGCCCGCCGGCGAAGGGCAGGCCACCAGTCACGGTCAGCTGGCGTTCCTCGGACAGCCCGAGTTCCGACGCGGCGATCTGCACCGCGGAGGGGAAGCACGAGTACAGATCGACGTGGGCCAACTCGTCCACCGAGACCCCGGCCAGCGAGAGGCAGCGGGCACCGGCGGTGCGGATGGCCGGCGAGGAGTAGTAGTTGTCCCGTTTGGAGATCAGGTAGGTGTCGTGGGCATCGGTCCCCGACCACGGGAACACCCAGCGGTCGCGGCTGATCCCCAGCGCCTGGGCCTTCTCGACTGAGCACAGGATCACTGCCGCAGCCTGATCGAGGTCCCAATTGCTGTTCATCGACTTCGTATAGGGGTAGCCGACCAGGCGGTTGTCGGCGCTCGGGTCGGCGATCTGCTCGGCGGTCATCGGCCGGCGGATCCAGGCATAAGGGTTGTCCACCGCCACTGCGTTGAACCGTGACCACAGCGCCGAAACCCGGGCGAGATGACCCGCGACGCTCTCGCCACGGTGGTGGCGGATGGCGGTCTCGAACATCGGATAGACGTTGATCGGCGCCTCGAACCCGCGCTCCATCTCCAGCGGCGAGCTCATGGTGACGTCGGCCCCGATGGTCTCCGCCGGCGCGGCGTCGCCATCGCTGGTGTACGGGATGACCGCACCGGCCCGCTTGGCCCGGCGCCGGCTGTAGATCCCCTCGGCGCCGACGAGCACCACCACGTCGAGCCGGCCGGCTTCGATGTCCAGCGACGACTGGTTGACCAGCGACTGCGGGGTGTTGCCCCCGTCGAAGCTGAGCAGGGTCTGGCGGGCCGACGAGCCGATCCGGTCGGCCACGATGCGGGCCGGGTCGCGGTAGGGCCACGCACCGCGCACCACCCGCACCGAGTCGACCTGGCGCAGCAGTTCCCGGGTGCCGGCGTCGTCGGCCGCGCGTTGCACCGCCTCCACCATCATGGCCACCGGTTCCAGGGCGACGGCGGCATCGGCCGTCTTCTGCATGAACTGGCCTATTCCGACCAGCACCACGGTGCGCGGGTTCATCGTTGTCCTCATTTCGTCACGTTGGTTCTTGGCGTGTTGGTTCTTGGCGTGTTGGTTCTCGGCTTACCGGCTCGCGTCACGCGCACAGTTCGGCCATCAGACGCAGTACCCGGGGGCCGCCCGACACCAGCAGGGTGGTCACCACCGACTCGTCCCAAGCCGCCAGTTCGTCGCGGATCTTGTCCCGCGGACCGACCAGGGCGACGGCTTCGACCATCTCGGTGGTGACCGCCGCAGCGGCCTCGTCCTTCCGGCCGGCCAGGTACAGGTCCTGGATCTGGGCGCAGTTCGCCTCGAACCCCATCCGCACGAAGGTCTCGTAGTGGAAGTTCGCGCCGCGAGCACCCATCCCGCCGATGTACAGCGCCAGGTTCGGACGCACCTTGTCTGCAGCGCGGGCCACGTCATCGTCGAGCACGACGCTGATCGGGCAGACCACCTCGAAGTCCTCGACCGGACCGGGCACCGGGCGGCGGGCGAACCCCGCCGCCAGCGCGTCGGCGTAGAACCGGTTGACCTCGGGCCGGGGCGAGAAGAACAGCGGCAACCAGCCGTCGGAGATCTCCGCGGCCAGCGCCACGTTCTTCGGCCCCTCGGCGGCGAGGTAGATCGGCAGATCACGGCGGCGCGGGTGCACCGTGGACTTGAGCGGCTTGCCCAGGCCCGTCCCGTCCTTGCGGGGCAGGTCGTAGAACTGCCCGTGGAACTCCACCGGCTCGCGGCGCGCAACGATCGTGCGCACGATCTCGATGTACTCACGGGTACGGGCCAGCGGCCGGGCGTACGGCTCGCCGTACCAGCCCTCGACCACCTGCGGACCGGACACGCCCAGGCCCAGGATGAACCGGCCGTCGCTGAGGTGATCCATGGTGATCGCGGCCATAGCCGTGGCCGCCGGGGTGCGGGCCGACAGCTGCACGATCGAGGTCCCGAGCTTGATCCGCTCGGTCCGCGACCCCCACCAGGCCAGTGGGGTCAGCGCGTCCGACCCGTACGCCTCGGCGGTCCAGAAGCTGTCGTAGCCCAGCCGTTCAGCCTCGAGCAGGTCTTCCACGGCGTTCGCCGGCGGTCCCGAGCCCCAGTACCCGGCTCCCGATGCGAGTCTCACGATCTGCTGCTCCCCCAGCCGGTCGCCCGGCTCGTCGTCCCGGCCCGACCGGCCGGATGCGCCTCGCATCGTGCCACGTTGGACCGATCGACGCGGCCCGCAGCGTTGCCGTTCCCCTCCGACGGTCCTCGGACGTAAACTTCGGGCATGAGCCGAGACCAGTGGCAAGAGGCGTTCGAGCAGGCACCGAAGCGCGACGTCCGCTTCGAGACGATGTCGGGGATCCCGCTCGACGCGGTGTACGGGCCCAGCGACGGGCTGCACCCCGGTGACTACCCCTACACCCGCGGCGTGCACGCCTCGATGTACCGGTCCCGGCTGTGGACAATGCGCATGTTCGCCGGGTTCGGCACACCGACGGACACCAACGAGCGGTTCAAGGCCATCCTCGCCGCCGGCGGCGACGGCCTGTCCACCGCGTTCGACCTGCCCACGCTCATGGGCCGTGACTCCGACGACCACCACGCCGAGGGCGAGGTCGGCCGCTGCGGGGTCGCCGTGGACACCCTCGCCGACATGGAGGACCTCTACGCGGGGATCGACGTGGGCACCTACACCACCTCGATGACCATCAACTCGCCGGCCGCGGCCATCTTCGCCATGTACATCGCCGCCGCCGAGAAGCGCGGTATCGGTCGGGCCAAGCTTGGCGGGACGCTCCAGAACGACATCCTCAAGGAGTACCAGGCCCAGAAGGAGTTCGTGTTCCCGCCACGGCCGTCGATGCGACTGGTGCGCGACACCATCACCTTCACCGCCGCCGAGATGCCCCGGTGGAACTCGGTGTCGATCTCGGGTTACCACATCCGTGAGGCCGGTTCGACGGCGGCGCAGGAGCTGGCCTTCACCCTGGGCAACGGGTTCGCCTATGTCGAGCTGGCCCAGGCAGCCGGGCTGGCCGTGGACGAGTTCGCCCCGCGGCTGAGCTTCTTCTTCAACGCCCACATCGATTTCTTCGAGGAGATCGCCAAGTACCGTGCCGCCCGGCGCATCTGGGCCCGCTGGATGAAGGAGCGTTACGGCGCCACCAGCGAGAAGTCGATGATGGTCCGGTTCCACACCCAGACCGCCGGCGTCTCGCTGACCGCCCAGCAGCCTGAGATCAACATCGCCCGCACCGCCATCGAAGCGCTCGCCGGCGTGCTCGGTGGCACCCAGTCGCTGCACACGAACTCCTTTGACGAGGCGCTCGCCCTGCCCACCGAGAAGTCCGCCCGGATCGCGCTGCGCACCCAGCAGGTACTGGCCTACGAGACGGGGGTGACCAACGTGGCCGACCCGCTCGGCGGTTCCTGGTACGTCGAGGCCCTGACCGACGAGATCGAACGGCAGGCCGAGGAGATCTTCGCCAAGATCGACGAGTTCGGCAACGGCTCGATGCTCGAAGGGGCTTACCTCGGCATCGACAACGGTTACTACCAGGGCGAGATCGCCGACGCCTCCTACCAGTTCGAGAAGCTGGTCAACAAGGGCGAGCGGATCGTCGTCGGGGTCAACGCCTTCACCGAGGGCAGCTCCGAGGCCCAGCCCGACCTACTGCAGATCACCAACGAGCAGGAGATGACGCAGGTCAAGCGCCTGCAGGCGGTGAAGGCAGACCGCAATGCCGAGGCCGTTCGCCAGGCCCTCGACGAGCTCAAGGTGGCGGCTGCGGACAGCGAGCGCAACCTGATGCCGACGTTGATCGACGCGGTGAACACCTATGCGACCGAGGGCGAGATCATGAACGCCCTCGCCGATGTCTTCGGTCGCTACGTGGAGCGCCCCGTTCTCTGATCGGTTCCGACGGCCGCCCGTATCCGGTGCCCCAGGGCCCGGGGGCGGGCGGCCGTCGGCGTTCTCGCCATCGGGTCGGCCCGGCCGGGGCCGACACCGTCAGAAGCCGTCGTCGTCGGGCAACCGGCGATCGGGGGTGGGCGGGTGGGCGGTGGCATCGGGCAGCCGGCTGCCGACGATGAGGGCCCACAGCACGCCGGCCAGCACCAGCCCGCCGGTCACCACGAGCAGCTTCGCCACCCAACCGACGCCGCCGTCGAAGAGCACGACCCCACAGCCCAACGCAATCACCACCGCAGGGGGTACCAACGCCAGCCGTTCGATGGCCAGCAGCGTGACCGGGCTCAGATCGGCCGAGTCGGCCGAGTCGGCCGAGTCGGCCGAGTCACCGGGCCGCACACCCATCCCGATCAGGCCGGCGCCGACGGCCAGGAAGGACAGCCCGGCCCCGAACTGCACCACGTTGGGCAGCCGGTGCAGCAGCAGCGCGACGAAGCCCACCAGTGCCGCTCCCCAGCCGAACACGAACAACACCACGCGCTCGGTCCGGGCGATCCCACGCGACCCCGGGCCGCGTGTCGGGCTGTTCGGCTGCGGCGCCACCGGCGTCACGCTACTGCCGACCAGCCCGCCGCTCGTGGCACCAACCGGCCGGGCTCAGGCGTAGAACCCGAACACGTCGATCACCACCTCGGTGGCGGCCCCTACCGGGCAGCCGACGGTCACCTGCACCTTGCGATCGCTGCTCACCGCGGTGGTCACGCTGTTGGCCACGGTCTGGCCGTTGGCGTACCAGTTCAGGTTCGACGTCGCGGGAGGCGAGGTCAGCGACGCCGAGTACACCTGCAGGTAGCCGCTGCCGACCGTCTCGGCGACCGTCACGTTGAGCAACGCACCCGTCGATCCGGCGGGGATGGTCCCGGCAGGCACGACAAGGGGCAGCACCCGGGTCGTCCCAGAGACGAACGGACCGTCGCGACCACCCGGCCAGTCACCCAGGCGGCTGTCGTAGGCCCGATACGGGCTGGGACGAATGGTGAGGCCCACGCCCGACAGCCGGCTCCAGCGTGAAGCTGCGCCGATCCCGCCGCTCTTGCAGTACCAGAGTTGGTCGCCCTGCCGTAGGACGTCTCCGGTCTCCCAGGTTCCCGAGGTCGGGGGCATCACCGCCGGGGCCGAGCCCCCGGCGCGCAGCCGCAACGTCGGACCGGCCAGGCTCTGGGCGGCCAAGGCCGCACCGTCACCCGAGTCGGCGCGGGCCTCGACCCCGATACCGCCGGCCACCGAGCTGTACCCGAGCACGCCCGTCGTCGGCAGGAACGACGCGCCTCCCGTGGCCGATCCGGCCAGCGCCGCCTTCTCGCCGGGGTTGGCGCCGGCGGCGGTCTCCGTTCCCGCCTCGAACAGGAACGCCGGGCCGGCCGTCGCCCCGCTGTAGCGGGTCCACTTGGGGTCGGCGTTCACGGTCGGTGATCCCGGCAACGCCGCCGCAGGGGTCGCCGCTGCGCCGACCACGACGAGGCCCGCCGCCGTTCCGGCCGCCACCATTCCCGCCCGGCCGATCAGGGCCCGACGGGTACTGCGGGGCCCCTCCGGCCCGGCAAGGGAACCGCCATCCGAATCAACCGGCGCGGGGCCGCGATCCCTGACCACCCCGGCAGCGCCGACATTCGCGACAGGAGGTCCCTCGGTCAGCTCGGCTCCGCCCCCGGCCTGGCGCGATGACCCCGCCGCCCATGAACCGGCCGCCGCCGACCCAGGCACCGATGAACCGTCCGGAGCGACCGACATCGCCACGCTCGCCCGCAGCGCCGCCAACTCAGCCGCCAAGGCGGCCAGCGACACCTCGAGGACCTCGATACGGGCGAGCGCGTCGGCCGGCGCCGGCGACTCGGCAGACGTCAACGGTTCAGGCGGTGGCGCCGGGCGGGTTTCCTGCGACATCGGTGACCTCTCTCGTGCACGCGTCCACGACGGCGACCTGGCGACCTGGCGACCTGGCGAGACTAGAACGGCCCGCCACCGTGGCGGGGACACCCCGGCCCGTGGAGAGCGGCTGCCGGGCGAGGGGCCATCACCCGATGACGCCCACGCAGCGCGCTAAGGTCACCACAGGCGGAGCCGACTACGCCAGAACGCGCCCCTCGCACGGTCCGGCCTCGTCGAGAACTCAACGAGGCTGGTGACAACAATGGTGCAGAAGATCGGCGTGTTCATCCTGGTGACGTTCGCCATCATCGCCCTGGTGCGGGAACCCGACGCCGTGGCGGCGTTCATCAACGCCATCGGCGCCGCTCTCCAGACGATCCTGGCCACGCTGGCGCAGCTGTTCCAGTCCGTGCAGTAACCGGCGTCACCGACCATGGCCGACATCGGACCCGTCACCTCCTCCCCGCCGTCGGGCCGGCCGCGACGTGCCGGACTGCTGCGAGGACTGGCGGGCAAGTACGTCGTGTGGGACCCGACAGCGCTGCTGGTCCCGGCCCGGCCCGACATCGGGCGACCGGCCGAGCAACTCGTCTACTCCGAGCGACGCCATGTCGTCGCCCTGTTCCTAGCCGCCTGGCCCGAGCTGCTGGTCTGCGTACTGGGCCCGCCAGTGCTGGCACGGCTCGATCGCGGCTCGCTGCAGACGGTGTTGGCGGTGGTGATCTTCCTGGTGCAGCTCCGCCTGCTGTGGAAGCTCGTGGAGTGGGCCATCGGCCGGATCATGATTACCGACCGGCGGCTCATCGAATTCGGGGGCTTCCTGCGGCGCAAGGGCGGCAGCATGCCGCTGTCGAAGCTGACCGACCTCTCCTACCAGCAGACCTTTCCCGGCTTGCTGTTCGACTACGGCATGGTGCACGTCGAGTCGGCCGGGCAGGACCAGGCGCTGTCGCGCATCCGGTACCTGCGTTACCCGGTGGCCTTCCAGCAGGAGTTGGCGGCCCGAGCGATCAAGTAACAGGCCAGGACTACCATCCGCCCATGACCACCGCTGCGCTCTCCCATGATCTCGGCCCCACCGATCATCCGCTGCTGGAAGAGACGATCGGGGCGCTGCTGGACCGTGTCGCGACCGAACGCCCCGACCACGAGGCGCTCGTCAGCTGCCACCAGAACCTGCGATACCGCTATCGCGAGCTGGCCGACGCCGTGGACGTCATGGCCCGGGCCATGCTGCGCGCCGGGTTGCAGCGCAATGACCGGGTCGGTATCTGGAGCCCGAACTACGCCGAGTGGACCCTGGTGCAGTTCGCCACCGCCAAGATCGGGGTGATCCTGGTCAACCTCAACCCGGCCTACCGGACCTCCGAGGTCGAGTACGCGCTCAACCAGTCTGGCTGCCGCTGGCTGATCGCCGCCCCCTCGTTCAAGACGTCCGACTACCGCGCCATGATCGAGCAGGTCCGGCCCGGCCTGAGCACACTCGAACGCGATCTGTACTTCTGGACGCCCGAGTGGGATGCCTTTCTCGCCGAGGGGATCGCTCCCGACGACGGCGAACTGGAACGGGTCGCCGCCTCGCTGCTCCCCGACGACCCGATCAACATCCAGTACACGTCGGGCACGACGGGCTTTCCCAAGGGGGCGACCCTCACCCACCGCAACATCCTGAACAACGGCTACTTCGTCGGCCGGGGCTGCGGTTACGGCCCTTCCGACCGGGTCTGCATCCCGGTGCCCTTCTACCACTGCTTCGGCATGGTCATGGGCAACCTCGGGTCGGTCAGCCATGGCGCGACCATGGTGATCCCCTCTGACGCCTTCGAACCCGGCGCCGTGCTGGCGGCCGTCGAGGCCGAGCGTTGCACCTCGCTCTACGGCGTGCCCACCATGTTCATCGCCGAGCTGGCCCACCCCGACTTCGAGCGTTTCGACCTGTCCAGCCTGCGCACCGGGATCATGGCCGGCTCGCCGTGCCCGGTCGAGGTCATGAAGCAGGCGATCGAGCGCATGCACCTCGGCGAGGTCACCATCTGTTACGGGATGACCGAGACCTCACCGGTTTCCACCCAGACCCTCGCCGAGGACGACATCACTCGGCGTACCTCGACGGTGGGACGGGCCCATCCCCACGTCGAGATCAAGATCGTCGACCCCGAAACCGGCGACGTCGCACCGCGCGGTATGCCCGGAGAGTTCTGCACCCGTGGCTACTCGGTGATGCAGGGCTACTGGAACGACCCGGCCAAGACCGCCGACGCCATCGACGCCGACGGCTTCATGCACACCGGCGATCTCGCCACCATGGACGCCGACGGTTACGTCAACATCGTCGGACGCATCAAGGACATGATCATCCGCGGCGGCGAGAACGTGTACCCCCGCGAACTCGAGGAGTTCCTCTTCGGACATCCGGCCGTGGCCGACGTGCAGGTCATCGGCGTGCCCGACCGGCGCTACGGCGAGGAGATCATGGCCTGCATCCGCCTCAAGGAGGGCATGACCGCCACCGAGGAGGACGTCAAGGAGTTCTGTCGCGGCACGATCGCCCACTACAAGGTGCCGCGTTACGTGACCTTCGTGGAGGAGTTCCCCATGACGGTGACGGGCAAGGTGCAGAAGTTCGTCATGCGCGACGCCGCCATCGCCCAGCTCGGCCTCAACGAGATCGAGACGGCCTGACCGGGCCACCGACCCGGGCGAGGTCGTCGAGGTAACGCTTGTCTATGTTCCAACGCAACAGCGCCGGATCGTTGAGCACCGTCACGACGGCTGCCATCCGGTCGATCTCGGCGAGGTAGGCATCCGCGCGACGGTGGTAGTTCCACGGCGAGCGCACCACGATCAGGTCGAAGCCCTGCAGGCGCGACCTGGATGTCGCGGCGGCATCGTCCCACGGCAGGGGGTCGACCTCGACGCCCACGGCCTGTAGCGCCACGACGAGCGGCTCGAGGTCCTCGTCGAAGGGCATCGACGCCAGGTCGGTGAGCAGTCCGATTCGCGTCACCGTCACGACGGTAGGGGCGGCGGCGGCTTCCCCGGCATCAGTCGCCCGGCATCACGTAGCTGCTGGACGCCTGGGCCACGATGCGGTCGGGGTCGCCGTCCTGCACCACGTCGGCGGTGCCGTAGGCCACCCGGCGGCCGGCTTTCACGATGCGCGAGATGCACAGCAGGTCCCGCCCGTAGGCCGGACGCAGGAAGTTCATCTTCAGCTCGTTGGTCAGCGCCAACGGGGTGATGCCCGCCAGCGTGAAGATCGCCACGTAGATCCCGACGTCGGCCATCGCCATCATCACTGGTCCCGATACGAACTCCAGCTCGCCACCGGGCCGGATCCAGCGTCGGTCGTAGTGCCACCGCACCACCGAGCAACCCTCGGACAACGCTTCGCAGGTGATCCCGAAGCTCCCGCAGAACGGCAGCTCGGTGGCCATGTAACGGTTGACCTCATCGACGGTGACCGGAAGTGACATGCGCCGTCAGACCTCGGCGAGCCACCGGGCGTTACGCCGAGCACCGGCCGACCCGAGCGGCCCGCCGGCCCGCACCGCCCGGCCCGTAGTAAGAACCGTCGCGTCGCTCAGGGCCGGTAGCGGTCAGCGTCGCGTCGGATCCACTCGCCGATCATCTCGCCGATCATGATCGAGGTGAGGTTGGTGTTGGCACGCGGGACGGCCGGCATGATCGAGGCATCGGCGACCACCAGGCCCTCGACGCCGTGGCAGCGTCCGTACTGGTCGACCACCGCGTCGGGGTCGTCCTGCGGGCCCATACGCGCCGTACAGCTCGGGTGGTAGCCCGACGCGGAGACCCGACGGGCCAACTCCACCAGGTCGTCCCGGCCGCTGACCCGGCGTGGGTCGGGGAAGACGACCTCCTCGATGTAGGGCGCCAGTGCCGCGGTCCGGGTCAGGGCCAGCGCGTCCTGCCAGGCAGTCACGTGACGCTCGACGTCGCTGGCGTTCACCCCGAAGTCGGGCTCGATGTCCACCGGGGCCGACGGATCGAGGCTGCGCTGACGGATCCGGCCCCGGCCGTCCACCTGCTCCAGGCTCGGGGCGAGCAGGAACGCTGCGCCGTCCTCGGCCCTCCCGGTACGGTTCCCAGCCCAACGGGCCCGGGTGATCAGCTCGATGTTCACGTCGAGCGGGCTGTTCGATCCCGCCGCGGTGTACCGGGTGATGGTCTGGACCAGCGGCAGGTCGGGGGCGCACAACTCCGGGTGGCGGGCCCGGCACACCACGGCGAGCGCCGGATGGTCCTGCAGACCGGCCCCGACGCCGGGGGCGACGTGTACCGCCGTGACCCCGAGCCGGTCGAGTTCCTCCCGTGCCCCGATGCCCGAACGGACCAGGATGCCGGGCGTGTGCACTGCGCCGGCGCAGACCACCACCACCTCGGCGTCGATGCGCCGGACCCCGCCGTCGTCGGCCGACATCTCTACGCCGGTGACCCGACGTCGCCCGTCGAAGGTCACACGCCGGACCGTCGCCCCGGCGAGGATCGTCAGGTTCGGCCGGTGGCGTGCCGCGGACAGGTAGCCGATCGCGGTCGACACCCGCAGCCGGCCGAGCTTGTTGACCGCCATCACCCCGGCCCCGACCGCGTCCGGAGCGTTCACATCAGCACATGCCGGGTGCCCGACCTCCGCGCAGGCCTCGAGGAACGCCGCCTGGGTCGGCACCAACTCGGCCTCGCCGAAGCGCCGGATCGAGATCGGCCCGGCGTCGCCGTGGTACTGGGCGTCGCCGAAATCGAGATCGCGTTCGAGGCGCCGGAAGGCCCCCAGCACGTGCTCCCACGCCCAGGCCGGGTTTCCCGACGCAGCCCAGTGGTCATAGTCCGCAGGGGTGCCACGCAGCGCGATCGTGGTGTTGACCGCCGAGGAGCCGCCGGTGACCCGACCCCGGGGAAACCGGTCGGTACGCCCGGACCGCGCCGATACCGGAAGGTATTCCAGCCCCCAGTCGTGGGCCACGTAGGAGTTGTCGTGCCCGTCGACGAGGTCCGCCGGCAGCTCCGCCGCCAGCGGGTAGTCGGGCCCGGCCTCCACCAACGCCACCCGCCGGTTCGGGTCCTCCGACACCCGGGCCGCCACCACGGCACCGGCGGCCCCGCCACCGACCACGACCACATCGAAGCGTTCGCCTGCACCGCCGGCGATCTGGGGAGCTGTCATCGCAGCATCATGGCCGATGAGCGCACCCGGTCGCCTCGCCTACGCTGCCCCCATGGCCGCTGTCGACCTCGCCCTGCGCAATGCCCGCATCCTCGACGGTACGGGATCGGCCGTGCTGGAGGGCGACGTCGAGGTCACCGGTGGCCGGATCAGCGCGGTCGGCCGGGCGAGCGGTGCAGCTGCGACCGTCGAGATCGACGCCGCCGGGATGCTGCTCACCCCCGGCTTCGTCGACGTGCACACCCACGACGACGGAGCGCTCCTCAGCCACCCGGAGCTGGGCTTCAAGATCTCGCAGGGCTGCACCTCCCTGGTGATCGGCAACTGCGGCTTCTCCGCCGCCCCGGCGCTGTTGGGGGCCACCGACCACACCAAGCTGCTGCGCACCACCGCCGGCTGGACCGATCTGGCGGGGTACGCCGCAGCCGTGCACGACGCCCAACCGGCGTGCAACGCCATGGCGCTCGTCGGGCACAACACGGTCCGGCACCTCGTCCTCGGCCTCGAGCGGCGCGAACCGACCCCGGCCGAACTCGACCGGATGCGGGCCCATGTCCGCCTGGCCATGGAACAGGGTGCCTGCGGGCTGTCCACCGGGCTGATCTACGAGCCCGGCCGCTACAGCCAGACTGCGGAGATCGTGGAGTTGGCACGCGTGGCGGCGGAAGCGGGGGGCCTGTACACCACCCATCTGCGCAACGAGGGCGACCGGCTACTCGATGCGGTGCAGGAGGCCTTGCACATCGGACGCGAGGCCGGCCTGCCGGTGCAGATCTCCCACCACAAGGCCGCCGGCCGGCAGAACTGGGGCAAGGTCGGCGCGTCGCTCGCGCTCATGGACCAGGCCAACGCCGAGGGCCTCGACGTCATGGCCGACGTCTATCCGTACACCGCGGGCAGCGGACCGATGGCGCAGTACTTCAACCTCGACCGCCTCGACCCGGCCCTGGCCGAGGTGATCCGCTTCGCCAGTTGTCCGGCGCGCCGCGAGCTCGAGGGGCGGATGTGTGTCGACGTGGCCGGGGAATGGGGCGTGGCCCCGGTCGACGTGATCCGCCAGGTCCTGACCGCACCGCGCGGTACGGAGACGATCTGCATCCAGTTCCTCATCGACGAGGCCGACATCGAGACCAACCTGCGTCACCCGTTGGTGATGGTGGGCAGCGACGGCATCCCGGACCTGAACGGCCGCCCACACCCGCGGCTGTTCGGTACGTTCCCGCGTGTGCTCGGCCACTACGTGCGCGAACGCGACGTGCTGCCCCTCGGTGAGGCGGTCCGGCGTATGACCTCACTCAGCTGCGACCGCTTCGGGCTGGTCGACCGCGGCCGGGTGGTGCAGGGCGGCTGGGCCGACCTGGTGCTGCTCGACGAGCTGACGGTGGCCGACCGGGCCACCTACGACGAGCCGAAGCTGGAGAGCACCGGCATCGGCCTGGTGGCGGTGAACGGCGTGATCTCCTACCGCGACGGCGTGCACCAGCCGGTCCGGGCCGGGCGGATGCTGCGCCGCGGCCGCAGTTAGGTAGCCGGCCGAGCCTGCGGCCGGGTCAGGCCTCCGCCGGCCCCGGCGCAGCGAGGTCGGGCCCGAACGTCCCGCGCTGCCGCGAGATCTCGAAGCACGCCACGGCAGCAGCGGCGGCCACGTTGAGCGAGTTGAGCTGCCCGCCGAGAGGGATCGCCGCGAGCTGGGAGCAGCGTTCACGCACTAGCCGGGAAAGCCCTTTGCCCTCGGCGCCGAAGACCAGGCACACCGGCTGATCGCCGAGCGGCAACGAGTAGAGCGACGTGGTGGAGCTCCCGTCGAGCCCGATGGTCCACACCCCGGCATCGTTGAGCTGCATCAACGTGGTCGGCAGACCGCCGACGAGGGCCATGCGGACGTACTCCACCGCTCCGGCTGCGGCCTTGGTCACCGACGGCGTCACATGCACCGCCCGGTGGCGGGGCAGGATCACCCCGGTGACCCCCGATCCCTCCGCGCTGCGAAGCAGGGCACCGAGATTGCCAGGGTCGGTCACCCCGTCCAGTGCCACCAGGAACGGCCGCGGGCCACCGCGGCGGGTCCGCAGGAGGTCGTCGAGGGTGTGCTCGGGCAGGCTCTGGGCCCGGGCCAGCACCCCCTGGGCCGACTGGGTGGCCGTGAGGGCGTCGAAATGATTGCGGCCCAACTCGCGCAGCGGCACCCGGCGGGCGTCGCACAACTCGCGAATGTCCTCGAGGATCTCGGCCTCATCGAGCTCTGCGGCCATCAGGACCTCGCGCACCCGTCGCCGCCCCGCGACCAGCAGCTCCCGCACCGCCTGGCGACCCTCGACCTGCTCACCACCGATGCCGCGGCCGACGTTCGGTAGCGGCTTGCCGGCCGGATCGGCGTCGGCAGCGTCGCCGCGGCGGCGCCCCTGGCCACCCGCACCGCGACCCGACGAGGCCGTACCACGACCCGCCGGTGCTGCCCCGCGACCCGCCGGTGCTGCCCCGCGACCCGCCGGTGCTGCCCCGCGACCTGCGGAGCTCGCCCCGCGACCCGCCGGTGCTGCCCCGCGACCCGCCGGCCCGTCACTGCGACCGGCGCTGGAGCGGCCGCCGGCAGCCCCTGCCCGGCCAGCCGATCCGGCCGATCCACGAGCACCGGAACCAGCGGGCCCGCGGCCGGAGGACGCAGCCCCGCCGCGGCTGGAGGACGGCGGACCGCCGGTCCGTCCGCCCGCCGCCCGACCGCGACCGGCGCCCGAGGGCGGGCCGTCCGAACGACCGCCGGAGCGAGCGGCACCGCGGCCGCCGGCAGGGCTCACAGGTGTTCGGAGCCGAGCGGCTCCGAGGGGTCGGGTACTGCAAAGAGGATCGCCACGGCGAAGCAGGCTATGCCCTCGCGTCGCCCGATCGCGCCGAGCCGTTCCGCCCGCTTCCCCTTGACGGTCACCGGGGCGCCCACCACCTCGGAGAGGACCCGCTGGATCTCGGCCTTGCGAGGGGCCAGCTTCGGGGCCTCGAGCACCACCGTGCAATCGACGTTCCCGGTCCGCCAGCCGGCCCGATGCACCTGCCGCACCGCCTCCTCGAGCAGCCGCAGGGAATCCGCCCCGGCCAGCGCCGGATCGGTGTCAGGGAACAGCTGGCCGATGTCGTCCAGCCCGGCGGCGCCGAGCAGTGCATCGGTCACGGCGTGGGCGATGGCATCGGCGTCGCTGTGACCTTCGAGGCCCGGCTCCCCCTCGAACAGCACCCCGCCCAACACCAGCCGTCGGCCAGGGTCATCGCTGAAGCGGTGCACGTCGAACCCTTGGCCGACCCGGATGTTCATGAGGTCCTCCCGAGCGGGTGCCGTCGAGCAAAGAGCACTTCGGCCACGGCAAGATCGTCGGCGTCGGTGATCTTCAGGTTCGCCGGGTCGCCATCGACCACGACCACGACATGACCGGCGAGCTCCACCAGGGTGGCATCGTCGGTGGCCTCGGCGCCGGAGGCATGGGCCAGGCGGAGGGTCGCTGCGTCGAAGGCCTGCGGCGTCTGCACCCGGACGAGGGCGTCGCGGTCTACCACGCCGCCGTCGCGGTGCCGGATGGTGTCGGCCACGGCCAGCCCGGGCAGCGCAGCCCTCGCGCCGAGGCGCACCGCCGCTATCACCGCCGTGAACAGCCCGGGCCCGGCCAGCGGCCGGGCCGCGTCGTGCACCACCACCACGGTGGCATCGTCGGGCACCACCGCCAGCCCGGCGCGGACCGAGGCCGACCGGGTGTCGCCACCGGCGACCACCAGGTCAGCTGCCGGTTCGGCACCGTCCACCAGGTCGGGATGGACGACCAGCACCACACCATCAGCATGGGTCCGCGACGCCGCCAGGGACCAGTCCAGCACCCGGTGGCCGGCCAACGGCGCGTACTGCTTCGCCCCACCGAAACGACGGCCGCTCCCCGCCGCCACCACGATCGCCCATACCTTCACGGCCACCTCCCCGGCACTAGCTTTGCAGGCAGACATCGGGGAGCATTCGGCCAGTCCGCTGCGGACGTCCGGAACCGTGCGGGAGGCATCGAGTGGCACCAGCTGACAGTGGACTGCTGCGCAACACCGAGCTGTTCCGGGACCTCGATCCCGACCTGTTGGAACAGTTGTTCCGCCAGTCCACCCAACGCCGCATTCACCGTGGCGACGTGCTGTTCACCGAGGGCGCTGAGGCCGACGAACTGTTCGTGGTGTCCACCGGGCGCATCGCCATCGCCAACAAGTCCGCAGACGGGCGCGAGTCGATGATCGCCCTGATGGAGTACGGAGATCTCTTCGGCGAGATGCCGCTGTTCGACGGGATGGGGCGCTCGGCCGAGGCCCGGGCGTTGACCACCGCCGAGGTCGTCGCTCTTCCGTACGGCCCGATCCGCACGTTGTACAACGAGCACCCCGAGCTGCTGTGGGAGGTCGTGGATCTGCTGGCCAGACGTTTGCGTGTCGCGGATGAGGCACTGGCGGACTCGGTGTTCCTCGACGTCACCGGCCGGACGGCCAAGCGGCTGCTGGAGATGGCCGGCGACGCCGACGAGTTCGTCCTGCCGGTCACCCAGGAGGAGCTCGCCGGCATGGTCGGCGCCTCCCGGGAGCGGGTGAACAAGGCGATCGCCAGCTTCATCCGTCTGGGCTGGATCGAGCAGGGCGACCGCAAATACCTGATCACCGACCGCGAACAGCTGTCCCGCCGCGCCCGCTGACCAGGTAAGCATCACCGAACCCTGCGGCAACGGTCGGTCGGCGACCACTCAGGTGTAGCGATCGAGGATCGAGGACTCGGCGAGCCGGGCAAGGTTCTCCTTGATGCCCCGGGCGCGGCTCTCACCGATTCCCGTCACGTCGGCGAGCTCGGACGGGGTGACCCGCATGATCTTCTGCAGGTTGCCGAAGTGCTCGACGATGCGCTCGATCATGTCCGCCCCGAGACGCGGGACCTTCGACAGCAGACGGTATCCCCGAGGCGAGATGCTGGCTTCGGGGTCGTAGCCCTCGACGCCGACGTGGATGGCCTTGGCCACCAGGCGCAGGTCGAGCAGCGAATCGGCGTCGAGCTGGTCGAGCGCCTCCACGGACAGCTCGGCGCTCCAGCCGCTGTGCTCCGACACATAGTCCCGCAGGACCAGGGCGCGGTCGTCCTGGATGCCGCCGGTGAGCTCGGCGAGCTGCAGATGCACCAGGCGGCCGTCGGCGCCCAGCTCGACGATAACCGCCTCGATCTCCTCGGCGATGCGCCGGACGGTCTCGGACCGCTGCAGGACGTTGAGCACGTCGCGCTGGGTGACGAGGTCCTCGACCTCGAGTGCCGAGAGCGCGGCGATGGTGGCAACCAGACGGCTGCGGTACTGCTCGAGCGTCTGCAGCCCCTGGTTCGCCTTGGCCAGCAACGGCGGCGTCGGCACGAGGGGCCGTTGGTGCAAGCCTACGTACACGGTGATGGCGTCACGGGACTCCGAAACCGAGATGACCGGCACGCCGAGCGACCGGGCGACCCGTTCCGCCGTGCGGTGACGGGTGCCGGTCTCCGACGTCGGTACCGACGGGTCGGGCACCAAGTGGACGTTGGCACGGGCGATCCGACTGCCGTCGGCCGCCAAGATGATGGCGCCGTCCATCTTGGCCACTTCGTGCAGCCGCTGGGGGCTGAACCCGGCGTCGAGCAGGAACCCGCCAGAGCAGATCTCGAGCACATCCGGCCCGTCGCCCACCACGATCAACGCGCCCTTGCCGGACTGGCTGATGCGATCGAGGCCGTCCCGCAGCGCCGTTCCCGGCGCGACCGCAGCCAGTGCGGCGAGCATCGAGGCATTCGGAGTCGTCGGCACCGCCTCAGTCTACTGATCGTTCCGGTGCCGGTATTGGGGCCGTTCGACCGGCACCGGGGTGGCGCGGTCGGCTAGGGACGGAACAGCCGGTCGGCCGCAGGAGGCACCGCCGGTCATCCGGCGGCAGTCTGCCGTCGGTCGGTCACGGCCTCGCCCAACGCAGGGGGCCGCATCGGTCTGGGGCCACCCATACCGATCGCCAACAGCGCCTCGCCGACCGTGCCCACCCGAGTGAGGGACAGCCCGGCGATGTCCGGCGATGTCGCCGGGACGACCGCCCGCCGGAAGCCGGCGCGAACCGCCTCGGCGAGGCGGCGCTCGGCATGGCGCACGGTGCGGACCTCACCTCCGAGCCCGACCTCACCGCAGATCACCGTGTCCGACGGAACCGCCTTACCGGTCAACGACGACACCACGGCACAGGCCAACGCCAGGTCGGCACCCGGATCGTGCACGGTCACCCCTCCGGCCGCGAGGCAATACACCTCGGCCGAGAGCACCGGGAGCTCGAGCACCCGACCCAGCACCGCTAGCAGCAGGGCGAGCCGCCCTCCGTCTACACCCTCCACCGATCGGCGGGCACCAGCCGAACCGGACCCGCTGACCACCAGGCTCTGCAGTTCCACCAGCAACGGACGCTGGCCGTCCACCATCGGGAACACCACTGAACCCGCTGCACCGGGCCGCCGGTCGGCGAGGAGCAAGCCGCTGGCGTCCTCGACATCGACCAACCCGCCCTGGACCATCTCGAACAGGCCAAGCTCGGAGGTGGGCCCGAACCGGTGTTTCACGGCCCGCAGCAGCCGTAGGGCGTGATGGCGGTCGCCCTCGAAGTTCAAGACGGTGTCGACGAGGTGTTCCAGTTGGCGAGGGCCCGCCAACGAGCCGTCCTTGGTGACGTGGCCGATGAGCAGAATGGCGCAGTCGTGGGCCCGTGCCGCGTCGGCGAGACGCAGCGCCGACGCCCGTACCTGGGTCACCGAACCGGCGGTGGCGGCGACCTCGGACGCCACCACCGTCTGGATCGAGTCGACGATGACGAAGCCCGGTTCGAGCCGTGCGATCTCTGCCACGATCGTGTCGACATCGTTGGCACCGGCGAGCCAGAGATCGGGACACAGCGCGCCCAGCCGCTTGGCCCGTTGCTGCACCTGCGCCGGCGACTCCTCCGCGCTGAGGTACAGGGCGCGCTGGCCCCGCTGCGCGGCCTGCGCCGCCAACTGCAGGGCCAGGGTCGACTTGCCCACGCCCGGCTCACCGGCGAGCAGAGTCAGGGACCCGGCGACGAACCCGCCGTTGATGACCCGGTCGACCTCCCGCGACCCGGTCGACCGAGGCGGTCGGCTGGCCTCCGGCACCTCGGCGATGGGAACGGCGGGGCCGGTCGGCCGCTGGACGGATGGGGGTGCGGGCACCAACGGTTGCACCGTTCCCCACGCACCGCAGCCGTCACAACGTCCCACCCACTTCGATGCCATGGCATCGCACTCGCTGCAGCGGTAGCCGTCGCTCCGTCTCGTTGCCATCGCGACACACCGTACGCAGGACCTGTGACAGTGAAGGCATCTCGCCGCTCACCAACACAGAGGGGCCCGTCGCCGACCCCCGGCGAACGCCGGCGCCGGCTATCAGCCCTTCGGCGCAGAGGGGTCCGAGCGAGCGCCGTCGGCGAAGCTCCGCAGGACCGCGTGGTCGCTGTGCGGATCGTCGTGCCCGGGGTTGTACTGCACGGTCCGGAAGCCGAGGCGTTCAGCGGTGTCGAGCAACGGACGGTTGGCGGCGATCACCGTGGCCCGCTCCGGAGAAACGGCGCTGATCCGCCGCAGCGCCTCGAAGAAGTCCGGATGAGGGACGCGTACGCCGAGCTCCGCGCTCGAGATCCACGCGCCGATCAACCCGTCGAGGGCGAAGCGCTGGCGGAGCATCAGGTTCCACTCGGGCGCACCGTCACCCACCACCGCCACGAACACCCCGCGTCGTCGTGCCTTTTCCAGGAAGCTCACGACGTGGGCCGAGAGCTCGAAACGCCCGGCGTAGGCATCGTCGAGCAACCGCGAATCGCCCGACACACCCAGCTCGGCCCAGAACGCCGTAGCGTTCCGCTTCCCGAGCACCCGGGCCCGATAGAGGTCCGCGATCTGGCGTTCCGACCGTTGCGCACCGTGCGCACGACAGAACGGCACCAGAACGTCCTCGCACGGGTCGATGCCCGACAGCAGAGCGCCGTTCGCCTCGATCACGATGAGCCCGAGCCCACCGTCGGACCTCACAGCCGCGCCCGGTGGGGCCGGAGGCCGAACCGGTTCGGCCAAGGTCTCGACCGATGGGGCGGCCACGGCAGGAGCGACGACGGAGGCGGGGGTCGGGGTGATCGGCTGCGACGCCACCATCATCGGGGCCTCCGACGGCGAAGCGGTGAGGCCGCCTGCGACGATCGGGGCTGGCCCCGGACCCACCTCGACAGCATCGGCGCCGTCCGGCTCGGCGTCCGCAGGCACCCGGCCGGGAGCCCGGAACGGCGCCGGGGCATCGAACCGACGCCGGTCACGCCACCGGTCGACGAGCAGCAGACCGAACCGCCAGACCAGCACCGTCAGCCCGAGCAGGCCCGCTGCCAGGCCGATCCACCGCCACACGCGTGGCAGGAGCTGCTTGGTCGACGAGGCCGCGACGAGCTCGGTGAGACCGGCATCCGCGAAAGACGGGTTCCACCGCACCGTTGCTGCCCCACCGAGGGCGTCATCAACCATCGGGTCGGCTCCTTGCACCCTCGAGCCCGGCGACGAGATCGAGACGGTCGAAGGGGTACCGGCGACCGCCACCGTTTGCCCGGCCGATCCCGCGGTGCCGTTGTGATCACCGAGTTCACCCGGCAGGTCCACCACCACCGCGACCGAGACGAGTCGCTCGAGCGGCGAACCCAGCTGCTCGGTGTATGCCGCTGCGGTTTGGCCGAGCGGCTCCCCACCGAACGCCGCGCTCACCGCCGCGTCGCTGAACCCGGCCATCCCTTTGGCCAGGTCCACCGTGCCGGAGAACTGCCAGTGCTTCTCGCCGAACCCGGAGCTTCGCTCGATCACGAAGTCACGGAACGGACCATCGGCCCCGGCGATTTCATTCACCACCGCCGTAAGCTGGTTGGCCTGCGAGAAGGACTTCTCGGCCCGAATCCAGACCCGGCCGTCCTGCTCCTGGGTAGGACCCGTCACCCGCCAGCCTGCAGCAACGAGGTCCTCGACGGGCAGCACATTGCCGGCCCTCGTCTCGTAGAGCACCGTGCGGCTGGCGGCATCCTGGTCGAGGGCCACCGCCACGTACACGACCCCGCCGCCGTCCTCCTCCACCTTGACCTCGAGCACCGCTTCGGCCTTGCACCCGGCGAGCAGCAGGAGCGCCGCGACGGTCACGATGAGGGACACGACACGGCGCACAACCCAAAGTTAGACGCCCCACCCCGGCTCGATGCGGCAGCACGGAGGATGCGGCGCAGGCAGGACTGCACACCAGGAAACGCGTAGAAACCCCGGGATGGTGCCCGGGGTCTCTTGACGCTTCAGATGGAAACGGTGCAGGTCAGCTGTCGGCCGGACCCGCCTCGGCGAGCTCCAGCGACGGCGGCTCAAAACCTTCGACCGCACGGAAGACCAGGTGGGGTTTGCCGTTGTTCTCCGGATCGGGCTCCACGTCGACGATGATGCGCTCGCCGGACCGGAACTCCTTCCACAGCAGCCGCTCCGACAGCGGGTCCTCCACGAAGCGCTGGATCGCCCGGCGCAGGGGTCGGGCACCGAGGGTGGGGTCGTAGCCGATGTCGCCGAGGTGCACCTTGGCCTCATGAGTCAGCTCGATGCCGAGCCCCAAGCCCTCGAGCTGCTTCGCCACCCGCTTGATCATCAGATCGACGATCTGGGTGACCTCGCCCTGGGAAAGCTCGTGGAAGACGATGACCTCGTCGATCCGGTTGAGGAACTCAGGCCGGAAGTGCTGCTTGAGCGCCTCGTTGACCTTCTCCCTCATCCGGACGTAGCTGACTGCCTCGTCGCCGCGGGTGAAACCGAGCGACGCCTTGCGCAGGTCCTGCGTACCGAGGTTGGACGTCATGATCAACACGGTGTTACGGAAATCGACCGAGCGGCCCTGGCTGTCGGTCAGACGTCCCTCCTCCAAAATCTGCAGGAGGGTGTTGAACACGTCGGGGTGGGCCTTCTCGATCTCGTCGAAGAGCACGACCGAGAACGGCTTGCGTCGCACGGCCTCGGTCAGCTGGCCACCCTCCTCGTACCCGACGTACCCGGGAGGCGAGCCGACGAGACGGCTGACCGTGTGCTTCTCCATGTACTCGGACATGTCCAGACTGATCAACGCCTGATCGTCGCCGAACAGGAACTCCGTGAGCGACTTGGCGAGCTCGGTCTTGCCCACGCCGGACGGGCCGAGGAAGATGAACGAGCCGGAGGGTCGCTTCGGGTCCTTGAGGCCGGCGCGGGTGCGGCGGATGGCCTGAGAGACGGACTTGACAGCATCGGACTGCCCGATGATGCGGTGGTGGAGTTCGTCCTCCATCCGCAGCAACTTGGCGGTCTCCTCCTCGGTGAGCTTGTACACCGGGATACCGGTCCAGATCGAGAGGACCTCGGCGATGGACTCCTCGTCCACCTCGTCGAACAAGTCGATGCCCTTCGCCTTGATCTCGGCCTCGAGCACCTCCTTCTGGGCGAGGATTTCCTTCTCCTGGTCGCGGAGCTGGCTGGCTTCCTCGAACCGCTGCGCCTCGACCGCTTCCTTCTTGCGTCGCACGACGTCGGCGGCCTGGTTCTCGAGTGACTTGTAGTCGGGAGGGGTCTGCATGCGCTTGATGCGCAGACGGCTGCCTGCCTCGTCGATAAGGTCGATCGCCTTGTCCGGCAGCTGCCGGTCCGCGATGTAACGGTCGGCCAGGTTCGCCGCCGCCACCAGCGCCTGATCGGTGATCGTCACCCGGTGGTGGGTCTCGTACCGGTCGCGCAGACCCTTGAGGATCTCGATGGTGTGGGCGACCGATGGCTCCTCCACCTTGATCGGTTGGAACCGGCGCTCGAGGGCGGCGTCCTTCTCGAGGTGTTTGCGATACTCGTCAGTAGTGGTCGCCCCGATGGTCTGCAGCTCACCCCGAGCCAACATCGGCTTGAGGATCGAGGCCGCATCGATGGCGCCTTCGGCGGCACCGGCACCCACCAGGGTGTGCAGCTCGTCGATGAACAGGATGATGTCGCCGCGGGTCTTGATCTCTTTCAGCACCTTCTTGAGGCGCTCCTCGAAGTCACCGCGATAGCGGGAGCCGGCCACGAGGGCACCGAGATCGAGCGTGTAGAGCTGCTTGTTCAGCAAGGTCTCGGGCACGGCGTTCTTGGCGATGGCCTGGGCCAAGCCTTCGACGATGGCGGTCTTGCCAACGCCGGGCTCACCGATGAGCACGGGGTTGTTCTTGGTGCGCCGGCTGAGGACCTGCATGACCCGCTCGGTCTCGCGCTCACGGCCGATGACCGGATCGAGGCCGTTGTCACGGGCGAGCTGCGTGAGGTTCCGGCCGAACTGGTCGAGCACCAGCGAGCCGGACGCCTGCTGTTCGGTGCCCGATGCCGGGGCAGGGCCGCCGGACTTCTCCGGCTGCCCCGGGCCGGAGTACCCCGAAAGCAGCTGAATCACCTGCTGGCGGACCCGGGACAGGTCGGCACCCAGCTTGACCAGCACCTGGGCCGCAACGCCCTCACCCTCACGGATGAGGCCGAGCAGAATGTGCTCGGTGCCGATGTAGTTGTGGCCGAGTTGCAACGCCTCACGGAGCGAGAGCTCGAGCACCTTTTTGGCGCGCGGAGTGAATGGGATGTGGCCGGACGGCGAGGAGCCACCCTGACCGATGATCTCCTCGACCTGATGGCGTACCGCCTCGAGAGAGATCCCGAGCGATTCGAGGGCCTTGGCTGCCACCCCCTCGCCCTCATGGATCAGCCCGAGCAGGATGTGCTCGGTGCCGATGTAGTTGTGGTTCAGCAGCCGCGCTTCTTCCTGTGCAAGGACGACAACACGGCGTGCTCTGTCGGTGAACCGTTCGAACAAGGTCCTGCCTCCCACGAGGGGGTGGTTGGGGTGAGCCGAGTCTATCTGTGAATCGCCCTTCCGCACGACCGGCAAGCGATCGGAAGGTTGTGGCGACTGCAACGCCGGTGCTTCGGGGTTTCATCCCGGTTCTCCACATCCGTCACGGCCGAACTACGTTTGCGCCGTGGCCGACCGCACGGGTGCGCAGAACCCACTCCTCCTGCTCAACGACATGACCGCCGATCTGGCCCGTGTCGACGATGAGCTGCGTAAGGCGGTGGAAACCGACGATGACCTGCTCACCGAGATCGCTGGCCACCTGATCAAGGCAGGCGGCAAGCGGCTGCGACCCGGCTTCGCCATCGCTGCGGCCTCGGTCGGCACCTCCGAACGGGGGCCTGCTCCACACGACGTCGTCCTGGGTGGGGTTTCCGTCGAGCTCGTCCACCTCGGGTCGCTCTACCACGACGATGTCATGGACGAGGCCAAGACCCGCCGGACCGTCGACTCGGTGAACGCCCGCTGGGGCAACCTCAAGGCGATCCTCGGCGGCGACTTCCTACTGGCCAAGGCCTCGGAGATCGCAGCCGGGCTGGGCACCGAGGTGGCCGGGCTGCTCGCCGCCACCATCGCCAAGCTCTGCGAGGGTCAGGTCCGCGAACTTCGCAACATTTTCAATGTCACCCGCACCGAGGAAAGCTATCTCGGCGCGATCACCGGCAAAACCGCCGCACTGTTCGCCGCCGCCACCCGCATCGGGGGGCTCGTGGCAGGCCTTCCCCGTGTCGACATCGACCGCCTCACCTTGTTCGGCACCGAGTACGGCATGGCCTTCCAGATCGTCGACGACATCCTCGACGTCATCTCCTCCGAGGAGGAACTGGGCAAGCCGTCGGGGAACGACCTGATGCAGGGGGTGTACACCCTCCCGGTGATCCGCAGCCTGGCCGGTCCCGACCGCGACCGCCTGCTGGCGATGCTGGGCAAACCGCTGTCCAAGGAGCAGGTGGAGGAGCCCCGGGCGCTGGTGATCGCCAACGACTCCATCGCCGGGTCGATCGTGACGGCGCAGGAGTACATCGACCGGGCCCTCGACGCCATCGAGCCACTTGCAGACAGCGCCGGGGCCGACGGGCTGCGCGGTGCAGCCCACCACCTACTCGCTTCGTTGCCCGACATCAGGAACTGAACGGCCGATTCCGCTGCCGGCCGGCAGCGGCCGAAGGATGCTCAGCGTCGCGGCGTCGGCCCCTGGCACCGGTGGCAGAACGTCGTGGTTCGGCCGTCCCAAACGGCTGCCTCGAGCGGTGCCTCGCACCGGTGGCACGGCAGGCCGCGGCGCCCGTAGCAGGCAAGACGGAACTGATTCTCGCCACGGCTGCCGTCGACCCCGCGGTAGTCCCGCAGGGTGGTTCCGCCACCGTCGAGGCCCTGGCGCAGCGCCTCGACGATGCCGGCATGCAGCCGTTCGGCCTGGGGCAAGGTCAAGGTCCGCCGGGCGGGATGCACCTGGGCCGACCAGAACGCCTCGTCGGCGTAGATGTTTCCGACCCCCGCCACCGGACGCTGGCTGAGCAGTTGCGTCTTCAGCCTTCGCCTGGTGCTGCGCAACGCCTCCCACAGCACCTTCGGGGTGAACACCGGGTCGAACGGTTCGGGACCGAGGTCGTGCAGGGTTGGCAGGCTCCGGTAGTCGCCCGCGTCGACCACCGCGATACGACCGAACCGACGGGTGTCGTCGAACACCACGGTACGGCCGTCGTCGAGCTCCCACCAGGCACGGGTGTACGGCCCCGGACCGCCATGCTCGGAACCCGTGGCGATCGAGAACGCGCCGGTCATGCCGAGGTGGACGATCAGCTCACGCCCGTCGTCGAGGTCCACAAGCAGGTACTTGCCGCGCCGGCGCACGGCGTCGATGGCCGCGCCCTTGGCGGTGGTCGCGGTGGCGAACTTGGCGGAGGGGTGCGCACCGGCCGCCACGATGCGCGCCCCGGGCAGCACGGCATCGAGCTGCCGTCGGATCGTCTCGACCTCCGGCAGCTCGGGCATGCCAGACCGCGCCGGACGCAGTGGTCAGGCCCGGGCCGTGTTGGAGGCCCGCAGGTCCTGCGCCAGGGATACCAGTTGTCGGGCGGCAGGGCCGAGCTGCCGCTGGGTCAGCTGCTCCATGATCGAGACGGCCCGCGGACCCTCCGGCACCATCCCGGTCCACAACAGGTACCCGGCCATGAGGCCGGTGAGGCTGTCGCTGAGCTCGGAACCGTGCAGCACCAGCTTCTCCCCGCCGCGCAACCACTCCCGCAGCTCGGGATAAAACGCGCTGAGGGCGGCACGGGGGTTGTCGTTGGGGTTGAACGGACGGTGGTACCAGGCGAGACCGAGCTCGTCGTAGTTGTGCAGGTTGTGCGGCGAGGACAGCAACGACACCACATGGGTGAAGCCCTGCTCACGGATCCAGATGATCTCTTCCTGGCGGCGCACCCGACGGTGATTGGCGCCGTAACCACCCGGACGCTCGCAGACCGCGAGCTTGTCCTTGATGATCCAATAGAAGTTGCGGGGAACGATCCCCTGAGCCCACTTGCCCTTCGGCGCCACGGCTATAAGGTAGCCCCTCGGACCGGGTTCATTCGGGTGAAAGCACGGGTTTCTCGTCACGTCAGGTGAAGTCGTCCGGCGGATCGCCGGACCCGGCGGCCGACACCGACGTCGGTAGCCCGCCGCTCACCCCGGGCGACCGCCAGCACACGCTCGATGGTCGCAGTGTCCGGCGAGTGGCGCTCGAGGTCGGCGCCGGCCCGCAACCAGCGTCGCAGCGCTGCTTGCGCCACCACCGTCGGCGCCGCGCGCAGTGCGGCGACATCGGTCGGGTCGAGCTGCGCCGCCGCGTGCTCGACGAACTCGTCGAGGGCCCCGAGGTGATCGCCCAGTCGCACCAGGAGAGGGACGACATCGCGGTCGGCGACCTCGGCGAGCAGTGGCAGCACCTCGCCCCGCACCCGGTTGCGCCGGAACCGGGGGTCGTCGTTGGTCGGGTCGCGGAACGCAACCAGCCCCATCGCCTCACAGACCGCCTCGGTGTCGACCCGCCGCAGGGCCAGCAACGGCCGGCGGGGCGAAGGACCGAGGGCCGCCAGCCCGGCCGCTCCGGTACCACGCAACAAGTTCAACAGCATGGTCTCGGCCCGGTCATCGGCGGTGTGGCCCACCAGGACGCCCGGCGGTAGCACGTCGAAGCGGGCACGCCGGGCGCGAGCCTCGAGATTCGGTCCCGCCCCCACCTCCACCGACACTGCCTCGAAGCATGCACCCAGTCGATCGGCCACCGCCGCCACCCGGGCGGCCTCGGCTGCGCCGTTGGGTCGGAGACCGTGGTCGACATGGACCGCGGTAACGACGCAGCCCGCCCGGCAGGCCAGCACGAGCAGGGCCAGCGAGTCCGCGCCGCCCGAGACGGCGCAGGTCACCTCGGTACCCGGGGGCGGGAACGCACAGCGGGCCAGCAGGGCGTCGAGCAGGAGTTCCGGATCGGTCAGCTCGCCCCACCGGCCGGGGCGGCCCGGGCGATCCACTGCTCCGGCGAGCGGATCTCGGTCAGGGTCGGTAACCACTCAGCACCCTCCCACACCCGGTCGAACAGGGCGCGGCCCCCCTGGGCCTCGACCGCGGTGATGAACCGCTCCCCCTCGGCGTACTGGTTCATCTTGGCTTCGAAGCCCAGCAGACGGTCAAACAACCTCGACACGCCCCTCGCCGCGTCACGGCGGGTCTTCAACACCCGCTCGAACCGCCAGGCATTGGGTACCAACCCCGCCGCCGCCCGGTTCATGACCACCTCGCCGTGGCCCTCGAGCAGGGACATCAAGCCCCCGAGCCGGTCGAGCACCACCTGCTGCTCAGGCGTGGCGAGCACCGCCGCGAGCCCGCCGCGGTCGAGGGGCCGGCTCCCCGAAACCACGTCGGAGACGGCGCGCCGCAAGCTCTCGGTCAACTGCGTCGCCTCCGGGTCGACCGAGTCGAGCAGTTCGTGCACCTGCGAGATGAAGTACGGGCGAAGCCAGCCCACCCCGGTGAACTGCGCTCGGTGGGTGCACTCGTGCAACGCAACCCACAGTCGGAACTCCTCGGCCGGAAAGGCGTAGCGCCGCTCCATGGTCAGCAGGTTCGGCCCCACGTAGTAGACGAGATCCTGTTCGTCGGCCTGTTCGTCCTCGACCACG
Organism: Acidimicrobiia bacterium; assembly: GCA_947476745.1. Lineage (GTDB taxonomy): Bacteria > Actinomycetota > Acidimicrobiia > Acidimicrobiales > CAIXPF01 > CAIXPF01. The sequence continues at coordinate 67,517 of CANJRG010000011.1, read as the reverse complement.
AGCAGGTCGTACTGACCGAGCACGCGGGTGCTCATCCAACCCAGGAGAAGGCCGACCTGGGTGGCCCCGACCTTGCTGCTCACCGACCGCATCCTCGTGGACTGGGCGTCGCCGAGCTTGTCGGCGAGCGGACGCAACAATCGCCGGAAGCTGCGCACGTTTGCGCCGACCCACCCGGAACGATCGGTGACCCGAGCCCTGGCGGGACCGATCAGCGACACCAGGCCGGTCTCGGCCGTCACGTGGCGCTCGGCCTCGACGGTCAACTCGGCGTAACTGTCCTGCAGGGCCGAGCGCACGGCAGGGTCCGAGAACGGACCCTGCCCGCTGCAGCGGCGGGCGACGCGCTCGGCAAGAGCCCAGTCGATGGCGTCGTTCATCGGGTTGCTCCAGCCTCGGATCAGGCCGCGATCAGCGACGGATGCCGAGCGTGGTCAGCGTGCCCGCCCGGCGTACTTGGGTCCGAGAACCTTGACCACGTAGCCGATCGCCGTCGCGATCACCAGCAGGACGGTGGGGATCACGAGCAGAACGGCAATCCAATAGTGCCAGACGACGGCCAGAATCATGGCCTCAAGCTTAGGCGTCGAGACCGCTCGGTCCACCACTCGTCGTCTGTTCGGACCGCCGGGGGAAACGTCGGAACAGACGACGGTGGGAGGGAATCAGGCGATCTTCACGCCGCGGGTGCGCAGCGTGGTCATCGGTTCGTGGCGAGCGCAGAATTCGCCGTTGTTATAGATCGAGAGCCGCGTGGAGCAATCGCCGTTGGCGCAGACCCGGCCGTTGGCGAAACGCCGCACGCTGCCCTCTTCGCTGTCGAAGCGGTAGCCCACTACCGATGTTTCGTTCATATCCCCTCCAACCGCCGGGGCCGTTTCACTTCTTCCCCGACCGCCCGGGTTTTTCTGGCAACAGTTTCAAACGATCGTTCGGGTGAGCGCGCGACAGGCCCTCACGGAATGCCGGGAGGGCCTGTCAGTGGAAACGTGCAGGTCAGCCATGACCGGGGGTGTCGATGAAAAGAGCCTCACGTTCGAGCAACATCGAGATGCGCTCGATCAACGACTTCGGGATCTCGGTCTGGAGCCTCGAGCGGACTACGAACCGCAGCTCCTGCTCGAAGTCGTAGGAGGCGAAACAATGCTGGCAACGGTAGAGGTGAGACTCGATGCGCTCCCGTCGCTCGATGGTGAGTTCCCCGTCGAGGAACTGGTAGAGCACGATCAGCGCCCGGTCGCAGTCAATCTCGTCGTCATCAGCCACAGTTCGTACCGCTCATCTCTGGTGGACAGGCTCGCCGGCCGGGACAGCGGCCACGGGATCGACCAGCCCACGGGCGCTGGCGAAGCCGTACAACTTCTTCTGGAGTGCTTTTCTTCCCCGATGCAGCCGGCTCATCACCGTTCCGATCGGGATGTCGAGGATTTCGGCGATCTCCTTGTAGGAGAAGCCCTCCACATCGGCCAGGAGAACGGCGATACGGAACTGCTCGGGCAGTTCCTCGACCGCGGTGACCACCTCGGCCTCGGTGAAGAAGTCGAGCAGTTCATCCTCGGCGCTGCGACCGGCGGCGGCGGCTTCGAGTCCGCCGAGGCGGCGGTAAAGGTAGAGGTCCTCAACATCCTCGAGGTCCGTCTGCTCCGGTCGCCGCTTCTTGGCCCGGTAGATGTTGATGTAGGTATTGGTGAGGATGCGGTACAGCCAGGCCTTGAGGTTCGTGCCCGCCTGGAAACCACCGAAACCGCGGAAGGCCCGCAGGTAGGTCTCCTGGACGAGATCCTCCGCCTCGGCCACATTGCGGGTCATTCGGAGCGCCGCTGCGTACAGCGCGCTCGAGTAGGGCATGGCCTGTGCTGCGAACTCGGACTGGTCGGCCACGTCTCCTCCTGACGCCGAAGCCCGGCGTCTGGGCGTGAGAAAGCCCCCGGCGTACGGTTGCTTCCGTGTCCCAGGGGACATTTCCCGCCGGGCGACGATTGAACACTAGGTGATCGCACCGAAGAGCCAGGTAAAGAAAGCGGTAGGGAAAGCAGGAAAGAACTTCCCACCCGCCGGGACCTAGAGTCCGCCGATGGATCTGCGTTTGGACAACAAGGTCGTGGTCGTCACCGGGGGCTCGAAGGGCATCGGGCGCGGGATCGCCCAGCTCGCCGCCGAATCGGGGGGCCAGGTCGTCATCGTCTCCCGCAAGGCCGATCAGCTCGAGGCAACCGCCAAGGAACTCGGCCACGGGGTCGACTGGATCGCCGCCAACGTCGGTGAACCGGACCAGGCCGAACAGTGCCTCAACGAGGTCATGAAGCGACACGGGTCCATCGACGTGCTGGTCAACAACGCCGCTGCCAACCCCTATGCCGGGCCCGTGATCGATGTCGACCTCGCCCGCTGGAACAAGACCTACCAGGTGAACGTCACTGCGCCGCTGGTGTGGACGCAGCTGGCGTGGAATCTGTGGATGAAGGAGCACGGTGGCTCGATCGTCAACATCTCCTCGGTCGGCGGATTCACCACCAGCCTCATCCTCGGGGTCTACGACGTGACGAAGGCGGCGCTGATCCACCTCACCAAGCAGTTGGCCTCCGAGCTGGGCCCCAACACCCGGGTGAACTGTGTCGCTCCGGGCCTGATCAAGACCGACTTCGCCCGGGTCCTGTGGGAGGGCAAGCGCGGCGACGCCGTCGCCGAGGAGTATCCGCTCAAGCGCCTGGGCGAACCCGGGGACATCGCCGCTGCGACGCTGTTCCTGGCGACCGATGGGTCGTCGTGGATCACCGGCCAGACCATCGTGTGCGACGGCGGCGGCCTGATCATCCCGTCGAAAACCGGCACCACCCCGATCGAGTAGACGGCGCAGTACGGCCGGCGACCGGCGTACCTGCCGCACCGGGCTGGGGCTGATCGACCGGTCCGCTGGGCCAAAAGTCCCGCTCTTCCGACAGGGGCGGCACCCGGTATCGCCGTTACGGTCCCGCTCCTACGGAGCGGAGGCCCAACGTGGAGCGCAGCACGTGTATCCCGAATCGACCCGCCGAGGCTCAGGCGAGGCGGTCGGTTCAGCTGGCTCGGTCCCTGGTCGCCGGCCTGATCGGCGTGACCGCCCTGCTCGGGGCCGTTGCGCCGGCCGGAGCGCAGACCAGTCCGCCGGTGACCACGAAGGTCGGCCGGTCGGCCGGGGACTACGCCTGCCCGAGCCTGACCGGCACGTTCAACGCCGGCCGGTCCGCCGGCACCGCCGGCGCTTGCGTGAGCGCGGCCGTCGCCAAGCGCGCCGGTGCGCTGTCGGCGAAGCGAGCTGCGTCGTCCAAGGCCCCGGGAACGCGCGACAACATTCCGCTCAGCACGTTCGACTGCCGTTCGGTGGACGGCGTGCTGGTCTTCCAGACCCCCGGCACGACCGCGAACTGCGAGAGCAGCGCACCGGTCGGTGGCACCCGATCGAACATCGCTGCCGCCAAGGACGGCGGCCACGCCGTCGCAAGCGGCGGGTACGGCAACACCGCGACCGCGACCGGCACCAACGCCCGCGCCACCGCCGGGGGCACCGACAGCAACGAGAACACCGCAACTGCCACCGGGACCAACGCCCGCGCCACCGCCGGCGACGGAGATCGCAATCGGGCCACGGCCAACGGCGCCGACACCACCGCCTCCGCAGTGGTCGGCTCGTGGAACACCGCCACCGCCACGACGACTGCGACTGCGACTGCGACTGCGACTGCGACTGCGACTGCGAGCACCGTGGCGACGGTTGCAGCGGCCTGCGCGGCTTCCGCGAAGGCGCTCTGCCCGAGCGGTGGCACCACAGCCACCGCCACCATCGGCTACAGCAACACCGCCACGGCAGACGACGGAGGCGTCGCCCGCATCATCAACGGGTCCGACAACACCGCCTCCGCGACCGGCCCAGCCAGCTACGCCATCGCCGGCGAAGGGGACAACAACAGGGCAAGCGCCACGGCGGGTGGCCGGTCCTACGCCGGGTTCGGATCCAAGAACGTCGCGACATCAAGCGCTGCGGACAGCTACTCGGTCGCCGAGCAAGGCGCTGGCAACAGCGCCACTGCCACCCTGATATCGAGCCTCGCCGTGGCTGGGCCGAACGCCATCACGGTGGTCGACGCCGAGACGATCGTCGTCGAAGGGGCCGGGAACTGGAACAATGCCGCAGCCAGCGGGGCCAACGCGAAGGCCGTTGCCGGAGCCGGCAACAAGAACGCCGCCCTGTCGAAGGGCACCGGGAGCGATTCGATCGCCGGCGACGGTGACCGCAACTCGGCCACGGCAACGAACTACTACGCCCAGACCGTCACCACGACCAGCACCGCCCGAGCCCGCTACGGGTCCCGCAACACCGCTACCGCCCAGCTCGGCGGATCGTCGATCGCCGGGAACGGCATCGGCAACAGCGCCACCTCGAAGCGCCAGGGACAGGCCTTCGCCGGCACCGTCGACTGGTTGTGGAACGGGAGCGGGAACCGCAACACCGCGATCGCCAAGCAGTTGGGGTCGGCCACCGCAGGAGACGGGACCGGTAACCGTGCCGCCGCCTACAGCGCCTGCACGATCGCCATCGTAGGCGTCAGCCGACAAAACGGCTCCTGCCCCTGACCGCAGGGTGCTGCAGGGTTCGATGCCACTCGACCGAACACCGTGGCACTCGTTGAGCCGACTGGTCAGGGACGACAGCGGACCTGCTGCACCGACGCTGTGCTCTGGCCAGAACCTGCAAAAGTCCTGGAAGAGCCCGAGAGGAGAATCGAACTCCTGACCTGCTCATTACGAGTGAGCCGCTCTACCGACTGAGCTACCCGGGCCTGGCACCGCAGCAGCGGGCCATGGGTCAGCGTAGCAGCTCCATGCCCATCCCCCTCCGAGTGGCCGGGCGCACACCGGGCAGGGCCGAGCAGGGCCTACGCACCGCACTGTCCCCAACACGGAACCGCTCCGCCATCACCCCACGGTGGCGTCCGCCGTACACTCCGGACAGATCGTCGAACACCGATCGTTGCACGGGTGCGACCGAGGTGACGTTGCAGGCGGAGCGGAATCAGGCGATCGGACGGCGAGGCGGGAGTGCGGGCGGTGGCGGTGAAGGCAACGGGCGACATCAGGTCGGCAGGCCCCTACCCCGACGACGACCGCGCGTGGTCCGCCCTCGTGGACGCCGCCCCGGCGGGGGTGCTGCTGCTGCACGTCGACGGGCGTCTGGTCCGTGCCAACACCGCCGCCTGCGAACTGCTCGGCCTCGACGCCAATCGCCTCCTCACCGCCTACACCTCCGACTACCTGCAACTCGGCGAACGGCTCCGCCACCGGCCCGACCCCGACCCGGTCGGCAACACCGCCGCAGCTCGTCACCACCTGCAGCGTGTGATCCGCGCCGACGGCAGCACCCGCTGGGTCGACATCCAGCTGGTCCCGCTCACTCCGACCGGCACCGGTCAGACTCTCGCCGCGGCCTATCTGCTCGATCGGACCCGGCCCCACCTACAGGAGCGTGCCGTGCGGGCCCGCCTCGCCGGGGCAGACCTGGCCCTGCGCCAGATCGGTGCGGTCGTGGTCGTCACCGACGGGGATGGACGGGTGGTCCCCGACTCAGCGGAAGCCGGCAATCCGATCAGCCCGGACGCCGCCGGGCGACACCTGACCGAGCTAGTGGGACTCGCGCCCGCCGCGCTCGACGACCTGCTCCGGTGGGCCGGCGAGGGGGACCCGGTCGGGGAGGCCCAACTCGTCATCGAACAACCGGGCGCTGCCGGACGCACCACCGTCACCGTCACCGTCACCGCCGTCACCGGCGATGCCGAACCCGACGACGCCGCGGCCCCGATGAAGGACCCCCCGCCCACGCGCCTGGCCTGGGTGCTCTGGCCGACCCCAGCCCCGGCCGCGGCGACCAGCTCCCCCGCTACAGCACCGCAGCTGCACGCGATCCTGCCCTTACTCGACGAGACCCTGACCCTGATCGACCAGACCGGCCGAACCCTATCGACAGCGAGGTCGGGCGACGAGGACGTGCTCGGCTACCCCGCGGCGGTGTGGGAAGCCGGGCTGGACGTGTTCGGCCTGGTGGAGCCGGCCGATCAGGCTTGTGTCGCTGAAGCCTTCGCCCGCCTGCTGGCCACACCGGGCTCGAGGATCTCCGGCGGGTTCCGGGCCCGTACCGCGGAGGGGCGCACCGCCTACCTCGAGGGCTGGGCCGTCAACCTCCTGCACAACCCGGACGTGGCCGGGATCCTGGTCCTCACCCGCGACGTCACCGCCCGCAGACGCAACGAGGCCTTCGTCCTCGACCGGACCGACATCCTGCGCGAGATCGCCTCGGCCGCGCCGCTCGAGGTCACGCTGCGGCCGCTGGTCGAGCTGGTCGATCGCCACCTCAGCGGCGCCACCGCCGCCTTGGTGCAACAGCACGGCAACGGCGCCGACCGCGGGCCGAGCTACACCTCACGGGCCTTCCCGCTGGAAGACGTCCGGCCGCTGCTCGAGGCTCTGGGTGCGACCGCTCCCGCCGAGCTGCGGGTGGTGACCACCCTCGACAGCCTACGGGAGTTCCCCGACCTGCACGCCGCCCTGCAGCTCGCCGGTTGCCGCAGCCTCGTCGTGGTCCCGGTCTCCAGCGCAATGGCCGAACCCGAATCGGGCCGGCACCCCGGCCTCGGCGTCCTTGTGTGCCTTCGACAGCACAGGCACGCCCCCGACACCGCCGAGCTCGACCTGCTGCGCGAGGTGGCCGAGCTCGCGGCACTGGCCATCGAACGCGAGCAAGCCGAACGGGGCCTCGCCCACCAGGCGCTGCACGATGAGCTGACCGGCCTGGCCAACCGTCACCTGCTGCTCGACCGCCTCGAACAGGCCCTGAACCGGGCCAAGCGACGGGGCCGGCGCCTGGCGCTGATGTTCCTCGACCTCGACCGGTTCAAGACCATCAACGACACCCTGGGTCACGACGTCGGCGACCAGCTGCTACGGCAGTTCGCCGAACGGCTCCGGCTGCTCGTACGGCCCGAGGACACGGTGGCCCGCTTCGGTGGTGACGAGTTCGTGGTGCTCGTCGAACACGTCATCGACGAGCAGGAGGCCACCCAGATCGCCGATCGGCTCGAGGCCGCCATGAACGAGCCGTTCCAGATCAGCGGCCAGGATCTGGCGGTGACGGCATCGGTCGGGATCGTGATCGGCGAGGGGGACGACCAGCCCGCATCGTTGCTGCGCAACGCCGACATCGCCATGTACCGGGCAAAGGAACTCGGCCGCAACCGCACGGAGATCTACGACACCCGGCTCGAGACCCACCTGGCCGACCGCACCCAGCTCGGCCTCGACCTGCGGGCGGCGCTGGTCGAAGGACACCTCCGCCTCGTCTACCAACCGATCGTCGAGCTTCGCAGCGGCCAGATCCGCATGGTGGAGGCACTGCTGCGCTGGGACCACCCGCAGCACGGCCGACTGCTGCCACTCGAGTTCCTCGACGCCGCCGAGGACAGCGGCCAGGGTCTCGAGCTGGGCGCATGGGTCATCGAACGGGGGCTCACCGACGTCGCCGCCTTTGCCCGTGGCTCCGCAGGCGGCGTGACGGACGGCGCCGGCACGGCCACGGCACGGACCCCGAAGCTGTGCATCAACCTGTCCGCCCGCCAGCTCGCCCACCCCGAGCTGGTGGCCCGGGTCGAGTTGGCCCTGGCCCGACACCACTTCATGCCCCACGACCTGGTCGTCGACGTACCGGAGACCGCCCTGGCCACGGCCGGAGCGATGACGCTGCGCAACCTCGAGAACCTCCACCAGCTCGGTGTCGGCATCGCCATCGATGACGTCGGGGCCGGGCCGAGTACCACCCTGCTCGGCATCCTCGAACGCGTGCCGGCCGACCTGTTGAAGGTGGACCCTTCCGTCATCGCCTCCATGGGTGGCGGCGACCGCGCCAGCGGCGACCGGCGCGAGTCGCTGCAACGGTCCATGGCCGCGGGCCTGCTGGGTCTGGGCCGGGGACTGGGCCTGACCGTCGTCGCGGAGGGCGTGGACAACCCACGACGTCTCCAACAGCTCCGTCAGCTCGGCTTCGACCTCGCCCAGGGCCATGCAGTGGGCGCCCCCGTCGATGCCGACCAGATGCTGCGGCTGCTGCAGGCCTGAACCTGCTGCCGGCCTGCGGGCCGACGATGACCGATCAGACCGTCGGGCCGACGCAGAGGAACAGCCGCTCGAGAAGCAACCGTTCGTTGGGGTTGCGGTCGAGCGATACGGCTGCCCGCTGCAGCGCCGGGAACACGTCGAGGGACACCCGGGTCCGGGCAGTGCCGGCCAGCTGCCCGGCCAGGCGGTCACGGTAGGCCCGGGCCAGCACTGCCAGACCGAAGCGGAGCTCGCCGGTGCGGAACCGGCGTCGTTCGCGACGCTGCCGGTCCTCGAGGGCCTTGAGCGGGGTGCGAATGCCGTAGCGCTCGTCGCGTTCGGCGAGCTCGGCGAGCTCGGCGCGATGGCGTGCATCGATCGACGCGAAGGCGGCATCGAGCGCGACGAGCAGCTCGGCCGCCAGGGCTACCACCGTTGCGCCGGTACCGTCGAGCCGCTCGGGCACCGAGGCCCACAACTCGACCCGGCGGCCGAGCTCGGGGTCGGAGGCCAAGATGCGGGCCCGGCGCAGGTCACCGCCGGCCGACTGAGCGGCCACCGCGGCAGCCTCGGCGTCGACCCCCTCGTCGACCAGTCGCTCGGCCACCACCGCCGGGTCGAGCGCCCCGAAGCGGATCACCACGCAGCGGCTGGCGATGGTCACCAGATCCGGGGTGACCTCGTCTGCCAGGATCAGGAACACGGTCGAAACCGGCGGTTCCTCGACCGCCTTGAGCAGCACCGGAGCGGCGTCCACCACGAGGTGGAACTCCGTCAGCAGCAGAATCCGACGCGCCCCTTCCACCGGGGAACGGGCGGACTGGGTGACCACGCCGCGGGCCTGGTCGCGGGTGATGAACGGCCCTTCCCGCTCGACGATGGTGAGGTCGGGATGGGCCTCGGACCGCGCGAGTCGGCGATGGCGGGCCACCGCCACGTCATCACCCGATGCCAGTGCACCTGCTGCCAGCAGCTCGCCGGCCAGCGCCAGCGCGGCCTCCCGTTTGCCGGCACCGGGCGGCCCCACGAGCAGGTAGGCGTGCACCGGCTGCATCGCCGCCGCCCGCAGCTGGGTCACCGCGTCCCTCTGGCCGAGCACGGCGGAGAACGGGTCCACCGGATCGGCCCCATCGGTGCGATCATCCGGGCCGTTCATCGCACCGCGTCTTCGCCGGATGGCATCGCCGGGCGCTGCCATCCGATGGAACGCGCCGCCAGGACGCCGGCGGCGATCATGATCGTGGCCGCCAGCCACATGGTGATGCGCACCCCCGGAACGGACACCTCGAGGCCGAATACGGTGATCTTGCTGTTCGTGGTGTGCCGGTTGACGACGGTCCCGATGAGACCGGCCAGGAACGGGCCGAGCGCGAACGCCGACACGAGGCAGAGCCGCACCAGGGTGTTGAGCGAGGCGAAGATCCGACCCCGCAGCGCATCGTCCACGTTCTCGTGCAACAGCGTGAACCCGAGCACGTACGCCGTTCCTGCACACACCCCGAGCCCGAATATGAGGATCGCCGCAGGGGTCAGCGTGGTGGTGGACGTTGCCGCGAGCAGGCACACGCCCGAACCGAACACTGCGCCGGCGAAGACCCGCTCCTTCGGCAGGTGGCGCTGGGCGACCAGCACCGCCAGCACTCCGGCGGCCACCCCGACCCCCAGCACGGTGAGGAACAGCCCGAAGCCGGCGGACCCGGCACCGAGCACCTGGTCGATGAACAACTTGCCCAACGGAACCAGCATGCCGCCGCCGACCAGACCCGTGGCCAGCCCGATGTACACCGCACGAACCGTCGGGCTGGCGGCGATGAAGGACCACCCCTCGCGCAGATCGCTCCATATGGTGGACAGCCCGGTCCACGCCCCGTGATCGACGACGGCGGCGCGGGGGGGACGCGGCGGCATGGCCAGCCGCCAGACGATGGCCGCCGACACCACGAAGGTCAAGCTGTCCACGTAGAAGCCGAGGGTCCCCTCCTGGGCGAAGCGCAACCCGGTGGCGAGCTCGCCCGTGCTGAATTCGCCGAACTTGGCCAGGAGTGCGAACAGGGCGGCGGCCAGCGGGAAGGTTCCGTACCCGGCGGCGATGGACAACGAGTTCGCAATGGCGAGATGGCTCGGCGGCACCAGGTTGGGAACGGTGGCCTCCTTCGCCGGCTGCCAGGCCAGGGTCAGCAGCTCCAGGATCAGCGAGGCCACGATGAGGCCGGCGACCGTGTCGACGAAGGGCAACGCCACCAGCACGACCGCCCGGCCGAGATCGCACAGCACCATGACCCGCTTGCGATCGAAGCGATCGACCGCGACCCCGACGATCGCCCCGAAAAACAGGCCCGGCAACATGCGGGCCATGAATACGAAGCCGACCGCGATGGCGCCGGAAGTCTCTCCCCCGAGACGGGCGGCGAGGTCGGCGATGGCCAGGAACCCGAGCCAGTCGCCGGTGGCGGACATGACCATGGCCAGCCACAGCCGGAAGAACGACCGCGACCCGAAGACCCGCGTGACGAAGGACCCGCTGCCCGGGACCGCACCGGGGACGGCATCAGGGACGGCATCAGCCGCGGTGGCGATCGTTGCCGTGCGATGGCCGTCGGGATCGGTGACGGGTCGGCGTCCCGCCGAGTCCCGACCTCCGCTCGTTGTCACCTGCGACACGTTAGGGGATCATGGCGAACGAGTACGGGGCCACGAACACCTCGGCCGTCAGGCTGCCGGCGGCTTCTTCGACGCCGGCTTCTTCGACGCCGCGGTCTTCGCCGTGGTGGTCTTCGCCGCCGCGGTCTTCGCCGTGGTGGTCTTCGCCGTGGTGGTCTTCGCCGTGGTGGTCTTCGCCGTGGTGGTCTTCGCCGTGGTGGTCTTCGCCGCCGGCTTCTTCGCCGTGGTGGTCTTCGCCGTGGTGGTCTTCGCCGCCGCGGTCTTCGCCGTGGTGGTCTTCGTCGCCGCCTTCGTCGTGGCCTTCTTCGCCGCCGGCTTCTTCGCCGCGGCGGTCTTGCGGCCGCGGCCCTTGGTGGCCGGCCCGCGGTCGCGGCGATCCTGCAGCAGCTCCAGAGCCCGCTCCATCGACAGGTCCTCGACCGCGTCGCCCTTGCGCAGCGACGCGTTGGTCTCGCCGTCGGTGACGTAAGGACCGAAACGGCCGTCTTTGATCACCAGCGGCTTGCCGCTGACCGGGTCGGGCCCGAGCTCGCGCAACGGACCCTTCGGGGCGCCCTGGCCCCGGCGCCGTTTGGGCTGGGCCAGCAGCTCCAGGGCCTCGGGCATCTCGATGGTCAGCAGCTGCGACTCGGTCTCGAGACTGCGGATCTCGTCGCCCTTGCGGACGAAGGGACCGAAGCGACCGTTGGCTACCACCACCTCGACGCCGTCGTCGGCGACACCCACCGTGCGGGGCAACGACAACAACTGCAACGCGTCGCCCAGCTCGATCGCCGCAGGGTCCATGTCCTTGAACAGCGAGCCGCGCCTGGGCTTCGCCGCGCCCTTGCCGGTGGGGTCCTCGCCGAGCTGCACGTAGGGCCCGAAACGGCCGTTGCGGACGTACACGGTCAGCCTGGAGTCAGGGTCCTCGCCCAAGGCCCGGTCACCGCTGGGCTTGGCCAACAGCTCCAGCGCCTTTTCAACCGTCAGCTCGTCCGGCGGCAGGTCCTCGGGGATCGAGGTGCGTTCCTCGCCCCGCTGCACGTACGGGCCGTAGCGACCCACTCGGGCGACCACCTCGGCGCCTTCAGCGTCCACCCCGAGGGGGATGGTCGAAATCTCCCGGGCGTCGATGGTGTCGAGGCGCTCGGTGAGCATCGTCCGCAGACCCTCGACGGCGCCGCTCTTGTCGCCGAAGTAGAACCGGGCCAGCCAAGGGCTGGCCTCCTCGGTCCCCCCGGCGATGCTATCGAGGTCGTCCTCCATCCGGGCGGTGAAGGCGTAGTCCACCAGGTTCTCGAAGTGGTCCTCGAGCAGCCGGACCAAAGCGAACGCAGTGAACGACGGCACCAGTGCGGTGCCCTTCTTCCAGGCATACCCACGGTCCTGGATTGTCGACATGATCGAGGCGTAGGTCGAAGGCCGCCCGACCCCGAGCTCCTCGAGCCGCTTCACCAGCGATGCTTCGGTGTAGCGCGATGGAGGTTGGGTCTCATGGCCCTTGGCCTCCAGCCCGTCGGAACGCAACCCGTCGCCGGCGGTGACCGCCGGCAGGCGCCGCTCGTCGTCGGCCTCGTCGCCCGCCTCGTCGGTGTCCTCGACGTAGATCCGCTGGAACCCCGCGTGGGTGATGACCGTGCCACTGGCGTTGAACGACGCCCGACGACCGGCAAGCGTCGAACCGTCGACCCGCACCGTCACCGTGTTGCCCACCGCGTCGGTCATCTGCGAGGCGATCGTGCGCTGCCACACCAGCTCGTAGACCCGCGCCTCGACCGACCGGCCGCCGAGGGCGTTGCTCACGTCTTCCGGGCTGCGGAACCGCTCACCTGCCGGACGGATGGCCTCGTGGGCCTCCTGGGCGTTCTTGACCTTCTTCGTGTACTGGCGGGCCTGTGCGGGCAGGAACTCCTTGCCGTAGCGCTCGGCGACGACCGAGCGGGCGGCGGCGAGTGCGGTGTCCGACAACGTGGTCGAGTCGGTCCGCATGTAGGTGATGTAGCCCTGCTCGTAGAGGCTCTGCGCCGCCCGCATCGTCTGGGCGGAGCTGAGGCGCAGCTTGCGGCCCGCCTCCTGCTGCAACGTCGAGGTGATGAACGGGGCAGCCGGCGAGCGCCGGTAGGGCCGCGACTCGACATCACCGACGGTGAAGGGCCGACCCTCGAGCTCGGCGGTGAGCGACCGGGCGGCGGCCTCGTCGAGGGCCACGATCCCGGCTTTGTTCAGCTTGCCGTCGCTGTCGAAGTCCTTGCCGGTGGCGACCCGCTGGTCCTCGACGGTGTTCAGCCGCGCGGTGAAGGTACGGCCGGCGTCGGGACCGGTCAACGCCGCGAAGGTGGCGTCGAGATCCCAGTAGGACGCCATCACGAAGCGCATGCGCTCCCACTCGCGTTCGACCACGATCCGGGTGGCCACCGACTGCACCCGACCGGCCGAGCGGGCCGGCGGGACCTTGCGCCAGAGCACCTCGGACACCTTGTAGCCGTAGATGCGGTCCAGGATCCGTCGTGCCTCCTGGGCGTCGACGAGCCGACGGTCGATCTCACGGGGATGGTCGATGGCGTGCTGGATCGCCGCCGGGGTGATCTCGTGGAACACCATGCGCTTGACCGGCACCCGCGCCGGCGGGTTCAGCACCTCGAGCAGGTGCCACGCAATGGCCTCGCCCTCGCGATCCTCATCGGTGGCGAGATAGAGCTCGTCGGCATCCTTGAGCAGGCGCTTCAGACTGCTGACGTGGCTCTTCTTGTCGGGATTGACCAGGTAGAGGGGCTTGAAGTCGTTCTCGACATCGACGCCGAGCACTTCCCATTTCTTGTAGGGGCCTTCGACCTCGGTGGCACTCACGGGGAGATCGCGGATATGGCCAATGGACGACTCGACGACGAAGTCCTTTCCGAGGAAACCCGCGATGGTGCGGGCCTTGGCGGGTGATTCGACGATTACGAGGCGGTTGCCCATCGGAACGACCGTATCGGCACCGAACGCCGAACTGTCAAACGAATCTCGGGAGGCGGCCGGATCACGAGGCGGGGGCCGGGCCGCGCGCCGGGTCCGAGGGCAGTCCGAACACGGTGTTCAGGCCGAGGATCTCGAGTAGAGCGGTTACCGGCGTCGCCGCGGCGACGATGCGCAGATCGCCCCCACCGACCCGGGCCCGCCGCAACGCACCGAGAAGGGCCCCGAGCCCGCTGGAGTCGAGGAAGTCGACGAGCGACAGGTCGAGTTCGATGCGATGGTGGCCACGTCGATCGAACTCGACGAGGGCGGCGCGCAGGCGAGGCACACCGGCGAGATCAACGTCGCCGCTGAGCCTGACCACCATGACCCCGCGGGGTTGGTCGAGGGTGGAGTCGACACCGAGGATGGAGAAGATCCTACGCGTGGCCCGCCACGTTGCCTCCGTGGCCCCCGATGGCCGGGGCTGCGGTTCGGCGGGTGGGCGGCCGGGGGTCGGCGGACCGGTGGCCCGGGCGGCCGGTAGGCGGGGGTCGGCGGACCGGTGGCCCGGGCGGCCGGTAGGCGGGGCCCGGTGGGCAGGCGGGCCGAGGCCGGGCGACACGGCGACACGGCTGGAATTACGGGCACGTGAGTTAGCCTTGGTTCGTGGCGGCGGCGGAGGTGTACTCGACGGCCGATGTGGAGGGACGCGACGCCTCCCTCGGCCTCGACGACGTGGCGGTCCTCCTGCGCGAGATGGGTGCCGACGGTCGGTTGGTGCACCTCGAACGATTCCCCGCCCGGGCTGCGGTGTACGGGTCCTTGCAGCAGCCTCTGCCGACCGTCGTCGAGGCGGCTTTGGGCATCGACCGGCTCTGGGCGCATCAGGCCGCCGCCATAGACCTGGTCCGAGCCGGTCGATCGGTCGTGGTCGCCACGGGCACCGGGTCGGGCAAGTCGCTGTGCTACCAGGCCCCGGTGGCCGAAGCCGTCAGCAGCCCGGCTCGGCCCGGAACGTCGCTGCTGCTGTTCCCCACCAAGGCCCTTGCACAGGACCAACTCCGGGCACTGTTGGCCATGAAGATCCCGCGTCTGACCGCTGCGACCTATGACGGCGACGCCGGGCAGGCCGAGCGGGCGTGGGTACGGCGCAGCGCCAACGTGGTTCTCACCAACCCGGAGATGCTCCACCACGGCATCCTGCCCCAGCACGAGCGTTGGGCCCGTTTCCTCGGACGGCTCCGCTACGTCGTGGTCGACGAGTTGCACGTCCTGCGCGGGATCTTCGGCAGCCACGTCGCCCAGTTGCTGCGACGGCTGCGACGGCTGTGCAGCCACTACGGCGCCTCCCCCACCTTCGTGTTCACCTCGGCCACCCTCGGTGAAGCCGACCGGCTGGCCTCGTCGCTGTGCGGGCTGGAGGTGACTGCGGTCCTCAACGACGGATCGCCCCGTGGCGAACGTCTGTTCGCCCTGTGGAACCCTCCTGTCCTCGACCAGCACGGGACCCGCGCCTCGGCCAACAGCGAGGCCGCCCAGGTTGCCACCGCCCTCGTGCGGGCCGACCGTCGGACCATCGTGTTCTGCCGTAGCCGAAAGGGCACCGAATTGGTGGCCGCGGACATCAAACGCCGGCTGCCCTCCGCCCTGGCCTCGTCGGTGCGGCCCTACCGCAGCGGGTACCTGGCCGAGGAACGCCGCGACATCGAGCTGGCTTTGTTCACGGGCCAGCTGCGCGCCGTGGTCGCAACCTCGGCGCTGGAGCTCGGCATCGACGTGTCCGGCCTCGATGCCGGGGTCCTGACCGGCTTCCCGGGGACCATGGCCTCGATGTGGCAGCAATCCGGACGAGCCGGACGGGGCGCGGCCGACGGGGTGACCGTGTTGGTCGCCGGCGACGACCAGCTCGACCAGTGGCTGATGCGCCACCCCCGCGAGGTCTTCGAACGGCCGGCGGAACCGGCGGTGATCAACCCCGCCAACCCGTTCGTGCTCGACCCCCACCTCGAATGTGCCGCCTTCGAACATCCCCTGTCGCCCCGCGACGAGCAGTACTGGCCCGACGAGCTCGACGAGGGCATCGCCCGCCTGGTTCTGGCGGACCGCATCGGGGTGCGCCGGCGGGACCGCGAGGCCGCCGTGGCCACCTGGACCGGCAGCGGCTGGCCCAGCCACGGCATCGGTCTGCGTTCGGCCGGCGGGGCCGAGGTCAAGATCCTCGGGCCCGACCGCGGCGGGCACCAGTTGATCGGCACCGTGGATCTCAGCCGAGCACCGGCGACGGTCCACCCCGGGGCGGTGTACCTCCATCAAGGGGTCACGTACCAGGTCAGCGAGCTCGACCTCGACCAGCGCACCGCCTGGGTCGACCTCGCCGACGGCGACGAGTACACCTCGCCGCGCTCGGACGTGTCGTTCCGGATCCTGGGCACCGAGCGGACCCGGACGGTTGGGCGGGCGTCGCTGGCAATCGGCCAGATCGAGGTCGTCAGCCAGGTGACCGGGTACCAGCGCATCGACCTGCGCACGCGGGCCACCCTGGGCACCGAACCGCTGGACCTGCCGGCCAGCATCCTGCGCACCAGGGCCGTCTGGTACACCTTCGACGAGGACCTGCTGCGTGCCGCCGACGTCGCCCCCGACGAACTGCCCGGAGCCCTGCACGCGCTCGAGCACACGGCCATCGGGATGCTGCCGCTGTTCACCATCTGCGACCGGTGGGATGTCGGTGGGGTGTCCACGGCGCGTCATATCGACACCATGCTGCCCACCGTCACGATCTACGACGGGTACCCGGGCGGAGCCGGCATCGCCGAGCTGGCCTTCGACGCCGCCGACCGCCACCTCGCCGAAACCTTCGACGTCCTGCACCGCTGCCCCTGCAGCGACGGGTGCCCCTCGTGCGTGGTCTCGCCCAAGTGCGGCAACGGCAACGAACCTCTCGACAAGGCCGCGGCGCGGCGTCTGCTGACCGCGGTCCTCGACCCCCGTCTGGACTGACCGCACGAGGCGGTTCACCCGGCGGCCTCGTCGTGCATGGTCACTGCTGCCGACAGTGGTACCGCGGGCAGGGTACGGCGTAAGAGCGGCACCACGACGAGGCTGCGGAAGCGGACCGAGGCCGTGACCTGGTTGCTGCTCCAGCGCACCTCGACCGCCAGACGGTCACGGTCGAGACCGGTTGCGGACCGCGCAGCAGCGAAGGCGGCGGCGCGATCACCCTCGATCGCCGCCACCCGCGCCGCTTCACGCGCCGCGTGCACCACCAGGACCTGGTCGCGCACGACCAACCCCGCCTGCACCACGAGCAGGACCAGGCCGAACAGCAGGGGCAGCACCGCTGCCAGCTCGACCGTGGCCTGCCCAGCCTGAGAGGCCTGCCCGACCTGTGCGGCCACATGGCCGCCACCGGCCGGCCCGGCGTGGACATCCGCCGGGCGGGCACCGGCCTCGATGCTCACCCGGCTCCGGCGAGGACCCGGTCGAACACCAGGTCGAACAACTGGCCGATCTTGCCCGTCCGAGCGGCCCAGGCGATGGCCAGCAGCGCAATCGCGGCGGCGGCGAGCACCACCAACGCGTACTCCACAGTTGCCTGACCCTCCTCCCGCCGTCCTGTGCCACCGCACAACCGGTGGCGTCCCTCTTCGAGCAAGCGCTGGATCATGGGATCACGGTTCCTTCTCCGTCGGGGTTCGGGGAGACCATCAGGTGCATGGCACTCCCGAGGGCCGACCGGCCCCGATACGAATTGCTGCCCGTCACGGCGCGAGACCACGCAGGTTGCCGAGCGCGCCGGCCAGCATCGGCACGACCGACAACAACACGAACGCCGGCAGCACACCGCACACCAGAGGGACCAGCAGTTGCACGGGCACCCGCCGGGCCATCCGCTCGAGACGTTGCCGCTCGTCCAGACGACGTTCGAGGGCCAGCGCCTCGAGTTCGGACACTGCAGGGGCCCCGTACCGTTCGGTGGCGGCGACGACACGCGCCAGCCCGCTCAACTGCGGTCGGGCCGCAGCGACCATCGCCTCGAGCTCATCGGCCAAGGACGCGCCCCGATCGACCCGGGCGAGGACCGAGCCCAACTCGCGCCCGACGTCACCGCCCACCCAGGGCAAGGCCTCGGCCATCGCCCGTCGCAGGCTGGCCCCACCGCCGAGGCCCAGTCCCACCAGGACCACCAGGACGTCGATGCCCTCGGCCCAAACGGCGTCGATACGGCGACGCAGCCCGGCGAGCCGGACCCGGCGGAATGCAGGCCATGCACCGGCCCCGAAAAGGCCCCACGGGAACCAGACCGCGGCGCCCACGAGCCCCAGTGCGACCGGAGGAAACCAGGCCGGGACTCGGACGGACACGCGCTGAACCGGGAGGGACCATCCCGAGACGGGGAGCGACCGGCCGTTCACGGACACCGCCGGCATCGGGTACGCCGGCCCGGCCGCCCCGCCGCCCGGAACCCCGCCCGGCCACCGCACGCCCAGACCCTGGCCCGGCCGCCACCGGGCCCCACCGTGCCGACGCCGTGCCCCGCCCCACCGCCGCCATGCCCCGACGGGCCGGCGATGCCAGCCGCTCACAGCGATCAGGCCGTACGCCACCACCGTGACCGCCATCAACGCGGTCATGACACCGATGCGGTCAGCCGCACCATCCACGCAGCGGCCACCAGATCGAGGGCCAGGCCGACGGCGAGACAGGCCAGACCGGCCGGGGATCGCACCAGGAAGGCTCGGGCGGCGCGGTCGCCCGCAGCCAGGACCGCGGCGAAGGCCAGCGGGGCCACCGTCATCACCACAGCCGACAGTTGGGCCTGACCCGCCAGCGACGTCGCCTCACGACGTGCCCGGTCGCGTTGGCGAAGCGCCGCGGCGAGGCCGTCCGCAGTGCGCGCCCGGAGGCCACCCGACACGGAGCCCACACCGATGGCGCCCGCCGTGAGCCGTACCGCCGACAGCGGCCGTTCCTCGGCCCACCGCGCCAGGGCCGCGCCCAGCGTCGAACCGGCCTCGACATGGGCGAGCATCCCGTCCAGATCTGCGCGTAGCGGGCCCTGCGACGTCGCGGCGATGACCGCCAGGGCGGCCGAGGTACCGGCACCGCTGCGCAACTGCCGGGCCAGTTCTTCGGTCGCCACCACCAGGGCGCGCTCGTAACGAGCATCGGCACCCAACCGATGGGACCACCGGGCGATACCGAGTGCACCGGCCGATACCACGACGCCTAGAGCCGCCAGCGCCCCGCCGACCAATGCCGCCGTCCCCACCCCGATACCGACCAGCCCGCAGACCGTTCGGGTCGGTGCATCACGCCAACATCGGAGGACAGCGGTCGAACCCAGCCCGGGCATGCCGGACTCCCCGGTAGGGACCCCGTTCCCGGCCAGCAGTGTCCGGACACGGGCCGCACGGGAGGCAGCGCCGCCACGACCGAGGCACCAGATCGCCGCCGCAAGGCACAGCGGGGGCAGCAACACGCGAGACACGATGGGGATCACCACCGCTCGTCCCCGCCGAGGACCAGGCCCGCCCGGACCAAGGGATGCAGCCCCGAGCCGGTCTGCCAGTCGGCATCGGCCCCCACGGCGATGACCTCGCGAACCCGGCGTTTCCCGTCCTCGGCTCGGGCGACGTGCACAACCACGCGGAGGGCGGCGGCCAACTGGTCCCGCACAAAAGCCGGCGAGCGGGACGCATCCCCGAGCAATGCCAACGCCTCGAGGCGTCGCAAGGCGTCGCGCGTCGAGTTGGCGTGACACGTCGACATCGAACCCTCGTGGCCACTGTTCATGGCCTGGACCATGTCCATCACCTCGTCGCCGCGTGCCTCGCCGACGATGATGCGATCGGGCCGCATCCGTAGGGCCGTACGGACCAGCGCCCGGATGGTCACCTCCCCCACCCCTTCGGTGTTGGGCCGCCGGGATTGCAACCGCACGACGTGCGGATGGCCGAGGCGCAACTCTGCGGTGTCCTCGATGGTCACGATGCGTTCGTCCGGACCGAGATGGGCGGCCAGGGCATTGAGCAACGTGGTCTTTCCCGATCCGGTGCCGCCCGAGACCACCAGGTTGCAGCGGCGCCGCACGGCATCGGCGAGCAGATCGGCGACCGGTGGCGAGGCAAAATCGGCCAGCGTCGCCTCGCGCAGGACGAAACGCCGGATGGTGATGCAGGCCCCGTCGAGCGCCACCGGCGGCAGAACGACATTGGCCCGTGAACCGTCCGGCAGGTGCACGTCGACGATGGGGCTGGCCCGGTCGACACGGACCCCGGCGGGTCCGACCAACCGTTCGACCAACCGCTGCACTTCGATGGCGTCGATCCGCAGCGACGTGCGCTCGAGACGGCCCTGCCGCTCCACCCAGACGACCTCGCCGTTGACCATCACCTCGGACACCGACGGATCATCGAGGAGCGGTTGCAACACCCCGAGTCCCTCGAAGCGGTGCAGCACGGCGTCGGTCGCCTGGCGTAGGGCGTCAGCCGGCCACAGCGGGGCGGCCCGGCGAAGGGCAGCGGAGACCTCGGGTCGGCTGAAGCGTCCCGAGGCCAGCGCCGCCCCTGCAACGGACGCCACCACCTCGCCGACAGCCGGTACCGAACCGGAGACGGTCAATGGCCCGACCGGTGCAGCAAGATGCGATCGACCCGGGTCAGGCCGCATGGCGCAGACCGCGCTGCAGCTGGCGCGGGGGCCGAGCCAGGAGCAACCCGGCATCGACAGTCCGGGCCACGGCGGGATCGACGTCGATCTCCGCGGCCACCGGCACGGCCAGCACCTCACGCGCGTCGCCGGCGTCGAGAACCCGTCCGGCTTCGCGCACCACCACCAGTCCCGACGGCCGCAACGGGGCTGCCAGCGCCCGGCGCAGAGAGGACAGGTCGGGCCTGATGACCAACAACGAACGGGTCGCTGCGGCGGCAACGGCCAGGGTGAGCTCCTCGGCCGTACTCGAAGCCGTACCGACCGGCATGCCGCAATCGACCACAACCGGCCGGCGGTCGCGCGCCAGCACCGCCAGCAACACCTCGGCGCGTTCGCCGCCGTACAGCGGCCCGTTGCCGCGGGTCAGCAGGGCGAGACCGTCGGCGAGAGGGATCTCGGCCCGCTGCAGGCCGTCGGCGGGGACACCCGCACCCGCGGCGAGCCAGTCGGCGACGCCCTGTTGATGGTGGGCGGCCACACCCACGATGTCCGGCTGATCGCCACCGAGGTCGACCAGAAGTGCCGCCCCCTCCTCGACCGCCAGCCGATGGGCCAGCGCTGCGGCGACCACCGAGACCCCAGCCCCGCCCTTGACCGACCAACACGCCACCAACATCTGCGCCCTCCGCGCCCGGCACGACGCCGAGCAACGGCGCCGTGGAACCTCGCTGGAGGGGAAGCATCCGCAACGTAGCGACCGGAGCGATGCCACAGCCAACGTATTTCGACCCGGACACCGTGCCGACCCCGGACACCGTGCCGACCCCGGACACCGTGCCGACCCCGGACACCGTGGCGGCCCGACACCGCACCAACCCACTGCGCCGGCACGGCACTGCGCCGCCACCAGCGGGTAGCGTGCCCGGCGGAGGTGTCTGGGTACCTGGTGGGCTCCCCCGCCTTCAAAGCGGGTGGGACGGGCGCTCCCCGTCCGGCGGGTTCGATTCCCGTCCACCTCCGCCACTCGTCATGCGAACCGGTGCTCTCGAGCACGTTCAGCGAACGCCGAAGGCCCGGGCGGCTGCCCGGGCCTTCGGCGTTCGGTCATGCAGTTCGGTCGATGCGGGCTCAGACCGCCAGCAGGTCGCGAGCCCCAGTGTCACTGGAGGGATGGCGGAGCTTGGACATGGCCCGCGCCTCGATCTGGCGGATCCGCTCACGGGTGAGGTTGAAGTGCTCACCGACTTCCTCGAGCGTGCGGGGCTCACCACGGTCGAGGCCGAAGCGCAGCTTGAGGATCTCCCGTTCACGTTCGTCGAGCGGGGCCAGCAGCCGGCTGATCTCCTCGGGCAACAGCGCGGTGGCGGCAACCTCGAAGGGAGACTCGGCCGAGCGGTCCTCCACGACGTCGCCCAGCTCGGCGTCGCCGTCCTCACGGAGGGGTTCCGACAGCGACAGCGGCTCGGCCGCGAAGCGCAGGGCCTCGGTGACCTTGTCCTCGGGCATCTCGACCTCGGCGGACAGCTCGGCCAGGGTGGCCGGCCGACCCAGCTTGAGCTCCAACCGGGCCCGGGCCTTCTGCAACCGGGCCAGGGTGTCACCGGCGTGCACCGGCAGGCGGATCGTCCGGCCGGTGTTGGCAATACCGCGGGTGATGGCCTGGCGGATCCACCACGTGGCATAGGTGGAGAACTTGAAGCCCTTGCGCCAGTCGAACTTCTCAACGGCATGCATCAGGCCCAGGTTGCCCTCCTGGATCAGGTCGAGCAGCGGCAGGCCGGATGCCTGGTACTTCTTGGCGATCGAGACCACCAAGCGGAGGTTCGACTGCACGAACGTTCGCTCAGCGTCTTCCCCGGCGCGAATGTGCTTTCGCAGCTCGCGTTTGCGGGAGGGGGTCAGGTCGGTGCCCCCTTCCATCTCGAGTCGGGCGGCAGTGCCGGACTCAATCTGCTGAGCAAGACGAACTTCGTCGTCCTTCGTCAGCAACGGATACTGCCCGATGTCGGTGAGGTAAAGCCGAACGAGATCTTCCTCGTCCCTCTCCACGCGCTCCTTCGGCAAGATGCACCCTCTCTCGGGACGGTGGATTGTGCATTTCCACGATACCGGCCAAGTCAAGATCCCCAACATCGGAAAACCGACGCCGGTTTTCCCCCTTCACCCACGCTGACCTGGTGTTTTTCTACCGCAACCCGCAGATGGGCGAGAAGCGGAGAATGAACAGTCCCCAAAGCAAGTTGCGTGCGGAGCGCTTTCACCTCAAATAAGTCGTGAGCAGCGTCACCGAGAATGATGCGAATCGCGCGGAGAGCGGGACCGTCGGTAACCGGATGCATCAGGACTGGGGAGGCTTGGTACGCCGCCAGCAGTGCCGGGTAGAGGACATCGTAGTGAACAACGACCCGGCAAGCCGATGGGCCTTCCGTCCCCGCCACGTCGAAAACCTCGGCGTCGGCACCGCCCGCTATCAGCGCGTCGGCATCGGGGACGTAGGCCCGGGGCAGGATCTCGGCCCACCGTTCGGCCCGCCAGGCGTGGTGGCGGCTGTGCCGGGCGAACATTGCCTTGAGAGCATGCTCGTCGGTATCGCGCACCCAACCGCCGAGTATCTCGAAGCAACGTCGTTCGGCCCAGCACCAACCGCCCAGGGTTCGAGCAGCCTGTTCGAGCCCGACGACGGGCACTGGCTCGGCCACGATCAGCCGTGATACCGGTTGGTGATGGGCAGCCGGCGGTCCTTGCCGAAGGCCCGGGTGGAGATCCGCACGCCGGGGGCGGTCTGGCGTCGCTTGTACTCGGCGAGGTCGACCAGCCGCAGCACCCGTCTCACCACCTCGGGATCGAACCCGGCCGCCACGATCTCCTCGGAGGACCGGTCGCCCTCCACGTAGGCCGTCAGGATGGGGTCGAGCACCTCGTAGGGCGGCAGCGACTGGTCGTCACGCTGGTCGGGCCGCAACTCGGCGGAGGGGGCCTTGGTGAGTACCCGCTCAGGCACCGGACCCGGGCGACCGTCGAGCTCCGCCTGGGCGTTTCGCCAGCGGCACAGTTCGTAGACCAGCAGCTTCCACACGTCCTTGATGACGGAGAACCCACCGGCGGTGTCGCCGTAGAGGGTGGCGTACCCGACGGCCGACTCCGACTTGTTGGACGTCGTGAGCACCAGCCATCCGAGCTTGTTGGACAGCGCCATCAGGGTCACCCCACGCACCCGCGACTGCAGGTTCTCCTCGGCGAGGTCCGGCGCTCGGTCACCGAAGCTCGCCTCCAGCATGGTCTCGAAGGCGCTGTGGGCGACCTCGATGGGGATGGTCCGCAGGTCGATCCCGAGGCGCTCGACGAGCTCGGCTGCGTCGGCGAGGGAATGGTCCGAGCTGAAGCGCGACGGCATCGCCACACCGTGCACGTGGGCCGGACCGAGGGCATCCACCGCGATGGCGGCCACCAGGGTCGAGTCGACACCGCCGGAGAGGCCGATGACGACGTCGCCGAACCCGTTCTTGGTGACGTAGTCGCGGGTGGCGAGCACCAACGCCTCGTACACCTCCTGCACCGGATCGGCCTCCACGGCGACGAGGTTCACCGCCGGCGGGCGGGCGGACGGCGGTGCCGGTGCGCTGACCGGGATGGCCGGCAACGGCTCCGACAACGGCCGGTGACGCGGATCGAGGAGGCGCTTGCGGTAGGCCGGACGCAGGTCGAGCTCGACGACGAGCAGTTGCTCGTGGAAGGCGCGGGCCCGGGCCACGAGGGTGCCCTGGTGGTCGACCACGAACGACGAGCCGTCGAACACCAGCTCGTCCTGGCCGCCCACCAGGTTCACGTAGACGATCGCCGCGCTGGCATCGGCCGCCCGGGTGGAGACCATGGCGAGCCGCTCGGCCGACTTGCCGCGGTGATACGGCGAGGCGTTGAGGTTGACGATCACCTCGGCCCCGCCTGCGGCGAGGTCGGCCACCGGGCCGGTCGGGCTCCACACGTCCTCGCAGATCGAGACACCGACCGGCACCCCGGCGATCTCGTAGAGCGGCTGGCCGGCACGACCCGGCATGAAATACCGGCGCTCGTCGAAGGGTCCGTAGTTCGGCAGCAGCCGCTTGTGGGCCACGCCGTGCACGACGCCACCGGCGCACACCGCAGCAGCGTTGAACAGGTCGCGACCGCCGTCGACGAACCCGATCACCGCCGCGCACGAAGAGGTACGGGCGGCTACCCGATCGAGGGCCTCGCGGCAATCCGCCACGAACTGCGGCTTGAGGACGAGGTCCTCGGGCGGGTAGCCGCACAAGGTCAGCTCGGGGAACACCGCAAGGTCGCAGCCGACGTCCGCGACGCGATCGAGTGCCTCGACCACCCGTTCGGCGTTGCCCTCGAGGTCACCGACCACGGTGTTGATCTGGCAGGCCGCGACCCGGATGGTGCTCACGTCGCTCAGGCTACGCAACCACCCCATGACGCGCGAAGGCGGTGGGCGACGGTGCGTCCCCGGGCCCGGGGCGGCAGGATCGCGGCAGAATCGCGGGCCCGGGGGTGGCACCGGGGTCGGTTAGCGTCCGGTCGTGCCGATGCTCGACGATCTCATCGCCGATGCAGCCGACCCGCTCGGTGCGTCGTTGGTGGTCGCCCGGCTGCGCGGGGCCGGTCAGCCGGTCTCCCCGCGGCTCGAGCAGGACGAGCACCTGGCCCGAGCGGTGGTCAGCCTGGCCGACGCGTCGCGTTCGCTGACCGACGCCGTGGTGCGCACCCCGTCGCTGCTGGTGGTCGTCGATCACCTGGTGGCCCGCGAACGCGCCGAGCTCGTCGCCGAGGCGGCTGCGGTCGTGGCCGAGCCGGCCGAGGGGCTGACCCCGGCGGCAGCACTGCGGCGCTGGAAGCGGCGGGAGTTCCTGCGCATCACCCTGCGGGACCTGCTGGGCCACAGCGACCTCGCCGGAGTCGGCCGTGAACTCGCCGACCTCGCCGATGCCTGCCTGGGCTCAGCGTTGGCGGTGGCCGCCCCCGCACAGCCCCTGGCGATCGTCGCCATGGGCAAGCTCGGCGGTCAGGAACTGAACTACGCGTCCGACGTCGACGTGCTGTTCGTCCACGACGGCGACGGGTTCGAGGCGGCCAAGGTCGCCCGGCGGGTCATCGCCGTGATGTCCGAGCCGGGGCCCGAGGGCATCGTGTTCCGCACCGACACCGACCTACGACCCGACGGCCGGGACGGACCGCTGTCACGAACGGTGGCCGCCTACGCCGACTACTACCAGGGCCGGGCGTTGGCCTGGGAGCGCCAGGCGCTGATCAAGGCCCGGGGAGTCGCCGGGGACGCCGAGCTGATCCGCCGCTGGTTCGACGTGACCCAGCAGGTGCTGTGGGGGCGGCCCCGGCCGCTCGACGCGGTGCGCGACATCCGGGCCATGAAGGCCCGCTCCGAGCAGCTGCTCAGCCGCGAGGGCCTCTCCGAGCGGGAAGTCAAACGGGGACGTGGCGGGATCCGCGACGTCGAGATGGCGGTGCAGATCCTGCAGTACGTCCACGGCGGCGCCGACCCGGCCATCCGGTCGGGAACCACGCTGGAAGCCCTCGCCCAGCTCGCCCGGCGCGGCTACGTGGACCAGCCCGACGCCGAGCACCTGACCGTGGCCTATCGCTACCTGCGCACGGTGGAGCACCGCCTGCAGCTCGAACGGGAACAGCAGGAGTACGCCCTGCCCGCCGACGACGTCGCCCTGGACCGCCTGGCCCGGGTGCTGGGCTACCGCGACCATTCCGACGCCGACGCCCTGGCGCAGTTCCGTGCCGGCCACCGACGCCACCAGGCCGCGGTCCGCTCCATTTTCGAGCGGCTGTTCTTCCGTCCTCTGCTCGACGCCCTGTCCGGCCGCAAGCCGTGGGAACCGAAGCGGCTCGAGAGCGAGCTGGCGGCGTTCGGCTTCACCGACCTCGTCGCCACCCGGGCCGCGGTGGAGGAACTGACCGCAGGCTCGAGCCGCCATGCGGTGCAGCTTCGGGTGCTGTTCCCCCAACTGCTGGAGTGGCTGGCCGAGGCACCGAACCCCGACCTCGGCCTGCTGCAGCTGCGCATCGTGCTCGACGGCCCGGTGCGGGCCATGACCGTCGTCCCGCTGCTGCGCGAGTCCGAGACGGCCGGCCACGCGCTGTGCCAGGTGCTGGCCAGCTCGAAGGCCGCCGGGCAGGCCCTGCGGCGTCATCCGGACGCAGTGGCCGAGCTGGCGGACCTCGAGCTGTTGGCCACACCCCACACCCCCCAGCTGCTACGCGCCACTGCGGCCGAGGCGCTCGAGGGCATGGCCACGCGACTCGGCGGCGACGGCGAGCAGATCCTGAACGACACCGGCACGACCGGCCGGGCCGACGACCTGCCGGAACGGGCAGCAGCGCTGCTGCAGTTCAAGGGTCGCGAGGAGCTGCGCCTGATGTTGCGCGAGCTGTTGTGCCGGCCGCCGCAGGGGCTGGCATCGGAGCTGTCCGATCTGGCCGATGCCACGCTCGACGCCCTGCTCGCGGCCCGCTCCCCCGACGTCGGCTTCGCGGTGATCGCCATGGGCAAGCTCGGCGGACGGGAGCTGGCCTTCGCCTCGGACCTCGACGTCGTATTCGTCCACGACGGCCCAGCGACACGCGGCGAGGCCCTCGCCCGTATGGTGCTGCGCGAGATCGGCGGAACCGGTCCCACCGGGCGGATCTGGGAGATCGACGCCCGGCTGCGACCCGAGGGCAACCAGGGCCTGCTGGCCCGCACGATGGCCTCCTACCGGGGCTACTACGCCCGATGGGCCAAGGTGTGGGAACGCCAGGCGCTGATCAAGGCCCGGTTCTGTGCCGGTGACGAGGCGCTGGGCGCGGCGTTCACGGACCTGCGCGACGAGATCGCCTTCGGACAGCCGCTGCGCGCGAAGGAACTCGCCGAGCTGCGGCACATCAAGCGACGGGTGGAGTCCGAACGGCTGCGTCCCGGGCAGGACCGGGCACGGCACCTCAAGCTGGGGCCGGGCGGGATGGTGGACGTGGAGTTCACGGTGCAACTGCTGCAGCTCCGCCACGGCCCGGCGTACCGATCAGTACGGCAGTCGGGCACGGTGGAGGCCCTGACCGCCCTGACCGCCGAGGGACTGATCGCCCCCGACGACGCCGAGGCGCTGCTTCGCTGCTACCGGTTCTGCGAACGCGCCCGCAACGCCTGGTTCCTGCGGACCGGCGTAGGCCGCGACCTGCTGCCCGTGGACCCCGCGGAACGCCGCGACCTCGACCGCCTGCTCGGCCTCGACGACACCGTCGCCACGTTCGCCGAGTTCGCCGGCCCGGCGCGGGCCGCGGCGGAGCGCCTCTTCTTCGGCCGCTGAACGTCGGGCGCGGCCCGTTCCACCGCCGCCCGTTCCACCGCCGCCCGTTCCACCGCCGCCCGTTCCACCCACCCCGATCCCGCCGGGCCGCCGGGCCGGCGCTGCGCGGGTGCGTTGGGTCCCCGGTCCTGCGGGCCCCACGGTCCATGGCCCGACGGTGGCCGGAGGGCGACGCTGCGTGGGCGGCTCCACCATCTTGGGGATCCGGGCCTCGCCTCGACAGGTGAACCGGCCACGCCGCAACCGGCTGGATCTCGCCCCGAGCCCGGCCCGAGAACGGTTCGGAGAGGCGGACGGCCATGCGCCGAGCACTGATCGCAGCAGCACTGGCGGCGGCCACGGTCATCGTCCCGACGGCGGCCGCCGGAGCCGCCGGCCCGGCCAGCCAGACCGGCGACTCGGGGGCCTGCGCCGAGGCGTTCGCGTCGCCCGACGTCACCCTGTCACGGCGGACCCCGCTGTGGGGTGACCAGGCCGACAACGGCAACGGCACCTTCACCGTCACCGCCGAAGTGCTCCGCAACGACGGGCCGCGAACCGCACCGGGACCGGCCGTGGTGATCGGCTGCGCCTTCGCCGACGACAACCGCAACGGTGCCCCCGACCCTGGCGAGGCCCGCTTCGGCAGCCGTCAGGCCGTCGTGTTCGAACAGTCCTCACGTAACGAGCAGGCCACCACCGCCGCCATCACCGTCACCGCGCCGCCCCGCACCCGGATCTGCGACCGGGTGACGACGCGCAGCACCGATCGTTCCGGCGGCGTCGTGACCGGCTACAGCGCCGTGACCTGCCGCACCCTCGGTTCGTTCGCCCTGCCCACCGGGGACCTGCTGCGGGGCCTGCTGGTGGCCGCCGCGGTCGCCGGGCTGTTCGGTTGGTGGCAGCGCCGGTCCTCGGGCCTGCTCGTCCGCTGATCGTCCGCGAACGAACCGCGCGGCCGGTCGGCGTCCGAAGGCTGCCTGGGGTTCACGCCGCTCCGACGATGCCCTGGACCCGGAGGAAGGACCGCAACGCTCGACCCGTTCGAAGCCGGGTAGGGCCCTGCCCATGGGTCCCTGCCGGGCACCCGGCCCGACACGGCGCCGAGCCAGCCCCGCGGGTGACCCCGCTGCTGACCTGGGCCGACGACGGCAGCTCGATCTCGGCGGCGTGAGGGAGCCGCAACGCGGCCGGCCCGACCGGACAGCGACCGCCGTGGTGGTCCCGACCGGCCCGGTCGCGTCCGGTCGCCCGGTCAGATGTCGAAGTACAGGTGGAACTCGTAGGGGTGTGGCCGTATGCGGATGGCGTCCACCTCGACCTCACGCTTGTAGGCCACCCAGGTGTCGATGAGGTCCCGGGTGAACACCCCGCCGGCCAGCAGGAAGTCGTGGTCGGCCTCGAGCGCGGCCAGCGACTCCTCGAGCGAGCCGGGCACCTGCGGGACCTTCTTCAGCTCCTCCGGCGGCAGGTCGTAGAGGTTGTGGTCCACCGGCTCGGGCGGCTCGATGCGGTTCTGGATGCCGTCGAGGCCGGCCATCAGCTGCGCCGCGAACGCGAGGTAGGGGTTGCACGACGGGTCGGGGCAGCGGAACTCGAGCCGCTTGGCCTTCGGCGACTTGGAATACAGCGGGATGCGCACCGCGGCCGAACGGTTCCGCTGGCTGTAGACCAGGTTCACCGGCGCCTCGTAGCCGGGCACCAGCCGCTTGTAGGAGTTGGTGGTCGGCGCGGCGAACGCCAGGATCGCCGGGGCGTGGCGCAGGATCCCACCGATGTACCAGCGGGCCATGTCCGACAGCCCGGCGTACTTGTCGCCGTCGTAGAACAGCGGTTCGCCCTCCGACCACAGCGACTGGTGGCAGTGCATACCGGACCCGTTGTCCTGGAACAGCGGCTTGGGCATGAACGTGACCACCTTGCCCGCCTGCCAGGCCACGTTCTTGACGACGTACTTGTAGAGCATCAGCTTGTCGGCGACCCGAAGCAGCGTGTCGAAGCGCATGTCGATCTCGGCCTGGCCGCCGGTCGCCACCTCGTGGTGCTGGAGCTCGATCTCCACCCCGCAGCCCTCGAGGACGGCGACCATCTCCGAACGCAGGTCCTGGAAATGGTCGACCGGCGGGACCGGGAAGTAGCCCTCCTTGTGGCGCGGCTTGTAACCCCGGTTCGGCGAGCCGTCGATGTTGGTGGCCGAGCCGAGCCGCCACGCCGCGGCGTCGGAGTCGACCTCGTAGAACGCCGCGTTGGCGGTCTGGGAGAAGCGGGCGGAGTCGAAGATGAAGAACTCGGCCTCCGGCCCGAAGTAGGCGGTGTCGGCCACCCCGGTGCTCTGCAGGTACGCCTCGGCCTTGCGGGCGATGTTGCGGGGGTCACGTGAGTACGCCTCGCCGGTGAGCGGGTCGTGCACGAAGCAGTTGAGGTTCATCGTCCTGCGCACCCGGAACGGGTCGATGACCGCGGTGTCGGGGTCCGGCAACAGGAGCATGTCGGACTCCTGGATCTCCTGGAAGCCCCGGATCGAGCTGCCGTCGAAGCCGAAGCCCTCCTCGAAGACGTCCTCGGTCAGCTGGTGCAGCGGTGCCGTGAAGTGCTGCATCTGACCGGGCAGATCGCAGAAACGCAGGTCGACGAACTCGACCCCCTGCGCTTCGGCGTACGCGATGACCTCGGCCGGTGTCCGTTTCTCCACGGTGTCGTCTCTTCCTGGTGCTGGGGGGAACTGGGCGGCGAGGGTCAGCCCAACGGGACGGGGCGGGCGGCCCTCCACGCTGGCGAGCGGCCGTTTCCCACCCGTTGCCCGATTGTGAATGGAGTGTGAACGCGTCGGGAGGCCTTCTGAATCTCACGCCCGATGGTGCAGCATGATGACAATGATGCGCCAACAACAATACGTGCTGCGCACGGTCGAGGAACGGGCGGTCCGGCTGATCCGGCTGTGGTTCACCGACGTCAACGGACAGCTGAAGTCCTTCGCAATCACCCCGGCGGAGCTCGAGACGGCCTTCACCGAGGGCATGCACTTCGACGGCTCGTCAATCGACGGGTTCTCGCGCGTGCAGGAGTGCGACGTGCTGGCTCGGCCCGACGCGTCCACCTTCGAGCTGCTGCCGTTCGGTCCGGAGGCGGAGCACTCGGCGCGCATGTTCTGCGACATCGAGAACGTGGAGGGCACCCCCTTCGCCGGGGACCCCCGCTACGTGCTCAAGCGCAACCTCGCCCGTGCCCGGCAGTTGGGCTTCACCTTCATGGTCGCCCCGGAGATGGAGTTCTTCTATTTTGCCGAGGGCGACCCGACCAAGCCCCTGAAGCCGCTCGACTCCGGCTCGTACTTCGACCTGACCCTGGCCGACGTGGCGTCGGACCTGCGGCGACGCACCATCGGGATGCTCGAGGCCATGAGCATCCCCGTGGAGTACAGCTTCCACGAGGACTCCCCCTCCCAGCACGAGATCGACCTGCGCTACACCGATGCTTTGGAGATGGCCGACACGGTCATGACCTTCCGCCTGCTGGTGCGCGAGATCGCCCTCGAGCGTGGGGTGTACGCCACCTTCATGCCCAAGCCCCTCGCCGGGGTCCAGGGGTCGGGCATGCACACCCACATGAGCCTGTTCCATGGCGACACCAACGTGTTCCACGACGTGGAGACCGGCGGGCTGTCCCAACCCGCCCGGCAGTTCATCGCCGGGTTGCTGGTCCATGCCCGTGAGATCTGTGCGGTGACCAACCAGCTGGTCAACTCCTACAAGCGGCTCGCCCCCGGGTCGGAGGCCCCGCCCTACGTGACGTGGGCCCACAACAACCGCTCCGCGCTGATCCGGGTCCCGGTGACCAAGAAGGACAAGCCGAGCTCGACCCGCATCGAGTACCGGGCCCCCGACCCCGCCTGCAACCCGTACCTGGCGTTCTCGGTCATCCTCGCCGCCGGCCTGCGGGGCATCACCGAGGGCTACGAGCTGCCCGAGGAAACCATTGCCAACCTCTTCGAGCTCACCCCCACCGACCGGGCCAAAGCCGGGATCGTCCCGCTGCCGGTCAACCTCTCCGAGGCCCTCGACGAGATGGAACGCTCAGCGCTCGTCCACGACGCGCTCGGCGACCACATCTTCGAATGGTTCCTGCGCAACAAGCGCGCCGAGTTCGCCGAGTACCGTGCCCAGGTCACGCCCTACGAGCTGTCCCGGTACCTGCCGAGTTGGTGAGCCATGGAACCGCTGCTCGTCTACCCCTACCCGGTCGCCGCTGACCTGTCCCAGGCGCTCGAACGCGCCGGGTACCGCTACATCGGCGTGACCGACGAGGTCGACGCCGAACGCAAGGAGCCCGACGACGGGTGGGGCGGGGCCATCATCATGGCCGACCGTTCCCCCGAGGAGGCCTACAAGCTGGCGGTCGCCCTGCGTAAGCGTGATTACCCGCTCGAACCGCTGCTGATGGTGCTGCGTTCGGAGCAGCTGAACACGCTCGAGCTCAACCGCGACCTCTTCGACGACTTCGTGGTCTCACCGCTCAACCACCGCGAGCTTGAGATGCGGCTCAGGCACCAGTACTGGCGGCTGGGCCGGGGCACCCGCCCCGAACTGGTCGAGTACGGCGATCTGGTCCTCAACCTGGAGACCTACCAGGCGGCCATCGCCCGCCGGCCGCTCGACCTGACGTACATGGAGTACGAGCTGCTGAAGTTCCTCGCGCAGCACCCGGGCAAGGTGTTCACCCGGGAGGCCCTGCTCAACCGGGTGTGGGGCTACGAGTACTACGGAGGCGCCCGCACCGTCGACGTGCACGTGCGGCGGCTGCGGGCCAAGCTCGGCGAGGAGCACGCCAACCTGATCCAAACCGTCCGGTCGGTCGGCTATCGCTTCGGCCAGTCCCGCTGGTCGGGCTGAACACCGGGCACAGGTCGCACAGGTCGCACAGGTCGCGCCAGGCGAGCCGCTGCGGCCGGCCGGGCCGCGGACCGGCTCAGTTGTTGAGGTCCTTCCATACCGTGTCGGCCCCGCGCCGATCGGCGTCGTCCTTGAGCAGGTAGCCGATCGCACCGGCAACGGCAGCACCGGACATCATGATGGCGACCGGCATCACGACCATGAGCACGACCACGAGCAGCACTGCACCCCACATAGTCCCCCGTTCTAGCGCAACGGGCGCCGTGTCGGCCACGACGGGGCACGATCGTGCCCCGCCCACACCGCCGCGGCGGTGACCGCGAACACTGCGTCGGACACCGCCAGCGGGCCCGCCTCCGGTGCCCCCGGGTGGGCCGACCACCGCACCGGCGGCAAGTCGACCGCCCGCAGAACCCCCAGACTGCGCACCGTCAGGTCCTGCACCGTCCCCTCGGCGGAGACGGTCAAGCACTCGGCGCTCACCCACGATGCCGCCATGTGCACCGCGCCGATGCAGTACGAGCGCAGCACCACTTCGTCGAGCACCTCGCCGGCGTCGACCTCGACCGCGATGGCGCCGTCCGGGCCGATGGTGCAGGTGGCCGTCCCCCCGGCGGGCTGGCGGACCGGAACCGCCCGCTCCCACAGGGTCGAGCCCAGCACCACCCCTTCGGCCCACCCGGCGGCCCGTAACGCCACCGAGGTTGGCGGGCCGGCCACGTCGACCTCCTCGAGCACCAGCTCGGGCGGGCCGGTACCGGGGCGCAGGGCACCGACCGCGACGGCCGCCTCGATCGCAGCCGCGAACCCGGCCTGCATCCGCTCGGCCACGGCAGCGGTCCGGGCCACCCGCGCCACGACGCGACGGGCGGGGAGGTCGACACCGGCGGCGATCGGTGGCCGCTTCGGTCCGTTGGCCACGACGTCCTCGCGCGACCACAGCAGTCGCACCGGCCGGCCGGTGCTCGCCGCCAGCTTCCGGGCCTCCTCCGCCACAGGCGAGGCCAGTTTGCCCCCGAACGCACCTCCGTTGCCCAGGACCCCGGCCGGCTCACCTCCGGGGACGCACCACGAGGCGTCGGTCTCGAGGTAGCCAGGATCGACCCAGCTGGTCTGCAGCACCACGTCCCAGGAGCCCGGCGGCACGTCGATCGGGTGGGGTGGGGCCACGGTGGTCCGCCGTCCCTGGACCTTGCCCGCAGCCCGGCGGGCATCGGCCAGGCTCGCCGCCGTCATCCAGCCGCCCGAGCCGTCGGGCACGGCGACGAGGGCGTCGGCGGGTGCGCCGTCGTCGGCGAACCCGCCCCGGCCCAGCGCCACGGCGGGCCCGACCTGCTGCGGTACCCCGCCCTCGAGCTCGGCCCGGCGCGCCGCGGCCTCGAGGTCGCGTACCGCCGTCGCAGGCAGCGACACCGGCTGCCCGTCGCCGGGCACGACACCGGCCGCACTCCCGGTGGCGAGGCCGAAGGCCTCCACGATCGGTTGCCACCCGGTGCAACGGCAGAGATGGGCCAGCAGCGCCTGGGCGGGATTCGGGGACGGCTTGTCCGCCTCGGCCACCAGGCGCAGGATGATGCCGGGGCTGCAGAAGCCGCACTGGCTGGCGCCCGCTGCGGCGAACGCCTCGGCCCAGCGGGCCGCGACCTCGGGATCGAGGCCGTCCACGGTGGTCACCTGGCGCCCGGAGAGACGCCGCACCGGCGTCACGCACGCCACCCGGGCCACCCCGTCGACCAACACCGTGCAGCAGCCGCACTGGCCCTGGGGCGAGCAGCCGTCCTTCACCGAACGGATGGCGAGCTGGTCGCGGAGGACCGCGAGCAGGGTGGTGGTCTCGTCCACGACCTCGACCGTCCGGCCGTCCACGTGCAGCGTCACAGGCATCGGCGCCGACCCTAACGGCTGGGCACGAACGGTCGGCGACCCGGCCAGGTATACCGGCACGGCACCGGCACCGGCAGTCGGCCATGCTGAGGCCATGCAGATCGCGTGTGTGCTCTACCCCCGGTTCACGGTGCTCGACATCATCGGGCCGTTTCAGACGCTGGTCGACCTGCGCGGGGCCGACGCGGTGTTCGTCGCCGAGACCGCCGGCCCGGTGCCCGACCACACCGGCCGCTGCTCGCTCGTCGCCACCCACACCTTCGCCGAGGTCATCGCCCCTGACGTGGTCGTCGTACCCGGTGGTATGGCCGACCTGACCGCCGATCGGGACGACCCCGTGGTCCGCTGGCTGCGGATGGTCCACCCCGGGACCACCTGGACCACGAGCGTGTGCACCGGAGCGATCTACCTCGGTCTCGCCGGCATCCTCGACGGACTCGATGCCACCACCCATTGGGCGGCCTACGAACGACTCCGGCTGCTCGGGGCGCAGCCGTGCCAGGAACGGGTCGTGCGGCGCGGAAAGGTGATCACCGCAGCCGGCGTCTCCGCCGGCATCGACATGGGCCTGATGCTGGCGGCGGAACTGGCCGGCGAACGGGCGGCCCACGGGGTGCAGCTGGCCATCGAGTACGACCCGCAGCCGCCTTTCGACTGCGGCGCGCCGTGGAAGGTACCGGCCGAGTTGCGTGCCCGTGTCGCCACGGCCCTCGGCGGCAGCTGACCGGTACGCTCGCCAACGGCGGCGATCCCGTCGAGGTCCCCACCGGCGGACCCAGGAGGGCGCATGTACCCCGACCCGTCGTCCCGTTCGGCCGCCGTCTACGAGCGGGCCCGTCGGGTGCTGACCCACCGCGTGTCCCGCGGCACCGTGCGGGTCGACCCATACCCGATCTACGTGGCCTCGGGCGAGGGTGCCTGGGTGACCGACGTCGACGGGAACCGCTACCTCGACGCCAACAACAACTACACCGCCATCATCTTGGGCCATGCCAACCCCGTCGTCACCGAGGCGGTGACCCGCCAACTGAGCCGCGGCACGGCGTTCTCCTTCGCCACCGAGGCGGAGGTGCGCCTGGCCGAACTGCTGTGCGAGCGAGCCGGCTTCGACCGCATCCGGTTCTGTAACTCCGGTACCGAGGCGGTGCTGACCGCGGTCAAGGCAGCCCGGGCCTTCACCGGGCGAACCCGCATCGCCAAGGTGGGGGGCGCGTATCACGGGGCCTACGACCACGTTGAGGTCTCCCTCAACGCCGGCGCGGGAACCTGGGGCGATCCGAGCGCCCCCACCGGCGTGCCCTACGCCGCCGGGACCCCGGCATCGGTGCTGGCCGAGACGGTGGTCCTGCCCTACAACGACGCCGAGGCCACCGCCGCGCTGCTGCGGACCCACGGCCACGACCTCGCCGCTGTGGTGATCGACACCCTGCCCTCCCGGGTCGGTATGCCCGAACCCGACCAGGCGTTCCTGCAGACCGTGTTCGGCGTCGCCCGGGAGGTCGGCGCGCTGGTGATCCTCGATGAGGTCATCACCTTCCGGCTCGGGTCGGGCGGCAATGCCGCCCGCCTGGGGCTGCACCCCTATCTGACCACGCTGGGCAAGACCATCGGTGGCGGGTTCCCCGTGGGGGCCGTGGCCGGACGGGCGGAGGTGATGGACGTGTTCAGCCCGCTCGACGGGGCCCGGCCGCGCCTGCCCGCGGGCGGCACCTTCTCGGCCAACTCCGTCACCATGGTGGCCGGCCTGGCTTGTCTGGAACAGCTCGACGCCGCCGCCTTCGACCGCCTGGCCACGATGGGCGAACGGGTCCGGCAGGGTGTGCGCACCGTCTTCGCCGAGGCGGGTTTCCCCGCCCAGGTCACCGGCGACGGATCGCTGTTCCGCCTGCATCCCCACGACCGGCCGGTCCGCAACTACCGCGACACCCGCCAAGACCCGGCCGAAGCGGCGTTCATGGCCCGGCTGCACCGGCAGCTACTCAACCGCGGCGTCTACCTCACCACCTACGGCATGGGCTGCCTCAGCCTCGCCATGACCGATGTCGACCTCGGCCACCTGCTCGACGCCGTGGCCCGGGCGCTGCGGGCGGAGCTTTCCTCCCCCGCCACCTGAGCCGACAGCGACGACAGGCCCGGCACCCACGATGGGTGCCCGGCCCGTTCGGTCCGATTAGGTTGCCCGAGGGCGGGCGAAGTCAGCTGAAGGACTGCCCGCAGCCGCAGGTGCGGCTGGCGTTGGGGTTGTTGATCGAGAACCCGGCCTGGTTGAGGCCGTCCTTGAAGTCGAGGGTGGCGCCGGTGAGCAGTTGGGCCGACGCCGGATCGACGACGACCCGCACCTCGCCGAACACTTCGGCCATGTCGTCGTCGGCCATGTCGGTGTCGAAGAACATCTCGTAGCTGAAACCGGAGCACCCACCGGGGCGCACGGCGACCCGCAGCGCCAGTTCCGGCACGCCCTCGGCGTCGATGAGTTCCTTGACCTTCTTCGTTGCGGTGTCCGTGAGCGTGATCACGTGATGCCTCCTGTTTGCCGAAAACGGGCAGCGAACCGCCCGGCGTCCATCCTAGGACGCCCGGCTTTCGGACGACACACCGCCGGACCCGATCAACCCGAGCGGCCCGACCCCGACCCACCGCTTGCGACCCACCGAAGGAGCCCACCGGCCCACCGGCCCTCCGCCGCGTCCCGGCCGACCTGCCAGCCCCGACCCCATCGGTACACTGCAGGCCGTGGAACCCGTCCCGGTGGAACCCGACCCGAGCGGCCGAGCACCCGGCCCGGCCGAGGCCTTGCGGCCCACGCCGCGACCCACTCCCGAGGACGTCTTCGGGCTGCTGCGCGGCGTCATCGACCCCGAGCTCGGGTCCGACGTGGTCGACCTGGGCATGATCCGCTCGGCCGAGGTGGCCGACGACGGCACCGTCGCGGTCACCGTGGCGCTCACCACCGCCGGATGCCCGCTACGCGCGCAGCTGCAACGCGACATCAGGACCCGGGTGGGGTCGGCGCCCGGGGTGACGGCGGTGGCGATCACCTGGTCGGAGATGACGGCCGAGGAGCGGGCCACGGCCATGGGCAAGGCCCGCTTCAACGCCCAACGGCGGGCCCCGGAAACGGCGATCCCCGCCACCACCCGGGTGATCGGGATCGCCTCGGGCAAGGGCGGCGTCGGCAAGTCCTCGGTGACGGTGAACCTGGCGGTGGCGATGGCCCAGCGTGGCCTGCGCATCGGGGTCCTCGACGCGGACATCTGGGGGTTCTCGATCCCGCGCATGCTGGGTGTCAACGGCCGTCTCGCTGCGGTGCCCGGCGCTAAGAAGATGGTGCCGTCCACCCGGATCGTGCCCGGTCGTGGCGGCCCCGACGGCCACCTCGAGGTGGTCTCGATGGGTCTGCTCACCGACGACGAGACCGACGCGCTGATGTGGCGTGGCCTGATGCTGAACCGGGCGGTGCAACACTTCCTCGAGGACGTCGACTGGGGCGCCCTGGACTACCTGCTCATCGACCTGCCGCCCGGCACCGGTGACGTCCAGATGGGCCTGGCCCGGATGCTGCCACGCACCGAGCTGATCGTCGTGACCACCCCGGCGCTCGCCGCCCAGAAGGTTGCCGCCCGGGCCGCGACCATGGCCCGCAAGAGCTACCTGCGGGTCGCCGGTGTGATCGAGAACATGAGCGCGTTCGTGACCCCCGACGGGACCAGCTATGCCGTGTTCGGCCAGGGCGGGGGCCAGGCGCTGGCCATGGACATCGGCGTCCCGCTGCTGGCCAGTCTGCCCATCGACGCCGCCGTCGCCGAGGGCGGCGACACCGGCCGTCCCGTGGCCCTCGGTGACGGCCCGGTGGCCGACGCGTTCGCTCGCCTGGCCGAGATCGTGGTGACCGAGGCCGTTCCCCCCGTCGACATCGCCAGCTGTTCGGCGCGACTGCTCGACGCCATCGAGGCCGCTCTCCCCCGCTGAGCACCACGGCCGGGCGACATCGGCCGTGCGGCGGCGGCAACAGGTCAGGTGCGGCGGATGGAGTCGACGTCAACCGGAGGACCCGGGGTGTCGGTGAACGCCGGGTTCAGCGCCCGAGGGCGGACGGACCGTTGTCGTCCCGGCCGTCGGGGCGGCGGTAGGACGCTTCCTCGACGTCGATGACGCGCTCGCCTTCCGCTGCACGAGACGGGCCACCACGGCTCGGATCCGTCAGGTGGGCGTCGTAAACGAAGACCGTGGTCCGCCCGTCCGACGCCGTGTACCCCGACGAGCCGAACCCGCCGAACCCGCCGAGTGCGCCGTCGCGCATCGCCCGCTGCGCCTTGCGGGCGAAGGACCGTGCCAACACCGAACGAAGGGCGAACCGGATGGGCGGCAACAGCAGGCACAGGCCCAGGAAGTCGGTCACGAACCCGGGGGTGAGCAGCAGCGCACCGGCGAAAAGCACCAAGAACCCGTCGACCAACGACGCTCCCGGCACCTGCCCGGAGCGGATCTCGCCCTCGACCCGCCGGTACAGCCCGATCCCTTCGCGTTTGCACAACCAGGCACCAGCCGCCGAGATGACCATGACCAGCGCAATGGTGGGTAGCACACCGATGAGGTGGGCGACCTGGACCATCACGTAGAGCTCGACCACCGGGACGAGGATGAACAACAGGGCGAGCAGCCCGACCATGAGTCGAGCCTACCGACCGCACCGGCGGTGAGCGCCGCTAGCCTGCGGCGCCGTGGCCCATCCCCCCTCGGTCGACCGAATCGCCCGCGGCCTGCGTCGCAGCGGCCTGCCCGACCCGCTCCTGGTCGACGCGGCGCGTGCCGCCATCGCCGAAGCGGTCGAACGCGACGGGCATGACGGCGTCGACCCCGAGGCCGTGGCCGGCCGAGCGGCCGAGCTGGTCGCCGAGCAGTCCCTCCGCCTGCTGCAACCGGTGATCAACGCCACCGGGGTGCTGCTGCACACCAACCTGGGCCGGGCCCCCGTCGCGTTCCACCACGACGCCCGCTACAGCAACGTCGAGTTCCGCCTCGACCGCGGCACCCGTGGCAGCCGTTCCGACCATGCCGGCACCCTGCTGGCACGGGCCTGTGGGGCGGAAGCGGCCCTGGTCGTCAACAACAACGCCGCGGCGGTGCTGCTCACCCTGGCCGCGCTCGGCGGGCCGGGCCGGGCCGCGGTGGCCTCGCGGGGCGAGCTGGTCGAGATCGGCGGCGGCTTTCGCATCCCCGAGGTGATGGCTGCATCGGGGACCGAGCTGATCGAGGTCGGCACCACCAACCGGACCCGGCGGGCCGACTTCGAGCGCGCGGTGGCCACCGCCGGCGAACGCATCGCCCTGCTGCTGAAGGTCCACCAGTCCAACTACCGCATCGTCGGCTTCACCGAAACCGTCGAGGTGTCGGACCTGACCGGGCTGGGTAAGCCGGTGGTGGCTGACACCGGGTCCGGCCTGCTCGACGCCTCCTGCCCATGGCTGGCCGACGGGCCCCCGGCCTGGTTGGCCGACGAGCCGGCGGCCCGTCAGACCCTCGCCCAGGGCGCCGACCTGGTGCTGTTCTCCGGCGACAAGCTGCTCGGCGGGCCGCAGGCAGGCATCATCGCCGGCCGGGCCGACCTGATCGCCACCATCGGGCGCCACCCGCTGTACCGCGCGGTACGGTGCGGCGGACTGGTGCTGCGGGCGTTGCAGGACCTGGCCCTCGCCTATCTCGACCGTCGTGGTGGGGACATCCCGTTCTGGCGTATGGCCACCAGGAGCGTCGAGGAGCTCGCCGACCGGGCGACGGCGGTCGCCGCGGCCGTCGGCGCCGCCCGCCCGGAGGCCATGCAGGCCGTTCCCGGTGGCGGCACCCTGCCCGGCGTCATGTTCCCCTCCTATGGGGTGGCCCTCGACGGCGACCACCGGGCCGCACTGCGGCACCTGCAGCCCCCGATCATCGCCCGGGTGCAGGACGACCGCACGCTGTGCGACCTGCGCACCGTGGACCCCGCCGACGACGCACGGCTCATCACCGCGCTCGCCGGCCTGGGCACCACGCCGTGACCGGCGACGGGCACCACGCCACCGAGATCGGTCCCACCCAGGTCGGTCCCACCCAGGTCGGTCCCACCCAGGTCGGTCCTGCTGCGGCGGTGGCCCTGCTCGCGGTCGGCCGGGGCATCCCCAACGCCGCCATGCGTTGGATCCCGCTGTTCCTGCCGATCATCGCCCGTTCGATGGACACCTCGCTGGGCCGATGTGCGGCGGCGATGGGTGTGGGCGAGCTGTTCGGGATGACCGCGTTGGTCACCGGGAGGCTGGTCCACCGGCAGGGCAGCCGTCGCTGGTTCGCCGTCGGGCTCGCCGCTACCGCAGCAGGCAATGCGCTCGGTGCCACCGCACCGGTGCTCGCGGCCTTCGCCGTCGGCTACGCCTTGCTCATCATCGGGCAGTCCTGCTGCAACGTGAGCGGCCAGGCCTGGATCGGGCGCAACACCCCGCCGGATCGTCGCGGGCGCTACCTCGGGGCCTTCGAGACGTCATGGGCCCTGGCCCTGCTGATCGGCACCCCGCTGGCCGCCGGCGCGGTGGCCCTCACGTGGCGCGGGCCGTACCTGCTGTGGACCGCTGCTGCGGCGCTGGTCGTCCTGCCCATCCTGCGCTGGTTGCCCGAAGGACCCTCCGAGGCCGGCTCCCCGTGGGACGGCTCGGCGGGCCGGCCCACCGAGCCGCCGGTCGCGGTGGGCCTGCCGCGTTCGGCCTGGCTGACCGTGGCCGTGTCGACACTCCTCATGATCGCCTCGGTCAGCATCGCGGTGTCCTGCGGTGCCTGGCTGGAGTCGCGTTTCGGCTTCGGTGCCGCGTCACTGGGTGTCGTCGCCTTCGTGCTCGGCTCCTCCGAGCTTGTCGCCAGCCTGACCATCGCCCGGGTCGCGGACCGGTGGGGCGCAACGCGCTCGCTGCGCACCGGTGTCGCGGTCATGCTCGGCGGCGCGGCGACCATGGCGATCTCAGGACATGCCGCCGTGGTCGCGGTGGCGGGCCTGGCGCTGTTCATCGGCGGCTTCGAGTTCTCCTACATCGCCACGGTGGCCATTGCAATCCGCCACCGGCCGGCGATCGTGGCCCGGCTGGTGGGGACCCTCTCGGCCGGCACCACCCTGGCCCGGGCGGTCTTCGCCGCAGTGACCGGCTGGCTCTACTCCACCACCGGTATCGCCGGCCCCCTCACCATGGCCGCTGCAGCGGGCGGAGCGGTGCTGCTGGTCCTGCCCCTGCTGGCCCGCCGGGAGCCGACCCCCACCGATCACGCCGGCCACCCGGCCTGACCAACCCGGCCTGACCAACCCGGCCTGACCAACCCGGGCCGGCCGACCTGTCACCGGCGGGCCTCGCCACCGCCGACAAGTCACCGGCTGGGCGCGCCCCGCACGACGGAGCCGGTGTCGGTCGGGAAGAATCGGGGACGCATGCATGTGATCGCCACCGCCGGCCACGTCGACCATGGCAAGTCGACCCTCGTTCGGGCCCTCACCGGGGTCGACCCGGATCGCTGGGAGGAGGAGAAGCAGCGCGGGATGACCATCGACCTCGGCTTCGGTGCCACCACCCTGCCGTCGGGCCGTGAGCTGGCCTTCGTCGATGTCCCCGGCCACGTGCGGTTCATCAAGAACATGCTGGCCGGGGTGGGGGCGGTCGATGCCTGCCTGTTCGTGGTGGCCGCCACCGAGGGCTGGAAGCCGCAGTCAGAGGAGCACCTGCGCATCCTCGAGCTACTCGGCCTGTCCCACGGGATCGTCGCGCTGACCAAGGTGGGGCTGTGCGACGACGACCTCGTCGAGCTGGCTCGGCTGGACCTCGCGGAGCACCTCGAAGGCACGTTCCTCGAGAAGGCCGAGGTCGTCGAAGTCGACGTTCCGACCGGCATCGGCGTGCAGACCCTGCGCGAGGCCCTCGACCGGCTGGCCGCCACCACGCCGCGGGCCGCCGACGAAGGCCGTCCCCGCCTGTGGGTGGACCGGGCCTTCGCCGCGAAGGGCGCCGGCACCGTCGTCACCGGCACCCTCACCGGCGGCGAGCTGCACGTCGAGGACGAGCTGCAGCTCTTCCCCGGCGATGCCACCGTGCGGGTACGGGCCATACAGAGCCACCACCGGACCCGGCCCACGGCACAGCCCGGTTCCCGCGTTGCGGTCAACCTGGTCGGCGTGGCCCATACCGAGGTGGAACGCGGTGATGTCCTGGTCCGCGCCGCGCAGTGGCACCGCACCCGCATGGCGGACGCCTCCCTGACCGTGCTCGCCAGCCTCGACCACGAGGTGTCACGCCGCGGCGCGTACGTGGCCTACCTCGGCTCCGGCGAGGTCCCGGTCAAGGTCCGGGTGCTGGGCGAACGGGCCCTCGCCCCCGGCGAGGAGGGCCTGATCCGGCTCCATCTGCCCCAACTGCTGCCCATGCGTCCGGGCGACCGGTTCGTGCTGCGGGAGTCCGGGCGGAAGGAGACCGTCGGCGGCGGGCAGATCCTCGATGTGGCACCGGTCCTGCCTGCCTCAAAGGCCCGGCCCGACCGCTCCGTCGACCGGGTCCTCCGCGAGCGCGGCTACGTCGAGACAGCGGAGTTGGAGCGGCTCACCGGGCAGATACGCGAGCCGAACCTAGGACCTTGGGTGATGGACCCTGACCGGCTTGCCGAGCTGCGCACCCAGGTCGAACAGCTCGTTGCGACCGCCGGCCCGCTCGGCCTCGACGTCGTCTCGCTCGACGAACGCCAGCGCGCCGCCTTGGCCACGATCGACGGCATCCGGATCGAAGCCGGGCGGGTGACCGTGGCCGAGGCGGTCGATCCCCTGGCTGACCACCCCTACGTCGCGGCGCTCGATGCCGCCCCGTTCGCACCGCCGCCGCCCGACGGGGTCGACCGGGCCGAGCTGCGCGAGCTGGTACGCCGGCGGCTGGTGGTGTCCCACGAGGGCGTCTACTTCTCGGCCGGCGCCCTCGATGCTGCGGCGCTCGAGGTGGCGGCGTTGCTGCGAGCCAAGCCCGACGGGGTCACCGTGGCGGAGGTACGAGACGCCCTCGGCTGCTCCCGGAAGCACACCCTGCCGTTGCTGTCCCTGCTCGACGGGCGGGGGATCACCCGTCGCCGGGGCGACGTGCGCATCGGCGGACCGCGCCTACCGGGGTGAGCCGAGCCGTCGTCCCCGGTCGGCGCAAGTACGGGCGCGTCGATGCACCGTCTGTCGTAGTGGTCGTCGTCGGCAACACCGGGTCCGGTGGCAGCCCGTTGGGTGTCAGCTCGCCTCGCGCTGCAGGAGGACCTGCTTACGCTCGCTCTCGTTCAACCCACCCCAGATACCGTGCGGTTCACGGATCGTCAGGGCGTAGTCGAGACAGTCGCGGCGCACGGCACAGCTGCGGCAGATGCTCTTGGCGAGCGCCTCCCGTTCGATCTTCTCGTGCTTGCGCTCGAAGCGTTGCGGCGGGAAGAACACCACCGCATTCTGCGGGCCCCGACAGGCAGCTTTGATCTGCCAGTCCTCTTCATAAGTTTGTGCACTCACGCGTTCCCCCTTGCCGAGCGTGAATCCTTGGGTTCCGGCGCTCCCCCTGCCGATCCCCATGGGCAAGATACCCGCACCTCACGAAACGTCACAAGGCAACGTTTGCGAGCGTTCGCTTGCTAGTGGAAGCGAACGCTAGTCCGTGACCGGCGACACCTCAAGCACATACCCGCGAGTGGCGACGACCGTGACCCGATCGCCCACCTGAAGTGGTT
The DNA here is from genome assembly GCA_947476745.1 of Acidimicrobiia bacterium. Lineage (GTDB taxonomy): Bacteria > Actinomycetota > Acidimicrobiia > Acidimicrobiales > CAIXPF01 > CAIXPF01. Next base: position 23,311 of record CANJRG010000011.1, on the reverse strand, counting down.
CGCCGACCGCACGAGCGGGCCACTGGGCCGAGCGGACCGCCACCGCCCCCGACGGTGCCAACTCTGCGGTGACCGTGCCCTCCTCCCCGACGAGCCACTCACGACCGAGGTCGATGGCGGAGAACCGCGTACGCACCATGGCCGGCATGCCCCGCAGGTACACCAGCAGCAGCAGCACCAGTGCCGACACCACCGTGACCCACGACAGGCCAACACCGTCGTAGAGCGTGAACGTGGCGACCAGGAACAGCGCTATGGCAACCACCGTGGCGCGTCGGGGGATACCGGTCTGCACATCGAGTCCGAACAACAGGAAGCTGACCAGCAGCAGGCCCACCGCCCACCAACGAACCGGCAGCACCGCCAAGCCGTAACAGCCCAGGACCACGAACAGCGCGCCGACCACCCCGGCGATGCCGATCCCGGCGGTGAACAGCTCGAAAACGATCAGACCCACCCCGATCACGAACAGCAGGTACGCCACCGACGGACTGGCCACGGTGTGCATCAGCTCGTCGTGCAGGGGCAACTGCACGAAGCGGACCGTCGTGGCCGGCTCGCGACGCGTCTCACCGTCGACCTCGATCGACCGGGTCGCCACCCCCTCGAGGTTGATGATGAAGTCCCCCAGGGTGGCGGCCGGAACGAGACCGGCCGACTCGGCGTCCTCGAAGCGGATGAACGCGTCACGGGCCCGGTTGGCGGCAGCGCCGAACAGAACACCGAACTCGTCGCGGGGCAGCACCTGCGCCCCCGCCTTGCCCACCTGCGCCCCCGAGGCGACGCCACCGGGTTGGGACAGCGCCACCAGCTGCGCCGACGCGCCGCGCGCCTGCGCGCTCGAGGGACCGACCCAGGCCGCCACCGGCACCGCCGAGCTGCGGATCATCCGGGCCAGCTGCACGAAGTCCTCGGTCGACACCACCGACCCGCTGCTGTTGAGCCGCAGCACCAGGGCCACCAGGCCCCGCTCGTTGGCGGCCTCGATGCGCCGCTCGACGAAGTCCACCAGGATCGGGTCGAACAGGCCGCTGACCTCCACCACCTCGACGACCTGGGTGGTGCCCGGTGGCTGGCCGACCGGGGGCCCTGCCGGCTCGGCCGCGCCGGCCATGGTCATCGAGCCGACCAGGCTCAGCGCCGGCGCTGCCAGCGCTGCCAGCAGGCCGAGGGTCGAAAGTCCGCGTCGTAGCACCCCGCCAGTGTTTCAGCCCGGTGGTGCTCGGCCAAGCCGGGACCACCGTCGGTGGTCGCGTGGCCTAACGTCGCCGCTGGTGTCGCGTCGGTGGTACCAGCGGCGCCTGTTGCCGAGTCCTGCCCGTTTGCGTCCGACCGACGCCCGACCCGTTCGGCACCCATGGACCCATCGGCGTTCTTCACCGGCACCGCGGTGCACCTCGTCGCCGGCAAGGGCGGGGTGGGCCGGACCACCCTCACCGCGGCGCTGGGCACGGCGGCGGCACGGCTCGGCCTCGAGGTCCTGCTGGTCGAGATCGAGGACTGGGGCGGGCTCGCAGCCCGCTTCGGTGGGCGAGCGCTCGGCTACGAGGAGACCGTGCTGGCCGATCGCATCCGCGGCCGCTCGCTGCGAGCCGAGGACTGCCTGGTGGAGTACCTCTGCGGACACGGTCTGGGGCGGCTCACCGGGCCGATGATCGACAGCGGCCTGGTGGAGGTGATCACCCGCGGCACCCCAGGAATCAAGGACATCTTGCTGTTGGGCAAGATCCGCCAGCTGGAACAGTCTCGCTGCGCCGACGTGATCCTCGTCGACACCCCCGCATCGGGCCATGCCCTGAGCTTCCTGCGTTCGCCGCAGGGCCTGCTCGACGCCGTCGGCAACGGCCCCGTCCACGACCAGGCCGTTGCGGCGCTGCACCTGCTGCAGGACGCCGCCCGCTGCCAGGTCCTACTGGTCACCACGCTGGAGGAGACCCCGGTCAACGAGACGATCGAGACCGCTTTCCGCCTCGAGGACGAGATCGGCGTGCACCTCGGCCCGGTGCTGGTGAACGGCGTCCTGGCCCGAACCCCGCGCCGCGGCCCCGACCCCTCCGACCCCTCCGACACCGACCGCAGCGGCGCCGTCGACCGGTGGATCCGCGAAGCGGGCATCGACGCAGCGCTGGCTCACGCGGTGCAGCGGGCGTCCGCCTTTGCCCGACGACGCCGCGACGCCCAACGCCGACAGGTCCTGCGGCTGGCCGAACAACTGCCGTTGCCCCGACTCGAGGTGGCCCACCGCCCCGGGGCCGGGCCCGGGCCCGACGACCTCGACGAGCTCGCCGAGGAACTGCTCGACGGGCTGCGGGCATGCTGAACGAGCGGGCGGGACGAGAAACCCTGGCCGAGCTGGTGACAAGCCGCTCCGTGCTCGTGTGCGCGGGGGCCGGTGGGGTCGGCAAGACGTCGCTGGCGGCTGCCCTGGCCCTCGACGCGGCCCGCCGTGGCCGCCGTGCGGTCGTGGTCACCATCGACCCGGCACGGCGCCTCGCCGATGCCCTCGGGCTGGAGCAGCTCGCCGACCATCCGCAGCCGGTCACGGTACCGCCCGCAACGTCATCGGGGGCGTCGTCCCCCGGCAGCCTGCACGCGCTGATGCTCGATCCCAAGGTGACCTTCGACGAATTGGTGGCGCGGCTCGCCGCCGACCCGGGCCAGGCCGAGCGGATCCTGACCAACCGCTTCTACCGCAGCATCTCCGCCGCGCTGTCCGGCACCCAGGAGTACATGGCCGCAGAAAAGCTCTACGCGCTGCACGCCTCCGGGCGATTCGACCTCATCGTGGTGGACACCCCACCCACCCGGCAGGCACTCGACTTCCTCGACGCGCCAGGGCAACTCGACCGCTTCCTCAATCACCCGGCCTACCGGCTGATGACCGGAACCGGCGGCACCGTCTCCCGCATCGCCGGCAAGGCCGGACGGGGCCTGCTGCGCAGCGCCGCCCGGCTGGTGGGATCAGCCGCGCTCGACGACGCCGTCGAGTTCTTCCGGGCCTTCGAGGGCCTCGAATCAGGCTTCCGGACGCGGGCACTCGCCGTTGGGGAACTGTTGGCCTCGGCGCAGACCGGGTTCGTGGTGGTGAGCTCCGCCCGACCGGAACCGATCGCCGAGGCCGCGTACTTCCTCGAACGGCTCGCCGCCCAGGACATCGCCGTCGGCGCCATCATCGCCAACCGGATGACGCCCCGCTTCACCGAGCTGACCACGGTCGAACTCGAGCGAATCGCCGAGCACCACAACGACGGTGGGGACGCAGCCTTCCTCGCCGGACTGATGGAGCTGACCGCCACCTCCGAGGCCGAAGAACGCTCGCTGGCCCCGCTGCTCGACAGCCAGGCTGCGCCAACGGTGCGAATCTCCCTGCTCGACCGCGACGTCCACGACCTCGACGGCCTTGAGCGCCTGCGACGGCTCGCGCTCGGCGACTGAGGCGGCGGCGCGCCCGACCCGTCAGCGAGGCGGTGGTCCGAGCGCGTCGAGCGCGTCCTCGATGCTGTCGGCAACGGCGACGATGCGATCGAGTCCCGTCGTGTGCAGCAACCGGGTGATCGCGACCCCGCCGCAGACAATGGCCACCTCGCCGTCCTGCTCCCGTGCCCGCCGGATGCTCCCGATGAGCCCACCGAGCCCGGCCGAGTCCATGAACGGGACCTCGGAAAGGTCGATGACCAGCCGGGCCTGGCCGCTGTAGGGGGCCAATTCTTCACGGAACTGGCCGACCGTGGCCGCGTCGAGCTCACCGACCGGGCGGCACACCGTGTGGGTTCCTGCCTGCTCCATCCGCACCTCAAGCACGGCACTCCCTCCCCGGCTCCACCGGCCTGACGGTCGACCCGGCGAGCAGGAGCCTAGGGAGCCGAACCGAGTTGCCCGGACACCGGGGGCGCGCGCCCCGGCGGGCGACCGGCATGGATCACGTCCGGAACCGGTGTCGCCCGCTGCCGTGGCCGTCGAGGGGTCGAGCCGCTAGCCTGCACCGTCGATGGACTGCGTACTGATCGCCACCGACGCCGACTGGCTGTTCGACGAGGTCGACGCAGCCCTCGCCGATGACAACCGGGCGGTGTACCGGGTCCGTGCCGGACGCATGGTATTGCCGGCCGTCCGGGAACTGAACCCCGACCTCGTCATCCTCGACCTGCAGATCGGCAACCTCGGCGGGGTGGCCACCTCGTTGGCCCTACGCCAGGAGCAGGACATGGGCCGCCTTCCCGAGCAGCGCATCATCATGCTGCTCGACCGGCAGGCGGACGTATTCATGGGGCAGATGGCGCGGGCCGACGGCTGGCTGGTCAAACCGGTCAACAGCGTCCGGCTCCGGCGGGCGGCCAACGCCGTTCTCGCCGGCGAAGGACATTTCGAAGGGATGCTCGAAGCCACGAGCTGATAGAGTCCCCCTCCGCATTACGGGTGGTGGCGCAGTTTGGCAGCGCGCTGCGTTCGGGACGCAGAGGCCGGGAGTTCAAATCTCCCCCACCCGACCCCAGGAGCCCAGGCCGTCGGCCTGGGCTCCGGCTTTTTTTGCCCGGCCACCAGGGGCTAAGCTGAATTACATGGGTGGAGTTTGTGAGCGGCCTGGCTGCTCCCGCAGTGCCGCAGCCGCCGTTGCGGCGGATCCTCGTCGGCAGATCGTGTGGATCGGCGATCTCGAGACCAGCGTCGAGTCGGTGAACGTGCTGTGCGCACCACACGCCGACAACCTCGCCCCACCCGTCGGCTGGGAACGACGCGATCTCCGCGATGCCCCGCGGTTGTTCGCGGTGCCGTCCCCGGCCGCCCACACGGCTGCGGCCAAGCCCCGGCGGCGCAGCAACCGCAAGGGCAGCCCGGCTATGTCCGACGCCCCGGCTGTCCCGCAGCGCCTCGACGTGGGCCTGCCTGGTGGCCCGGCGGCCGCCGAGGCCGCGACCGCGCCATCCGACAGCGGCCGTCCCTCACCGGCCCTCAACCCGGCGCTGCAGGAGCTGCACCGGGCGAACAGCCAACTGTCGGCAGCCACCTCGGCCCTGCTGAGCGCCGGTGGCGAGACCCCGATGCTGGCCCGGGCCTTCCGCACCAGCCGCGCCGTCGGCTGACGCGGACCATGGTGACGGAACCCGGGCGGTCCACGGGCGGGTCCTCCATGGACCTCGACGAGGTGCAGGCGCTCATGGAGCGCCTCTACGGCGAGCAGGACCGGGGCCGTGGCATCGCCGCCACCGTGGCATGGCTGTGCGAGGAACTCGGTGAGCTGGCCCAGGCGGTCCGCAAGGGCAGCCCCGAGCAGCAGCTGCACGAGCTCGGCGACGTGCTGGCCTGGACTGCGTCGCTGGCCAACCAGCTGGGCCTGTCCCTCGACGACGCCATGGAACGGTACCGGTCCGAACCCACCCCCTGACCTCTGCCCGGCGCGGCGCGCACGATCCGTTGCGGGGCTGCGGGGCGATCGGCCCATCCGTGCTGCGACCCACCCGGTCGATGTGTACCGCGTGAACAGCAATGGGGTCGGCACCGGCGCAGAAGCGCGACGACCCCCGGCCGACCGCGTCGACCTCCCCGAGCTCGACCTGCCCTACGACCTCGTGGTCGACCTGGTGATGCGGCGATGCTTCCTCGACCACACCACCTCGATCAGCCGGCTCACCGGGGCCCTGGCGTTGCCGGCACAGGTGATCGAGAGCGTCTTCCAGGATCTCCGGGCCCGGAAGTTCCTCGATGTCGAGGGACTGTTGGGCCAGGACTACGTCTTCTGCCTCACGGCAGCGGGCCGGGAACAGGCCAGGGAACGCTTCGAACGTTCCCGCTACGCGTCGGTCGCACCGGTCCCCCTCGCCGCCTACCACGAACGCGTGCTCGCCCAGCGGGCCCAACCCCGCATCGACCACGACGACGTGCGGCGAGCCTTTGCCGACCTGGTACTGCCCGACCGGTTGGTCAACCAGATCGGTGCCGCTTTCACCGCCCAGGAGTCGATGTTCATCTACGGCCCGTCGGGTACCGGTAAGACGGCGATCGCCGAACGGCTGGGCCGGTTGCACCGCGACGGCGTCCTGATCCCCCGGGCCGTCGAGGTGGACGGCCAGATCGTCACCGTGTTCGACCCGACGATGCACCGCGAACTCGAACCCCAACCTGACGGCCTCGACCCGCGATGGGTGGCCTGCCACCGACCCGTGGTGACCGTCGGCGGCGAGCTCGACCTGGACATGCTGCAGCTGCGCCACGACCCGGCCTCAGGGACCTACCTGGCGCCGCTGCAGATGCGCGCCAACAACGGCATCCTGTTCATCGACGACTTCGGGCGACAGCTCGTGTCACCCCAGGCCCTCCTGAACCGTTGGATCGTGCCGCTCGACCGCCGGGTGGACCACCTCGCCCTGCAGCACGGGCAGAAGTTCGTAATCCCCTTCGAACCGCTGGTGGTGTTCTCCACCAACCTCGACCCGGCCGACCTGAACGAGGACGCCTTCTTCCGGCGGATCCAGGCGAAGATCTACGTCGGGCCCATCTCGGAGGAGGTCTTCGACTGGATCGTGTCCCGCTCCGTGCAACGCCATGGGCTGAGTACCACCAAGAGCGACATCGTCCACCTGCGTGCCGTGTGCCGTCATCACGGCGGGGGCCGGCTGCTCGGGTGCTACCCGGAGGACTTCTGCCGGCTTGCCGCCGCCATCTGCCGGTTCGCCCACCGTCCATCGTTGCTCAACCAGGAGACGATCGACGAGGTGTCGGCGCTGTACTTCGCCACCGCCGACGCCGACGGCCCACCCCTCAACGGCTGAGCAGCTCGGCGATCTCCACGGCGTTGAGCGCGGCACCCTTACGCAGGTTGTCGTTGGAGACGAACATCACCAAACCGTTGTCGATTGCTTCGTCACGGCGGATACGACCGACGTAGCACGGGTCCTGGCCTGCGGCCACCAGCGGCGTGGGCAGATCGGTGAGCACCACGCCGGGGGCGCCGCTCAGCAACGACGTGGCCTCCTCGGGGGAGATCGGACGAGAGAAGCGGGCGTGCACCGCCAGGGAATGGCCGGTGAACACCGGAACCCGCACACAGGTGCAGCTCACCCGCAGATCGGGGATCTCGAGGATTTTGCGCGACTCGTTGCGCATCTTCTGTTCCTCGTCGGTCTCGAGCAGGCCGTCCTCGACGAGCTTGCCGATCCACGGAACGACGTTGTAAGCGATGGGCGCCGCGAACTTGTTCGGCGCCGGGAACTCGACGGCTCCGCCGTCGAAGGTGAGCTCGGGGGCACGGTCGCCGACCTTGGCCACCTGCTCGGCCAGTTCGGTCACCCCGGACAGCCCGGCCCCTGACACCGCCTGGTAGGAGGCCACCTGCAACCCGACGAGCCCTGCAGCCACCGCCAGCGGCTTGAGCACCGGCATGGCGGCCATCGTGGTGCAGTTGGGGTTGGCGACGATGTTCTTGGGGATCGACGCCAGCGCATGATCGTTGACACCGGCCACCACCAGCGGCACGTCCGGGTCCATACGCCAAGCCGAGCTGTTGTCGATCACGATCGGACCGTCGGCGGCCACCTTGGGCGCCAGGGCCTTGGACGTGGCGCCGCCGGCGGAGAACAGCACCAGATCGAGCCCGTGGTAGTCGGCCTGCTCGGCATCCTCCACGGAGATCTCGTTGCCGCCGAAGGCGAGGGTCTTGCCCGCCGACCGAGCGGACGCGAACAACCGCACCTCCTCGAGCGGCACGTTGCGCTGAGCCAGGATGGCCAGCATCACCCCGCCCACCTGCCCGGTGGCACCTACGATCCCGATCTTCATGGCCACTGAGGTTACCGAGGAAGCGCCGCTCGCCTGAACTCGATTACCGACGTCGGCCAGTCGACCGCGTCGTCCTACGCCGGACGCAGCGACATGGCCCTCCGGGCGCGGTGCCGAGCCGGCCCGACCCCGAGCGACGGATCAGCCGCCCAGCCCGAACGCTGCGTGCAGGGCGGTCACCGCGGTCTCGGCGTGCTCGCGCCGGATGATGCAGCTGGTACGGATCGGCGAGGTAGAGATCATCTCGATGTTGATGCCCGCCTCGGCCAGCGTCTCGAACATCCGGGCCGCCACCCCGGGGTCGGTCTTCATCCCCGAACCGACGATGGACACCTTGGCCATCTCGGCGTCGCCGGACACGTCACGGGCTCCCACCTCGCCGAGCGCCTCACGGGCGATGCGCAAGGACAGCTCGAAGTGCTCGGTCGGCACGGTGAAGGAGATGTCAGCGATGCCGTCCACCGACATGTTCTGCACGATCATGTCGACGTTCACCCCGTCATCAGCGAGGCGCCGGAAGAGCATGCCGGCCACCCCGGGGCGGTCCGCGAGGCCCGAAACGGTGATCTTGCCGTCGCTGGTGTCGCTGGTGACGGCGATGACACTCGCTTGTTCCATGGTGTCGTCTTCCTCCTTGACCCAGGTGCCGGTCTCCCAGGTGAAGGCCGAGCGGATGTGTAGGGGCACGTTGTAACTCCGGGCGAACTCCACCGACCGCATCGCCGGCTTGGGACACCCCGTGGCGGTCATCTCCAGCAGCTCGTCGAAGCTCACCGTGGACATCTTGCGGGCGGCGGGAACCAGGCGAGGGTCCGCGGAGAACACGCCGGACACGTCGGTGTACAGCTCGCAGACGTCGGCCCCGAGCGCGTACGCCAGCGCCACCGCGGTGGTGTCCGAGCCGCCCCGACCCAGGAAGGTGACGTCGTTGGCCGTCGAGACTCCCTGGGCACCGGCGACCACCGGCACCATGCCGGCGTCGAGCGCAGCGCGGATGCGGTCGGTGCGCAGATCGAGGATCTTGGCGTTCTGATGGTTGGTGTCGGTGACGAAGCCGGCCTGGCTGCCGGTGAAGCTGGCGCCCTCGATGCCCTGATCGTGCAGGGCCATGGCCACCAACGCTATGGCCTTGCGTTCGCCGGCGGTGATGAGCATGTCCATCTCCCGGCCATGCCGATCACGGGCCACGGCGTCGGCGAGCCGGAGCAACTCGTCGGTCTCCTTGCCCATGGCCGACACCACCAGCACGACCTGGTTGCCGCGCCGGACCGTGCGCGCCACGTGATCGGCAACCTGACGGATCCGCTCGGCATCGCCGACCGAGGTGCCGCCGAACTTCTGGACGACCAACGGCATCGCCAACATCCTTCCGGGGGACGACCCGCCCCCGCCTCACCCAGCACCAAGCAGCGCACGCAGAATACTCGGCGGCGGACCCCTCCCCCTACCCGGCGCTGCGAGGCGGCAGGGGCGCCGCCGCCGATCGACCCGCCACCGGGTCAGGCGCTCGGACGGGTACCGGACAGGCACTTGGACGCGCGGCAACGGCGCGACGCGAGGGGATTGCTAGCGTGACGGCCCGTATGGGAACCGCCAAGCGCGATCGGCAGCGCGCCAACCGCCAATCGAAGCTCCAGGCTGCACAGCAGGCCGAGGAGAAGGCCAAGACCCTCAAGCGGGTCCTCAAGGTAGGCGGGCTGGTGGCCGTTGCGCTGCTGGCGGCCTTCCTCTACGCCACCTTCGCCCGTGAGGACTCCAGCAGCACCGACACGGCGCAGAACCCCACCTCCACCTCGGTGGCGGACGAGACCACCGCGTCCACCGTGGCGCTGAGCGCCCCGGCTGCGGGCAAGACCATTGCCGGGACGACCCCGTGCCCGGCGGCCAACGGGTCCGACGAGCGGACCACGACCTTCGCCTCGGCACCGGCGATGTGCATCGACACCGCCAAGACCTACAAGGCCGTGGTGTCGACCAACAAGGGCGACTTCACCATCGTCCTCGACCCGAAGACCGCCCCGTTGGCGGTGAACAACTTCGTGGTGCTGTCGCGGTACCACTACTACGACGGTGTCCCGTTCCACCGGATCGTGAACGACTTCGTGGCCCAGGCAGGCGACGCCAACCCCAAGAACGGTCGGCTCGGCACCGGCGGCCCCGGCTACAGCTTCGCCGACGAGCTGCCGGCCTCACCCAGTGCCTACGTTCCGGGTGTGGTGGCCATGGCCAACTCCGGCCCCAACACCAACGGCAGCCAGTTCTTCATCTTCGTCGGGCCGAGCAATCCCTTCACCGCCAACCCGAGCTACACGGTCTTCGGCAAGGTCGACCCGGGGATGGACACCACGGTGCCGGCCATCATGGCCGCTGGGACCGACGACGCCGGCGTGACCGAGGCCGTCATCATCAACTCGGTGACGATCACCGAGTCCTGACCGAGTCCTGACCGGGTCGGGGCCGGGCTTCGGTGTCCGGCCCGCTCAGGCGTTGAGCGCGTCGAGCCCGGCCGGCAACCCGTCGCGGAACAACCGCAGACCGTCCGCCCCGGCCGGCGCCCAGCGGCCGTCGCGATGACGGATCAGGGCGCTCGACGCAGGAACCCCAGCCAGGATCAGGCCCTTGGGTGCCATCTGGATGGTGCGCCGCGACTTCTCGGTGGACCACTGCTCGTAGCGAGGGATCAGGCTCAGGCCCCCCACCAGACCGAGACCCACCCCGAACCCACCGCCTCGGGGGTCGACCATGTCGGCGCACAGCACCGATGCGCTCGAACCCGCAGCAGCCACCACCGCACCGCCGCGGTGGGCCTCCACCAACGCATCCCAGACCGGCGTGGACTTCAGCACCGACAGCAGGTGCATCGCCGAGCCCGAGGCCAGGTACACGAACCGGGCGGCGCGCATCTGCGCCGCCCGAGCCTCGTCGCAGGCGCCACGGCGGTCGAGCACGTCGACGACCTCGACCTGCGCACCCAAGCGGGTGAAGTGCGCGGCGGCACGGCCATGGGCCAGCTCCGGCTGCTCATAGGCCGCCGCGGTCAGCAGCACCGTCACCACGGGGCTGCCGCTCTCGGCCAGCAGCTCGGCATCGAAGGTGCACGCCTCGCTCCACTCGCCGGTCCCGACGAGGGCCAACGGACCAGCGCTCATCGGCCGACCTGCACAGCCTGCACGCCCTGCACGCCCTCGCCGGCTGCGGCAGCAGCGACACCGGCATCGACGGCACCGTTCGAGGCGACCGGATAGCCCACGATGAGGCAGAAGGACCGCAGCGGCACGATCGAGGTTGGCATGGCGACTCTTTCGATGGTGCCGATCGCGAACCCGGCCTCGCGGACGAGGGCGGCGACCGGCAGGTTGACCTTGAGGCCAGTGAGGCGCCGCACCAACGGTGCGACGACGTCGGTGAGTGTCCCCCACCAGCGGGCACGACGATAGGGCTCGAACAGCAGCAGACGCCCGTCGGGCCCCATCGCCGCGCGGGCCCGGCGCAGCACCGCGGCAGGATCGGCGGTGGTGGCGAGGCTCGCTACCCCGAGGACGTCGAACGAGCCGGGCAGCCCGACCGGTGCAGCGCAGCCCAACTCGTCGAGCTCCACGACCCGTCGAACCCCCTCGGCCAGCAGGCGTTGTCGTTGCCGTTGCAGCTCGGCACGTAGCGCGGGCGGCAGACAGCTGCCGCGGTCGACTCGAAGGCGGGGCAGGCGCAGCATGACCGGGCAAGCTAGCGGCCGGGCCGGCGGCGCTCGCCGCGGAGGGTCGGGATCACTCGGCATGGCACCGCCGGCGGGTGCACACTGGATCCGATGCCGATCGAGCCCCCGCCGACGCCCTGGGTGTTCCCGCCCCTCGAGCAGGCCGACGAGTCGGGCGTGATCGGGGTGGGCGCCGACCTCGAGCCCGGCACCTTGCTGCACGCCTACCGCAACGGGGTCTTCCCCATGCACGTCCGACGCAACCAGGTCGGCTGGTGGTCGCCGGACCAGCGCGGGGTGTTCCTGCACGGTGGGCTTACCGTGGGCCGGTCGCTGCGCAAGGCCATGAGCCGCTTCGAGATCCGCATCGACACCGCCTTCCGGGACGTGATGCTCTCCTGTGCCGACCCCCGGCGTCCCCATGCCTGGATCAACCGGGACATCGTGCGGGCCTACACGAAGCTGCACACGCTGGGCTGGGCGCACTCGGTGGAGACCTGGCGCGACGGCCGGCTGGTGGGAGGGCTGTACGGGGTTGCCATCGGTGGCCTCTTCGCCGGCGAATCGATGTTCCATCTCGAGACCGATGCGTCCAAGGTGGCGCTCGTCGCCCTGATCAGCCTGCTCGACGACCATCCCGACACGCTGGTGGACTGCCAGTGGCTCACCCCGCACCTGGCGTCGCTGGGGGCGGTGGCGCTGCCCCGCGAGCAGTACCTCGAGCGGCTCCGACAGGCCCTCGAACGTCCGCTGCCCGAGCGGTTGCCGGCCGGTCCCGCCATCTGAGAAGGCGCCGGGACCCAACCTGCCGAACGAGCCGCCGCCGGGCCTGGCTCGCCGTCGGGCGACCGCTGCGTTCACAATGGCGACATGGCACCGCGCGATCAACCGTGGCTCATGCGTACGTACTCCGGGCACTCGACGGCCCGGGCGTCGAACACGCTGTACCGGACCAACCTGGCCAAGGGCCAGACCGGGTTGTCGATCGCCTTCGACCTGCCCTCCCAGACCGGCTACGACCCCGACGCGCCCCAGGCCAAGGGCGAGGTCGGCAAGGTCGGCGTGCCGGTGTCGCACCTCGGCCATCTGCGAACCCTGCTCGAGTCGATCCCGCTCGACCGTATGAACACGTCGATGACCATCAACGCCACCGCCGCCTGGCTGTTGGGTCTCTACGTGGCCAACGCCGCCGAACAGGGCGTCGAGCCTGCCCTGCTGCGTGGCACCACCCAGAACGACATCGTCAAGGAGTACCTGTCGCGGGGGACCTACATCTTCCCGCCGGCGCAGTCGCGGCGGCTGATCGTGGACATGGTGGCGTACTGCCACCACCACATCCCCCATTGGAACCCCATCAACGTCTGCTCCTACCACCTGCAGGAGGCGGGCGCGACGCCGGTGCAGGAGCTGGCCTTCGCCCTGGCCACGGCCATCGACGTGCTCGACGCCGTCAAGGCGTCCGGCCAGGTCGACGACGAGGGGTTCCCGGCGGTGTTCGCCTCCATCTCGTTCTTCTGCAACGCCGGCATCCGCTTCGTCGAGGAGGTCTGCAAGATGCGGGCCTTCACCGCGATGTGGGACCGCATCGGCCTCGAGCGTTACGGCGTCACCGACGCCAAGGCCCGCCGGTTCCGCTACGGCGTGCAGGTGAACTCGCTGGGCCTGACCGAGGCCCAGCCGGAGAACAACGTCCAGCGCATCGTGCTCGAGATGCTCGGCGTGTCGCTGTCCAAGCGGGCCCGGGCCCGCTCCATCCAGCTGCCGGCCTGGAACGAGGCCCTCGGGCTGCCCACCCCGTGGGACCAGCAGTGGTCGCTGCGGATGCAGCAGGTCCTGGCCTTCGAGAGCGACCTGCTCGAGTACGAGGACATCTTCGACGGCTCCAAGGTGATCGAGGCCCGCACCGCGGAGCTCATCGAGGCCGCCCAGGCGGAGCTCGACGAGGTCCTGGCCCTCGGCGGTGCCTTCGCCGCGATCGGGGAGCTCAAGGGCCGCCTGGTGCAGTCCCACACCGAACGGCTGCGCCGCATCGAGGGTCGCGAGCAGATGGTGGTCGGGGTCAACGACTACGTCGAGAGCGAAGCCTCGGCCCTCGCCGGCGACGGTGAGGCCCGCATCCAGAAGGTCGACCCGGCGGTCGAGGCCGAGCTGGTCGCCGACCTCGCCGCCTGGCGGGCCGGCCGCGACGCCGCCACGGTGGGCGCCGCCCTGCAGGAGCTGCGCCGCGTTGCGGCCTCCGAGGAGAACATCATGGCGGCCACCATCGCCTTCGCCGCCGCCGGCGGGACCACCGGTGAATGGGCCGACGCCCTGCGCGAGGTGTTCGGGGAGTACCGGGCGCCGACCGGGGTGGCCGCCGCCGTCGGGCGTCGCCGCACCGAGTCGCTGACCGATGTGGCCCGGCGGGTGCAGCAGATCGAGGGCGGACCGCCGCGCCTGCTGGTGGCCAAGCCCGGTCTCGACGGGCACTCCAACGGTGCCGAGCAGGTCGCCGTCGCCGCCCGCGACGCCGGCATGGAGGTCATCTACCAGGGCATCCGTCTGACCCCGGCCCAGATCGCGGCCACCGCCCGCGACGAGGACCCCGACGTCATCGGCCTGTCGATCCTGTCGGGCTCGCATCTGTCCCTCGTCCCGGAGGTGCTGCGGCTGGTCCGCGGCGAGGGCTGCGAAGCCCCGCTGATCGTCGGTGGCATCATCCCCGAGGAGGATCGGCCGCAGCTGCTCGCCGCGGGTGTCGCCGCGGTCTACACCCCGAAGGACTTCGAGTTCGGGCGAATCATGGGCGACATCGTCGACCTCGCGGTGGCGCACCGGGCCGCCGCCGACTGAGCGAGCCGGACCCGGGGTGCGCCCCGGGTCTCCTCCCGGCTGGGGATTGTGCCAGTCCTGGCGGGGCAACCCTGACGGTCGCCTTCAGACCGACCCGGCGTCAGCCGATGCACGTTCCGTGCGAGCACAGGGACTGCAATCGGTACTGGTGGGCGCCCTCGGCGCGGTATCGGGGGTCGCAGCCGTGACCACCGCCCAACCGCTGTTGGGGCTGGCCGCCGGTGGACTGGCCCTCGGGGCCGGCGTGATGAGCCGCAAGGGTTCGACTCCGGCCGCGTCGACCGCTGCCAGCGACGCCGCGACCGATGCCCTACGGGTCACCGAGCTCGACGAGGAGCTTGACATGGCCCGGCTGCGCGAGCAGGCCATGCAACAGCGCATCGAGCTGCTGGAGAACGCCGCCCGCGCCGCCGCATCGACCGCGGCGGGCATGGCGCCCGGCCCGCTGAGCCAGACCGGGCCGACGAACACCAGGGCCAGCCAGCACGTGCTGACCGACGCCCTGACCGGGCTGTTCAGCGAGGCCTACTTCGAGGTCGCTCTCGAGGCTCGCATCGCCGCAGCCCGCCGCCGCCTGCGCCCGGTGGCGTTGGTCCTGCTCGACGTCGTCGAGGGCCGCCCCTCGGAGGTCACGAAGGGCGCCGACGCCGACCTCGTCACCACTGCTCTGCGCCGGACCCTGCGCGAGGCCGACACCGCGTGCCGCCTCGACGATGGGCGCTATGCCCTGGTGCTCGAGGACACCCCCGAGAACGGTGCCATCTGGACCGTCGAACGGATCCGCAACCACCTCGCCGAGTCCGGGACCGCCCATACCGTCTGGGCCGGCGTGGCCTGCTACCCGGCCCACGCCTTCGACAAGGTCGAGATCCTCAGCCAGGCCGAGGAGGCATTGCGCCAGGCCCGTTCGTGGGCCCAGGACCGCATCGAGATCGCCACCGCCGACTGACCCCGGTCAGTCAGGCAGGCCCACCACCGCCTCCTGGGCTGCGGCCGCCACCTGCCGGCCGTCCGGCGTGACGAACCGGCCACGTACCAGGCCCCGCCCACCGGCGGTGTGATCGACCTGCTGGTCGAAGCGCAGCCAACCGTCGGCCCGGACCGGTTCGTGGAACCACATGCTGTGGTCGAGGCTGACCGAGGTCACCCCGGTGTCGAGCCACCGACGGCCATGGCAGAGGATGGCCAGATCGGCCAGCGTCTTGTCCGACATCCACGCCAGCAGAGCGCCGTGCAGCAGCGGGTCCGAGCCCGGCACGGAACCACGCAGCCGCATCCACATCCGCAACAGGCCCGTCACCACACCACCCCGATCCGCCGGTGGCGCCTGTTCGAAGGTGACCTCGATGGCGGTGGTCTCGCTCGGCCACGGGTGGTCGGGGTTGTCCGTGCCAGCCATCGTCCAACCGATGTAGTCGGTGAAACCCGCCGGATCGACCCCGTCGGCGTCGGCGTGCTGGGCGGTCAGGGCCTGGTAGTGCGGGCCGGGCTGGTCGACGGTGAAGCCGGCCAGCTGCCGGAAGATCTCCCGGCCCTCCTGGGTGACGACCACCTGTCGATGGTGGTAGTTGCGCCCGTCCCGGATGGCCTCGACCGCGAACTCCAAGACCTTGGTGGGGTCACCAGGCCGCAGGAAGTAGGCGTGCAACGAGTGGGGAACCCGGTCCTGCGGGGTGGTCCGGCCGGCCGCCATCAGGGCTTGGGCCACCAGCTGGCCACCGAAGAGGGCACGGGTACGACCCTTGGGCGAGCCGCCCCGGAAGCTGCGCCGGTCGTTCGGGTCGTTCAGGCCGTTCGGCTGCAGGTCGAGCAGGTCGAGCAACTCCTCGAACTCGGGCGACGATTCCATGGATGAACGGTAGGCGGGCCGGAACCGGACGATCCACCACGGGCTGACCGGTGCCGGCGCCCGGCCGGCTCCGGTCAGCCCGAGGTAGCGCCCGTTCGGCTCATGTCAGCCCGAGGCCCCGTTGCCCCGCACCGCCAGCGCTGCCACCACCGCAGCCACCCCGACCGCTTCCGTCGTGGACGGGCGCTGGCCGAGCGCCACCGCACCTACCAGGGCCGCGGTCACCGGCAGCAGGGTGGACAGCAGCGCGAACCGCGCCGCCGGGACGCGGGCTAGAACCACCTGGTCCAAGGCGTAGGGGACGACGTTGGAGCACAACGCCACAGCGGCGCAGGCCAGCACCGCCAACGCAAAGGCCCCGTCGAGCGGACCGTGGCCGGCCAGGCCGGTCAGCCCGACCGGTGCAACGACCATGGCGGCGAACGCCGTCGAGCGGGCCAGTCCGTCAAGGCCGGCGGAGGCCCCGGTGGCGCTGACCCGGCGACCCCACACGATGTAGCCGGCCCACATCACCGCCGAGGCGAGCGCGAACGCGACCCCGGCGGCGTTGCCCGCCCATTCCACATCGGCCAACAGCACCACCCCAGATCCGGCCAGCGCCACCGCCACCAGGTCGCGTGGCCGCCGGCTGCCCAACGCCGCAACGCTGATCGGCCCGCTGAACTCGATGGCCACCGCGGTCCCCAGCGGCAGCCGGGCGATCGCCAGGTAGAACGACAGGTTCATCAGCCCCAGGGCCGCGCCGAAGCAGGCCAGGTCGATCCGTTGCCGGCGGGTCGTGGCGCGCCAGCGTGGGCGGCGCCACGCCAGCAGGGCCAACGCCGACCACGACAGGCGCAGCCAGGCCACCGCCGGGGAACCGAGGCGGCCGAACAACCCCACCGCCAACGCCGCCCCGACGTACTGCGTGACCGCCCCAGCCATCACCAGGGCGGGCGCCCAGGTGACCAGGCCGGACCGGCCGGCCGCGGTCCCGGTCGCCCCACCCCCGGGCCCGGACGAACCCGACCCCCGCGAACCCGACGAACCCGGGTCGGACGAACCGGATCCCGGTGAACCCGGGTCAGGCCCCGGCTCGCTCAGCCCCGATCCCGTCGGGGCAGCTGCACCACGGCCTCGCCCGGCATCAGCACGTTGCCGTCGGGGTCCTGCTCCCAGACCTCGAGCGTGACCAGGTCGCCGTCGACCGCGGTGACCCGGCCGTGGAACTCGTAGTCCCGCTCGGGCAGAGCACTGGCCCGGTTCTGCCACTGCAGGGACCGCATCCGGCCCGCCGGGCCGGCCCAGTCGGTGACGTACTGGGACAGCCAGGCGCCCTGCAGCGGGCCGTGCACGATGATGTCGGGATGGCCCTCGAAGCGGGCGTAGTCCACGTCGTAGTGGATCCGGTGCGGGTTCCAGGTGGCGGCGCTGTAGAGGAACAGCTGCACCCGGCTGGCGTTGCGAAGAACCGTCGGCAGGACGGCACCGGGCGCCAGTTCGTCGGCGTAGGGCTGAGCGGCGCTCATCGGGCGATACCGATCTGGCGGGTCCGGGCCACGACCTCACCGGAGGCGGTGCGGTAGGTGATCTCCCGGGTGATGCGCACGAAGGGACCCTTGCTGCCGTCTTTCTGGTCGATCGCCGCCAGGCGGGCCTCGCCGGTGATGACGTCGCCGACGTGCACCGGTGCCACGAAGTCCCACTCCTCGCCGCCGAACATGATCCGGGCGACCTCCAGACGGATCGGCTGGTCCCCGACGAAGAGCCCGTCGGTGCCGATGTCGTGCAGGGCCCGGCCCTGCACCAGGGCGTAGGCGACGTAGGTGGGCGGGACGACCACGCTGCGATAGCCCGCGGCCCGGGCCGCGGCCTCGTCGAAGTAGATCGGGTTCAGGTCACCGACGGCTTGGGCGTAACGCTGCGAGCCTTCGGCCGTGACGGTGACGGTGACCGGCGGCGCGAGCAGCTCGCCCACCCGGGCCGCGGTCTCGGCCGGTATCAGGGAGGTTGTCGACACGCCGCGCATCGTACCGCTCGGCACCGTGCGCCGTACCGGGCCCGTGCAACCGCACCCTCGACCAGCCGAAGCCGCCATGAGCGGCCGCGCTGCAGCAACTAGGTTGCGGCCATGCAGACGGGGACCTACTGCGGCTTCGAGGTGACCGGGCACGACCTGGGCATCGAGCTGATCACCTTCAACCGGCCCGAGCGGCTCAACGGCACCAGCTCGGCCATGAAACGAGACCTCATCGAGGTGCTCACCCAGGCACAGATGGACGACTCGGTGCGGGTCGTGGTGTTCACCGGCACCGGGAACGGCTTCTGCGCCGGCGACACCATCGGCCCCGAGTATCGCGAGGACCTGCCCGTCGCCACCGCTCGGCTCAACCCCGGCCACGAACACGCACTGGGCACCTACGACGCGCTGCGCACGGTGTCCCAGGGGCTCAACCAGGCGGTTCGCAACCTCAACAAGATGACCGTCGCCGCCATCAACGGCTTCGCCATCCAGACCGGGCTCTCCCTGGCGTTGTGCTGCGACTTCCGGATCGCCGCCCGGGGGGCGAAGCTGGGCAGCGGGACCCTGCGCTACGGCCTGCTACCCGACGAGGGCGGCCATTACCTGCTGGTGCAACACCTCGGCCTGGCCCGCGCGATGGACTTCATGTTCCGCAAGCGCATCGTCACCGCCGACGAGGCCGCCGAACTGGGCCTGGTCAACGAGGTCGTCGATCTCGACGACCTGCACCGCGCCGCGATGGACCTCGCGATCGAGCTGGCCAACGGTCCGCAGGTGGCCATGCGGCTACTGAAGCGGGCCACCTACAACGCCGCCGACCTGAGCTGGAACCAGGCGCTCGACGACATCGCCGTGCGCACCCCGATGGCCGATCACCACCCCGACGCGGCCGAGGGTGGCTCGGCGTTCCTGCAGAAGCGCGCACCACAGTTCAACACCTGGCTCGGGTCATGAACACCAAGCCAGCCGAGAACACCAAGCCAGCGAGGGAGTACCCGCCGCCCGGCCACGTGCTGCGCCGGCTGTACATCTCGCTTGTCCCCGACGAGCGTGAGCCCGGCGTGCTCTACAGCTCGATGCCGCTGACCGCCGAGCTGTTCGTCGACGGCCGTTACAGGCTCTCGGCGATCGCCACCATGGTCGACATGGCCGCCGGGGTGATGTCGGTGGGGATCACCCAGCCGGACTGGACCGCGACCTTCGACATGGCCACCCACCGCGTCGGCGAGGCCGAACCCGCCAGCACCGCCGAGGGCGTGACCCGGCTGGTGCGCGCCGGCAAGAACATCGTCGTGTCGGAGACCACCGTGAGCAGCGGTGGCCAGGTCATCGCCTACGTGGAGACGACCTACAGCCGGCTCCCCTGGCGTGAGGGCACCCTGGCGGCGGTCGGCGTCGACCAGCCACGACACTTCGGCGAGGGCGAGGAGTCGCTGTCGGCGCCGTTGGCCGAGACCATCGGCTTCTTCCGCGGCGCCCCCGGCGTCGTCGAATTCGACCTACGGCCCCTCATCCGCAACAGCACCGGCTCGATCCAGGGCGGGGTCAGTGCAATGGCCACCGAGGAGGCTGCGCTGCACCTCGCCGGGCCCGGGTCCTCGCTGCAACTACTACATCTGTACTACCTCGCCGCAGACCGCTCCGGGCCCTACCGCTCGACGGCCACCGCGTTGCAGCTCACCGACCGCACTGCCACCGGTCGGGTCCACCTCAGCGGCCAGGAACGGGTCGTGGTGCAGGGCACGTTCATCGCCGCACGCTGACACCACCCTGCCCCCGGCAACCTGCCACCCGGGCCCGCTCGAACGGTGCGCTCCGGCCGGACGGGCCACGACCTCTGTCGCCGGGGCCCGGGCGACCGGGCCGGACCCGAGCGGCAGGACCCGGAGTCCGTACCCATCGTCGCGATCAGTCGCCCAGCTCGGCGAGGACCTCGTCGGTGTCCGCCCCGAGCGTCCGGCCGGACCAGCGCAGGCGGCCCGGCGTGGCCGACAGCTGGGCGATGAGACCCTGCTGGGCCAGTCCGCCGACCTCGACGATGGCCCCGCGGGCGCGCAGGTGATCGTCGGCGAAGATATCGGCCATGTCGTAGACGATCGCTGCTGCGGCCTCGGCCTCCTCGAACGCCGCCACCGCCTCGACCGCGGTGCGCTGCGCCATCCACTGCGCCATCAGCTCGTCGAGTTCGTCGGCGTTGGCCGTGCGGCCGTCGAAGCTGGCGAAGCGCTCCTCCGCACCCACCCCGATGAGGTTCATCACCCGTCGCGCCACGGCATCGGCCGTGGTCGACACCGCCACCCAACGCTCGTCGGAGCACTGGTAACACGAACGCGGCACCGTGTAGGGCAGGCGGGAACCCATCCGCGGCATGAGGTAGCCCAACGCGCCGTAGGCGGAGACCAGCGGTCCCATCATCTGCAGCAACGATTCAACCAGGCTCACATCGACCACCTGGCCCACCCCGGCGTGCAGGGCCACCATGGTGGCGAAGGCGCCGACAACCGCGGTCAGCTCGTCGGTGAGGGCGATGGGGGGCAGCAGCGGCGGCCGGCCGGCCTCACCGTTCAGCCCGGCGAATCCGGCCATGGCCTCGGCCACCGTGGCGAAGCCCGGCCG
This sequence comes from Acidimicrobiia bacterium, assembly GCA_947476745.1. Classification (GTDB taxonomy): domain Bacteria; phylum Actinomycetota; class Acidimicrobiia; order Acidimicrobiales; family CAIXPF01; genus CAIXPF01. The sequence goes on along the minus strand of CANJRG010000011.1, from coordinate 2,545 downwards.
GTTGCGGTACGGGCCGGTCTGACCGAACCCGGTGACCCGGGTGATGACCAGCTTCGGGTTGTGCTGCCACAACACGTCGGGCCCCAGGCCCAGCGCTTCGAGCTTGCCCGGCCGAAAGTTCTCGACCAGGACGTCGGCCGTCTCCACCAGCTGCAGCAACCGCCGCTTGCCCTCGTCGCCCTTGAGGTCCAGTACGACGGTCCGCTTGTTGCGGTTGGCGAACTTCCAGAACAGGGTCTGGCCATCGGCGGGATCCCGCCAGCCGACGTTGCGGCTGGTGTCGCCGCCGTCGGGCCGCTCGATCTTGATGACGTCGGCACCGAAGTCGGCGAGGTGCCGGGCACAACCCGGTCCGGCGAACACGGTGGCCAGGTCGAGCACCCGGATGTCGGCAAGGGGGGCGGGCTTGTCCTCGGTCGTAGGCACGACGGCAGGGTAGCGGGACGAGCCGCTGTGCTCCGCCGCGGCGGTGCGGCCGTCCAGCCGGGCTGGCCGGCCGCACCGACAGGACGGTCAGCCGAACGGTTCAGCCCAACCAGCGGGCCAGCTAGGGTCGCCGTCATGGTCGCCGCCTCGAACATCGACGTCTCCATCGGGCTGTCCGCCGATCTGCCCGTCTCCGGGTTCCTGGAGGTGGCCCGCTCGGCCGCCGGCATGGGATACCGACGGGTATGGATCGGGGAGACCTTCAAGCTCGACCCGCTGGTGTTCATGACCCGGGTGCACGCCGAGCTGCCCGAACTGCAGGTCGGCATCGGGCCCATGCCGTCGCTGCTGCGCACCGGGCCGCAGCTGGCCATGGCCGCAGCCACCCTGCGCGGCCTCGGCATGGCCGAGCCCATCGAGATGCTGGTCGGCGCGTCGAGCCCGGCCATGACCGATGGCTGGCACGGTCGTGGGGTGGCCACCGTGGCCGGCACCGAGGCGTTGTTCCTGGCGGCCCGCCAGGCCGCAGCCGGCGAACGCACCGACGTCGACCACCCCCAAGCCCGCTCGCACGGCTTCGTCAACGGCCTCGGCCCCGTCGATCTCCGCCTCGGCCTCGCCGCCCTCGGCCCCCGCATGCTGCACCTCGCCGGGCGGGTGGCAGACCGGGTTGCGCTCAACCTCTGCGGTGCCGAACAGGTGCCCGAGCTGATGGAGCGGGTGGCCGCCGGGGCTGCGGAGACCGGCCGGCCCTGCCCGCCGGTCACGGTGTGGGTCCACTGCTGCGTCGATCCCGACGAGGACGCCCTGGCATGGGGTGCCCGGTTCCTCTCCGGCTACGTGCGCGCCCCCGGCTACCGCGACGCCATCGCCGCCCAGGGCTTTCGCTCCGTGGTGGACGCCGCCGACGCCGCCGGCAACGCCCGCACCATCCGGGGCCTCATCCCCTACGAGATGCTGACCAAGGTGCTCGGGTTCGGGACCGCCGAGCAGGTCCGCGCCCGCATCGACGCCTTCACCGCCACCGGTGCCGAGGTGGCGGTGAACCCCTCGCTGGCGATCGACCCCGGCGGCCTGCGCACCCTCGGTGCGGTCGCCCGAACGGAGGTCGGCCGATGAGCGCCGAGGAACTGCTCGCCGAACTCGACCGGGTCGAGGCCAAACGCGCCCGCGGCCTCGACGGGTCACGACCCGATGCCGTGGCCAAACAGCACGCCCGTGGCAAGCTCACCGCCCGCGAGCGGGTGACGGCGCTCGCCGACCCCGGCAGCTTCGTCGAGTTCGGGTCCCTCATCGAGCCGGCCCGCGAGACGGCCTTCACCGAGGACCTCGACGCCCCCGGCGACGGGGTGGTCACCGGCACCGTGGACATCGACGGCCGGCCGGCGTCGGTGGTGTCCTTCGACTTCACCATGTACGGCGGCTCCAACGGCAAGAACGGCGGTGAGAAGCACGCCCGGGCCACCCACGACGCCCTCGAACACGGCCATCCGTTGGTGCTCCTGCTCGAGGGCGGCGGCCACCGCATCCAGGACGGGCTCGACTCGCGGCACTTCGCCGCCGCCGGCAACAACCCGGGGGCGGTGGGCACCTTCGCCGCCATGGCCCGCATGTCGGGCTGGGTCCCGCAGTGCGCGGCCATGCTCGGCGCCGGGTTCGCCGGACCCACCAACTTCGCCGGGATGTGCGACTTCGTGGTCATGACCCGCAACGCCACGATGGGCATCGCCGGGCCGGCGCTGGTCAAGGCCGCAACCGGCCAGAGCCTCACCAACGACGAGCTCGGGGGCCCCGCCGTCCAGGCGGACACCCACGGCCTCGCCGACCTCGTGGTCGACGACGACGCCGCGGCGATGGACGCGATCCGCAGGTTCCTGTCCTACCTCCCGTCGAACGCCACCCAGCCCTTGCCGATCGTGCCCTGCGACGACCCCGCCGACCGGGCCGACGACGCCCTGCTGGAGCTCGTGCCCACCGATCAGCGCAAGGGCTACGACATCCGCAAGGTGATCGACCTGCTCGCCGACCGTGGCTCGACCTTCGAGCTCAAGGCCCGCTTCGCCCGCAACATCGTCACCACCCTGGCCCGCCTTGACGGCCGACCGGTCGGCTTCGTGGC
>CANJRG010000010.1 GCA_947476745.1 Acidimicrobiia bacterium | reverse complement strand
CGGGTCGATGTCATCATCAGCCATCACCCCAGTGTGGGCGTTGCCATTCAACGCTGCAGTCGTGAACGTCACGATCGACTTCCTGTCTCGCCCCGTCGGGTCAGATGATCCGGCTACGCCGGTGCCTCACCCCACCCTGACAGACAGGGCTCGCTGCAAGCCGCCGACACCGCTCGGAGCTCACGGGCCGGCCGGCCCGTCACCGGTCGGGAGGGCGGGGCAACCAGCAGGCACCCCTTCGGTCGTGTTTGTAGCGAAATGGTTCGGCGACGGCGACGGCCGAAACCGGCGCAACGCTCTGAACTACATGTTCTTCCGTCAGGGCCGGTGCGTGGGGGGACCCAGCTGACCACTTCGCTACAAACTCCATGCTGAACCCACGGCCAGACCGGTACCGGTCGATTCGCGGTCGAGTTCGGCCACTTCCGGCCAACTCGCCGCGGCTGAGTCTCGCCGGCTGAGTCTCGCCGGGTTGTGGACCGGGTGGGCGCCGTCGAGTTCGGCCGATCCGCCATTGGTTCGCGGTCGAATCGCCGCCCGCCGGAGTTCGGCCGAATGACACCGACCCAGCGGGTCGTGGTGCCGGCCCGGCCCGTTCCTCGGGTACCCACCGAATCGACACCGATTCGCCGCACCATGGCCCTTTGGGTCGGCCGGCCCGCCTCCCGGCCGACGAAGGCTGGAACAGTCCGCGGCCCGGCTCAGCCCCCGAGCAGCGAGCTGCTCGCCTGCAGCGACAGTGCCACCAGCCGGTTGAGGAACAGCGGGTAGAACATCAGGCTGCTCCCGAGCACCAGCAGGGTGATCAGGGTCTTGGCCGGCAGGCCGAGGATGAACACATTGGCGGTCGGGGCGAAACGCTGGGCGATGGCCAGGGTCACCTCGGTGAGGAACAGGGCGCCGAGGACCGGGGCGGCGATCTGCAGGCTCGCCAGCAGCATGGTGCTCAGCAGGTCCACCACGAGGGGAATGTCGAAGGAGAATTGCGGCATCTTGTCCAGCGGGACTGCTTGGAAGCTCAGGATGAAGCCCGACACCAGCTGACGGAAGGCGCCGGTGGCGAATAGCAGCGTCACGAATAACAGCCGGGTGAAGCGCGAGAACACCGCCACCTGGTTGCCCGACTGCGGGTCGAACAATGCCGACAGGGCGAAGCCGGAGTTGAGGTCGATGATGCTGCCGGCGGCCTCGAACGCCGCGAGCAGCGCACTGGCGACCCAGCCCATCACCAGCCCGGCGGCGATCTGCCCCGCCGCGAGCAGGGCGAAGCCGCCCAGGGTGGCGGTGGCGGTCGAGCCGACCGGCGTGGTGCTCAGCGAGGTCGGGGAGATCAACGAGACGAGGAACACCGACAGGCCCAGGGCGGTGGTGGTGCGGGCAAAGGTGGAGAAGCCGCGGTCGGAGAACACCGGTGCGGCGTACATCCAGGCCATGGTCCGCGCCATGATCAGCACGAAGTCGGCCACCAGGGCCAGGGAGAGGACCATGGTCAGCGCAACAGGCTCGGTGCGGTCTCGTAGAGACGGCGGGTGAACTCGACGAGCTGGTTGAGCATCCAACCGCCGCTCAGCATCAGCACGGTGGCGATGGCGAGCACCTTGGGTACGAAGGTCAGGGTCATTTCCTGTACCTGCGTCACCGCTTGCAGCAGCGAGATGATCGTGCCGATCACCAGCGCCACGGCGAGGATCGGCAGTGCCAGTTTGGCGGAGATCAGGAGGGCCTGGCGGCCGAGGTCGAGCACTGCGGTATCGGTCATCGTTGCTCCAGGGTTGGCAGGCGGGAGGTTTCGTTTGGGTGGGGCGCCGCGGCGGGCGCCGCTACGTTCGGAACGAGGCGACGAGGGTGCCGACGGTCAGCTGCCAGCCGTCCACGACGACGAACAGCAACAGCTTGAACGGCAGCGAGATGGCCACCGGCGGCAGCATCACCATGCCCATCGACATCAAGGTCGAGGAGACCACTATGTCGATGACGAGGAACGGGATGAAGATCACGAACCCGAGCAGGAAGGCGGCCCGCAGCTCGCTGATGACGTAGGCGGGTACCAGCACCGTGGTGGGGACCTCGGAGGCGTTGGCCGGCCGCTGGTCGCTCGACAGCGACATGAACAGCTCGAGGTCGCTCTCCCGTACCTGGGACAGCATGAACTCGCGGAACGGTTCGATGCCTTCCTGGAAGGCCTGCTCCTGGGTGATTTCGCCCTTGAGGTAGGGCTGCAGCGCCTGCTGGTTGGCCTGTTTGAGCACCGGACCCATGATGAACAGGGTCAGGAACAGCGACAGACCGACCAGTACGGCGTTCGGCGGGGTCGACGGGAGGCTGAGCGCGTTGCGGGTCAGGGTCAGCACGATGGCGATGCGGGTGAACGACGTCATCAGCAGCAGCATCGACGGTGCCAGCGCGATCAGCGTCAGCAGCAGGACGATGGTGAGTGGCTGGCTGGTGACGCCACCGGTCTCCGTCGGCAGCTGCAGGGTGAGCGCGGGGGTTCCGGGGGCAGGGCCGGTTCCCGTCGGCGGGGTCGGAGCAGCCGGGGCGGCGACCCCGCCAACGGCAGCGCCGGGCGTGGCGGCGGTGGCACCCACCGAGGCCGTGGGGTCGACGGAGACCACCGAGGTGGCCGTCGGAACCTGCTGGGCGCTTGCCGGTGCGGCGTCGAGCAGCACTGCGGCGAACAGCACCGTCAGCAGGACCGTGACGGTCGCAGCCAGACGGCGCAGGGACATGGTCGATCCGTTCATCGGGCCACCTCGTCCGTCAGCTGCGGGGTGTCGATGATCTCCACCCGGGAGGCGCCGGGCAGGTACTGACGGGCCTGGCGCAGCAGCTCGGCACCGAAGGACGGCGTCGTCGGGGCGAGGCCGTCGGTGGCGTCGTCCTGATCGGCTTCGGGACGCAGGTCGATGGCGGCCTCCGCATCGGCCTCGGCCGGCACGTCCACCTCGAGCAGCATCGAGATCTGTGCGTCGGTGACGCCGAAGAGGAAGTGCTGGTCTTGTACCCGGACCAGGATCACCGAGGAGCTGCGGCCCAGCGGGGCCCGTTCCACGACGTCGAGGATCGGTTCGGGACGGCTGGTCCGGGACCAGCGCGCGGTGCGGGCGCGCCCGCCGCGCCCCCAGGGGTCGCGAGCGCCGCTACCGGCGCGCGGCCGGGCGGTCGTCCCCGCTCGTTTCCGGGACGTGGTCCCGAAGCGGCGGCTGTCGTAGCGCCGCAACATCTTGACGGTCAGCGCCAGCAGGGCGAACACCATCCCTGCTTTCACCAGCGTTACCAGGAAGCCCACCATGGTCATGCTCGTGTCTGTCCCGCGTCACCCGCGCCGTTTCGACGGCGGAGGTTCGACTGATGGATCGATGATCTCGGAGATGCGCACCCCGAACTCCTCGGCGATGGTGACGATCTGGCCGCGGGCCACCAACTTGCCGTTGACCAGGACGTTGACGGGTTCGCCGAGGGCCCGGTCGAGCTCGATGACCGAGCCGGGGGTCAGAGCCAGCAGCTGCCGCAACGGCAGCCGGGCCCGGCCGATCTCGACGCAGAGCTCGAGCTCGATGTCCGACAGCAGGCGCAGGTCCCGAGGCTCGCCGGCCTGGGGGGTCGAATGGCTCAGATCGGGGTAGGGCGCCGGGTCGACGGGCAGCGATCCCTCGTCGTTACCGAAGCCGAAGGCCTCGCCGCCGCGCAGGTCGCTCGACCCGCCGGCGTGCTGTGTGTTCTCCATGACGGAGTCCTCCTTCTCGAAGGTGTCGATCGTGCGGTCCACGGTTCGATCAGATGTCTTCGACGGTGCTGGTCGACCGTCGGTTGGGGCTCGGCGACGACGTTTCCGTCGCAGCGATCGCGGCCAGCTCGGCCACGTCGAGCACGTCGATGACCTCGACGGCGATCCGGCGGCCGGTGGTGCCGTGGCTGACCAGCAGCAGCGGCCGGCCCTGGGTCTCGACCACCAAGGGGACGGCCAGGGGATGGTCGAGGCGGATGACGTCACCGACCGCAAGGCGCTCGATGTCGGTGGCTTGGAGCTTGATCGGGTTGAAAGCGACCGTCAGCTCGATCGGGATGTCCTTGACGGCGAGCGCCATGGCGACGCCATCGGCGGCCGGTTGCATGTTGAGCCCGGCGTCGATGACCGCAGAGGCCAAGGCCAGCGTGAACTCCCAGCTCTGTGCGCCGGCGGAGAAACTCACGCCGATCGCCACGGTCGCCACGGGGAGCTGGGCGAGCGGCGAGCCGACGTAGGTCAGCCCGGGGGGCTCGACCGTCTCGAGGGCCAGGGCCTCCCACAAGGGGTTGAGCGCCTCGGTGAGCCGGCGGGCGAGCAGCGATCGCTCGAAGCGGCTGGGGACCCGTTGTTCGCCCTCGCCGGGGCCACCCATCAGCAGTTCGGCCATGCCGGTGACGACCTGGCGGGGGATCACGGCCACGCCGAGCGGCTGCCGGGTGACGGCGGCACCGGGCGGGGCGGGGACCGGCACGGTGATGTCGTACAGGTCGCAACCATCGGTGGCGACGTCCTGGGGGTCCACCAGCTCGAAGCGCACCAGGGTGCCCTGGACGTTGCGGCGGGTGATCGCGGACAGCACCAGTGCCACGCGGGGCACGCCGAGCCGGAGGGCCTCACTGGCCCGTAGCTCCGCATCGTGGGACAACTCCGACAGGTCGCGGAAGTCGAACAGCTCTACGCCGGACATCTACGCCCAATCTCTTCGGGACACGGTCCCTGCAGCGCCTCGGCCCGCGTGCGCAGCGGCCGGACCGGCACCGGTGGGTGACGGGGTGCGGCGCCTTGCGGGCGGGGTATCGATTCGTGCTCCAGTGACCGGCAACATCTCCCTGGTTATCGACACGGCGAGTCCCCTGCCTTGAGGAAAAAGGTGGCGGATTCCTTCGCACCGTCCGAACAGTGCTCTCACCAGCATGGATATGCCGGCGCCGAGTGGTGCGGACCGGACCGATCGGCGTTCGGCGGGCGGTTCTGACGCCTAAGCAGTGGCGTCGGTGGGGGAGGGTGACCGTCCGGTGCCTGCGGTGGACGGCGACGAAAACGGCGGAGGCCGACCGGCGAACCGGTCGGCCTCCAGGTGGGGCTGGCTCCTAGGGGACGGGCCCGACAGGAGCCGGCGGGGATCAGGACCGCAGCAGCTGCAGAACGGTCTGGGGAACCAGGTTGGCCTGCGCCAGCATTGCCGTGCCGGCCTGCACCATGATCTGGTGCCTGGTGAACTGCACCATTTCCGCTGCGATGTCGAGGTCGCGGATGCGTGATTCCGAGGACTGCAGGTTCTCGGTGGTGACGTTGAGATTGGCGATGGTGTGCTCGAGGCGGTTCTGGGTCGCACCGAGGTCGGCGCGGTACGAGTTGATCTCGTCGATGGCCGAGCGGACCGTGTCGATCGCCGCCGACGCCGCGTTGGCGAGGTCGATGGTGCTGAGGTCGACGGCACTGCCCACGCCGTCGCTCAGCGAGGCCGACGACAGCGCAGAGGTCGTGATGCTGATCAAGTCGGTGCTGGTCGCGCCGATCTGGAAGCTCACGCTGTTGACCCCGAAGACGGGGTTGCCGGCGAAGGAGGTGGCCGAACCGATGTTGTCGATCTGGGCCAGCAGCTGGGTGACCTCGGCCTGTTCGGCGGCGCCGTCCCCGGTAGCGGTGTTGGCGGCGGACACGGCGAGCTCGTTGATCCTCTGCAGGATGCTGGTGACCTCGTCGAGCGCACCCTCGGCGGTCTGCACGAAGCTGACCCCGTCCTGAGCGTTGCGCACGGCCTGGTTGAGGCCGCGGATGTCGGCGCGGAGCCGTTCGCTCTTGGCCAAGCCGGCCGCGTCATCGGACGCCCGGTTGATCCGGAAGCCGCTCGAGAGCCGCTCCATCGACCGGTTCAACATGCCATCACTGATGGACAGGTTCCGGTGAGCGGTAGCCGCCATCGTGTTCTGGTTGATTCGGATTCCCATTGTACTTCCTCCCTGAAGAAAGCATTTCCCTGAATGACGCCAACCTCCGTGTCAGCGCTGGTTGATGTATCGAGCCCTAAGCACACCGGCCTGAGGCACGAAATGGGGAAATCGTCCCCCTTGTCCCGGGGCGCGATCCGTGTTACCGGCGTCTTCGAGCAGCGACAGTTCGGCCAGCAGCACGCAGTGGCCGGCATCGGGGGCGCCGCCGAGCTGCGACTGGAATCCGGCCGGGCCGAGCTGCCATGCGGCGAAGCATTCCGCCCAGTCGCCGGCCGGGGTGGCGAAGTCGTCGGCATCGGAGGCGCCGAACCATTCCAGATGGTTCGGCAGCATCCGGCCGGCCCGCCACCGGGCACGTGAGGATGGGTCGAGGTGTTCGAGGTCGACGGCGTGGCCCAATTCGTGGGCCACGGCGAAGGCGACGTCGCGCACCGCCTGGCCGGGGCGCACGTAGATCTCGATGACGCGATCGGGCCAGATGGTGCGACCCAGGAACCCCGGTTGTTGGCCATCGAAGCGCAGCGACCATCCGGGCAGCTGCCCCTGCCACGGGTAGCGGATCAGCCGCAGGGCATCGGCGGCCACGGCGCCGGCGGTCGGGGTGGCGGCGGAGCGGTTCAGCCTCCGCCCGGGAAGGGGGTACGTGGCCATCTCAGCGACCCCGGCCGCAACGGGACGGGCGCCGGCACGCGGTCGCGGGGCCGCTGTGGGCTCGCGACGCGGGTGGGGACCAACGACAACGATGGTTCGGCATGGCGTCGGCCCTCCGTGGCCGGATGTTCCCCATGCACGGGGATGGTCGAGTCCGCTGTCGTCGAGTCCGTGACGGCAGGCCGGTTCGGGGTAGTGGTGGAAACCCAACGGCAATAGCACCGCGGTCCTTGAGCAGGACCGCCGTGCCGGGCGGTGCCGGGCCGTGTGGTCCCCCAATACGCAGTAGGGGCCGTTCCCGACAGCGGGGTAACGTCGGGTCAACCGATGCCGCCGGAACTCCTCGTCGTCAGCAACTCACCGGATCAGACCAGGGCGGTCGCTGCCGCGCTCGCCGAGCTGTGCCGGGCCGGGGACCTGCTGGTGCTCACCGGTGATCTCGGTGCCGGCAAGACCGCCTTCTGCCAGGGGTTCGGGGCGGCGCTGGGGGTTCGGGGGCCGATCACCAGCCCGACGTTCACGCTCCACCACCGTTACGAGGGCCGCCTGGTGATGCACCATCTCGACGTGTACCGCATCGAGCAGCTCGACGAGACCGTCGAGCTGGGCCTCGAGGAGCTGTTCGACTCGGGCGGCGTCACCCTGATCGAGTGGGGCGACACCATCCGGCCGGCCCTGCCGGCGCAGTACCTCGAGGTGTCGCTGGAGCTGGGGGAGGGTGACGACGACCGCTGTATCCGCATCGGCGACCTGGGCGACGGATGGGGCGACCGGATGGCTGCGTTGGTCGAAGAGCTGGCCCGGCGTGGGGTGGCGACGTGCTGATCCTCGGCATCGAGACCTCGTCGACCCAGGTGAGTTGTGCCCTCGGTGGCTCCGACGGCGTGTTGGCGGCCGCCCAGGTCAATCGTGGCCAGCGTCATGCGGAGCTGCTCAGCCCCATGATCGGTCAGCTGTGCGATGCGGCCGGGGTGTCGTTGGCCTCGGTCGAAGCGGTGGCGGTCGGGGTTGGGCCGGGGTTGTTCACCGGGTTGCGGGTGGGCCTGGCCACGGCCAAGGCCATCGCGTTCGGCCTGGGGGTGCCCGCCATCGGGGTGGGCTCGCTCGATCTGGTGGCCTTTCCGGTCCGTTTCGCCGAGTGCCGGATCGTGGCGGTGAGCGATGCCCGGCGCAGCGAGGTGTTCTGGGCCACCTACCGCGGTAGCCGTGACGGCGTGGAGGTCGTGGGCGCCCCCCGTGTCGGTCCGCCGACCGAGCTGCGCGCCGAGCTCGAGGCCGGTTCCGGCCGCCGGCTGCTGGTGGGTGACGGCGCGCTGCGCTATCGCGACCTCATCGCCGCTGCCGGGTCAGCCGGTGTCGAGTTCGTCGATGGCGCGCTCGCCCAGCCGTCGGCCTGGTCTCTGGTGCAGGTGGCCCGATCGCGGGCCTCGGCCGGTGGCCTGGTCGCCCCCGACGACGTGCACCCGCTGTACCTGCGCAAGCCCGATGCCGAGGCCAACTGGGTACAGCGGCCCGGCAGCGGCGGGCCGGCGTCATGAGTGGCAGCGGGTACGACGGGGCGCATTCCTGTTCGCCGGTGGTGGTGCAGGCCATGCGCCGGCGCCATCTGCCGTCGGTGTTGCGCATCGAGAAGCAGGTCTACCCGCGGCCGTGGACGATGAGCCTGTACCTGGGGGAGCTGGCCCTGCCCACCACCCGCTGCTATCTGGTCGCGCGGCAGGACAACCGCCTGGTGGGCTATGCGGGGTTCATGCTGAGCCTCGACGAGTGCCACATCACCACCGTCGCGGTCGATCCGGTGCGCCAGGGGAATCGCTTCGGCACCCGCCTCATGCTGGAGCTGGCCTCCCGGGCCGTGGCCAGGGGGGCGACCAGCCTCACCCTCGAGGTCCGTATGAGCAATACCGCGGCCCAGGAGCTGTACCGCAAGTTCGGGTTCGCCCCGGCCGGGGTGCGCAAGGGCTATTACGCCGAGGTGAACGAGGACGCACTGGTGATGTGGGCCCACGACATCGACAAGCCCGGGTACGGGCGGCGGCTCGCCGAGCTTGAGGCCGCGCTGCCCGACCGGACCATCATCGAGGGGACATGAGCGCCATGGCCGGAACCCGCACCATACTGCTGGGTATCGAGACGTCCTGCGACGAGACGGCAGCCTCGGTGGTGGCTCGCAGGTCCGACGGCTGTTTCGAGGTGTTGTCCTCGGTGGTGTCGAGCCAGATCGATCTGCACGCCCGTTACGGCGGTGTCGTCCCGGAGGTCGCCTCCCGGGCTCACATCGAGCGGATCAACCCGGTGGTGGCCGAGGCGATGCGCGAGGCCGGCCTGCAGTTGGGTGAGGTCGACGCGGTGGCCGCCACCGTCGGCCCCGGCCTGGTCGGGTCTCTGCTGGTCGGGGTCAGCGCGGCGAAGGCTCTGTCATTGGTGTGGGGGGTGCCCTTCGTCGGGGTGAACCATCTCGAGGCGCACCTGTTCGCACCGTTGCTCGAGGATCCCGAGGTGGCTTTCCCCCTACTGGTACTGCTGGTGTCCGGCGGCCATACCATCCTGTTAGGTATGGACCGCCCGGGCGAGTACCGCCTGCTGGGCCGCACCGTCGACGACGCCGCGGGCGAGGCCTTCGACAAGGTGGCCCGGTATCTGGGTCTTGGCTACCCGGGTGGTCCGGTCATCGACCGTCTGGCGGTCGAGGGCGATCCGACGGCGATCGCCTTTCCCCGCTCGATGCTGCATGACGGGCTCGACTTCTCCTTCTCGGGGCTGAAAACCTCGGTCGTCAACTATGTCCGTCGCCATCCCGACGTGGCCGCTGCGGATGTCGCGGCCTCTTTCCAGGAAGCGGCGGTGGACGTGCTGGTGCACAAGGCGCGGCTGGCCGCAGCGCAGCTCGGAGCGGCCGGGATGAGCCTGGCGGGTGGGGTGGCGGCCAACACCCGGCTGCGGGCCCGCTGGGTTGCCGCCGGCGAGGCCGATGGACGCCGAGCGCATCTGCCGTCGCTGGCCTACTGCACCGACAACGCTGCGATGGTCGCTGCTGCAGGCCTGTGGCGTCTGGCCGAAAGAGGCCCCTCCGCGCTGGACTGTGGCGTCGATCCGAACCTGTCGCTGACCCCCTCGGTCTGAGCCGGGCGATCTCCCCAGAGCCACGGTTTGCCCGCGCACCCGGTGCACGCCTATCGTTAGCACTCGCCACACGCGAGTGCTAACCAGCACCGCCATCCAATCTGGAGGCTCGATCCATGAACCTTCGTCCCCTTGAGGACCGTATTGTTGTTCGCCCGCTGGAACCCGAGGAGCGCACGGCCAGCGGCCTAGTTATCCCCGACACCGCCAAGGAAAAGCCTCAGCAGGGTGAAGTCCTTGCCATCGGCCCCGGTAAGCGCTCCGAGCAGACCGGCGAGCTGATCCCCAGCGACGTCAAGGTCGGCGACCGGGTCGTCTACTCGAAGTACGGCGGCACCGAGATCGCGGTGGGCGGTGAGGATCTGTTGATCCTCTCCAGCCGCGACGTCCTGGCCATCGTCGGCTGAGAGCAGGCAACCCCCGATGAGCAAAATGCTTGCATTCGACGAAGAAGCACGTCGCGCCCTCGAGGCCGGCGTCAACAAGTTGGCCGACGCGGTCAAGGTGACCCTCGGGCCACGCGGCCGAAACGTCGTGCTGGACAAGAAATTCGGTGCGCCCACCATCACCAACGACGGCGTCTCCATCGCTCGGGAGATCGAGCTCGAGGACCCGTACGAGAACATGGGCGCCCAGCTGGTCAAGGAAGTCGCCACCAAGACCAACGACGTCGCCGGTGACGGCACGACCACGGCCACGGTGCTGGCCCAGGCCTTGGTGCGCGAGGGTCTGCGCAACGTGGCCGCCGGCTCCAACCCGATGGGCTTGAAGAAGGGTATCGAGGCTGCGCTTGCAGCTGCGGTCGCCTCGATCAAGGCCCAGGCCACCGAGATCGGCGGCAAGGAGGAGATCGCCCAGGTTGCGGCCATCTCCGCCGCCGATCCCTCCATCGGCGAGGTCATCGCCGAGGCCATCGACAAGGTCGGCAAGGACGGTGTGGTCACCGTCGAGGAGTCGAACACCTTCGGCACCGAGCTCGAGTTCACCGAGGGCATGCAGTTCGACAAGGGCTACCTGTCGCCGTACTTCATGACCGATCCCGAGCGTCAGGAAGCCGTGCTGGAGGACCCCTACATCCTTCTGCACCAGTCCAAGATCAGCTCGATCAAGGATCTGCTGCCCACGCTGGAGCGGGTCGTGCAGTCCGGCAAGCCGCTGCTGATCATCAGCGAGGACGTCGACGGCGAGGCGCTGGCCACCCTGGTGGTCAACAAGATCCGAGGCACGTTCAACTCGGTCGCCGTGAAGGCACCGGGCTTCGGCGAGCGCCGCAAGGCGATGCTGCAGGACATGGCCGTGCTCACCGGCGCAACCGTGATCGCCGAGGAGGTCGGGCTCAAGCTCGACAACGTGACCCTGGACCTGCTCGGTCGGGCCCGCAAGGTGGTCATCTCCAAGGACAACACCACCATCATCGAGGGCGCCGGCAGCAGTGACGACGTCACCGGCCGGGTGGCGCAGATCCGTCGTGAGATCGAGGACACCGACTCCGACTGGGACCGTGAGAAGCTGCAGGAACGCCTGGCCAAGCTGGCCGGCGGCGTTGCGGTGATCAAGGTCGGCGCCGCCACCGAGGTGGAGCTCAAGGAGAAGAAGCACCGCATCGAGGATGCGCTGTCCGCAACCCGGGCTGCCATCGAAGAGGGCGTGGTCGCCGGTGGCGGCACGGCACTGGTGCGGGCTCGCTCTGCGGTCGACGCCGTGGTTGAGACGCTCGAAGGCGACGAGAAGGTGGGCGCCACCATCGTGTCGCGGTCGCTGGATGCCCCGGCACGACTCATTGCCTCCAATGCCGGCTTCGAGGGTGCGGTCATCGTTGCGCAGGTCGCCTCCTCCGAGGGCTCGATCGGCTTCAACGCTGCGACCGGTGAGTTCGTCGACCTGGTCAAGGCCGGCGTCATCGACCCGGCCAAGGTGACCCGGGCGGCGTTGCAGAACGCCTGCTCGATCGCCGCCCTGCTGCTGACCACCGAGGCCCTCATCGCCGACAAGCCGGAGCCCGCAGGCGCCATGCCGTCCGGTGGCGGCATGGGCGGCATGGGTGGCATGCCCGGCATGATGTGATGTCGTCGGTCGGTCCCGTTCAGCGGGGCCGACCACCTCGACCGGCGGGTTGCTTGCATCCCCCCGGAACCAAACCGGCGTTACCCCGATCAGCCGACCCTTCGGGGTCGGCTGATCCGCGTTGCGGGGCCCGGTCGCCGTTGCGGGGCCCGGTCGCCGTTGCGGTGGGGTGCCGTCCCGGCGGCGTCCGGTGGCCGGTCCGGGCCTCGTTTCTACGTGTGATCAGATTCGGTTCGGGGCCGCCCCCCGGCACTAGGATCGCGGCGTCGTCCCACGGTCGCCGGCCCTTTCAGCGGAGCCGGCGGCGGCCTCGGATACGGCTTCCGGGGTGGGTCAGGTGCTGGTTGGGAAAGGCACGGCTCATGCCGACGCTTGCGTGGGAAAGCGATACTCCGCAGGCGCTCGAGGAGTCGATGCGCCACCGCCCCGCCAGGAACGTACGACTCGATGGTCCCGGCGATCGTGCCGGAGGCGCCGCAGGCCACAATGCCGTGCGTGCGGCCCACCCGTGGTCCGGGGCCCTGACACGACAGCTACCTCGCAACCTCACAGGGAGTTCATGATGGCCGAGATCGAAATCGGACTGGGCAAGTCGGGGCGCCGTGCCTACGGCTTCGATGACATCGCGATCGTGCCGTCGCGGCGGACCCGCGATCCCGAAGATGTCGACATCGCCTGGCAGATCGACGCCTTCCGGTTCGAACTGCCAGTGCTCGGCTCGGCGATGGACGGGGTCGTCAGCCCGGCGACCGCCATCGAGATCGGTCGTCTCGGCGGGGCAGGGGTGTTGAACCTCGAAGGCTTGTGGACCCGCTACGAGGACCCGGAACCGCTGTTCGAGGAGATCGCCCACCTCGACGTGGAGAAGGCCACCCGGCGGATGCAGGAGATCTACGCCGAGCCGCTCAAGCCGGAGCTGGTCACGGCCCGCATCAAGGAGATCAAGGCCACCGGCGTTACCGCGGTGGCCGCGGTGACCCCACAGCGGGCGTCGATGCTGATGTCGGCCATCGTCGCCGGCGAGCTCGACATGTTGATCATCCAGGGCACGGTGGTGTCGGCCGAGCACGTGTCGCGCACGGTCGAGCCGCTCAACCTCAAGCGGTTCGTGCGGGAGCTCGACCTGCCGGTGATCGTCGGAGGGTGTGCGTCCTACCAGGCCGGCCTGCACCTGATGCGCACCGGCGCGGCCGGCGTGCTCGTCGGTGTCGGTCCGGGCCATGCCTGCACCACCCGTGGGGTGTTGGGCATCGGGGTGCCCCAGGCCACCGCGATCGCCGACGTGCGGGCGGCTCGCATGCGCCACCTCGACGAGACCGGGGTCTACGTCCATGTCATCGCCGACGGCGGCATGGCCACGGGCGGCGACATCGCCAAGGCCATCGTGTGTGGTGCCGACGCGGTGATGATCGGTTCGCCCCTGGCCGCAGCCTACGAGGCGCCGGGCAAGGGTTGGCACTGGGGCATGGCCACCTTCCACTCGAGCCTGCCCCGCGGGGCGCGGGTGCGGACCCAGCAGCGTGGCTCGCTGGAGGAGATCCTCACCGGTCCTGCCCACGAGAACGACGGCCGCCTCAACCTCTTCGGGGCGCTGCGAACCTCGATGGCCACCACCGGCTACCAGACGCTCAAGGAGTTCCAGAAGGCCGAGGTCATGGTGGCGCCTGCCCTGCAGACCGAGGGCAAGGCGCTGCAGAAGGGTCAGGGCGTGGGTATGGGGCGATGAGCGCTCCCACAGGGCCGGCTCGTTCAGCCGGCCCGGTCACCGGCGGCTGGGCCACCGGTGAGGACGCCGTGCTCGTCGTCGATTTCGGCGCCCAGTACGCCCAGCTGATAGCCCGTCGCGTTCGCGAGGCGAGGGTCTACTCCGAGATCGTTCCCTCCACGATCAGCGCGGCCGAGGTGCGCGCCCGCAACCCGGTCGGCATCGTGCTGTCCGGGGGGCCGGCATCGGTCCACGTCGAGGGTGCCCCGCGTCTCGACCCTGCCATCTACGAGCTCGGCATCCCCGTGCTGGGAATCTGCTACGGCGCCCAGCTCATCGCCCACCAGCTCGGCGGCGAGGTGGCCCAGACCGGGCGCGGCGAATACGGCCGGACCGACGTCACCCTGGTCGACGGCGGTGGCCGGCTCGGCCAGGTCCTGCCGCCGCAGCAGTCGGTGTGGATGAGCCACTTCGACGCCATCGTGTCGGTCCCGGAGGGCTTCAGCGTCACCGCCCGTACCGAGGACTGCCCGGTGGCGATGCTCGAGTCGCCGACGCGGCAGCTCTACGGGGTGCAGTACCACCCCGAGGTAGTGCACACGCCGCATGGCCAGGAGCTGCTCGTCCGTTTCCTGGTCGAGGTCTGCGGCTGCCGCCAGAACTGGACGATGACCAACGTCATCGACCACGCCACCGAGAACATCCGGGTCCAGGTCGGCAAGGGCCGGGCCATCTGCGGGCTGTCGGGCGGGGTCGACTCGGCGGTGGCCGCGGCCCTGGTACACCGGGCCATCGGCAACCAGCTGACCTGCGTGTTCGTCGACACGGGCCTGATGCGCCTCGGTGAGGCCGACCAGGTGGAGGACACGTTCCACCGCAACTTCGGCATCGATCTCATCCATGCTCGCGCCGCCGACCGGTTCTTCGGGCGTCTCGCCGGGGTCACCGACCCCGAGCAGAAACGCAAGACCATCGGCGAGCTGTTCATCCGGGTCTTCGAGGAGTCCAGCCAGGGCATCGACGATGCCCGTTTCCTGGTCCAGGGCACCCTCTACCCCGACGTCATCGAGTCGGGCACGGCGACGGCGGCCAAGATCAAGAGCCATCACAACGTGGGGGGCCTGCCCGAGGATCTCGACTTCGAGCTGGTGGAGCCGCTGCGCAGCCTGTTCAAGGACGAGGTGCGACGGATCGGCTCCGAGCTCGGCCTGCCCGACGAGATCGTATGGCGGCAGCCGTTTCCCGGTCCGGGCCTCGCGGTCCGCATCATCGGTGAAGTCACCCGGGAACGGGTGGCGATGCTGCAGCTCGCCGATGCGGTGGTGCGTGAGGAGATCCACAAGGCCGGGCTCGAACGAGAGATCTGGCAGGCCTTCGCGGTGCTCGCGGACATCCGCTCGGTCGGGGTGATGGGCGACGAGCGGACCTACGGTCATCCGATCATCATCCGGGCCGTGACCAGCGAGGATGCCATGACGGCCGACTTCGCCCGTTTGCCCTACGACCTGCTCGAGAAGATGGCGAGCCGGATCATCGGCGAGGTCCGGGGCATCAACCGGGTGGCCTACGACGTGACGTCGAAGCCGCCCGGCACCATCGAGTGGGAGTGACCGCACCGGGTGGTGGCCCTGCCGTCGTAGGCCACCGGTAGTCTCGGGACGTGGCCCATCGTGTCGAATCCGCAGACCTTCTCGACGGGCTCAACCCGGCCCAGCGCGAAGCGGTGGCCCACGACGGCGGCCCGTTGCTGGTCATCGCCGGCGCCGGGTCCGGCAAGACCCGGGTCCTGACCCATCGCATCGCCCACCTGATCGAGGCCTGGGGGGTCTCGCCGTTCGAGATCCTGGCCATCACCTTCACCAACAAGGCGGCGCAGGAGATGCGCCACCGCGTCGGTCAGCTCGTCGGCCCGGTTGCCGAGAAGATGTGGGTGTCGACGTTCCACTCGGCCTGTGTGCGGATCCTGCGCCGCGACGTGTCGGTGTTGGGCTACCCGTCGAGCTTCTCGATCTACGACCAGGCCGACGCGGTGCGGTTGTGCGGTTACGTCATCCGCGATCTCAGCCTCGACGCCAAGAAGTTCCCCGCCCGTTCGGTGCAGGCGGCCATCTCCGCGGCGAAGAACGACGGGGTCGGGGTCGATGCCTACCGCGAGCGCGCCGCCGGTCCGTTCGAGAAGCGCATCGCCGAGGTCTACCGGGAGTACCAGGTCCGCCTGCAGCGGGCCGGGGCGATGGACTTCGACGACCTGCTGTCGGTGACGGTGCGGTTGTTCCGCACCCATCCCGAGGTGCTCGCCGGCTACCAGCGGCGGTTCCGTCACGTGCTGGTCGACGAGTATCAGGACACCAACCAGGTGCAGAACGAGCTGGTCCTGATGCTCGGTGGCGAGCACCGCAACGTGTTCGTGGTGGGCGACAGCGACCAGTCCATCTACTCGTTCCGGGCGGCGGACATCCGCAACATCTTGGAGTTCGAGCAGGCCTTCCCCGACGCCACGGTCGTGGTGCTGGATCAGAACTACCGCTCGACCCAGGTCATCCTCGACGCCGCCAACGCAGTCATCGCCAACAACCTGTCGCGCAAGCCCAAGGATCTGTGGACCGAGTCCGACGGCGGTGACCGCATCGGCCGCTACCACGCCGAGGACGAGACCGACGAGGCCCAGTGGGTGGGGCGCGAGATCGCCCGCCTGCACGAGAGCGGCACCGTCCGCTGGGACGAGATCGCGGTCTTCTACCGCACCAACGCCCAGTCCCGGGTGCTCGAGGAGAGCTTACGGCGCGAACAGATCCCCTTCAAGCTGGTGGGCGGGACCGGCTTCTACGACCGGCGCGAGGTGAAGGACGCCATCGCCTACGTGAAGGCGGTGGTCAACCCGGCCGACGAGGTGTCGGTCAAGCGCGTCCTCAACGTGCCCAAGCGGGGCATCGGCGACACCTCCGAGGGCCGCCTCGATGCCTATGCCCGGGCGCACGGGCTGACCTTCTTCGGTGCGCTGCGTCGGGCCGACGACGTGGGGTTGTCCAGCCGGGCGGTGCGGGCCATCGAGGCGTTCGTCGGTCTGATGGACGAGCTCGCCGACGTGGTGGCCGACGGCCCGGTGTCGCTGCTCGAGGCCCTCCTCGATCGCAGCGGGTACCTGGCCGAGCTCGAGGCCGAGAGCACCATCGATGCCGAGGGCCGGATCGAGCACCTGGCGGAGCTGGTCAGGGTGGCCCGTGATCGCGGCGGCGACGTCGATGCGTTCCTCGAGCAGGTGGCGCTCGTGGCCGATACCGATCGGCTCGGCGGCGACGATTCCGAGGTCACGCTGATGACGCTGCACTCGGCCAAAGGCCTGGAGTACCCGGTGGTGTTCCTGGTCGGCATGGAGGAAGGGGTCTTCCCCCACATCCGCTCCATCGGCGAGCCCGCGCAGATGGAAGAGGAGCGCCGCCTGGCCTACGTCGGCATCACCCGGGCCCGCCAGCGGCTGTTCCTGTCGAGCGCGTGGACCCGCATGCTGTTCGGCTCCACCCAGTACAACCCGCCGAGCCGGTTCATCGAGGAGATCCCGGCACAGTTGATCGAGGAGATCGGCGCCAACCGCCGCACCGGCCGGTCGGGTCGCCTCGGCAATCCCGATGCCGGCCGCGAACGGCTGGTCGATCGGGCGGTGCGGTCCTCAGCCTCGTCGTTCGGTTCATCCGGTTCGGGCCGGTCGGGGCGCGCTGCGGGGTCCCCGTCGGCGCCCACGACCCCGACGCCTTCGAACGCCCATGCCATGGGGTTCCGGGTGGGGGAGGACGTCCGCCATCCGCGCTTCGGCGACGGGGTGATCCTGAGCATCGAGGGCGAGGGTGACAAGGCGGTGGCCGTCGTGCGGTTCCCCGACGCCGGGGAGCGCCAACTGCTGCTGTCGTGGGCGCCGCTGGAACGGCTCTAGGTGGCACTACTGAGCCAACCGGCCGGGGCCTCCTCCCTGTGGCGCGATGCGGCGGTGTCCACCACGGAGAACATCCTCCGGTCGAGGGCCCTCACCGGCCGGGTCGACTACCCGGTGCACCTGGTCGGGGGCGTCGCCGACCCGGTCATCGTGTCGGAGGTGCAGGCCATGGTGGCCGCGGTCAGGGCCGAACGGGCCACCGGTGCCTCGCTCTACGACGTGGTCACCACCGCCCCGGCGCTCTGGCCGGCGCTGTTCGGGGTCCCGTTCGGCTGACCGTCCGGGCCGGTCTCGTCCGGTTGCCGCCGGTCAGGCGAGGTCGTGCTGTTCGTCCTCCGCCACCGCGACGGTGACCCAGAACTGCGAACCGCGGTCCAGCTCGCCCGAGGCGCCGCACTCGCCGCCGTGTCCTTCGACGAGGCGCCGCACGATGGACAGGCCCAAGCCGACGCCCCCGCGGATGCCGCGACGCGATTGTCCTTGGTAGAAGGGGGCGAACAGGTGCGCGATCTCAGCGGGTGCCAGGCCGATGCCGGCGTCGCTCACGGCGAAGCGGACCATGGCCCGATCCGGTCGATGGCGGTGCCGTGCCCGCTCGGCCAGCACGACGATCGTGCCGCCGTCGGGCGAGTATTTGACCGCGTTCTCCAGCAGCTGGCCCAGCACCGTGCGCAGGGCCTGTGGATCGGCCCAGATGGCCGGCAGGTCCGGGGCGATCTCGAGGCGCAGCTCGTGACGTCCCCCGGGAAAGGCAAAGGGGGCGGCCGCGGCCCGAACCAGCTGGTCGGGGTCGAGCCGTTGGGGGCGCAGGTCGATGGGCCCGGCCTCGGTCTTGGCGGTGAGCAGGACCTTCTCGACGATCCGGTAGAGGTCGTCGGCGCTGTCGGCGATGGCCTCGTATGCGGTCTTGCGGGTGGTGGGCTCGGCCGATTCGCCGTGGTCGCGCAGCCAGTTCGCGTAGGAGGTGATGACGGTGAGCGGGGTCTTCAGCTCGTGGCTGGCGGCGGCCACGAACATGGCCTTGGCGGTGTCGAGGGCCTTCTGGCGACTGATGTCGTGCAGCACCACCACCCTGCCGGCCTCGAGCGGGGTGGCGACGATCTCCAGCCACCGGTCGTCGTCGATGCGGTGCTCGACCGGCTGCTGCGGGCCGTGGACCGGGAAGGGCGCGGTGTGCCCGAGGACCTGATCGGGTCGCAAGCCGGTCAGTTCGGCCGCGGCCCGGTTCCAGCTGGTCACGCGTCCCTCGCCGTCGAGGGTGGCGACCCCGTCGGCGACGGCATCGATCACGGCCTTCTCGTGGGCCTGGCGGCGTACGGCGTCCTCGAAGGCAACCGCATTGGCGATGGCAGCGCCGCCATGACCGGCGAGCAGGTCGAGGAGGGTCCGTTGCTCGGCGTCGAGCGGATGCCCGAGCGGAGCGAACGCCACCACCAGGGCACCGACGACCTGGCTGCGGGCGAACACCGGGGTGACGACGACGGTGTTGAGCCCGGTGAGGGCGGTGAGCAGATCGGGCCGATGGGCCAGTTGGCGGTGAGCGTCGGTGAGGGTGAGCCGACGGGGACGGGAGGCCAGCGACAGCAGTTCGGCGTCGTCGCGGGAGATGGTGATGGTGTGGATCGCCGCAGGGAAGCCGACCCCGGCGACGAGCCGGGCCTGGGCGTCGTCGCAGGAGATGAACCCGGCTGCATCGGCGCCCGCCACCTCGACGCAGGCCCGGCAGATCCGTCGCAGCACCACGTCGTGGTCGAGGTCGGCGTTGATGCCGGCGATCACGGCGAGCAGGCGGTCCACGAGCGCCGCCGGATACGGGGTTCGCGGCACGGTGCCGGCGTCCACCTTGCCGTTGCCGCTGCTGAACACGCCAGATCCTGCCTTCGGACGGCCGGCGAACACGATCGGCTTGCGGTCTCCGTGGGTCACCGTACCGTGACCTCGCGTGCCGAGGTGGTCACATCGTGGGGAACGTGCGAGCGCACCCGGATCCATCGCCCCGATCGGATCCGGCGAACAACGATCGGCAAGCCTCCCGGTCGATCAGAAGGGCTGGACGTTCACTTGCCGGAGATGACGTTCACTTGCCGGAGATGATGATGGTCGACCCCGAGGCCTCGGGCACGGTGGTCGAGCCCCGTTGGGCGGCGTTGATGTCCACGATGATCCGGCCGTCGGTGATGGCGACGGAGAGCTGCCCCAGGCCGGTGCCGTCGGGAGGGAAGGTCGACGCGACGTCGCACGAGTACTCGAACAGATCGCGCTCGGCGTTCCAGGACACCTGGCAGTCGCGCGGGTCGCCGGGTCGGCGGGCCTCGAAGGCCACCCAACCTTCGTCTGCAGCGTCGCTGAGGTGGTTCACCACGATGTCGCGACTGCCTCCGGCGAGGTCGGAGAACAGGATCGGTCCGCGGTCGCGGATGTCGTCGGCGATGTCGGCGGCGTCGCCGGCGTTGAAGTAGTCGTCACCGAGGCGGATCTGCACGTCGCCGCGGCTCGCGACGACGTTGACGAACAGCGCGATGCCTCCGACGATGACGAGCAGTGCTGCGGCGACCATGACGATGGCCCGCACCTCGCTACGGGTCGTGGTACGTCCAACGGGCATCGCACGAGGTTAGGCCGCCCCTCGATTGCAAGCCGTGACCTGCTCACACCTAGTATCCCGTCGATGCAACGGCGCTACAGAGTCGTGGTGGCCAAGACGGGCCTCGACGGGCACGATCGTGGTGTGAAGGTGATCGCCCGGCTCCTGCGGGATGCCGGCTTCGAGGTCATCTACACCGGCCTGTTCCAAACCCCTGAGCAGGTTGCGGAGGCGGCCCTCCAGGAGGACGCCGATGCCGTGGGTCTCTCGATGCTGTCGGGAGCCCACCTCACCCTGTTCCCCCGGGTGATCGAGGAGTTGCGCAACCGGGGCCTCGACGATGTCCTGGTCTTCGGTGGTGGGATCATCCCTGCCGCCGACATCTCGGTCCTGCAGTCGCAGGGGGTGGCCGCCGTGTTCACCCCCGGTGCGTCGATGGAGGCCATCACGTCGTGGTTGGCCCAGGCCCTCGATGACCGGGAGACCGCCGGGTCGTCCTGATGCCGTTGCGGTGGACGCCCCAACCCGCCCGGGTGTCGGGTGCCGCCGTCAGCATTGCCGAGCTCACAACGTAGAAAGGCCAGCTACTTGGATCTGTACGAGTACCAAGGCAAGCAGTTCTTTGCCCGCTTCGGTATCCCCGTGTCGGCCGGCGGCGTCGCCAGCACGGTGGACGAAGCCGTCGCCATCGCGGAGCGCGTGGGCTACCCGGTGGTGGTCAAGGCGCAGGTCCAGGTGGGCGGCCGGGGCAAGGCCGGCGGTATCAAGCTGGCCAACTCCGCCGACGAGGTCCGCACCCACGCTGGCAACATCCTCGGGATGGACATCAAGGGTCACATCGTCCACGTGGTGTGGATCGAGGTGGCCTCCGACATCGCGGAGGAGTACTACGCGTCGTTCACCCTCGACCGCTCGGCCAAGAAGTACCTCGGCATGCTGTCCGCCCAGGGCGGTGTCGAGATCGAGGCCGTGGCCGAGGAGAATCCCGACGCCATCGCCAAGATCTGGGTCGACCCGGTGGACGGGCTGACCGATGCCGTCGCCCGTGAGTGGGTGGCGGCGGCGAAGCTCAACCCCGCGGCCACCGAGGGCACGGTCGACATCCTCCAGAAGCTGTACCGGGCCTACACCGAGGGCGACGCCGATCTCGTCGAGATCAACCCGCTGATCCTCAAGCCCACCGGCGAGGTGCACGCGCTCGACGCCAAGGTGTCCCTCGACGCCAACAGCCTGTTCCGCCACGCCGATTACGAGGCCTATGACGCCACGCAGGTGCGTGACCAGCGCGAGACCGAAGCCCATGAGAAGGGCCTGCAGTACGTCGGCCTGGAGGGGTCCGTCGGCGTGATCGCCAATGGCGCGGGTCTGGCCATGTCCACCGTCGACATCGTCAACCAGGTCGGCGGCAAGCCCGCCAACTTCCTCGACATCGGCGGCGGCTCGAACGCGGCGGTCATGGCCGGGGCGCTCGAGGTCATCAACAACGACCCCAACGTGCGGTCGATCTTCATCAACATCTTCGGCGGCATCACCAAGGGCGAAGAGGTGGCCAACGGCATCGTCCAGGCGCTGGCCTCGGTCACCATCGATGCCCCCATCGTCATTCGTCTCGACGGCACCAACGCCGATGAGGGCCGGGCGATCCTCGCCGGCCACCTGTCGGACAAGCTGCAGATGGCACCGGACATGCTCACCGCGGCGCGCAAGGCCGTCGAGCTCGCAGGAGGAACCCCCAAGTGAGCATTTTCGTCGACGAGAACACCAAGGTCATCTACCAGGGCCTGACCGGCTCGCAGGGCCGCTACTACGGCCTGTCCAACCGGGCCTACGGCACCAACGTCGTCGGTGGAACCAACCCCAAGAAGGCCGGCACCGACGTCGATGGCATCCCGATCTTCGCTTCGGTGGCCGACGCCGTGCGCGAGACCGGTGCCAACGCCAGCTGCATCTTCATCCCCGCCCCCGGTGTGCGCGACGCAGTGATGGAGGCTGCCGAAGGCGGCGTCGAGTTCATCGCCTGCATCACCGAGGGTGTGCCGGCGCACGACGAGGCGTGGTTCTTCAACAAGCTCAAGCGCGACTTCCCGAACGTCCGCCTGCTCGGCCCGAACTGCCCCGGCATCATCAGCCCCGGCAGGTGCAACATCGGGATCACCGCCGGGCACATCGCCAAGCCCGGCGGCCCGGTCGGCATCGTCAGCCGGTCCGGCACGCTCACCTACCAGGCGCTGTACGAACTGCAGCAGCAGGACATCGGCGTCACCACCTGTGTCGGTATCGGTGGCGACCCGGTGCCGGGGACGAGCTTCATCGACTGCCTGCAGGCGTTCGAGGCCGATCCCGACACCAAGGCCGTCATGATGATCGGCGAGATCGGTGGATCGGCCGAGGAAGAGGCCGCCGAGTTCATCAAGAACCACATGACCAAGCCGGTCTCGGCCTACATCGCCGGTGGTACCGCCCCGGCCGGCAAGAAGATGGGCCATGCGGGCGCCATCGTCTCCGGGGGCAAGGGCACCGCCCAGGCCAAGATGGAGGCGCTGCGCGACGCCGGCGTCCGGATCGGTCTGAACCCGACCGAGGCCGGTGCCCACATGGTGGACATCGTCCGCTCGTTGTGAACGGGGACATCGTCCGCTCGTTGTGAACGGGGACATCGTCCGCTCGTTGTGAACGGGGACATCGTCCGCTCGTTGTGAACGGGGACATCGTTCTTTGGTCGAGGCCCGCAGCCGAATCCGGCTGCGGGCCTCGCTGCGTCCCTGGCGCGTTCACTACGGTTCCCGGGTGCCCACCGCTCTGCTCTCCGTCTATGACAAGTCTGGCATCGTCGAACTCGGCAAGGATCTGACCTCGCTGGGCTGGCAACTGGTGTCGAGCGGTGGGACCGCTGCGGCGCTGGCCACCGCCGGGGTCCCCGTCACCGATGTCGCCGATCTGACCGGTTATCCGGCGCTGTTCGGTCATCGGGTGGTGACGTTGCACCCGATCGTGCACGGCGGGATCCTCGCCGACCGCAGCGAGCCCTCCCACGTCGCTGACCTCGAGGCCAACGACATCGCCCCGATCGACCTCGTCGTCGGCAACCTCTACCCGTTCGGGTCCAACCCGTCGGTGGAGCTGATCGACATCGGCGGCCCGGCCATGGTGCGCGCCGCAGCCAAGAACCACGCCCATGTCGGCGTGGTGACCGACCCGGCCGACTACGCCGGGGTCGTGGCCGAGTTGCGCGCCGACGGGGCGTTGTCGGCGGCGACCCGCCGGCGGTTGGCCCGGGCGGCGTTCGCCCACACCGCGGCCTACGACGCCGCGATCGTCACGTGGTTCGACGCCGTCGATGCCGCCGATGCCGTCGATGCCGCCGATACGTCACTGCCGCCGACGCTGCACCTGTCGGTCGAACGGGTGACGACGCTGCGCTACGGCGAGAACCCCCATCAGCTGGGCGCCCGCTACCGCTACAGCAGCGGCCCGGCCGGTTGGTGGGACGCGGCCCAGCAGCTCAACGGCAAGGAGATGTCCTACCTCAACGTCTACGACGCCGACGCCGCGTGGCGTCTGGCCTGGTCGTTGGGGGATCGGGCGTCGGTTGCCATCATCAAGCACGCCAACCCCTGTGGGGTGGCGGTCGGTGAGGACATCACCGAGGTCTACCGGCGGGCCCATGCCTGCGATCCGGTGTCGGCCTTCGGGGGGATCGTGGCGCTCAACCGCCCGATGCCCTTGGCGCTGGCCGAGGCGCTCAGCCCGGTGTTCACCGAGGTGGTCATCGCCCCCGCCTACGAGCCGGAGGCGCTGGCGTTGCTGCAGAAGAAGGCCAACGTGCGGGTGCTGAGCGCCCCGGCGCCGTCCCCGCTGGGCCTGCAGGTACGGCCCATCGACGGCGGGCTACTGGTGCAGACCCCCGACCGGGTGACGTGGGACCCTGCGTCGTTCCAAGTGGTCACCAAGCGGGCCCCCGGCGACGCCGAGTGGGCCGACCTCGAGCTGGCCTGGCGGGTGTGTGCGTCGGTCACATCCAACACCATCGTGCTGGTCAAGGACGGTGCCGCGGTCGGTATCGGCGCCGGTCAGCAGAACCGGCGCGACGCCGGTCGCATCGCCGCGGAGAAGGCCGACGGCCGGGCCCGTGGCGGGGCGTGCGCCAGCGACGCCTTCTTCCCCTTCCGCGACGGGCTCGACGCCGCCGCCGAGGCCGGGGCGACCGCCGTGGTCCAGCCGGGTGGATCGGTCCGCGACAGCGAGGTCATCGAGGCCGCGGACGAGGCGGGCATGGCCATGGTCTTCACCGGCGAGCGGCATTTCAGGCATTGAGACTCACTGCCGAATCGCTTCGGGCGCCGTAGGCTTTTCCAATGGCCCAGATCCGCGAGCTCCTCGGTGGTCCTCCGACGCTGTCCTTCGAGTTCTTCCCCCCGAAGAGCGACGAGGCGGCGCGGGGGTTGGAGAAGACCGTGCACGAACTGCGGCGGGCGAACCCCGCCTTCGTGTCGGTCACCTACGGCGCCGGCGGAACCGACGCCCACCGCACGCGTGACCTGGTTGTCGACTTCACGCAGAGCCATCCGTTTCCGACGATGGCCCACCTGACCTGCATGAACCTTCGCCGGGCGGACCTCCTGGCGTTGCTGGAGGACTACCGGGACCACGGGGTGCAGAACATCCTGGCCCTCGGTGGCGACCCGCCGGCCGACGGCACCCCGCCCAGCGGCGAGCTGACGTATGCGTCGGAACTGGTCGAGCTGGTGCGCTCGGTCGATGACTTCACCGTGGGGGTGGCGGCCTTCCCCGAGATGCATCCCCGCTCGGAGAACACCCGGGAGGACCGTCGCCGGCTGGCCGCGAAGCTCGGGCTGGCCGATTTCGGCATCACCCAGTTCTTCTTCGACGCCGCCCCGTACTTCCGCATGGTGGAGGAGCTGGCAGCCCTTGGCTGCCACGCCCCGGTGCTGCCGGGGCTGATGCCGGTCACGAACCCGGCGTCGATCTCGCGGTTCGCCGCCATGAACGGCACCCGGGTGCCGCCCGGGCTGTGGGCCCGTCTCAGCGAGGCGGACGCCGAGGACCGTCTCGAGATCGCTATGGAAGCGGCCTCCGAGCTCGGTCGCGAGCTGCTCGACGGCGGCGCGCCCGGGGTGCACCTGTACACGCTGAACCGCTCCGACGTGGCCTTGCGGGTGGCCGAGAACCTCGGTTTCGTGCCCGCAGCCGGTTGATCCACCTGCCCCGGCTGGTCCGGGACAGGGTCGGGTCGGGCCTTTTCCAAGGCAGATCCGTTCCGTGTCCCGACGCGGGTTCGCTCACCTGCGCCAGGTACATCGGCGGGGGAGGTACCCGGTCGACCTCCCGCACGAACTAACGTGGGGGGCTTGATCCCGCCGTTGCGCACCGGAGGTGTCCAGGCCCGTTGACCGTGATCACGTCTACCGCAAGCGTTCTGCCCGCTCCCACGGCCCGTATCGAAGCCTTCTTGGCGGCGGAATCCCCGGAGACCCCGTTCCTCGTCGTCGATCTCGACGTGGTCCGAGACCGGTATCTCCGGCTCGAGGCAGCGCTTCCGAACACCGAGCTGTTCTATGCGGTGAAGGCCAATCCCGCCCCGGAGATCCTCGAGCTGCTGGTCGGTCACGGCTGCCGGTTCGACGTGGCCAGCCCGGGCGAGATCGACATGGCGCTCACCGCCGGTGCCGATCCGTCGCAACTGTCCTACGGCAACACCATGAAGAAACACCGCGACATCGCCTATGCGATCGACCGCGGGGTTCGGTACTTCTCCTTCGACGCCGCTGAGGAACTCGACAAGATCATCGACGTGGTCGCCACCCGGCGGGCTTCCGTCGAGCCGGCCGAGGTCGTCGCCTTCTGCCGCATCCTCTGCGACGGGGCCGGTTCGGACTGGCCGTTGTCGCGCAAGTTCGGCTGTGACGTCGACCAGGCCGTCGAGTTGCTCGTGCGGGCGTCCGAGGCCGGCCTCGGGTTGGGCGTGTGTTTCCATGTCGGCTCCCAGCAACGCAACCCACATGCCTGGGATGCTGCGCTCGAGGTCGTTGCCGAGCAGCTCTGTGCCCCGCTCGCGGCGGCCGGACACCGCCTCGATGCCCTTAACATCGGTGGTGGCTTCCCGGGCAGCTACATCAACGATGTGCCCACGCCCGAGGAGTACGGGTCCGTCATCCTCGCCGCCGTACGGAAATTCTTCGGCGACGAGCCCCCTCGCCTGATCGCCGAACCCGGTCGGTACCTGGTGGCCGACGCCGGCGTCATCCAGACCGAGGTGGTCCTCGTCGCCCGCAAGTCGATCCACGACCAGCACCGCTGGGTCTATCTCGACATCGGGTTGTTCGGCGGTCTCGCCGAGTGTCTGGGCGAGGCGATCAAGTACCCGATCGCCACCCCCTACGTCGCCACCTCGCCCACCGGCCCGGTGGTTCTCGCCGGTCCGACCTGCGACAGTGCCGACGTGCTGTACGAGGAGCACCAGTACCGGCTGCCCATGGCCTTGGTGGCCGGCGACCGCATCGAGCTGCTGTCCACTGGGGCCTACACCACGACCTACTCGGCGGTGGCCTTCAACGGCTTCCCGCCGCTCGCGTCCTACTACCTGCCTCTGTCGGCGGACTGATCGCCGGTGGTGCCGAGCCGGGTCGGTGTCCACCGGCCCGGCTTGCTCAGTCGGCTGCGTTCAGGGTCTGGCGGGCCAGGAACAGGGCGTGGTTGCGGCGCTGCGCGAGCAGGCGGAGGTCGACGCCCTCGCTCGACTTCTGGCCCTGCAAGTAGCGGGCGTAGACGCCCTGGAGGATGCACACCGTCTTCCAGTGGTTGAACGCCGAGTAGTAGGGCAGCTGGCCGAGGTCGCTGCCGGTGCGTTCGGCGTAGCGGTCGATCAGTTCCTGGCGTGACGGGAAGCCCGGTTCGAGGGTCGGGATGTCGGCTTTGGGGGAGGGCGGGTCCTCAGGGCCGACCCAGGTGTTCAGGGCGTAGGCCAGGTCGGCGAGGGGGTCGCCCAGGGTGGAGATCTCCCAGTCGATCACGCCGGCGATGTAGCCGTCACGGTGCGACAGGGTGTTGTGCAGCCCGTAGTCGCCGTGCACCAGGCGGGCCGGCCCCTGTTCGGGCAGTCGGGCCACCAGTTCGTCGTGCAGCACGGCCACATCGGTGAGCGTCGAGCTGTCCTCGGTCTGGGAGGCGTTCCACGAGGCGAACCATCGCTTGAGTTGACGACCGACGTAGTCGTCCTTGCGTCCGAGGTCGCCCAGGCCGATCGCGTCGGGGTCGAGCGCATGGAGGTCGGCCAGGACGTCGATGAAGCTGAACCCGATGGACCGCCGCTTGTCCTCGGCGAGCTGGGCCTCGACGTCGGCGCCCTCGTAGAGGCTCTTGCCGTCGACGGCACCCATGCAATAGAAGCGGGCACCGGTCACCGACAGGTCGTCGCAGAAGGCGATCGGTTCGGGCACCGGCACCGGGGTGGGCCACAGGGCGCTGATGATGCGGAACTCCCGGGCCATGTCGTGGGCCGAGGGCAGCAACTCGCCCAGGGGCGGCCGTCGCAGGACGAAGGCCGTGCCGTTGGCGTCAGTCACCCGGTAGGTGAAGTTGGAGTGTCCGCCGGGCAGCTTCTCCCAGCGGAACGGGCCGGCGAGATCGGCCCGGTGCTCGAGCAGCCAGGCCGTCACCGGCCCGACCTCGATGCCGTCGGGGGTGTCGGTGGCCTCGATCGGTCCGGTCATGGCCGCATCGTAGGCGAAGCACCGCGGTCCGGCGCCTACGATCAGCACCATGCAGATCGAGAACAGGACCGTGGTGATCACCGGTGGCGGCAGCGGCATCGGCGAGGCGCTGGCCGAACGATGCGTGGCCGGTGGGGCCCGCCACGTGGTGGTGGCGGACCTGTCCGCCGAGCGGGCGGAGGCCGTGGCCGAACGGCTCGGCGACCGGGTGCGTGGGGTCGGCATCGACGTGGCCGACGAGGCCGCGATCAAGGCGTTGGTGGACGACGTGCTGGCGACCACGGGTCCGATCGACCTGTTCGTGTCCAATGCCGGGTACGGCAAGCGGGGCGGCATCGAGCTGTCCAATGCCGATTTCGAGCGGATGTGGCAGGTCCACACCATGGCTCACGTCTACGCCGCCCGAGCCGTGCTGCCCTCGATGATCGACCGTGGCGAGGGCTACCTGCTCAACACCGCCTCGGCGGCAGGGTTGCTCACCCAGATGGACTCGGTCATCTACGCAGTCACCAAGCACGCCGCGGTGTCTCTCGCCGAGTGGCTGTCGATCAACCACCACCACCAGGGCATCCGGGTGTCGGTGCTGTGTCCGCAGGCGGTGGCCACCAACATCCTGGCGAGCTTCGACGACGAGCGGGCGGCGCGTGGCAGTGGCGGACAGGCCAGCGGTGACGGCGTGCTCGACCCGCTCGTGGTGGCCGATGCCTGCCTCGATGCGGTGGCGAACGAGCGATTCTTGGTGCTGCCCCACCCCGAGGTGCTGACCTACTTCCAGCGCAAGGCCACCGACTACGACCGTTGGCTCGGCGGAATGCGCCGCTACGCCAACCGGCTGTGGGGCGACAGCGAGGCCGGCCTGCCCGGCGACTGGCTGGTTCGCTGAGCGCTCCCTGCGGCGCCGGTGCTCCGGCCGGTGCTCAGGCGGTGACGCTGCTGTTGCGGCTCGAGGCGAGTCGCAACAGCAGGTAGCCCAGTATCCCGGAGGCGATCGACCCCAGCAGCACGCCGACCTTGGCCCGGTTGGTGAGATCGAGGTCGTCGAAGGACAGGCTGGTGATGAACAACGCCACGGTGAAGCCGACACCGGCGGTGGTGGCGAGCCCGGCGACGATGGGCCAGGTCACGCCCTCGGGAAGACGGCCGATCCGGGCCTTCACCGTGACGAACGAGAAGGCGAAGATCCCGACGGTCTTGCCGATCAGCAGGCCGAGGGCGGGCCCGAGCACCACCGCATCGGTGAAGGGGTTGCCGATCCCGCCGCCTACGAACCGAACGCCGGCATTGGCCAGGGCGAACAGCGGCACGATCACGAAGGCCACCCACGGACCCGCCCATGCCAGGTGCCGTTCGAGCGGCGACATGGTCTCGACGCTGAGCCGGCACAGGTCCCGCAGGCCGGTCTCGTTGCCGGCATCCTCGTCCTCGGTGATGACCTGGTCCTCGACGCTGGCGGCGATCCGGTCCACCAGCGGGCGGGCCGCCCGGGCGAAGTGCGCCACCGGGTGGAACGGTTCGGCCGGGGTCAGCAAGCCGAGGACCACGCCGGCGATGGTGGCGTGCACGCCCGATTCGTGCAGACAGAACCACGACGTGACCCCGAGGATGAGGTACGGGGCGTACGAGCGTATCTGGCGGCGTTGGGCCAGGTACGCCCCGGTGAACGCCAGCACCGCCCCGAGCAGCCAGGTGAAGCGCAACCCGTCGGTGTAGAAGATGGCGATGACCACGATGCCGCCGATGTCGTCGGCCACGGCGAGGGTCAGCAGGAATGCGCGGGCGGCGAGCGGGACGCGCGTCCCCAGCAGGGTCACCACCGACACGGCGAAGGCGATGTCGGTCGCCATCGGGATCCCCCAGCCGCTCGCTCCGGGACCGCCGGCGTTGAGCAGGGCGTACACCACGGCCGGGACGGCCATGCCCCCGAGCGCCGCCACCGCGGGCAGCGCCGCTGCGCGCTTGTCGCGGAAGCTGCCGTGGACCAGTTCGTGCTTGATCTCGAGCGCGGCGAGGTAGAAGAACACCGTCATCAGCACGTCGTTGACGAAGGCCTGCAGGGTGAGCTCGAGATGCAGCGGGCCGTGGCCGACGGCCAGCTCGAACGGTGCCTCCCACAGCCGGAAGTACGACTGGTACCAGGGCGAGTTGGCCCAGGCGATGGCGATCACCGCCGACACCAGCATCACGATGCCGCCTGCGGTTTGTTCCTGCAGCAGGCGTTGGACCGGTCGTACCACCCGGGTCGGGACGAAGGCAGAGGACTCACCCCAGCGGACGGGTCGTGCGTCGGTGATCGGCTCGGTGGTCATCTCGTTCGATCCAGGTCGGCGTGCAGGCGAGTGGGTGCTGAGCAGCATGGCCGCTCGGTGCCGACGGCCGGAGTGTTCGGGACCCTGTTCCGCTGATGGTCTCGCGAACTTCGTTGAGCTTTCACACTAACGAGCTCGATCCGAGGCAATTGACGCGTCGGTCCAGCGGGTCGTTCCGGTAGCGATGTTGGCGTCGGGCGTGCGCAAACCGTAGATTGTGGCCCCGATTCGGGGGAACCCTTACGAGGAGCACGTATGAGCAGTTTCTTGGCCGCTGAGGGCGGCTATCAGACCTTTACCTTGGCCGGAGGTGAGTGGTTCGTGCTCATCGCCTCGGCGGTTGTTGCGCTGATCGCCATCGCCGTCGGGTTCTTTCTCATGAAGGACGTGCTCGCCGCCGATCAGGGCACACCCGTCATGATCGAGATCGCCGAGGCGATCCAGGAAGGCGCCTCGGCCTACCTCAAGCGTCAGTTCCGCACCATCGCGGTCATTCTGATCCCCCTGGCCATCGTGGTGTTCGTCACGTCGGTGGAAGTGGTGAAGCCCGAGGCCATTGGTGGTGGTGTGGCGCTGAGCAAGGCGGCGTCCGGCACCTTCCGAACCCTGGCCTTCGTCGCCGGCTGCTTCTTGTCCGGTCTGACCGGCTACATCGGCATGACCCTCGCCACCCGGGGCAACGTCCGCACCGCGGCCGCCGCCAAGACGGGCTCGATGCCCAAGGCGCTGCAGGTGGCGTTCCGTACCGGCGGTATCGCCGGCATGTTCACCGTCGGCCTCGGCCTGCTCGGTGCAACCATCATCATCATGCTGTTCCAGAACACCTCCTCGGCCATCCTGGTCGGGTTCGGGTTCGGCGGTTCGCTGCTGGCGTTGTTCCTCCGGGTAGGCGGCGGCATCTTCACCAAGGCCGCCGACGTCGGCGCCGACCTCGTCGGCAAGGTCGAGGCCGGTATCCCCGAGGACGATCCCCGCAACCCCGCGACTATCGCGGACAACGTGGGCGACAACGTCGGCGACTGCGCCGGAATGGCCGCGGACCTCTTCGAGTCCTACGAGGTCACCCTGGTGGCGTCGATCATCCTCGGTGTCGGTGCCTTCAACTCGCTGGGCATGAACCCGGCCCTCGGCCTGGTCTTCCCGCTGGCCGCCCGTGCCATCGGGGTGCTCGCCTCGATCGCCGGCGTGTTCGCGGTGCGGGCCAAGGAGGGCGAGACCAACGCCCTCAAGCCCATCAACCGGGGCTTCCTCACTGCCGGCATCCTCACGGTGATCGGCACGCTGATCCTGTCGCAGGTGTACGTCGGCAACAAGGCGGCTGACGGGACGATCACCAACGCCGGATGGAAGTGCTTCGGCGCCGTGGTCATCGGCCTGGTGCTGGCCCAGGCCGTCAGCCGTCTGACCGAGTACTTCACCGGTACCGAGTACGGCCCGGTGCGTGAGATCGCCGAGTCCACCCGGACCGGTCCCGCCACCGTCGTGCTCTCCGGTACGTCATCGGGTCTCGAGTCCTCGGTCTACGCCATCATCGCTATCGCCATCGCCCTCGGCGTGACCTTGGTCATCGGCGGTGGGAACATCCAGTTCTCGCTGTACCTGGTGGCCCTGACCGGCATGGGCATGCTCGCCACCACCGGTGTGGTCGTGGCCGAGGACACCTTCGGCCCGGTGTCGGACAACGCCGCCGGTATCGCCGAGATGTCCGGTGAGTTCCACGGCGAGCCCCAGCGGATCATGGTCAGCCTCGACGCCGTGGGTAACACCACCAAGGCCGTGACCAAGGGCTTCGCCATCGGTTCGGCGGTCATCGCCTCGGTGGCGTTGTTCGCCAGCTACATCGAGACCATCGCCAGCGAGTTGAACCTGGGCCTCGAGGGTGACGCGATTTTCACCGCCCTCGAGACCCAGATCAACGTGGCCGACGTGAAGACCTTCATCGGTCTGCTCATCGGCGGCTCGGTGGCGTTCATGTTCTCGGCGCTGGCCATCCGCGCCGTGAGTCGTACCGCCGGTGTGGTCGTCCAAGAGGTGCGTCGCCAGTTCGCCGATGGGCAGATCATGGCCGGCACCCGCAAGCCGGACTACGGCCCCGTCATCGACATCTGCACCGCGGCCTCGCTGCGGGAGCTGGCCACCCCGGCCTTGCTGGCGGTGCTCACCCCGGTGGTGATCGGTTTCGGTCTCGGCTACCAGTCGCTGGGCGCCTTCCTCGCCGCGGTCATCCTGACCGGTCAGCTCATGGCGAACTACCTGTCCAACGCCGGTGGTGCGTGGGACAACGCCAAGAAGTACATCGAGGACGGACACGAGGGCGGTAAGGGCTCGGAGGCCCACAAGGCCGCCGTCATCGGCGACACCGTCGGTGACCCCTTCAAGGACACCGCCGGGCCGGCGCTTAACCCGCTGATCAAGGTGATGAACCTGGTGTCGCTGCTGGTGCTGCCCGCCATCATCCAGCTGCGGGACAACGATCCGGCCCGTTTCACCATCTCCGGTGTCTCGCTGGTGGTGCTGATCGGGGCGCTCGCCTTCTCCAAGCGCAAGACGGTGGCGATGGGCGACGAGCCTGCGGCGGTCGCCGCGTCGAACTGATCGTCCGGTTTTCCGTTCCGCGCACGCGGATTGGCATGAGCGGCCCCGTCAGGGGCCGCTCATGCCGCGTTTTCGGTCACCGCCGGCTCCCACCGCCTACGATCTCGGACGTGTTCGAGCCCCATATGCGTCCAGCCGAGTCCGACGACCACTCGGCGCTGTTCATGATCGTGCGGCGAGGGGAGATCCTCGTCGAAGCCCGTCCCGAGGGATTCGCCGTGCCGTCGGCGATGGTCGACATCCCGCACGGCGCCCATCACATCCTGGGCAGTACGGCCGACGGGACGTGGGTGTACGGCGTCG
The DNA here is from genome assembly GCA_947476745.1 of Acidimicrobiia bacterium. Taxonomy (GTDB): domain Bacteria; phylum Actinomycetota; class Acidimicrobiia; order Acidimicrobiales; family CAIXPF01; genus CAIXPF01. The sequence continues at coordinate 110,112 of CANJRG010000010.1, read as the reverse complement.
ATGTGGCCGAGCACACCGACGAGCCCGACGACCATCTCTGGGTGCCGCTGCGCCAGCTCTACGGCAAGATCGACGAGGCGCTGTGGGTGGTTGCCGGCCGGGCCGAGCAGATCGTGTCGTGGGACCGTACCCATCGGTTCTGCGGCCGGTGCGGCGAGGCCACCGTGTCCCAGACCAGCGAGCGGTCGCGCAAGTGCACCTCGTGCGGGCTGCTGGCCTACCCACGCCTGTCCCCGGCGGTGATCACCCTGGTCACCCGCGGCGAGGGCGAGGACGAAGAGGCGTTGCTGGCCTGGGGCCGGCAGTTCCCCGGCCGGTTCTTCTCGACGCTGGCCGGTTTCGTGGAGCCGGGCGAGAACCTCGAGCAATGCGTGGCACGCGAGATCATGGAGGAGGTCGGTGTCAGCGTCAGCGACATCACCTACTTCGGGTCCCAGCCGTGGCCGTTTCCGAACTCGCTCATGCTGGGCTTCACCGCCCGCTACGCCGGCGGCGAGCTGGTGTTGCAGGAGGAGGAGATCGTCGAGGCCGGCTGGTTCCGGGCCGATGCGCTGCCGCCTTGCCCCCGCGGCGGGATGTCGATCGCCGGGGCGTTGATCGAGTCATGGCTGCGCCGGATGGGTCAGTAGTAGTCGTTCGCAGTCCGTAGAATGAACGGGTGCTCCTACTCGCCGCTAAGAGCTCGGGGTCAGCCAACCTCGAGAGTTTCCATGTCGCGCCATGGGTGTGGGCGCTGTTCGTGCTCGGGCTGGCCCTGTTGCTGCTGCTCGACCTGTTCGTGCTGCACAAGGACGCCCACGTCATTTCGGTGCGTGAGGCTGCGGTCACCAGTGCCATGTGGGTGGCGCTCGGTGTCAGCTTCACCTTCGTCATCTGGTTCTGGCTGGGTGGCACGGCGGCGTCGCAGTACATCACCGGCTACATCATCGAAAAGAGCCTGTCGGTCGACAACGTCTTCGTCTGGGCGGTGATCTTCGGCTACTTCTCGGTGCCCAAGCAGTACCAGCACCGGGTGCTGTTCTGGGGCATCTTCGGGGCACTGGCCCTCCGGGCGATCTTCGTGTTCACCGGGGTGGCGCTGCTCAGCCGCTTCGAGTGGCTGATGTTCGTCTTCGGGGCCTTTCTGGTGTACACCGGGCTGAAGGTGGCCAAGGGCGGCGATCACGAGATCCACCCCGAGAACAACCCGCTGCTCAAGTTGGTGCGCCGCATCATCCCGGTCAGCGCGGACTACGACGGGCAGAAGCTGTTCACCCGCTCGGGCGCCCGCCGCCTGGCCACCCCGTTGTTCATCGTGCTGGTCCTCATCGAGGCCACCGACGTGGTGTTCGCGGTCGACTCGGTTCCGGCCATCCTGGCCATCAGCCGCGACCAGTTCATCGTGTTCAGCTCGAACGCCCTGGCCATCCTGGGCCTGCGTTCGCTGTACTTCCTGTTGGCCAGCGCCGAGGACAAGCTGGTCCACCTCAACAAGGGCCTCGGGCTCATCCTGGGCTTCGTCGGCATCAAGATGCTGGCGTCGCACTGGTACCACCTGCCGACCCTCTGGTCGCTGTTGTTCATCGCCGTGGTGCTGACCGTCACGGTGATCTGGTCGTTGCAGAGTGCGAAGAAACAGGAGGTCGAGTCCCGATGAGCGTCCACACGATCGTGGTCGGGGTCGATCCCTCCGACGGCAGCGACCAGGCTGTGCGTTGGGCGGCGGAGCTGGCGGGCCAACTGCGGGCGAAGGTCGTCGCCGTGCATGCCTTCGAGCCGCTGGCCTATCTCGGCAAGGTCGACCCGCCCATCGACTTCCACGCCCTGCGGGTCGCCTGCGAGCGCGACCTCGACGAGCAGTGGTGTGCGCCGTTGCGCGCCGCCGGCGTGCGGTTCGAGGCCCGGGTGGTCGAGGGGACGCCGGTCGACGCCCTCGTCGACGCTGCCGAGGCAGCCGATGCCGACCTCGTCGTGGTCGGTGCCCGGGGTCAGTCGACGCTGCGTGGGCTGGCGCTGGGGTCCACGTCGATGAAGCTGCCGCACAGCACCACCCGGCCGGTGTGCATCGTGCACCCGACCCAGCCGGCTCCCTCCGCCTGACCGGGCGCACCTCCGGGGTTCAGCGCCTCGTTGCGACCAGCTGCTCGACGAGTTTGGCCTCGGCCCTCGACGGCAGGCCCCAGCCGGGTTGGTACCCGAAGACCTCAGCCGACGGTCGGGACTCGCCGTCGCTGCCGAGCAGCTCGATCCGGTCCAGCCCGACCAACGCCGGATGGCTCTCTCCGCAGGCATGGGCCAGGCGCAGCAGCTCCTTGCGCAGGGTGATGAGGTAGTTCGCGCAGCGCACCGACTTGAGGTCCGGATCGAGGCCCCGCTCGAGCCAGGGCCGCTGGGTGGCAATGCCTGTCGGGCAGTGGTCGGTGTGGCAGCGCTGGGCCTGCACGCAGCCGATGGCGAGCAGGGCCTCGCGTGCCACGCTCACCCAGTCGCACCCCATGCCCAGGGCCAGCAACGCGACCTCGGGAAAGCCGAGCTTGGCCGAGCCGCCGAAGGCCACCTTGTGGTGCAGGTCGGCCTCGGCGAAGGCTCGGTACACCCGGGGGAAGCCCTGCCGGAACGGCAGCGCCACGTGGTCGGTGAAGGCCAGCGGTCCGGCGCCGGTCCCCCCCTCGCCGCCGTCGACGACCACGAAGTCCGGGCCCGTTCCGGTCACGGCCATGCGGGTGGCGAGATCGGTCCAGAACCGGGTGTCACCCACGGCGGATTTGATGCCGACCGGTATGCCGGTGGCGTCTGCGGCGCGTTCGATGAACTCCAGCATGCCGTCGATGTCGGAGAAGGTGCCGTGGAAGGCGGGCGAGATGCAGTCCTTGCCGACCTCGATGCCGCGGACCTCGGCGATCGCCTTGGTCACCTTGGGGCCGGGCAGCAGCCCGCCCAACCCCGGCTTGGCCCCTTGGGACAGCTTCAGCTCGATGGCCCGGACCGGGTTGGCCGCGCACAGGTCGACCAGCCGGCTCAGCTCGAAGTCGCCGGCTGCGTCGCGGACGCCGAAATAGCCGGTGCCGATCTGGAACACCAGGTCGCCGCCGTGCTGATGGAACCGGGACAGGCCTCCTTCGCCGGTGGCCTGCCAGCACCCGGCCAGCAGCGCGCCCCGGTTCAGGGCCTCGACGGCGGCACCCGACAGCGAGCCGTAACTCATGCCGGAGATGTTGACCACCGACGCCGGCCGGAACGCATGACGGCGCCCGCGCCAGGCGCCGATCACCTTGGCTGCGGGGATCGGGTGGGAGGCGTCGGCATCCGCCGCGACCGGCCGGTGCGGGAAGGCGCTGTGCTTGATGATGACGTACCCGGCGGCAGGGCGGTCGAGGTCGTTGTCGGTGCCGAACCCGAAGTAATCGTTCTCCTTCTTCGAGCTGGCGTAGACCCAGCGTCGCCGGTCACGGGAGAACGGCCGCTCCTCGTCGTTGTCGGTCACGATGTACTGGCGCAGCTCGGGCCCGACCTTCTCCAGTACGTAGCGGAAATGCCCGATGACGGGGAAGTTACGCAGGATGGCGTGCTTGTGCTGCAGCAGGTCGTAGGTGGCCACGAGGGCCACGACGAGGACGGTTCCGACGATGAGCCAGGGCCACATGGTGGCGGAGGTTAGCGGAGCTCGCGGTCGTGGTCGGGCGGGCCGTGGGCGCGGTGCCATGCCGCCCGGAGGGCTGCTCGATCATGCCGGGGCACACACAGGATCGGGAGGTGGGTCAATGCAGTTGGCCATGTCGATGGGCTACGCCGGCAGTTTCAAGGACAGCGTGGGCCGGGTCCAGGAATTGGAGAAAGCCGGCCTCGACATCGTGTGGCTGGCCGAGGCGTACAGCTACGACGCCATCAGCCAGGTCGGGTACCTCGCGGCGATGACCGAACGGGTCCAGATCGGGACCGGCATCGTCAACGTGTATTCGCGCTCGGCCGCCTTGATGGGCCAGACCGCGGCCGGCTGCGACATGGTCTCCGACGGCCGGTTCATCCTCGGCCTCGGTGCATCCGGTCCGCAGGTGATCGAGGGGTTTCACGGCATCGCGTACGAGAAGCCGATGCAGCGAATCAAGGAGTACATCGACGTCGTGCGCATGATGTTGCGCCGCGAGCCGCTGGTCTACGACGGCAAGGTGGTGCAGCTGCCCCTGCCCGCCGGTCAGGGCACAGGGCTGGGCAAGCCCCTCAAGCTCATCAACCATCCGGTTCGTGCGAACGTGCCGATCTGGTGGGCGTCGTTGCAGGGTCTGTCGGTGCGCGAGACCGCGGCGCACGCCGACGGTTGGCTGCCGGTGTTCTTCGAGCCGGAGAGCTTCACCAAGGTCTGGGGCAATGAGCTGAAGGCCGGCCTGGCGAAACGCGACCCCGGGCTGGATCAGCTGCAGATCTCGGCCGGGGGTCTGCTGGCCATCGGCGAGGACCTGGTGGGGGAGAAGCAGGCCAAGGTGCTCGGCGCGGCCCGCCCGCAGACCGCCCTGTACTGGGGCGGCATGGGAGCCCGCGACAAGAACTTCTACAACGATCTCGCCCGGCGCTGCGGCTACGAGGCGGAGGCCATCGAGATCCAGGACCTGTACCTCGACGGCCACAAGGACGAGGCGGCGGCGAAGGTGCCTCTCGAGTTCCTGCAGAAGTCGCACCTGGTCGGGCCCAAGAGCTACCTCAAGGAACGCATCGGTGCCTTCAAGGAAGCCGGGGTCACCGTGCTCAACGTCAACCCGGTCGGTCCCGACCCGGTCCGTACCATCGAGCAGTTCCGCGAGTTGCTCGACAGCTGACGGTTGCCGGCCGGCCGGGCAGGGTTCAGGCGGTCGGACCCGCCGAACCCGCCGTCAAAGGACCCTGCCGTCCTCCATGTGGACGCTGCGGTCGCAGAACTGGGTGATCCGCTCGTCGTGGGTGACGACGATGGCGGCGATGCCCCGCGACTTCATCTCGTCGCGAATCAGCTCCATCACCGCCATGCCCAACTTGGTGTCCAACGCCGAGGTCGGCTCGTCGAACAGCACCAGCTCCGGGTCGTTCATCAGCGCCCGGCCGATGGCCACGCGCTGGCGCTGACCACCAGACAGCTGGCCCGGCAGGTTCTTCGCCCGGTCGGCGAGGCCCAGTTCCTCGAGGAGTTGGTCGGCCCGACGCCGTGCCGGTGCGCCGGTCCGGCGGCCCAGCTCGTCGACCACCAGCAGGTTTTCCCGGGCGGTGAGGAACGGGACCAGGTTCACCGACTGGAACACGAAGCCGACCAGTTCCCGGCGCACCCGCGTCAGCTGCTTCGGGCCGAAGGTCGAGATGTCGACCCCGCCGACGACCACGCGGCCCGATGTCGGTGAGAGGATCCCGCCGGCGATCGAGCACAAGGTCGTCTTGCCCGAACCGGACGGACCGACGAGGGCCACCATCTCGTCGGCTTCCACGACGATGTCGGCGTCGTCGAGGGCGACGACCTCGCTGTCGGCCATGGGGTAGACCTTGCGGGCCTTCTCCATGATCAGCGCCGGACCCCAGCCCTGGGCCGGGGCGTGCTCGGTGAACCCGTCCCCGGTGAGACCGTCCTGTTCGTTCATGAGCTGCTCCCGATGGCCGATGCCGGGTCGACACGCAGGACCCGACGGAGTGAGAAGGCACACCCGACCACCGCTGCCACGAGCAGGTATACGAGGCTGGTGATGAGGCGGAGTGCGGAGATACGCAGCGGTATCGAGCCCGGGGGGATGGCGAGGTCGAGCCCCACCGCTGCCACGGCGGCGATGCCACAGGACAGCGTGGTGAGCACCACCGCCTGCAGTACCAGACCGCCGAACAGGCTGCGCGACTCGGCACCGATGGCCTTGAGCACCCCGTAGAGGCCGGCTCGTTCGATGGTGAGCAGGGCGAAGAACAGTGCCACCACCACGATGGCGATCGCCACGGTGACCCCGATGATCTGGTTGAAGGTGGCCTGCTGCTCCTGCACCCCGGGCAGCGTGTCGGCGGCGGCGATCACGGTGAGCGAAGCCGTCGCGGCGCCGGTGGCCTCATCGATCCGCTCGGCCACGGCGGCGGCGTCGCTGCCGGGGGCCAGGCGAACCAGCAGGGCCTGGAAGACGTCGGGGCCGAGGAGCTGGTCGGGCCGGTTCTCGCCGAGGACCTCGCGCCAGGTCTGGGGGCTGGCCCACAGCGCGGCCTGCCCGAGGTAGCTGGTGTCCTTGGTGAAGCCGACCACCGTCACCGGGCTGCGACCCGGGCCCAGCTCGAGCACCATGCCCTCGGTCACCCCCCGCTGGCGGAGCGACTCGTCGGCGAGGACCTCGCCCTCGCCCGGTAGCGCATCGACCGACTGCAGCGGGAGCTCGGTACCGAACAGGGCGATGTCGAGCAGATCCCGGGGGTCGCTGTCGGGCATCCGGGCGCCGAACTGCAGCACGCCGATACCGGCGGTCTGCTCGACCCCGTCGACGGCGTCGACCGTTGCCCGCAGCGCAGGCTCGACGCGGCTGCGCAGGAAGGCGTTCTCGGCGCTCGACGAGAACACCAGCACATCGGCATCCAGCGCTCGCACTGCGCCGGTGGACGAACGGATCAGGCCGTCGAGCAGGCCACCGAGGAACATCAGGAGCAGGGCGATCAAGGTGAGGATCATCCCCGCAGCGGCGAAGCGCCCGGGTTGCCGGCGCAGTTCCCGCAGGGCCAGCTTCATCGTCCCACCCCCGCTCCCGTGGTTGCCGAATAGGGGTCGATGGCCAGCACACGCCGGGCCGAGAACAGGGCGCTGATCAGACCACCGACGCTCAGCAGGACCACCCACACGATGACCGCCGTGGTCTCGAAGCGCAGGGGGACGCCCCCGATCCGACCCCGGGCCAGCGCGGCGTACAAGCCCACGCCGGCCACCAACCCGCCACCGAGCACGATTGCCACCTGGATCAGCAGCGACGCCACCAGCCGGGAAGCCGGGGCGCCGATGGCCCGCAGCAGGGTGAGCGCCGGTGCCTTCTGGAACGTGATGATGAGGAAGAACAGGCCGGTCACCAGGGGGACGACGAAGCCGTACAGCAGGAAGATGACCCGGAAGGACTGGCGGACCTGGGCTACGCCGGGTGCTTGCTCGGCAGCATCGTCTCTGGTCAGGGCATCGAGTTCCGGCGAGAGGGCGTTGATGGCGGCCACTGCCTGGCCTGCGGTGACGCCGGGCGCCGGTCGGATCCCGAGGGCGTTGGGCAGGGGAGCGCCGGCATCGGGGTTCCGGCTGGCGAGCGCAGCCCGATAGGTGTCGTAGGTGACGAACAGCGTGGGGGCGACGTTCAACTGGGCGTCGCGAGCCAGGCCCACGATGGTCAACTGCTTGCCGCCGGGTTCGATCCGCACGACGTCGCCGACGGCGAAGCCTCCCGCGGCATCGGCGTCGGAGGCCACCGCCTCCTCGGTGTTCTCGGGCACCCGGCCGGCGGTGAGGAACCGCGGACCCCCGAGGTCGGGCAGCTCGAACCCGATGACGGAGGTCTCGACCGGTTCGGCGTCGGCTCCGAGGGCAAGCGGGGTCACGGTGAAGGTGCCCTGGGTGATCCGCCCGACGGCGGCGACGGAAGGGTCCCGACCGACCATCTCGGTGAGGTCCGGGGAGATGACGCTGGCCTGCAGGATCCGACGGCCGTCGGTGCGATAGACGAGCACCTCGGCGCTCTGGTTGCGCAGGGCTCCGGTGAAGCTGGTGAGCAGCCCGTTCTGCAGCGACTGTTGGAACAGGATGAGGAAGACCAGCAGGCCGACGGCAGCGATGAGCAGACCGAAGCGTGCCTTCGCCCGCCGCATCTCCTTCCAAGCCAGGAACACGCAGTCTCCGTTCTCCGGTCACCGGATCGGACAACCCGATGCTGAACGCCTTGTTCTAGCAAGGTGGGCCACCCGGGTGGTGGTTCACTCGTCCCGGGCGGGTGCGGCAACGGTAGGGTCCGGTGATGGATCGCCAGTGGTTGGAGGCGACTCCCGAGACGGTGCTCGAGCCCGATCTGGAGATCTGCGACGCCCATCATCACCTGTGGCCGTCCGGCACCACCGGGCGTTCGGACTACGACCTCGAGCAGCTCTGGCTCGACACCGGTGCCGGCCACCGCGTCGTGGACACGGTGTTCATCGAGTGCTCCGCGGCCTATCTCGATGAAGGGCCTGATCGGCTGCGCCCGGTGGGCGAGACCCGCTTCGTGGCTGACCGGGCGGCGCGTTCCGAGCGGGCCGCGGGCTCGACCATCGCCGCCATCGTCGGCCATGCCGATCTGACCCTCGGCGACGCGGTGGCCGAGGTCCTGCACGCCCACGTCGAGGCGGCCGGCGGACGTTTCCGGGGTATCCGGCACTCTGCCGCGTGGGATCCGTCGCCGTTGATCCCGCGTTCGCACAGCAATCCGCCGCCGCAGCTCTACGCCCTCGGGGAGGTCCGGCGGGCCCTGGCTGTACTGAGCAGCATGGGGCTCAGCTTCGAGGCCTGGCAGCTGCACCCGCAGCTCGACGACGTGGTGGCGCTCGCCAGGGCCGTTCCCGGGCTGACCATCGTCGTGAATCACCTCGGTGCTCCGATGGGCATCGGCCCCTACGCCGGCCGGCGGGCCGAGGTGCTCGAGGTGTGGCGCCCGGCCATGGAACGGCTCGCCGAGTGCCCGAACGTGTTCCTGAAGCTGGGCGGTATCGGCATGGCCCGGTTCGGTGCCGGGTTCGACACCTGGACGCGGCCGCCGAGTTCTGATGAGCTGCTGGCCTTCTGGGGCGAGCAGCTGCGTTGGTGCATCGAGACCTTCGGCCCGGCCCGTTGCATGTTCGAGTCGAACCACCCCGTCGACGCCGAGTCGTGCAGCTACGTCGTGCTGTGGAACGCCTTCAAGAAGGTGTCGGCCGGCTACACCCGTGCCGAGCGTGCCCGGCTGTTCGCCGGCACCGCCCGCGACGTCTACCGCATCGACCGCTGACGACGGGCAGCCCCCACCGGGTGGCGCCCGGCACGCCGGTGCGGCCCCGGTTCGGCGTGCCCCCGGTTCGGCGTGCCCGCGGTTTCGGCGTGCCCGGGGTTCAGGTCGTGTAGTCGGCGTTGATCCGGATGTACTGGTCGGACAGGTCGCAGCCGTACACCGTCCAGGAGCCGGTGGCGATACCGAGCTCGGCGGTGACGAGGACCTCCTCGGCCCGCATCGTCTCGGCCAGGCGGGCCAGGCCGGCCTCGTCCACGTCGCCGGGGTAGACCTGCTGATCGCCGAAACGGATGACCACCCGCTCCTGGTCGATGTCGGTCTCGTCAGCGCACTTGCCGATCGCCGCGGCGACCCGTCCCCAGTTGGGGTCGGCACCGTGGATGGCGGTCTTGACCAACGGCGAGTTCACGATTGCCTTGGCCACCACTTTGGCCTGGGCGTCGTCCCGGGCGCCGGTGACGTTCACCACCAGCAGCTTGGTGGCCCCTTCGCCGTCGCGTGCGAGCTGCCGGGTCAGTGAACGGCAGACCGACTCGAGTGCGGCCGAGAACTCGTCGAGGTCGACGGGGCCGGCGAGCCCGTTCGCCAGGATGGCGGCGGTGTCCGAGGTGGAGGTGTCGGTATCGACGCTGAGGCTGTTGAAGCTGCGCTCGACCGCCACCCGGAACCGGGCGTCGAGCTCGTCGGCGGGGACCTCGGCATCGGTGAAGATGAGCGAGATCATTGTCGCCATGTCCGGTTCGATCATGCCCACACCCTTGGCCAGCCCGACGATCCGGGCCTGTCCGACCGTGGCCTCGGCGAATTTCGGCACGGTGTCGGTGGTCATCATGGCGGTCGCCGCGGTCAGGGCGTCGGTGACGGGGTAGGGGCCGCCGGCGAGGGTCCCGAGGTGGGTGCGGATCCGCTCCATCGGGTATTGGCGTCCGATCACCCCGGTAGAGGTCACCAGCACGTCCTGCGGGTCACAGCGGAGTGCCCGGCCGACGCCGGCGGCGAGCTCGGCTGCGTTGGCCGCGCCCTGCGGGCCGGTGGCCACGTTGGCGTTCTTGGAGACCACCAACGCGGCGCGCAGCCGGTGGTCCGCGACATGGGTGCGCGACAGCAACACCGACGGTCCGGCGAAACGGGAGCGGGTGAACACGGCTGCGGCGTTCGCGGTCGACGCGGAGGCGACCACCAGAAAGTCGGTGGTCGCGTCCTTGATGCCGATGTTGGCCACGTGGGCGCTGAAACCGGTGGGGAGCGAGACGTTGTCGGTCACGGTCACGCAGTCTGGCACGTCGGTCGGTCGCGGCGTGCAGGATGGACGGGTACCGATTTTCCCCCCGGTGAAGGTGTGTGGGACGTTCGCGAACCGCTAGCTTGCGGCGATGAAGTCACCCGTGCGCGTTGCCGTCACCGGGGCTGCCGGCCAGATCGGCTACAGCCTCTTGTTCCGAATCGCCAGCGGCCAGATGTTGGGCCCAGACCAGCCGGTGATCCTGCAGATGCTCGAGATCACTCCGGCTCTGGGGGCGCTCAAGGGGGTGTGCATGGAGCTCGAGGACTGTGCGTTCCCGCTCCTGGCAGGGATGGTTCCCACCGATAACGCCAACGTGGCGTTCGGCGACGCCGATTACGCCCTGCTCGTGGGCGCCATGCCCCGCAAGGCCGGTATGGAGCGGGCCGACCTGCTGTCGGCCAACGGCGCCATTTTCACCGTCCAGGGCAAGGCCCTGTCCGACTCGGCGTCGCGCGCGGTGCGGGTGCTGGTGGTCGGCAACCCGGCCAACACCAACGCGCTGATCGCGATGAACAACGCCCCGGCGCTCAACCCGGGCCAGTTCACCGCCATGACCCGCCTCGACCACAACCGTGCCGTGGCGCAGCTGGCCGCGAAGACCGGTCGTCCGGTGAGCTCGGTCAGCAAGATGACAATCTGGGGCAACCACTCGGCGAGCCAGTACCCCGACCTGTTCCACGCCGAGGTCGACGGCCAGAACGCCGCCGCACTGGTCAACGACCAGAGCTGGCTGGAGAACGACTTCATCCCCACGGTGGCCAAGCGCGGCGCCGCCATCATCGACGCCCGCGGCCTGTCTTCGGCGGCGTCGGCGGCCAACGCGGCGATCGACCACATGCGCACCTGGGCCACGGGCACCGCCTCCGGCGACTGGGTGTCGATGGCCATAGCGTCGGACGGCTCCTACGGCGTGGCCGAGGGCCTGATCTCCTCGTTCCCGTGCACCTGCGCCGACGGGCAGTACTCGGTCGTGCAGGGCCTGGACATCGACGCCTTCTCCCGAGGCAAGATCGACGACTCGGTGGGCGAGCTGATCGAGGAGCGCGACGCGGTCAAGGAGCTCGGGCTGATCTGAGCCCCAACGACGGGCCCATCCCGTCCCCGTTCGACGACGTCAGCGATGGCGGCAGGCCCGGCCTGCCGCCATCGGCGCGTCAGGGGCGATGACCGCGGCTCAGGATCGCGATCACTGCCGTTCGGAACCGGGATGGTCGCGGTTCAGGACCATTCGGTCTGTGCCCGAAGCTGGCCGAGCTGCGCGTCGATGGCCTGCAGGGTGTCGACCCAGGCCAACAGGGCGGTGACGGGCCCGGACACCTCGATCGTGCCGTCGAGCAGGGTCTGCTGCGCCGCGACCCGGCCGGCGGCCACCTCGCGGGCCACCGAGGCGGGCTGGACGACGGTGACCACGGGTGTTTGCCCGTCCCCGCCGGGCCGGGTGTCCACCTCGTGCGACGCAGGCTCGGCCCGGACCCCGTGGCCGAACACCAGATCGTACCCGTGGTGACGATCGGCGCCGTCCTCGGACAGGAAGCGGTAGCGGACCCGTAGCGCGGGCCCATCGGCGGCGACGCCCTGCAGGATCGTGTCGAGGGCGGCGATCCATTCCGGGCTGGCAAAGGCGACCATCAGCGGACACGCTAGCGAGGTGTTCGAACCTGTCGACGAGCGACCGCGTGCCTCCCCGGACCTCTACACCTTCGAGTTCTGGTCGCCGCAGGCCACCTTCGGTGGGCACCTCGCGCTGTGGCGCTGGCCGGCGTCCGGTGTGGCCTGGTACGCCACGGCGGTGTACCGCCAGGGGGAGCCGGTGGTTTCCCTGTGCGACGAGTTCCCCCTCAAACGCACGCTGGAGTTGCGGGGCAACGGCCTGTGGGCCGACCACAACCTCGAGGATCCCTTCGGCCATTGGTCGGTAGGGCTCGAAGCGTTCGCCCTGGCGTTGGACGACCCCGCCGACCAGCGGGGGGAACGGGTGCCCCTGGGCTACGACCTGGACTGGGAGTGTGACCCGGAGGTGCGGTCGCCGGTCGACGACGGCTACGAGCAGCCGGCCACGGTGTGCGGCGAGGTGCTGCTCGGGGTCGACACCTACGAGCTCGACGGGTTCGGCTGGCGTAGCCACGTGGGCATCGACGCCATGGCCTCGGCGACGCGGCGCCGCCACGGGATGGGGCCCGGTGCCGTCAGCTGGAGCGCGGCCGATGCGACGCAGCGGCCAGGCGACGCGGCGATGGGTTGGTCTCGTTCGGTCACCCCGGCCGGTCGCCTGGACAAGGGTCCGTTCGTCGGTCCGGGCGGCCTGGCGGGCTTCACCGAGACCTGGTGGCCCGTGTAGCCCGACCGGTCAGGCGATACCGAGGATGAGCACGACGATGATCAGGGTCATCGCCCCGACGAAGTCCACCGAGGAAGTCACCACGGGCGTCCCGTAGTTGTCGGGATCGAGCCCGGCGCGGGTTGCCACGACAGTCGAGTAATAGGCGACCGCCACCACGAACAGGGTCACGAAGGCCCCGGCGATCAACGACACGGTGATCAGCGGGACCAGCCCGGGCCCGCTTCGCCCCATGAGGGCGGCGGTCAGCTCGCTGCCGACGGCGTTGTACACCGCGACCGGAGCGGCGAGCACCAGGACCAGCAGGGCGAGTTGGCGGGAACCTCGGCCGGGCACCGGGTCGGGGTCGAGCGTGCCGACCTGGAAGGCGGTCGCCAATCGGGCGGCCATGATACCGCCCAGGGCGCCCGCAGAGCTCACGAAGGCGGGTTGCAGCACCAGGAGCGCCTCGTGCTGCTGGAAGATCTCCAGCCGCTTCTCAAGGACCACCCCGGCCAGGCTGGACAGGCCGGCGGCCAGCACCAGGACCGGGGCCGACTCCCGGACGATCCGGCGCAGCGCATCCAGCCGGGTCCGCCACGTCAGGATGCCGACGACGATCGTGCCGGCGATGAGCACGGCCGAGAGCACCGGGCTGACCACGCGGATGTCGACGAGCTGCGCAGCGAGCCACAGGGCCGGGATGGTGAGGACGTCGCCCAGCGTGGACACCGTCGGGGCCACGAGGTTGTCCAGGTCCCACCCGTAGCGCACCGCCGCCAGGGTCAGGCCCACGGTTGCCCCCAGCACCACCAGCGAGGCCAGCGTCCCGCCCAGGATGGACACCAGCGCCAGTTTCCAGATCACCGCCGGCGAGTCCGAGATGTCGAGACCCAGTACCAGGGCCCCGGCGCCCAGGGCCATCAGCAGTGACAGCTGCAGGGTGAGTGCCATCGAGGCGGCGACGTTCTGGGCGAACACGCTGTCACGACGCAACGAGAACGAGAACGTGCCGAGGTGCACGGCGGTCGACAGCCGGTTGCCGAGGGCCGAGAAGACGTTGCCCCGCAGGCCGATCGCCGCCGGCGCCAGCACCAGCAGGCCCGGCAGGGCCTGCAGGGTGCCGGTGATGGAGGCGAGCGTGGCACCTGCCACGAAGCTGGTGGTGGAGTTCAGCAGCAGCGCAACGAGGCTCTGACGAAGGTCGCCGGCGGGCAGCGCCCTATCGAACCCGCGTCGGCCACCCCTTCGGATGGGCCACCACCCGAGTCTGTGGCGCGACCCTGCGGCGGGCCCGCGACGGTTCGGGGCCGCAGTGACTGCTCGAGAGGGACGCCGGGCTGGACGAGCCACCGGCGCACGCTATCGGCTCAGGCCCTGCAGACCCCACCACCGTCGGGCCGGCTACCGGCCGCTCGCAGGCGGCTGCTCCGGGGCGGCCGGGGTCGGCCCGGACGCGTCCGGGCCGGTGCCACCAACGGTGGCACCGGCCCGGGTTGGCTTCGGTGGTCGGGGGTCCTGACCGTGTGTCAGCGGATCTGCGAGAGCAGCTTGCGGTTCTTGCGCTTCGACTTCACGTAGTCCCGGTTCATCATGGCGATGAAGTCGATCGAGATCTCCTTGGGGCAGGCCTCGCGGCATTCCCCGTGGTTCGTGCAGGAGCCGAAGAACTCCTCCATCGTCTCGACCATCGCCTCGGTGCGAGCCCAGCGCTCCGCCTGGCCCTGGGGCAGCAGGTTGAGGTGGGCGAGCTTGGCCGAGGTGAACAGCTGCGCCGCCGAGTTCGGGCAGGCCGCCACGCAGGCACCACAGCCGATGCAGGCCGCGGCGTCCATGGCGGCGTCCGCCACCGGCTTGGGGATGAGGGTCAGGTTGGCGTCGGGCGCCGCCCCGGTAGGGGTGGAGATGTAGCCGCCCGCCTCGATGATGCGGTCGAACGCCGAGCGGTCGACGGCCACGTCACGAATGACCGGGAACGCTGCGGCCCGCCACGGCTCGACCACGATCTGGTCGCCGTCGTGGAACTTGCGCATGTGCAGCTGGCAGGTCGCCGTGCCCTTCTCGGGGCCGTGCGGAACGCCGTTGATCATCATGCCGCAGCTACCGCAGATGCCTTCACGGCAGTCGTGCTCGAACACGATCGGTCGCTTGCCGTCGAGCGTGAGGCGGTCGTTGACCACGTCGAGCATCTCGAGGAAGGACATGTCCGGCGACACGCCGGGCACGTCGTAGGTCTCGAAGGCCCCGGGGCTGGTCGGGCCGTCTTGGCGCCAGACCTTGAGGGTGATGCGCATGGTTGTGCCGTGTCCTGAGCCGCTCACTTGTAACTCCGTTGTGCCAGCTTGACGTTCTCGAAGGCCAGCTCCTCCTTGTGGAGCTTCTGCTGGCCACTTTCTCCAGTCCACTGCCAGGCGCCGACGTAGGCGAACTGGTCGTCGTTGCGCAGTGCCTCGCCGTCGGGCGTCTGATACTCCTCACGGAAGTGGCCGCCGCACGATTCCTCGCGGTGCAGCGCGTCCTTGCACATCAGCTCGGCGAGGTCGATGAAGTCCGACACCCGCATGGCCTTCTCCAGAGACTGGTTCATCGTCTGGGACTGGTCGGTGATGTTGATGTCCGACCAGAACTCGTCACGGATGGCCCGGATGTCGGAGATGGCCTGCTCGAGGCCTGCCGCGTTGCGGGCCATGCCGCACTTGGCCCACACGACGTCGACCCCCATCTTGCGGTAGAGCTGGTCGACGGTCTGCTTGCCTCGCGAGGACAGCAGGCGCTTGACCTGGTCGCTGATCTCGGCCTCGGACTGCTTGAAGGCCGGGTCCGAGGTGTCGAGCGGCTTCTCGCCCAGCATGCCGGCGAGGTAATCGCCGATCGTGTAAGGCAGCACGAAGTAGCCGTCGGCCAAGCCCTGCATGAGCGCCGAAGCGCCGAGCCGGTTGGCGCCGTGGTCGGAGAAGTTGGCCTCACCGAGCACGTACAGTCCGGGGATGTTCGACATCAGGTTGTAGTCGACCCACAAGCCGCCCATCGTGTAATGCACGGCGGGGTAGATGCGCATCGGGACCTTGTAGGGGTCCTCGTCGGTGATGCGCTCGTACATCTCGAAGAGGTTGTCGTAGCGCTCCTTGATGACCTGCGGGCCGACACGATTGATGGCGTCACCGAAGTCCAGGTACACGCCGTTCTTCATCGGGCCGACGCCTCGCCCCTCGTCTATCTGGGTCTTGGCGTTGCGGGAGGCCACGTCACGGGGGACGAGGTTGCCGAAGGCCGGGTAGCGCCGCTCGAGGTAGTAGTCGCGGTCTGCCTCGGGAATCTGGTCGGGCGACCGGGTGTCGGCGGGGTTCTTCGGCACCCAGATCCGGCCGTCGTTGCGCAGCGACTCCGACATCAGGGTCAGCTTCGACTGGAAGTCGTCGCTGGCGGGGATACAGGTCGGGTGAATCTGCGTGTAGCAGGGGTTGGCGTAGAGGGCGCCGCGCTTGTGGGCCCTCCAGGTCGCCGTGGTGTTGGACCCCTTGGCGTTGGTGGAGAGGTAGAACACGTTTCCGTAGCCGCCGGTGGCGAGGACCACGGCGTGTGCGGAGTGCGAGGTCACCTCGCCGGTCAAGAGGTCGCGCACCACGATGCCGCGGGCGGTGCCGTCCTTGACCACCAGGTCGAGCATCTCGGTCCGGTTGTACAGGGTGCAGGACCCGGCGCGGATCTGACGGGCCAACGCCTGGTAGGCGCCCAGCAGGAGCTGCTGGCCGGTCTGACCCCGGGCGTAGAAGGTCCGGGAGACCTGGGCCCCACCGAAGGAGCGGTTGTCGAGCAGACCGGAGTACTCCCGGGCGAAAGGAACGCCCTGGCCGGCGCACTGGTCGATGATGTCGACCGAGACCTCGGCGAGGCGGTACACGTTGCCCTCACGGGCCCGGAAGTCGCCACCCTTGACGGTGTCGTAGAACAGCCGGTACACGGAATCGCCGTCGTTCTTGTAGTTCTTGGCGGCATTGATGCCGCCCTGGGCGGCGATCGAGTGGGCCCGCCGGGGTGAGTCGTGGAACGTGAAGACCTTCACGTTGTACCCCAGCTCACCGAGCGAGGCGGCGGCTGAGGCGCCCGCCAGGCCGGTACCGACGACGATGATGTCGTAGCGGCGCTTGTTCGCCGGGTTGACCAGCTTCATGTTGAACTTGTGGCTGGTCCACTTCTCGTCGATCGGGCCGGTGGGGACCTTGCCGTCGAGGTAGCCGATATCACTCATTCGTTGACCCCCAGGCAGATGTTTGTTTCCTCGCCGCCCTCGGCGACGCATGGAGTGGTTCGGGTGTCCTGGCTGACGACGCCGGCCAGATTCATGATCGGGAAGCTGAGGTTGCCCACCAGGATCAGACCGGCGAACGCTGTTGCGAACACCCGACGGGCCTGGTTGAACTGCGGGCTGTTCCAGCCGAGGCTCTGGAACATGCTCCAGGCCCCGTGGAAAAGGTGCACCGCCAGAGCGACGTTCGCCAACATGTAGACGATGGCGACCGGGGCGCTCGACAGGCTCCGGTTCACGTTGTTGTACACGTCGCCCTTGATGTAGTCGTCGCCGAGGAACACGCCCCAGGTCAGATCCAGGAGGTGGAAGATGATGAAGAGCAGGACGATGATGCCCGTTGCCCGCATCGTCCGGGAGGCGAAGTTCGCCGCCGAGTAGTCACGGGGCGACTGGTAGCCCTGCGGCCGCGACTTGCGGTTCATGATGGTCAGCGTGGCCGCCGAGTGGATGTGCAGCACGACGGCGCTGAGCAGGCCCAGCCGCAGCGCCCACAGCACACCTTCGCGGGGGATCAGATGGCCGCCGAGGGTTCGGAGGGCCTCGGCGTACTCGTTGTACCCCGCCGGCCCCTGGTACATGTGCAGGTTGCCGATCATGTGCACGAGCACGAAGCCCATCATCATGATGCCGGTCACGCCCATGACCCACTTCCTTCCCACCGCGGTCTGGTAGAGACCGATGGGATAGGGCAGCCGCTTGCGAGGCTGCTTGAAGGTCGGACGGACCAGTCCGCGAGCGCTCGTGTTCGAGCCCCGTGCCGGTGTCGTCGTAGCCACCCGAATCCTCCCGGGGAAAGTCGGCCAAAGGCCGGTTGTTGCGGTTATGACCGTAGTTCTTGCGCTCGTGATCCGGCGAACCCATCGGATTGGGCGTCGGGGGCGCACCCGGAGGGGGTCGGTCGGATCGGCGTCTAGGTTCTCGTCCCATGGAGCTGACTGATCGTGTTGTCATCATCACCGGCGGGGGCGGCGGCATCGGTGCTGCCATGGGACGCCGCTTCGTCCGGGCCGGGGCGCGGGCTGTGGTGCTCGCCGACCGCGACGGGGACGCGGCCGCCGCTG
Source organism: Acidimicrobiia bacterium (assembly GCA_947476745.1). Lineage (GTDB taxonomy): Bacteria > Actinomycetota > Acidimicrobiia > Acidimicrobiales > CAIXPF01 > CAIXPF01. The sequence continues at coordinate 92,192 of CANJRG010000010.1, read as the reverse complement.
CCGCCACTGGGCTCGGCATCGGCGAGCGGGGCCTCGGCGTTGCGCTCGACGTGACCGACGAGGCGGCGGTGGTGGCGCTGGTGGAGGACACCATGAGGCGGTTCGGCCCCGTCGACCTGTTCTGCTCGAACGCCGGGGCCGGGGCCGAGGGTGGCCTCGATGCGTCGAACGACGCGTGGCAGCGCCAGTGGGAACTGCACGTGATGTCCCATGTCTATGCCGGCCGGGCGGTCCTGCCGTCGATGATCGCCCGGGGCGAGGGGTACCTGATGCACACCGCGTCGGCGGCCGGTCTGCTGTTGGCCGTCGGCTCGGCGCCCTACAGCGTCACAAAAGCGGCGTGCATCAAGCTGGCGGAGTACGAGGCGATCACCCATGGCGACGACGGGATCCGGGTGTCAGTGCTCTGTCCGCAAGGGGTGAACACGGCGATGGCCCCCCGGCAGCTCGGCGACGGGGGAACCGATGGGATCCGCGAGCCCGACGAGGTGGCCGACGTCGTGCTGGCGGCCATCGAGGAGGAGCGGTTCTTCGTCCTGCCCCACCCCGAGGTGGGTGACTACGTCGTCCGTAAAGCCACCGACCCGGACCGTTGGGTCAAGGGTATGCGTCGGCTGAGGGCGCGCAGCGGACGCTGAACGCGACCGGCGTCACGGGGTCGAACGTCCTGTCGGAACCCGGACAATTCCACCGGTGAGAGCAGAGCAGCGCCAACAGGCAGAGCCGGCCGACCAGGACCTCGAACCGGCCGACCGGGCCGTCGTGCGCGAGGTCTCGGTGGGCATGCTGTTTGCCATGGGTGCGTTCGTCGTCTTGTTCAGTCCGATCGTGGACACCGACGCCGGGCCGGCCTAACGGTTCGGCCCGGGGCCTTCTCGTCGCTGGTCACCGGCGGGTTCTTCGGTGGCGTGGTCTTCGCCTCGGAGTTCCTCATCGAACAGCGGAAGCCCGACGAGCAGGCGCAGATCGACGCGGCCCGCACCGGTGCACGCCCCTGTCACCGCGCCGACCGGCGGGATCCCGCCCTGAGGCAAGACGGTCTTCATTGACCGGCGGGCTCGGTTAGGTTTGGGCCCATGGCGAGCCCTGCGCACCCCCAGCCCGCAACCCTCGGTCAACTCCGGGCCTCCGGGTGGATATCCCGGTCGGTCAAGGACGAGATCCGTCGCAACGCGATTGCCATGATGCGGGCGGGTGAGCCGCTCTTCCCCCGCATCATGGGCTACGAGGAGACGGTCATCCCGAAGCTGGAGAACGCCATCCTGGCCGGCCACGACATCGTCTTCCTCGGCGAGCGGGGCCAGGCCAAGACTCGGCTCATCCGCTCGATGGTGAACCTGCTCGACGAGTGGATGCCGATCGTGGCCGGCTCGGAGATCAACGACGATCCGTACAACCCGATCTCCCGCTACGCACGCGACCTCGTGCTCGAGCACGGCGACGACACCCGCATCGACTGGGTCCACCGCGACGCCCGTTTCGGCGAGAAGCTGGCGACGCCGGACACGTCGGTGGCCGACCTGATCGGCGAGGTCGACCCCATCAAGGTGGCTGAGGGCCGCTACCTGTCCGACGAGCTCACGATCCACTACGGCCTGGTTCCCCGTACCAACCGCGGCATCTTCGCCATCAACGAGTTGCCCGATCTCGCCGAGCGGATCCAGGTCGGTCTGCTCAACGTGCTCGAGGAGCGTGACGTCCAGGTGCGCGGCTACAAGATCCGCCTGCCCCTCGACCTCATCCTGGTCGCTTCGGCCAACCCCGAGGACTACACCAACCGTGGCCGGATCATCACCCCGCTGAAGGACCGTTTCGGGTCCCAGATCCGCACCCACTACCCACCCACGGTCGAGATCGAGATGGACATCGTCGACCAGGAGGCGACGGTCTTCGCGGAGGAGGGCGCGACGGTCCGCGTTCCGGTCTTCATGAGCGAGATCGTGGCGACGTTGTCGCATCTGGCCCGGGCCAGCGGCAACATCAACCAGCGTTCGGGCGTGTCGGTGCGTCTCTCGGTGTCCAACCAGGAGACCATGGTTGCCAATGCCGCCCGCCGGGCGATCCTGCACGGCGAGCACGAGATCGTGCCTCGGGTGTCGGACCTCGGTGCCCTTACCGCATCCACGATGGGCAAGGTGGAGATCGAGACCCTCGAGGATGGCCGCGAAAGCCAGATCGTCGAGGGCCTGGTGAAGTCGGCGGGTCTGACGGTGTTCAAGAACCGGGTCGGGCCGGAATCCTTCCGGACCGTGCTCGACGCCTTCGAGGGCGGGTTCGTGGTCAGCGCCGGGGAGGACGTGTCCTCTGCCGACTACGTCCGCCTGCTCGGCGACCAGCCGTCGCTGCGGGAACCGGTCCTGGCCCTCACCGACGGCGACGAGTCGCCGGCGATGGTGGCCTCGGCGGTGGAGTTCCTCCTCGAAGGTCTGCACCTGTCGAAGCGGCTCAACAAAGATGCCGTGGGCGGTCGGGCCTCCTACCGGGCGCGTAGCTGATTGCCGCTGCCCCGGCTCGCCGGCCGGGGCAGCGAGCTTCGTACCTGTTCAGGCGGGCCGGTCGGGACCGGTGGAACCCGTCCCGTGGTCCTCTTCGGTGGGGGCGACCGCTGTTGCCGCTGCTGCCGCGGTTCGAGCTTCGCTCCATCGCTGCACGACCTCGGCCGCGGTCTTCGGGTGGCGGTCGCGATCGAACAGGCCGAGCCGGGCGTCGAACCCGGCGTCGCCTTCGTACCCGTCGATGGCCGGCTCCCAGATCCAACGATCGAGGGCGATGCCGTCGCGGCGCACGGCGTCGACGTCGGCGCAGGCCTGCTCGGCTGCTTCGGCGTCGGCCTTCGTGTCGCCGACCGAGACCCCATGGCCGGCGAGCCACAGGGGCCGGTCGGGGCACCGTTCGGCGAAGCGGTGGGCCAGGGCGATCAGCTCCTCGTTCTGACGCGCCCGGGCGACGCGACCATCCGCGCCGACCGCATAGGTGCCCTCGAAGGTGACGGCAACGGCGTCGAAGGCTTGGCGCATCTCGTCGACGCGTTGCTGGGGGAGACGGGGCAGCCGCAGCACACCATCGCGGATGCCCTCGACCCATGCCCATTGCACCGTGTCGTAGAGCCGGGCCGGTCTCTCGCCGCCTTCCTCACCCACCCGGGCCGTCGCCACCTCTACGCCGAGCGCGACCGGCTGGGCGCCCCGCAACACCCGCCAGGCGGCGAAGGAGGCGAGGTAGGCGCCCTGTACGGTTTCCACGAACTTCTGGATGCTGCGGGTGCCCGGGGGAGCCGCGGCGGTGACGAAGGCACCACGGGCGAAGGAGATCGGGCGCAGGATCGGGATCCAGGCATCGACGAGGTCGCCGAGGGTGTCCGCCACCCGTTCGACGTGGCGGGGCCAGAGGTACGAGCGGGACGAGCGTTCTCGCCACCCTCGTTCGTCGATGGAGAACCAGCCTGGCAGCGGGCCGTCGGCGAGGACCACCCACGTCTGCAGGCCGGCGGCCCGGGCGGCGGTGAGGACCTCGAGATAGCGGTCGAACGCTGCGGCGTCGGGCTTTCCCGACGCGGGCTCGAGACGTGACCAGTCGAGCGTCAGCCGAACCCCGTCGGCACCGAGCCCGCGCAGCAGACGGAAATCGTCGGCGTGATCGATGGCGAAACCGTTGCCGTCGAAGGACGGCGGTGCCTCACCGCGTCGTTCCCAGTCGAACCAGTCCGAGGCGAGGGCCGCGCCCTCCGATTGCACGGCGGGAAAGGCGCCACCCCAAGTCAGCGATGCGGGCAGGGTCACGCTGTGACCGTAGTAGTGCGCCCGATGCTGTCCGGGCGGGGTTCACAGCAGCCGGCCGACCGCATGGATCGTCAGGCCTGCCAACCCGCCCACGACGGTGCCGTTGATCCGAATGAACTGCAGGTCCCGGCCGACGTGGATCTCGATGCGGTCCGTCGCCTCGTCGGGGTCCCATCGTTGCACCGTCGTGGCGATGAGTTCGCCTACCTGGTGGCCCTCGGCCTGGATCACGTAGCGGGTCACGCCCTCGAGCCACCGGTCGATCTTGTGCTGCAGTGCCGTGTCGACCGACAGCTTGCGACCGGCCTCGGCCGCAGCCCGTTCGAGGCGCTGCCGCAGCTCGGAGGAGGCATCCGTGCTCTGCTCCACCAGTGCAGTCTTGAACTCGCCCCACAACGATCCGATCCACGCCCGAACCGCAGGGTGGCTCAGGAGCTCGTCCCGCCAGCGGTCGGCCTGGGTGGCCAGCGCCGGGTCGGTCTCCAGCCGCACGATGAACTCGGCCAGTCGGTCGTCGAGGTGGCGTCGCAGTGCATGGTCCTCGGTCCGTGCCACCTCGACGAGGAACCCGCGCAGCCCGGTATACAACTTCGAGAAGATCCGGTCGTCGAGCGGCTCGGGCACCCACCACGGCGACTCGCGATCGAAGCGACTGCGTAGGTGGGGTTTCTGCCTGTCGAGGAAGCGTATGGCTCCGGCGAGCGCGGCATCGACGAGGGTTCGGTGGCGGTCCTCGGCGGTGGCCACCGCCAGGGCCCGGCCGGCCAGCGGGGCGAGGCCGATTCGCCGGACCCGCTCGACGACGGCTTGCTCGAGCGCGCCGGTGACCTCGTCGTCGCGCAGCACGTCGGTGGCGCCGGCCAACGCCGCAGCGGCATGGCGGCTGATCACCTCGGCGTTGCCCGGTGCCACCATCCAGGCGGCGGCTCGGCGGCTCGGCTGCATGGCACGTAGCCGCTCGAGCACCGCGTCTCCGGCGAGGAAGTTGTCCTCGACGAAGGTGCCCAGTGACCGGCCGAGCGCATCCTTGCGGGTCGGGATGAGGGCCGTGTGCGGGATGGGCAGTCCGAGCGGCCGGCGGAACAGCGCCGTGACCGCGAACCAGTCGGCCAGGCCGCCGACGAGGGAGCCCTCGGCTGCGGCCCGCAGGTACCCCCAGGCGTCGTTGCGACGCTCGGCCAGGGTGGCCACGACGAACACCACGGCAACCGCCAGGAGCAGGCCGGTGGCCCCGGCCTTCATGCGGCGCAGGTCCTCGCGCCGTGCCCGATCGTCGTCGTTGCGATCGACGGCACTGCCCAAACCGGTCATGGATACCCAACGCTACCGATGCGCCATGATCGGGCTGCAGCAGGCGCACCGGGCCGACATCGAACGCTCGGGACCGATAGCCTGCGTCCATGTCGGGTTCTCGCTATCGCTACTCCCGTTGGGACGGCACACAGGTCGGGTTCGAGCTCGGAGCCGATGAAATCCTGGCCGAACTCACCGATGATCTGCTCTATCACGGTGATCTCAACGCCGCGCTGCGCAAGATGATGCACCAGGGGTTCCGCACCCCCGACGGCGACCACATGCAGGGCATCCGGGAGATGCTCGAGAACCTGCGCCGGCGTCGCAAGAACGAACTGGAGCGCTACGACCTCGGCGGGGTGTACGACGACATCGCCCAGGATCTGCGCGAGGTGGTCGAAATGGAGCGCGAGGCCATCGAGGACCGGCTCGACGAGGCCGCTCGGTCCGCTGACCAGCGTCAGCAAGAACTCACCCAGCAGTCCATGGCGGAGCGGAACTTCCAGCTCGACATGCTGTCACCCGACCTCGCCGGCCAGGTGAAGGAACTGCAGGAGTACGACTTCGTCTCCCAGGAGGCCCAGCAGCGCTTCGAGGAGCTCATCGACCAGCTGCGCCAGCAGATCATGCAGAGCCAGGTCAACCAGATGGCGGGGGCGATGGAGAACATCACCCCCGAGGACATGGCTCGCACCAAGGACATGATGTCCGAGCTGAACAACCTGCTCGACAAGCGCAACCGGGGTGAGGCCACCCAGCAGGATTTCGAGAACTTCATGCAGCGCTTCGGGGATTTCTTCCCGGAGAATCCGCAGAACCTCGACGAGTTGCTCGAGACGATGGCCGAGCGCATGGCCGCCATGCAGGCGATGTTGAACTCGATGACCCCCGAGCAGCGGGCCCAGCTGCAGGGCCTGTCCCAGCAGCTGCTCGAGGACATGGACCTGCGTTGGCAGATGGATCAGCTCGCCCAGAACCTGCAGCAGGCCTTCCCCGACGCCGGCTGGGAGAAGAGCTACAACTTCACCGGCCAGGATCCGCTCAACTTCGGTCAGGCCGCCGAGCTCATGGAGCAGCTTGGCGACCTCGACCAGCTCGAGAACCTGCTACGCGGTGCCTCCAACCCGGGGGCGCTCGCCGAGGTCGACATCGAGCGGGCCCGGGAGCTGCTCGGTGACGAGGCGGCCCAGAGCCTGCAGAACATGGCCCGCATCGCCAAGATGCTCGAGGAGGCCGGGCTGATCGAGAACCGCGAGGGCAAGCTCGAGCTCACCCCACGTGGTATCCGCCGCATCGGCCAGAACGCACTGACGGACCTGTTCAAGAATCTGCGCATGGACCAGGTCGGCCGGCACGCCATCGCCAAGAGCGGTTTCGGTCACGAGCGCGAGTACTCGACCAAGCCCTACGAGTTCGGCGACCCGTTCAACCTTGACATCCAGCAGACCATGCGTAATGCCGTGCGGCGCCAGGGGGTGGGTTCCCCGGTGCGTCTCACGCCGGACGACTTCGAGGTCGAACGGACCGAGACCATGGTCCGCCAGTCGACGGTGCTGATGCTCGACCTGTCGCTGTCGATGCCGATGCGCGACAACTTTCTGCCGGCCAAGAAGGTCGCCATGGCGCTGCACAGCCTGATCTCCTCGCAGTACCCCCGGGACTACATGGGTCTTGTCGGGTTCTCGTCGGTGGCCCGGGAGTTCAAGGCCCATGAGCTGCCCGAGGTGAGCTGGGACTACGTGTACGGCACGAACATGCAGCACGGTCTCGCCATCTCGCGCCAAATGCTCTCCCGCCAGACCGGCACCAAGCAGATCATCATGATCACCGACGGCGAACCGACCGCCCACATCGAGGACGACGGCACCCCGTACTTCGCGTACCCGCCCGAGCCGGAGACCATCCAACGCACGCTGCGTGAGGTGGCCCGCTGCACCAAGGACGGCATCGTCATCAACACCTTCATGCTGGACGCCACGAGCTACCTCAAGGCGTTCATCGAGAAGGTGGCCGAGATGAACCGGGGGCGGGCGTTCTTCACCACCCCCGACACGCTCGGGGACTACGTGCTGGTCGATTTCCTGGAGCAGAAGAAGAAGCTGCTCGGCGGACGCAGCCGACGCAGCGCCTAGGGCGCCCGCCTTGCCGGTGATGGTCGCCGACAGCGGCTCGGTGTTCGGGGTCGGTCTGTTGGTGTTGTGGCTGACCTTCCTCGTCGCTGTGTCGCTCGCTGCGGTGGCTGCGGTAGGCCTGTCGATCTGGACGTTGATCGATGCCGCGCGCCGGCCCGATCAACAGTTCGCGCTGGCCGGGGTCGACCGGACGCAGTGGATCGTGCTGGCGTCGGTGGGGCTGGCGGTCTGCCAGCCGGTCGGCCTGGTCGTGGCGATCATCTATCTGACGTCGATCCGTCGCCGTCTCGATGCCGTTGTCTGGGGTCCGGGGTTCCGTCCATCCGCAGGATGGCCGCCACCGGCGGGCGAGCCCCGGAGGGACCAGACGGACCAGTTGGAATGGCTGGCAGAGTCGGCGCCGTCCAGTGGGCTGGCAGGGCTGATCGATCCGGTCTCGCGGGAGGAATGACCGCAACGCGGGTCTGCGAGCGGTGTTCGGCCGGTTAGGGCACGAGAAAATCAGCCTATCTGTATGGCGTTCGGCGGTGGATCGGGCCTACGGTTGAGCTACCCAGCGGGCGGGGAGGCGAAAGCCGTCGGTGACTTCGAGGTCGCCGGTGTTGCTTCCATCGCGGGTCCGGCATGCCTGCACCGGTTTCGGGTCACGTGTCCCGGCGGTCGGCTTCGTCGCCAACTGCGCCGCCGGAGCGCCTCCGGTTCGCAACGTTGCCGGGGACGCCGGCTCCGTGTTGCGTGACGTCGCTCGCTTGGTCTGCGCATCTCGAGGTGTCGACCAGGTCGGCGCGCTTGATCTTCGCAGTCCTGGTGAGGGAAGATCACACGACTGTAATTACAGCGACGTGCGAACAGGTGGATCCCCTCGCACGAAGGCACGGGGATGGACGGCATGGGGTTGGCCCGAAACCCGAACGACGGGAGGATCACATGCGAAGCGCTACATCCGAGACCGAAACCGAAGAGTTGACCTGGCAGCGATTTGCGAACTGCCTCGGCGTCGATCCTGACCTGTTCTTCCCAGAGCGAGGTGCCTCCACGCGTGAGGCGAAAGAAGTCTGCAGAGCCTGCGTGGTGCGGGCCGACTGCCTCGATTACGCCATCACCAACGGCGAGAAGTTCGGCATCTGGGGTGGCTTGTCGGAACGCGAGCGTCGACGGATTCGGCGCGCTCGGGCCATGGCCAACGCCAACGTGGTGGTCATCCGCTCGACCGCGACCGCCTGAGTCGCGGGCGGCCTGTGCCGCTCGACAGGACTCCGCCGCCCGGGAGCCGGTACCATCCAGGGATGCTTGCATTTCTCCAGGGCCAGGAGTGGATCATCATCGCGGTGATCGCACTGCTGCTCTTCGGCGGATCACAACTCCCCAAGCTTGCTCGTTCGGTCGGGCAGGCTCAGAAAGAGTTCAAGAAGGGCCTCAACGACGGCGAGACCGACGACGACGAGACCCCGGACACGAAGTAATCCGTCGGTATCGGGGGTGATCAGGTGTCACCCCCGGGTCCGAGCCGGCCGCTTCGGCGGTCGGACTCAGTCGATGTCGACCGGCACGCCCTCGCGGTCCATGCGGCGACGGCGCAGGATGCGGCGACGCTCGCGCTCCGAGGTGCCCCCCCAGACGCCGTGATCGATCCGGTTGTGCAGGGCGTACTCGAGACAGAGGACCCTGACCTCGCACGTGGCGCAGATGCGTTTCGCGACCTCCACGCCGGCGCCGTCGCTCGGGAAGAACGTGCCCGGGGGTTGGGCGGCACAGTTGCCGTCTGCCATCCATTCGTTGTCCACAGCTACCTCCGATCTCCCTCGATGATCCCGGGAACCTGGATGCGGGTTCCGTTGCCGGACATCATCGGATACGGCGTCGCAGAACGAGGTAAAAACATCGTGGATCCGAGTCTAACCGACCGGTCGGACCGGATCGCGTGACACGTGGGGTACGCTATTGCGGCCGCAAACGCGACGACCCGCCACCGTGAGCCCTGGGCTCGGGAGAAGACGATGACCGATACCGCGTCGATGGAAGCACCCGTCGCCCACGTGACCGTGGTCTATCTCGGCCCGGTCGCGCCGCACTGGGAGGTCCGCGGACAGTCCGGTGATCGGAAGTTGATCGACGACTTCAGGGCCCGGGTCATGGCTCGGTTGGTGCTGCTCCCGCCGCACGACCCGCAGTTCCGGCGCAACCGCGAGCGGGTGGTGCGCGATGCCGAGCGTGAGGCCATCGCCCTGCGCTGGGATCTCGGCTACGACGAGGACTAGGGCTGACCGACCGCTCGTCGACGGCGCGCCTCGATCCGCCAGGTCGATCGCCGCGCCATCGACAGAGTGACTCGGTACCATGCCGCCATGTCGCCCTCCAGCCGACGGCCGCCGACCAGCCGGTTCCTCAACCGCGAACTGTCGTGGCTCGAGTTCAACCGCCGGGTGCTCCACCTGGCAATCGATCCGGATCAACCGCTGCTGGAACGGGCCCGCTACGTGGCCATCTTCGCGAACAACCTCGATGAGTTCTTCCAGGTCCGGGTCGCCGGCCTGAAGGACCAGGTGGCCGCCGGGGTGGCGACCCGCACGCCGGACGGACGCACCCCACGCCAGCAACTGGCCGAGATCCGCTCCCGCGTCGAGGAGTTGTCAGCGATCCACGAGGAGCTGTTCCTCGAGGAGCTGCTGCCGGCGCTCGAAGGGGTCGGGGTCACGGTGACCTCCTGGGAACGGCTCGACGAGCAGGCGCGCAAGTCGCTTTCCAAGGAGTTCCACGAACGGATATTCCCGATCCTCACGCCCCTGGCGGTCGACCCGAGCCACCCGTTCCCCTACATCTCGAACCTGTCGTTGAACCTGGCGGTGACCGCCCGCCATCCCAGATCGGGTACGGTGCGCTTCGCCCGGGTGAAGGTGCCCAGCTCCCTGCCCCGGTTCCTGGGCGTGCCCGGCACCGGTAGCTCCGTCCCGGTCGAACAGGTCGTCGCCGCGCATGCCGCACTGTTGTTCCCGGGCATGGAGATCGTCAGCGCCGAGCCGTTCCGGGTGACCCGTAGCGCCGACCTCGACCTCGACGAGGAGGAAGCGGAAGACCTGCTGACCGCCGTCGAGCTCGAGCTGCGGCGTCGCCGCTTCAACCAGGCCGTTCGCCTCGAGGTCGGGCCTGGCATGGGCGAGGAGATCCTGGCGCTGCTCTGCGACGAGCTCGAGGTCGGGTCGCAGGACGTCTACGTCTGCCGGGCGCCGATCGGCCTTGTCGGACTGATGCCGCTGGCCAACCTCGATCGGCCCGAGTTGCACCATGCGCCGTTGACGTCGATCCCCGAGCCGCACCTCAACGGGGCCGATGCCGAGGGTCTCGATCTCTTCGGTGCGCTCCGGCGGGGCGACGTGCTGGTGCATCACCCGTACGTCTCGTTCCGCTCGTCGGTGGAGACCTTCCTCAACCGGGCCGCGGTCGATCCGGCGGTGCTGGCCATCAAGATCACGCTGTATCGGACCTCGGGCGACACCCCGATCATCAACGCCCTCATCCGGGCCGCGGAGCTGGGCAAGCAGGTGGCAGCCCTCGTCGAGCTCAAGGCGCGCTTCGACGAGCAGGCCAACATCGAATGGGCCCGGCGGCTGGAAAAAGCCGGGGTGCACGTGGTGTACGGCCTGGTGGGGTTGAAGACCCACACCAAGACGACCCTGGTGATCCGGGAGGAAGAGGGCCGGCTCCGCCGGTACTGCCACATCGGCACGGGCAACTACAACTCTCGCACTGCCCGGGTCTACGAGGACCTCGGGCTTTTCACCGCCGACGAGCAGGTGGGCGACGATCTCATCAGCCTGTTCAACTTCCTCACCGGGTTTGGTTCGGAGCCTTCCTACGGTCGGCTGCTGGTGGCGCCGCTGGGCCTGCGTCCGGCAATCAGCGCCCTCATCCGGGCCGAGCGGGAGCTGGGGACGGAGGGGCGGATCATGATGAAGATGAACAGCCTGGTCGACGCCGACCTGATCGACGAGCTGTATGCCGCGTCCAACGACGGGGTCCAGATCGACCTGACCGTGCGGGGGATCTGCTGCCTGCGGCCCGGGCTGGCCGGCATGTCGGAGAACATCCGGGTCCGTTCGCTCATCGGCCGCTACCTCGAGCACTCGCGGATCTACTACTTCGCCAACGGCGAGGGGCGCGCCAAGCCGGTCTGCTACATCGGTTCCGCCGACCTGATGCCACGCAACCTCGACCGGCGTATCGAGGCGCTGGTGCCGATCGCCGAGCCGGAGCTGCGGGCCCTGTTGCTGGAGATCCTCGCCATCGGGCTCGCCGATGACACGTTGGCCTGGCGCCTCGACGATCAGGGCGACTGGTGGCCTGTGGCCGCCGAGCACGCCGAGCACCATGCTGACACGCACCTGCGGCTGCACGAGTTCTGGGCGGCGCGCTCGGGGCCGGTCCGATGAACGAGATGGCCCCCGAGTTCGAACAGCCCGAGGTTCGCGCTGCCGGCGGGGTGGTGTGGCGCCGCCGGGCCGACGGCGAGCTCGAGGTACTGGTGGTGCACCGTCCGCACCGGCTCGACTGGTCGCTTCCGAAAGGCAAGGTCGATCCGGGCGAGTCCCTGCCCGAGACGGCGATCCGCGAGATCCGCGAGGAGACCGGCCTGGTCTGCAGCCTGGGCGAGCCCCTCGGGACCGTGAGCTACCGCGATCACAGGCAGCGGTCCAAGACGGTCTGGTACTGGATGGTCCACGTCGAAGGTGGCATCGAGACGCTCAACGACGAGGTGGACGAGATGCGTTGGCTGAACACGGCCGAGGCGAAGGCGACGGTCAGCTACGACGCGGATCGCCTGGTGATCGAGCGATTCGTTGCGGTGGTCGAACGTACCGGGTGAGCTGGTTCACCCCGGCGGAGCTGGAACGGGCCGAGGCCTACCACGGGCCGCTGGCCCGGGCCGAACTGGTGGCCGCCGCCCTCGAGCTGGCGCTGCTGGTGGTCGCCGCGGCGGCGATCGGTCCGGCCGGTGGCGGTGTAGATGCCGCGGCGCGGATCGGCCTGACGGCCGCTGCGATGGGCCTCGCGCCCCGGTTGCTTCTCGGTCTATGGCGCGAGCTGCGACACGAACCGGCCCATGGTCTGGTCGCGCCGCCCGTCTTGCCGCCCGGTGACCGGACCGGCGCGCCGGCCGTGGCGGCCGTGGTCGTGCTCGACGAGCTGGTTCAGTTCCTGGGTCGCGCTGCGTTGTGCGGGGCGGGTGTCGGGCTGCTCGCCTGGTGGTCCGCCTGCCCGCCGGTGGTCGGAATGCTGGTGGTCCCCGGTGCGGCTGTCGTCGCCGTTGCGCTGAGCGGTCCCGTCCACCGGGTATGGCGCTTCCGGGTCGATCGGTTGGTGGAGCTGCCCTTCGAGGCGCTCCCGCCGCTGCGGATCGGCGCACAGGCGTTGCCCGACCCTCGGGCGGTGCCGGTGCGGTGGTACCGGGGTGGTCCGGCGACGAGCCGCCGTGGCGAGGAGGGCTTCGTCTTCCGTCGCCGTTCGGGTGCCTCCGTGGTGCTGTCCCCCGCGGTGCTGCATGGTCCATCGGCCCTGCTCGAGGCGGTCGCAGCGCACGAGCTCGGCCACGTTCGTGCTCTGCGTCCCGCCCGTGACGAGCTGGCCCTGCGGATGGCGGCGGTGGCGGTGGTTGCGTGTGGGGCGGGTCTGGCCCTGAGTCGGGTCCTCGCGGGAGCGGTCCCGGGTCTGTGGTTCGTGGCGGGTATCGCGGGTGCCGGCGAGCTGGCGGGTGTGGCGCTGCTCAGTCGTCGGCGGCGCGCCGAGGCCGACGCCGACCGGTGGGCGTCGGCTGCGGTGGCCGACCCGTCGGAATGCGTCAGGGCGGTACGACACCGGCTGGTGGAGGCCGGCGCCGACTTGGCGCCGCGGGGCCCGAGACGGTGGCGGTCGGCGTATCCGCCGGCCTCGGTACGACTCGACCTGCTCGCCTATGGCCTCGAGCCGGATCGCGGCTGCGCCTGCAGGCAGTGATCGTCGGCTGTGGTCGCGCCGCAACGCGACACGACCCCGGACCGGGAAGAGTCCGGGGTCGTGATCCGATGGTGCCGGGGGACAACGCCACCGGAGGCGCTGACGCCATACTGCCCGGATCATGTTTCGTCGGAGCGCGAGAACCATGAACGCTGTGTGTCGCCGGTGGCCGCAGTCCTGACCGGCGGTCGACTTCGTCCGAGTCAGCCGAAGCGGCCGGTGATATAGGCCTCGGTCCGCGAGTCATGCGGCTTGGTGAACATGTCCGCGGTCCGCCCGATCTCCACCAGCCGTCCCATGCGCTGGCCACTGGCCTCGTCTACCTCGGCAGTGAAGAAGGCGGTCCGGTCCGAGGCTCGCGCCGCCTGCTGCATGTTGTGGGTGACGATGACCACGGTGTACTCGCTCTGCAGCTCGAACATCAGCTCCTCGATGCGCATCGTGGAGATCGGGTCGAGTGCCGAGCACGGCTCGTCCATGAGGATCACCTCTGGCTCCACCGCGATGGCCCGGGCGATACACAGACGCTGCTGCTGACCCCCCGAGAGCGACAGGCCCGACTGCTTGAGCTTGTCCTTGACCTCGTCCCACAGAGCGGCCTTGCGCAGCGCTCGTTCCACCACCTCGTCGAGTCCCTTGCGCTGACCGTTGACCCGCGGGCCGAACGCCACGTTGTCGTAGATCGACTTCGGGAACGGGTTCGGCTTCTGGAACACCATGCCGATGCGGCGGCGGATCACGATGGGGTCGAGTCCCGAGGCGTAGAGGTCCTCGCCGTCGAAGAGCACCCGGCCGGTCGCCCTGGCGCCTGGCACCAGGTCGTTCATGCGGTTGAGGCAGCGCAGCACCGTTGTCTTACCGCAACCGGACGGGCCGATGAACGCCGTGATCTGGTTACGGTAGACGGCCAACTCGTCGACGCGGACGGCCCGGAACGAGCCGTAGTAGAGGTCGACGTCGGACAGCTCGAACACCGGGGCATCGGTCGCGGTGGCGGATGCCGGGTTCGCCGACTCGTCGGCAGCGGCAGAGGGATCGGGCACCTGCAGATCATGTGGCGCGGTGCACCTCGGGGCAAGGTCGCGCTGCCGAACTTCACCCGATCGGGCATCGAGTTCACCTCGTGTTCACCTGAAGTACATCTTGCGGGAAAGTTCGCTTCAGCGCGGCTGCCTAAGGTGCGGCCAGGCACCCCACGAGGATCCCGTTCCATGTTCCGACCAACCAAGCGTGTCCTCGCAGGCATCTTCGCCGTGACTGCGGCGCTGGCCGCACCGTCGGCGTGCAGCAGCAGCGATGTAGCGGGTCCGACGGGTCCGGCCATCACCCTGAATGCCTCGGGGGCCACCTTCCCGAAGGCGTTCTACGAGGAAGCGATCCTCGATTTCACCACCCTGCACCCGAACATCACCATCAACTACGCAGGTGGTGGTTCGGGCAAGGGCCGTACCGACCTCCAGGAGCAGCAGGTCGACTTCGCGGGTTCTGACGGGGTGGTGAAGGAGGAGGACGTCCCGAAGTACCAGGGCGGTGCGTTCCTCTACTTCCCCACGGTGTCCGCACCGATCGCGGTGGCCTACAACCTCGACAAGGTGAAGCACCTCAAACTGTCCGCTGACACCATCGCCCGCATCTTCCAGCGTGAAATCACGGTGTGGGACGACCCACGGATCGCTGCGGAGAACCCCGGTGTGGCGTTGCCGAAGCTGCCGATCACCGTGGCTCGTCGTGCCGATGGCTCGGGCACGACCGAGAACTTCACCAAGTTCCTCGTCGCCGCCGCGCCGGATGTGTGGAAGCTGAAGTCGGGCTCCACGGTCGAATGGCCGGCCGACGTGCAGGGCGCGCAGGGCAATGCCGGTGTGGCGGGCCTGATCACCGGCTCCAAGGGAACCATCGGCTATGTCGACTACTCCGATGCCAAGGCCGCCGGCCTGACCTTCGCCGCGATCCGCAACGCCGCCGGCGTGTACGTCGAGCCGAGCCTGGAGTCGGTGTCCGCCGCGCTTGCCGGGGCCAAGGTGAACGACGACCTCACCTACAACCCCATCAATGCCCCTGGCGAGGCGTCCTACCCGATCGCCGCGCCGACCTGGATTCTCGTGTACAAGAACCAGCCCGACCGTCTCAAGGGCGAGACGACCAAGGCCTTCCTCGAGTACATCCTCACGGGCGGCCAGCACCTCGCCGCCGACGTCGACTATGCCCCGCTGCCTGCGGCCCTGGTGGCCGGGGCCAGGGCGCAACTCGACCAGATCGTGCTGCCGGGTTGAGATGGCCGAGCTGACGATGCGAGAGCCCGCCCCCCAACCCTCCGCCCCTCAACGCTCTGGTCGCGTGCCGACCCGGGTAGGCCTCGGCGATCGGTCCTTCCGGCTACTGGCGCTGCTGGCCGGGGTGCTGGTGCTGGTGATCCTGGCGCTGATCGTGGTATCGACCACCAACCAGGCCCTGCCGGCCTTCCGGCACATGGGCTTCCGCTTCTTCACCTCGTCCCGGTGGGCCCCGCCGGAGGATGAATACGGCGCCCTCAGCTTCATCTACGGCACCGCCGTGGTTTCGGTGCTCGCCCTGGTGCTGGCGGTGCCGGTGAGCCTCGGCCTCGCCGTGTACCTCTCCGAGATCGCCCCCGCCAAGGCCCGCTCCGCGGTGATCTACGCCATCGACCTTCTGGCGGCGGTGCCGTCGGTGGTGTGGGGCCTGTGGGGGTTCCTCGTGCTGCGGTCGCCCATGCAGGACTTCTACCAGCGGCTGTCGGACCTGTTGTCCCCATTGCCGTTGGTCGGGCGGCTCTTCGAGGGGCCGGTCAGCGGGCTGAGCTTCGCCACGGCCGGCACCATCCTGGCTTTGATGATCACCCCCATAATCACGTCGTTGTCCCGTGAGGTCATGGACACTGTCCCCGCCGCCCAGAAGGAGGCCGCCTGGGCCTTGGGGTCGACCCGATGGGAGATGATCCGCGGGGCGGTGTGGCCCTACAGCCGCGGCGGCATCATCGGTGCCGTGGTGCTGGGCCTGGGTCGGGCCATGGGCGAGACCATCGCTGTGGCGCTCGTGATCGGCTCGAGCGGACAGATCACGGCCCGGTTGTTCGCCGCCGGCGACGCGCTGCCCTCGCAGATCGCCAACCAGTTCAACGAGTCGGAGGGGTTGTTCCGTTCGGCGTTGATCGCCTTGGGCGTGACCCTGTTCTTCTTCACCATCGTGGTCAACCTCGGGGCGCGAGCCCTGATCGCCCGGTCGACCCGCCATGTGCGGGGGGTGGCGCGGTGAGCGGGTCGCGGCCCGCATCGACGGGCAACGTCGCCCGGCGGCGACGCGTCGACCGGCTGGCCACCGTCGCGGTGCACGCCACGGTCCTCGTCGCTGCGATCCCGCTGTTGTTGCTGGTGTCCTACGTCACGATCAAGGGCATCCGCATGATCAGCGTGCCGTTCCTCACCGATCCGTTGCCGCTGTCCGCCCGGCGCAAGTCCGGGGGGATCGGCCCCGCCATTGTCGGCACGCTGCTGTGCACGGCCCTCGCTGCGGCGATGGCCATACCGCTCGGTGTGCTCGGGGCCGTCTACCTCAACGAGTACGGCAAGACGTCGAGAACCGCGTCGGCGTTGCGGTTCCTGGCCAACGTGCTCGCCGGCGTGCCGTCGATCGTGATGGGCTTGTTCGTGTACACCGTGTATGTCCTGCGCTTCGAAGGATCCGGCCGCAATGCGTTCGCCGGCGCGATGGCTCTGGCCTGTCTGATGCTGCCGATCATCATCCGTTCCAGCGAGGAGATGCTCCGGCTCGTCCCGGACAACCTCCGCGAGGCGTCCATGGCGCTCGGTGCAAGCCGCTCCCGGACGATCTTGACGGTGGTGCTACCGGCGGCGTTGCCCGGCATCACCTCGGGTGCCATGCTTGCCATCGCCCGCGCCGCGGGGGAGACGGCCCCGGTGCTGTTCACGATCGGCTACGCAACCAAGGCCAACTGGAATCCGTTCTCCGGGCCGAACACCACCCTGTCGCAGTTCATCTTCGGCAACGCCGGCCAACCCTTCTCGGCGGCGGTCGACCGGGCCTGGGGCGCTGCGTTCACCCTGATCGTGCTGGTGCTGGTGCTCACCATCGGCTCGCGTGCGGTGGCCGCTCGCTTCGCGAGCCGATGACGCCGCCGAGCCCGGCGACGGCGTCGGAACGGTGACGTCGCTCTACGCTGGGGTGTGGGCCGCCGGACGCGCCCGACGCAACTGTGCGGACCCGAGGAGGCGACATGGCTGACGAGATGCGTAAGACCTTTCACAAAGACCTCGACGAGATCCGCCACGACCTCGTGCGGATGTCGGTGATGGCTACGGAGATGACCACGCTCGCCGCGGAGGCGCTGCTCGGCGGCGACCTCGAGCTGTGCCAGGCCATCATCGACGACGACGACGAGGTCGACGTGCTGTCGATCTCGATCGAGGACCGGTGCTTTCGGCTGCTGGCGCTGCAGGGACCGATGGCTGCCGATCTGCGGACGTTGGCGGCGAGCATGCGGGTCAACAGCGACCTGGAACGATCAGCCGACCTCGCCGTCAACATCGTGAAGGGTGCCCGCCGGATCTACGGGCAGGAGATCCCGCCCCGGGTACGCGGCATCATCACCATGATGAGCGGCGAGGCGGTTCGCATGATCCGCCTCGCCATGGACGCCTATTCCGAGGTGAATGGACCGCTCGGCGCCGCGCTGCACGACATCGACGACCGTCTCGACCAGCTGCAAGTGGAGTTCGTGGAGGCCATGTTCGAGGCCCACGGTGCCGAGGCGCTCCCGCTGCAGCCGGCCATCCAGCTGGCGCTGATCGCCCGGTACTTCGAGCGCATCGGCGACCATGCGGTCAACATCGGCGAGCGGGTGTCGTTCATGGCGTCCGGTGAGCAGCCCGAGCATCCGGGGGCTGCCCGCCTGCGTGCCCGCCGCGGGGAGCCGGCTGCGGTCGAGCCGGCCCCGGCCGGCTGAGAACGCCCGAAGCCGGATGCGCTCGGTGCTGGGATGGCTGATGGTGCTCGCCGTCGTGGCGGTGTCGGCCGTCGCGGTCGGCGTGGTGATCGGCGCGACGCGTTACCGGCGGCGGCTGGTGGCGGAGCTGTCCGAGGTGATCGGCCGGCGCGGGGTCCGGGTCCCCGCCCGATTGCACGACCAGGTGCAGCTGATCAACCGGCTGGCGACCGAAGCCGACGAACGCACCGCAGCGGCTCGTGCCACCGAGGAACGTTTGCGCGGGGTGCTCGAGGGATTTCCGCCCGCAGTGTTGCTGGTCGACCCCGCCGGCGAGGTGCGCGAGGCCAACCGGGAAGGGGAGCGGCTGCTGTCGGGCCGCCATGGTGACGTGCTCGTGATGGACGCGGTGCGGTCGCTGCTGCCGACGGTGGGTGCGGCCTCGGACCCCCACGTCTCCGGGCACGTCGATCTCGCCGGCCCGCCTCGCCGGAACCTGGCCATCGACATCCGTTACCTCGCCGACGGTGATCGCCTGGTCATCGTCGAGGACATCACCGAACGTCGCCGGCTCGAGGAGGTCCGCCGCGACTTCGTCGCCAACATCAGCCACGAGCTGAAGACCCCGATCGGTGCCATCGCGCTGCTGGCGGAGACGATGTGCGACGAGGACGATCCGGCGTTGCTGGGCCGGCTCTCCGATCGGGTGCACCGCGAGGCGTTGCGGGTCGGGTCCACCATCGACGATCTGCTGCTGCTGTCCCGGCTCGAGTCCGCAGCTCCTTCGCCGGTACAACAAGTGCCCGTGAGCTCGGTGATCGGTGAGGCCGTCGACCGGGTCCGCACTGCCGCCGACGCCCGCGGCGTCACCCTTCGGGTCGAACAGGCCGACGCGTCGCTGACGGTCCCGGGCGATCGCGGCCAGTGCGTGTCGGCGGTCTGCAACCTGCTGGACAACGCCGTGAAGTACTCCGACGGCGGCGCGGTGGTGACTGTCCGCGCCGCGGCCTCGGACGGCTCGGTGGTGATCGACGTGGTCGACACCGGCATCGGTATCCCCGCCCGTGATCTCGAGCGAGTCTTCGAGCGGTTCTACCGCGTCGATCGGGCCCGCAGCCGAAGTACCGGTGGCACCGGTCTTGGTCTGGCCATCGTCCGTCACGTGGCCCACAACCACGGTGGCACGGTTGCGGTCAGCTCCCGCGAGGGCGAGGGATCGACGTTCTCGTTGTGTCTGCCCGTGGCGGGTCCGTCGGTGTCCGCGTGAGCCGGCCGGTGGTGTTCGTGGTCGAGGATGAGGACTCCTTCGTCGAGGCCCTCAAGATCGGCCTGGGACGCGAGGGATTCGAGGTCGTGGTGGCCCGCGACGGGCAGGAGGCGCTCGACCGCTTCGCCGAGGTGCGCCCCGACGTCGTGTTGCTCGATGTCATGTTGCCACGCCGCTCCGGGGTCGATGTCTGCCGAGAGATCCGCCGTCATTCGGCGGTGCCGATCATCATGGTGACGGCCAAGAGCTCCGAGATCGACACCGTCGTGGGGCTCGAGGTCGGCGCCGACGACTATGTCACCAAGCCCTATCGGCTGCGCGAGCTCGTCGCCCGGATGCGGGCGGTCATGCGACGGATGCCTGCCGTTGGCGCCGCCGCCGGTCTCGATCCCGCAGCCGAACCCGGCGCCGTCCCCGGTGTCGTGCAGGCCGGTGCGGTGGTGATCGACCTCGAACGTCACGAGGTGACGGTGCGGGGTCAGCCGTTGCGGCTGCCGCTGAAGGAGTTCGAGTTGCTCACCCTGCTCGTCCGCCACGCCGGGCGGGTGCTGACCCGGGAGGTTCTGATCGATCGGGTCTGGGGCATGGACTACGTCGGTGACACCAAGACGCTCGACGTACACATCAAGCGCCTACGGGCAAAGGTCGAGCTCGACCCCGCTGCGCCGGTGCGGATCGTGACGGTTCGTGGACTCGGATACAAGTTCATGGCGGATGCCGACGCCTAGCATGACCGGCATGGCGAACGAGGTGCGCCGGGGTTCCGCAGGGCCGCAGATGCGGCGGCGTGCGCCTGCGGTTACCGCCGTGGTCCGGCTCGCCCGCTGCCACGGGGCTGCCGCCGCCGGTGACGGGGCCGTGGCCATCGCCCTGGCCGGTTCGCTCTTTTTCTCGCTCGACTACCAGGCCGCCCGTTGGCGGGTGGTGCTCTACCTGATGTTGACCTTGGCGCCCTTCGCGGTCGTCGCGCCGCTCATCGGTCCGGCCATCGACCGCTTCCGGGGGGGCGCTCGGTGGATCATGCTGGGCACCTGCGCCGCCCGTGCGCTGATCGCCGTGCTGATGGTGGGCCATCTCGACACGTTGCTGTTGTTCCCCGAAGCATTCCTGATGCTGGTCATGGCCAAGGGCTACGTCGTGGCCAAGAGCGCCTACCTGCCGACCGTGGTGACGGCCGACGACGCTCTGGTGGCGGCGAACGCCAAGCTGGCCGTGCTGTCCTCGGTGGCGGCGGTGGTCGGCGGCCTCCCCGCGGTGGTGGCAGCCCAGCTCGGTGGCTCCCCCTGGGCGGTCGCGGTGGCCGCGGTCTGGTTCGCCCTCGCCGGCGTGCTGGCGTTGTCGGTGCCCACCGTCTCCGCCCGCGAGGTGGGCGCGCCGAGCGATCTCGAGAAGCGGGAGCTGTCGGGCTCCGGCGTGCGGGTGGCGGCGTCGGCGATGGGGTTGCTGCGGGCCACGGTCGGGTTCCTGACGCTGTGGGTCGCGTTCGAGCTGCGGGCGCGTAGCGCCTCGGCCTTCGAGTTCGGCCTGGTCCTGGGCCCGATCGGTGCCGGGGCGGTCCTCGGCGCCGTGGTGGCCCCACGACTGCGCCGTCAGGTGAACGAGACATGGATGCTCGGCGGCGCACTGCTGGTCACCTCGGTGGTCGGGCTGGTGAGCGCCCTGATCGGGGGCCTCGTCGGGGCCGCCATGATCGCGGCGGCGGTCGCGCTGGTGTCGGCATCGGCCAAGCTGGCCTTCGACGCCTTGGTCCAGCGGGACGCACCCCATGCCGACCACGGCCGGGCGTTCGCCACCTACGAGGCCCGCTTCCAGCTGCTGTGGGTGGTGGGGGCGTTGGCCGGGGTGCTGTTGCCGTTCCCGCTGAGGCTGGGCTTCGGGCTGGTGGCCGCTACGGCGCTGGCGGCCGGCGCGCTGTTCGTCGTGGGTCGCCGGGCCATCGCCGCGGGGGTGGCTCCGCCGACGCTCGGTGCGGCGGTCATCCGGGCGATGTCCGAGCCGGTCTCCGCCGGCACGTCGGCGCAGCCGGGTGCCTCGCCGGCATCGGGGGCGGTGGGGGCGACCGGCGCGGCCCCGTCGTCCGGTGGGCAGCCCGTGACCGCGATTCGCTCGTCCGGTGTCCGCGACGTCAGCGACACCGGCCAGGGGGACGGCCGGTGAGGGTGCGAGCGCTGGTGCTGTCCGACACCCACGTTTCGCGGCGTGGCCGCCTCGCCCTTCCCCGAGCGGTGCTCGACGCGGCCGCCTCCGCCGATGCCGTGGTGCATGCGGGAGACCTGGTCGGGCCAGAGGTGCTCGAGATGCTGTCGCAGTTGGCCCCCATCCACGCGGTGCTCGGGAACAACGACCACGAGCTGGTCGGCCGGCTCCCGACCTCGGCCGAGTTCGATCTGGGCGGGGTGTCCGTCGCCGTGGTGCACGACAGCGGTCCGGCGGAGGGACGTCCGAGTCGCCTGGCCAGGATGTTCCCGACCGCTGGACTGGTGGTGTATGGCCACTCCCACCAGCCCTTCGACGGCCCGGGGACCAACGGCCAGTGGCTGCTCAATCCCGGTTCGCCGACCCAACGCCGGCGTGCGCCGACCCACACCTTCGCCTGGGTCGAGGCTGGCGACGGCGAGCCGTTGCGTACGCGGCTGGTTCACCTCGAGCCATGACCCGGCCGCGGGACCGCAGCCACCGGGTGCCTCGCCGGCGCCGGGTTGCGGGCGGCGCCTGAGGGTCAGGGGGAGATGAACTCCACGCGGGCCAGCCACAGGCCCGGCGCGACGATCTCGGCCGGGGTGGGGAGGGTCTCGGGCTGTTCCCACAGCCGGGCCAGCCCCTCGGCCCCGGCGCGTTCGACGACGCCGGCCACGAACGTGCTGCCGCGGTCGTAGGCCGCCTGGGTGAGCTCGAGGCCGAGCATGCGCTCGACGAAACGGTCGGCGTCACCGGCTTCGACCCGGCGACGACGCAGCGCCTCGGTCAGTCGCCCGGCGGAACCGAGCAGCCGGTGGGCGAGCTGGTCGATGACGTGGTCGACATAGCCGACGATCGCAGCCACGAGGGCCTCGAGCGACGGGAGCAGTGCCTGCTGCTCCGGGGAACGGATCACGCCGAGCAGCACCGTCGGATCACCGAAGAGTGATCGCATGCCCTCGAGGTCGCTCATCGAGGAGATGTCGAGCCCGCCGAGGGCCTGCTCCAGGGCGGCGGGATCGGCTCGGAAACCGGCGACGTAGCGTTCGAGCAGATCGGTGAGCCGGCTCTGCACGTGGGGTACCGAGAGCACGGCATGGTGGGTCAGTTCCGACAGGCACACCCACATCCGCAGCTCCTGCGGCTGGATCGACCACTCCCCGGCGAAGGCGTCGATGTTGGGGGCGACGAGCTGCACCTCGGCGGAACCCGGCCGTGGCAGGGGCAGGTGGTAGGTGCCGAGCGCTTTCTCGGCGAGGTGCCCGACCATCGAGCCGGTGGTCATACCCAGCATCAGCGGCGCCATCATCTGCATGATGCTGCCGAACATGGCGGCCATCGGGTCGGTGGTGGCGTCCGCGGCGTCCGCGGAAGCGGGAGGGCGGTTGAGTGCCGCAGACAGCTTCTCGAACAGCGGCCGGTAGTCGCGCACCGCCTGCTGGGCCCATTGGCCGCAGGTCACGGGCAGGACACGCAGCTCACCGGCACGGCGCAGCGGCAGGCCGGTCACCTCCTCCACGTGCATCTCGGCGATCCGGGCGAACT
The DNA here is from genome assembly GCA_947476745.1 of Acidimicrobiia bacterium. Classification (GTDB taxonomy): domain Bacteria; phylum Actinomycetota; class Acidimicrobiia; order Acidimicrobiales; family CAIXPF01; genus CAIXPF01. Next base: position 69,050 of record CANJRG010000010.1, on the reverse strand, counting down.
GCTCGAGCTCGATGCGGGCCGACGGGTCGACGTTCGGCTCCGAGGCGCCGCCGGTGGCGATCGAGACCGCCATCTGCGTGGCCGCGTCCCAGGATGAACCGCCCTGGGAACCCAGCATCCGCATGAGGTCGCCGAGAAAGGGAAGGCCGGCGAAGGGGTTGTCCTCTCCGCCCGGTCGGTCGGGGGTGCTCACCTCGCCGATGGTAGGACGACACCGTGCCCTGGCGCAGGTCGATCCGGCGCCTGGCTCACGAGGACTGGGCGGCGGTCGACGTCGGCGAGGCTGCGGTGGTGGTCGGAGCGGGGGTCGTGGCCGGCGCCCTGACCGACCCGGCGGTGCCCCCGGGAACGCCGGCGGTCGGCGTGGTTGTCGACGTGTTCGAGAGCGCAGGGTTGCCGGACGCCGCCGCCTCCGGTGGCTGGGACAATGCGGCGAAACACCGCTGCTGCGCGCCGGCGCGCACGTACTCGACGGCCACGGTGTCGGTGGGCCGCAACTCCCGCAGGATCATGACGAGCCTGGTCATGGACTCGACCGGGGTGACGTTGAGCTTGGTCACGACATCGCCCGAACGGAGTCCGCACTGGGCGGCGGGGCTGTCCACCGCGACGTTGTCGAGGACGGCTCCGCCGGCGATGGCCAGCTCCGCAGCGTTGGCCGCGGGCAGGTCGCTCCCGGAGATACCAAGCCAGACCCGGGTCGGGAACCCGGTGCGGATCAGGCTGTCCGCCGTGGACTGCAGCGCCCTGCTGGGCAGGGCGTACCCGAAGCGTTCGACCCCGGTCTCGTCGGTGGCCATAACCAGGATCACCCCGATGAGCGAACCGGATGCGTCCACGAGGGCGCCGCCCTTGGCGTCGGGGGTGATGTTGGCGTCGGTGCGCAGCAGGTTCTGGACCTCGATGCCGCTGCGGGTCCGCACGGTGTTGTCGACCGAGCCGACGAGGGCCTTGGCCACTGCCGCCGAACGGGCGGCGGAGCCGCCGGCGCTCACCACGATCGCATCGGAGCCTGCCTCTATCGGCGAGGGGCTGAACGGTGCCGGGTCGAGGCGTTCGCCGACGAGGTGCAGTACGGCGAGGTTCGTGTACCGATCGCTGCCGATCAGCTCGGCCCGCTTGCGGCGTTCGCCGGTGAGAACCAGGGTGATCTTGTCGGCGTCGAGCACGAGATCCCGGCTGGTCACCAGGTACGTGCCCTCAGCGGTGCTGCTGAAGGCGATCGCCGTGCCGGTGCGCGATTCGGTTCCCCCGGTGGCCTCGACCCGGGCGAGGGACGGATCGAGGCGCCGCACGATCTCGGGCCATCCGGCCGGCTCGATCCCGGCGGCGATGGGCGCCGCGGGTGCCGTGACCACCACCGGGGCCTGCTGGACCACGCTGCGTTCGAAGGCTCCACCAGCGGTCAGTGCGCCGACGGTGATGACAGAGCCGAGCAGACCGGCCGCCATGGCGAAGCCGATCAGCTTGCCGTTGGACACCTCGCGCCGGCGGCGGGCGGCGTGGACGATGCCGCCGACCTCGCTGGGGTGACGCCAGATGCGATCGTCGGGGGGCAGGGGGCGCCCGAACCCCGCATCGTCGTCGTCGAAGGCGTCCTCTACCACTGCGGCAGACTATCGAGCCGATCCGATCAGCGGTCGTCGCGACGGCGCTTGCGGTCGTAGCCGGGCTTCGCGACGTATTCTGAGCGGGTGGAGCGTCCCGAGCACGGTGAGACCTGGGTGGGGTTGACGGATCAGCGGCTGCCGGTGCACGTCGTCGGTGACTGGGCGGTACGGCCCGACTGCGGGGCGATGGTGCTGTTCTCCGGGACCGCTCGGGATCATGCCGCCGGTCGGCCCGACGTCTCGCTGCTCGAGTACGAGGCCTACGAGGAGCAGGTGGAGCCCCGGCTGCTGGCCCTGGCGGAGGATTTGCGGCGCCGCTGGCCCGACATCGGGCGTGTCGCGCTCATCCACCGGATCGGGCCGCTGCAGATCGGCGAGTCCGCGGTGGTGGTGGCGGTGTCCTCCCCGCACCGCGGTACGGCCTTCGAGGCGGCGTCGTTCGGCATCGACACGCTCAAGAGCACGGTGCCCATCTGGAAACGTGAGACGTGGGCGGGTGGCGAAAGCTGGGGGCTCGAGGCCCAGCACCTCGCCGAGATCGACGAGAAGGGCTGACCGGTGGGCAATCTGGTGTACGTGGCGATCGCCGTCGGACTATCCACCCTCGGGGCGGTGACGCTGTGGGCGGTTCGGCATCGACCGCGTTCGATGCAGCACCAGATGGATGCCTTCTCACGAGAGCTGCGTGCCCTGCAGTCCAGCGATACCCGGGCGCAAGGTGCCGACGCGCACCTCGACCGAGTCGAGCCGATGCCGATCCGTCCGCGTGCGGTAGAGGCGGGTCGGCCCAACCCGGCCCCGCCGAACCCCCCGAACACGCCGAACAGCCTTCGTTCGCCGGGTGGCGATGCCGCCGAACAGCCCAACGACCGGCGACGGTCCGTGACGGAGTCATAGGCGCTGGCTCGCGACCTCGCAATCGATCTCGGTACAGCCAACACCCTGGTGTATGCCCGAGGAGAAGGCATCGTGCTCAACGAGCCTTCGGTCATCGCGCTCAACACCCAGACCGGCGACGTGCTGGCCATGGGCCAGGAAGCCTGGCGGATGATCGGGCGGACCCCGTCGAACATCGTGGCGGTTCGCCCGCTCCGCAAGGGTGCGATCACTGACTTCGACATCACCCAACGCATGATCCGCCTGGTTCTGCAACGGGCCGGGGTGAACCGTTTCAACCGCCCCCGGGTGGTGATCTGCGTTCCGTCGGCGATCACCCCGGTCGAGCGCCGGGCCGTCATCGAGGCGGCCCGCCGGGCCGGAGCGGCCGAGGCCCAGCTGCTCGACCAGCCGATGGCGGCCGCCATCGGCGCGGGGCTACCGATCAGCGAGCCGATCGCCAACATGGTGGTCGACATCGGTGGTGGCACCTCGGAGACGGCGTTGATCTCGCTCGGTGGCCGGGTGGCGCTCGAGGCGGTGCGGGTCGGCAGCTTCGATCTCGATGCCGCCATCGCCGGCCACATCCGGCGCAACTACGGCATCGCCATCGGCGAACGGACGGCCGAGGCCATCAAGATCGCCGTGGGATCGGCCTATCCGATGGCCAACGAGCTGTCGGCCGAGGTCCGCGGTCGGGAACTGACCAGCGGCTTGCCCCGCACTATCGTCCTAACCGCCGAGGAGGTGCGCGACTCGATCCGGGAGCAGGTCAACACCATCGTCGACTCGGTGCTGCGGTGTCTCGGCGCTGCCCCACCGGAACTGGCCCGCGACCTCATCAGCCGGGGCATCTACCTCGTGGGCGGGGGCAGCCTGCTCCGCGGTCTCGACGTACGCCTCGCCGAGGCCACGTTGATCCCGGTGCACCACGTCGATGCGCCGCTCGAGAGCGTCGTGCTCGGCGCGGGCCATTGCATCGAGTCGCTGGGTGCGCTCAAGGGCCTGTTCGCGGTCAACCGCCCCTCGAGCTGACCGACGCGACCCGCGGGCCCCGGTCCTGCGTGAGGACACCGCCCGGGTTCCCTCCAGTGGCCGGGCTCTGTCCAGTGGCCGGGTTCACTCCTGTGGCCGGGTTCACTCCTGTGGCCTGGCGAGGTCAGCGTCGCCGATGCGCAGCAGTTCCTCGGCGGCTTCTCGGACCTGCCAGTCGCGGTCCGCGGTGGCGGCACGTAGGGCGGCGTCGACCTCGGGTCCGTCGAAGGCGACCAGGGCCAGGACGGCCCGGCGACGGATGTTCGGCTTGTCGCCCATAGCGGCGAGGACGGCGCGCCGCCCCGCGGCCATCGGGTCGAGGTCCGCATCGTCGTCACCGGTGTTGCAGTCCTCGGGGCCTCGCTCCTCCGGGTGCTCCTCCGGGCGGTCGTCGCCGGTAGTGGCGCCGGCCAGGGAGCCGATGGCGGCCACCGCCGCCTCCCGTACCAACGGATCACGGTGACCGGCGGCGAGCTCGACGAGCCGGAGGAGCACCGCAGTGCGTTCGGGGTCGTCGGGCCGCTCTCCTGCAGCCCACGCCGCGGCCTCGACCACCAACGGGTCACGGTCGCTCAGGGTGGCGATCAGCGATACGCCATCATGGGAGGCGGCGAGTTCGGCGGCGCGGTGTCGCACCTGTGGGTCCGTGTCGGCGAGCGCAGCTCGCAGCACGTCGTCGTACAGGGCGTCGCAACGCTGCAACGCAGTCAGCACGGTGGCCCGCACGGCAGGGTGCGGATCATCGAGCAGTTCTCGCAGCGTGTCGGTGTCCCCGAGGTGGCCGGCCAGCGCTGCCGCTCGGCGTCGTGGGGCTTCAGATCGGGTAGTCACAGGTTGGTGAACGGTCCTCATCGATCATGAGTAGGACATTTGTCCTACTTCAGATTTCAGTTCCCGGGGCCGGCTGCCGATGACTCTGGTGTCGAAGAAGGAGGACAATCCGTGTCGCACATGGTCATCTACCGCAGCGTTGACGGGAAGCCGGGCTTTCAGCAGACCGATGATCTGGTGGCTGCTGTCGAGTTCGTCGAGCGCCTGCGCAACCTCGAAGGTGTGGAGAGCGCTCGGATCTACCGGCTCGAGCAGCTGAACTTCCGGTTCCAGCCGTACTTCCAGGTCCACCTCGATACCGGCAATGCCCCTGAGGTCCCCAGGCCGCTGGTGTCGCCGGACGTCGCCGGCAGTTCCACCGGCGCCTCGGCGCCCGTCGCCCCGCAGTCTGCCCCGCTCAACATGAGCGAGTCGGCACCGGTTCCGCCCCGGGTGCTCAGCGCCGCGATGGCGGCCGCGTCGGCCGAGGCCCACAATGGGCCAACCATCGACGTATCGGACTCCTCCGCCCCGTCGCTCGGCTTCACGCCGACCGACGATCAGGCGGACTCCACCGGCATCCGCCGGGGCCTGTTCGGTCGCTGATCTGCGTCCACCCCGTGCCGGTCGGACCGGTCGGGGTGGACTTTCCACAGCCGGCATCGCCGCACTCACGTGGTGACCAGGTGCGAGCTCACCAGCAGCACGGCCACGGCCACCGCGCCGACGAGCAGTGCGGTGAGGACACCGAGCACGAGGACCAGCCCCCCGAGCTCGGTGGCCGACAGCAGGCGACGCCACAGCGGCGGGTAGGGCTGATCGAAGCGGGCCTGGCGGCGGGCCCGACGAGCTGCCCTACCACCGAGCGGCGCGGTTCGCGCCAATCTGGAGCCACGGTCCACTGACGGGGTGGCCGAGAAGGACTCCGACGATGTCACCAGGGGATGAGCCGTCACAGGGTGCTCCGGATCCGTCGCCATCGACGACGATCGTAGCGACGCGCCGCGGACCGCGACGTCGGACGCTGTTAGCGGTCCTGGGTGTCGCCGGGGTCATCAGCCTCGTCGGGGCTTCCCTGATACGGCTGCCGTACTACGCCCTGCGCCCCGGACAGGTGCGGATCGCCGAGCCGATGATCGACCTCGGCGGCGGCGAACGCGATCCCGAGGTCGGCAAGCTGGCCTTCGTCACCGTGGCCGTGGACGGCCGGGTGACCCTCTCCCAGGCCCTGGCGGGATGGCTCGATGCCGCCGTCGCCATCGTGCCGGAGGACTGGATCCTCCGGGGCCAGACCCCGCAACAGAGCGGGCAGCACAACCAGGTGCTGATGGCCGACTCGAAGGAGTTGGCGGTGGATGTCGCGCTGAGCTGTCTTGGCGTAGCCCGGCCCGGCGGTGCCCGGGTGGCGGCGGTGGCCGCCGAGTCGGTCGCGGCGGGTGTCCTGGCTGTGGGCGATGTCGTGGTCGGGGTCGACGGTGTCGCGATCATTGAAGCCGAGGGCTTCGTGGACCGGGTACGCCGGGCCGCGCCGGGTGACCGCCTGGTGCTGCGGGTCGTCCCTGCCGAGGTGTTGGCCGAGCCGGGGCCGGACGGTCGCCGCGTGCAGCTCGGCGACGCCATCGACCGCGCCGTCGAGGTGCCGGTCGTGCTCGGCGCGGACGGCCAGGACGCGTCGCAGGCCCGTCTGGGGGTGAACGCACGCAATGCCTACGATGTGAGCTATCCGGGAGCGGTCAGCATCGACAGCGGCCAGGTGGGTGGCCCGTCGGCCGGTCTGGCCTACGCCCTGACCGTCATCGACCTGCTGACCGAGGGTGATCTGACCGGCGGTACGAACGTGGTGGCGACGGGAACCATGGCGCTCGACGGCTCGGTCTGGCCGATCGGCGGCATCGAGCAGAAGGCGGTGGCGGTACGACGCTCGGGGGCCAAGGTGTTCCTCGTCCCGTCGGGCCAGACCGAGGCCGAGCTGCGGGAGGCTCGCCGTCTTGCCGGGGACCTCGAGCTGGTGCCCGTTGCTTCGCTCGGCGAGGCCCTGGTCGCCTTGGCGGACCGTGGTGGGGCGCCGGTGCGATTGCCGGTGCTCGGCGGCGGCGCTCCGAGGACCGGGCAGGGATGCGTCACCCCCGGGGGGTCGAGGTCCTAGCATCCGAACATGGCCGATTTCCGCGCCCAGAGTGCTTCCAGTCCCTCATCGTCTGCGGTTCCGGCGGTGCGCACGACGCCTGCTGGTGGTTGGTTGACGCCCGAGCGGGTCTCGCATGCCGAGTTCCGTACCGGCTTCCGTGGGCTCGATTCGACCGAGGTGCGCGCCTTCCTCGCGCGGGTGGCCAGCGAGCTGCGAACGGTGCTCGACCGGGAGGCCGAGCTCGTGACGCGGCTCGAGACAGCCGAGGAACGCAATACGGTCCTGGCGCCCGCCCCGCTCGACATCCGCCAGGTCAGCGAACTGCTCGGCCAGGAGACCGCCCGGGTCCTCACCACCGCCCGTGAAGCCGCGGCCGAGATCACCCAGCGGGCGCAGGCTGATGCCGCGGCGGTGTCCGAGGCGGTGGCCGCCGAGGCCGATGGTCTGCGCGCCCGGGCCGAATCTGTCCTGGCCGAGCGCACCGCCGAGGCCGAGGCGGTGGCGGCGGCGATCCTGGAGCAGGCCGCGGCGGCCGCGGCCGCGATCGGGGCCGCCGCACAGGAGACGGCGGAACAGACACGCGCCGAGGCCGCCGACGCTGCGACGGAACTCGCCGCCGCGGCCGACGAGCTCAAGGCCCGGGCCGAGGCCGACGCGGTGTCGACCCGGGAGGCGGCGCGCGACGAGGGCCGGCGCATGGTCGTCGAGGCCAGGGCGGTGCGGGAGCGGATCCTCACCGACATGGCTCGACGGCGCAACGTGGCCCGCCAACAACTCGAACGGGTGCGGGCCGCGCGGGAACGGTTGCTCGAGGCCATCGACGGGGTGCGTCAGGGTGTGGTCGAGGTCCAGGCCGAGCTGTCGGGGTCGCTGGTCGACGCCAAGCTGGCGGGGGAGCGGGCGGCGCGTACCGTCGAGGTGGACGAGATCCCCACGATGGTCGACCTCGATGCCGAGGTCGAGATGGCCAAGGACACCGGGCTGATCGACGTCGCCGCCCTGTTGGCTCGCGACGAGGACCTGTCTGCGCTCGATACCGGCGAGTTCGCCGCGGTCACCGTGATCGAACCCGAGGTCGACAGCGCTGCCGCATCCGAGCCGGTGGAGCCCGAGCCGGTGGCGGACGTCGTCGACAACGCGACGGCGCCGGCCGATGAGGACGCCGTGATCGACGTGCGCGACGGCCGACACGACAACGCCCCGACCGACGTCGCGGCCGAAGCCGTCCCGGCGGAGGACGGTTCCGTCGATGGGACCCCGCCCGGCGCGCCGGCCGACGCAGCCGAGACCGTCGAATCGAGCGAGTCGGCCGGTGGGAGCGCCGCCACGGGTAGGACGCGGAGCGGGCGGAAGACGCGCAGCCCCAAGAAGGCCGAGGAGCTGTTCGCCCGGCTCCGCGCCGCCGACGAGGAGGGGTCTCCCGCTGAGGTTACGGCAAGCGGTGCTGCGGTCGTGGTCGGGCTCGCCGCCGTCGAGCCCGACGCGTCTGCCGGCGGGGCACCGGAGACGTCCGAGCCGGGTTCATCCGGCGCAGCCGATGCCGAGGCCACTGGGGCCGCGGACCCCGACCGGGTCGCGTTGCACACCCGCGATGCGTTGCTGGCGCCCACCGTGCGCGACCTGAACCGGCAGCTGAAGCTGGCGTTGTCGGATCAGCAGAACCAGTTGCTCGAGGCCGGCCGCAACGCCGACGGCAAGGAGCCGGCCCGCGCCCCGGGGCTGTCGGAGATGGTCGACGTGTACGTGGCCGCGACCCGTGACGAGCTGGCCGGCGCGTTCCTGTCCGGGCGCCGTTCGGTGCGACCGGAGGACAACACGGCGGCCGAGTCGGTAGAGGTGACCGCCCAGACGGCGGACTTGGCCGAGGCCGTGGTCGTCGCCTTGCGCCAGCGACTGTCCGCGGGCAACGACGATGCCGGGCCCGACCAGGAGCTGTGGTCCGTCGACCGGGTGCGTTCGGCCTATCGGGAGGTGCGTAGCCAGCGGCTCGCTGAGCTGGTCGAGTTCGCGGTGTTCGGCGCCTACGCCGCGGGTCAGCTCGCGGCGGCTCCGGCGGGGGCGCAGGCCCGATGGGTTTGCAATGCCTGCGGGCCCGACTGCCTCGACAACGCCCTGGCCGGTCCCCAGGAGCTGGGTGCGACCTATCCGACCGGTCATGCGGCCCCGCCGGCCTTCGCCGGCTGCCGGTGCGCGCTGGTGCTGGTCGAGGTGTCCTGAGCGGCGGCAGGTGCCGGTGCCGTGCCGGTGGGAACCGTTCTGCCTGAACTCTGATCGACGACCACCACCGCTAGCATCAGCCCATGCCCACCCCCAACGACGCCGCATCGCCGCGTCGGCTTTCCAGGCGTGGCCGAGTCCTGCTCGGCGTGGTTGCCGGCGGATTGGCTGTGCTGTTCCTGTCGTTGCGTGGCATCGCCCGCACCTACACCGACTTCCTGTGGTTCGACTCGTTGGGGCTGTCGTCGGTGTGGACCGGGGTCCTGGGGGCCAAGGTCGCCCTTGGGGTGATCTTCACCGGCGTGTTTTTCGCACTGCTGTGGATCAACCTCCTCATCGCCGATCGCCTCGCGCCGCGCTTCCGTCCCAGCGGGCCCGAGGAGGACCTGCTCGAGCGGTACTACGCCTTTGTCGGCCGTCGTGCCGGCCTGGTGCGGTTTGTCACCGCCGCATTGTTCGCCCTCATCGCCGGTGTCGGGGTCTCCCAGGAGTGGCGCTCCTGGCTGCTGTTCACCCACCGGGTGGACTTCGGGGTGAACGATCCGCTGCACGGAATCGACATCGGGTTCTACGTGTTCGAGCTGCCCTTCCTGCGGTTCTTGGTCAGCTGGCTGTTCGCGGCGTGCGTCATCATCCTTATCGTCACCCTGGTCGCTCATTACCTCAACGGTGGCATCCGGGTGCAGACCGTCGGCCAGCGGGTCACCCCGGCGGTGAAGGGCCATCTCTCGGTACTGCTGGCGGTGCTGGCCCTGGTCAAAACGGCCGACTACTGGTTGCAGCGGTATGCCCTGACCACCTCGAGCCGGGGATTCGTGGAGGGCGCGTCCTACACCGAGGTCAATGCCCGCATGCCGGCGCTGAGCCTGCTGATCGCCATCTCGCTGCTATCGGTGGCGTTGTTCCTGGTCAACATCAAGCGTCGGGGCTGGACCCTGCCGGTGGTGGCGGTGGGTCTGTGGGCGTTCGCCGCGATCGTGGTCGGCTCGTCCTATCCGTGGTTCGTCCAGAAGTTCACCGTCGAGGCCCGGGGCGAGTCGGCCAAGGAGCAGCCCTACATCGCCCGCAACATCGAGGCGACCCGCGCGGCCTACGAAATGACTGCGGTGGAGGAGACCGACTACGCCGCCGGGTCCAACCTGACTGCGGACGAGCTGGCCTCGGCCTCCGACGTCGGAGTGTTCCGCAATGTCGGCCTGCTCGACCCGGCCATCATCAGCGGCGTTCTCAGCCGGGAGCAGGCCCAGAACGGCTGGTTGTCGTTCCAGGACACGCTCGATGTCGACCGTTACCAGGTGCAGGACCAGGAAACCCTGACCGTGATCGGGGCCCGCGAGCTCAACGCCAACGGCGTGCCGCAGAAGAGCTGGGAGGGCCTGCACCTCATCTATACCCAGGGGTATGGCGCGGTGCTGGCTGCGGCCGGGCAGGTCACCAACGGCCGACCCGACTATCTCGTGAGCGGCGTGGGCGACGGGCTCGAGGTGTCCCAGGACCTCGGCGCCACCTTGGACCAGCCCCGTCTCTACGTCTCCGAGGCGATGGGCGGCTACTCCATCGTCAACAACGATCGGGCTGAGATCGCCTACGACGGCGACGACTACACCTACCAGGGCACCGGCGGCGTGGCCCTCGACTCGGTGACGCGCCGCGCGGCGTTCGCGCTGCGCTTCGGCGACCTCAACCCCCTGGTATCGGAGTTCCTGACCCCGAACTCCCGCCTGATCCACCAGCGCGACGTGCGGGGCCGGGTGCAGGCGGTGGCGCCGTTCCTGGCCTTCGACAGCGACCCCTACCCGGTGCTGGCCGAGAGCCGGGTGGTGTACGTGCTCGACGGCTACACCACCAGCGACGCCTACCCATACAGCCAGTCCTTCGGCGGCGAGGACCTGCCGGCCGACAGTGGCCTGCGGGGGTCGTTCAACTACGTGCGCAACTCGGTGAAGGCCACCGTCGATGCCTACGACGGCACCGTCACGCTCTACCTCGTCGACCGAGCCGGGGTGGTCGACCCGATCGCCCGGGCCTACCAGATGGCCTTCCCCAAGCTGTTCCGGCCGATGTCGGACATGCCGGCGTCGATCGTGGCGCACCTGCGCCACCCCGAAGACCTGTTCCGGGTGCAGAGCACCATGTACGGGCTCTACCACGTGCAGGACCCGACCCGCTTCTACAACCTGGTCGGTCGTTGGGCGGTGGCCGACCAGCCCGACACCGAGGTCAAGGTCGGAGCGACGGCCCCGACGACCACCATGATCACGCCGAGCGGTATCACCGTGTCGGGGCTGTCCATCGGCCAACCGGTGAGCCCGCAGTACCAGGTGCTGCGGCTGCCCGACGAGGACAAGCTGTCCTTTGTGCTGACCCGCCCGTTCGTGCCGATCTCCGAACGTGACCGGCAACGACGCGAGACGATGACCGCGTTCATGGCGGCGAAGCCGGACGGCACGCTGAAGGTGTACCGGGTGACCTCCGATGAGGTGCTTAGCCCGACGCTGCTGACCTCGCGCATCCTCTCCGACGACGTCATCTCCAAGCAGATCTCGCTGCTGGCGAACCCCAACACCGGTTCCGACGTGCAGCTCGGGGCACGGGTGCTGCTGCCCATCGGGCAGTCGTTGCTGTGGGTGACGCCGATGTACGTGACGGCAGCGTCCGGTGGCTCGTCGCGGGTGCCGGAGCTGAACTCGGTGATCGTCGCCTACGGGCAGAAGATCGTCAGCGAGCCCACGCTCACCGATGCCCTCACCCGGATCTTCGGGAATGACGCGGTGCAGTTCGACACCCTGAACTCCCAGGGGAGGCAGACCGCGACCGCGCCGGGGGACAATGCTGCCGGCGGGGGCTCGGCGACACCCTCGACCTCGACGACCACCACGGCCCCCCGCTCGTCGACGGGGACGTCCACGCCGTCGCCCACCACGACGCCGCGTCCGAACTCGCCGGCCGCACCGCCGCTGACCAACGAGGCTGCCCTGCAGGCGGCCGACCAGTTGCTCGCCGAGGCCGATGCGGCCCTGCGCCGGGGTGATCTGGCCATGTTCCAGGCCAAGGTCAACGAGGCCAGGCGGATCCTGGCCGACCAGGTGGCCCGCAACGTCGCACCGACCACCCAGGCCGGACAGGCCTGACGCCGGTAGCGCTGGTGCGCTGATGAGTTCGGTGCCGGCCGGATTTGGCGGAATTCCTTTCCGCTCGGCCGGCTCGGCACGCTAGAGTCTCCAACGCGGGGTGGAGCAGCTTGGTAGCTCGTCGGGCTCATAACCCGAAGGTCGTGGGTTCAAATCCCACCCCCGCCACCATCGAGAAGCGCAGGTCAGAGGCCCTTTCCGGGGAACCGGGAAGGGCCTCTCTTGTGTCTCAGGGGTCGTTCGGGACTGCTGCACGGATAGGTGACAGGTCGCACATGACTGCCTGCGTGATTCACCGGGAACCGCGCAGGATTGGGCCAGGGTCGGTCTGCCAACGCCATCGGCAGGTACGACGTCGGATCGATCGAGAACAGATCTGCTGGCAGATGCTCTCCGGGACCAGGGCGCCGAGGTCGCGCCATGGTCAGACCTCGTCTCCGGCGGGCTGCACCCGACGCGGAACTCGGCGGTTCGGTGCAGCTGTGGCGGTGTCACCGGTGGGACTCGCGAGGGCTCGTTCGACGCCCGTGAACAGGTCGACGACATCGGCTGCTTCGAAGACTCGGTAGCGCTGCCTACCGATGTTGCGTTGGCGCAACACTCCGGCGGCTTCGAGACGGTTGATGGCTTCGCCTGTTCGCATCTCGGATCGTCCGATCAGTCGTGCCGCGCTGTCGACGGTGATCACCGGGACGCCTGGCAGGAGGTCGAGGAGTAGCTCGACTGCTGAGTTGGCGCGGACTCGACCGAGTTGTGTCCGCCATCGTGCATCGAGTGCTTGGATCTTGCCCGCGTAGGACTCGGCGTCCGAACACGATCGGTGTGCAGCGGTGGCGAACGTACGCAACCAAGCGCCCGCACCGGCGGATCGCTTAGGACTGGCAGGCGCACCGAGGTGTCGAAACGTGGTCAGCCCGGCGATGTAGTCACTCGCCCAGGTGGCGAGCACGAGACTGATCGGCGGCACGAAGCGCGGTGCGAGGCCCCGGCGGCGGAGGATGACATGGATGAGCGCGCGGCCGGTGCGGCCATTGCCATCGGCGAACGGGTGGATCGTCTCGAACTGGGCGTGAGCGACCGCCGCTTGCACGAGGGCAGGATGGTCATCGCCGTTGACGTAGTCGAGGAGGTCGTGGAGCAAGGCGTCGACAGTGTCCGGTGGCGGTGGGACGAACGCTGCGGAGCACGGGTTGTAGCTGCTACCGCCGATCCAGTTCTGCATTGTGCGGACCACACCGCCGATGTGCGGCATCGAAGATCGTTCCATCAAGGTCCGGTGGATACCGAGCAGGTCCTCGAGGGTGATCGTGTCGGTCGACGAGCCCAACTCGACGGCGGCCTCCATGGCTGCGACGTTGGCGAGCACCTCGACTGCGATCCGATCGGCTGCGTCGCCACCCTGAGCAAGCACGACCTCTGCGTCGAGCAAGCGGCGTGGACCTGCCTCCAGTCCCTCGATCTTCGAGGAGGCGACCGACTCGGCGCGCAGCAAGAACCGCGCCAGCCCTTCGAGGCTGACATGCGACGTGCCGGTCGCGTTCAGCCTGCGAATCGCTGCTTCCGCGTCGCCGAGGTCCGCGGCGAGATCGGCCGGCAGGGCGAGCTCCCACCCGGTGAGCGGGTCGGGGAGGTAGGCGTCGTACTCGCAACCCTGGCGGTCGCGTCGACTCATCCCCTCGAACGAGGAGGTCCAGCGGCCTCTGATCAGTGTTGCCACAACCGTTACCTCCCATCTCTCTAAGTAACGCTTGTACTCTAACCGTTGGACAGGCACGTGGGGATGCAACGTCTCTTGCACTGAGTCGGGCGGCTCGAAATCGAGCGATCGGCCGACCGGACAGGCCACTACGTTCGTTGCTCATGGGATCCGCGGACAACGACGAGGCTCGGACTGACATCGCCGCGCCACAGCAGCCACGTCACCCGGCCGGCATCCACAAGGAGCCTCGCTCGGAGGAATGGAAGTACCCCGGTCTGACGGACGGGGTTGGTGTGGGGTGATCATGCCGCGTTTGCGGTCTCGTAGTCGATGGGGCTGAGCCCCTGGTTGTAGCTGTGACGTCGCCTCGGGTTGTACCAAGTCTCGATCCAGTCGAACATCGCGGCGGCGAGCTGGTCTCTGTTGGCCCAGGTGTGCTGGTCGAGCAATTCTCGTTGTAGCCCGGAGAAAAACGCCTCAGCGACGCTGTTATCGAAACCATCGCCGACGGTTCCCATCGAGCCCAACAGGCCGGCAGAGCGGAGCCGGTTGCCGAACAGCCAAGACGTGTATTGACCGGATTCAATCGATCGTCTGGCCCGCTGGCGGGCGGCGCCGCCAAGTGGCCATCTGCTCGGCGTCGGCGACGAGCTCGGCGCGCATGTGATCAGCGATCGACCAGCCGGCTACCCGCCGCGACCAAGCGTCCAACACGACCGCCAGGTGCACCTTGCCGGTTCCGGTGCGGTGTTCGGTCACGTCCATCACCCACAACCGGTCTGGTCCTTCGGGGTCGAAACCCCGGTTCACCAGATCATCTGAGGTGCCACCGTCGCCGGGCCGGGTGCAGCCACCTCGACGCCGGTAGTGGATCCCAACTGCGCCGCAATCGGCCATCAGCCGGGCGACGGTGGTGCGCGAGCAGCCTTCGCCCGAACCCAGGCGGAGTCCGTGACGGATGCGCGGCATCCCGTAGGAATGCCGTGACATCTTCCAAATGTCGTGCACCTCGTTGGCCCGGTGAGCATCGGCGAGTTCGCGGTCGGTGACCGGCTCGGAGCGTCGTTGGTAGAACCTCGAAGTCGACACCCCCATCACCCGGCAACGCACCGAGACCGGCAGATCCGAGCAGCGCTCAGTGACGAAGGTGTAGATCAGTTTGGGAGCATGTTCTCTCGGGCGAAGTACGCCGCCGCGCGTTTGAGGATCTCCACCTCGAGTTTCGCGACGCGTAGCTCGCGGCGTAGCTCAACCAACTCAGCCCGTTCGGCGGTGCTCACACCGTCAGAGCGGCGGCTGATCCCGCCGCGGGGATGCCGCCAGCGGCGACCCGGCGCGTGAGCCGCAAGGGCACGGTCAGCCTCGCCGCAGCCGACTACAAGGCTGGCGTGCGGCTCGCCGGCCAAGAAGTCCAGGTGGTCTGCGATGGCGGGCTCGTGCACCTCCACCACCGCGGTGTGCTGATCGCGACGCACGCCCGCCGTCACGACCCGACCAAACAACAGGCAGGTATCGAGCGTCGAGCGCGTGGCCGTGAACCCGTGGCTGTGCGGTCGACCGTGTCTGTGGTGACGGTGTGGCGCAAGGTCGACTCGTCGGGCAACGTGAGCATCGCCGGGGCGAACTGTCGGGCCGGAAACGCCTATCGGGGTCGGCAGGTCCAGGTCGCTGTCGTTGGTGATCACGTCGAGACCGCGATCGGTGAGCAACTCATCCGCCGGCATCGGATCAAGCACGACCGCACACGAGAACACGGCGCTCTCGCCAACCCCGGCGGCAGGCCCCGCAGGATCAATGCTGCCTGAACCGCTCACCACCTGTCAGGCAGGTACCGAACACGAACTGTCAGCCGGGTACGGACACTTGACACGTTCCGCTCAGCGAACGGCTCGGGCGGCTGCGGCCATGGTCGCCTCGGTCACCGCACGGCGGTCATCGCCCCAGGGCAGCGGCATGAGCACCGGATGGTCGATGCCTGCGTCGACGTAGCGGGCGACGAAGTCGGTCACCTCGTCGGAGGAGCCGATGAAGTCGATGGCCTGGATCATCCGCTCGGAGATCGCCTCGAGTGCGCCGTCGCGGTCCTTGGCGGCCTGGCGGGCCCGGAGCTCGGTGATCTCGTCGCCGAAGCCGGCGGCGGTGAACATCTTGGCGTAGCCGTCGGCCATGGCGTAGTTGAACAGGTCCTTGCGGGCCGAGTTGGCGCTGCGCTCGAAGTCGCCGACCGCGGCGTGGACGTAGGCGAAGATCGTCGCGTCGCCGCCGGAGCGCACCGCCTCGATCGACGGTCCGACATGGCTCGACGGCAGGTAGTTCAACAGCACGCCGTCGGCGATCTCGCCGGCAAGGCGGAGCATCTGCGGGTTCAGCGCGGCCAGCACGATCTTGGGCACCCGGTCGCCGACCCGCATGCCGAGTCGGAACTTGCTCACCGACCAGAAGTCGCCCTCGAAGGTCACCGTCTCGCCCGACAGGCACTCCCGCAGGAGCGCGACGTACTCGCGCATCATCGCGATCGGCCGGTCCGCCGGCTTCTCGCCGTGCTGGCGCAGGATGCCGGGTGCCGACACGCCCAGCCCGAGCCAGATCGTCGAGTCGGGGCTCAGGGCCTGCAGCGTCGACGCCGTCATCGCCGTGACGGTCGGGTTGCGGATCTGGATCGGGATGATGCCCGTTGCCAGATCGAGTTCGGGTGCGACCGCCGACGCAGCGCCGAGCAACGTGAACGCGTCGGTGCCGGTCGCCTCGACGGTCCACAACGACCGGTACCCCTGGGCGGACGCCAGTTGCGCGACGTCGAGGATGGCTCTGGGGCCCAGGACGCCGAGGCTCCCGAAGGTGACCCCGAGGGGTGTCGTGGACGTGTCGGACGCAGCTGCAGACATGTGCCGACGGTAGCGCAGGATCGGTGCCCCGCTCCGGGACGGCTCGGCTGGCGGTCAGACCGCGGCCGGTGCCGGGTGGTCGGCGGTGCGGCGGGGTTCGAACACGAAGCCGGGGAAGCCGTCCGCCGCGATGGCGTCGATCCGGTCGAAGTACCGCGAGCCCATGGCATGGGCCAGGAACTGACGGGGCTTGCCGGGGATGTTGGCACCCGTGTACCACGACTTGGTGCGGGGGTAGAGCGTGCGGTTGGCGAGGCTGTTGACCTCGTCGTCCCAGGCGGCTTCGGCATCCTCGGTGGTGTCGATGGTGCCGAGGCCGTGCTCGTCGAGGTGGCGGATGCAGGCCTCGATCCACGCGGTGTGCCGTTCGCCGCCGAGGGGCATGGTGTAGAGCACGCCGGGCGACTGGGGGCCGTGGATCATGAACAGGTTGGGGAAGCCCGACACGACCATGCCGAGGTAGGTGTCGAACCGCTCGTTCCACTTGTCGCTGAGACGCACGCCGCCGCGGCCCTGCGGGTCGATCTGCAGCATCGAGCCGCTGACGGCGTCGAAGCCGGTGGCGAGGACCAGCAGGTCGATGGGGTGCTCGCCGTGCTCGGTCAGCACGCTCGTCGCCGTGAACGCCGTGATCGGGTCCTCGCGTAGGTCGACGAGGGTCACGTTGTCGCGGTTGTAGGTCTCGAAGTAGCCGTTGTCGAGGATCAGCCGCTTGGTGCCGAACAAGTACTCGGGGGTGAGCTTGCGGGCCGTGTCGGGATCCTTCGCGATCTCGCGGATCTTGCCCTTGACGAAGTCGCCGACCTCGCGGTTGAGCTCCTCGTCGACCAGCACACCGACATAGCTGTTGATCGACAGCTGGATGCCGCCCTGCTCCCACAGTTCCTCGTAGCGGGCGTGGCGCTGCTCCGGCGTGTGCTCCGAGGCCTTGAGGCGGGTGGTGGCGAAGGGCCAGCCGCCCCGGCGGTACATCGACTGGCGCAGGTTCTCCCAGTCGTCGCGGTACCCCTGCAGCTCCTCGGCGCCCAGCGGCCGGTTCCGGGCCGGCAGGCAATACTGGGCGGTACGTTGGAACACGGTGACGTGCTCGGCGGTCTTGGCGATCTCGGGAATGGCCTGCACCCCGGACGAACCGGTGCCGATGACGGCGACACGCTTGCCCTCGAAGGACACCGGCTCATGGGGCCAGCGGCCGGTGTGGTACATCGGGCTGGCGAAGTCGTCGATGCCGGGATAGTCGGGCTTGTTGGCCACGAACAGCGCACCGGTGGCGCAGATCAGGAACCGGGCCGATGCCTGGTCACCCCGAGCGGTGCCGACGGTCCAGCGTTGGCTGTCCTCGTCCCAGCGGGCGTCGGTGACCCGGGTGTTGAACTCGATGTCCTTGCGCAGGTCGAAGCGGTCCGCGACGTGGTCGAGGTAGCGCAGCACGTCGGCGCTGGTGGACTGGGTCTCGGTCCAGGTCCACTCGTCGACCAGTTCCTTGCTGAAGGTGTAGCCGTAGAACGGCGCGCTCGGCGCGTCCACCCGGGCGCCCGGGTAGCGGTTGTGCCACCACGTGCCGCCCACTCCGCCAGCGCCGTCGAAGCCTCGGACCGACAGCCCCAGCTCGTCACGCAGACGGAGCAGGGCGTAGAGCCCGCCGAAACCCGCTCCGATGACGATGGCGTCGTACTGGGTGGTAGGTGTGTCGCTCATCTTCGGTCCCTCGGTTCGGTCATGACGGTCCGGCCCCCGCCGGGTCGTCGACGAGCACCATCATCGCGTGGCGACCGCTCTGTGTCGCCACCCGGGTGGCGACACAGAGCGCAGATCGGCCCACTTGCACGAACTCGGGCCGTGCGGATCGCACCGTCGTGCCGGTGGCTGCCGGGCTACGTGAAGATGCTGACGCCGCCTGGGCCGACCAGCAGGCCGACGACGATCAGGACGATGCCCCACAGGACTTGCCGTCGCACGAGGGCCATGATCCCGGAGACGACCAAGATCACGGCGAGAATCCACAGTACGAACGCCACCACGCCACCCTCCTCCTGCCGCAACCCCTGCGCCCCATCATCGAGGAACCAGGTTGGCTCGCAAGAGCCGTCGCGTGCTTGCCCCGAGCCTCCTCCGATTCCGACGACACGAACAGGGCACAAGGTCGCTGCGGGCGAAGGTCCACAGCCCGGCCCCGCTCAGGGTCGGGTACGGCCGAGGCGATGGATGACCGTCGTCACCAGCACGGTGGAGGCGCGTCGTTCGGTGTGGGTGGCCCGCCGCTCAAAGAACGCCTCGAGGGTCGGCGCGGCGTCCGCCACCGCATCGAGGGAGTCGAACCACAGCTCGTTCACGGCGTCGTAGCCGAAACCCCGTGGTGCGGCGCCGACGGCGGTGTTACGTACCCACCGGCGCATCCCGGCCTCGAGCAGGCCGTCGTCTTCGGGCCGGCGTTCGATGGCCCGCAGATGCTCGACCGGATCGACCGTCTCCCGCCGGCGGGCGTACTCGATCACCGCGACGTCGGTCTCTGGGCCGTCGAGGACCAACTCGCTGGCGGCGTAGACGGTGACGTCCTCGACCGCCCGCTCGAAGGTGCGCAACTCATCGGCGAGGGCCACGTCGTTGCGGGTGAGCACGGTGTGCATCGACGGGATCGACACCACGCTGCGTACCGACAGCAGTCCCACGCCGTCGTGCTCGTTCGATGCGCCGGGAAGGATGGCGGAGGGGTCGACGGTGAGGCAGTAGCGCAAGCCGTTGATGGGCTGGGGTCCGCTGCCGGAGAGCACCTCGCCGACGCGGCTGTGGCGGATCCACCGCTCCCGGAACTCCTCGCGGCTCATGCGCGGGTTGCGGTTGGCCAGGTAGATGGCCTTGGCCGGATGCTCCACGATGCTCATCGACGTTGTCTCCCCGTTGCGGTGTCGCCGGAGTTCCTACTACGTGGGCTCGCCGCCGCGCCGAGGCGACCGCCGTGGGCCGCTCGAACGACGATGTCCCGGCCCGATCGGATCAGGCCGGGACGCCCCGTCACGGGGTTCGCTGCACCCGCTGGCGATGGCTCGACTTGTTGTCGCCGTCGATGCCGGTCTTCGTCGTTCGCTTGATCTCGTCGACCTTGCGGTCGTTGCCGGTGATCGGCTGGGCGAGGACCTTGGTCTCGGTCTCGAAGCTGTGGGACTTGTCGGTGTTGCGGTAGTGCCGCCACAACCCGTAGTACAGGCCGCCGCCGGCCAGCGGGCCGAGCAGCAGCAGAACGCCGCCGTTGCCATCCGAAGCGGCGACAAGCGCGGTGAGCAGGTGCGCGATCATCAGCTCAACCCCAACAGTGCGATCACGAGTGCCTCAACCACGGTTCCGACGGCGAGCGCGGTCAGCACCAACCGCTGGGTCGCCACCGGCACGCTGCCCATGACCTCGCCGGTACGACCGTTGACGGCGATGTAGTGCACCATGCCCTTGCCGCGTTCCTCGTGGTAGTAGGAGTAGAGCCATACCGGCAGGTACATCGCCAGCCAACGGGCGCCGTGCACCTGCAGCCCTTCACGTTCCCAGCGGACGCCACGGTCGTAGGCCTCGACGCTGGGCACCACCTGGGCCCGGGCGATCGACAGCAGCTGGTGCTCGAGTTCCGGGGTGACGTGCACGACGTTCTGGTCGCGCTTCTCCGAGGTGAACCCCGTCAGGTAGCTGGCGTTCCACTGCACGGCGTTCTCGGTGTCGAACGGCAGGATGGTGTTGATGATGTTGTTGGTGTTGGACGACGTGTCCTGGTTCGCCCGTTCGGCCGACGCCTCGATGGTCAGGTTGTCCGCGGTGAAGTCGATGTGGCGCTCGACGGCGTAGACGTCGGCGTCGTAGTAGGTCTCCTTGCTGTCGCCCGAGCCCTCGGTGTAGCGCTGGGTCTGGACCTCGCCGACGCCGCCCACATCGACGCTGGCGTTGGCATCGACCACCAGATACGGCAGGTACACCCCGACGATGTTCTCGGGCTTGAAGTCCCGCAGGAACGCCCGATGGGCGAAGCGGCGGCGCTTGGCGGCGAACCGGTTGATCGTCGCCACCGCCTGGTCGTGGGTGATCGTGAAGGGCAGCACGGCGTCGGGCACGGCGCCGTTGGGGATCTGCTCGTTGATCGTCAGCACGTGGCGGCACCAGTGGCAGCGCGCCCCCATCTGCTCGTTGGTGTTCACCACCACCTCGGCACCGCAGCCGCCGCACTTCAGGGTGATCACGGCATCGACGTCGGCGGCGATGTCCGAGGCGCCGGTGCCGACGACGGTGCCGGTCAGCGACGCCACGTCGGTGGCGGGGACTGTCTCATCGAGACGTGCCTCCGCCCACTCATGGCGGCAGAACAGGCAGACGAGCATGCCCGCGGACGGGCGCAACTGGATGTCGGTCGCGCCACAGCGCGGGCAACGGTTGAGGCCGTCCTCGAGCCGCTGGTTGGCGGTGTCGATCGTCGCGTTCGGGTTCTCGGCGGGAGGAGTGGTGGTCGGCGGCTCGGTGGCCGACGGGTCGACGGCTCCGGGCTCGGCACCGTCGCCGGTGGGCGGCATGGTGGTCATGACAGCGTCACCCGGTGCCTAGAGGCCGAGGATCTTGTTCTTGGCGGCGTCGTAGTCGGCCTGGGTGATCAGGCCGGCGTCGAGCATCTGCTTGAGCTTCGTGAGCCGGGCCATGGGGTCCTCCTCTGCGGGTGCGGCGGGTGCGACCGGAGCTGCCGGTGCGACCGGAGCGGCCGGCGGCGGCGTGCTCTGCCCGCCGATGCCGGGCACCGGCTGCTGCAACCCGCCGAGACCGGTGAACCCCGCCGCCATGCCGAGACCGACCAGCCCCTGCGCGCCGGCGTTCTCGCCGGCGGCCTGGAACCCGGCGGCGACGGACGCCTGGAGGTTGGAGTTGCCACGGGCGCCGGACAGGGCGTCGGCGCGCTGCACGTTACGGAGCAGCTCACGGGTGTTCTCGTCGTACTCGATGGCGATGATCGCAGTGGAGACGATCTGCAGCCCGCGGCCGCTCCACTGGTAGTTCTGCTCGACCGCAGCCGACAGGCTCTGGGCGAAGCCGATCGAGTCCTGCTGGATCTTGGTGATCCGGTTCCCCTTCGAGGGGTCGTTCGTGTACATCGAGAACGCCGGCGCCAGCGAGCCCACGACCTCGTTGAACAGCTGGGCGGCTGCGTCGTTCTCGATGTCGGTGAAGTCGAACGCCCTGCCCGGCTCGAGATACGTGGCGGGCACCCAGTTCCGCACGAACAGGATCGGGTCGACGATCTTCAGGGTATAGGTGCCCCGGGTGATCGCCCCGACCTGGGCGTTCATGTAGGCGTCATCCCAGTAGATCTCGGACTGGGTGCCGAAACGGTTGTTCGGCAGTTCCTTCAGCGTGACGAAGTAGGCGCGCTGCTGGGTGCCGGGGCGACCGCCGAACTTGAAGCGCTCCCACGACGTGGTGATGAGCGAACTCACGAGGCCGTTGCCGGCGAAGATCGACTGCGAGTCCTGCGCCTCGCTGTTCCACTCGTAGGCGCCGGGCTCGGCCGCGAAACCGCTGATCGCCCCCTGCTCGGTCAGCACCAGGCCGTAGCCCTCGGGCACGATGATGCGGCTGCCGTTGGTGATGACCCCGTCGGAGCCCTCGGTGTTGGAACCGCGTCCGGCGTTCTGGCCGCGGCGCACTGCGGAGAACAGGGCTGCCGTCGGGGCCAGCCCGTCGGGCACGGTGTAGAAGTCCTTCCACTGGTCGGCCAAGGTGCCGCCGAGCGCACCGACTGCTGCCTGAATGAGCCCCATGTGCTTGATCCTTTTCCGTGACCGGTGACCTCCCGGGAGTGTAGCGAGCGGCGTCATCGGGTGGGCCCTCTGGCGGACGCCGACTGCCGAGCCGCGGCATTTCGCGACGGTCGGCGCTTCGGCGTCCGCCCTTGGTGGCCGAAGGTCCTTCAAGGCCGGGACTTTCGGCACCAACTGCAGGGAAGCAGGACCTTTCCGCTGCCGCCCACCTCGCTGCTGGACGTGCCCACATCTAGCATTCGGGCAACCTCTTTTCCCCTGTTCGGAGGATGCCCGTGTTCCGTCGACGTGCCAGCTAGGCGCTCCTAGCCGTGGTGATGCTGTCGGGCCTGCTGGGCGCGACCGCGGCCTTCGCCGCGTCGTCCGCCTCCCCCGGCCCGGCGGTGGC
Source organism: Acidimicrobiia bacterium (assembly GCA_947476745.1). Taxonomy (GTDB): domain Bacteria; phylum Actinomycetota; class Acidimicrobiia; order Acidimicrobiales; family CAIXPF01; genus CAIXPF01. The sequence goes on along the minus strand of CANJRG010000010.1, from coordinate 46,491 downwards.
GGGCCAGGCCGCCATCGCCCGCCTCGGCAGCCGGCTGCCCGCCGTGGCCAAGGCGAACGGCCTGAGCGCCGCCGAACTGCAGAACCACTTGCTCACCGACCCGTCGCTGTTCGTCGGCACCAGCGACATGTTGCTCTACGTCGATTCGGCGGTGCCCGCCACCACCGTGGCCGCAACCGCCTCGACGGCCACGCCGTTCGACTCGTCGATCCCGCCCTCCGACGCCTTGCTGCTGCACAGCAAGCCGGGCGCCAACCGGGTGATCTACCTCGACGTCGACGGACACACCCTCAGCGGTACCGCCTGGAACGGCTCGACCGGCGGCGACTGCTACGCCGAGCCCTACAGTGTCGACGGCGACGGCACCACGTTCACCGACGAGGAACGTAACTACGTCATCAGCATGTGGAAGCGGGTCGCCGACGACTACGCGCCGTTCGACGTCGATGTGACCACCGAGGATCCGGGCTACGCCGCCATCAACCGTTCCGGCAGCGGCGACACCCTCTTCGGCACCCGGGCGATCCTCACCAAGAGCACCTCGGCCTGCCCGAACGGCCAGACCCTGTGGCAGTCGTTGTGCAGCTCGAACTGCGGCGGTATCGCCTACGTCGGCGTCTACGACTACACCGGCTCGAACCACGACTACTACCAGCCGGCCATCGTGTTCCAGAACGGCACCGGGTCGGCCGGGACCTACCCCAAGTACCCGGCCGAGGCTCTCTCCCACGAGATCGGGCACAACATCGGCCTCAGCCACGACGGCTGCGTGGCCAGCTGCGGCGGCTACTACCAGGGTCACGGCAGCTGGGCGCCGATCATGGGCGTCGGCTACTACAGGCCCATTGTGCAGTGGAGCAAGGGCGAGTACGCCGACGCCAACAACACCCAGGATGACTTCGTGGTTGCCGGGAGCAACGGGCTGCCGCTACGGGCCGATGACCACGGCAACACCGCCGCCGCCGGCACCGTACTGACCGGTACGACGGTGTCCGCGGTGGGGGTCATCAGCACCGCGGCGGACGTGGATGCCTTCCGGGTCCAGGCCGGAGCCGGCTCGGCGACCTTCACCGTGAACCCCGTACCGACGAGTCCTGATCTCGACATCAAGCTCGAACTGCGCGACGACGCCGGCACGCTCGTCGCCGCCGCCGACCCGGCATCGGGCGGCAGCGGCGACGCCTCGACCGGCATGTCGGCGTCGGTCACCGCCACGCTGACCGCGGGCTGGTACACCCTGCTCGTCGACGGTGTCGGCTACGGCTCGCCCCTCAACACCGGGTACTCCGACTTCGGCAGCGTCGGCAACTACCGCCTCAGCGGCACGGTGCCGGCCCCGACCGGGCCGCCGACGGCCCGTGTCACCGCCACGCCGAGGACCGGTGCCGGCCCGCTGACCGTGGCGTTCGACGGGTCGACCTCGTCGGACCCCGACGGCGGCGCGCTGACCTATGCCTGGGCCTTCGGTGACGGTCTCGGCACCTCGACGGCCACCAACCCGTCGTACACCTACACCACGGTGGGCACCTACACCGCCACCCTCACGGTGACCGATGCCGACAACCTCACCGGCACCGCCACGGTGGCCATCACCGTCAATGCGCCCCAGCCGCCGACGGCCCGCATCACGGCCACGCCGACGACTGGTGCCGGGCCGCTGACGGTGGCGTTCAACGGGTCGACCTCGTCGGACCCCGAGGGCGGCGCGCTGACCTATGCATGGGACTTCGGTGACGGCGGCTCATCGACGGCGACCAGCCCGTCGTACACGTACACCACGCCCGGTACGTACACCGCCACCCTCACGGTGACCGACCCGCAGACCCTCACCGGCACGGCCACCGTGACCATCACGGTGAATGCACGCATCGACGTGTCGGGGATCTCGGCCAGCGGGACCAGGGTCAACAACTCCAACGTCTCGGCGACGGCCACCGTCACCGTCCGCGACGCGGCCGGCTCGCTGGTCAGCGGGGCCACGGTGACCGGCACCTGGTACGTCGGCACCAAGGCGGTGGTGACGGGCCGTACCGGCACCACCAATGCCAGCGGTGTGGCGACGGTGACCTCCGGCAACATCAGGGCATCGAAGGGCAACATCGTCAAGTTCTGCGTGACGAACGTGACCAAGTCCGGCACCACCTGGAACCCGGCCCTGCTGGCCCCGACCACCTCGGGCGCCGACTGCGCCACCTGGACGGCCCCCTGATCGGCTCGACCCGGCCTTGTTGCCGCCCCGTTCCCCGGTGGGGAGCGGGGCGGCGTCGCGTTCGGTCCCGGTCCGCGGCCCGGTGCGAGAGCGCCGGGGTGAAGACGTGGGGCTGAAGTGCTGCTTGCTGCGGCCGCGGTCTGGTCGGGTCGTTCGCCACGCATCGTCGAACCGCGCCGGCCGGCCTGTCTCCGCCAGGCGATACCGGACCGAGACCTACCCCGGAATATGGGGCGGGCGGGAGGACGGGTGCTGGGTCTGTCGTGTTATTGAGATGACCGCGACGTGCAGCAGTGCGAACGCGCCCGTACAGCAGAGGAGATGGACATGTCCGACAGTGGGGTACTGGCTTCGACGAAGGTGGCCGCCGACATCAGCTTCGATTCGGTGATGGTGACCGATGCGCAGGGCGCCATCGTCTACGTCAACGATGCATTCGAGACCCTGACGGGACACTCGCGCGCCGAGGTCATGGGCCAGAGCGCGAAGTTCCTGCAGGGTGCGGCCACCGACAGCGCCGTGATCGCACGCCTGACCGACGATCTCGCCAACGGCCGGGTGTTCGAAGGGCGGGCCATCAACTACAAGAAGGACGGGACTCCGTTCGTCATGCACTGGACGGTCGCCCCGGTGCAACCCGCCGACGGCACGTCGGTGACCCATTACGTCGCCGTGCAGCGGGTGCTCTCGCAGTAGCGGCAAGGGGCCCGCGCCGCTGCGCTGCTGGGGGCGGCGGGCCACCGCCACCGACGTCTGCGTCGCCGTGCAGCCCGCCCCGGACCGCGAAAGGCGTGAGGATCGTGCTCCGCCGACGGCTCGGACGGGCCCGGGGGGACGCGGCCCGTGCGGCTCACGAACGTGCCGGCCGCGTCGATCGAACGTGCATTCCATGGAAGTCCCCCTCTGCTGCACGTGCCCCCATACCGCCGGTACCGCCGGAGGTGACGGGGACCGAAGGCAACGGGAGCGGTCCTAGCTGATGAACGCGGCCTCGGTTCGGGCGGGAAGGCGGCGGGGGTCCGGCGGTGGGTAACCTGAGGGGCGAGGAATGCCTGCGGCAGGTCGCGGGCCCGAGGGGAGTAGCAGTGAATCCGAGCATCGTGGGGTGGGCGCACACGCCCTTTGGCCGTTCCGAGGGAACGCTCGAGGATCTGATCGCCACGGTCACGCACGGCGCGATCGCCGACGCTGGCATCACCTCCGCCGACATCGACGGGGTCTGGCTGGGCCACTTCAACTCCGGCCTGGTCACCGACGGTTTCCCGGCGTCGTTGGCCATCCAGGCCGACCAGGGCCTACGCTGGAAGCCGGCCACCCGGGTCGAGAACGCCTGCGCGTCGGGTTCGGCCGCGTTGTACTCCGCCGCCCAGGCCATCAAATCCGGTGAGACGAAGATCGCCCTCGTCATCGGCGCCGAGAAGATGACCAGCCGCTCCACCGCCGAGGTGGGTGCCGCCCTCGGAGGCGCGGCCTACCAGCGCGAGGAGGCCGGCAAGACCTTCCCGCAGATCTTCGCCATGTACGCCTCCGCTTACTTCGAGGCCTTCGGCGACCACTCGGGGGACCTGGCTCAGATCGCCGCCAAGAACCACCGCAACGGCGTGAAGAACCCGCTCGCCCACATGCGCAAGGACGTCGGCTTCGACTTCTGCAACACCATCTCGGACAAGAACCCCATCGTCGCGGACCCGCTGCGGGTCACCGACTGCTCGCTGATCTCCGACGGTGCCGCCGCCCTCATCCTGGTGGCCGACGACGTCGCCGCCGACTTCGACCGGGCCGTGACCTTCCGCTCGATGGCCCACGTGCAGGACATCCTGCCGATGTCGCAACGGAACCTGCTGGCCTTCGAGGGCCCGGCCCGGGCCTTCGCCGCGGCGTTCCACGGTGCCGGCATCAATGTCATGGACCTCGACTTCGCCGAGGTGCACGACTGCTTCACCATCGCCGAGCTGCTCTGCTACGAGGCGATGGGTCTCGCCGAGACTGGCAAGGGCTCCAACGTGATCGCCGCCGGCACCCCCTTCCCCGACGGCGACCTGCCGATCAACCTCTCCGGGGGCCTCAAATCCAAGGGCCACCCGGTGGGCGCCACCGGCGTGTCGATGCACGTCATGGCCGCCATGCAGCTCACCGGCAACGCCGGTGAGTTCCAGAAGGAGGGCGCCGAGTTGGGCTGCGTGTTCAACATGGGCGGCTCCGGTGTGGCGAACTACTGCTCCGTGCTCGAACGACGCGGCTGAGCAACGCCGAACGCGGCGGGTGCCGCAGGTGACGAACCGGAATGGGGGCCGCCGCTCCGACGCCGAGACCCGGCGCCCGAGCGGCGTTCTTCGTCGGGGCCGGTTCCAGAGGATCAGCGCTGAACGATCCGAGCATCGCTCCCTTCACCCGTTGTGGGCCTTCAGCGCACCCGTTGGTGCGATCGGGCGGGGCATCGCAGCGCTGGGTCGAGGGCCTTCGATCGTCCTTCGTCGCCCCGAAGCAGCCCGTCTCGTCAATCACCATCTCATGTTGTCCACGCACAGATGTTGGACTAGGTTGCGTGGCGATGCGATCACCAGACGACCTGGTCACGCTTTTTCGGGCCCACGGCCTGAAGGCTACGCCCCAGCGCCACGCCGTGTTCGCCGCTCTCCACAACGACGGCACCCACCCCACGGCCGAGACCGTCTGGGAGCGGGTCCGGGAGCAGATGCCACTGGTGTCGCTGCGCACGGTCTATCAGGCTCTGGGTGATCTCATCGCCCTCGGCGAACTGGGCGCGGTGTCGGTGAACAACGGTGCCGTTCGGTTCGATCCCAACGTTTCCCCCCACGCCCACTTCGTTTGCCGGGCTTGCGAACGCATTTTCGATGTGGTCGCATCGGACCCGGAGCTCATCTCGACCCATCCCGAAATGGCCGGTGTCGTCGTCACCAGCGAGGGCTTCGCTGTCGACGAGACGGAGATCATCTTCCGGGGCACCTGTGCCTCGTGCCGGCCGCTCTGACTCGTACCCCGTCGTCCAGATACCTCAACCCATCAACCTGAAGCGGCTGCTCGCTGACCGAGTGCCAAGGAGAGCAATGACAGACGAAAGCAAGTGCCCGGTGCTTAACAACGACCACTCCGCCCGCGGAAGCGCGGCGAACCAGCACTGGTGGCCGAACCAACTCAACCTCAACATCCTCCACCAGGGCGCGCCTGCGTCGAACCCCATGGACGATGGCTTCGACTACGCGTCGGAGTTCGCGAAGCTCGATCTGGCCGCGGTCAAGGCCGACCTCGCGACGCTCATGACCGACTCGAAGGACTGGTGGCCGGCTGACTACGGGCACTACGGGCCCTTCTTCATCCGGATGGCATGGCACTCGGCGGGCACCTACCGCACCTACGACGGTCGCGGTGGCGCCGCCACGGGCACCCAGCGGTTCGCCCCGCTCAACAGCTGGCCGGACAACGGAAACCTCGACAAGGCCCGGGCCCTCCTCGAGCCGCTCAAGAAGAAGTACGGCCGTCGCCTCTCCTGGGCCGACCTCATGATCCTCGCCGGGAACGTGGCGCTCGAGACGATGGGGTTCAAGACCTTCGGTTTCGCCGGTGGTCGTGAGGACGTGTGGGCCCCCGAGGAAGACATCTACTGGGGTCCCGAGACCACCTGGCTCGAGGACGAGCGCTACAGCGGCAACCGCGAGCTCATGGCCCCGCTCGGCGCGGTCCAGATGGGTCTCATCTACGTCAACCCCGAAGGTCCCAACGGCAACCCCGATCCCGTTGCCTCGGGCCTCGACGTGCGTGAGACCTTCCGCCGGATGGCCATGAACGACGAGGAAACGGTGGCCTTGGTCGCCGGTGGCCACGCGTTCGGCAAGATGCACGGCGCCGGTCCCGAGAGCGCCGTGGGCTCTGAGCCGGAAGGTGCTCCGATGGAGCAGCAGCTCATCGGCTGGAAGAACAGCTGGGAGTCCGGCAAGGGCGTGCACACCACCACGTCGGGTTTCGAGGGTGCGTGGAACTCGACCCCGACCAAGTGGGACAACAACTACTTCGAGACGCTGATGGACAACGACTGGGTTCTCACCGAGAGCCCGGCCGGCCACAAGCAGTGGACCGCTCCGGCACTGGCGGGAACCGTGCCCGACGCGCACGACCCCACCATCACCCACGCTCCGATGATGAGCACCGCCGACATGTCGCTGAAGATGGACCCGATCTACCGGGAGATCTCCCAGGGTTTCCGGGACAACCGCGAGCTGCTCGACGACGCCTTCGCCCGCGCATGGTTCAAGCTGACCCACCGCGACATGGGCCCGAAGTGTCGGTACCTCGGGCCGGAGGTTCCCGCCGAGGAACTGGTGTGGCAGGACCCGGTGCCCGCTGGCACCGCCCTGAGCACCGATCAGGTCGCTGCAGCCAAGGCTGCGATCCTGGCGACCGGGCTGAGTGTCACCGATCTGGTGAGCGTGGCCTGGGCGTCGGCGGCGACGTTCCGCAACAGCGACAAGCGCGGCGGTGCCAACGGCGGCCGTGTCCAGCTCTCGCCGCAGGTCGGCTGGGAGGCCAACAGCCCTGCGCAGCTGCGCCGTGTGCTCGCTGCCCTCGAGGGCGTCAAGGCAGGCCTCGGTTTCGAGGCGTCCATGGCCGACCTGATCGTCCTGGGTGGTGCAGCTGCGGTCGAGGCAGCGGCGGCGGCCGGTGGGCTCACGGCAGCGGTCGGTGTCACCACCGGTCGTGGTGACGCCAGCCAGGAGCAGACCGATGAGGAGTCCTTCTCCTGGCTCGAGCCGAAGTGGGACGGGTTCCGCAACTACCTGGGCAAGGGCAACGCCCACGTTGCCGAGCACCTGCTCGTCGACAAGGCCCAGCTGCTCGGTCTCAGCGCCCCCGAGATGTCGGTCCTGGTGGCCGGGTTGCGGGCTCTCGGCGTCACCACCGACAACCACGGTGTGCTCACCAACCGGGTGGGGACGCTGAGCAACGACTTCTTCGTCAACCTGATGGACATGGGAACGGAGTGGACGGCAGCGTCCGGTGCCGAGGGTGTCTTCGAGGGGCGTGACCGTTCGACCGGTGCTCTGCGTTGGACCGCCACCCGCAACGACCTGGTGTTCGGATCGAACTCGATCCTGCGGGCGATCGCCGATGTGTACGCCGCGGACGACGCCGGCGAGAAGTTCGTGACGGACTTCGCCGCCGCCTTCGCCAAGGTGATGGACGCCGATCGGTTCGACCTGGCCTGACCCGGTCGGTTGTCGGGATCACCCCGGCTCTCGATGTCTGCCGAGCCCCGTCGTCCCTTGTGGGCGGCGGGGCTCGACGCGTCGTCGTTCAGTCGAGCACCCACGGGTTGTCCCCGCCCGGCGGTGGGGCACCGGCGACGGTGGCCCGAACCATGATGCGGCGCTGGCCGTAGGGGAAGGGCCGGCCGCGATGGGCGACGCAGCGGTTGTCCCACATGACCAGGTCGCCGGCGGACCAGCGGTGGGCGAAGATCCGCGGTGGTTGGCAGGCCCAGTCGCACAACTCGGCCAGGAACCGGCGGCTCGCCTCGGGGTCCTCGCCCACCACCTGCACGGCGTGGCGACCGAGGTACAGGTTGCGCCGGCCTGTCGCCGGGTGGGTCCGCACCAGCGGCTGCTCCACCGGGGGTAGCGCCGCCCAGTCCTCCTCCGACAGCCAGTCGGCCGAGTCGGCCTGCTCCTGGCTCCAGCGGTAGGAATGCACGGCGCGCCTGCCGTCGAGGTGGGCCTGCTGGTCGGGGTCGAGGGCGTCCCATGCGGCGCGGAGGTCGGCGAACTCGGTCTCCCCGCCGCTGGTGGCCGCTTCCTTGCACGACAGCAGCGAGAACGTCGACGGGATCGGCTTGAAGGAGCTGTCGGTGTGCCACACCATGTTCGACTCCAGCATGCGGGCCACCATGCTGTTCGCCGTCACCAGATCGCCGTTGCTGCGCACGCTGGACAGGCGGGAGAACCGGGTGTCGCTGCGCGAGTTCAGCGCCCGCTCCAACGGCCCGAACCGGCGGGCGAACGCCAGGTGCTCGTCATCGGAGAGGAACTGGCCGGGGAACACCAGCACGGCGTAGCGGTGGGCGAGTTCCAGCAGCGCGTCGGACGTCTGCGCCGCCAGGTCGGCGAGGTCGACCCCGGTCACCACTGCGCCGAAGCCTGCGTTGATCGGGTTCGCCTCGATCGGGGGACATGCCATTGGGGAACATGATCGCGCGTGGCGACTCGTCCTGCCGCGGCCGACCGACGGCGGCTACCGTGCGGGCGGGGTCGATCGACACGAACCCGGAAATGAAGAGATGACGGAGATGACGGAGATGACGACGATGGCCGGACTCGACGTAGAGCCACGGCTCGACAAGGCGCACCAGGCGGTGCTGCGGGCCACACCGCCGGAGTTCCTCGACCTCAGCGACATCGCGAAGATGCGCCAGAAGTTCATCGACGCCATGGCCAAGATCACCAAGCCGCCGCGTCCCGAGGGCCTCGAGGTGAGCGACCACCGGCCCGACGATGATGTGACGGTGCGGGTGTACCGTCCGGCCGGGCTGGAGACCCCGGCACCGGCGCTGTACTGGATCCACGGCGGTGGCCTGGTGATGGGCACCGTCGAGATGGACGACGACTACTGCGCCGGCCTCGCCCACCGGCTGAAGATCGTGGTGGCCTCCGTCGAGTACCGGCTCGCCCCCGACTTCCCCTACCCGGTGCCGCTCGAGGACTGCTACCGCGGCTTGCGCTGGCTGCACGAACACGCCGAGACGCTCGGCGTGGACCGTACCCGCATCGCCATCGGCGGGGCGTCCGGCGGCGGGGCGCTGTGCGCCGGGCTCGGCCTGCTTGCCCGCGACCGGGCCGAGGTGTCGGTCTGCTACCAGTTCCTGGTGTACCCGATGATCGATGATCGCAACGAGACCCCGATGTCGCACCAGATCCTCGATTCCCGGTTGTGGAACCGCACCGCCAACCTGATCGGCTGGAACTCCTATCTCGAGGGCCGTGCCGGCGCCGTGGACATCCCCTTCTACGCCGCGGCGTCACGGGCCACCGTCGAGGAGCTCGCCGGGTTGCCGCCGACCTACATCAACGTCGGTGATCTCGACCTCTTCGTCGACGAGGACGTCGAGTACGCCCGTCGGCTGCGTCTCGCCGGGGTGCCCGTCGAGATGCACGTCTACCCCGGGGCGTTCCACGGGTCGAACAACTCGGTATCGCGCTCGCCGCTGTCGCGGCGTTGGAAGGCCGACGAACGCTCCGCGCTGCACCGGGCGTTGCACGGCACCGAGATCGACGCGTAGCGCGTGGGGCCGAGCCAGGAGCATGGCATGACCCCGCCGCCCAAGTCGTGTGCCGCGTGTGGCCGGGCCATGACTTGGCGCGCGGCGTGGGCCGCGAACTGGGAGTCGGTGCGCTACTGCTCCGAGCGATGCCGGCGACGGAGGGTCCGGCCGGTCGACACCGCGCTCGAGGGGGCGATCCGGTCGTTGCTCGAGGGCCGCGCCGGCGACGCCACCATCTGCCCCAGCGAAGCGGCACGATCGGTCGGCCCCGACGGGTGGCGTGAGCTGATGGAACCCGCCCGCGCCGCGGCCCGCCGCCTGGTGGCCGCCGGCGAGGTGGAGATCACCCAGCGGGGCCGGGTGGTCGACCCGTCGACGTGCAAGGGGCCGATCCGTGTCCGCCGTACCCGGCGGGATGGCGTATGAGCACCGCTGTCGCCCTGCTGCTGTCGGTCCATCTGCTCGCCACCGCGGCGATGGTCGGCCTGATCTGGTTCGTCCAGGTCGTCCACTACCCGTTGTTCGCGGCGGTCGGTGCCGACCGGTTCGTTGCCTACGAGGTGGCCCACCAGCGTCTGACGTCCTACGTGGTCGGGCCGCCCATGGCGGTGGAGGGCCTCACCGCGCTGGCCCTGCTGGTGGCCGCGCCCGACGGGGTGGGCAGGGCGTGGCCGTTGCTCGGCCTGGCGCTGCTCGCCGTGATCCATGCCGGCACGGTTCTGCTGCAGGTGCCGGCGCACGGCAGGCTCGCGCAGGATGGTGACCCCGCGGTCATGCGCCGGCTGGTGAGTACCAACTGGATCCGCACCATTGGATGGTCGGCGCGAGGTGCCCTCGCCGTGGCCATGCTGGTCGGGGCGGCCACCGCCTGACCGACGGGTGCGGCCGGGCCGTTCGGTCATCGGCGGGTTGGCCCGGCTCGACGACGACGGGCGGGCCGCTGCGGTGGCGGAGATCCGCAGCAGGCTCGACAACCTCTCGAGCCCGTTCCGCAGCTCGGACAACTTCTCGGTCCACGACGTGATCGACCCGCACGAGACACGACCGATGCTGTGTCGCTGGGCGAACCTGGTCGGTCCGACGGTACGGCCCGATCTCGTTCGGCTATCGCTACTGACCGGGCCGCCGGGTGCAGGGCGGCCAGGTTCGCCGCCCTTGGGTCCGGCCGTGTTCGGGCCCGGTCGGGTCCGGTCGCGGGCCGCCGGGTCCGGCCCCTCCGGGGCGGGTTCGTCCGGCGCGGTGAGGGTTGCACTGAGTACGGTCGGGCCATGATCGCGCGGGCTCGCACGTGGCGGAACCGGCCGAGCTGCTCGCCGGGCTGGCGGACGAACTTCGACCGCCGCGGCGCTCTACCGGATCACCTGATCGACCCGGCCGTACCATCAGGTACGGCCGGGGTCGGGTGGGCCTACCCGGTGCGCTCCGGGTAGCCCCACGCGGCGCTCAGGCCTGCTTGCGGACCAGGCGGAACACCGGGATGACCCGCGGTGCGGCCTTCTCGGCGTACTTGTTGAACACCGGCAACTCCGCCGCCTGCGCGGCGTACAACCGGTCGCGCTCGGCGCCCTCGGTCAGGACCGCAGTTCCGTCGTAGCGATCGGTCCCCACCTCGATGACGATGTCGGGGTTGGTCTTGAGGTTGTGGTACCAGTTCGGGTTGTGGGGTGCGCCGCCCATCGAGGCGATGATCACCAGGTCGTCGCCGTCGGTCGAATAGGCCAGCGGCGCGCACAGCTCGCGACCGGACTTGGCGCCCTTCATGGTGACCAGCACGATCGGGGTGTTCTCGAACGGCGGGCCGCAGCGGCCCTCGTTGGCGCGGAACTCGGCGATGGCCTTGTTGTTCATGGTCAGGAAGTCGATGGGCATGGTTGCTCCTTTCGGTGGGTGGAACGTACAGCTTGGAACGTACAGCCAGGAACGTACGAGTTGGGACGGTACGGAGCGGTACGGTGCCGGTCGGGATGGGCGGGTAAGTACGGTGCCGGTCGGGACGGGCGCCGTGGATGACCTCAGACGTCGAGGCGGAACTTCCCGTCGCCGAGGCTCACCATCCGGCCCGCTGCCGGGTCGGCGAAGTGGGTGCCGATAACCAGCGCACCCGATTCGGCCCAACGGGCGAAGGCGGCCTTGCGGCTGGCCCGCGACATGACCTGGTCGGTGTCGACCACCGCGGCGAGCTCGGGGTCGTCGATCTGCAACGGGGAGTGGACCATGTCGCCGGTGATGATCGCCCGCTCGCCGGCGGATTCGATGACCAGCGAGATGTGACCGGGGGTGTGGCCCGGCGTCGACTCGAACCAGAGGTTGTCGCTGATGCGATGGTCGACACCCACCAGGTCGGCCAGGCCGGCGTCGTGGATGGGGGCAACCGAGTCGCCGAACACGTCGTCGCCGAAGAGGTCAGGGGTGTTCTTCCAGTGCTCGTACTCGGTCTTGGCGAACAGGTAGCGGGCGTTGGCAAAGGTCGGGACCCACGTGCCGTCCACCAGGCGGGTGTTCCAGCCGACATGGTCGATGTGCAGGTGGGTGCACACCACCTCGGTGATCGACTCGGGCGGGTAGCCCGCCGCGGTCAGGTCTTCGAGGAAGGGCAGCTGCAGGTTGTTCCAGTCGGGGCTGTGGCGGACCTTGTCGTTGCCCACGCAGGTGTCGACCGCGATGCGGTGGCCGCCCACGTCGACGACGAGGCACTGGATGCGCATCAGCAGGAAGCCCTCGTCACTGACGAAGTGGGGCCGGATCCAGCCGGCGGTGTCGGCCCGGTCGAGCACGTCCTGCTTGGACAGCTCCTTGAACAGGAACCGGGGCGAGGTCGGCCCCTGGCTCTCCAGAATCGAGGTGATGGTCGCGTCGCCGACCTTCCACTGCAACATGTCGCTCTGTCTCCCCCGGCCGAACGGCTCGGCCTGATGTCATGCCGCCCGTGCGGCCCGTGGCACGGTACCGCATCGGCCACGGCGCGGTCCGGTGCCGCACGGGTCACCGGGCCGTTCGGGTCCCCCGGGTGCCGCAGGCCGTTTCGGTCCTTCAGGTCGTGCGGAACAGCGGTGCGGTGCCGCTGCTCGGGATCGGTGGCGGTGTCGGTGAACGCGGTGCGCAGATGGAACGTGGTCTGGTTGTTGGTGAACATCAACGTCGTCCACCGGGCCACGTTCGCAGATCGCCGGGATGTCCTGGTCTGCCGGGGCGCCAACGGTTCAGTCCGCCGGGATCAGCCGGGTGAAGTCGACCGAGACGAACAGGCCCTCGGCGCTGGCCAGGACCCGGTCGCCGTGGCGGACCTCGCCGGCGGCAAAGATCTTGCGGCCCTCGACCCGCTCGACCCAGCCGGTGGCCACCAGGTCGGCGTGCAGCGGGGTCGGCGCGCGGTAGGTCACCTCCAGCCGGGCGGTCATGCCGGGGCTGTTGGTGCCGGCCTGGGCCGCACCGAGCACCTCGTCGAGCACCGCGGCTACGAATCCGCCGTGCACGTGCCCGGGTGGGCCCTCGTAGAGGTCACCGAAGCGCACGGTGCCGACGATCCGGCCGTCGCGCTGGGACAGCTGCATCGGCGGAGCGATGGGGTTGGCCGCCCCCATGAACGGGCTGTGGTCGAAATGGGCGAAGGTCTCCGCCCCGCCCGGCGCCAGCTCGCCGGCGGTCATCCGGGCGACCATCTCGGCGATGGTCAGCTTCGGCTGGCGCGGGTGGGGGTCGATCACCTGGCGCAACTGTCGGACCTGTGCCGCCAGCCCGTCGAGCACCGCTGCCGGCGCAGTGGTGAGGTTCAGGGCGTTCATCAGGGCCCGCAACTCGGCGGCGAGGCGGAACTCGGCGGCGAGGTCGGCCGGTAGCTCGCGCTGTTCCCAGGCGGCGAAACGCTCGGCGAAGTTGATCGCCGGAGGCGTGGGTTGGTCGCTCATGTGGTCATCCCCGAAGGATCGAGAGCCCGTCGCCGTCGCTGGGTCCGGGCAGGTTCCGGCCGGCCCGGCGCCGTGCTCGGCGTCGCGCCCGGCCGGGGCGGCTGACGAAGCTAGCGGTCCGGACGCGCCGGGATGTCCACGGGGCTACGGTGCAGGCCAGAGGGCGGACCCGGCCGGTCAGCCGTGTCTGTCGCCGATCGAGGGGAGCTTGCGTGGACCGCGACGCAACCGAGGACCAGCGAGCACTGCTCGACGTGTCGGTCCGGTTCATGGAGGAGACGTGCCCGCCGGCCGTCGTGCGCGACGCCGAGCGCCGCAACCCCGAGTTCACCGCCACCTACCGCAGCCAGGCCGCGGAGCTGGGCTGGTTCTCGATGCTGGTGCCCGAGGCGCTCGGCGGTGCCAGCCTGTCGGGCAACGGCGTGCTCGACGCCGCGCTGATCGCCTACCTGCGCGGTGGGCGGCTGCAGCCGGGGGCCTTCGTCGGCACCAACGTGGTGGCCGACGCCATCGCTCGCGCCGGTAGCGCACGACTGCAGGCCGAGGTGCTGCCGGCCCTCGTCGCCGGTGAGGCCTCCGCCGCCTGGGCCCTCTCCGCCACCACGGCCGGCTCGCCCGCTGCGGGGGTCGACGCCCGTGCCGACGGCGCCGGTGGCCTGGTGCTCAGCGGGGCCAAGACCGCGGTGCTCGACATCGAGCCGGGTGGCTGGCTGCTGGTCACCGCATCCTCGCCCGACGGACCGGTGCAGGCCGTGGTGGCCGCGGACGCCCCCGGGGTCGGGGTCGTGGCGCTCGAGTCGCTCGATCTCAGCCGCCGCTTCGCCGAGGTCCGGCTCGACGCGGTGGCAGTGGCCGCTGATGCCGTGCTCGGTGATGCCGCCAGTACCGCCGCCTTGGTCGACCACCAGCTGGCGGTCGCCGCCACCCTGGTGGCCGCCGAGTGCGTCGGGGCCATGGCCGCCGAGTTCGCCATGACCCTGCAGTACGCCAAGGACCGCATCGCCTTCGGCCGGCCGATCGGTTCGTTCCAGGCCATCAAGCACGTGCTGGCCGACACCAGCCTGGCGGTCGAGATGAGCAAGGCCATCACCCTGGCCGCCGCCCGGACCCTGGGCTCGGAGGACGGCCACGGCCCCTCGGCCGCCAGCATGGCCAAGGCGCTGGTGGGCGACTCGGCGATCGACCTGGCGCAGAACTGCTTCCAGGTGTTCGGCGGGATCGGCTACACGTGGGAACACGACCAGCACCTGTACCTGCGGCGTCTGACCACCGACGCCGGTCTGTTCGGCGACGCGGCCTGGCACCGTGAGCACCTCTGTCAACTGTCCGGGATCTGAGAGCGAGGGGACGCAACGATGAACGACACGATGATCGACGTCGAGGACTTCCGGCGCGAGGCCAAGGCTTGGATCGCGGCCAACCTCAAGCCACGGGAGCGGGTCCGCGCCGGCCGGGTGGTCGGCGAGGTCACCACCCACGAGCAGATCGACGCCGCCCGGACGCTGCAGCGCACGCTGTTCGAAGGCGGCTACGCCGGGATCTCCTATCCGGCGCAGTACGGCGGGCGGGGGCTTACCCAGGCCCACGAGCAGGCCTTCCGGGAGGAGGCCGCCGGGTATGTCACGCCCGATTTCGGGGTGGTCGGGGTCGTGACGATGGGGGCGATCGGCCGTTCCATCGCCGAGCACGCCTCTGCGGAGTTCTGCCGCGTTCACATCCCGGCGATCCTGCGCGGCGACGAGATGTGGTGCCAGTTCTACTCCGAGCCCGAGGCCGGTTCGGACCTCGCCGGCATTCGGACCCGGGCCACCCGCGACGGCGACCGCTGGGTCATCAGCGGTTCGAAGATCTGGTCGAGCGGTGCCTACCTGGCCGATTGGGCCATGTGCCTGGCCCGTACCGACTGGGATGTTCCCAAGCACCGCGGGCTGACCTGGTTCGCCATCCCCTGCGACGCCAAGGGCGTCACCATCCGCCAGATCCGCCAGATCAACGGCGGGGCCGAGTTCTGCGAGGAGTTCCTCGACGAGGTCGAGGTCACCGACGACGACGTGATCGGCGAGATCAACCGGGGTTGGGCGGTAACTCAGACCATGCTGGTCTACGAGCGTGGCGCCGGCGAGACGGCGACGCCCACCGAGCCCCGTGCCCTGGCCCCCGACCTGGTGGCCCTGGCCCGCCGCGTCGGTCGTCTTGAAGACCCCGCGGCCCGCCAGGCCATCGCCCGGGCCCACATCAACGACTATGCCCAGTTCCATCTGGGCCGGCGTATCGCGGACCGCCTCGAACACTCACGCAACCCCGACCATGCGGTGGCCGCCTACTCCAAGCTGGCGGCGGGGGTCTACACCCCGCTGCGGGCCCGGCTCGGCATGGAGATCGGCGGTCCGGCGGCGCTGGCCTGGGCCGTCGGCGACGAGGCGGAGGGCCGACCGGCGCTGGACTACCTGAACGGCCGGCGCATCTCCATCGCCGCGGGCACCAATGAGGTGCAGCGCAACGGCATCGGCGAACGGGTGCTGGGCCTGCCCCGCGAACCCAGCTTCGACACCAACAAGGCGTTCAACGAGGTGCTGCGCAACGCCCGTAGCTGGGACGGCAAAGTCGGCTGAGGTCGGCGCAGTCGGCGCAGTCGCCCGGACCCGGGCGGCAGCGCCCACCGGTGCCGGACCTCGAGGGTTCGGCACCGGCCGGCGACGGCCGTCAGGCTGACGTGGCGGTACGGGCCGCACGGAACACGTAGGGCTCGAGGGTTTCCTGCGCCCAGGCCCGTCGCCGGCCGGCCTCCTTGCCGCCGTAGTAGGACAGCGCACCGGGTTCGGCCCGGCCGTAGCCGTTGAAGTTGGACAGACAGTCGCGCAACGGAGCACTGGCCAGGTCGGCCTCGGCGCAGTGCTGCGCCCAGCTCAACTCGGCGTCCTCGACGACGTCGACCACGCCGTGGCTGGCGTCGCGCATCGTCGTGAGCAGCCACAGCACGTACTCGGTGTGGTCCTCGATGGCGTCGGTGAAGTTGAAGCTGCCGCCGGTGCCCTGGGGGCCGGCCACGATGAACAGGTTCGGGAAGCCGTTGGTGTGCAGCCCCAGGAAGGTGCGGGTGCCCTCCTGCTGCCACTTGTCCGCGATGCTGCGACCGCCGACGCCGCGGACATGGCCGAGCGTCTCGCGGGACATGAAGTCGAAGCCGGTGGCGTAGATCAACACGTCGAGGTCGTACTGGACGCCGTTGTGGACCACGCCGCGTTCGTTGATCTGCTGCACCCCGAGCGGGGCGACGTCGACGAGGGTGACGTTGGGCCGGTTGAAGGTGGGCAGGAACTCGTCGTGGAACGTGGGCCGCTTGCAGCCGTAGGGGTAGTACGGCTTGAGGGCCTCGGCGGTCTGGGGGTCGACGATGATGGCGTCGATGCGGTCACGGATCTGCTCCATGATGCGGAAGCTGGCCTCGAGTTCGGCCTGCACCCGCTCGTCCCGGGTGGGGCGAGGTCCGTCCTTGGTGCGCCGCCGTCCTGCGGCCTCGGTCCTACCGGCGAGGAAGTCGTCGTTGGCCTGCAGGGCCCGCCGGCCGATCAGCTGCGCAAAGCGCGTCCGGCGGGCCTTGGCCCAGCCCGGTTCGTGCTTCCACTCCTCGATCTGCTCGGCGCTGGTGGCCCGCTGGTCGCGCACATCGATGGTCGACGGGGTGCGCTGGAACACGTAGAGGTGGCCGACGACCTTGGCGATCTCGGGGATGACCTGCACCGCGGTAGCGCCGGTGCCGATGATGCCGACGTGCTTGCCCTCGAGGCTGACGTCGTAGTCCCAGCGTGAGGTGTGGAACGACTCGCCGGCGAAGGTCTCCATGCCGGGGATGCGGGCGAGGCGCGGGGTGGTGAGCACCCCGTTGGCCATGATCACGAACCGGGCCTGCATGGCGTCGCCGCGCTTGGTGCGTACCGTCCAGCGTTCGGTGGCCTCGTCCCAGTCGACGCCGGTGACCTCGGTGTGGAACAGGCAGTGGTCGTAGAAGCCGAACTTCTCGGCCATCTTCTGGCAGTACTCGAAGATCTCGAAGCCCGACGCGAACTTCATCGTCGGGAAGTACGCCATCTCCTCGAGCAGCGGGAAGTACGAGTACGCCTCGACGTCGCAGGCGATGCCCGGGTAGCGGTTCCAGTACCAGGTGCCGCCGACGTCGCCGCCCTTCTCGCAGAAGCGGATGTCGGTGAAACCGGCCTGGGACAGCTTGTACCACAGCAGCAGGCCGGCGAACCCGCCGCCGACCACGACGATGTCGCAGTGGTCGGCGAGGGCTTCACGTTCGACCGGGGCGGTCGAGTAGTGGTCCTCGAGGTACCGGGCGAAGGTGCCTTCCATGGCGATGTAGTCGTCGGTGCCCTTACGGACATCGTTGAAGGCCCGGTAACGGGCCTGTTCCTCGGCGTCGAACCGGGCACCGGGCTTCAACGCCGGCAGGGCCAGCTTGGCCGGGTCGTCGGTGACGTCGTACCCCTTGCCGGCAACCCGCTCGGAGGCCTTCTCGGCTCGGGTGTTGAACAGCTTGTACCCGCTGACGGGATCGATACGGACTGCCGGATGGGCTGGGGATGTCATGAACCACACTCCACGGTCGAACTCGATGGCGGAACGTCACCCCGACGCTGCTGCCGTACCGGCCAGGCTATCGCTGCGCCGGCCGGCGGTTTTCGGGGTAGGACCGCGGCGAAGGTCACAACCTTGCCCGCCTGGTCCCCGGTCGGGCGGCACCGGGCTGGCGACCTGATGCCGACCTATGCCGGAAAGATCCCCGCCGGCCCTCAGCGGGCCCTCAGCGGGCCGTCGGGGGACCGGTCAGCGACCTGACTTCCAGGTGGCGTAGTCCACCACGGGCAGCCCGGCTTCTTTCCAGCCGCGGAAGCCGGTGACGATGTGCGACACGCGCTCGAGGCCCATGTCCTTGAGGGTCTTCGCAGACAAACTTGTCCGCCCGCCCCCCGCTCAATACAGGACGAACTCTCGGTCCTCGTTGAAGACCTCACGGAAATAGGGCGATTCCGGGTCGATCCAGAACTCGAGCATGCCCCGCGGCGCATGCATCGCTCCGGGGATCACGCCGTCGCGTTCGAGTTCGCGCACGTCTCGTACGTCGATGAGGAGGGCGCCCTCCTGCTCCACCCGACGACGTGCTTCCTCGGGGGAATGGTTGTCGATGTGCTTGCGGGCTTCGTCGATCATCTGCTGGACCGACTTCTTCATGTTGAGCGTCACCCGATGCACTCCTTTCGTTGGTCGGTGAGCGGATCATGGCACGTTCAGCGTGGCGCGGCCTCGGTGTCGGGCTGCACCAGGACGCCGGCCTCGCGCAGCGCGGCGATGGTGCCTGCGTCGAGGCCGAGGACCGAACGCAGCACCTCCTCGTTGGACTCGCCCTGGGTGGCAGGCCGTCCGTGCAGGCCGACCTCGTAACCGCTCGCCCGTACCGTGGAGTACGGAAGCCGCAGGGTGCCGCCGTTGCGGTCCTCGACGGTGGTGAACGCACCCCGTTCGACCGACCACGGGTCGTCGGGGATGTCGCCGAGCCGGCGGATGGCACCCACCGGCAACTTCATCGGCTCCATCGCCGCCTCGAGGGCGTCGCGGTCGGGGAAGGTCGCGGCCCACGCCCGGACGATCTCGCTCATGTCGGCCACGTGCTCGAAGCGGGCCCGCTGGTTGGAGAAGCGCGGGTCGGCCAGCAGCTCGGTGCGGCCCATGCACCGGGTGAAGGCCGGGAAGGTGGTGGCCGGGTTGCCGGGCAACTGGGCGAACTGTCCGTCGGCGGTACGCACGATGAACGCCTTGGCCGGCCAGAAGGTGGGGATCTCGCCCCCCATGCCGCCGTTGGCCTCGATACCGGTCCACTCCATCATGGCCAGCATGGTCTCGGCCATCGACACGTCGAGGTGGGTGCCCCGGCCGGTGCGGCTGCGGCCGAACAGGGCGGCGCAGATGGCGGTGGCGGCCTGTGAGCCGACAGCGAAGTCGGCATGGGACACCGGTTCCGGCTGCGGATCGAGGCCCCGGGGCTCGGCGCCGAGGTCGATCAGGCCCATCTCGGCGTGGATGATCGGGGCATAGGCCCGGCGGTGGGCGGCGGGGCCGGTCTGGCCGTAGCCGGAGATCGAGCAGTAGATCAGCTCGGGCTTCGCCGCGAGCAGCTCGTCGGGGCCGAGGCCGAGCCGGGCCATCACCCCGGGCCGGAAGTTCTCGACCACCACGTCGGCGGCGAGGGCGAGGTCGCGGGCGACGGCGCGGCCCTCCGGCTGGTCGAGATCGAGGCAGATGCAGGTCTTGCCACAGTTCACCTGGGACCAGATGACCGAGATGCCGTTGCCCCGCACCGGCCTGGCCCGGCGCATCACGTCGCCCTCAGGGGGTTCGATCTTGATGACCTCGGCGCCGAGGTTCACCAGGGCCTGGGTGCACGACGGCCCGGCGATGACGCGGGTGAAGTCGGCGACGCGCACGCCATCCAACGGTCTCGGTAGTTCGGCCATGGCCCGGCACGTTACCGGCCCCGGGTGCAACCCGGCCCGGTTCCCGAGCAGTCCCCGCTCGGTTCCGGCCCGGTTTGTCTCGCCGTAACGAGCACGTTGGCCGGTAGCGTCGTGACGTTCCCAGATGCTCGGGGAGGGGCGATGAGTGGTGGCCTGATCGGGCTGTTGGACGACGTGGCGGCGCTGGCCAAGCTGGCGGCGTCCTCGATCGACGACGTCGGCGCTGCGGCGGGCCGAGCCGGGGCCAAGGCGGTCGGGGTGGTGGTCGACGACACGGCGGTCACTCCGACCTACGTGCACGGTCTCGCCGCGGAACGCGAGCTGCCGATCATCCGGCGGATCGCCCTGGGCTCGCTGCGCAACAAGCTGCTGTTCATCCTGCCGGCGGCGCTGGTGCTCAGCGAGTTCGTGCCGGTACTGGTCGAGATCATCCTGATGGGCGGGGGGGCGTATCTCTGCTTCGAGGGCGCGGAGAAGCTGCGTCACCGGCTCCACCGGGGACACAGCGACGCGCCGGACCATACCGTCTCCCATGGTGCCGATCAGGAGGCGCAGGTCGTGGCCGGTGCCATCCGCACCGACTTCATCCTGTCGGCGGAGATCATGGTCATCGCCCTCAAGGAGGTGATCGAGGAGGGCTTCGTGTCCCGGGCGGTGATCCTGGTGATGGTGGCGCTGATGATCACCGTGATCGTCTACGGGCTGGTCGGTCTCATCGTGAAGATGGACGATCTCGGGCTGCGACTCGCCACGTCGGGCACCGGCGCCACGCGCTCGGTCGGACGGGCGCTGGTCGGCGGGATGCCGAAGCTGCTGGCCGGGCTGTCCGCGGTCGGCACTGCCGCCATGCTGTGGGTGGGTGGGCACATCCTGCTCGTCGGCACCGACGAGTTGGGTTGGCACGGTCCCTACTCGGCCGTCCACGACGTCGAGGATGTTCTGCACCACGTCGCAGTCCTCGGCGGGGTGCTCGGCTGGATGTTCAACACGCTGGTGTCAGCGACATTGGGCGTGGCGGTCGGCTTCGCCGTGCTGGCCGTGGTGTCCCGACTGGCCGGGTCCGGCGTCGCCCGGGTCGGAGGCCGCCGCCGGTGAACTCAGCGGCTGGGAACCCGCGGGTTGGAGGAGTCGAACACGATTGGCGTGGCAAGCTCGGCGTGTAGCCACACCCGGTAGCGGCTGATCTTGCCGTCGACGAGCTCGAAGAAGCTGAACGCCGTGCCGGAGATCGGCCCGTTGGTCGGGGTCTGGTTGAGCCAGGGACCGATGTGGGTGCCGGTGAAGGACCACCACGCCATGACCTCGTCGTCGTTGGCCACCACCCGCTCGACGGTGACGGCGAGGTCGCCGACGTTGCGGCGGAATCCCACCACGTGGGCCACCAGCCCGTCGCGTCCGGGCGGCCCGCCGAACGCCTGGTTGGCCTCGTCGACCATGTCCGGCCGGGCGAACTGCTCGATGAGCTCGAGTCGGCCGTTGCCGACGACCTCGGTGAGATAGGTCTGGATGAGTTGCCCAGGGGTCAGCGTCACGGGCCGATCATGACCCGCGGTGCGGGCCGTGACCAAGGCGGGCTGATCGATCCTTTCGCAGCGATCGAGCGGGTGTTGGCCTCCCGTCGATCCGTGGACCATCTGCCCGGGGAACATCAGGTGCCGAGGGAGGTTCCCTCGAGTGGGCTCGGACCACGCAAGGCGGTGGGTTCAAGTGACCTATCTCCTGTTGGCGGCGGGCATCTCGTCGTCCATGTTCGGATGGTTATCGGCGGCAGGGTGGCGACACCGGCGCGGCATCGAGCAGTTGCGCTGGCGGATCCACGTCGACGGCATTCGCGGCAAGTCGACGGTGACCCGGCTCATCGCCGGGTCGTTGCGCCAGGCCGGGATCGTGACGATCGGCAAGTCGTCCGGTACCGCCGCTGCGGTGATCAACCGTGCGGGCAACGACGAACCGATCGGTCGAGATCGCTACTTCGCTGCTCGAGACGTGCCCGCGCAACGCGGTGCTGGTGACGGCGGACCAGAACCTCCAGGTCCTCGGCGGCGTGCATCGGGTGGCCGGACGCAACGGGACCAGGGTCGTCGTCGTCGATCCCGACGCGGCGACTGATGCGGAGGTCGATCGATTCGACTTCGTCTCGTTCGAGGAGAACATCGCCATCGCCTTGGCGGTCTCCGAACTGTGCGGGGTGAACCGCGCCACGGCGATGGACGGCATGGTCGCCGCGAACCCCGATCCCGGGGTGCTGCGGATCTTCGACGTTTACCTGGGGCCGACCCGGGTGAACTTGGCGAACCTGTTCGCGGTGAACGACCGGGAGCCGATGATCACCGCGATGGGCCGGCTCGACGGGTATCGCACCGCGGGCACGGTGACGATCGGCATCCTCAACAACCGGCTCGACCGGGAACGACGGGCCATCCAGTTCGCCGACATCGCCGACAACGCCGACAACGCCGACAACGCCGACAACGACCTCGACTTCGACCGTCTGGTCACCTTCGAGGCCTACGAGAAGCTGGTCACCAACCGCCTTCTGGCCCGCGGCTAGGGCAATCCGATCCCGAACCTCGGCGACGATCGAACGCCGAGCGTCGAGGAGATGATCGATCTGCTCGTCAACCGTGCGCTTGCGTCACGGGTGCTGATCTACGGCCGTAACAAGTTCACCCTGCTGGCCGTCATCTCGGTGTCGTTGATCGTGCTGGCCCACTTCACCCTTCTGCTGTTCGGGGTGGCGGCGGCCACCGGATCGCTGATCGGCTCCGATGCGCTCGTCGTGCCCGCCCTCGTCGCCCATCACATGGGACGCCAGGGAGTGGTCAGGACGCCGCGAACGGTTCTGCCGGCAGCATCGTCGGTGGTCGGGATCGTGCTCGTCGCCGGCCTGGTGGTCCGAGCCGCGGTGTCGGCGTCGGGGTCGGTGCCGGCCGGGATGACAGGCGAGCTGGCGTTCGAACACCGGCTCGTGCCGTTCGCCGTGCTGCTCAGCGCCCTTACCGCATGGGGTCTGCAGGTTGCGTTCGGGTTGCGTTCGGGTTGCGGGCGGGCGGGTTCGCGGGCGGTGCCTACCTGGCGCTGTCGTCCTCGAACGGACGCTCGTTGTGTGCCGTGCTGCTGGTTGCGTCGGTCACCTACGTGGTCGTCGTACACCTGATCAGCCGGGTGGCGATCCTCTTCGGCCGGCGGAAGTCCGCCGCGATGCTGTTGTGCGGGGCGCGGCGGGGCTCGGTCTGTCGACCGTGGTCGTGCTGGGCGGGATCCGCTTGCTCGAACTGCTCAAGGCCCTGCCGGCAGCGGATCTGCTGCTGCTGGTGGTGGTGCTCGCTGCGGGGGTGGTGGGGGTCATCCTCGGCCACGTCGTCAGATGGAAGCGGACCGTGGCGCTGTGAACCGTTCGACGGTCGTGCCCTGCGCCACCTTCGGCTACGCCTGGGGCTGCTGCGCTCTGAGGTGACAGGTTGGGTTAAGCCGCTTGGGGCCTAACGATTCCATGGCAGCGTTGTCGGCGGCGGTGTGAACGCGAACGGGCGCCGGGGGACTCGAGCCCGGCGCCCGTTGCCTGTCCTGCAGGCTGCTCGTCGCTGACGCGCTCGACATGGCCGCGGCCACGAGTGGCGGTCACGTGGCCGGAGGTTGCCCAGGGCTACACCGCTGTGCAGTTGCTGGGGTTCTCGACCAGGCGCCGACCGCGGCCCGACTGGGTGTCCCTGGTCGTTGGACCGATGACCGCGGCGCTCGGTGCGGGCGCGCCGACGGCAACCGGGGGCTCGGTGTCCGGCTAGCGTCTTCGGCCATGTCGAGCGTGACCCCTTTTCTGGACAGCGATCTGCGGCTCGGCCGCACGGTGGCCCTCATCGGTGCCGAGGAGGGCAAGTACCCCGCCGGCAACTCCTTGCTGGTGGTGGGGACGGACACCTCGGTGCTGATCGACCCGTCGGTGTCGGTGTTCGACCGCGGCGGTGCGCCTGCGCCGGTGGACCGGATCCTGCTCAGCCACGCCCACGAGGACCACATGGCCGGCATCGGGGTGTTCCCCGATGCTCCGGTACACGCCCATCACGAGGATCTGCTCGGCGTGCAATCGCTCGACGGCCTGATGGAGATGTACGGGATGACCCCGGAGCACGACGCCATCTTCCGTGACGTGGTGCTCGACGAGTTCCACTTCAGCGAGCGGCCCGATGCCTGCGGGTTCGCCGACGGCGACCGGTTCGATCTTGGTGGTGGCCTGCGGGTCGAGGTCGTGCACCTGCCCGGCCATACGAAGGGGCATTGCGGCTTCCTGGTCGAACCCGACGGGGTGTTCTTCGTGGCCGACGTCGACCTGTCGAGCTTCGGGCCCTACTACGGCGATCACTGGTCCGACCTCGAGGACTTCGAGGCCGCCCTCGCCCGCTGCCGGGAGATCGACGCCCGGTGGTACGCGACCTTCCATCACAAGGGCATCGTCGAGGGCCGGGCCGAGTTCCTCACCGCGCTCGACGCGTTCGAGGCGGTGATCGCCAGGCGCGAGCGCCGGCTGCTCGACTTCCTCGCCGAACCGCGGGAATTCCCCGAGATCGTGGCCCATCGGCTGGTCTACCGACCGGGCGTCGACATCATGTGGGCCGACGAGACGGAGACGCGTACGGCCCAACGGCACCTGGTCCGCATGCTGCGTGACGGTCAGGTGCACGAGATCGAGCCCGGTCGCTACCGCGCCGCCTGAGCGGTTCAGTTCTGGGCATCACCTGATACCGAAGCCGCGTGCGGAGGGGCTCCGGGCGACGACTTCGGCGTCGACTGTGGCCGGGTTCGCCCGTCGAGGGTCCTCGGCGCCGGCCGGCGCGGAGGTGTTTGTAGCGAAATGGTTCAAGCGAGGCCGTGCCTCCCGATGTGCCGTCGCGAACTACCTGGTCAGGATGTTGCCGAATTTCGGTCGGTCCGCCGGTCGAACCATTTGGCTACAAACAGGGCAGAAGATCGCTTCGAACGGACGACAACGGCACTCACCACTGCCCAGCCGACGGCACGGACCGGCCATTGCCGCCTCCCCACGACGGCCCCGTCACGAACGTTCCGCCGCGAACCATGCCGACCAGAATGTCAAGGGTCGGGACGGCTGTGACCGCGCCGGCAACGTGGGGGACCGGGGCGGTGCGGATCAGGGTTGCGGGGCGAGGACGAGGTTCGCGCCCGGTCGGTGGACGGCCGGCCCGTTCTCGCCGAAGACCGTGACCGTTCCGCGTCCCATCACCGTCCAGTGGGTCGGGCCGCCGACGAGGGCGGTGTCCTCGTCGATCCCGATCAACGTGATGCCGGGTCGGGGGCGGGCGGCGCGGCGGGCCACGAAGGTTCCGTCCCAATTGGCGATGCGGTCGAAGTGGGGGATGACCGCCAGGTGGCCGATCGGCCCCAGCCCGGCCTCGTCGGCGCGATCGCGCACCGACGGCGCCTCGGCCGACAGGGCCATGGCCCCGGCGCTGCAACCGGCGAGGGCTGCGCCGGCCTGCCAGGCGGCAATGATGGCCCGCCACACCGCACTGTCGCGCAGGGATGCCGCGAGGTATGCCGGGTTGCCTCCGGAGAGGTAGACCAGGCCGACGCCGGCGAGCTGCGCGGCGTAGTCGTCCTCTGCGGCGTCGGCGGCGTCGATGACCCGCAGTAGGACCGGTTCGGCGCCGAGCCGCCTGAAGTGGTCCCGGCCCATGTGGAGCCAGCGGCTCACGGCCTCGGGTCCTTCGAGCCCGGCGGCGGTTGCCAGGACCGCGACCCGTGGGTTCCGGCCGGCCAGGAGGTGGCGGTCCACCTCGTTCATCTGAGGCAGGAACTCGCCGCTGCCGACCAGCGCGACGGGGCCGGCGGTGCTCGGTGAGGTGTCGGTCCTTTCGGCCATCTCGGCATCGTACCCCGGCCGGCTCGATGGTCGGCCTGCCCGTGCTCGGCCATCTTCGGGCGGTGTGGTGCCCGGCGGCGACGCCGGTGCTCGCTTCGGCGTACACGCGCGTGCCGGTGGATCTGACCAGCGTCGCGCCGCCTCACGCCGGGTGCAGGAAGGGCCCGGGTCGATGACCCGGGCCCTTCAGCGGTTCGTTCGTCCGTGCCGTACCCGGCGGTGTGGCTCAGGCCGTCGGGGCGTCGACCGGGATGGTCTTCATGTCGGCGGGCACGGCGACCTCGAGAACCTCGAGGTCGGGCGAGCAGCCGATCTCGTTGTGGACCATGCCGCTGGGAATGGCCATGGCGGCCCCGGCCTCGACGCGCTCGCGGCGGCCACCCTCGAATTCGAGGTCGACCCAGCCGTTGAGCACGTACACGAACTGCAGGTCGCACTCGTGGTAGTGCCAGCCGGTGGACTCCATCACCTCGGTGGCCCGCATCACCTGGGCGCGGTAGCCGCCGTTGGTGAGCTTCTCCAAGCCGGTGTCGCGGTACTCGAAGAACGACCGGCGGCCGGTGCGGCCGAACTCGGCGTCGCCGAGTTGCTGCAGCAACAGTTCGATGGGTCCACTCTTGATGTCGACGGCCATGTGCATCCCCTTTGCGTGCTGGTGGGGTGACGCTAACACGGCGCGGCGCCGTTGGTTCCGGTTGCGGCGGCATGGCAGGCCCGTTTCGGTGGGCCGTTCCGCGCGCCCAGTCCGTTCGGCGCGCCCAGTCCGTTCGGCGCGGTCGGACCCCGCCGATCGGGCGGCCGAGTTCAGGTCCCGGTGCGATCGCGGGCGGCGGCGATGAACTCCTGCCACACGGGATGCTCCGCCGGGTCCCACACGGAGCGCAGGTGCTCGTCGGCCTGTTCGACGCTCCAGCGGCCGCGGCGCAAGGCGTAGAGGCCGTAGAAGGCGCTGACCCGGTAGTTGGCGGCGCAGTGGACGTGGATGGTGCGGCCGGCGTTGGCGTCCATGGCGGCCCCGAAGGCCTCGAGATCGGCCTCGCCCGGTGCGGCGAAGTCGACCGGGATCGAGATGTAGTCGATGCCCTGGCCGGCGACGATGTCGGCCTCGCCGGCGACGGCGTACTCGCTGGAATCGGGCAGGAGGTTGATGACGACTTCGTAGCCGTTCGCCGCGAGGGTGGCGAGATCCTCGGCCACCACCGACCCGGAGCTGGTGACCGTGTCGTCGATCCGGCGGAAGTTCAGGCTGGCTTCGATGGGCACGGTGTCCTCCTCGAACAGGGCCCTCAGTCTGCGCTGCGGTGCGTCCTGCGCGCCAACGTCAGGTGTGCCCGGCGGCCACCGCCATTCGAGCCGCCGCCGCTGCAGCACCTCCCCTAAGGTCGCGGCGTGCGCCCAGAACACCCTGACTTCACCCCCTTCCTGGCACCGTGGCGTGGTCCCCGCGCCGGCCGCGCTGTCGGCGTTGCCGAAGCCATCGCCGCCATCGCGGACCGATCCCGGGTTTTCGTGGCCCAGGCCTCCTCGGTGCCGGTGACCCTTGTCGACGCCCTGACCGCGCAGCGGGGCCGTTTCACCCACCTCGAGCTGCTCACGGCCTATCTGCTCGAGCCGCTTTCGGCGTTCGACCATCCCCACGAGCCGTTCGTGCTGACCACGCTGCAGGCCAGCCTGGCGGCGCGGGCCATGATCGACGCCGGGGCCTGCACCATCGTGCCGGCGGCGTTGAGCCAGTGGCCCGCCCTGTGGTCCGCCGGCGGGCCGCTCGCGCCGCACGTGGCGCTGGTCCAGGTCAGCGCGCCGGGGCCCGACGGTCGTTTCAGCCTGGGCACGGGAACGTCGTGCAGCATCGACGTGGTGCGCACGGCGCCGTTCGTGATCGCCGAGGTGAACCCACAGATGCCGTACACCTTCGGGGCGGGCGAGCTGACCCGTGACCATTTCGACCTGTTGGTCGACGTCGACCATGCCCTGCCCGAGCTCAACGCGCAGCCGGTGGGTGACCTCGAGCGGACCATCGCTGGCTTCGTCGCCGGGGACATCGCCGACGGCGCCACCCTGCAGTTCGGGATCGGGGCGATCCCTGCGGCCATCATCAGCCTGCTCGGTGACCGGCGCGACCTCGGCCTGCACGGCGGGATGCTCGGTGACTCCTGCATCGATCTCGTCGAGTCCGGCGCGGCCACCGGTGCCCGCAAGAGCATCGACCCGGGCCTGCACGTCGGTGGCGAGGTGCTGGGCACCCGGCGGCTGTTCGACTGGGTGCATCGCAACGAGCGGGTGATGACGGTCCCGGCCGCCTACTCCCACGGGCCGGCGAACCTGGCCCGTATCGACAACTTCGTCGCCATCAACTCGACGGTGGAGATGGCGCTCGACGGTTCCGTCGGTGCCGAGATGGCCGGCGGTCGGGTGATCTCGGGGCCCGGTGGCCAGCCTGACTTCGCCCTCGGCGCGAACCTCAGCCGTGGTGGGGTGTCGATCATCGGGTTTCCTTCGACGGCGTCACGTGGACGCACGTCGCGCATCGTGGCCCAGCTCGATCCCGGCGCCCCGGTCACCGTCCCGCGGTACCTGACCGATCGGGTGGTGACCGAGTACGGGGTGGCCCGGCTGCGGGGCCTGGGCCTGGCGCAGCGGGCCGAGGCCCTGCGGGCCATCGCCCATCCGGATTTCCTTGCACAGCTCGGCTGAGCGTCCGGCGCCGGCGGCGCGCCCGTGCCGAAGCGGTTGACGGCCGCCACCGTCGCGGTGGCGGCCGGGCTGTGTTTGCTCAACTACGTCCTCGAAGGGCTCGACCTATCCGGCACCTGGTCCGCGGTCCTCGCCGCCGCGGCGCTCAGCGTGGCCAATGCGACGTTGTGGCCGGTGCTGGCCCGGCTGACCCTGCCCATCAGCGTGGTCACGTTGGGCCTCGGTTCGCTGGTGCTGGTCGTGCTGAGCATCGACGACGAGTCGGTGTTCGACGAGCGCATGGTGCGCCAGATGCGACGCCGGACCGCGGTCTCCGCGGACGGTGAGCCCGACACGGTGTTCGTGCAGATCGACGGGTTGTCCCTCGACGTGTTGCGCCGGGCGGTGCGTTCGGGCGACGTGGCGGTGCACGCGTCGTAATTGCGCGACGGGTCCCACCGGCTGGTTCCGTGGGAGACCGAGTGGTCCTCCCAGACCGGGGTGAGTCAGGCCGGGGTGAGCCCGGTGGGGGTCTTCTCGGGGTCGACGGCGCCAGTTACGGGAACCGCTACGCCGGTGGGGCGAGCGAGCCGCCTTGACGATGAGCGTGGTCGGCAAGCGCAAGGGGCGCTTCGGCGAGGACTACGGGCCGTACCTGTCGCACCCGCGGAACCTCATCGGGACGGTCCTCGGGGTGGCCGCGGACGTGGTGGGGGAGCGGCGGGCCGCAGGGGAGCAGGTGCGGCGGGACATCCAGCCGCGTATCCGTCGCAGTTTCCGGTACGCCTTCATGCGGGCGTTCACCACCGTCGTCATGCGCGACGTGTGCGTGCATGCGGTGATCGGCGCCATGGCCGAGGGCCGGTCGCAGATCTACGTCGACCTCCTCGGCTACGACGAGGTCGCCCACCACAGCGGGATCGAGCGCCACGACGCCATGACCACGCTGCGGCTGATCGACCGGCAGGTGGGCCGTATCGACCGGGCCCGGGACCGGGTCGCCGCCACCGAGGTCGATCTCCTAGGCCCAGACGGACCGGCCGGGTCCGTCGCCGGGGACCGCACGGCCGGTGCCGGGGCGCCGGTGGTGATGGCGTCGGGGAACCTGGGCCTGATCGACCTGCCGTACCTACCGGGCCGGGCCACCCGGGAGGACATCGACGCGTTGCACCCCGGTCTGCTCGAGGCGTTGCGTACCCACCCGGGGGTCGGGTTCGTGCTGGTGGCGAGCAGGGAGCAGGGCTCGATCATGCTCGGCCCTGCCGGCGAGCGCCTGCTCGGCGTCGACGGTGATGGTGCAGTCCTCGGTGAGGACCCGCTCGGACCGTTCGGCCCGCATGCCCTGGCGGTGGTCCGCCGGGCGGACCGTTACCGGACGGTCGCCGACCTGATGGTCAACAGCTTCTTCGACGCCGCTACCGAGGAGGTCGCGGCATTCGAGGAGTTGGTCGGCTCGCACGGCGGACTCGGCGGGCCGCAGAGCCATCCGTTCCTGCTGGTGCCCTCGGCGTGGGAACTGTCGGTGGCGCCGTTGCTCGGCGCCACCGACGTCCACGGATACCTGATGGGTCAGCTCAGCTGATGGTCAGCTCGGCGTACATGCCGTTGACGAAGTGGGGAGGCCCGCCGGCGACACCCTCGGGCTTCTTGCCGTTGGACTTCGCCGCGGCGTCGAGGTACTCCTGCGGGACCGCACCGGTGGGGATGGCGCAGAACACGATGTAGCGGCCCGGCTCGGAGATCGTCCCGTCGCCGACCGGCATCACCTCGGGGCCCTTCTTGGGCTGAGCGATGATCACCGTGGCCGGCGCCACCGACAGCAGCGCGCCCAGTTCCGCCTCGGGAAGCTTGACGAGATCCTTGACCGGGCGCTTCTCGGTGTCGGGCAACCTGATGGCGACGAACTCGTGCAGCTCCTTCGCCGACTCGTTGACCAGCGAGAACTGGGTGCCGGCCTTGGCCTTGGCCGGCAGCTCCTTGTAGGCGTAGTCGGCGGCGACGACGTCGACGGCCTTGTTCGATGCGGCGCTGAGGTCGGGGTCGCTCCCGCAGGCGGTCAGTGACACCCCGGCGAGCACGCCGGCGGTGGTGAGACCCAGGACGAGTCGTGAACGGAACATGGGCAATACCTCCGAAGCGCACCCTAATCGCGCAGACGTCCGGCGGTTCCGCCCCGGCCGGGACCGGGGCCGGCACCGGGCTGTTCTGGTTAGGGTTCAGCACCATGAGCATCCTCGGTAACCCGGTCCTGCGACGTGAGGACCCGGTGTTCCTCACCGTCGGCGGCACCTACGTGGGCGACCTCGACCTGCCGGGTTGTGCGGAGCTCGTCTACGTGCCCTCGCCGATGGCCCATGCCCGCATCACCCGGCTCGACGTGTCGGCGGCGGCACGCGCGCCGGGCGTGCTCGGCGTGTACACCTTCGCCGATCTCGGCGTCGGGCCGTACCCGAACGTGCAGCCGGCGTTCCCCGCCGAGATGGCCCGCCCGCTGCTCGCCGACGCGGTGGTGCGCTTCGTGGGCGAGCCGATCGTCGCCATCGTGGCCGAAAACCGCTACCTGGCCGCGGACGCCGCAGAACTGGTGGAGTTCGACCTCGACCCGCTCGGCGCTCTGGTCGACCCCGAGGCTTCGGTGGGTTCCCCGGTCGTGCTGCACCCGACCGCTCCCGAGGGCAATGTGGTGTTCCGGACGGCGACGGCGTCCGCGGCCAGCTTCGAGGGCTGCGAGGTGGTGGTCGACGCCCGCATCATCAACCAGCGGATCTCCGGTGCGCCGATCGAGGGCCGGGCGGGGGCGGCGTATTGGGACGGCGACCGTCTGGTGCACTACTCGGCCTGCCAGGGCGCCCACCCGGCGCGAGACATGCTGGCCCGTATCTACGGGCTCCCCCCCGATCGGGTGCGGGTGATCGTGCCCGACGTCGGCGGCGGGTTCGGCTCCAAGGCGCGTCCTTACCCCGAGGAGGTCGCGCTGGGTTGGTACGCCGCGCAGGTGGGCCGCCCGGTGCGCTGGGTGGAGAGCCGCACGTCGAACCTCACCGGCATGGGTCACGGCCGGGGCCAGGTGCAGCGGGTCTGCATCGGCGGCCGCCGTGACGGCACCATCGAGGCATACCAGCTGTCGGTCATCCAGGACGGCGGGGCGTATCCGCTGATGGGTTCGTTCCTGCCGTTCATGACCCAGCGGATGACCACCGGCGTGTACGAGCTGCCCAACGCCGGGTTCGACGCGGTGTCGGTGGCGACCACCACCACCCCGGTGGCGTCCTTCCGTGGGGCGGGGCGCCCGGAGGCCGCGGCCGCCATTGAACGGGCGGTGGACCTGTTTGCGGCAGAGATCGGCATGGACCCCGTCGAGGTCCGCCGCCGCAACGTGGTCAAGCCGTTCACCGACACGTACACCACCGGGGTCGGCACCACCTACGACGTGGGCGACTACGGCGGCTCGCTCGAACGGGCGGTCGCCGCCGCGGGCTACGACGAACTGCGGGCCGAGCAGGCCCGGCGGCGGGCGGCGGGCGACACCCGGCTGCTCGGCATCGGGGTGGCGACCTACGTGGAGGTGACTGCCGGCGCCGGCGGCGGCGAGTTCGGCGAGGTGGAGCTGCTCGAGGGTGGCCGGATCCGGGCCAAGACCGGCTCGTCCCCTCACGGGCAGGGCCATCTCACGGTCTGGGCGATGATCGTCAGCGACCGCACCGGGGTGCCCATGGAGCAGATCGAGGTGGTCTACGGCGACACCGACGTGGTGCCGGCGGGGGGAATCACCGGGGGGTCCCGCTCGGCGCAATTGGCCGGCTCGGCGATGTACGACGCCGCCGACCGTCTGGTCGACGCCGCCCGGGCACGCGCCGCTGACCTGCTCGAGGCGGCAGTCGACGACGTGGTCCTGGACCGGGAGTTGGGCCGGTTCCACGTGACGGGGACCCCGGCCCTGTCGTTGGACTGGGCGGCGGTCGCCGCGGGGCCCGATCCGCTGGTCGGGCTGTCGTCCTTCGCCGCGGCGGGGGCCACGTTCCCGTTCGGTTCGCACGTGGCGGTGGTCGAGGTGGATGCCGAGACCGGTGGGGTGCGGCTGCTGCGCCTGGTCGCCTGCGACGATGCCGGCACCATTCTCAACCCGCTGATCGTGGACGGCCAGGTGCACGGCGGGCTCGCCGCCGGGGTGGCCCAGGCCCTCTTCGAAGAGATCGTGTACGACGAGGCCGGCAACCCGCTGACCACCACCCTGGCCGACTACGCCGTACCGTCCGCGGCCGAGTTGCCCAGCTTCGAGCGGGTCCCGATGCAGACCCCGACGTTCATGAACCCCCTCGGTGTCAAGGGGATCGGTGAGTCCGGAACGATCGGGTCGACGCCCGCGGTACAGAACGCGGTGATCGACGCGTTGGCCCATCTCGGCGTCCGGCACATCGACCTGCCGTGCAGCCCGCAACGGGTGTGGGACGCGCTTCGGGCGGTCGGCGCCGGCCGCTGAGTGCCGGGCCCGCCCACCCGGCCGGTAACGAGCCCGGCCGGGCTCGTGGGCGCCGGGCCGGTCAGATGGGGGAGTGGCGGGCAGCGCGGCGGTGGCGGAGGTCCTCGACCACCGTGGTGACCGGCACGGTGAACTCCTGGCGGATGCGGTGGGGCAGATCGACACGTAGCCAGCGGGACAGGCCGTAGGGCAAGGTCGAGATGACGATCTCGTCGATGTCGGCGAGGGCGAGGGCGGTGCCGACGGCCCGCAGGGGGTCCCCGGTCGTCATTTGGGTGGTCACGGTGGCGCCGCTGATGTGCAGCCGTTGCAGCAGCGGACGGAGACGTTCCGTGGCTTGGTCGCGTACCTCGCGCTCCCAGTCGAAGCCGAGGTCGCCGAGCCAGACCGCGCCGCCGGTCGGGTCGCCGAACGCCCACATCGGGGTGGGGTCGAGTGGTACGAGGAACTTGATGGTCAGCTCCCGCTGGGCGGTGAGGCGTGCTTCGAGCGTGTCGGCGAGGTTGCGGCTGCCGAGGGTCTTGTTGGCGACGACGAGAATCTGGGTCACGGGGGTCTCCTCGATGATCGTGGGCTCGGTGTCCACCGCGGTCCTGGCTTGGTGCCGGTGGTGGTGCTGCCGTACCCGGGTGCCGTGATCTCTACTCCTCGAAACCGAAAGAAAAGAGAAAAATGTCACACCTGCCTTTCAGGGGTCCCGCGCCGCCGGATGCGTGCGTACCGGACGGGTCCGGCCCGGGTGAGCCGGCGGTGCCGTCGTCCCACCCGGGCACCCACCGGCGGCGTCGGTCGGGGCCGGGCGGTCTACGCTGCGGTGATGCGAGCTGTGGGCGTGATGCGTTTCGGTGGACCCGAGGTACTCGAGATCGTCGAGCTGCCGGAGGTGCACGCTGGTCCGGGTGAGGTGCGTATGCGGGTGCACGCCGTGGCGGTGAACCCCACCGACACCCTCGCCCGCAATGGCAGCCGGGCCGAGCAGCAGAAGGTCGATCCGCCGCCCTACGTGCCGGGCATGGACGCCGCCGGCATCGTCGACGAGGTCGGCGAGGGTGTCACCGGTGTGGCGGTGGGGGACCGGGTCATGGCCATCGTGGTGCCCAAGGGGTCCCATGGTGCCTA
This sequence comes from Acidimicrobiia bacterium, assembly GCA_947476745.1. GTDB lineage: Bacteria > Actinomycetota > Acidimicrobiia > Acidimicrobiales > CAIXPF01 > CAIXPF01. The sequence continues at coordinate 12,442 of CANJRG010000010.1, read as the reverse complement.
CCGGGAGAGCCTGGTGCTGCCCGCCGAGTCGGTGGCCGGGGCCCCGGCCGGCTCGTCGCACGCCGAGGCCTGCACGCTGCCGATGAACGGCCTGACGGCCCGGCTGTCGCTCGACCTGCTGGGGCTGCAGCCCGGTAACACCCTGGCGGTCACCGGCGCCGCCGGCGCCTACGGCGGCTACATGGTGCAGCTGGCCAAGCACGCCGGCCTCGTCGTCATCGCCGATGCGTCGGAGGCCGACACCGAGCTGGTGACCCGGCTGGGCGCCGACGTGGTGCTGCCCCGCGGGGAGGACTTCGCGGCGCGGGTGCGCGAGCACTACCCCGACGGGGTGGACGCCCTGGCCGACGGCGCGGTGCAGAACGAGCTGGTCATCGGGGCCGTGCGCGACGGCGGGGCGTTCACGTCGGTGCGCGGCTTCCCCGGCGACGGCCAACGCGACATCCGCTTCAGCGTCACCCTGGTCACCAAGTACTGGCGGGAGCAGGTCAAGCTCGACGAGTTGGGCCGACTGGCCGAGGCCGGGGTGCTGAGCCTGCGGGTGGCACAGACCTACCCGGCCGAGCAGGCCGCCGAGGCCCATCGCCGCCTCGAGGCCGGCGGCAGCCGGGGACGGCAGGTCGTCGAGTTCTGATCGACACGCCGGCATCGCCGGCCGCGGGAGGACCCACCATGACCGAACCGCTCGCGCCCACGGCCGATGGTGCCGAACCCCGCAAGGCGCTCGCCGAGTACCTGGCCGCCCAGCATGCGGTGCAGGCCTTGCGCGATCGGCCCCAACCCGAGTTGCCGTGGCCGGCGGCGGACAACGCCATGCTGGACTACCTGCTCGACGAGGCGGGTGCGCTGGTCGCGGACCACGGCACCGAGGCGGCGCTGTTGTGGCTGGCGGTGCACGCGTGGCGGGAAGGGGCCATCGATGAGCGGGCCCGGATCGTGCGCTCGCTGCTGGGCTGAATTCCCGCCACGCGGACGGGGTTCAGCCCGACGTGTCCCCGGGGGCTGACGTGTTCCCGAGTGCGGTGGCCAGGGTGTTGGCCAGGAGCTGCCCGCTGTACGGTTTGGCCAGATAGGGCAGGCTCGCCAACAGCTCCATATCGTCGAGAGGGCGGGCCTGTTCGCTGTAGCCGGAGCAGAGGATCACCCGCACCGCCGGCAGGTTGGCGGTGATCCAGCGGGCCAGCTCGAATCCGTTCATGCCACCCGGCATGACGATGTCGGTCAGGACTGCGGCGACGCAGGGGTTGGCTTCGAGATGCTCGATCGCCTCCGCCCCGGAGCGGGCGCCCACCCCCCGGTAGCCCAGCGACTCGATGCGGTCGATGGTGAGCTCACGGAGCGCGTCGTCGTCCTCGGCCACCAGGATCAATGCCCCGTCGCCGGGCGTCGGCGTCGTCGCGGTCGGCTCGGCGAGCGCTGCAGTCGTGGTGCTGCGGGGAAGGAACACCGACACCCGGGTCCCGGCACCGGGTGCGGTGGCGAGGGTGAGGAACCCGCCGCTCTGCTTGGCGAAGGTGGCGACGCTGCTCAGACCCAGACCGGAGCCGGCACCGTCCTCCTTGGTGGTGAAGAACGGCTCGAGCGCCATCGCCAGTACGTCGTCGTCCATGCCCGTTCCGGTGTCGCTCACCGACAGGCAGACGTAGTCGCCGGGGCTACGGCCCGGATGGCTGTCGGTGCCGACCTGTTCGTTGGAGACCGACACCACGATCCGGCCGCCCTCGGGCATGGCGTCGCGGGCGTTCATGACGAGGTTGAGCACCGCACTGTCGATCTCGCCGGGATCGGCCACGGTGAGCCACGGCTGTGGGTCGCACTCGTTGGCCAGCTCGATGTGCTCGCCCAGGGTCCGCTCGAGCAGGGCCACCACGTCCTGCACCTGTTCGTCGATGTGCAGTTGGCGCGGTTCGAGCTTGCGCCGCTCCGCCAGCGACAGCAGCCGGCGGTTGAACGAGGCGCCGAGCTCGACCGCGTCGAGGGCCCGTCGCAACAGCTGGGCGGTGCGCTCGTCGGTGACGCGGCCCTCAACCAGCTCCAGGTTGCCGCCGATGACGGTGAGCAGGTTGTTGAAGTCGTGGGCGACCCCGGCGGCGAGCTGGCCGACCGATTCCCGGCGTCGAGACACCAACAGGGCCTCCTCGGTGCGTTTCCGCTCGCTGATGTCACGCAGCATTCCGGTGAAAAACCGGTTTCCGTCGCCGTCGGACCATTCCGCCACGGACAGGTCGAGCGGGAACAGCGAGCCGTCGCTGCGACGTCCGTTGACCTCGGCCCCGATCCCGATGACCCGGCGTATGCCGGTCTCGAGGTAGCGGTTGAGGAACACGTCGTGCCGGCCGTTGGGCAGCAGTCGGGTCAGGGTGTCGCCGACCAGGGCATCGGGGCCGTAGCCGAACATGGTTGCGGCGGCCGGGTTCACCGACTGGATGGTGCCGCTCTCGTCGATGACGATGATGCCTTCAGCGGCGGTGTCGATGATGGATCGCAGGCGGGCCTCGCGCTCGACGAGCTGCCGTTCGGTCCGCTTCTGCTCGGTGATCTCCCGGCCCGACACCACCGAGCCCATGACCCGACCCTCGGTGTCGCGCACCGGGGCGAAGGCGAAGCTACCGATCCAGCTCTCGCCGGTGTCGGTGCGCCGGAAGGTGTACTCCACCCCGGTGGCCGCCCCGCCGCGCATGGCCCGCAGGATGTCGCGCCGGTGCGAGGTGAAGTACTCGCCGCGCTCGGAGTGGATCTCCACGATCCGTGGGTTGTCGGTCATCGCCCTGAGCAGCTCGTCGCGGTCGGAGAACCGGCAGAAGGCCACGAAGGCGTCGTTGAAGTTGACGAAGGCACCGTCTTCGTCGAGGATGATCCAGGCGTCAACCATGGCGGCGAGGGCCGCCTCGAGCCGGGCGGCGTTCTCGACCGCTTCGAGCTCGCGATGCTTGCGTTCGGTGATGTCCAGCACGATGCCGTCGACCCGCACGACCTCGCCGCGGTCGTTGCGTTGCGGCCGTCCTACCCCGTGCAACCAGCGGAGGCTGCCGTCGGGTTGGCGGGCCCGGAACTCGAGCTCGGTGTGGCTGACCTCGGGCGACTGCACCAGGCTGAGCAGCCCCTCGAGCACCTTCGCCCGGTCGTCGTCGGGAATCCAGTCGAGCACGTCCTGCAGGGCCTCGTGGCCCCGGGGGCCGGGCCAGAACGGGGACTTGGTCCGGCCGTCGAGGAACACTCGCATGTCGTGGGGGTCCATGCTCCAGGTGCCGCCGGACGCCGCGTCGAGGGTCAGCACCAGGCTCTCGTTGCGGCGCCGGAGCTGATCCTCCGCCCGCTGGCGGCCGAGAAAGGCGACGACGTAGCCGAGATAGACCGCCAACGCGGTACTGCGGCCGGTGTCGTCGTTGCGGTCGGGCAGGCCGTACCACGAGAGCAGACCAAGCGGTATGCTACCGGCATCCCCCAAGGTCGCGGTGTGGGCGACCGGCGGCTGCGCTGCGCCCTCGGCCGGTGCACCGACGGTCGGTTCGGGCCAGACGACCTCGATCGGCCGGCGGTCCGTCGTCGGCGTCGTCGGGTCGAAGGCGCCGTCGGGAACGATCACCGACAGCGAAGCGGCGAGGTCGTCGGGAAGGCCGCTCGAGCCTGCCAGGCGAAACTCGCGTTCGTCCGGTTCGTAGACGTACAGCACGCAGGCCGTCGCACCAGTGAGCTCGGCCCATCCTTCGGCGATCTCGACCAGGCCGGCCCGGTACACGGTCGATGCGGCCAAACGCGCGGTCAGGTGGCCGAGAACGTCCAGCAAAGGCTCGGCCGACCCGCACGCGGTCTCGGCGAGCTGCTCCTCTGCCATCGTGGCCCCCGCTGGTTCCCGGCGCCCCGGCACAGGCTCCGGCGCCGACTTTAGCGGCTCGGTTCCGCCGCGTCAGGGGCGACGCTCACCGAAGGGAGCGGTTTTTCCGAACCAATCGGTATGAGGTCGGGGTGTGGGGTCGGGGTACGGGTCGGGGTGTGTGAGGTTGGACGGTAGTGGTTCGGCGGTCACGGCGCGAGCAGCCGGCTCATCGTGCCGATCTCGGCCTGCTGCCCGGTGATGATCCGCCCGGCGAGGGACACGAGGTCGGGGTTGCGGCCCTCGTCCTGCACCGTGGTCGCCGCGGCGATGGCGCCGCGGCGATGGCGCCGCGGTGGTGGGCGATCATGCCTCGTAACCAAAGCTGATCGAACGCGGTGCCGGAGGCCGCTCCGAGGGCTGTGAGGTCCGCCCCGCTGAGCATGCCGTCCATCGAACCCGCGCCGGTCATCGAGCTCACGGTCGCCGTCGACCCGGTGCCGTGCCCGGCGCCGTGGTCCATCGGGGCGGACGCTCCCCACGCCCGCAGCCAACCGTTCATGGTGGCGACCTCCGGATCCTGCGCCGCCTTGATCTGGCGGGCGAGGGCCCGCACGTCGGCGGACGCCGCCGCCCGTGGATCGAGCGCCAGGTCGGCCATCTCGATGGCCTGCTCGTGATGGGCGATCATGCCCTGGGCGAAGTGCACGTCGGCCTGATTGAACACGACGGTCCGGTCGCTGTCGGCCGTGGCATCGGCGGACCCGCTCCCGCACCCGGCGAGTGGCGCGACGGCCAGGGCCACGGCGAACAGGGCAGCTCGGTAGGACATCGGGGCGAGTCCTGGGTCGGGGGCGGAGCGGGTCGGTTCGGAATGCGCACCGACGTGGACGGTGAGCACCGGCGCCAAGGGCCGGCGGGACGGCGTGCCCCGGAGGTGATCGGACTCGGTGGCAACGGCTTCTTCAACGCTAGCGGTCGCCGTCCGATAGGAGGGCGGGCGGAACGGCCGGGGTGACCGCTGCGGCGGGTTGGCGAGCCGGCTGGCGGGCGTGCTCCGTGAGGCCGTCGCCCGGTCAGCGGCCGTGGTCGGTGGGGCCACCGGGCCTGGTACGGTCCACCGGGCCCGACGGGTCACGCAGAACGGGGACGAGATGGCCGAAGCAGACCACGACTGGCCCGCCGAACCGGGAGCGCGGCTGGCGGTGTTCTGCGCTCCGGCGCGCTACGTGCAAGGCCGTCATGCCACCGCTCAACTCGGTTCGGTCCTGACCGCGATGGGCCTGGACGGTCCGGTGCTCATCGTGGCGAGCGCGCGCGTCGAGTCGATGCTCGGTGCGGCATGGGCGAGAACGCTCGGCGCGGTCGGGATCCACTACGCAGTGCATCACTTCGGCGGGGAGTGCTCCCAACCGGAGATCGACGCCGGCGTCGCCGCAGCCCGGGCGATGGGGGCCACCACCGTGCTGGGGGCCGGCGGGGGCAAGGCCCTGGACGCCTCGCGGGCCGTCGCCGCGGCCTGCGGGGTGGCTGCGGTGAACTGCCCGACGCTGGCCTCGAGCGATGCGCCCTGCAGCGCCCTGTCGGTCGTCTACCAGCCCGACGGGACCTTCGATCGCTACCTGTTCTACCCCCGTAATCCTGACCTGGTCCTGGTGGACACCGAGATCGTGGCCAAGGCGCCGGCCAGGTTCCTGGTGAGCGGGATGGGTGACGCCCTGGCCACCTGGTTCGAGGCCCGGACCGTGATCGAGGCCCGCAAGCCGAACCAGCTGCAGGGCGCCACAACCCTCACCGCAGGCGCGCTGGCCCGGCTGTGCTACGACACCCTGCTGGAAGACGGTCCCGCCGCGCTGGCTGCGGTGCGGGCCCGTTCGGTGACCCCGGCCCTCGAACGGCTGGTCGAGGCGAACACCCTGCTGTCAGGGCTCGGCTTCGAGTCTGGCGGGTTGGCCATCGCCCACTCGGTGCACAACGGGCTGACCACCGCCCGTGAGACCCATGCCCTGCTGCACGGTGAGAAGGTGGCGTTCGGCCTGCTGGTGCAGTTGGTCGTGGAGGGCCGGCCCCAGGCCGAGTTCGACGAGGTGGTGCGCTTCAACCGCACGGTGGGCCTGCCCACCACGTTGGCGGACCTCGGTCTCGCCGTCACCGACGAGGACGCCTTGGCCGCGGTGGCCGAGCGGGCGGTGGCACCGGGCGAGACCGCGCACAACGAACCGTTCCCGGTCACTGCCGCTGCTGTACTGGACGGTATTCGGGCCGCCGACGGGTTGGCCAGGTCGGTCTGACCGCTGCGGCGGGCCCGTCGCAGCGGTCAGTTCTGCAGCGGCAGGGCGTGCTCGGCCAACCAGTCGAGCTCGACATCCCAACCGTCGGTCAGGGTCATCGGCCGCAGCACGAACTTGGTGATGCCGGCGTCGATGTGGCGGCGCAGCAGGCCGACCACCTCGTCGGCCCCGATCGGCAGGATGTCCTGACGTTGCGCCGTGGTCTCACGCAGGGTCGCCGCCACGACCTCGTCGGCGACGGGGTTGCGGGAGTACGGGATGCTGATGCCGAAGTGGTCGTCGTCGATGGTACGACCGGCCTCGTCCGCAACGGCCTGGATGATGGTACGGTTCGCCCCGGCCTCAGCCGGGGTGGCGCGGGAGCCCAGCCAGCCGTCGGCATGGGTGGCGGTGCTGCGCAGCGCCTTGGGTCCGTTGCCGCCCAGCCAGATTTCGAGCGGGTCCTGCACCGGCCGGGGCTTCACGGTGATGGCGTCGTAGCTGTAGCCGGCGATCTCGGCGGTGACCGGCTCGCCGGCCCACCAGGCCCGGCACAGCTCGATGACCTGCTCGACGCGCCGGGGTCGGTCGACGCCGGCCACGCCGAGCGCCGCCCGTTCGCGGGGCGAGCCGATGCCCGGCATGAACGCCAGCAGCAGCCGTCCGCCGGTGAGCCGGTCGAGATGGGCGAGCTCTTTGGCCAGGTGCAGCGGGCTGCGACCAGGGATGACCACGTTGGTGCCCAGCTTCAGCCGGGTGGTGCGCGCCGAGGCGATGGCCAGGGCCAGCATCGGTTCCACCGCCGGGGTCATCGGCGTGTCCGACAGCCACACCGTGTCGAACCGGCGCTGTTCGAGGCCGTCGATGAACGCCGCGAGCTGGTCGCGGTCCGCCGGGGTGTTGGTACTGGCGACGGCCACCCGGATCTTCATGACGCACTCCCGTTGTCGTTGTCGCCGAACACCTCGATGGCCACCCGGCCGGCGTTCACCGCGTTGGGCCAGCCGGCGTAGAACGCCAGATGGGTGATCAGGCCCTTGAGCTCGTCCTCGGTGACCCCGTTGTCGAGGGCCCGCTGCATGTGGCCGCGCAGCTCGTCGGTGCGGTACAGCGCGGTCAGCGCAGCAACGGTGATCAGGCTGCGATCCCGCTTGGACAGCTCCGGGCCTTCCCAGACGTCACCGAAGAGGACCTCGTCACGGAGCCGCCCGAACTTCGGGATGAACTCGTACACCGCAGCAGGGGTGATGTCGTCGGCCATGTGGGATCCTTCGGTCTGGGGCGCGCGGCATGGTAGCCAGCGCAGCCGCCGGACACCCGCCCGCCCCCGATGGCCCCCGATGCTGTGACCGGGCGGGGGGCTACCCTGCGGCGATGGGAACCGCCGCGCCAGCCTCCTACCGTCCGGCCGAGGACGGCCCGTCCCTCGACCATGTCGCCCTGGGCGACCTGTTGCGCCGCGTCGCTGCCGCCGTACCGCAACGTACGGCGCTGGTCGACGGGCAAGCGGACCCCGCGGCCCGGCGGCGCTGGACCTACGCCGAGATGCTCGAACAGGCCGAGGCGGTGGGCCGGTACCTCGCGGCGCGGTTCGAGCCGGGGGAACGGGTGGCCCTGTGGGCCTCCAACCAGCCGGAGTGGGTACTTTTCCAGTACGGCGCGGCGATGGCCGGCCTGGTGCTGGTCACCGTCAACCCGGCGTACCGTGCCGGCGAACTGGCCTACGTGCTCGCGCAGTCGCGGTCGGTCGGCGTCTTCCACGAGCGGACCTACCGCGGGGTCCGGCTGGGGTCGGTGGTCGAGGAGGTCCTGGCCGGCCTGCCCGACGTCCGCGTGGTGGTCGACCTGGCGGACTGGGACGAGGTGCTGGCCGAGGGCCGGGCGCTGTCGGGCGCGCTGCCCGAGGTCGACCCGGCGTCGCCCTGCCAGATCCAGTACACGTCGGGCACCACCGGGTTCGCCAAGGGTGCGTTGCTGCACCATCTGGGTGCGGTGAACGCGGCGCGGTACTCCGCCGAACGGGCCAACTTCGCCGAGGGCGACGCCTGGGTCAACCCCATCCCGCTGTTCCATGTCGGCGGCGGCGTGCTGACCGGCGTCGGGGCGCTGTACCGCCACGGCGTGCACGTGGTGGTACCGGCCTTCGATCCCGGCCTGGTGCTCGAGCTGGTGGAGGCCGAGCGGGGGTCGTTGCTGCTGGCGGTGCCCACCATGCTGGTCGGTCTGCTCGACCATCCCGACCTGGCGACGCGTGACCTGTCGAGTGTGCGCACGGTCATGTCCGGCTCCACGGTCGTGCCCGCCGAGCTGGTGCGGCGCACCAAGGCCGCGTTCGACTGCGACTTCTCGATCCTGTTCGGCCAGACCGAGCTGCACGGGGTGCTCACCCAGACCCTGCCCACCGACACCGACGACGATCAGGCCTGCACCATCGGTGTGGCGCTGCCCCATGTGGAGCTCGCGGTGTGCGACCCCGACAGCGGCGAGCCCGTGCCCATCGGCGAGTCGGGGGAGATCCGGGCGCGCGGCTACCAGTCGATGCTCGGCTACTTCGAGATGCCCGACGCCACCGCGGCCACGCTCGATGCCGAGGGCTGGTTGCGAACCGGCGATCTCGGCTCGATGGACGAGCGGGGCTACCTGCGCATCACCGGGCGGCTCAAGGACCTGATCATCCGGGGCGGCGAGAACATCCACCCCCGCGAGATCGAGGAGCTGCTGCGGGCTCACCCGTCGGTGGCCGAGGTGGCCGTGGTCGGCGTCGCCGACCCGACCTGGGGCGAGCAGGTCGGCGCGGTGGTGCAGGCCGCCGATCCGGCGTCGCCACCGTCGGTGGCCGAGCTGTTCGCCCACTGCCGTGCCGCGTTGGCCCCGTTCAAGACCCCCAAGGCGTGGTTCCGGGTGGCGGAGTTCCCGCTGACCCCTTCGGGCAAAATACAGAAGTTCGTCCTCAAGCAGTGGATCGCCGACGGCACCCTGCAACCCGAGTCGGAAGGAGCGTGATGGAACCCATCGCCATCACCGGGATCGGCGTCGTGTCGCCGATCGGCACCGGCCTGGAGGTCTTCGGACCGGCCTGCGCGGCGGGAACGGTCGGCATCGGCCCCGCCCCCTACCACGGCTCGCCCGGTGCCGAGCACGCCTGGGCCGCCCGCGTCACCGACTTCGACCCCGACCGCTGGATGGACGCCAGGGTGCGTGACGGTTCGGCCCGTTTCACCTGGTTCGCCCTTGCCGCGGCAGCACAGGCCGTCGCCGATGCCGGTGGGATCGACCCCGACCGGACCGGTTGTGTGCACGGCACGGCCATGGCCGGCATCGACGTGCTGGCCGCCGCGCAGCACGCCCTGACCAGTGACGGTCCCGCAGCGGTGCCGCGCAAGCTGAACATCGCCGCCTGGCCCAACATGGCCGGCGGGCAGATCGCTCTGCGCCACGGGCTGCACGGCCCGCTGAGCACGGTATCCACGGCCTGCGCGAGCTCGGCGGACGCCATCGGCCTGGCGTGCTGGATGATCGAACGGGGCCGTGCCGATGCCATGTTGGCCGGTGGCAGCGACGCCGCCCTGCAGCCGCTCACCTTCCACAGCCAGGCCAACTACGGCATGCTGCGCCCGGTCACCGATCCCCGCCGGGCGTCGTTGCCCTTCGACGTGGCCCGTTGCGGCATCGTCGAGGGCGAGGGCTCCGGGATGCTGCTGCTGGAACGCGGCGAGCGGGCGCTGGCCCGGGGCGCGACCATCCACGGCTGGGTCCGGGGCTATGCGTCGGTGTCGGAGGCATACCACCCGTCCTCGCCGTCTCCGGACGGCGTCTGGGAGCAGCAGGCCATGCGCCTGGCCCTCACCGACGCGGGCGTCGACCCTGCCGAGGTCGATGCCGTCTACGCCCACGGCACCGCCACCCCGGTCGGCGACGCCGCCGAGATTGCCGCCATCAACGCGGTGTTCGGCGGCCGACCGGATCTGGTGGTCACCTCGGTGAAGGGGCATCTGGGCCACAGCGGCGGCGCGGCGAACGTCACCGCGCTCATCGCCGGCCTGTGGGGTATGGCCAATGGTGTGGTGGTTCCGACGGCCGGCACCACCGACCTCGACCCGGCCGCGACGTTCCAGGTACCGATCGGTACGGTGCCGTTGGAACAACCGGTACGGACCATGCTGGTGAACGGGTTCGGCTTCGGCGGCCAGGACTCGTGCCTGGTGGTGACCGCCGAACGCTGAGCGGTAGCGGGCCGGGCAGGCGCAGCGGGCCGGGTTGCGGCCAGGCGCCCGTGGGCCACCGGCCGGTCCGGTCAGATCCGGTCAGATCCGGCGCACGCTGGCGACCCCGCGCACCTTGGCCCGCAGCCGGGCGCAGACCACGTCGAGCACCACGAGTTCGTCGATGGCCAGCTCGAAACGCTGCCGCGACCTGCCCTCGACGGCGGCGGTGGACGACGAGAGGATGTCGGCCCCGCTGTCGGCGATGGTCCGGGTGGTGTCTGCCAGCAGACCGGGCCGGTCGGATGCGTCGAGCTCGATGGTGACCACCACATGGCCCGGACGCTCGGCCCAACTCACCGGGAGGTCGCTCACCACCGGGGCGTCGGGGCAGTCGGCTCGGTGGACCACGACGGCCCGCCGCCGCCGGGACAACCGCCCGGCCAGACGGTCGCCGTAGACCGGCCGGCAGCAGGAGGCGAGCTCGGTGGCCACCGACGCGTCGCCGTCGACGAGCACCTCGGCCTGGTCGCCACGGCGGTGCCGGCGCGACAGCTTGCGGCGCGGCGGCGGCGCGACCACGGCCGGGGCGGCCGATGCCGCGGCCTCGGGCTCGGCGGCGCGGCGTTCGCGGGCGAGGTAGGCACGGATGTGCTGGCGGGCCTTGGCCGAGACCACCACGTCGAGCCACTGCCGGTTGGGCCCGCCGTGGCGGCCGGTGATGATCTCGACCCGGTCGCCGGTTTGCAGCTTTGCGGTGAGGGGCACCATGCGGCCGTTCACCTTTGCTCCGTGACAGCCGTGGCCGACCTGGGAGTGGATGGCGTAGGCGAAGTCGATAGGGGTCGCACCGGCGGGGAGGGGGACCACCTCGCCGCGCGGGGTGAAACTCAGTACCTCGTCGCCGGCGAGCTCGGCGCGGAGCTGCTCGAGGAAATCCTCGGGGGATCGCTCGGCCTCCGCCGGGGACAGGTCGGCGAGTCGTTCGAGCCAGCCGATGGGTGCGGCCTGGTCGGTCCGTCCCGACTGCTTGTAGCGCCAGTGGGCGGCGACGCCCCACTCAGCCCGCCGGTGCATCTCGATGGAGCGGATCTGCACTTCGAGCAGCAGGCCGCCCGGTCCGATGAGGGTGGTGTGCAGTGCCTGGTAGGTGCTGTAGCGCGGGGTGGCGATCCAGTCCTTGAACCGTTTCGGCAACGGCGTCCACAGCCGGTGGACGACACCCACCGCCACGTAACACGCCGCGTCGTCCGCGACGATGACACGCACCCCGAGCAGATCGGTGATGTCGGTCAGCTCGGCACCCTTGAGGTCCATCTTCTCCTGCAGGCTCCACAGGCTCTTACGGCGGCTGTGCACCTCGGCGGCGATGCCGGTGGTCTCGAGCTCCACACGTAGGCGGGCTACGACCCCGGCAAGCTCGACCCCGGTGGCGCCGATGCGGGCCTGCACGGCGGTGTCGAGCGCGGCGTGCCGTGCCGGCTGCAGCACCGCGAAGCACCGGTCCTGTAGTTCGCCGGCGACGCCCTCGAGGCCGAGCCGCTTGGCGAGCGGGGCATAGACCTGCATCGTCTCGGCGGCGATCCGGGCGGCCTTGTCTGCGGGGAGGGCGGCGATGGTGCGGATGTTGTGCAGCCGGTCGGCCAGCTTCACCGCCAGCACCCGCACGTCCTGGGCCATGGCCAGCAGCAGCTTGGCCAGCGACGCCGCCTGCCGCGCATCGGCGGCGGCCAGCTTCAACCCGTCGATCTTGGTCAGGCCCTCGACCAGGGTGACGACCTCGGTGGCGAGTGCCGGGTCCTCCTCGAGCAGCGCAGCCACTTCGCCGGCGGTGGCCGGGGTGTCCTCGACCACGTCGTGCAGCATCGCGGCCAACACCGCGCACTCCTGCATCCCCCACGAGGACACCAGCTCCGCCACCGCCAGCGGGTGGGCGATGTAGGGCTCGCCGCTGCGCCGGCGCTGGCCGTGGTGCCATGCGGCTGCTGCGGCGGCCACCCGTTCGAGCCATGCGGGATCGAGCGGGTCGCCACGGCGGGCACGATGGATGGCGGCGACCCCGTCGGCGAGCGCAGCCCGCTCGGCGCGATCGGGGTCCGAGATCGGCTCGGTCCGGAGCGATCCGGCGGCGGTGTCCACGGGCTTCACGGTACCGG
>CANJRG010000009.1 GCA_947476745.1 Acidimicrobiia bacterium | reverse complement strand
CGAGCCCGGGCCCGCAAGCAACTCAAGGCCCTACGCTGAGTAGCCGCCACGGACGGTTTCCGCACTGCGGCTGAACGGTGGCGGGGCCCGGCTGCGTGGCGCGCTACGGTGATCGCCCATGCTGGCCTGGATGGACTTGGAGATGACGGGTCTCGACCCCGCGAAGGACCTGATCGTAGAGATCGCCACCCTCATCACCGATGACGGACTAAACCTCGTGGCCGAGGGCCCCGACCTGGTCATTCACGTGAGCGACGAGGCCCTCGCGGCCATGAGCCCGGTGGTCCGCAAGATGCACCACAGCAGCGGGCTGACCGACCGGATCCGGGCGTCCACGATCACCCTCGAGGAGGCCGGCGCCCAGACCGCGGCCTTCCTGCAGGCCCACATCGGTCAGCCCCGCACGGTGCCGTTGTGCGGGAACTCGATCGGCACCGACCGGCGGTTCCTCGCCCGGTACCTGCCCGAGATCGAGGACTTCCTGCACTACCGCAGCGTCGATGTGTCCACCATCAAGGAGCTGGCCCGGCGCTGGTACCCCGACGTCCTGGCCGCGGCACCACGCAAGGCCACCAGCCACCGGGCGCTCGACGACATCCGTGAGAGCCTCGACGAACTGCGCTACTACCGGGCCGGCATCTTCCTTCCCCGCCCCACCGGCACCGAGGGCTGACCAACCGGGCCGGCGATACCGAAGTTGACACATCAGTCAGGTACCCTGGGCCGATGGCTGTCCAGGAATTGCCCACGCTCGATGCGGCACGAAACGTCCGTCAGGAGAAGCGTGCGCCCGAACCGGAGGCCACCGAGGTCGCCCCGGGCATCATCCGCCTGCAGCTGACCATCGCGCTACCTGGCCTGGGCCACGTCAACTGCTACGCCATCGAGGACGACCGCGGCATCGCTCTCGTCGACCCGGGCCTGCCCGGGCGAAAGCCCTGGCTGGAGCTCGTCCGTCGGCTGCGTGAGGCCGGGATGCCCATCGAACGGGTCCACACGGTGATCATCACCCACTCCCACCCCGACCACTTCGGGGCCGCCGGGCACATCCGCCGGGTGACCGGGGCCGAGATCATCACCCATGCCAACTTCAAGACCTTCTTCGACCCGGCCGAGGAGGATGACGAGCACAAGGAGCTCGCCGACCCCGCCGATCTCGACGGCTGGGCTGCAGCGAAGGAACGCGCCCTCAAAGCCGGACGCTCCGCGGGGCGCGAGGTGGTGGGCCGGGGACGCCAGCAGGTTCGCCAGTGGCAGCGATGGAACGGTACGGCCCCCTGGGGCGGACCCCACCCCCGGCCACCGCGCAAGACGCAGTACACCTACGCGGTCCAGCAGCTCACCGGTCTGGGCTACTTCAAGCCGCCGAAGCCGTCGAGCCGGGTGATCGACGGCCAGGTCATCATGCTCGGCGGTCGGGAGTGGATCTCGGTGCACACCCCCGGCCACACCGTCGACCACCTCTGCCTGCTCGACCCCACCACCGGCGCGTTCATCTCCGGCGACCACGTTCTGCCGACAATCACCCCGCACATCTCCGGGCTGGTCCAGGCCGACGACCCGCTGCGGTTGTACTTGGAGTCGCTCGAGCGACTCCACGAGTTCAACGGGGTCACCACCGTGCTGCCGGCCCACGGCCTCGCCTTCGACGACCTCCACCAGCGTTGTCGGGACATCCAGCACCATCACCTCGAGCGGCTCGACCTGTTGCGCACCGCGGGCGCCGACCTCGGCGAGGCGTCCGTGGCGGCCTACTCGGAGCGGCTGTTCAAGCCGGCGGTGTGGGGCCCGATGGCCGACTCGGAGACCTACGCCCACCTCGAGCACCTCTTCCAGCTCGGCGAGGCCAAGCGGCGCGACATCCCCGGCGAGGGCCTGTACTACCGGTTGGTCGACTAGCTCTTGATCAGCCCTCGAGCGGCGGCGGCCGACACGAGGTCGCCGTCGCACACCCACAGCCGCTCACCCGAGCGGCACAGCCGGACATCCGCCTCACGACCCAACGCCTGATGGTGCTCCAGCTCGACACGGAACGGCACCGACACCGCGCCGTCCACGGCGAACGCCTCCTCCAGCATGGCCCAATAAACGGCGTTGTTCACGTGGCCCAACACGTCGAGGTCGCTCCAGCGCACTGCGAAGGGTGAGGCGGACGCGTCCTGCGGAACCGGGTCGGTCAGCTGGTGACGGGCCTTGACCGTCCGACCAGCGGCGGACGGCCCGAACACCTGCACGAAGTTGGTGTCGAGCCGCAGCGGCCGTCCGCTGGCGGCATCGATCTGCACCCACAGCGTGGCCGCCTCGACCGAGGCCCCGCTGCTGCCCCGGATGCTGGTACGGCGTTCGGCCCAGCACGGACCGGTTCCCGAGCAGAAGGTCAGCAGCTCGAGGTCCTCCCGCAGCACCGCCGGTTGGTGCACCTCGATCACGGTGCGCCGTACCACCCACTCGGCCGGGTTGTCGATGCCGCTGTCGTAGGCGTCGTCGTTGGCAACGTCCTGCAGATAGCGGGCCATCGCATCGAGGCGAAGCAACCCGGACGGGGTGATGTCACCGAGCCGCACCCGATGACTGCCGCGGAACACCCGACCGACCTCGGGCACCCCCGTCAATGCCTCGGGACCCTGACCTGATGCGCCGCCCATGGGGCGAGCACGGTAGTGCCACCACGGGCCCTGAGCACGTTCGACCGGGTCGGGGCAGGGAATGAGCCAGAGATAAATTCGGTTGACGGCCTCGACGACGGCGTGATGAAGTCGTGACCATCATCGGATCAGGGCTCGCGTCGAGTCCGTCCCAATCGTAAAGGGCGCACGTCGTGCACCAGCTCCAGGTACGCAACCCGCAGAACGGCACCCACGCCGTCGCGGCGCGCGGCGACGTAGCTGCTGCGAACATCTACGCCGCCGCCATGGCCACCGGAGTCGCCGCCCATGCCCGGCCGGCCGCCTGCACGCTCAAGCGCAACAAGGCGGCCAGCACCAAGCACCACGAGCAGCGGCCCGAGGAGGCATCCGAACGGTAGGCACCCGCCCACCACGAACGGATCGAACTCCAAAGGCCGCCGGGATCACCCGGCGGCCTTTCTGCTTTACGGCCATCGCACTTCCCCGAACCGCACCACCCCGCCTCGAACCCAAGCGAGACCCCGCATGACCTTCAGGTCCGGCCTCATCCAACAACCCGAAGAATCCCCGACCGAGCTGGTCTTCGCCCGCCGCGACTGGTGGGACCGCGCCCACTGCACCGACAACCACGCCAGCGCGGTCGGCCTCTTCTTCTCGGAAGACCTGCACGACATCGCCCGGGCCAAAACCATCTGTGGCGGCTGCCCGGTGCTTGCCGAGTGCCTCGAAGGGGCCATCGACCGACGCGAGCCGTGGGGCGTGTGGGGAGGCCAGCTGTTCCTCAACGGCCGCATCCTCCAGTCCAAGCGTCGGCGCGGGCGACCCCCGAAGCACCCCCGCCCGGAGGATGCCCTCCCCGAGATCCCCATTCCCGAACACCTCCGGCCGACCGCCGTGTACGTGGCGCGACCCGCCTGACGGTCGGCCGTCACCGGACACCACCCCGCGCCACGATCAGCGCGGGTCGAGCAACGCCGTGCGAGCTCGACCCGACCGTGGGTGGGGAGGTCGCGGTGCGCGGCGCAGTGACCGTCCCCCGGCCGGCTCCGGTCCGGCCGGGGGACTCAGGCCGTTCGCCAAGCCAGGACCGCCCAGTAGATTGGAGGTCGTTATGCGTCTGCTGCCTGCGCTCCGTCCGCTCCGTGCGGTTGCGGTAGCCGGGCTGGTCCTGTTCGGGGCGTGTGGTGCTGACGACACGACGGCGCGCTCCGGTGGCGGGCTCACCGTCGGTGGCCTCGACACCGAGCAGACCCTCCCAGGCGGCCAGGTCGGCAAGCTCGACTTCGTCGGCTTCGACGGGGCGGCGGGAACCTTCGCCGAGTTCGCCGGACGACCCCTGGTGGTCAACTTCTGGGCATCGTGGTGCGTGCCGTGCATCAAGGAAATGCCCGCCTTCGAACAGCTCCACCAGGAACTCGGCGACTCCGTCGGGTTCGTGGGCGTCAACGTGGTCGACCAACAGGCTGACGCCGAACGCATGGTGGACAAGACCGGGGTCACCTACCGACTGGTCCGCGACCCCAAGAGCAACCTGCTGAACTGGTTCGGCGGCATCCAGATGCCCACCACCGCCTTCGTCGATGCCAGGGGCAAGGTGGTGAAGGTCGCGACCCGGGCCCTCAGCCCCGACGAGCTGCGGGCCGAGATCGAGGCCATCCGCTGATGGGTGGAGCACCGCTGGCACTGGCTTTCGCGGCCGGCATGCTCGCCACCGTCAACCCCTGCGGCTTCGCCATGTTGCCGGCCTACCTGTCCTACTTCGTCGGCCTCGAAGGCGGTGCCGCAGCACCGTCGGATCACGCGGCCCGTGAGCGCACCGTCGGCCGGGCCCTGGCGGTGGCCGGGGTCATGACGCTGGGGTTCGTCGTGGTGTTCGCGCTGATGGGCCTGGTCATCGTGCAGGTGTCCTCCCGGATCCAGCAGCACCTGCCCTGGGTCACCATCGCCGTCGGCGTCGTCGTGATGGTCCTGGGCATCGCCGCGTTGTTCGGCCATGCGGTCACGGTCCGTCTGCCCCATCTCGAGAAGGGCACCTCTAGCCGCGAGCTGCCCTCGATGTTCCTGTTCGGGGTGTCCTACGCCCTGTCCTCGCTGTCGTGCACCATCGCTCCGTTCCTCGCCACGACGTCGTCCACCTTCACCGAGGACGGGGTCCTCGCCGGGCTGGCCACGTTCGTCGTGTACGGGCTGGGCATGGGTGCGATCGTGGCGCTGCTCACCGTGGCCGTGGCCCTCGCCCGCAATGGGATCGTCACCCGGTTCCGCGGCCTGATGCGCCACGTCACCACCCTCTCCGGCGTGCTCATGGTGGTGGCCGGCTCGTATCTGGCCTACTACGGCTGGTACGAGATCCGCCTGCGCAACCGCATCGTCGACGACCCCGTCGTGGACCGGGCCCTCGCCGTGCAGCAATGGCTTTCCGGCCTGGTCGGACGCATCGGTGAAACCCGCATCGGCGTCCTGGCGGTCATCATCGTGGTGGGCGCCGGCCTGGCGGTGCGGGGCCGGCGGCTCACGCGGCGGCACAGCACCGGTCCCGGACCGAGTTGAGGAGGCGAGACCGACCATGTTCGCCCGGCTGCTGAGCCATCCCCTCGTCGAGGAGCAGTTGGAGCTGCGCAGCGGCTTCGGTTTCCTGGCCTTCCACGGCGGCTCGCTCGAACGCGGCACCGACGAGATCGCCGCGGCCGCCGCCGAGGTGGCAGGTGCCTCCTACTACGGCGTCGTCATGCCGCCGGAGTTCCGCTGGCACATCCCCTCCAAACGCGTCGACCCGGCCCACTCCGAGCATTTGCAGGCCTTCCTCGACCGGGCGCACACCGTCATCGCCGTCCACGGCTATGGCCGCGCCGGCATGTTCACCACCGTGCTGCTCGGCGGTCGGCACCGGGCCCTCGCCACCCATGTCGCCGGGGTCCTGCGGCGTAACCTCGCCCACTACGAGGTTCGGGACGAGATCGATACGATCCCGGGCGATCTGCGGGGGTTGCACGAGGACAACCCGGTGAACCGCCCACGTTTCGGTGGGGTGCAGATCGAGCTCCCACCGCGGATCCGCGGCATGGGGCCGTACTGGCTGGGTTGGGACCGTGCCACCCCCAACCCCCACACCGAGGCCCTGATCGCGGCGCTGGCCCACGCCGCTCACACCTGGCCCGACCCCGCTCAGCCGGTCTGACCGCTACCCTGCGGCCCATGGAACTGTGCGTCTTCACCGAACCGCAGCAGGGTGCGAGCTACCAGCAGCAGCTCACCATGGCCCAGACGGCGGAGCGGTGCGGCTTCACCGCCTTCTTCCGGTCGGACCACTACCTGCGCATGGGCAACGGCAGCGGCATGCCCGGCCCCACCGACGCCTGGGTGACCCTCGGTGCCATCGCCCGCGAGACCACCACCATCCGGCTCGGGACCCTGGTCAGTGCCGCCACCTTTCGTCTGCCGGGTCCCTTGGCCATCGCCGTCGCCCAGGTCGACGAGATGAGCGGCGGACGGGTCGAGTTCGGCCTCGGGACCGGCTGGTACGAGGCCGAGCACACCGCCTACGGCATCCCGTTCCCGGCGCTGAAAGAACGCTTCGAGATCCTCGAGGAGCAGCTCGCCGTCATCACCGGCCTGTGGGCCACGCCGGAGGGGAACACCTTCTCCTTCACCGGCACGCACTATCAGCTCGCCGACTCGCCGGCGCTGCCCAAACCGGTGCAGCGTCCGATGCCGGTGGTCATCGGCGGCGGCGGCAAGCGCAAGACGGCCCGGGTGGTGGCCCGCTACGGCAGCGAGTTCAACCTGGCGTTCCGGTCGCTGTCCACGTTCCAGGCGGCATCGGAGAACATCGACCGGGCCTGCGAGGCCATCGACCGCGACCCGGCGTCGCTGCGCCGTTCGGCGGCACTGGTGGTCTGTTGCGGTCGTGACCCGGCCGAACTCGCCCGCCGCGCTGCTCGCATCGGCCGTGACCTCGACGATCTGCGCACCAACGGCGCCGCCGGAACCCCGGCTGAGGTCGCCGCACGCGTCGCGGAGTTTCGCGACGCCGGCGCTGACCGGATGTACCTGCAGGTGTTGGACCTCGACGACCTCGACCAGGTCGAGCTGATCGCCGCCGAGGTCCAGGCGGTCCTCTGACCGGGCTCGCTCAGGGGTTGAGTCGCTCGATCCGCCAGCTGCCACCGGTGGCCTCGTAGACGAGCCGATCGTGCAGACGGCTGGTCCGACCCTGCCAGAACTCGATCCGCTGCGGATCGATGCGATAGCCGCCCCAGTGCTCCGGCCGGGGGACGTCGAGCCCGGCGTAGCGCTCCGTTACCTGGGCGAACGCCTCGTCGAGCTCGGCCCGGCTGCCCAGCGCCCGGCTCTGGGACGATGCCCACGCGCCGAGTTGGCTGGTACGAGGTCGCTGCGCAAAGTACCGGTCGGAATTCTCGGGGCTGACCCGCGACACCCGCCCTTCGACGATGACCTGCCGGGCCAGCGGCGCCCAGGCGAAAACCAGCGACGCCACCGGGTTGATGTCGATCTGGCGGGCCTTGCGACTGAGGTAGTTCGTGTAGAAGACGAACCCCTTCCGCTCAGCCGACTTGACCAGCACATGCCGCGCCGAGGGTCGACCGTCGGCACCCGCGGTGGCCAGGACCGCGGCGTTGGGCTCGATCAGCTCGCTCTGCGCCACCTCGTCGAACCATCGGGCGAACTGGCGGAACGGATCGGGATCGAGGTCCGCCAGGTCGAACGGCCTCGATTCGTACTCTTTCCGCAGGTGCGCCAGGTCCATGCCACTGAAAGGTAGCGGCTGGTTGCCTTTCTGTACCGGGAAATCTGACGTGGGGTGATGGTCCCGCGCACTCAGCGACGCGCCACGCACCACGTCGACTCTCCCCAAGCCGACGTCACCCCGTTCCACCCCGGCCCGAGCGCCTCGAGCACCTCGAGCGGCTCGAGGTAGATGGGCGTGCGGAGACCCAGCGAGCTCACCCAACCGACGGCCCCTCCGGGGCGTAGCACCCGGGCCAACAGCTCGGCGATCTTCCCAGCCCGTTGCGGGGTCCACCCACCCGGGTCAAAGGCGATCTGGCGGGTCACCGCCCGTATCGGCTCGCCGCACCGTCCTGATCGGTCGGTTCGTCGGGTCCGGGGACGGCGAGGCGCGGCAACCACCCCAACCGGTCCCCGGCGACGGCCCGATCGATCATCGCGACGGGCCGGCCGAAAGCAACTCCCGACCACCGAGGTAGGGCCGCAGCATCTCGGGAACCGCGATCTGCCCGTCCGGGCGTCGGTGCGTCTCGACCACGGCCGCCCAGACACGGGGCACGGCGAGGGCCGAGCCGTTCAGGGTGTGCAGGATCTCGGTGCCCTTGCCCGGCGCCCCGTCCTCGCCGGTGGGCCGGTAACGGATGTTGGCCCGCCGGGCCTGATAGTCGCTGAACCACGAGATCGACGACACCTCAAGCCATTGATCGACGCCGGGCGCATAGACCTCGATGTCGAAGCTGCGATGGTGGGACTGGCCCATGTCACCGGTGCAGATCTCGATGACCCGGTAGGCGAGGCCCAGCCCGGCGATGGTCGCCTCCGCCCGGCCGACCATCTCCACCAGCAACGCCGGGGCCTGTGCCGCGGTGGCGTAGGCCAAGATCTCGACCTTGTCGAACTCGTGCACCCGCAGCAGGCCACGGGTGTCCCGCCCGGCCGAGCCGGCCTCGCGCCGGTAGCAGGGGGTGTAGGCCATGAACCGCGACGGCAGGTCGGCCTCATCGAGGACCTCGTCACGGGCCAGCGACGTCAACGGCACCTCCGCGGTGGGGATCGCCCAGAGGTCGTCGCGTTCCACGTGGTAGGCGTCGTCGGCGAACTTCGGCAGGTGACCGGTGGAGATCATGGTCTCGGTGCGGACCAGGGTCGGGGGCCGGATCTCCTCGAAGGCATCGGCGTTGCGGTCCAGCCCGAGTTGGATCAGTGCCCGCACCAGGGCCGCACCGCCACCGCGATACATGACGAACATCGAGCCCGACAGCTTGGCGCCCCGCTCGAGGTCGAGGATGCCAAGCTCCTTGCCGATCTCCCAGTGCGGGACCCGTTGGTGGGGGCCGTACCCGTCCGGGTCGAAGTTGACCTTGCGCAGCTCTGGGTTGTCGGCTTCTGAGGCACCGTCCGGCGCATCGGCATGGGGCAGGTTCGGGATCACTAGCAGCGCGGTACGGATCCGCTCGCTCAGCGCCTCGGCCTCGGCGTCGAGCGCCTTCTCCTGCTCGCCAAGCGCACGGCTCTGGGCCTGCAGCGCCCCGGCCTCGTCCTTACGGCCCTCCTTGAACAGCCGGCCGACGTCGGCAGAGATGGTGCGCACCTGGTTGCGCACCTCGTCGCGGCGCCGGGCGGCCTCCCGCTGCTGTCGGTCCAGCTCGAGCACCTGCTCCACCGGAGCGAGGTCGATGCCGCGGCGGCCCAGCGCGGCCAGCACGAACTCGGGCTCGCTGCGGAGACGTCGAAGGTCGATCATGAGGCTGACGCTATCGCCACGGCGGGAAAGATCGGCGCCACGTCGGAACGCTGTCAGCCGGTAGCAGCCGATGACGGCCGTGGTGGACCGAAACGTTGGCACCCGTGGTCGCCCGGTAGTTTCGCGGGGTGCCCTTGGTGGAGATCGACCGGCTGACCATGCGCTTCGGACCGGTGACCGCGGTCGACGAGCTGAGCCTGCATGCCGATGCCGGCGAGGTCCTCGCCCTGCTCGGCCCCAACGGAGCAGGCAAGACCACCACCGTGGAGACCCTCGAGGGGTTCCGTACACCGACCTCGGGCACCGTCCGGGTCGCCGGACTCGACCCGGTCGCCGATCACGATGCGGTGATGGCCCATCTCGGTGTGATGCTGCAGTCCTGCCGTCTGTACAGCGCCATCAAGCCACGTGAGGCAGTGCGGCTGTTCGCCAGCTACTACCGCCGGCCGCTCGACCCGGTGGCGCTGCTCGAGCGCGTCGGGCTCCACCAGCGTGCCGGGGTGGCCTGGCGCAAGCTGTCCGGCGGCGAGCAGCAACGCGTGGCCCTGGCCCTGGCGTTGGTGGGCCGACCGGAGGTGGTCGTGCTCGACGAGCCGACCGCCGGCCTCGACGTCGAGGGCCGGTTGTTGGTCCGTCGCATCGTGGCGGAACTGCGCGCCGAAGGCGTCTGTGTCCTGCTCACCAGCCACGAGCTCGACGAGGTCGAGAAGCTCGCCGATCGCGTGGCCATCATCGACCGCGGGTGTCTCCGTGCCGTCGGCACCCCGGCCGACCTCGCCGCCGCCGTACATCGTCCGGAGATCCGCTTTCGCGCCCCCGCATCGCTCGACCGGGCCGCTCTGGCCACGCACCTCGGTGCCGTCGTCGACGAACCGGAGCCCGGCACGTTCGTCGTCGCCCTCGAACCGACACCGGCGACCGTCGCCCGGCTGACGTCGTGGCTGGCCGATCGCGACGTGGCCTTGTCCGGCCTGTCCACCGGCGTTGCCAGCCTCGAGGACGTATTCCTCCGCCTCACCGCCGACGCACCGACACCGGCGACCGACCAGGAGGACGCCCCATGAACGCCCTGTGGGCCCAGACCCGCAACGAGGTGGTCCTCTCGCTCCGTCAGAGCGAACAGCTGCTGGTGGCGCTGGGTATCCCGATCCTGTTGTTGGTGTTCCTGTCGCAGGTCGACCTGTTGCCGAGTTCGACGGACCGCCCCATCGACGGGCTCGCCCCGGCGATGTTGGCGCTTGCCGTGATGTCCTCGTCGATGGTCAGCCTCGGTATCGGTACCGGCTTCGAACGTCACTACGGGGTCCTGAAACGCCTCGGGGTGACCCCGCTGGGCAGGCCACGCCTGCTCGGGGCGAAGGTCATGGCCACCTTCGGCACCGAGGTCGTGCAGGTCCTGTCGCTGAGCGTGGTGGCGCTCCTGCTCGGATGGCAGCCCAACTGGCGGCCGGGCCTGTTGGGGCTCGCTGTCCTCCTCGGGACCGCAACCTTCGCCGGGCTCGGCCTGCTCCTCGCCGGCACCCTGTCAGGCCCCGCGAACCTCGCCGCCTGCAACGGGCTCTACCTGGTGCTGCTGCTCTTCGGCGGCATAGCGGTGCCGGCGTCCGAGCTACCCGGACCTGTCGGAACAGTTGCCTGGTGCTTACCCACCGGCGCCTTGGTGGAGGTCATGCGCGCCGCCACCACCGCAGCGCAGCCGGTCGGTCGGGCACTGGTCGTGCTGGCCGTTTGGGCCGTGGTGACCCCGTTCGCCGCAGCAAGCACGTTCCGCTGGTCCCCGTCGAGCTGACCAACGAGGCCCACGGGCGTTACGCCCCGCCCCGCCCGTGCCAAGCCCTACTCGGGACCCGGACCCACCGTGCCGGGGACCATGACCTGCGAGTGCTCACGACCCGGCTGGCGACCGGTGGCCAGCCACGTGCGCGTCGCCCAGCCAGCCGCCTGAACAAGGCCCTCGCCCACCCTCCCGGCGCGCCCGCCGGGCTCAGGACCGCAGTTCGCTCGCCGGCGGCTCGGACTCCTGGAAGGTGTTCTGCACTGTCTCGAACGTGAGGATGTCTTCGTCCGTCCGGGTCACCGCCTCCCGCTCGGAGGCCTGGTGCCGGGTGGCCCACTGGGCGAACAGGATGATGATCAGCCCCCAGAGGTAGAACCCACCTCCGAGCTTCATGATCAGCCCGGCCGCCTGCTGATCGGAGATGACCGAGACCCCCCACAGCCGGTACGGGCCCCGCTCATAGGCCCGGTAGATCGGGTTCTCCGCCACGGTCAGGAACGCCGCCGGGATGGTCGGGATGATCGACATCCCGAACAGGTAGGCCATCTGGGAAGGCAACGACAAGCGCATCTCGGGCAGTGGCCCGCATATCGGGTTCCACATCAGCAATGCCGCCAGCACCAACGACACGTGCACCACGTAGTGCAACGGCCCGATCTTGACCGACGCGTTCACCAGGGGCGCCGCGTGCGTCAGTACCAGCAGGCCGTTGTAGAGCAGCACTGCGAACAGCGGCCGTCCAAGCTTCTGCAGCACACGACCCACCCGACCCGCACCGAGCACCAGACGAACGAGCCACGCCGGGGTCGCGAACAGGAACAGCGGAGGCATGACCAGGGTCAACACCATGTGCTGCACCATGTGGATGGAGTACAGGTACTCCTCCGACAGGTCGTGCACCGGCCAGTCCGACGCCAGCCACAACACCAGCACCGCAGCGACGAAGAATCGCTTCTGGCGACGGCTCACCGGCTCCTCGCCGAGCGCCACCATCTTGGGCTGGATCACCCGGGTGACGTAGAAGCCCAAGCCGACCACCAGACCGACCAATAACCACACCTCGGGGTGTGGTTGCCAGGTCAATGGTCCTTGCGCACCGAGAATCGCCAAGAAGGCTCCTCCGGTCAGTGGGGCATGACCCCCGGGCCGTTCCAGAAGTTGAAGGCCGTCAACATGATCAAGTAGACGCCCACTGCGATCACGATCCCGGTCATGAACACCCGCTTGAGAACGGGCTTGTCCCACCGCAGGTGCATGAAATAGGCGGAGATCAAGTAGAACTTCGTGCCCATCAGCACCAGCAGCACCACTGCGAAGTACCGCTCGACGCCGTCGGGGAAGATGCTCTCGAAATAGGTGAGCATCTCCATGAAGGTGAGAACCGCCAGGATGCAGGCGATCTTGACGTACGTGCGGTCGTGGCTCTCGTGCACCGCGCCGCCGTGGCCGGCGTGCTCGGGATGTCCTGTGGTGGCGGTGGCCACGGTTTCAGCGCTCACGCGAATGGTCTCCTGCAGCCCGACGGACGATCACTTGATGAGGTAGACGACGACGAAAATG
Source organism: Acidimicrobiia bacterium (assembly GCA_947476745.1). GTDB lineage: Bacteria > Actinomycetota > Acidimicrobiia > Acidimicrobiales > CAIXPF01 > CAIXPF01. Next base: position 147,989 of record CANJRG010000009.1, on the reverse strand, counting down.
ACAACCCAGACCACGTCGACGAAGTGCCAGTAGAGGCCCGCAATCTCGAGGGTCTCGGCGTTGCGTGCCCGCAGCTTGCCCTGCAGCGACCGGGCGAACATCGTCATCAGGATGATGATGCCGATGAGGACGTGCGCACCGTGGAACCCGGTCAGCGTATAGAAGGCCGAGCTGAAGATGTTGGTGGTAAAGCCCAACCCTTCCTTCACGAATGCCGTGAACTCGTACACCTGCCCGGCGAGGAAGGTAGCTCCGAGGAACACCGTGGCCAGCAGCCAGGTCCGCATCCGCCGCTGGTCGTCGCGGGTCAGCGCAGAGACCGCCAGCACCATGGTGAGCGAGCTCATCAGCAGCACGAAGCTCGACACCGACGTGAACGGGATGTCGTACACGTTGCGGCCGAGACGCACGATGGTGGTGTTCTCGAAGCCCGGGAACGTGTCGAGCTTCTTCTTGTAGAGCAGGAAGGTGGAGATCAGACCACCGAACAGCAAGCACTCCGAACCCAGGAACAACCACATCCCGAGCTTCTCGTTCGTGATGCCGGTATTGGTCTCGTGGCCGTGGTCGTCGTGTGCCGCGTGCCCGCCCTCGGCGGATGCGGTCAAGGTCTCAGCCAACGTGGGCCTCCTCGGTGCTGGGCGCCGCCAGGGCTGCTCCGTCGTGATCGCCGCCACCGTGGGCACCGTGGCCTCCGTCGCCGGCGTGGTCATCGGGTTCGGTCGCCGGCTCGAACGCCCAGCCGTACAGACCGAACAGGAACAGCACAGCGCCGGGAATGGCGATCAGGCGGTTGAAGATCACGCCGTAGCCGATGATCGGCAGTGCGCTGGCCAGGATCAGCGGGTAGAAGGAGGGAGACGGAAGGTGCACGTCGGTTGCATCACCCTTCTGCACGACGTCCTCGGTGGCGGCGATCCGAACGGCACGGCCCTTCTCGTCCTCGCCGTACTTACGGTGCCAGAAGTCGTCCTGCGCGTGGATCTCGGGCACGACGTCGAAGTTGTGCTCCGGCGTGGGCGACGGGATGCTCCACTCGAGGGACCGCGCATCCCAGGGATCGGCGCCGGGGTTCGGGCGGCCAGCCTTCTTCCACGAGGACCAGCTCGAATAGATGTTGTAGAGGAACACCAACATCCCCGTCGCGATCCAGAATACCCCGAAGGTGGCGACCCGATTCCAGAAAGTGAAGCCGTCACTCGGCTGGTAGGTCTGGATGCGTCGGGACATCCCCTGCAGGCCCAGAATGTGCATAGGCCCGAACGTCAGGTTGAATCCGACCAGCATCAGCCAGAAGTGCACCTTGCCCAGCCGGTCGTTGAGCATCAGACCGAAGGCCTTCGGCCACCAGAAGTACATGCCGGCGAACAAGCCCAGCAGCGCACCGCCGAACAGCACGTAGTGAAAGTGCGCCACGATGTAATAGGTATCCGTCTGCTGGGTGTCGGCCGGCGCGACCGAGTGAGTGACACCAGACAACCCGCCGATGGTGAACATCGCCACCAGGCCGGCGGAGAACAGCATCGGGGTGTTGAACGTAATCTTGCCGCCCCACATAGTGGCCATCCAGTTGAGGATCTTCACACCGGTGGGTACGGCGATGAACATCGTCGAGAGGGAGAAGGCCGCCACCGAGATGGGCCCAATGCCCGAGGCGAACATGTGGTGCGCCCACACGCCCCATCCCATGAAGCCGATGGCGATACCGGAGAAGACCATGAACGGGTAGCCGTAGATGGGCTTGCGGGACATCGTCGGGATGATCTCCGAGACGATGCCGAACGAAGGCAGGATCAGGATGTACACCTCCGGGTGACCGAAGATCCAGAACAGGTGCTGCCACAGCAACGGGTCGGCGCCCTGGGAGATGTTGAAGAAGTTGGCTCCGAAGGACCGGTCGAAGGTCAGCAGGAACAGCGCGACCGTGATCACCGGCAGCGAGAACAGCAGCAGGAACTGCACCACCAGCTGCATCCAGGTGAACACCGGCATGCGGAACAGTGTCATACCGGGCGCCCGCATGTTGAGGACGGTCACGATGAGGTTTACCGCACCGATCAGCGACGCCGCACCGGCGATCTGAAGGCCGACGGCATAGAAGTCCACGCCGTGGGTCGGTGAGAAGACGACGCCAGAGTTCGGGGCGTAGCAGAACCATCCGCAGTCCGCGCCGCCGCCACCGACGAACCATGCGGTGTTGAAGAAGAGGCCGCCGCCGAGGAACATCCAGAAGCTCAGAGCGTTCAGGCGGGGGAAGGCAACATCCCGGGCGCCTATCTGCAGCGGCAGCAAGTAGTTGGCGAACGCCGCCGCCATCGGCATGATCACGAGGAAGACCATCGTGACGCCGTGCATGGTGTACACCTGGTTGTACACGTCGGCACTGAGCACGGTGCCGTTGGGCTGGGCCAGCTGGATCCGGATCAGCATGGCCTCGAGCCCGCCCACGATGAAGAACATCAGGGCGGCAGCACCGTACATGATGCCGATTTTCTTGTGGTCGACCGTCGACACCCAGGAGCGCCAGCCGGTCTTGGTGTGGGGCCGGGCGAGCACACCGAGCGGTTCGATGGCGACGCCGGGACTCGCGCCGGATGGCAGGGCGAGTGTTTCTCGTTCAACGAGGGCCATGTTGGGGATCCTTCGTAGCGCTTCGTTCGGCGATCAGGGACGTCAGGCGCTCGTTGGCGCGAGCGTGGAGAGGTAGGCGACCAAATCGTCGATCTGGTCCTCGGTGAGGTTGATCTTCGGCATGCCTCGCCCGTAGGTGTTCCCACGGGTCGGCTCGGGGGCCATCGGTTTGAAGTCCTCCGGATTGCGAATCCACCCCTCGAGGTTGTTCACGTTGATCTCCCCGGTGTCGACATTGCGCAACTCGTAGAGCGCACCGACGAACACATATCGGGTCATCAGGTGGGTCAGGTTCGGCGCCATGCCGGATACCTGGGGGGCACCGGTGTAGGGCGACGCTCCGAACCAGCACGTGTTGGCCTTGGCGTCGTACTGGGCCTCGGTCTTGATCGGCGTGCAGTCCGCGCTGTTGACCCCGTCGACCAAGTGGCAACCGGCGCAGTTGTTGGTGAAGGTGTCGAGGCCGCGGCGTGCGGCCGTGCCGGCGTCGGGGATCGTCGCCTTGGTCAGCTGCCCCGCCACCCACTTCTGGAAGTCGCCAGGCTCCTTGGCGACGGCGTACATCCGCATGTAGGCGTGGGAGAGCCCGCAGAACTCGGTGCACTGACCGATGAAGCGGCCCTCGTTGTCGGCCTGCATCCAGAGCTTGCTCAGGCGTCCGGGGGCGGCGTCCTTCTTACCGTTCAGCGCCGGGATCCAGAAGCTGTGGATCACGTCACGGGAGGTCATGGTGAGGCTCACCGGGGTGCCGGTGGGGATGACCATCTCGCTGGCCGTGACGAAGTCGATGGTGCCGTCACGACCGAGGTCGTACTGGAACTGCCACCACCACTGTTGACCGACCACGCGGATCTCGAAGTCCTGCGCCGTGTTGTCAGGCTCGGTGTTCAGCGTGATCAGCGTGGCGATGGTGCCCACGGCGATGCCGGCCATGATGAGGGCGGGGATGATGGTCCAGCCGAGCTCCAACTTGATATTGCCGTGGACCTGCTCGGGGAAGGCATTCTCCTCGCCCTTGCGGCGACGGAAGCGCAGGGCCACGTAGAGCACGCCGACGTTGATGAACACGAAGACGACGCCGGCCACGATGAAAACTGGCACGACGAGGTTCTGGATCGCCTGCGATGCTTCACCCCGGGGGTCGAGCGTCGTGAGCGGGGTGCGCTGCGAACCACACCCGGCAAGCGCAAGGAGAAAAACGCCGAGCAGCACGGTCACATTCGTGCGGACCCGCTTGAGGTGTTCGTACTTCGGCGACATCTTCCTTCTTTCAACCTCGCCGTTGAACAGGTCGCTCACCGTTGACACCTCGACAGTCTGTCTGCGCTGCCGTCCGCCTGCCAACCAGGAAGGGCTGCGAACATGGTCACTCACCCTTCTTCTCGGAGTGACCGGACTTCTCCTGAACCGCAGCCGTGGTGGTTGGCACCTGTCCGTAGACGTACAGGTCCTTCGGACCGCCGGTTCCCTCGACGGTGAACTCTTCGTCCTCGTTGTGGAACTCACGAGGCCCGGCGACGGCTCCAGCGATCCCGATGGCCAGCACGGCGATGGCAGCGATCACCAGCAGTCCGCGCGTCGCTGCCTTGGGTACCCGCGGCGCCGCGGCGAGAGCGATCGCCGTAACGAAGATGAGGGTGGCGATGCCCAGGAACAGCCAGGTCGCTGACACCTTCGGCACGGTGAGGAACAGGCGGCTGATCGACAGGGCTATGAAAGCCGCAACGATCGCCCCGAACAGCGGCACCTCGATCGGGTTCATGATCTTGTTGCGCAGGGAGGCGTTGACCGCGGCGTCGCCGGTCGCCCGGTCGGCCCAGGCGTACATCGCCCACTCGAGTGTGGCAATGGCCAACAGCACCGCGCCGGCGATGACGAACCAGCCGCTGGTGGCGATCCCCACGGCGATGACCGCCACGGCGAAGGCCCCGATGGTCGCCCACACGTTGCTGCTGCTCACCAGCTGCAGCGGCGGAGCCGTCGGCAGACCAGCGACCTCGGCGAGCGGCTTGTCGTCGGCGTCACGGAAGGCGACCATGAACGAGCCGATGGTGGTCGAGGCGGCGGCGCCACCGAGCAGGACTCCGAAGCCGAGGTGGTCCCCAACGGCCCCCTTGTAACCAAGGGTCAGCGCACCGAGCATCTCGAAGTAGAGGTCACCGAGGTGGCCGGGGAAGAGGCCCCAGTCGACACCACCGCTCGTCCAGCCGTAGAGCACAGCCGCCACGAGCAGGAGGAATCCGAGACCGAAGTAGAACTTGGCGCCCGTCGTAATCATCTCTGCGCAGCCTCGTTACTTGGTGATGTAGACGGCGTACCAGACGACCGCGTACACGCCGACGGTGATGGACCAGTAGATGGCAGCGGCCGTCACGCCCTCGGGCAACTGACGGTAACCACCGAAGAGGGCTCGAAGGGTCACAAGCAGCATGAAGACCATGCCCCCGAGGACCATGGCCAGGTGCGTACCGGAGATGGCCCAGAACAGCACACCCTGGCCCAACGGCGCGTCGACGGCGACACCGCTGATCGAGAACAGATAGGTGGCCTGCACCACGTAGGCGAAGGCCAGCAGGGCGGTGAGGCCCAACGCCACGTAGGCGTTCTGACGGTCGTCACGGCGCAACGCGTAGGCGCCCCAGGCCAGCGTGACGCAGCTGATCAGCAGCGTGGCGAACATCATGTTCGGCTGCGGTAGCGGTATGACCGCACCCTTGGGCAGCCACTTCTGGCCGGTGTTGAGCACGTCGGAGCGACGGGCCAGGTAGAGGCCGACCATGCAGAAGATGGCGAAGCCCATCGTGCACGCCGTGATGGCGGTGCCGACCAGGAGGGTCCGCGGCCGTTGCGGCGGCGCCGGCGGGGCCGTGGAGACGGACACGACAGAGGCAGCCATCAGACGATCTCCTTTGCAGCGCCCTCGCGGATGTCGAGCAGCGGACTCGGGCTCGTCACCTCGGCGATCGGGCCCAGGAAGTTCCCGCGGGGAGGCGGCGAGGAGGTGGCCCATTCGAGCGTCTGGCCGCCCCAGGGGTCAGCGTCGGCCTTCGGGCCCCGGCGCAACGCCGCAGGCAGAACAGCCAGTATCAGCAGGACCGTGACCACGGCCAGAAGCGCACAGCCGACAGTCGACAGCAGCGCGCCGAACTCGGCGTTGGAGGCCACGCTGTCGAAGGTTCCGTCACCCAGCACCGGGAGTTGGCCGTTGGCCCCGGCGATCAACTGTCCGGCCGCATAGAGCGCGCCACCAGCAAGAACCGCAAGGAACACCAGCTTGCCGAGCGGCTCCGCGACGCGGTGACCCCAGATCTTCGAGCCCCAGTGGAACACCCCGGCGGCGATCCCGGCGACCGCAGCAGCGGTCGCGGCATTGCCGACACCGGCACCCCACACGGTGAATCCGAGGTTCAACGGCTCGAGGGCGTACAGACCCCCGGCGACCGCAGCCCCGAGCAGCAACAGCATCCCGGCCACCGACACCAGGAATGCCGAGGTGGGGCGGATCCGACCCCGGCGTACCGAGTCGGCGATTCCGCCGAACAGCGCCAGCAGCGGCAGCACGACGACCAGGCTCTGCAGGACGAACAATGCCTCGGTTATGAGAGCGGGGTTGAAGGCGGTCTGGGCGTAGGCCCCGAAGGTCAAGGCCCCGGCGGCGCCAATGGCACCGAGGCTCACGCCGTACCGTGCCGGGCGGATTCGGGTGGCGACCGCAGTGGCGTCACCGAGGATGCCGAGCAGCGGAAGGGCGAAGGTCAGCACGGCAGGCTGGGCGAAGATCCAGGTGAGCTGGATCCATCGATTGGCTGCGGCACCGTAGAGGACCTGGCCGTGGGTGGTGTCGATGTAGACGATCAGCAGGTTGGCCAGCAGCGCCGCGGTGTTCAGCAGCCACATGCTGCCTGCCACGAGCATCGACCAGGAGAACAGGGGCACCCGCATCAGACTCATGCCCCGGGTACGCGCCGTGGCCACCGTGGTGACCACGCAGACCGAGGCAAGACCGAGCGACAGGATCACCATGGCGAAGGCCACGAAAGACAGCTTCACCATGTCGCTGTTGCCACCGATGGGCCCGCCGTTGCCGACGTAGGCGGCAATGAGCAGGCCCGAGCCGAGCAACCATCCCCAGAACGAGGCGGCGGCCGCTCGGGGGAAAGCGACGGTGGGCGAGCCGACCTGTAGCGGCACCACACACAGGGCCAGGCCGAGGAAGGCCGGCATCAGCCCGAGGAACACCACGCCGATCTGCGACAGGCTCTGCAGCTGGAAAAACGTGTCAATGTTTAGGACGGACAGCGATCCCGCATCGACCGCTTCGGCGTTGACCAGGGTACTCGTGCCGAGGAAGGCCGCCAGGAAAAGCAGCGAGAACCCCACATAGAGCCGGCCGACCGTTTTGTGGTCGGCGGTTCCGAGGACGCCAGCGATGCCGCTTGGCGGTTCAGGCGGGAGGGCAGGTTGTGCCGGAGCGGCACCCAGGTCGGGTACCACCTCCTCCGGTTTGCTCTCGGTCACGGTCATGGGCGTTGTCTGGCCTCTCGCACCGGGCTCACCGACACCGCCGCGGTGTCGAGGAGCGCGCTGATCGGGGTTGTCGTTCGGTCGGGACTCTAACCGCGCCGCGCTGCCGCATTCGAAACCGCCGGGCGGCCTGCGTCGAGGGGGTCATACACCGTGGGCGACGAGAACGTCGACCACCATGACGAGGAACAGCACCGTGAGGTACGTGATGGAGAAACTGAAGACCCGCATGGCCCCGTCGGCGTCGCGGCTGCGATGCAGCCGAACGGTGAGGCCGACAAAGGCCAGGCCGAGCACCGCGGAGGTGGCCTGATAGATCCACCCCATCCCGGCGACCAGGCCGAACACCGTGGCGCAGGCCACGGTGATGACGGTGTAGACGACCATCTCGAGAGAGGTGCGCCGAAGGCTCGCGACGGCGGGCAGCATCGGGACCGAGGCCGCCTGGTAGTCGTTGCGGTACTTGATCGCCAGGGCCCAGAAGTGGGGCGGCGTCCAGAAAAAGATGACGGCGAAGAGCACGACGGCCGACCCGCTCACCTGATTGGTGACCGCGGCCCAGCCGATGAGGACCGGCGCAGCGCCGGCCGCTCCACCGATGACGATGTTCTGGGTGGTGCGACGCTTGAGCCACAGCGTGTAGACGAAGACGTAGAAGAGGCATGCGGCCAGGGCGAGCACGGCGCTGAGCAGGTTCACCAAGGTCCACAGCCACACGAACGAGGCGACCTCGATGCCGATGGCGAAGATCAGGGCCTCGCGGGGTGAGACCTCGCCGGTGACGAGTGGCCGGCCCTGGGTCCGCTTCATCAGCTGGTCGATGTCACGGTCGACGTACATGTTGATGGCGTTGGCACCACCGGCGGAGAGGGTGCCGCCGATGACCGTCGCGACCATCAGCCAGACGCTGGGCAGCCCGCCTTCGGCCACCACCATCGTCGGTACGGTGGTGATCAGCAGCAGCTCGATGATGCGCGGCTTGGTCAACGCCACATAGGCCAACGCCTTGGGCCTGGTGCGGGTGGCCGACTGCATGAGCACGAGTTCTGAGCGTAGAGGCTGGCGGCCGAAGTCGTGCACTCCGCAGTGTCCTCGTGCGTCCGCCCCGGCCCGTTCGCGCCGACCCGGAACCGGGCCGGAGGCGCCAGATCGGCTTCGGCATGGGTGGCAGGAGCCGGTACGGTCGGACCCATGCGCCTTCGCCGTTCGGTCAGCCCGGCTGCCTTCCGCCGGGTCGCCTGGTGGGCGTGGGCCGCCCAGATCGGCATCGTGGTGACCGGTGCGGCGGTGCGTCTGACCGGGTCTGGTCTCGGCTGCACCGACTGGCCGGGTTGCACCGAGGACCGCCTGGTCCCGGCGTGGGGCTTTCACCACTGGGTCGAGTTCGGCAATCGTCTCCTGACCTTTGCGGTCATCACCACCGCCGCGGTGGCAACGGTCGCCGCACGCCGGCGACAGCCCTACCGGCGCAGCGCGTTCGGGCTGTCCGCAGTGCTGGTGGCCGGCATCGTCGCCCAGGCCCTGATCGGGGCGTTGCTGGTCGTGCTGGAACTCGATCCGCGCCTGACCGTGCTGCACTTCGCCACCTCGGTGGTACTCATCACCGCGGCGGTGGCCCTGGTCCACGTCAGCGCGCACGACGGTGGCCTGAGCGGCAACTCGCTCGTAGGTCTCGACGACGCTGCCGGCGATGCAGGCCATCACGATGCTGCCGTCGCTCCCCACAGCGCCGTGGCGCGGCTTACCACGGCGCTGGGCATCGCCGCCGGGGTCGTGGTCTCTACCGGAACGGTGGTGACGGGCAGCGGGCCCCACGGTGGAGACGAACGAGCCGACCGCTTCGGGTTCGCCCTGCGCAGCGTGACCCGTCTGCACTCCGGGGCGATGTGGCTTTTCCTCGCCCTGCTGGTCGCGCTCATGGTGCTCGTGGCCCGTTCGCCCCGCGCCGATGCCCTGCTTCGGCCGAACCTCCATGCCCTCGTCGGTTTGACCGTGGCGCAAGGGGTCCTGGGGTACCTGCAGTATGCGCTGGGTGTTCCCGCCGGGCTGGTCGCGTTACACGTGCTGGGTTCGACCCTGGTGTGGTCGGCGGTGGTGGCTCTCGTTCTGAAGGTACGTGCGGCCACCGCAGCGGTGGCATCGAGTTCCCGGCGCGAGCCAACCGGTTCCGGCGAGCGGGCGCGACCGGTACTCTCGGAGAAGTGATCCCCGACGAGCTGCGCCTGCACGAACGGCACCCGGCCGTAACGTCCCCCGTCGGGGGACGGTTGTCGGCCCCGGCCATGGCGGGCTCGACCAGCCCCGCCGAGCTCGACGACCCGACCACCGATGTCGTGGTCGACGAGGACAAGCCATGGGTCGTGATCGTCTGGAACGATCCGATCAACCTGATGCAATACGTCACCTACGTGCTCCAGAAGCTGTTCGGCTTCAGCAAGGAAAAGGCCGAACAGCTCATGATGGACGTCCACCTCAAGGGCCGCGCCGTGGTGTCCTCCGGCCCACGCGACAAGGCCGAACTCGACGTGTTCCGCCTGCACGAGCACGGCTTGTGGGCCACGATGCAGCAGGATTGAGATAGCGTGTTTTTCCGGCCCAAGCCACCCATCAGGCGTACCGGCAAGGGGGTCGCGGTCGATCTCGGCCCCGATGAACGTGCCCTGCTGCAGATGCTCACCACGGAACTGCGGCACGTGATCGCCAACGACGCCGACGACCCGGGCCTTCGGCGCCTGTTCCCGACCGCGTATGTCAACGATCCCGACCGCGACGCCGAGTACCAGATCCTCGCCCGACACGAGCTCATCGACGCCCGGCTGAGCGCCATCGACACCATGCAGGCCACCGTGGGCGCGGCCGTTCTCTCCGACGACGAGTTGCGGGCTTGGATGACCACGGTCAACCAACTCCGGCTGGTCCTGGGGACGCGGCTCGAGATCAGCGAGGACGATCCAGATGAACTCGACGAGCCCGGGGACCCCGATGACCCGGAATTCCAGCAACGGCTGATCTACCACTGGCTCACGGGCGTGCTGGCCCTCATCATCGACGCCAGCCTGGTGTAGGGGGCTGGCGACCGCCCGCGAACGGGGCTGCGAGGCGCCCGGGCCGGGACCTTCCGGGCGACGCAACCGGCTGCCGCAGCCGCTGCGGTACTGGCGAAAGCGTCCTGCTAACTTCGGTTACCGTCCGGCCCCCATCGTCCAGCGGCCTAGGACGCCGCCCTTTCAAGGCGGCAACACGGGTTCGAATCCCGTTGGGGGTGCACAGTTCAACTTGGTGGGCTATAATCACCGAGCCTCATGGTCCCGTGGTGCAGTTTGGAGTGCACGCCGGCCTGTCAAGCCGGAGGCCGCGGGTTCAAATCCCGTCGGGACCGCCAGTCTCCCGCCCGCTCGGGCGGGAGACGACCCTGGTCGGGTAGCTCAGTAGGCAGAGCACGCGCCTGAAAAGCGCGGGGTCACCGGATCGACGCCGGTCCCGACCACCATTCGGACAGCGTCCGAAATCCGATTGCGGGCTGTCTCACGGCCCGCAGTCGGCGTTTTCCCCGGTGCCGGCGGCACATCGAGGACGCCCCCGGTCGATCACTCGTCGATTGCGCACCGAAACCCCTTGGCGGCGCAGTTCCTCGAGGTGGTGCCGCCTCGTCTGCAGCACCGCTTTGAGATGAGCCTCCCAGTCGGTCACCTCGGCGAGCACGAAGGGCTCGGCGTCCACCGGTCCGGACACGGTCGTCGCATCGTTCATGCGCAGAGCCCCGGTTGTCGGCCCCTCACGTCGTCAGCCGTCGGTGGCAGCATCCTCGTCAGCCGGTCATCGCGCCGGCGGCGAGCGGGCCGGACGCACCTTCACAACGTCGGGCGGCCCCGGTACTCGGCGGCCTCGGCGCGACGTCCCCGTAGGGCGGCGACGCGAGCCACGAAGGACGCCACCTGCGGTCCTGCCCGCCCGACGAACTGTTGGTGATCAGCCAGCAACTCGGCCAACTCCGCCCGGCTGAGCGGGAACCGTTCGTCAGCCCCGAGACGGTCGAGCAGATCATTGGGGGTGCCGGCGTCGCGCATCTGACGAGCCACCGACACCGCATGGTCGCCGACGAGGTGGTGGGCCGCCTCCCGTCCCATCCCCTGTCGCACGGCGGCCAGCATCAGGCGGGTACTGGCCAGGAACGGCAGGTAGCGCTGCAGCTCCGCATCGACCACCGCCGGGTACACCCCGAAGTCGGCCAGCACCTCGAGGGTCGTCTCGATCAAGCCGTCGATGGCGAGAAAGGCGTCGACGAGCAGGACCCGACGGGTGACCGAGCAGCTGACGTCACCCTCGTTCCACTGGTCGCCGAGGAGCGAACCGGCCATCGTCACATGGCCACGCAACACCGCCAACAGCCCGCCGATGCGTTCGGCGGAGCGCGTGTTCATCTTGTGCGGCATCGCCGAGGACCCGACCTGGCCGGGCCGGAACCCCTCGGTGGCCAATTCGTGGCCGGCCATGAGCCGGATGCCGATGGCCAGGTTTGCCGGGGCCGAAGCCACTTGGGCCAGGGTCGTGACCACGTCGAAGTCGAGCGAGCGGGGATAGACCTGGCCCACCGCATCGAGGCTGCGGGGGAGGCCGAGATGGTCCGCCACCTGGCGTTCGAGCGCGTCGACCGCAGCGACATCCCCGTCGAACAGGCTCAGCAGATCGGCCTGTGTACCGACCGGACCCTTCAGGCCGCGGAGCGGATAGCGCTCCAGCAGGTTCTCGAGGCGCTCGTAGGCCACGAACAGTTCCTCGCCGATGTTGGCGAAGCGCTTGCCCATCGTCGTCGGCTGGGCCGCCACGTTGTGGGTCCGGGCAGCCAGGACGACATCGCCGTAGAGGTCGGCCCGCTCGGCGAGGCGGGCCAGTACGGCCACGCAACGGTCCCGTACCAGCGACAGAGCCTGGAACACCTGGAGTTGCTCGACGTTCTCGGTCAGGTCCCGGGAGGTGAGCCCCACGTGGACCGCCTCGAAACCGGCGAGGGCGTTGAACTCCTCGATCCTCGCCTTCACGTCGTGTCGGGTGACCCGCTCTCGTTCCCGGATCGAATCAAGATCCACGTCCTGCACCACGGCCCTATAGGCCGCTCCGGCGCCGTCGGGCACCTCGAGACCCAGCGACTGCTGGGCCTGCAGCACTGCGAGCCACAGCTCGCGCTCAAGCACCACCTTCGCCTCGGGTGACCAGATGGCCACCATCTCGGGCGAGGCATAGCGGTCGGCGAGGACGTTGGGCAGGCTCATGACCGGCTCACATCGAGGTCCAGACGAAGTACTGGTCACGGCCGGGACCGACGCCGACCATCGAGATCGGCACCCCGACCTGCGCGGCCACGAAGTCGAGGTACTCCGCAGCCTCGCGGGGCAGTTGGCTCCGCTCGCGGATGTCACCGAGGCTGGTCTTCCACCCGGGGAAGTCCTGGTAGATCGGTACCGCGCGGTGCAGGTCCGACTGGTGGTAGGGCAGGTCAGTGTGGACCTTGCCATCGAGCTCGTAGCCGGTGCACACCCGCACCACGTCGAGGCCGTCGAGCACGTCGAGCTTCGCGATGGCCAACTCCGACATGGAGTTCAGCCGCACGGCATGACGCAGCATGACCGTGTCGATCCATCCCGGCCGACGGCGCCGGCCGGTGTTGGTGCCGAACTCGTGGCCGACCTCGACGAGGTGGTCACCGACGGAGTCGGTCAACTCGGTCGGGAACGGACCAGCCCCGACACGGGTGACGTAGGCCTTGGCCACCCCGATGACCCGGGTGATGTGGCGCGGCCCGATACCCGCACCGATGCAGGCACCGCCCGCCACCGGGTTGGACGAGGTCACGAACGGATAGGTGCCGTGGTCGAGGTCGAGGAAGGTTGCCTGCGCCCCTTCGAGCAGGACCAGCTTGTCGGCCTCGAGCGCCTCGTGGATCAGCGAGACCGTGTCCGCGATGTGCGGTTCGAGGCGGGGCCGGCACTCGTCGAGGTAGATCTGGGCGATCTCCTCGGCGTCGATCGGCAGGCGGTTGTACACCCGGGTGAGTACCTGGTTCTTCTCGCGCAGTGCGGTGTCGAGCTTGGCCCGAAAGATGCCCGGATCGAGCAGGTCCTGGACCCGAAGACCGATGCGCGATGCCTTGTCGGCATAGGCCGGGCCGATACCGCGCTTGGTGGTGCCGAGCTTGTTCTTGCCCAGATAACGCTCGGAAACGGCGTCGAGCTCCTGGTGGTAGGGCAGGATCAGGTGCGCGTTGCCGCTCAGCTTCAGGCGTGCGGTGGACACCCCTCGCCGCTCGAGCGTGTCCATCTCTTTGATCAATACGCGCGGGTCGACCACCACGCCGTTGCCGATCACCGGGGTGATGTGGTCATACAGCACGCCGGACGGCACCAGCTGCAGGGCGTAGCTCTCACCATCGACCACCAGGGTGTGGCCGGCATTGTGGCCGCCCTGGTAGCGCACGACGAGCTCGGTGTCCTTGCTCATCAGGTCGGTGAACCGACCCTTGCCCTCGTCGCCCCACTGAGCGCCCACGATCACGGTAGCTGGCACAGCGTTCCTCCTCGACCGTTTCCGGGCGCGCGTGTTGGCCGCTCAAAGCTAGCGACCCCGGGGCCTGCGGCTGCAACGATTTCGTCGGGGCGTGGGCGGACGGTACGGATCGCCGCCGTCAGTTGCGCTGGTCAGGGACCCGCGGTGGTCGCCAACCGAACGGCTCGACGGCCTGGTGGAGGGGCACCAGGTCACGGCGGTACTGCCGGTGGGTGTCGGCCACCGCAGCACGGACCCGCTCGGTCATCTGCACCAGCTGCTGCTGCAGCGCTTCGTTCGCCGCCTCGAGCTCGAGCACCCGCTTGACTCCCGCCAGGTTGAGGCCCTCGTTGGTGAGCTCCTGGATCCGCTGCAGGGTACGGATGTCGGACTCGCTGTAACGCCGGCTACCCCCGCCGGTGCGCGCCGGTGCCAGCAGTCCCTTGCGCTCGTAGATACGCAGGGTCTGGGGGTGCATCCCGGCCAGCTCGGCAGCCACCGAGATCACGTAGACGGCGCGTTGACGGCGGTACTCGGCGTTCATCATGGGACAACCTCCCTCGGGACGGCTCTCAGGACCACGTAGATGGCGGAAACAGGCGCCCGACGAGGTCAGCAGCTGGGTCGGGGACGGCCGGCGTCGGGTTCGGAACGGTCGTCGAGACCTGCCGTGCCGAGCCGAGCGAGATCCTCGAGCAGCTTGCGCTCACGGGCCGATGGATTGGTGGGAACGATGATCTCCACGGTCACCAGCAGGTCGCCGCCGCCTTGGCGGGTGTCGATGCCCCGGCCCCGGACCCGGAAGGTCCGGCCACTGCGAGTGCCTGCCGGTACCCGCAGTGTCAAGCTCGAACCGGTGAGAGCCGGCACCTCCAGATCGGTCCCGAGGACCGCCTCGGGGTAGGTGATCGGCATGGTGACCGTCAGATCCCGGCCGCGCCGGCCGAACTGCTCATGGGCCGCGACGTGGACCAGGACCAGCAGGTCACCGGCGGGCGCACCCGCCTGGCCGGGCTCGCCGCGGCCGGCGAGGCGGACGCGCTGCCCGTCCTCGACGCCGGCTGGCACCCGCACCTTGACCTCACGCGGTCGCCGTTCGAGCCCCGACCCCGCGCAAGTGGCACAGGGATGCTCGATCTTGCTGCCCGTCCCCCGGCAGAGCGGGCACGGCTGGCTGAAGCTGAAAAAGCCCTGGTTGTCATCGAGGACGCCGCGGCCGCCGCAGCGATCGCAGACCACCGGGGTCGTACCGGCTGCTGCACCGCTGCCCGCGCAGGTGCTGCAGGGCACCTGGCTGACCAGGTTCACCGCCGTGGTCGCGCCCACGACGGCGTCGAGGAACGAGAGGTGCAACGCGGCCTCGAGGTCCTTGCCGCGCAACGGGGAGGACCGCACGTCGCCCCGACCCGGGGTCGAGCGCCCGAACAGCCCGGAGAACAGGTCGCCGAGATCGCCGGCGTCGTCCGTCCGCACCCGGAATCCGGCCGGTCCGCGGCCCCCGAAACCGCCTGGGGCCCCGCCGAAGTGGGTGCCGGGCGGCGACATACGGCGGACCTCGTCGTACTCCTGCCGTTTGTCGGGGTCTCCGAGGACGTCGTAGGCGGACGAGAGCTCCTTGAACCGCTCCTCCGCCGCGGCGTCACCGGGGTTGGCATCGGGGTGGTACTGGCGTGCCAGCTTCCGATAGGCGCGGGTTATCTCCTTTGGGTCGGCCCCAGGCGTGACCCCAAGCACCTTGTAGTAGTCCTTCTCGAACCACTCCCGAGCTGCTGCCACGGTGCGATCAGCCCCGTACCTTCACCATTGCCGGACGGATCACCCGGTTCTTCCACAGGTAGCCGGTTCGCAGGACAGCGGCCACCGTGGGGGCGGCGGCGTCACCATCCTCGCGCATCACCGCTTCATGGAACTCTGGGTCGAACGGCTGCTCGAGGGGCAAGATCGGTTGCAGGCCCTCGCGTTCGAGCACCGCAGCCAGCTGCGCGGCGATGGGCTCCACCCCTTCGACATCATGGGCCACTGCGGCATCGCAGGCATCGAGCACGGGCAGCAGCTTGGCGACCAGGCCCTCAGCGGCTCGTTCGGCCTGTTCGGCCTGCTGGGCCGCCATTCGCTTGCGGTAGTTGTCGAACTCGGCCTGCAGCCTTGCCCGGGCATCGAAGTGCCCGTCACGTTCGGCCGTCACCCTCTCGAGTTCCTCGATGAGGTCCTCGACCGAGAGCACCTGGGGTGGGGAACCCGTCGTTGCCGACGCGCCGGGATCGTCGACGATCTCCGGCGTGAGGGCATCACCGTCCGCCATGTCGTCGTTGGCGGACTCGTCGTGATCGTTCATGGATCGGGCCGCTTACTTCTCGTCGTCCACGATCTCGGCGTCGACGACCTCGTCGTCGTTCGCCGACGTCGTCCCGCCGGCACCGCCCGCTGCAGCCTGCTCGGCGGCCGCCCGCTCGTAGAGCTGCTGGGCAAAGGACTGGCTGGCGTTCATCAGCTTCTCGGTGCCGTCCTTGATAGCGCCCATGTCACTCCCCTTGAGGGCCGCCTCGAGCTCGCTCAGCGCAGCCTCGACGGTCTCCTTCTCGGGCCCGGAGATCTTGTCCCCCTGGTCCTTGAGCAGCTTCTGGGTCTGGTAGACCAGCGTGTCGGCGGTGTTCCGGGTCTCCTGCTCGTCGCGGAGGCGACGATCCTCTTCCGCGTGCTGCTCGGCATCACGCACCATGCGGGCGATGTCGTCCTTGGCCAGGGAGCTCTGGCCGGTGATGGTCATGGACTGGGTCTTGTTGGTGGCCCGGTCCTTGGCCGACACCGACACGATGCCGTTGGCGTCGATGTCGAAGGTGACCTCGATCTGCGGAATACCCCGGGGGGCCGGCGGGAGATCGACGAGCTGGAACTTGCCCAGGGTCTTGTTGAACTGGGCCATCTCCCGCTCGCCCTGCAGGACGTGGATCTCGACGGAGGGCTGCATGTCCTCGGCGGTGGTGAACACCTCGGTGCGACGGGTGGGGATCGTGGTGTTGCGCTCGATGAGCTTGGTCATCACCCCGCCCTTGGTCTCGATGCCCAGCGAGAGCGGGGTCACATCGAGCAACAGCACGTCCTTGACGTCGCCCTTGAGCACGCCGGCCTGCACCGCCGCACCGATGGCCACGACCTCGTCGGGGTTCACACCCTTGTGCGGTTCGTTGCCGGTCAGGCTCACCACCAGGTCGGTGACCGCCGGCATCCGGGTTGAACCGCCGACGAGGATCACGTGGGACAGGTCGCCCTTGTTGAGGTTGGCGTCCTTGAGGGCCTGCTCGAAGGGGATCCGGCAGCGGTCGAGCAGGTCCGCGGTCATCTCCTGGAACTTGGCCCGGGTGAGGGTGTAGTCCAGGTGCAACGGACCCTCCGCCGTGGCGGTGATGAACGGCAGGTTGATCTGCGTGCTCTGGGTCGAGGACAACTCGATCTTGGCCTTCTCGCCCGCTTCCTTGAGGCGCTGCAGGGCCATCTTGTCGCTGCCGAGATCGACACCGTGGTCGCCCTTGAAGCTGCTGACCAGCCAGTCGATGACCTTCTGATCCCAGTCGTCGCCGCCGAGTCGGGTGTCGCCGGCGGTGGACTTGACCTCGAAGACGCCCTCACCGATCTCCAGCACCGACACGTCGAAGGTGCCACCACCGAGGTCGAACACGAGAATGGTCTGGTCGTACGCCTCCTTGTCGAGCCCGTAGGCGAGGGCGGCGGCCGTGGGCTCGTTGATGATCCGCAGGACCTCGAGGCCAGCGATCTCGCCGGCTTCCTTGGTGGCGGTCCGCTGGGCGTCGTCGAAATAGGCGGGAACGGTGATGACCGCCTGCGTCACCGTGTCGCCGAGGTAGGCCTCGGCATCGCGCTTGAGCTTCATCAACGTGCGGGCGCTGATCTCCTGGGAGGTGTACGCCTTGCCGTCGATGTCGATGGTCCAGCGGGTCCCCATGTGGCGCTTGACCGACCGGATGGTGCGATCGGGGTTGGTGATGGCCTGACGCTTGGCGACCTCACCGACGAGGACCTCGCCGGACTTGGAAAAGGCGACCACCGACGGGGTGGTACGTGCACCTTCGGCATTGGGGATGACAACGGGGTCGCCACCCTCAAGGACCGAGACCACCGAGTTGGTGGTACCCAGGTCGATTCCCACGGCCTTCGGCATCGAACGTTCTCCTCTGAACTTGACGGACTCGGACAGGTTATCGGTACAGCGGAGCGGCGTGACAACCCGATTCAGTACCGTACAGATAGAAAACTTAAGTCCTATCGACTCAAGTTTATTCCTGGCCAACCGGCTCGGAGCAGCACGGCCCGTCGTGCTGGTCACGTCCGGCGTCAGGTGCCAGAGTGACGGGGTGTCTTCGAACGCTGCATCCACGGCAACGCTGATCCTGATGCGCCACGGCCAGAGCACGTGGAACCTCGAGAACCTCTTCACCGGCTGGGTCGACGTCGACCTCACCGAACAGGGGCAGGCGGAGGCCCGCGCCGGCGGCGTGGCGCTGCGTGAGGCCAACCTGCTGCCCGACGTCGTCCACACGTCCATGCAGCTGCGGGCCATCCGCACAGCCAACCTCGCCCTCGAGGAGCTCGGCCGGCTGTGGATCCCGGTTCGTCGGCACTGGCGACTGAACGAACGGCACTACGGCGGTCTCACCGGGCTGGACAAGATGGAAACCGCCGATCGCTACGGCGACAAGCAGGTCCACATCTGGCGTCGCTCCTATGACATCCCGCCGCCAGCGATGGACAGGGACTCGACCTACAACCCGACGCGCGACCCCCGCTACGCCGACCTGCCGTCCAATCTCATCCCGGACACCGAGTGCCTGAAGGACGTCGTGGCCCGGATGCTGCCCTACTGGTTCGACGCCATCGTCCCCGACCTGCGCGTCGGCCGAACCGTGCTCGTCGCCGCCCACGGCAACTCGCTACGTGCGCTCGTGAAGCACCTCGACCAGATCTCCGAGGCGGAGATCCCCGAGCTCAACCTGCCGACCGGCGTGCCCCTGCTCTACCGCCTCGACCACGACCTCCGGCCCCTCGACGTGCAGCATCCCCTCGATCGGGTGGTCGGCGACCCCGAAGCAGCCCGCTGTGCGGCCGCCGCCGTGGCCGCACAGGCCTCTGGCCGCTGAAAGCGCCCCGGCCGACATGACCGAACCCCGGCGCGACGGCGACACCGTCGTCTTCGTCAACCCGGCGGCCCGCAAGGGCCGTAGTTCGGGCCGGACCACCGAGGCGCTCGAGGCGCTCAGCCGCTTCAGCGCGCGCACGGCGGTGCCACGTGTGCTCGACCCCCGGTCGGTGACGGAACTGCGCGACCGTGCCGCCGATGAGGTCGACCGCGGCGCGGCGCGCATCGTGGTGATCGGTGGGGACGGCCTCGCCCACCACGTCGTGCAGGCGGTGGCCGGCAGCGACACCGTGCTCGGCATCATCCCGGTGGGTACCGGCAACGACGTCGCCGGCGCCCTCGGCCTACCGCGACAACCGACCGAGGCAGCCCGGGTGGCCCTCGGCCCGGACCGGAACGTCGACCTGCTGCGTCGCGGAGAGACCTGGGCGCTGTCGGTCGCCACCACCGGGTTCTCTGCGGCGGTCAACGAGCGGGCCGAGGCCATGTCCTGGCCCCGCGGCGCCAGCCGCTACAGCTTGGCGACCCTGCTCGAACTGCCCCGCCTACGACCCACCGATCTGGTCCTTTCCCTCGAACCCGACGACGGTGGGGCCCCGGTCGAGCACCGGGTGCGTGCCGCCCTGGTCGCGGTGGGCAACACCGCCCTGTTCGGGGGTGGCATGCGGATCTGCCCCGCCGCCGACCCTGCCGACGGGGTGCTCGACATCACGCTGATCGACGCAGTAGGCCGGCTCGACCTGATGCGCCACTTCGGCCGGGTCTTTCGCGGAACCCACATCCATCACCCCGCGGTCTCGGTGTACCGGGCCAAGGCCATCACCCTGGAATCAGCCGAAGCGGGCCGGGTTCCGGTACGGGCCGACGGTGAGGCGTGGGGTGAACTGCCCTGCCGCATCGAGGTCGTACCGCGTGCCCTGCGCATCGCCGCTCCCGCCGACGCCCGCACCGCCGCTCAGTAGGCCTCGCACAGGCCACGGATCAGCTCGCAAATCGTGGTGGTGCGCTCGGCGGCGAGCTCGGGTTCGGCCAGCAGGTTGACCAGCACGGCGATGGTGAGTTCGGCCTCGGGGTCACGGACCACGACTTGACCGCCGTGGCCACCATGGCCGAACGCTCGCTCGTTCGGGCCCAACGCCCCGACCGCTCCGCCCTCGAAGCGACCGCCCAGCTCAACCCCGAGGCCGCGGCGAACCGGTAGTTCCAGGACGCGATCGAGCCCGTCGACCTGGAGCTGCCGGCCGAGTTCGTACTCCGCCGGCGCAATCGAATCGACATGGGCGGCGAGTGCCCGCGCCGAGGCCCAGCCGCTGAACGCGGGCTGGCACGCGGCGCGCAGGCGAGGATCGTTCCAATCCGGGACGAAGCCAGGGGGCATGGCCTGCAGGGCGGGATGGGTGTCGTCGTCGACCCAGCGAAGACCCCGGGCGGTCGACGGTTCCACGATGGTTGCGGCCCGGCGCGCCTCGGCGGCGGGTAGGCCCAGGTAGACGTCGTGGTCCAGCACCCGGGGAAGTGGATCACCGGTCACGGCCTTATATAGGCCGCCCACCAACCAGCCGTAGGTGAGGGTGTGATAGCCGCTCGCCGAGCCGGGTTCCCAGGTCGGCTCCTGTGCGACGATCCATGCCGGGCCGGCTGCCTCGTCGGCGAGGAAGTCGGCGTCGAGCGCGGCAGGTACCCGGTGCAGACCGGCCTGATGGGACAACAGCTGCGCGACCGTGGCTGAGGCGGTGAAACCTTCCCAGTACGACGCCACCGGCCGGGACGGATCGAGGCGTCCGTCCACCACCAGCGACCACAGGCGACGGGCCGCAAGCGCCTTGCTGACCGAGAAGCAGCAGAAGAGGCTGTCGGGCTCCACCGGACGGTGGCCTTCGGGCTCGAGCCGGCCAGCGGCGACCTCGACCACGGGCCGTCCGCGCCAGCGAGCGGCCACCTGCACGCCGAGATGCTGGCCGGCCTTCTGCTGCTCGGCGATCAGCTCGGCAACCGCTGCGTGGACCGCTGTCTGCACCCCACCAGCCTGCCACGACCGTGCCACTCGCCCGTGAGGGGGCGAGAGGACTACCTTTCGGGCTGTGAGCACCACGACCGAAGAGCGCCAAGAGACCGAGGACGTCGAGGTCAACAACCCTCCGAAGGGTTCGCGGTTCAAAGCCCGTCACCTCGTGCTCACCGTCGGGATCGGCTTCGCCGTCGTCACCGCGGTGTCCGGTCTGGGGTCGGCCTACCTCAGACACCACGACGACTCGCCCGTCCAGCGCGAGGTGTTCCAGGGCATTCCCAGCCCGTTCAAGCTGGTCTTCTACACCGTGCTGCCGCTAATGATCGCCTATGGCTCGGTGATGTTCGCCAACCGGGTCAAGAACTGGGAGCGCGGTCGACCCGACAACCGGGCCACGACGCCCAAGAACGCCAAGCGGCGGCTGGCCGACTTCCGGTCCGGCGTGTACATGCAGACGCTGCTGCGTGAGCCGGGTGCCGGCATCATGCACAGCCTCATCTACTTCAACTTCGTCATCCTGCTGGCGGTCACCACGGTCCTCGAGATCAACCACCAGCTGCCGTCGTCGGCCAAGTTCCTGCACGGCGGGGTGTACCAGGGCTATGCCTTCGTCGGCGACCTCGCCGGGCTCGGCTTCCTGATCGGCATCGTGTGGGCGGCGATTCGCCGTTACGGCCCTCGCCGGGTCCGCCCCTACCGGATCCGGATCAAGTCCAAGCCCGAGCATGCGGTCATCCTGGCCGTGTTCGGGGCCATCGGGGTGAGTGGCTTCGCCACCGAGATGTTCCGCATCGCCGAGTCCGGCATGCCGTCGTTCGAGCAGTGGTCCTTCGTGGGCTACCCGCTGGCCACGCTGGTCGAGGGATCGAGCTCGCTGCAGGGCTGGCACCAGGCCTGGTGGATCGTGCACGCCGCGAGCTTCATGGCCTTCCTGGTGATCCTGCCGACCACGATGCTGCGGCACATCTTCACCAGCCCGCTCAACATGTACCTGCGCGACCGTGAGCGCCCGAAGGGCGCAATGAAGCCTCTTCCCGACATGGATACCACCGAGCTCGAGCATTTCGGCGCCGCCACCATCGAGGACTTCACCTGGAAGCAGCTGCTGGACACCGACGCCTGCACCATGTGCGGGCGATGCACCGCCGTGTGCCCGGCCCACGCCACTGGCAAGCCGCTCGATCCCCGGGAGATCGTGCTCAAGACCGGCGAGGTCATGGCCCGCACCGGCGACCCTGCGGTGTCGCCCCCCATCGGGGTCAACTCCGAGATCACCGTCCCGGCGAACTGGATGTTCGACCGCATCACGCCGGAAGAGCTGTGGAGCTGCACCAGCTGCCGGGCCTGTGACGAGATCTGCCCGGTCAACATCGAGATCCTCGACAAGATCCTCGACATGCGGCGGTACCTGTCGCTGATGGAGTCGAACTTCCCCACCGAGCTGGGTAACGCCTACCGGGCCATGGAGAACTCGGGCAACCCTTGGTCGATGTCGCAGTCGGACCGGGGTGCCTGGGCCGACAAGGTGCCGGGTGTCCAGATCGTCGATCCCGGTGACCCCTTCGCCCACGAGTACCTGTACTGGGTCGGCTGCGCCGGCTCGTTCGACGACAAGAACAAGCGGGTCACCGAGGCGACGGCCAAGCTGCTGCGGCGGGCCGGAATCGACTTCGCCATCCTCGGCCCGTCGGAGATGTGCACCGGCGACCCGGCGCGCCGCTCCGGCAACGAGTACCTGTTCCAGATGCTGGCCAAGCAGAACGTGGCCAACCTCAACGGAATGGGCGTGCGCAAAATCATCACGCAGTGTCCGCACTGCTTCAACACCATGCGCAACGAGTACCCGCAGCTCGGTGGCAACTACGAGGTCGTGCACCACAGCCAGTTCCTCGAGTCGCTGGTGTCCGACGGCCGGCTGGACCTCAGCGGAGCCCGGCTCGACGAACGGGTCGTCTACCACGACTCGTGCTACCTCGGCCGCCACAACGACATCTACGAGGCGCCCCGTCGGGTGATCGGCTCCTTGGCCGGGGTCCAGGTGGTCGAAGCAGCCCGCAACGGCACCAACGGCATGTGCTGCGGCGCCGGCGGTGCCCGCATGTGGATGGAGGAATCCATCGGCAAGAAAGTGAACGACGAGCGGGCGCAGGAACTGATCGCCACCGGGGCGACCCGGGTCGCGACGGCCTGCCCGTTCTGCTACATCATGCTGGACGACGGGGTGAAGGCGGCCGGCAAGGAAGAGCACGAGGTCCGCGTCGCCGACATCTCCATGCACCTCCTCGAGGCCATCGAACGCGGTGAAGCCGCTCGCGACGGGGTGCCGTCCTTCATCCAGGATGTCGCGGACGCCGAGGCCGAACTGCTCGGCGACTGAGCGACCCGATCGTTCGAACACCGGCTGGGGCGACCGACACGGTCACCCCAGCTGGTTCCATTTTTGGCCACCGCGCGACCACTCGACGCAGTCGGCACCGGGCCGCGTTTTCCGGCGAATTGCTGCCGGCGCCACATCTGAACGACGCGCTCGCGGCGAATCGACGTCGATTCGCCGCAACGGAACCGCAGGTCAAGAGGCACAATTGTGGGGATTCGGCACATTCGGCACATTCGGCGCGGACGACAGCCGGTGGATCCGACCGGCGTCCACCATGCCCGGAAAGACGTCACGGAGCGCGTCAGGCTGCGCCTGGACAATCAGGCGTTGCCGAAGTTCTCCCAGTACCGGCTGGGCCGAGGGCCACGCTGGTTCTGGTACTTGGAGCCGACCTGGGACGATCCGTAAGGGATGTCCGCCGGGGTTGTCATCCGGATGAAGCTGATCTGGCCGATCTTCATCGACGGGTAGAGCGTGATGGGCAGGCTGGCAACATTCGACAGCTCGAGCGTCAGCTGGCCGTCCCAGCCGGCATCGACGAAGCCTGCGGTGGAGTGGATGAGCAACCCGAGCCGACCCAGGCTGGACTTGCCCTCGAGTCGGGCAACCAGATCGATGGGTACCACCACCCGCTCCAGCGTCGAACCCAGCACGAACTCGCCGGGATGCAAGATGAACGGCTCGTCCGGGGCGACCTCGACCAACTCGGTCAGGTCGGTCAGGTCCTGGCGGACGTCGATCAGTCCCCTCGTGTAGTTGCGGAACACCAGGAACGCCGAGTCGAGGCGAAGATCGACCGACGACGGTTGGATGGCGTTGGGACCCAAGGGGTCGATCACGATGCGCCCGGCGCCGAGCTCTTCCCGCAACGTCCGATCGGAGAGGATCACAGCCCCACGTTAGGCCACCCGCCCGGACCCGACCTAGGTGAGCGGGCCTGCGACGCGCTACGCTCGACGGTCGCTGCGGGTGTAGTTCAATGGTAGAACATCAGCTTCCCAAGCTGACAGTGCGGGTTCGATTCCCGTCACCCGCTCCACACAGGACCGACGAAGGTGCGCCGCACCGCCGCTCTCGTCCCCTCGGACCGCTGATGCCACCGAGGCGACCATGGCGCTCGAGACGAACCTCCGTGCCGCCGTCACCGCCCGGCTGTCACCCGGCGAGGAACTACAGGCTGCCTTCCCGGCGCTGCGATCGGCACCGTGGAAGCTCTTCGGCGGCGACGGGGGCTACAACTACATCGTCGCAGCCACGAACCGACGCGTCGTGGTGTTCCAGACCACGGCGGTGAAGCTGTCCACGGTGCGGGCCGTGCTGTTCGAACTGCCGCGCAACCACCGTTTCGGCCCGCCGAAGGGTCGGCTGTACGCGCGCCTGCAGCTCGGCTCGCTCGATGCCTGGGTACACCGACGGTTCTGGGACCAGCTACACGCTGCGGATGCCACGGCGGCCTGACGCCGCGGCTCGGTCGCGGAAGCCCACGCGAGACCCTCGGGCCACCGAGGTCTCCCACCAGGTGATCAACCGGCCCCGAGCAGCCCGTCGAGCTCGGTGTCGTCGACCCCGAACTCCCTGGCCACCAGCACGTGGCGCTTCCAGACGTAGTTGCTGCGGTACTGACAGCCCATGGGAAGGATCACCCGTTCCTGCTCCCGCACGGAGAGACCCATCTTCTCCTTGCCGGTGACCCAGTACTCGAGCAGCGGGCCACCGCGCGGCGATCACGGTACCAACCCGACGTCACGCCGACCACCTGGCTCCTCCGAGGCCGGCACAACAACCGTGCCAGAGGATGACCGTGGGACGGGTTTCGAAATGCTTGTCCCCAATCCGGGCGAACACTCGCGTCCGGCACGGACCGTGTCGGTGGTATCTGCCACAGTGGGTGATCCTGTCGTTGTCCGCGACGACTTGCGGCGAGCTGACTGGCGGGCGAGTGAGCGGTACCGTCGATTACCCGAATCCCGACGCCGGCGAGGCCGCGCGCTTCCTGTCCCAGGCCACGTTCGGACCCACGGCAGCGGAGATCGACCGGCTCCGGCAACTGGGCTACGGCGCCTGGCTCGACGAGCAATTCGCCCTGCCGGCGTCGCCGATCCATCAGACCGTGGTCAAGACCAGGTCCCGGCCGCAGGAAGAGCTGCTGAACTCGTTCTGGAGGCAGGCGGCCACCGGTCAGGACCAAGTCCGCCAACGACTGGCGTTCTCGTACTCCCAGATCTTCGTGGTCTCGATGATCTCCTCGGCCGTCAACTTCTACCCGCTCGGCGTGGCGAGTTACCTGGACCTTCTCGGCGCCTCGGCCTACGGCACCTACCGCGCGCTGCTCGAAGGGGTCACCCGCCATCCGATGATGGGGCTGTACCTCTCGCACCTGGGCAATCAGAAGGAAGACGCCGAGGGTTACCAGGTACCCGACCAGAACTTCGCCCGAGAGATCATGCAGCTGTTCTCGATCGGGCTGTACGAACTCAACCCGGACGGATCGATACGCCTGATCGCGGGCGACCCGATCGAGACCTACCGCACCGAGGACGTCGTCGGCCTGTCGCGGGTCTTCACCGGGTTCTCGTGGGCGGGGACCGACAAGTCCAAGGCCCGATTCACCCAACGCCTCCTCGCCCACAAGGCCGACGAGGTCGTCAGACCGATGGAGGCCTACCCACAGTTCCACTCGGTCCTGGAGAAACACTTCCTCGGCGTCACCATCCCACCCGGCCAGATCGACCCCGATGCCGACCTCGCCGTCGCCCTCGACACCCTGGCTGCCCACCCCAACGTCGGGCCGTTCATCGGGCGCCAGCTCATCCAACGCCTGGTCACCAGCAATCCTTCACCGGCCTACGTCAGCCGGGTGTCGACCGCCTTCGACAC
This sequence comes from Acidimicrobiia bacterium, assembly GCA_947476745.1. Classification (GTDB taxonomy): domain Bacteria; phylum Actinomycetota; class Acidimicrobiia; order Acidimicrobiales; family CAIXPF01; genus CAIXPF01. The sequence continues at coordinate 121,880 of CANJRG010000009.1, read as the reverse complement.
CGGCCGGTACGCATCCGGTAGCTGGTCGACCGGAACCGGTGCGCGCGGGGACCTGCAGGCACTCGCCGCAGCGGTACTCCTCGATCCCGAAGCGCGGGCCAGACCGGACATCGGCGACACCCGGACGGGGCGAGTACGCGAGCCGGTGCTCCGACTGGCGAACTGGATGCGGGCGTTCAACGTCCGGTCGAGCTCGGGAGGCTTCCGGATCGGCCGGACCGATGTCGGCCTGGCCGGTCTGGGGCAGTCGCCGTTGTACGCGCCGTCGGTGTTCAACTTCTACCGGCCCGGGTACACCCCGCAGAACGCAGCGATCGCCGATGCCGGCCTCGTCGCCCCCGAACTGCAGATCACCGACGAGGCGAGCGTGCTCGGCTACGCCAACTTCCTCTACGGGGCGATCTCGTCGGGGGTCGGAATCTCCCGGGACCTCAAGGCCGACTACAGCGCCGAGATCGCCATCGCCCACGACCCCGACCTCCTCATCGGACGGATGAACCTGCTGCTCACCGGAAACACCCTGAGCACAGCAACGCTCGCCATGATCCGCGACGCCGTCGTCGCCATCGCCATGCCCACCAGGAATCAGACCTCCGCACGGCAACGGCGGGTGTGGACTGCTGCGCTCTTCACGCTGTCCTCGCCCGACTACCTGGTGCAGAAATGAGGGACCTCGCGTCATGACCTCCCGTTTGTCCCGGCGCGACCTGCTGAAACGTACGGCCGCGCTCTCTCTGCTGGGCTCTGCCGGCTCCTTCGCCGCGGACGTGGCGGCGATGAGCACGGTGGCGGCACAGCTCGACGAGTACCGGGCCCTCGTGTGCCTGTTCCTCCTCGGCGGCAACGACCACACGAACCTGCTCGTCCCGACCGACACCGAGACCTACGCCGAATACGCCGCAGCCCGCCCGTCCATCGCTTTGCAACGCGACACGTTGGCGGCAACCGACCTCGGTCCGACCGCCAGCCAGGGCGGCCGCTCCTTCGCGCTCCACCCGTCGCTCGCGGGCATCCGACAGCTGTACCTCGACGCCGACGCGGCGATCGTGGCGAACGTCGGACCGCTGATCGTGCCGACCACCGTTTCGCAGTACCTGGCCGGGAGCGTCGCACTCCCGCCGAAGTTGCGCTCCCACAACGACCAGCAATCGGCCTGGCAGGCAAGACAGGCCAGTGGCGAAGGTGCCCACCTCGGCTGGGGCGGCAGCCTCGCCGATCGCCTGATGAACACGAACTCTTCGAACGTGTTCACGGCGGTGTCGACCAGTGGACGACCCCTGTTCCTGTCCGGCAGCAGCATCGCGCCGTTCCAGATGAGCACCTCGGGCGGGCTCAACCTCAAACCTGCCGGGGCCAGCCTCTACGGCTCGGCGCGAGGTTCCGTCGTCTACCAGCAGATGCTGACGGCCGGGCGGGCCCATCTGTTCGAGGACGAGATCAGTGCGGTGACCCGACGTTCGCTCGACGCCAACGCACGTTTGCGGACCTCTCTCCCGCCGGCCGGGTCGCTGAGCCCTGCGCTTCCAGCGAACAACCTGCTCGCCGCCCAGTTGCACGTGGTGGCACGAACCATTGCCGCACAGACCGGCCTCGGCACGAACCGTCAGGTGTTCTTCGTCGGTCTCGGCGGATTCGACACCCACGACCAACTCGTCCCCCAACAGAACGCGCTGCTCCGCCAGGTCGATACTGCGGTGACGGCGTTCTGGAGTTGGCTGGGCCAGCTCGGCCGGCGGTCACAGGTGGTCCTGTTCACTGCGAGCGACTTCGGGCGGGCGCTGGCCAGCAACGGCGACGGATCCGACCACGGTTGGGGCGCGCATCACCTGGTCATCGGCGGTGACGTCAACGGCGGGACCATCTACGGCGACGTCCCACCGGCAGCGTTCGGTTCCTCGGTGGACGTCGGCAACGGCGTATTCGTGCCGACGATCTCGGTCGACCAGTACGCCGCACGTCTCGGCCGGTGGTTCGGGGTCTCCGCTGCCGACCTCGACCTCGTGCTGCCGAACCTGCAGGCCTTCGACCCCGACGCGCTGATATCGCTGTTCTGAGTGCAGCGGGAGGCCCGAACGGAACCCCGGGTCGCGGACGCGCTAGAGCTTCTCGGCAATGCCGAGCACGATCTCGATGAGGATCAGGACGATGATGATCCACTCGAGCCGGTGGGCGACGTGGCTGTCCACCTCGTCCGCCAACATGGTGTAGGTCCGGAACACCAGCTCGAGCTTGCGGTTGCTGGCGTCACTGAGCTCGCCCGCCCGGAAGATGCGCATGGCGGCGCGGTAGATGCGGGCGTAGTGCAGGTCCTCGGTCACCTTCACCGCCGTCGTCACCCGCTCGAGGACCTGGACCAACTCGACATGTTGAACGAGCACCTCGCGCCGCAGGGTCTCGAAGCGGGACCGTCCCAACCCCCACCGCCGGGCATGACGTGCCGGTTCACGAATGGCCTGGCCCAAGACCGCGAGACGGGCATCGAGCTCGGCGTCGTAGAAGCCCAGCTCGAGCACCTGGGCCAGGGCGAACTCCAGCAAGGCGCTGATGTCGGCCGCGCTGACCGGGTCGTAGACGAACGCCTGGTCGTAGCTGATGGTGACCAGGTCGCGGTCGGTGTAGGAGAACGAACCGGCGCGCACCTCCGCGTGCAGCTGCGGCGACAGGGCGTCCTGCTCCCCCACGACCATCCGGGCGACGGCCCCCGACGCCAGCAGCTCCTCGGCCGACACCGCTCGGTCGAACCGGTTCACCACGTAGACCGTGAAGGTCTCCGGCGGTCCGTTCCGGCCAGGTTGCGACAACGCCGGCACTACCGCGGCCATGGCGGCGTCAGCGTCGGCCCCCATCCGGCCTGCGAGGTCCGCCTGCACCGCAGGGGCTTCCAGCGCGACGGACAGCCCGACCAGGTCCTCGATGGTGCACCCGTCCGGGACGGCGACCGACCACTGCACGGCGAGGGCCCCGAAGTCGTAGAAACGGACCCGGACCCCGACGGCAAGGCTGAGCCCGTCGACATCGAGCCTGCTGTCGGCGATACGCGCAGCCACCGGCGGATCGGCGAAGGCCAGCGAGCCCGGCTGCCGTTCGAGGGTCAACCGGCCGATCTCCTGCGGCACACGATCACGCGGCGCTGCGTGCAGAAGCAGCTCGAGCCGGCCCAGGTCGATCTCGTCCGCCACGTCGTAGACGGCGAGCAACTGGATCTCGCCTGATTTGATGCCGAGCGGCTCATCGTGCACGGTCGTCCTCGTCGTCAGAAGCGGTGCCCCAGCCTAGGCACCACCGCCTGCGGACTCGATCCGGCGGAGCGCAGCGAGGACGCCGCCCGGATCAGCGGCCGGACCGGGGTCGAGACCGACCGATCGGAGACGGGCGGCCAGCCGGGCAGCAGCGGCCGGGTCACCCTGGGCCACGTCGGCCACCAGCCCCTCCAACTGGATCAGCTCCGGCGGCCTCGGCGACCGGCCGGACCGGTCGACCGCCGTCAGCGGCCGCAGGAACGGCTCGAAGGGCAGCCGCTGCGCCAGCCGGGCGAGCACCTGCAGAGCCGCCAGCAGCCCGACCAGCCCCAACGCCGACGCCCCGAGGATCACCGTCCTCATGCCCGTGCATCCCGTTGCGGTTCGGCCACAGCCACCTGCACACGAATCTGTTCCAGAGCAGCGAGCGCCTCGGCCCGCATCGCCTCATCGACCGGATCGTCGGAGAACCGGGCCACCGAGAACAGCTCGGTGAGACGACGCAACGCCTCACCACCCGCTCCGAGCGCCGCGAAGGCCCGCACCAGGTACTCGCCCTCGGTCTCTGCCGGGCGCCGACCGAGATCCTGACGGCCGAGCCCGCGAGCCACCATTGCATAGGCCACCCGGACCGCAACCCGAGGATCGCTGTCGAGCCGCAGACCCACCAGGGCTTCCTCGACGGTGGCCAACGTGACCGCCCGATCGATGACCTCGATGCGCGTCGGACCCTCGGTGACGAGTTCCGGCCCGCCGCGAACCAGCCGGTCGGGCTGGAGGTCCTCGGGCGGGTAGAGCTGCTCGCGCCGGCCGAAAACGACGATCAGCACGATGAGCCCGACGAGGATCACCAGGCTCATCCACCAGCTGAGCCGGACCGGGTCACGAACCGGTCGGGCCCGCGACGGCCCATCGTCGGCCAACCCCGTCGGCTCGGCCTGGCCCGACCCGGACCCCACCCCGGGGGACTGCACCACCGCACTCGGCTCGGACTCGATGCGCACCAGGCCGGCGGCACCCACCACCAGCGCCCCGCCGACCAGGAACGCCACCGCCACCACGACGACCAACCCGCTGCGCCGGGCAGCCTGGCGATATCGGGCCAGCCGGCCCAGGCCGATCGCCGTTGCCACGACCCCGACTCCGAGCACCACCACGCCCGCCGGCAGCAACCACACCGGCACCGCGCTGTTGCCCGCCTGGCCACTGCCGACCTCCGCCGAGCTCGGCAGGGCGAGCACGGCACCTGCAGTGACGACGACCACGAACAGCACCAACCCGACCCCCACGGCGACCTGCCGGTACGTCGCCGACTCGACCGTCACCCGCGTGCCCCGCCGGCGCGCGTCCACAGCCAGCCGCACGACCTCCCCCGCCCCGATCAGCAGCGGGGCCGCCCACAGCACCCACAGCCGCTGGTCCGGCCCGCGACGCCAGGCCTCACCGACCAGCGCCAAGGTCCCCAGACCGCACGCAACGACCGTCCAGCCCTGGCGTCGAGCCCCAACGGCACCGAGGGCACAGAGCAGCGCTGCCACCACGACCGACAGTTCGGCGGCGTCCAGCACCTTCACCGAGGGCCCAGCGGGCTCGAGGCGGAGCGACCCAGCAGCGCGCCCAGTGGCACCGCGCCGTCCCATCGCAACGTCACCACCCCGGCCTCCCGCAAGCGGGCCCGCCGGGCGGAACGCTCGACGTCCCACAGCCGTCGAGCCAGGGTCTCCGCGACGTTGACCGCCACCGAGGCCGGTCCGACCCCGCCGTCGGATGGGCCTCCGGGTACCCCTCCGGCTACACCATGGTCGGGTTCGACGACGACCACGTGGTGGCCGTGGCGGCGGAGATCCACCAGGACCTCCACCACCCGGGGTTCGGCCAGCACGGTCAGGGCCACGATCGTGGTACCCGGGCGCAGGCCCCCAAGCATGAGGGACCCCTGGCGGGCGATCCCACTGACGCGGGCGAGACGGCAGTCCAACAGGGTGTCGACGATCGCATAGAGCTGCCGAGCCCCCGAACGCGGCCGGACCCAGCGCAACGGCGCGCCCAGGGCAAGCAGCCCGACCCGGTCCTGTGCCGAGAGATGACCCTCGCTGAGGGCCATGGCCGCCTGGACCGCCCGTCGCAACGTGGTGTCCTCCGCCGGGCCGAGCGCGGCCGAGTCGTCGAGCAGGACCACCACCTCCGCGGCGCGGTCCGGATGGCGTTCGGTCACCCACGGACCCCCGCGGCGCGCCGAGACCCGCCAGTTCACCATCCGCATGCGATCCCCGGGCCGCCAGGCCCGTACATCGGCGTACTCGCATCCATCGCCCCGACTCGAGGACAGGTGCGCGCCGAGGGTTCCGACCGTGCGAGCCGGTTGGGCCATGCCCTGCAGCCGGGACTCGCTCGGATACACCCTGAGAACCTGATCGATGGTCTGGATCGTGCTGCACGAGAACAACCCGAAGCGGTCCCGGGCGACGATGCGGTACCGGCCCGCGGCCAGTACCCCCCATGTCGAAGGAACCACCGGGAAGGAGACGGCGACCGCAGTGCCGGCGCGCAACGGCACCACCCGGCGCAGCATGCCGTCAGCGCTGCGCAACCCGGCCCCGAGGTCGACCTCGACGTCGAGCCAGGGCACCGCGCTGTCGCCGGCGACCTCGAGCACGATGGTGCACGTGTCACCCTCGACCAGACGGGCCGAGGACACCCTGGCCTGCACCTCCAACGCCGGCCAACGCCACGTCGCCATCCCGAGCACCGGCACGGTCATCACCGCCGCGGCAATGACGGCCAACGCCGGCCGGTGCAGCGCCATCGCTGCGAGCCCGGCGGCCAGACCGAGCAGCAGCAACCCGACGAATCGGACCGAGACCGCCCGGTTCACCCGGCTCGGCCCGGGTCGTCCGCCGCCGGCGCGGATGGCTGCCCGGCAACGGCGCGGTCGGCATCGGTCAACGTGGCCGGCGTCGGCACCGAACCCAAGCAGTCGGTCACGACCGTCGCCTGGGTGATCCCGCGGATCCAGGCCTCCGGTCGAAGGACCAGCCGATGGGCCAGGGTCGGGACGGCCAACTGCTTCACGTCGTCCGGTACGACGAAGGCCCGGCCGGCCAGCGCGGCACGGGCCCGTGCCGCCGCCACCAAGGCCAACGCAGCCCGAGGACTGGCCCCCGCCTCGGTACGGCTGTCGGTACGTGTCGCCGTCACCAACGCCACGACGTACTCGAGCAGGTCGTCGGCCACGTGCACGGTCTCCACCGCCGCCTGCAACCGACGCACCGTCGACCCGTCGAGCAACGGCCGCAGCTCGACCTGGTTCTGACGTCGTTCGACCCGGCGACGCAGCAGCTCCACCTCGGCGTCGTGGTCGGGGTAACCGACCGACACCCGCAGCAGGAACCGGTCGAGCTGCGCCTCGGGCAATGGATAGGTGCCCTCGGACTCGAGGGGATTCTGCGTCGCCAGCACCAGGAACGGTGCCGGCAACCGGTGCGACACGCCGTCGACGGTGACCTGCCGTTCCTCCATGGCCTCGAGCACTGCGGCCTGGGTCTTCGGTGGGGCCCGGTTGATCTCGTCGCCGAGGACCAGGTTGGCGAAGATCGGCCCCGGCTGGAAGAACAACGCGCCGTGACCGTCGGGCACCGCCGATCCGGTGATGTCCGAAGGGATCAGGTCCGGGGTGAACTGCACCCGGGAGAACTCCATGCTGAGCACTGCGGCGAAGCTGCGCGCCGTCAGCGTCTTGGCCACACCCGGGACATCCTCGATCAGGACGTGGCCGTCGGCGAGCAGGCCGACGAGCACCAGCTCGAGCACCGACCGCTTGCCCACCACGGCCCGCTCGATCTCGTCGAGCACGGCATGACCGACCCGGGCGACCTCGGCCCCCGAGGCCGGCGCAACAGATTCGGCAGACGGACGATCCTCGCGAGGCTGCTCCACCCGAGGCACGCTAGCCCTGGGTGCAGCGCCACGAAGGACCGGACGCGGTGCCCCGCCGGCCCGGGCGGGCGGGCGATGCTCAGCCCAGCGCGGCGATGGCGTCGGCCACCGCAAGAGCCCGACGGGCGTTGTCGACGTGGAGGTTCTCGATCATGCGTCCGTCGACGGTGGCCACGCCCCGGCCTTCGGCGACCGCCTGCTCGAAGGCCTCGATCACCCGCCGGGCGTAGTCGATGGCCTCGTCGCTCGGTGCCCACAGTGCGTTGGTCGGCTCGACCTGGCTGGGGTGGATCAACGTCTTGCCGTCGAAGCCCATCTCGAAGCCCTGCCGGGCCTCGGCGGCGAAACCCTCGGCGTCGCGCACGTCGTTGTACACACCGTCGACGATGACCTTGCCGGCCTCGCGCGCCGCCAGCAGCGCGACGGCGAGGTGGGCAACCAGCGGCGCCCGGCCCGGCACCTGCTGTGCCCGCAGTTCCTTGGCCAGGTCGTTGGTACCCATGACCAGCATCGCCACCCGCTCGAAGCCCGCGATCTGGCGAACGTTGAACAACGCCTCGGGGGTCTCGACCATGGCCCAGATCTTGGTGTGGTCGGGGGCGCCGGCCGCCTCGAGCCGCTTGGCCACCTCGGCAAGTGCCGCCGGGCCGGAGACCTTGGGGATGACTACGGCCGACGGACCGGCGGCGCCGGCCACGGCGAGGTCGTCCGCCCCCCACGGGGTGTCCAGACCGTTGCAGCGGATGGCGAGTTCCTTGTTGCCGTAGCTACCGGAGCGAACGGCATCGGCCGCCTGCTCGCGGGCCTGGGGCTTGGCGTCGGGCGCCACGGCGTCCTCGAGGTCGAAGATCAGCGCATCGGCCGGGATGTCGCGCGCTTTCTCCAGGGCTCGAGCGTTGGCCGCTGGCATGTACAGCACCGAGCGGCGGGGACGGAGATCGTCGGTCATGGTGGGTTCCTGTCGCTCAGAAGCCGTAGGTGGTGGCCAGCTCGGGGTCACGGGCAGCGAGCTCCCGGGCGAGCGCCACGATGACGTTGCACTGCTTGCACGAGGCATCGTCCTCCATCTTGCCGTCGAGCATGATGGCGCCGGTTCCGTCCCCCATCGCCTCGATGACCCGCAGCGCATGGGCCACGTCGGCAGGGTCGGGCGAGAACACCCGCTTGGCGATGTCGATCTGCACGGGGTGCAGGCTCCAGGCACCGACGCAGCCGAGCAGGTAGGCGTTGCGGAACTGGTCCTCGCAGGCGACGGTGTCCTTGATGTCGCCGAACGGGCCGTAGAAGGGCAGGATCCCGTTGGCGACGCAGGCATCGACCATGCGGGCCAGCGTGTAGTGCCACAGGTCCTGCTGGTACACGGTGCGAACGGCATCGGGATTGGCCGGATCGGGGTCCTGACGCACCAGGTAGCCGGGGTGACCGCCACCCACGCGGGTGGTCTTCATCCGGCGGTTGGCCGCGAGGTCCGCAGGGCCGAGCGAGAGGCCCTGCATACGGGGCGACGCCGCACAGATCTCCTCGACGTTGGCCACACCGCGAGCCGTTTCGAGGATGGCGTGCACCATCAGCGGCCGGGTCAGGCCGGCCTTCGCCTCGAGCTGGGCGAGCAGCCGATCGACGTAGTGGATGTCCTCGGGGCCTTCGACCTTGGGGATCATGATGACGTCGAGCTTGTCGCCCGCCTCGGTCACCGCAGCCACGAGGTCGTCGAGGCCCCACGGCGAGTCCAGGGAGTTGACCCGGGTCCAGAACTGGGTCTCGCCGAAGTCGACCGTCCGGGCGACGTTCACGAGCCCGGCACGGGCCGCCTCCTTCTCCCCGGCGGGAACCCCGTCCTCGAGGTTCGCCAGCAACACGTCGACGGTGGGGGCGATCTCCGGCAGCTTGCCCACCATCTTGGCGTTCGAAGCCGGAAAGAAGTGGATCATCCGGGACGGCCGGATCCGGATCTCGCGCAAGGGTGCCGGGGCACCGACGGCGAGGGGCTTGAAGAAGTCTTTGGCACTACGCACGGGTATCCAAGATACGGATGGGACCGCTCCCCACCCCAACGCAGGCCGGACGTTCTCGTCCCGGACGGCAATTTCCTCAAACCAATCTCACGCTCCGCGTTCGACCGGCGTTCGATTCGAAGACACGTTGCGGCGATTTCGGGTTTGTTGCGGCGAATCGACGTCGATTCGCCGCAAGAACAACCTGTTGAAGACCAAGATTTTGTTCAATTCGCCCGAATTCGCGCCCGGCAAAGCGATTCGCCAAGTGACCACAGAGTGTGATCCGTTTGTCGCTGCCGATCAGACCACGTCATCGGCCACGATGCGGCCGGCAGCAAGGCGCAGCGTCCTGGTCATCGGTACCGTGGCCAACAGGGTCCGATCGTGGCTCACCAGGACCACCGTGCCGTTGAACTCGGCCAGCGCGGTCTCGAGCTGTTCGATGGCCGGCAGGTCGAGATGGTTGGTCGGCTCGTCGAGGACCAGGCAGTTCGCGCCGTTCGCCATCAGCAGGGCGAGCGCGGCGCGGGTCCGTTCGCCGGGCGAGAACGTGGCGGTCGGCCGGGTCACATGGTCGGCGCCCAACCCGAACTTGGCCACCAGGGTCCGGGCCTCGGAGGTCGTCAGGCCGGTGATGTCGGTGAAATCGCGCAGGAAGCTCGCCGATCCCTGCAGCTGACGGCGGGCCTGGCCGATCTCGCCGATCACCACCGACGGCCCGACGCGGCTGCTCCCCTGGCGCAGCTCGGCGCGACCCAGGATCGTGTCGATCAGGGTGGTCTTGCCGCTGCCGTTGGCCCCGAGCACGGCGATGCGCTCGCCGAACGCGATCTCGAGGTCGATCGGGCCGAGCACGAACGCGCCGTGGTCCACCACCGCACCGGAGAGCTGCGCGACCACGTCACCACTGCGGCCCGGCGATCCGACAGAGAGGCGGAGTTGCCACGGGTCCTGCGGTTGAGCCACTACCTCGAGCCGCTCCATCGCCTTCTGGGTGCGCGCCGCCCGACCCGCCAACTGCTCGGTCTGGTTGATCTTGAACTGCCGGGCGGACTTGTCGCCGTCGGACGGCTTGCGCTTCGCCTTCGCCACACCCTGGGTGGCCCAGTTGCGTTCCCGTTCCGCCCTGCCCTGCAAGGACCGCCGTTTGGTGTCGTACTCGTCGAAGCGCTCCCGCGCGTGACGCCGCTGAATCGACCGTTCCTCCAGGTAGGAGGCCCAGCCCCCGGAGAACCAGCCGGCCCGGCGAGTGAACTCGTCGAGCTCGATCACGTCGGTGACCACGTTCTCCAGAAAGGTCCGGTCATGGCTGACGACGATGACAGCCGCATCGAGCTCACGCACCCATCGCTCGAGCCGTTCCAACCCGTCGAGGTCCAGGTCGTTGGTCGGCTCGTCGAGCAGGTAAAGGTCGTAGCGGCTCAGCACCAGCGCGGCGAGGCCGGCCCGGGCCGCCTCACCGCCGGACAACTGCGTCGTCGGGGCGCTGAGCAAACGCTCGGCCAACCCCAGCTCGTGCCAGACCTCACCCGTTCGGGCCTCGAAGTCGGCCGCGCCGAGCAGCAACCACCGGTCCAGCGCCGCGCTGTAGCGATCGTCGGCCCCTGCGCTCCCCGCGGCGAGCGCAGCGGTGGTGGCGTGCAGTTCGGCATCGGCCACGTCGATCCCGCAACGACGGGCGAGAAAGCCGGCCACGGTCTCCCCCGAGCGGCGCTCGGCCTCCTGCGGCAGCCAGCCCACCAGGGCGTCGCCGGGCTGCAGCTGCACGCTTCCGGACTCGATGTCCACCACCCCGGCCAAAGCGCCGAGCAGGGTCGACTTGCCCACCCCGTTGGGTCCGACCAGGCCGATGCAATGACCCGGCGATGCCGTGAAGCTGACGGCTTCGAGCACCAGCTGAGGCTCGCGGCGAACGGTCAGACCGTTGACATGGAGCGTGGCGGACATCAGGACCCGCTTCGGGGGTTGGGCAGCAGGTGGCAAGACGACAAGACAGCTCCCGGGTTCCGGGCTGTGCCGTGACGCTGCCCGCGCCGCGTGTGCGGCCGAACGAGTCTGGCAGACCACGAACGGCTCCCGGGCCACGCAACCCCTGCGCGACAATGCCGATACCGCAAGGAGGGTCACGACGTGCAGGCTTCAGAACCGACGCAGGCTCCACAACGGGAACCGGCCTCCGAGAGCACCCGGGTGGACCGTTGGCTGTGGGCGGTCCGGCTGTTCAAGACACGCGCGACGGCCACCGACGCCTGCCGGGGTGGACAGGTCACCGTCAACGGCCAACCCGCCAAGGCCTCCACGACGGTACGCGCAGGCGACCGCGTCGAAGCCCGGGTCGGCGACCGGATGCGGGTGGTGGAGGTCGTGCAGCCGATCGACAAGCGCGTCGGACCTCCGGTCGCCGCCACCTGTCTGGTGGACCACAGCCCACCCGTGGTGCGCGAGGACACCGAGCCTGCACCGTTCGTGCGCGACCGGGGCGCCGGACGGCCCACGAAACGCCAGCGACGGCAGCTCGACCAGCTCCGTTCGCCATGAACGGAACCCGTCTGCGGTATCCGTGCAGGATCGTCGTCCGACGCGCTCAAGAATGGGGCGCCACCGGCCGATAGCGGGGCGAGAAATCGCCGGCCAGAGGCCGCCGCTGCCGAGGATACGGATGTCCGAACCCCAGTCGACCAATCAGCTGAGCCAGGCCCACCTGGCCGCCGCGCTTCGACCGGCATTCCGTTGTCCCACGGTGCCGACCGCCCTGCGGGCGCTGTACGACACCGTGGCGGAACCGTCCGGCGGGTCCCCCAGGATCGACGCCTCCGAGGCTGCGCTGCGGGCCGTGATCATCCTGCGCAACGACATCGAGACCCCGAGCGGCCGGCAGCGGGCGGTGCCGCCCGGCGCCACCATCGGCGTGGACGACAGCGATCCCGACATCGGCCTGCAGCTCGCGCTCTACAGCGTGGAGAGGCTGCTCGACCAATTCGGCTGGGAGAGCCGCGACGCGGCCTGAGTACCCGGCTCAGCAACGCACGTCACGGCCCCTTCGCCGGAGGCCAACCCTCGCTGGCGGGCCAGAATGACGGGGTGACGAACCGACGGTTCTACCGGGCCATGGCCGTGGCGTTGTTGTTCCTGGGCGCCTGCGGTCCGTCGAACGACGGCCAGACCCTCGACGGGGCCGTCGCCACGCCACCGTTGGTCGTCGCCGATCAGCAACTGCCGCAGGCCGGGACCGGCCGGCCGTTCACCTTCAGGGCCGAACCGGGGCACCTGCTCGCGGCCTACTTCGGCTACACCCAGTGTCCGGACCTGTGCCCCACCACGATGGCCGATCTCAAGGTGGCGCTCGGCGAACTCACCCCTGCCGATGCCGCCCGGGTGTCGGTGGTGCTGGTCACCGTCGACCCGGAGCGCGACACCCCCGAGATCCTCGACGCCTACCTCGGCAGCTTCTTCGACGCGGACCATCGGGTCGCCCTGCGCACCACCGACCCCGCTGCGCTGGCCCGTACCGAGGAGGCCTTCCTGGCCGACTCGGCGATCACCGACACCGCGAACGGGGTGGAGGTCGAGCACACCGCAACCACATCCGTCGTCGACGACCAGGGCCGGGTCCTCGTCCAGTGGCCCTTCGGGACCAGCGCGGCGTCCATGGCCCACGACCTGCGCATTCTCCTCGCCCGGGGCGAAGCGGCAGCCGCGTCCGGGTGACGCCGTACCGGTGACGGGAGCGCCGACCGGCAACCGGGTCAGCTCAGCAGCGAGGCGATGGTCCAGGCCACCACGACCGACCCCAGGCCGATCATGATCAGACTTCGCCGCAGCGGCGGCCGTTGCGGCAGCTCACCGTCGGCCCGAGCGGCCGGCGGCCGGACCAGGGCGAGCGCGTTGCCGACCACCAGCGCGCCGGAAAGGGCGAGCAGGAGGAACTGCAGGAAGTGAGGCCCCAGGAGTTCGCCCATCGGCCGGGAGCCTAGGAAACCCGCTCAGACGAAGCGGAACCGGGTGCCGCACACCTCGACGGACTCACCGCGCCGCGCCGGATCGGCGGCCACGACGTCCACGCCGGACACGCCCTCGCCGCGCCCGCCGGCGACCGGCACGAAGCGGACCTCACCCCGCTCGAAGCGCAGACAGGTGCCCGAGCCGTCGACCGTGCCACCGATCACGTCGGCCCAGCGGGCAGCCATGGCAGCCGGGTCGTCGGCCTGGATCTCCACGGCGGCCATGGTGGTCACGGTGTCGGTCCGCACGTGGTCGCGCCAGCTGGGCCCGGCCCATTCCCAGTCCTCCGCCGGCTCGGCCTGGTCGATGGACACGATGGCCCCGCCGATGTCACGGGGATGGACGTGCAGCCCGCAAATGGCCGCACCCTGCGCGGTGTACACCAGGCGGGTCCCGGTGCGCTCGATCCGGGCACGGGCCTCGTCGAGGTCGTCGGTCTGCACCAACACCATGTAGCCGCCGTTGCCGCCACGGCGTTCGAGCAGACGTCCGGCGGTCGTACCCTCCTGGATCGGGGAGACGACCTCGAGGAACGTGTCCCCGAGCGGGAACAGGGCGTTGTGCAGCCCGAACTCGCCGACCCCGGGATCCCGGAAGCAGAGGTCCACCCCGAGGGCGGATCGGACCTCACCCTCGACGGGGGTGAGGTCCCGGGCGACAAGAGCGACCTGACGGAGACGAAGAGCCATGCCGGGAGCTTCGCGCGCCGCGCATCCGGATGCTCAGCTGCGCACCGTCACGAAGGGCTCCCCCGGGCTCAGCGACCGCGCCTCGGGGGACAGCTCCCCCATGACCCGGGCGTGATGGGCGCGTGCGTCGGCGAGGCTCGGCCGCAGCACCGACTCGCCGCGTTGGACGAAGCGGTGCTGCAGGGACCGCACCCCGGCCATGTCGAGTTCAGCGGCCAGGACGTCCTGCACCACGACCTCCTCCACTGCCAGCCCACAGCCATCCAACCGCCGACCGGCCACCTTGCGGCCGCCATGGGTCGCCTTGCCGGTCGATTGCTTGGCCACCGGGTGCAGCGGCGCTGCGTCACCGGGCCGGTCGGCCATCGCCACCAGCTTGTACACCAGGCCCGCTGCCGGCGCGCCGGACCCGGTGACCAGCTGGGTACCGACCAGCATCCGATCGACCAGGGGACCGCCGCGCACCAGTTCCTCGATGCTCCACTCGTCGAGGTCCCCCGAGACCACGATGCGCGTTCCGGTTGCGCCGAGCTCGTCGAGCAACGCCCGGGCCCGCCCCGCCATCTCGTGCAGATCGCCCGAGTCGATGCGGATCGCGCCGAGCTGCGTCCCGGCCACCGCCACGGCGTTGCGAATGCCCGCCTCGACGTCGAAGGTGTCGACCAGCAGCGTGGTGGACGGCCCGGTCATCGCCACTTGCGCTGCGAACGCCGCCCGCTCGTCGGCATGGGCCAGGATGAACGCATGGGCCGCGGTGCCCCCCGTCGGGACCCCCCAGCGTCGACCGGCCTCGAGGTTGGAGGTGGCCGAGAATCCGACGAGGTACGCGGCGCGCGCCGCGGCCGGCGCCGCCTGCTCCGAGGTACGGCGGCTACCGGCCTCGATCAGGGGACGACCGGCAGCGGCGGTGACCATCCGTGCGCCTGCAGCCGCCACGGAGCAGTCGTGGTTGAGCACCGACAGCACCACGGTCTCGAGTACCACGGCCTCGGCAAAGGTCGAGGCCACGGTGAGGATCGGTGAGTCTGCGACGTACAGCTCACCCTCGGCGTACCCGGTGATGTCACCACGGAACCGGTAGGACGCGAGCCACTCCAGGGTTCCGGGATGCAGGAAGGCCTGCTCGGACAGCCACGCCAGCTCGGCCTCACCGAAACGGAACTGCTCGATCGCATCGAGGAGCCGATCGGTGCCGGCCACCACGCCGTACCGACGACCCGGTGGCAGGCGGCGGGTGAAGCACTCGAAGACCGCCCGGTGCTGGGCCACGCCGGACTGCAGCGCCGCATCGACCATGGTCAGCTCGTACTGGTCGGTCAGCAGGGAAGTGGGGACGGGGTAGGAGGCCGATGCCCGAACTGCCTGCTCCTCCATGGGCGGCCATCGTAGGCCGTGCAGGCGGGCGCGGTCCGGTCCGGAGCCGGGCGGCGAGGGCCGACCCGCCACGGTGGGAACAACCGTGCGAACATGCCCTATGCGTCCCTCGACAATCGCGACCGCCACCCTCAGCACCCTGTTCGTCGTCGGTTACGCCGTGCTGTCGGGGCGGTGGGTGACCAGCAGCGATGCCTGGTACCGATCGCTGGTCCGCCCTCCGTGGCAGCCCCCCAGCGTGGTGATCGGCATCATCTGGCCGTACAACTTCGCCGTGCTGATCGCCGCCGGCCTGGCCGTGGCCTTTCGGGGCACCACGGTCGACCGCGGGATCTGGCTCGTTGCGCTGCTGCTGTCGGTCATCGCCGCGTTGAGTTGGGCCCGCCTGTTCTTCGTCGGCCATGCCCTGTGGCCGGCAGCGCTCGCCCTGATCCTCGCTGCCGTGCTCAACCTCCCGGCGGTGATCGCGGCCTGGCGGACCCGGACCTGGGCCGGGGCGGTGCTGATCCCCTACGCCGTGTGGTTGGCAGTCGCGGCGTCGGTGTCGGTCGGCTACGCCCGCCGCAACTGACACCCGAGCGACCGACGGCCATGCGTCGTCGATCGTCACAGCCCCGCGGTGCGGCCCGCTACGGAGAACGATGGCCGGTGCGGCGCGTCCCGGTGCCGGCTAGCCGGCGATGGCGGCCAGGCCGGGGGGCATGGCAACACCGGTCCGCTTGGCCTCGTCCTGCACCACACGGCGGAGTTCGGCCAGCCGGTCGGCCCACTGCGGCGTCTTCCCGGTGCGGGCCATCTCGACCCGTTCGACCCCGATACCGCCGCTGGAACGGCCGGCTCCATCGCTGTGGGTGACCTCGGCGATCTCGAGCTCCGAACCGTCGGGCATCACGTACTCGACCGAGTACGACGCCACCTGCGGCGCGTCCGGGTGGCCGGCCGGGGCGAAGTACCCCGAACCCGATCCGTCCTTCACGGCCACTTCCCACGGCCGCAGGCGGATCTGCGGGGCCAGGATCCCCCACTGGGCGAGACGGGGGAAGAACGCCGACGAATGATCGGTCGTGGTGACCCGAAGCCGGGTCCGGTCCAGTGCGACGACCTTGGTCAGGTACTCGAGCACGAGGTCCGTCGCCGTGTTCGCCAGGGCCGGGGTGCTCGTGTCGAGGCCGATGGTGTCGAACAACGGGAGCGTGCCCGGTTTCGCCTTCTTGGCGACGTCCTCGACGCACGCCACCGGCTGGCGCAGATAGGTCCGCTCGCTCAGCGCCCGCACGTCGTCGTCATAGCGGAGCCCGCCGTTGAAGGCCAGCCCGGTGATCAGCGGGGCTGCCGCCGCCGCCGTGTAGCCGCGGCCGCGGAGGAAGGCATCGAATCCGACCTCGGTCGCCCCGCTGGCCACCGCCGTCGACCCAACGGCGGGCACCGAACCGGCCGCTGAGTCGGACCCGGCCGAGTCCGACGAGGAACCGCAGGCAGCAAGGACGCCGGCTGCGAACCATGCCGCGGCTCCACCCTCGATGAACGTGCGCCGGGACAGCGACATCAACGCGCTCCTTGTCCGTCCGACTCGTCCTGCTGACAGCGGGGTGGACGCACACTAGACCTGCGGCAGGCGATGTCGATCGCGCCCGGAGTCAGCGGAACTCAGGCGTTACCCGCCATGTCGGCGAACGTGGTGTACGGCCCGAGGAAGGCCAAACGGACCGTTCCCGTGGGCCCGGCCCGATGCGGACCGCTCCGCCCCCCACCGGCGTCGGGCCCGCGACGCGACCGCGACCGCTGTGGGAGGGGTGCGACCTCCGCCCGAGCAGGGCGCTCTGGGACGATGGACCATGCGCATCGGTCCGGTCACCACCGCCATCGTCAGCACGGCCCTCGTGGTCGTCTACGCCGCCGGGTCGGGACGGTGGGTGGCGAGCGGCGACGCCTGGTACCGGTCGCTGGTCCGCCCTGCGTGGCAGCCGCCCGACATCGTGTTCGGCCTGATCTGGCCGCTCTCATCACGGTGGTGGCGGTGGTCGCCGCCTGGCGGACGCGAACCTGGGCCGGGGCCGTGCTGGTCCCCTACGTCGTCTGGCTCGCCCTCGCCGCCTCGCTGTCGATCGAGTACGCCCGACGGAACTGACGGCCCCACCGGCCGCGGGCCGGTGCCCGCGACGCCGCCGACGCGCGTCGGCGCCTGGGGCACCTAGCGGTGACCGCGGGTCAGGCCCGGGCCTGCACCACCACCCCGGCGCGGACCAGCTCGGCGTAGTCGGCCGGGCTCAGCCCGGCCACGGAGGTGAGCACCGCCTCGTTGTCCTCACCGAGGTCCGAGGCCTGCAGCTCGAGCAGTTCCGGGTACTCCGAGAAGCGGATGGGCACCCCGGGCATGTCGAACGCACCGATGCGGGGGTCGGTCACGCTGCGCACGATGCCGGTGCCGCGGAGATGCGGATGGGCGACCGCCTCCTCGACGGTGAGGACCGGTGCCGCCGGCACGTGCTGGGCCTGCATGGCGGCCAGCGCGGTGTCGCGGTCGGGCTGGGTGGCGAGCCACGCGGCGATGATGGCGTTGACCTCGTCGCGCCGCGCCACCCGGCCGGCGCTGGTCGCGTAGCGCTCGTCGGTGGCGAACTCCGGCCGGCCCATGGCCAGACACATGTCGGCCCACTGGCGGTCGTTGGCGGCGGCCACGATCACGTGCCCGTCGGCCACCGAGAACACGCCGTACCCCCCGACGAAGGGGTGCAGGGAGCCGCTGCGCAACGGTTCCATCGCCCCCTGGGAGATCGACCACGCCTGCACGTTCACCTCGTGACAGGTCATGTAGCAGCCCAGCAACGAGATCTCCACGTGCTGGCCGCGCCCGGTGCGCTCGCGGTGGTACAGCGCGGCGGCCACCGCCCCGAACCCGTGCACCCCGGTCAGCACGTCGCCCGGTGACAGGCCCATCAGCGATGGCGCCCGGTCGGCTTCGCCGTTCATGTGCAGCACGCCACCGTAGGCCTGGGCGATGGCGTCGTAACCGGGGTGGTCACGCAGCGGACCCTCGGTCCCGAAGGCGGAGATCGAGCACATAATCAGACGAGGGTTACGGGCCGACACCGTTTCCCAGCCGAAGCCGAGGCGTTCGATCACCCCCGGGCTGAAGTTCTGCACCAACACGTCGACCTGCTCGACGAGCGCCATCACCACCTCGCGGCCGCGGGGATCCTTGACGTCGACGCAGATGCACTGCTTGCCCCGGTTCTGCTGCACGAAGTAGCCGGAGCGACCGTTACGCATCGCGGGCAGCCCCCGTGACATGTCCCCGGCGGGTGGCAGCTCGACCTTGACCACCTCGGCCCCGAACTCGACGAGGAGGCGGGTGACCGACGGCCCCGACAGGACGTTGCTGAAGTCCAGCACCTTGACGCCATCGAAGATCCCCTGCATTACGCCCCCTCAGTCCACCCGTGACGGGCCGGAGGCTACCCGCCCACCGCCGAGGCGTCCCTGCCCACCGGCTCGAGGCCGGCCCGGCCCCAACTCGGCCGGGACGCGACTCGGCCGGGCCCGACCGAGCGGGACCCGGTGCCGCCGGATGTAGGGCGCCAGCGGGCTCGGCACGGCCCCGGTGCGACTCATCCGGCTTCCGCCGGGTGGGTTGCCTCGCCGACCACCGGCATCCTGGCGGCAGGCACGACGCCGAGAACCGTTGCTCGACTTCGATGGCGCCCTACACCGGATCAGGGGTTGCGGGCCATGTTGGCGAACTTGGTGTACTGACCGAGGAAGGCCAGTCGGACCGTACCGGTGGGCCCGGCCCGGTGCTTGGCAACGATCACCTCGGCGATGCCCTGGTCCTGGGTGTCGTGGTGGTACACCTCGTCGCGATACAGGAACAGCACGACGTCAGCATCCTGTTCGAGCGACCCGCTCTCTCGCAGGTCCGACAGCATCGGACGCTTGTCGGCCCGCTGCTCGAGGCCACGGTTGAGCTGCGCCAACGCCACGACCGGGGCTTCGATCTCACGGGCCAGGATCTTCAGCCCACGGCTGATCTCGGCCACCTCCACCTGGCGGGACTCCGCTCCGGAACGGCCGGTCATCAGCTGGATGTAGTCCACGACCACCATGCCGAGCTCGCCAACCTGGGACTTGAGCTTGCGGGCCTTCGAGCGGATCTCCATGACCGTGACGTTGGGGTTGTCGTCGATCCAGATCGGCGCCTCGGCCAGCGGTCCGACCGCCCGCCCCAGCTTCTCCCAGTCGGCCTCGGACAGCTTCCCGGTCCGCATCCGGGTGGCATCCACCCGGGCCTCCGAGGACAGCAGACGCTGGGTGATCTCCAGTCGGCTCATCTCGAGGGAGAACACCAGCGACGGCTTGCGGGAGGCGAGCGCCCCGTGGGCTGCCATCCCGAGGGCGAAGCTGGTCTTGCCCATGGCGGGCCGGGCACCGACCACCACCAGGGCGTTGGGCTGCAACCCGGCCAGGATCTCGTCGAGGTCGACGTACCCGGTGGGTGTGCCGGTGATCGCCTCGCCGCGCTCGTAGAGCTGTTCGAGCCGGTCCAGGGTCTCACCGAGCAGTTCGTGCACCGAGGCCGTGCTGCTCGTCACCCGGTGCTGCGCCAGGTTGAAGATCATCGACTCGGCCTGGTCGATGGCCTTGGTCACGTCGTCGGGCAGCGAGTAGCCGAGCTCGGCGATCTCACCGGCGGTGTTGATCATCGAGCGCAGCAACGCCAACTCCTCGATGATCTCGCCGTGCCGACGGGCGTTGGAGATCGCCGGGGCCGAGGACTGCAGGGCGATCAGCGTGCCGGGCCCACCGATGGCGTCGAGCAGGCCGGCCCGGTTGAGCTCTTCGGCGACCGTGATCGGGTCTGCCGGTTCGCCGGCGCTGTACAGCGTGGCGATCGCATCGAAGACATGGGCGTGAGCCGGCTTATAGAAGTGCTCGGGCCGCACAAGCTCGGTGGCGGCGGCGATGGCATCGCGCGACAGCAACATGGCACCGAGTAACGACTCCTCGGCCTGCAGGTTGTGCGGGGTGACACGGGCCGAGGTCCGGCCCGGATCACCGTTGGACGGTGGCACCATGATCCTCACACCTTGGGCGACGCAGGCTGTGCGTTTCCAGGGGACAGCCCGGAAAATGCTGTGGATAACACTGTGGAAACTGGGTACGAGCAGGTCCTGAATTGTGGATAACGATGTGTAAACAACCGTACAGCTAGGGAAAATGGCGACTGCGCCACCCCAAGGGGTGGCGCAGTTCACCTACATCAGCGGTGGCGTCATAGGACGTGGTCAGCGCGCAACCACATCGACCTGCAGGAAGATCTGCACGTCGTTGTGGAGATGCGCAGACACCGAATGCATGCCGACGCTCTTGAGTGGCTCCTCCATCGCGATGCTGCGACGGTCGATCTCGAGGCCGGTCTGGTTGTAGACCGCCTCCACGACATCGGCCTCGGAGACCGACCCGAACAGACGGCCTTCGCCACCGGCACGGGCCTCGATCTTGATGACCGTGGGAGCCAGACGCTTGGCGATTTCCTCGGCGGCGGCGCGATCACGCGCATCCTTGATGTCCCGGGAAACACGCATGGTTGCGGCCTGCGTCTCGGCACCCGCCGACGAACGCATGGCCAGACCCTGGGGCAGGAGGTAGTTGCGGGCGTACCCGTCGCTCACCTCGACCAACTCGCCCCGCTTGCCCAGACCGCGCACCGTATCGCGCAGGATGACCTTGATCATTCCCCGACCTCCCTGGCCTCGGGCACCTCGATGGCCTGGTCAGGCACCGGTGCCAATTCGGTGTCCTCGCCACGCGGCGGACGACCTTCACCGCGGCTACCACGGTCAGGACGCGAGCTGCGCTGCGTGGTGACCCGGTTGGTGTAGGGCAACAGCGCCATTTCCCGGGAGTTCTTGATGGCCATCGCCACCGCCCGCTGCTGCTGCTGATCGTTGCCGGTCACGCGACGGGCACGGATCTTGGCCCGATCGGACATGAAACGGCGCAGAAGGTTGACGTCCTTGTAGTCCACGTACTCGACCCGTTCCTGGGTGAGCGCGGAGATCTTCTTCTTTGCGCGCTTGGCGTTGTCCTTCAGCTTGCCCCGTTGGGGGCCCTTGACCTTCGCCATCAGAACGGCTCCTCGTCGTAGTCATAGGCCGGCGGTTGATTGGATGCAGGGCGGGAGAAGCTGCCTCCGGAACCGGGGCTGCCACCTCCCGCAGGGTTGCCGCCTCCCGCAGGGTTGCCGCCATCTCCACGGCGCTCGTTCTTGGTCACCTCGGCCGTGGCCCAACGCAGGGACGGCCCGATCTCATCGGCGACGACCTCGATCTTCGAGCGACGATCGCCTTCCTGGGTTTCCCACGAACGCTGCTCGAGGCGACCCTGCACCAGCACGCGTGAACCGCGGCTCAGCGACTCAGAGATGTTCTCGGCCAGCGTGCCGTAGGCCACCACATCGAAGAAGGAGGTCTCTTCCTTCCACTCGTTGGTAGTGCGATCCTGACGTCGACGGTTCACCGCCAGGCCGAACTGGGCGACGGCCATGCCACCCGGGGTGAAGCGCAACTCGGGGTCGCGGGTGATGTTGCCGACGAGGTCGACAGTGTTTCCGATCGCCATCTCGCGTCCTCCCGGTCAGGAGGCACGCTGCTCGAGCAGACCGCGGCGAGCGGCCTCGTGCTCAGGCAGACGCATGGTCTTGTGCCGGACGATCTGATCGGCGATCCGGAGGAACCGATCAATGTCGTCGAGGTTCGGGCCCTCGGTCACGATCTCGAGTACGACGTAATAGCCCTCGAGCTTGTGGTTGATCTCATAGGCGAAGCGGCGGCGACCCCATCGATCGGTGCTCGCCACCTTACCCTTGCCGGCCGTCACCATCTCGGTGACCCGGTTGAGCATCTGCTGGATTCCCGAATCATCGACATCCGAATCGAAGATGATCATCATTTCGTAGACCCGCATGCGGGTAGGTACCTCCCTCTGGACCCGGCAGCAGCCGGGGCCCCGTCCCGATGACGAGGCAGGGTCGTTTGAATGGACCCTGCATCATAGCGACCGACGTGCCACCGACAGCCACTCGGGCCGGTCCGCTCGCCACCGCGGTATCTGTGCACCATCCACGAACCGTGTGACAACGAAGCCCGCGTTCGCCGATCAGGAACCCGGTCAGCCCGCGCCGCCAGGGGTGGCCGAAGTCGGTGGAGACGGTGTCGTCGTCGCTGGTGAGGTGGTCGGCGGCACGGTCGTCGACGCCGTCGTGGACGACGGACTGGTGCTGGTGCTGGTGGTCGACGCCGGACGCGAGGTCGTGGGGGACGACGTCGTCGTGGAGGACACCACCGTCGACGTGGTCGCCATGACGGCCGTGGTCGTGGACCGGAACCCGCCGGGTGGCACCTTGCCGGAGAAGTCGCTGACGTCGGTGACCTCGATCTTGCTTCCCGGAAACTTCGTCATCGTAGGCAGCTCACAGCCCGGCGTGTCCCTCGTCGCCTCGGTCATGAAGCGCGACCAGATCTGCGCCGGGATGGTGCCGCCTGCCACCCGGGGCACCCCGTGTACGTCAACCATCGAGGTCACCGGCTGGCCGTCGGTACCCGGGTAGCCCATCCACACCGCCGCGGTGAGCATGCCGGTGTCCCGGCAGGAGTACCCCACGAACCAGGCATCGCGATAGTCCTCGGTGGTTCCCGTCTTGCCCGCCGCCGGATTGGGAATGCTCGCCAACTGCCCGGTACCGCGCTCGATCACGTCGACCATCGCCGTGGTGATGGCATCGGCCGTCTCGATCTGCAGGACCCGCGTGGGGTTGTAGGCCGCTGCGGACCACAGCAACTTGCCGGATGCATCCTCGACCCGGGTGACCAACTGCGGCTCCACGTAGGAACCCCGACGGGCGATGGTGGAGTACGCGCTGGCCATGTCCTGCACCGAGACCTCACCCGAACCGAGCACCAACGCCGGGACGGGCTGCAGGTCCGCCGTCACACCCATCCGTTCGGCCAGCGACACGACCCTGGCGGCACCCTCACGTAACATCAACTGCGCGTAGACCGTGTTGGAGGACTGGGCCAGCGCGTCGATCAGGTTGTACCGGCCCGAGGCAGAACCTCCCCCCGACACCTCCCAATCCTGGCCGTTGTTCGCACCCTTGAAGACCACCTGTGACGGGGCAGGGAAGGTCGACTGGGCCGACAAGCCGTCCTCGAGTGCCGCCGCGAGGGCGAAGGGTTTGAAAATCGAACCTGGTTGTCGGCCCGAACCGCCACCGAGTCGCCCGGTGGCCAGGTTCACCTGTGAGCGGCTGAAGTCCTTGCCGCCGACCATCGCCACGATCCGGCCGCGGTCGTCCTGCGCCACGAGCGACCCTGCCGGGTCGCCCTCCTCGTTGAGGATGCCGTCCAGCGGTGGACCCTCGGCGGAGTCCCGGCCGTAGACCGTTGCATAGGCCGCGTCCTGAAGGGTCCGATCGAGTGTCGTGTAGACCCGCAACCCCCCGTTGAAGACCTGCTGGGCACCGAAGCGCTTCAGCAGCCACTGGCGTACCGCGTCGACGAAGTAGTCGGCGCCCGAACCCTGGTAGTAGAGCTGGCTGCCGTCGGCGGACTCGAGTCGCGGTTGGACGTATCCGTTGACCTGATCGTCGGCGAGCCGGAACGGCAGCGCCTGTGCCGCCTGGCGCTGTTGGTCGGTGATGTAGCCCTCCTTGACCATGCCATCGAGCACCGAGTCGCGGCGGAAGGCCGCTTCCTCCGGGTCGAAGTAGGCATCGGCCGTCTCGGGCGAACGGATCAGACCGGCCAGATAAACCGCCTTGGCCAGCCCCTTGGCACTGGTCGCCGGGGTGTCGTAGTCCGCACCGACGAACTCGATGCCGTGACCGAAATAGGCGTTCGACGCCGCCTCGACGCCGTACGCCCCTCGCCCGAAGTAGATCGTGTTCAGGTAGTCGGTGAGGATCTCCTCCTTGGAACGCACCCGCTCGAGCTTCACCGCGAGCACCGCCTCGCGCAGCTTGCGGGAGAGACTGCGTTCCTGGGTCAGGAAGGTGTTCTTCACGTACTGCTGGGTGATGGTGGACCCGCCCTGCAGCCCGCCCCGGTTCTGCAGGTCGCGCACCACGGCCCGGGCGATGCCGAAGGGATCGATCCCACTGTGGCGGAAGTAGTCACGGTCCTCGGCCGCCAGAACGGCGGCGACCACCACGGGCGGGATCTGCTCGTAGGGCACGACCACTCGGTCCACCTCGGCCCGCAAGCTGGCGATCTCGTTGCCGCGGGAACACCCCGAAGTCACCTCGGCCGAGCACAGATAGGTGGTCTGCGCCAGGTCCGGCGTGGGCGGCAACTGCACACGGGAGACGACCACGACGATCCCGACCAGCGCCACGACCGACAGCAGCGCCGTGGCCACGAGGACCCTTCGCCAACGCCACAGGACATTGCGCCGGACCCGACGGCGGCGGTGCTGCTCGAGGCGACGGACATGCTTCTGTTCCTGTCGGGCCGCCTTGCGCAACGACGTGGGCTCGGCCGACCTGGCCGAAGCCCCGCTGGCGCCGCCCCGGGTGGATCCAGCGGTGCGGACCGTGGTCGCACCGGTCCTTGACCTGGACGTGGCGGACGAGGACCGGCGTTTCGCTCCCGACCGGTCCGATGGCGTCATTCGGGACGGACCGGGGCGAGCGGGAACACCTTGGCCAGGTGGTTCCAACTGCAGCCCGGACACACCTCGACGACGTAACAGGTGAAGGGCTGCTTGTGCCGTCGTGCGCTCTTGGTCAGCGTCGAAAGCTCCTTGAGGGTTGCCACACAACGTCCGAACGCCGGCAGGGTGGGGCCGAACACATAGGTGACAAGCACCAGCTCGTGGTCGGCGCAGATCGGGCAGGGTTCCGCCGTCGGGTGGCTGTAGAGCTGCGCCGCACGGCGCAGCTCCGGATGGGCGTCACAGATCTCCGACTGGGACAACCGTCCCTTTCGATACTCGGCCAGGACCGCACGACGGGCAAGGCGGTAGTCGACCGTCCCGGCCGCGCGAGGGTCGCCGGCCGACGTCGAACCGGGGCTGAAGCTCACAGCGACCAAGGCTAGAGGCTCGGCCGGGCCGAGATGCCGCGACCCGCACGAGCGCCCGAGGAGCCCGGCGGACCGACCGGGACCACGATCACCCTGCCCCAGCTTCTAACGTCAGGCCGATGGCACCCGCGAGAACGTCCCCCAACGGCGGAAACAGCACAGCGGCGAGCGAACCGATCGCCGCATGGATCGCCGAGGCACCTGGCGAATCCGGTGAGCTGCGTTACGGACCGGTGCCGGCCGACGAGGGCTCGCTTCGACTCCTGGGACAGCTGACCGGCAAACGGGTGCTGCTGCTGGGGTCCGGGCGTGGCGCGCTGCCCGTCCTGGCGGCTCAACGCGGGGCCAAGGTCATCTGCGTCGAGCCCGACGAAGACCTTCTGACCCAGGCCCGGGTCTCCTGCGCCGAGGCAGGCCTCAATCTCGAGATGTACCAACGCGACTTCGCCGAGCTCGCCTCGGTGCGGGCCGACACCGTCGACATCGTGCTGTCGGTGCTCGAGTTGGCCGGGGTGGCCGATCTGACCCGCGTCTTCCGTCAGGTCCACCGAGTGCTGCACCCCGAGGCGCCGCTGGTGTTCAGCCTTCCCCATCCCACCCGCGCCGTGGCCACCGGTGCCAACCTCCCCTTGCCGTGGATGCACAACGGCCACCACGGCATCGACCACGGCCATTCCATCGAGGCCGTGTTCACCGCCTTGATCCGTACCGGCTTCCGTGTCGACAACCTGCTCGAACTCCGCGACGCCGGTGCGAACCCGTTCCCGGCGGTACTGCTTCTTCGTGCCCGGCGCCTCGGCGCTCATCCGGGCGGCACCTGAGCAGCCGGGGCAGCGGCGCGGGCACCGACTCGGCCCGCTATCGGGGAGGACCGCCGCCGGGACAGCCCTCAGCGCAGCGCGTGCAGCCGGGCGACGGCATCGACCACCTCACCGCCCGGCCCGCCCGACGTGGACGGCTCCGGGCGGACCACGGTCCCGGCCAACGCGCCGAGGCAGGCCGCCGTGGAGTGCACGACGGCCCAGAGGTCATATCCACCCTCGAGGAACACCAGCCGACGTCCCGCCGGCGCGAGCGCCATGATCTCGCGGGTCAGGTCGGCGTAGTCGCCGGCGGTCAGGCCCAGCTCGGTGATCGGATCGTCCCGGTGACCGTCGAACCCCGCCGACAACAACACCCAGGTCGGCTGCCAACGTTCGGCAAGAGGGACGACCACCTCGTCCACTGCGCGTCGGTACACGTCACCGGTCGCACCGGCGGGCAGCGGGAAATTCACCGTCGCGCCGAGCCCGTCACCGCGGCCCTTCTCCTGCAGGCTGCCCGTACCCGGGTAGAGCGGATATTGGTGCAGGGAGACGAACAGGACGCGCGGATCTTCGTAGAACGCATCCTGGGTGCCGTTTCCGTGGTGCGCGTCGTAGTCGACCACGAGGACCCTCTCACCGGCCTCGGCCAGCGTCGCCGCGGCCACGGCGACGCTGTTGAACAGGCAGAACCCCATGCCGCGGGTCGGGGTTGCATGATGGCCGGGCGGGCGAACCGCGCAGAACGCCGCGTCGCCCTCGCCCCGCTGCAGCCGCTCGATGGCTTCGAGCCCGGACCCGGCCGCTCGCAACGCCGCCTCGAAGGACGCCGCGACGACGGGCGTGTCCGGGTCGAGGTTGCCACCACCCGCCGCACAGAAGCGTTCGAGCGCCCCGACATACTCTGCGGGATGGACGCGGGACAGCTCGAAGTGGGAGGCCCGACGCGGCTCGAAACGCACGATCGCCTCGCCCAGATCGGCCGTCTCGATGCCCTTGCCGACCGCCGCGAGCCGACCGGGACGTTCCGGATGGCCCCGGCCGGTATCGTGGTAGAGGTACGCCGGGTGTGTCGCTACCAGCACGGTCACGCCCCTCAGGGTACCGGCCCGGCCGGCCGCTGGCGGGCGACGACTGCCGGCGCTGACCGCTCGCCAATCGAGCCGACTACGCTGGCCCTTTCTCGCCGGGGCAGAGACCTCGGGCGGGTGCTGCAGGTCACCCGGCGATTGCGTACCGGAGGAAGCGTTGGTCTCGGCCGGCTCCGCTGAACTGATTGCCCTCGAAGGGCAGCACCTGCGGCTCGGCCCGTGGCGCGGCAGCCATGACGTCGCGTACCTCGCCCTCCTGGGGGAGCCGCGTCGCCGGGTCCTCGAGGCTGCGCTCGAGCGTGTCCGCGAGCGCGGCTTCAGCCAGGTCATCACCTCCGCCGTGGCGGAGCCCGACATCAACGGGTTCCTCGAACTCGGCTTCGTCGAACACGAACGGCTCCACCTGCTGGCCCACAACCTCGACGGGGTCCACCCGGTGAGCTGGCGGGCCACCCGTCGCGCGCGGCCGACGGACCGCACCAACGTGTTGCACATCGACCGGGCGGCGTTCGAACCGTTCTGGCAGCTCGATGCCGAAGGGCTCGCCGATGCCATCGGTGCGACCCCGGCAAGCCGCTACCGGATCACCACCGACGGTAAGCGGCCTACCGGCTACGCCGTGTTCGGCTTGGCCTCGCGCCGGGGGTACCTGCAACGCCTCGCCGTCGACCCGGCCTACGCCAGGCGCGGTCTGGCATCGCTGTTGATCCGCGACGGGCTCGGCTGGCTGTCGCGTCGAGGGGCGACGAGTGCCCTGGTCAACACCCAGACCGTCAACGAACGGGCGCTCCAGGTCTACCTCGAGCACGGCTTCGTGTTGCAGCCCTACCAGCTCGTGGTGTTGACCGCATCACTGGCGGAACCCCGCGGAGCGGCGAGTCGATGAGGCTGCAGCGCCACGACGCATCCCACCTCCGTTGTCCTAAGCCCGGGCGGTCACCTTCACGTCGAACGAGAGGACGCAGGACAGCGAGCCCGGCCGGCAGGCTGATCGGCCTGACGATGGGCCTCGTGATCGTGATCGTCCTCGGCGTGGTCCCGACGGGCGTCGGCATGGGGAGTGCGCAATCGACCGCTCCGTTGCCTACGGTGACGCCGGGCGGACCCGGCAAGTCCAGCCTTGAGCCGCGCCTCGAGTTGATCGACCAGGACAACTGGATCGGCCCACGCGGCATCTTCCGTATGGTGCTCGGCGTCGTCGCGCCCGACCAGGAGTATTCGCTGCAGGCTCGTCTCTTCCCCGCCGTCACCAGCGCCGAGGACGTACTGAGGAACGACGGCGTACCGCCCAAGATCCGGCCCCTCGACCGTTTCGCCAACCTGTCGCTCCCGGTCGGCGCCACCACCCAGAGGCTGGAGATCGCTGTCGTGCCCGAAGCAGACGGCACCTTCGGCGATCCCTACGTCCTCGATCCCGGCGTCTACCCCATCGAGGTGCGGCTGTTCGACGCGGACGGCGAGATAGTCGGGTCGTTGGTGACCTACCTCGTCCATCTCCCCCAATCCCTGCTCGTCGACCCGATCACCGTTGCGATCATCGGCGACCTTCGGCTCCCGCCCCAACGCACCACGAGCGGCGGGGTCCAACTCGCCACCCCGACGGCCGCTCGACTGCAACGTCAGCTCGAAGGGCTCAACCGCTTCGGTGACGTGCCGGTGACCGTGCAGCTACACCCCGAAACGGTCAGCGCATTGCTCGACGCCCGCATGGGGAACGGTGGTGCAGCCCTCTCTGAGCTCCTCCGGCTGGCCGGATCGGGAGGTACCGCAGAAGTCCTCGGCGGCACCTACGTCGGCTTCGACGAAGCGAAATGGGTGGTCGACCAGCATCAGGATCAACTGCAACGCGAACTGGTGGCCGGCATCACGGTCCTCGACAACGCCCAGCTCCAGCATCGGCGGGACACTGCCGCCCTCCTCGGACCCACCGACGCCATGGTGCTGAGCCGCCTGGCCCAGCTCGGAGTCGTTCGCGTCGTCAGCGATGCGGGTCGTGCCAACACCGAGTCCTGGATCGGTGTCGGACCCGGTCCGACCCCCCTGCCCGATCGCCCGGCCCAGGCGGTCCTCGGCGCCGCAACCCTCCAACTCGGCGAGAGCAGCGGAATTCGCGCAGCTCCACCCGGCGTGCTCGAGGCCCACCGGCTCCTCACCGCCCTGGTCATCGATGCCATCAGCGGTGATCTGCGCTCACGCCAGGTGCGCCTCGGCCCGGGTGTGGACCTCGGCAGTGCCTTCGTCAGCGCGGTCCTGGGTGCGATGGCAACTGCCGGGCCGCTCCAACCGGTCACCGTCAGCGGCCTGTTCGACGACCAGGCCGGTTACGGATCGCCCGCGGCGGCGCCCGCCGGCCCGAGCGCACCCGGTGGCAGTACCCCCCGGAGCGACCGCCTTGCCGCGACCTCAGCGCGGGTCGATGGACTTCGCACCCTCCTCGGTGAGGATCGCACCGCTGACTCGCTGCAGGCTGCATTGCTGCTGGTCCCGGCAAAGGACCTCCACGACCGCGACGCCCAGGCCCTGCTCGACGACGTCGAGACCAAGCTCGTGACCGTGACCGACAACGTGGTGCTGCCCGCCAGCCAGGCCTTCACCACCACCTCGCACGAAACAGCCATCCCACTGGTGGTCCGAAACAGCTACAGCCAACCTCTTCGCGTCCTGCTCACCCTTGACAGCGGCGAATTGGAGTTCACCGGCCCCAACCCGATGACCGTCACGCTGCAGCCCGGACCCAATGATCTCGAGGTTCGGATAAAGACCCGCCGTTCCGGCGAGTTCGACTTCGACATCCGGGTGACCTCACCAGACCGGGCAATCACTCTGGGTGATGTCGATGTCCGCGTCCAATCTCGCGCCATCTCGGGTGCAGGCTTGCTGCTGTCCATCAGCGCGCTGATCTTCCTCATCGTGTGGTGGCTCCGTAACGCTCGCCGGCGACGACATCATCTGATCGCCCCGCCTGCAGACTCCGAGGTCCCCCAAACCCTCGCCGCCGACGAACGCCTCGCCTCCCAAGGCGCCGTCGCCCCAACCAAGACCATCGATGAGCCTCGCCCCGCGGCAGTGCTGCCGGGTGGACCGGACATCATCTCCACGGCCGACCAGGGCGGGCGTTCATCGTCGTGAGCTGCGGATCAAAGCCCAAACTCCAACGTCGCCCACCCCATGACGGGGGCGGTCGATGACCAACACGGAACGACGGGGGGGAACCGCCCCAACCCTCGGCGGCAGATACCAACTCGAGCGTCCCATCGCCCGCGGTGGCATGTCGCAGGTGTGGCGGGGTACCGATCTGATACTCGGCAGGCGGGTCGCAGTGAAGTTGCTCGACCACCGCAAGTTGAGCGACCCGTCCTTCATCGAGCGTTTCCGTCGCGAGGCACAGGCGGCGGCCCGTCTCCACAACCCCCACATTGTCGCCATCTACGACAGCATCACGGAGAGTGACTACTCGGCACTTATCCTCGAGTATGTTCGCGGGCTCAACCTCCGCCAGCGAATGGATGACGAACTCCTCGACATCCCGACCGCCGTGGGAATCGCCGGCCAGGTTGCCGTTGCCCTCCAAGCCGCCCATGACGCGGGCGTCATCCATCGTGACATCAAGCCGGGCAACATCCTGCTCGAGCACGCCGAACCGGTCGATGTCCTTGGTCCCGTCATCCCTCAGGTCCGGGTCACCGACTTCGGTATCGCCAAGGCCATTCAGAGTGCCGGTCACGATCTGACCAGGACCGGCATCATGCTCGGAACAGCCAAGTACCTGGCCCCAGAACAGGTCATCAGCGGTCCGGTCGACGCGCGGACCGACATCTTCTCCCTCGGCGTTGTGCTCTACGAGATGGTGACCGGCTCGGTGCCCTGGGACGTCGGCTCCGACCTCGCCACGGCGATGGCACGGCTCGACACCGCACCGATCCCACCGACTTGCTACCGCCCTGAGCTTCCTCCTGCGCTCGAAGCGGTGATCCTCCAGGCCCTCGCCCGTGACCCCGCCGATCGGTTCCAACATGCCGCCGATCTGCGAGCGGCGCTGCTGGCCACCAACCTCCGCCCGGCTCCACCCGCCATCAGCCTGCCCCGGATCGACCGCCAACCCTCGTTCGCCACCTACCGTTCGACACGCACCCCCGCTCGGCTGATCGTCCCCGCCGCTATCGGACTCGCCGCGGTCAGTCTCCTGGCCTTGCTCGCCGTACGCCGTGACTCGGGCGACCACGCCGTGACGACGTCCGCCGTCTCCATCGTCGAGGTCCCCGTCCCCACCACTGATCTCCAGCCGCGGACCGTCACGCTCACCGGCCTCACCGCAGTCGCCTATGACCACTACGGCGATAGCGAGGAGAACAACAACCTGGCCCCGTTCGCGGTCGACGGACACGCCGACCGAACCAAGTTCTGGCGGACCGAGTGTTACCAGAGCGCGTTCGCCGAGATCCCCAAACCCGGAGTCGGGCTCATAATGGACGCCGGACAGTCGGTCAACCTCACCGGGTTGACCTTGCTCACACCGCAAACCGGCTGGACCGCACAGGTCTATACAAGCCCCGGCCCGGCGGCTGAAATGGCGACCGCCCCCCTCGAGCGCTGGGGTGCGCCGCTGACCAACCTCACGGGTGCTTCCACCTCTAACCAGGTCAGCTTCAGCCCCATCCAAGCACGGTCACTGCTTGTCTTCATCACCTCGCTCACCGGTGTGCCACCCGACAGCTGCTTCGGCGGCCGACCCAACTCACGCCACGTCGACATCATCGAAGCGACGCTCCTCGGGCACTCCTGACAAGCCGCCCAGTACCCCGACCGCGACGCCCTTGCCCCGGTGCCATGCATGATCCGGCCGAGTGGACAGCGTCAAAGCCCGACGGCCATCCACGCCAGCACCGCGCTACCAGCTACCAGATCCACCGGACCACATGGGCCTCCGCCCGTTCACCGCGGTGCGTTCAGGCAACCCTGTCTAGGATTCGTCCATGGATCGGCCAGACGACCTCAGCATCCCTCCCGACAGCTCCCAGCCCCCCAATGGGCTCGGGCCCGTCGGCGACTGGTTAGGAGGCGAATGGCCTGCTCGGGCAGCTGAGCAAGTCGAGTCGGCGGTCAACAACATCCGCCGGAAGACCACCGGGCCAGCCATCGTCGCCTCACGCGCCCTCGTCTACGGCCTCGTCGCAATCGTCTTTGTCGGCATCGCCGGAATGATGCTGCTCATTGCCGTGTTGCGAAGCCTCGATGCCCTCATGCCCACATGGGCAGTCGAGCTACTCGTAGGGCTGGTGCTGTGCGTCGCCGGTCTCGCTTGCTGGAATCGACGCACCGGCAAGGAGACCGTGTCATGACCGAAAAGCGCAATGTCGTTGTCATCGGGTCGGGACCGGCCGGCCTCACCGCCGCCGTCTACGCCGCGCGGGCCAACCTCGAGCCCGTGATCCTCGAAGGCGAGCCTTCGAGCACCTCCGATCAACCAGGTGGCCAACTCATGCTGACCACCGAGGTCGAGAACTTCCCCGGGTTTCCCGAAGGCGTCATGGGCCCCGACCTCATGACCCGCATGCGTAGCCAGGCCGAACGCTTCGGCGCCGACATCCGCACCCAGAAGGCGTCGCGGGTAAATCTCAACGTCCACCCATTCGAAATTTGGGTCGGCGACCCGAACACCGCCGAACCTACGCTCCGCACCGACTCGGTCATCGTGGCCACCGGTGCACAATCCCTCATGCTCGGCCTCCCCAACGAGTCCCGCCTCCTGGGATTCGGCGTCTCGACGTGCGCCACCTGCGACGGCTTCTTCTTCCGAGACCGAGACATCGCCGTCGTCGGTGGAGGCGACTCGGCCATGGAGGAGGCCATGTTCCTCACCAAGTTCGCTCGAACCGTGACCATCATCCATCGCCGAGACACGCTCCGTGCCTCGCACATCATGGCGGAACGTGCCCAGGCAAACGAGAAGATCCGCTTCGTCTGGAACAGCACGGTCACGGACGTCATCGGTTCCAAGACCGTCGAACGGCTCGAGTTGCAGAACCTTCAGACCGGCGACCATTCCAGGCTCGAGGTCACCGGTCTCTTCGTCGCCATCGGCCATCGCCCCAACACCGACCTCTTCAAGGGGCAACTCGACCTGGGTGAGGACGGCTACCTCCTCACCCAGGCCGGAACCTCACGAACAAACATCGATGGCGTCTTCGCCTGCGGTGATGTTCAGGATTCCACCTATCGCCAAGCAATCACCGCTGCTGGGTCAGGCTGCATGGCGGCCATCGACGCCGAACGTTGGCTCGAGGCGTTCCACCACTCCAAGGCCACCAACCACTGATCCACGTCGTCAACGTCGACGGTCACAACTCCCATCGTACGTACCAATTACCCCACCCAGCGTTTCACGTGAAACGTCCGCACTCCTAGGAGGCCCTCATGGGCGAGCACATCACCACCGTCACCGAGTCCACATTCGACGAGGTCATCCAATCCGCCACCGAACCCGTGCTGGTCGACTTCTGGGCCGAGTGGTGCGGACCGTGCAAGATGATTGCACCGGTCCTCGACGAGATCGCCGCCGAGAAGGCCGGATCACTCAAGATCGCCAAGCTCAACGTGGACGACAGCCCCGACATCGCCCGTCGCTTCGAGGTGATGAGCATTCCGACGCTGATCCTCTTCAAGGACGGCGCACCGGCCAAGCGCATCGTCGGTGCCAAGGGCAAGGCTCAGTTGCTCGCAGATCTCGCCGAGTATCTCTGAGTCGACGCAACCACATTCGGAGACCACCCGCTGCCGCGCCCGTCAGGGCGCGGTAGTCTTTTTCTCCGTGTCCTGTCCTGACTTCGCCAGCGCATGATTGCACTCCCCTTCTCGGAGGGCGCACGTGGCGAAGCAGTCGCTGACCTCCAGCGACGACTCCTTGCACTGAACGTCCTCGACCCAATCGGCGATGCACCGGGAACATTCGGTCCGGCCACCACAACCGCCGTACGCAACTTCCAACAGCGCTATGGCTTGGTCGTCGATGGGATCTGTAGCGACCTGACATGGACCGTGCTCGTCGAAGTCGGATACTGCCTCGGTGATCGGCAGCTGTATCTCCGCTCCCCAATGATGCGTGGCGACGATATCGCTGCCCTCCAAGCGTGCCTCGGCTCCCTGGGTTTCGACGCCGGTCGAGCGGATGGCATCTTCGGTCCGCGCACCGCAACGGCAATTGCTGAGTTTCAGCGGAATGCGGGGCTCATGAGCGACGGCATCTGCGGACCCGATACCTACACCGCACTAGATCGACTCGGGCCGGAACGCACTGCAGCCCTGATGGTGAACCAGGTCCGTGAACGGGAGCGCCTTCGCACCGCACCCCCGGGACTCGACGGACGTCGTGTCATGATCGGCCATCAGGGCGGCGCGGCACCACTGACCTCAGCACTTCATCGCCTGCTTCGGGATGCAGGTGCCCGTGTCCTGACGTTCAGCCATCCAGACGGACCGACTCAGGCGCGACTCGCCAACTCGGCTGACGGTGACGTATTCGTTGAACTCCAGCTCACCCCTGGACCAAGTCATCGTCTCGCCTATTTCCGCGGGGTCCGATTCTGGTCTCAACCAGGCCACGCCCTGGCTCAGCACGCCGGACAAGCCCTCGCGGTGATACTCGGGGTGGAGCCCGAGGTCGTCGGCATGAGGCTGCCACTTCTGCGTGAGACACGCATGCCGGCGATCGTCATAGAGATCGGCCCAGCGTCGCGCGTCGTTACCCAGAACGAGCAAATAGCGACGGCGATAGCGCAGGCACTGGTCAGTTGGGCGACCGAGCCGGTCTCGCTTCCCCTGGTTCAGCGTCTCTGAGAATCAGATTGAGGGTAGGTCAAAGGACATGGTCCTCTGCCCTCCGATTGAGGGTTACGCACAACCTTCCACACAACCTGTGGATAACCGGCTCAGGGACTCTCAACAATCAACCCATAGATCCGCTCAAGATCTCCGAGGTCAGCGAACTCGATGGACAATCGGCCACGGCCGCGCCCCATCGAAATACGGACATTCGTCTCGAAGTGATCCGCCAAGAGCTGTTCGAGCTCCAGCAATCCCGCTGCTGGAAGAGGTTGGCCCACCCGGGGCATGGAAGTCACCGCGGCGAGACCCGGCGACGACGACGAGTGGGCCCCGGCAGCAAGGTCCTGGCCCTCCTCATTGCCTGATGAAGGTACCGATGTCGATGCCCCGAACGTCGAGCGGCGAACTGGGACCTCAGGAGACGGAGCGAGCTGCGGGTCCGAAGCGTCGGCGACTTCGACCGGCTTCGTCGCTTCGACGAGAGTCAGTTGCCGTACCGTCTCCTCGATCTGCCGGACGCTCAGATTTTCAGCCACCACACGCCGAGCGAGCTGCTCCTGGAGCGTCCGATCCGGCGTCCCAAGAAGGGCACGAGCATGCCCGGCCGAGATCTGACCCTCGCCTACCAGCCGCTGGACGGATGTCGGCAGCTGAAGCAGGCGCAAGGTGTTGGCAACCGTCGAGCGGCTCTTGCCCACTCGGGCCGCCACCTGCTCCTGGGTGAAGCCGAACTCCTCCATCAGTTGCTGGTAGGCCGCCCCTTCCTCCAGCGGGTTCAGATCGGCCCGATGAAGGTTTTCGACCAGTGCTTGTTCGAGCGAAGCCGTGTCGTTCACCGGCCGCACGATCGCCGGAAGGTGACTCAACCCGGCTTTGCGGGCAGCACGCCAGCGCCGTTCTCCGGCAATTAGTTCGAAGCGTTCATCCTCGCCGACGATCGGACGCACCAATACCGGTTGCAGCACGCCGAGCTCGCGAATGGAGTCGCTGAGCGACACCAGGGAGGCCTCATCGAAATGCTCACGGGGCTGATATCGGTTCGGCTCGATGGAGGACAGAGCAAGCTCTCGAAGCATGTCCCCTTCAGCGCCGCCGGCGAGATCACTCGGAATGAGTGCGCCCAACCCCCGGCCCAGGCCACTACGCCGCGACACCACTGACCTCCCGTGCCAGATCACGATAGGCAATCGCCCCACGTGAGGTCGGATCGAAGATGATGATTGGCTGCCCATACGAGGGTGCCTCGGACAATCGCACCGTACGGGGAATGACGTTTCGGCAGACACGCTCGCCGAAGTGTGACCGAACCTCACGTGCTACCTGCCCGGACAGCTTCGTTCGTGCGTCGAACATGACCAGCACCAGTGACCGCACCTCGAGCTGGGGGTTCAGGTTCTTCTTCACCAGATCGACATTGCGGAGGAGCTGACCAAGGCCCTCCAATGCGTAGTACTCGCACTGAATGGGTACGAGCACCTCGGTGGCGGCGGCCAGGCCGTTGACCGTCAGCAGTCCGAGCGATGGCGGGCAGTCAATCAGGATGTACTGGTAATCATCGAGTAGCGGCTCGATCGCACGGCGCAGCTTGAGTTCCCGCGAGAACATCGGTACGAGCTCGACCTCGGCGCCGGCAAGTTCCAGGTTCGCCGGAGCGACGAAGAGATTTCGGACAGATGAGGCTTCGATGCAGTCCTCGAGAGGTGCCTCCCGGAGCAGAACGTCATACATGGACACCTCGACGGACCAAGGATTGAGTCCCAAGCCCGTCGAGGCATTGCCCTGCGGGTCGAGGTCGATGACCAACGTGCGGAAGCCGAGCTCGGCGAGGCATGCACCAAGGTTCACCGTGGTGGTGGTCTTTCCGACTCCACCCTTCTGGTTGGCGATGGCGATCACACGCGGCAGGGGTTTCTGATCCATTCCGTGGGCTCCAGCCTTTCGCCAGGACGGCCGCTCACCGGACACCACAATTGTGGGCGGGATGCGACGGGTCTCGATCTGCTCTTGAGCTTAGTCTCCCGGCCGCGAACGATCAGGCCGGTCGGGCACTCACCAAGGCCCGCAGCGGGAAGAAACGGCGGATGTTTTCGACATCAGGCCTCCTCGGCCTGATCCGCAACCGGTTCGGTGAAGGCGGCGGCGAGTCCGTAGGTGCGGCACATGGTTTCGAATCGCTGCCGGGTATAGGCGTCCATGAGTTCGAGACACTCGATCAGCGCTGGCGCCAGGGAGTGACGGAGCACCTGACCCCGAGCCATCCACTGGAGGTAGTTTCGTCCACCGTGGTGGTAGGGCCCATAGAGCCTCGAACCTGGAACGAGGAGCACGAGGCGCTCGAAGAGGTCCCGATGTCGCGTATGCATCCGCAAGGTGATCTGCGGTTGCTTCCCGTCACCACCGAAGGATCCCTCGCCGACCAGAAGTCCGACGATGAATCCAAGATCTCGCTGCTCGAGTACGAGCGGGTCCATGCCTGGCCTCCAGAAGTTGGCGTAGATGGCGTCGAGCAACTGTCAACAGGGTTGTGCGCGCTCGACGCGCACGAGGGTGCGGTCCGCCGTACCTGTTGTTTCACCGTCATGTTTGTTGTGAAACATAGCCGCCGTGTTGCTCGGTACCCTTCAGGGGATACAGCAGAACCGAGTCCGCAATCATCCTCTGCTTAGTAGGACGGGTTTGACGGAATAACGGCGACTTCGACACATCTCAACGGCGGGACCGATCAGCTCGGCGAGAAACGCGTGGTGGCGCCACTCGGGCCACAGCTGTTGCTGGGTGGCGCCGGCGAGTCGGGTCCGGCGAACCACGAACCCCGAGCCGCCGGGTGACGGCACGTTTGCCGGTGCCGGTGATGTAGGCGCACTCAGCGACTGGGGCTTGCCCGTCGGGCGTGCAGTCGATGTCGGTCCACGCGCTCTGCGGGATCGCGGCGATCGCGGCAGCGATGCCTTTGGTGGCGCATCTGACGGCCGTCGTCAGGCCATGGTGTGGCGCACGTTCAGCCGGTTCAACGCGGTGATGGTGTCGTTGGACCAGAACCCCGAATCAACGTGCACGGTCAACTCGCAGGATGCGCCGCCGCGGCGCACACCGGCGATGAGGTCGTCGAGGAAGCGGACCGTGCCGCGCTGGGTGTTCGCTGAGCCCTTGCGCATCCGGGCGTAGAGCACCTCACCGCTGTCAGCACGGGTCGCAACGTGCGGGTGATAGCCAAGCCTGCCGGTGTAGCCGAACGCGGTGCCGGCCTTATCGTGGCCGTTGACTTCACAGATCGTGGAGTCGATGTCGATCGCCAACGGCTTCACGCCCGGTCCGGCGCCGAGGGCACAGGCGCGTTGGAGCGTGTGACCAACCACGGCTTTCATCTGTCGGCAGTGCCCGAACGTGAACGCTCGCAGGAGTGTCCCAATCGTGGATAGGGCCATCACTCGATGGCCCATCACGCTGCCGCTGGCACTGGCCCAAAGCCTGTCGGTGTGATCGCTGTGCGACGCCGACACGCACGTCGCGTTCACCAACGTGAGGATCTTACGGCCAGGACGTTCGCCACCGACCCGACCAACCAGACAGAGCGTCGTGTTCACCAGCGCCTCCGGACCGAGGCGTTGTGACAGCGTCGCCACCAGCAACAACCCCACGTCAGCGACCAGGTCATCAAAGGTCACCTTGACGCGGTCGAGCGCGTCCGATACTCGCGTCACCGGAAGTGTCTCCTGGTTCTGTCGAACGACTCGGCGTAGGAACCAACATCGTCCCAAGCCCGGAGACCTTTCAGGCGGATACGCGCATCACCTCACCCGCCCCGAATCGGTGGATCGAGACTAGGGGCGTCGGCAAGCGTGCTCGAAGCCCGAGGGCCCATCATGACCCTTCGACCTCCGGACCAACTGGGTGTTATCGCAGGGGAGGGGTTCAACAACAGGGTCGGAGGGCAACTGCCGGCGGTGGTGGGCGAGCGCCGCGAGGCCGAACCCATGGAGGCGACGACCTGAGACGGAACGGCGCGGGGCACCCGTCCTCCGGCATGGATCAGACCGTGCCGAAAGTGCGGCAAGAGTGTCAGCCCTCAGGGGAGAAGAGAGGCCGCTTCGCCGGGACGCCGTCACGTCGGGGAAACCGCTCATCGCAGCGGTCCTGAGCTTCGAGCACCGCGTAGTGGAAGACGGCGCCCGGTCCACCATGCACCTCGACCGGGGCGAGGCCGAGTTCGGCAAGCCCGGTGGCAGGCCAACGGTCCGGCCCGAGCGGGGGCTCGCTCACGACGAGTCGGCCACCCACACGGAGAAACGGTGCACCGCACTCGGCCGTGGTCGCTGGCGGTCCGAACGATCGCGCAACGACGAGATCGAAACCATGACGAAGCTCGGCCTGCCGGCCGGCTGCCTCAGCCCGGGCCGTGACGACCGTTGCGCGACCCTCGAGGCCGAGATGGATGATCGCACGCTCCAGGAATGCCGTACGTCGTCGCTGCGCGTCGAGAAGGACCATGCGGACCTGGGGGAGTGCGACGAGTAGAACCAGGCCAGGAACACCACCGCCAGAGCCCAGGTCGAGGGCTCTGGCGGGTACAGATGAACCGATGAGTTGTGCGAGGTCGAGGGCATGCTCGATGTGACCGAGCACCGGGGCAGGGCCGAGAAAGCCGAGTGCTCGGGATTCCTCGAGTACCTCGATCAGGGTCCGCTCGACAGCAGGGTCGAGCATCGACGGTTGCCCACTCACGAACTAGGGACGATGACCACCCGACGACGGGGGTCCTCGCCTTCGGACAACGTCGACACCCCATCGAGGGTGCCGACCACATCGTGAACGACCTTGCGGTCCGCCGAATTCATCGGCTCGAGTGCCTTCACCTGGCCCGACTCGCGCACCTCCTCGGCAAGTTTCAGAGCAAAGCGCTCGAGTGCCTCGCGGCGCCGCTGGCGATACCCGGCGATGTCCACCCGTAGTCGGCTCTCGCCTCGACCACCGCTACGACGCTGCGCCACCACCCGGGCGAGCTCCTGGACTGAATCCAAGGCACCGGCCCGTGGCCCGATCAGAATCCCGAGATCCTTGCCGGTGATACGCACCTCGTCGTAGTTCTCGTCCACCGTTGCCGAGCTCACGGCCGCCTCGAGGCCGAATGCCTCGACCAAACCGGTCAGGAACTCGACGGCATGCTCTGTTTGACGTCCGTCATCGGCGGGCGCGGCGTTACGGTCTTCCTCGGACATGGCGCTCAACGGTTCCTCTCGGTTCGCTCGCTCGTTCGGAGCGGCGGATGGTTCAGGGTGACTTCCGGTAGAGACCGATGCCGGTGATCGGGGGTACGTCTCCCCGGACGCAGCATCCGCGCCGGGTTTCGAACGGGTGGATCGTTCGGCGGCGGGTGTCCGGGTGCGGCCTTTTCCGTTCCGGTCACCGCGTTCTCCCGATGACTTCTCACCCCCAACGGTCGCGTCGTTGGAACGACCTTCGCCACGGCCCCCCTCGCTGGAATTACGGCGCTTGCGATCGCGCCGCTCGGCTTTCGGCCTCGGTTGCGCCGGCTTGATCCGGGCCCTGACCCGAGCCTCGCCTTTGACCCGTCGGAACAGCCCAACCCTCGGCTCCTCGAGCACGTCGAACTCGGCTTGAGCCTCGTCGACACCGAGATAGTCGAGTGCCTTGTCCTTGGCCTCAGCCAAGGTCTTGCCCGTTACTTCAACCCACTCCATAACTCATGACCTCCACTTCTTGCGCGAAGTTCCGGGCTGCTCCACGGGGGAAGCCGGCCCGCTGGTGGGACCATTCGGCACCCGACGGCGCTTGTTGTCACCATTAGCTGGGGAGGAGTTCTTCCGTCGCCCTGGGGACATGCCGGGGTGCTTCGTGTTCGAGGACTTGCCCTTTGCCGGGGTGACCCGGCCACTCGCCGGCTTGGCCGGTCCACCGTCCTTGTTGGCCGCGGCGTTCTTGTTGCCATCACCGACAGCCTTGGTCGGCTTGGCCTTGACATCGATCACCGTGGTCTCACCTTCGGCCGGCTTACCACCGAAGCCGAGCCAACCCATCTGGTAATACTTCTGTGAGATGTAGCCCTGAGTCGCCACCCGACACAGGTTCGACGTCACCCAGTAAATGCTCAGGGCCGCCGGGAACATCACTGCGGTCAGCGAGAAGATGGGAATGACCCGCATCATCATCCGCTGCTGGGGGTTCATCGATTCCGGGTTGCGGCCCGACACCTGGCGTTGCTGAAGGTAAGACGTGCTCACCCAGAGCCCGATCAGCACCAGATAGGGAAGGGCGTGGATGAAACCCTCGGTCTTCAGCACGTTCAGGGGCGTCTTCTCGAGGTCGAGACCCAAGAACATCATCTGGGTGGAACCCTTGAGTGACCGGTAAAGCGCCGTGCTGGGGGAGAGGTAAAGCGGATCGAAGGTGCCGTCGGGACCGAGGTGGGTGAGGCCCTTGACCACCCGGAAGAGCACCAGGAAGATCGGCATCTGGATGAGCAGCGGTAAACAGCTACCCATCGGGTTGATGTCGTTCTCCTTGTAGAACTTGAGCATCTCCTCGTTGAGTTTCTGCCGGTCGTCCCGGTACTCCTGCTGGAGACGGCGCATCTCCGGCTGCAGCCGCTGCATCGCCATCATTGATTTGGTGCCCTTGAGCGTCAGGGGAGTCACCACCGCCATCACCGTGATGGTCAGCAGGATGATGGACAACCCATAGGAATGGGTGAGGTCGAAAAAGAAGGCCAGAACCCAGGCCAACCCTTCGAACAAGCCGTTGAACATCTAGCGAACCTTCCGCTTGGGAACAGGGTCCTCGCCGTGAGGCCCCCAAGGATGACAACGGAGAAGCCGGCGGGTGCCGAGCCATCCTCCCCGCATGGTGCCGTGCACCTCAAGCGCTTCGAGCATGTAGGACGAGCAGGAAGGGACATACCGACACGGGGACGGTCGCCAGGAGAACACCGTCTGATATCCCTCCACCAGACCGATCAGAGCTCGGGCGACCAGGGAAGGCCGTGGCGTCGGTTCACCCACGACCACAGGCCTGCTCGACCACGCAGGCAACGAGGCGCTCAACCTCGGAGAAGGGCAGCTCGGCGATGCCGGCCGCCGCCGAGAACAAGTAGGCGCCATTCGGGAGTGCCTCAGGACCGACACGGTCGAGTTCAACGAGCGCAGCTCGCAACCGTCGGCGAATCCGGTTCCTGACGACTGCCGAGCCGACCTTGCGGTTGATCGCATAGGCCACTCTTGCATGTCCGCTCTGGGCAGAGGTGCCGACGGACCGGACAAAACGCAGGCGCAGTGGTCCACAGGAGGCACGATGCCCCCGCCCGAAGCCGGCGAAAGTCGCCCGGTCCCGGATCCCGTCGATCAAGCCGACAGACGAGCGCGGCCCTGGCGACGACGCGCCCGGAGGACCGCACGGCCCGATCGGGTCGCCATCCGGATGCGGAAGCCGTGCTTCTTCGCCCGACGACGATTGTTGGGCTGGAAGGTCCTCTTCATGGTCTGCCTCGTCCTCTCGATCCCCGGACCCACTCGGCGTCGAGGCCGATGCACCGACGCCGGAGAGCGCCGACCAGGGAATACGTGCGCGCACCGGAGGCGCGCAACTTACGACGGGTAAGCCTAGAGTGTCGCCGTCCAGTGCGGCAACCGGAGCCACCTCGCTCGTGCACAACCGGAGAGGCGGTGGTAGTTTGCCTGCCGCTCGGGTCGAACGGTGCAAGCTATCGATCGACGGGCGAGCCACTGGAACTCTCGACAGGCGGAACCGACCGGGCACGGTCAACTTGCTGTTCCTCCACACCTGTGGGTGGCCCTGTGGAACCGAGCTGACTGCGGAGAACGCCTTGCCGAGCACGAGCTACTCGAACAACGAGGCGTCACGATGACCGAAGCTCGTGCCCTGTGGGATGCCTCGGCCGCCTCGCTGCGCAACGAGGTCTCCGAAGCAGTCTGGCAAACCACGTTCAACCTGGTGACTCCACTCGACTTCGATGGCCGTCACCTCCGTCTCGGGGTACCGAACTCGCTCGTCAAGGAGCGCTTCGAGGGTCGATTCCGGTCACTCGTGAACGACGCGCTCAACACCTCGGGCTGGCCCGGCGTCGAGATCGTCGTCCAGGTCAGCCAGGCGAACCCCGATCCCGTCGAACCACATGACCACACCCCGGTCGGGACATGGGTGGGCACTCGCAGCGCACCCCAGCCAGCACCGTCGGTTCGCGAGCCGGCCGCCGAGCGCGGCGCAGGTGACGACGGGGTCAATCCCCGATACACCTTCGAGGCGTTCGTCACCGGCAGCTCGAATCGATTCGCCCAGGCTGCGGCCCTTTCGGTGGCCGAACTACCCGCCCGCTTCTACAACCCGCTTTTCATCTACGGCGACGCGGGACTCGGCAAGACCCACCTGTTGCAAGCCATCGCCCACTACGTGCGGGAGAACTACCGGAACTACCGAGTCCGCTACGTCTCGACCGAGACCTTCCTGAACCAGTACGTCGACGCCATCCGCTCCGGTACCCCCCAGGAGTTCAAGCGTCACTACCGAGAGATGGACGTCCTGCTCGTCGACGACATCCAGTTCATGGAGGGCAAGGAAGGACTCCAGGAGGAGTTCTTCCACACCTTCAATGAGCTCTACGAGGCCAACCGTCAGATCGTGCTGAGCTCCGATCGACCGCCTGATGCGATCTCAACGCTCGAAGATCGGCTACGGAGCCGGTTCAAGATGGGGCTGATCACCGACATCCAGCCCCCCGATCTCGAGACCCGGTTGGCGATCCTGCGCAAGAAGGCCGAGCAGGCGGCCGGGCCGATCAACCCTGACGTGCTCGAGTTCATCGCCTCCAACATCACCAACAACATCCGTGAACTCGAGGGCGCATTGATCCGCGTCGCGGCGTACGCCAGCCTCAACCGCGAGCCGTTGTCGGCGGAGTTGGCCGAGCGGGTACTCGCGGACTCGCTCCGGGACAAGGGGCCCCGGATCATCACCCCCGATCTCATCCTGGAGATGACCTGCACCCGCTTTGCTTTCTCCCTCGAAGAGATCAAGGGCAAGAGCCGGCGACGGCCGCTCGTGGGGGCCCGTCAGGTGGCGATGTACGTCATGCGCATGCTGACCGATCTGTCCTATCCCGCCATCGCCCGCGAGTTCGGCGGCCGCGATCACACGACCGTCATCCATGCCGTGGACAAGATCAGCACCCAGATGCAGGAGCGTCGCCAGACCTACGACCAGGTGACCGAACTCATCACCGCGCTCCGTGACGGCGGGGGACGATGACCCAGTCCCTAGCCTCCCACCACGCTTCGTGGCACGAGTCCCACCCACATGTTGTGGTTCTTTCTGTGGATAACCTCTCCCCGAACTTGGGGACGCGCCGTGGACGACGTTCGGACCATCCACAGCGCCCACAGGGACAACCCGTCGGCCTGTGTATGACGGTGGATGACCGTCGCACAATCAAACCGCATCTGACCTGGGGAAATCATCGGTTGTCCACAATCCCCAGGCCTTATTACAAGGACTATCCGTATACACATCGATTCCCTTATCTGAATCGGGAAGGGACAGCGGGATGAAGTTCCGATGCGAACGGGACGTTCTCGTCGACGCGTTGGCCACGGCCGGTCGAGCGGTGAATTCACGGGGCGGTGCCCTTCCGGTGCTCTCGGGCATCCGCACCGAGCTCGTCGGAGATCTCCTCCGTCTGAGTGCCACCGATCTCGAGCTGTCCATCTCGGTCGAAGTCGAAGTTGCAGGAATCCACGACGGTGTCGCGGTCATTCC
Source organism: Acidimicrobiia bacterium (assembly GCA_947476745.1). GTDB lineage: Bacteria > Actinomycetota > Acidimicrobiia > Acidimicrobiales > CAIXPF01 > CAIXPF01. The sequence continues at coordinate 77,066 of CANJRG010000009.1, read as the reverse complement.
GGCGCGGCTCTTCGTGGACATCGTGCGTGCGCTCGATGCCGGAGCGGTGGTGGTCGAGATCATCGACGATCAGGCCCAAGTGAGCTCGGGCCGGTCGAACTTCACGCTTCGTTTGATCCCGGCGGACGACTTCCCACGTTCGCCTGCCATCGACGTCGTGGCGCTTTCCGTCGATGCCAGGTCACTCGCGCAGGCTCTGCGACAGGTTGTGCCTGCGGCGTCGTCAGATGATTCGAGGCCGGTGTTGACCGGGGTCCACATGGCAGCGGAAGCGGGCGGATTGCGTCTGGTGGCCACGGACTCGTATCGCCTGGCTGTTCGCGACCTGGTGGATGCTCCGGTGCTGGCCGAAGGCCAGGAGGTGCTGTTGCCATCGCGGGCGCTGGCGGAGCTGACCCGGTTGTTGACCGGTGCCGGCACCGTCGATCTGCGCCTGGGGGAACGGGAGGCCTCCTTCGAGTGTGGCCGGAGTCGGTTGACCACGCGTCTGATCGAAGGTTCCTTCCCGAACTACCGGACCCTGATCCCGCGGAATCATCCCAACCGGCTCACGGTCGGCCGCGAGGTGCTGTTGGACGCCGTCCGCCGGGTTCGTCTCCTGGCCCGTGAGTCCACGCCGATTCGGCTGGTCCAGAAGGCCGATTGCCTCGAATTGCTGGCCATGACGCAAGACGTCGGCCAGGCCCACGAGTCGGTTGATGCGAGCTACGTCGGTGCCGAGCTGACCGTGGCATTCAACCCGGACTACCTGATGGCCGGGCTCGAGGCGATCAGCGCCGACGAGGTCGTGCTGGAAAGCCTTGATGCGCGCAACCCTGCGGTGCTGCGCGGTGTCGGCAACGAGGACTTCTTCTACCTGCTGATGCCGGTCCGAGTCTCCTGAATGCCGGCCAGGGGTCGGTAGGGAGCGTGATGGCCAAGGGACGTGGCGAACCGTGCACCTACAGCGGCTGAGCCTGCACCAGTTCCGAAGCTACGAGCACGCGGAGCTGGACTTCGCCCCGGGCCTGACGGCGTTGGTGGGCCGCAACGGGCAGGGCAAGACCAATGTCCTCGAAGCTATTGCCTACCTGGCGACGTTTCGGTCGTTCCGGGCACCGACCACCGAGGTCATGATCCGTGACGATCAACCGTCGGCGCACCTCCGGGCCGACGGCTTGCGCCGCGGTGACCGCGAGGTGCTGCTCGAGGCCGAGATCAACCGGGCCGGTCGAAACCGGCTCCAACTGAACGGACAGCCTCTCAACCGCCCGCGGGAGGCCTTAGGCGTGTTGCAGGTCACGGTGTTCGCCCCTGACGATCTCGCCATTGTGAAAGAGGGCCCCCAGCTCCGCAGGACGCTGCTCGACGAGCTGATCGTGGCCCTCGATCCGCGAGCTGACGGGCTGCTGAACACATTTGATCGCGTGCTTCGTCAACGAAATGCCCTGCTCAAGCAGTGTTCCGGACGCCTCGATGACGGCGCCGCCCTCACCCTCGACGTCTGGGACGCCAAGATGGCGCCGGCGGCGGAGGCGGTGATGCAGGCTCGCTTCGACGCGGTGACGGCGCTCGAACCGGAGGTGGCGGCGGCCTACCGGGCGTTGGCCGGCGCGGACGTGACCGTCGAGATCCGGTACCGGCCGACGATCACGCCGGGAACCGCAGCGTCCGCCCTAGTCCAGAACCGAAAGGAGGACGTGCGCCGTGGGGTGACCACGGCGGGACCCCACCGCGACGAGTTGGAGCTGTTGTTACGGGGCAGCGCGGCACGTACCCACGGATCCCAGGGTGAGCAGCGCAGCTTCGCCTTGGCCCTCAAGTTGGGTGGCCATCGTCTACTCACCGAGCGGATCGGCCGGCCACCGCTGCTCCTGCTCGACGACGTGTTCTCCGAGCTCGATCCGCAACGATGCGATGCGCTTATCGCCAACCTCCCGGTAGGGCAGACCGTTTTGAGTTCGGCCGACCGGCTGCCACGCACGGCCGTGGCCGACATCGTCCATGAGATCGGCGAGGGACAGATCCGTCGGGTGGCCGGATGAGCGACGAGGAGCGGGCCCAGCGGCGTCGGTCACCCCATCGGATCCCACGTCGGGCGAGTGAGGAGGAGGGTGAAACGATCGGGCCGCCGCCGCAGGCGATCGGAACCTCGCTGGAACAGTTGGTGCGGCACCTCGGCTGGGGCCCCAAGACCAGCGCGGTCGGGGTGATCGCGGACTGGGAGCGACTTGTCGGCCCGACCATCGCGGCCAATGCCCGCGCTGTCGCCAGCGACGGTTCGACCCTGGTCGTGGCCGTCGAGGACCCGGCCTGGGCTACCCAGTTGCGGTGGCTCGAGGCCGGATTGCTCGATCGTCTGGCGGAGGAGACCGGGGTGCGGTTCGAACGGTTGGTGATCCGTGTTCGTACCCGGTGACGGCGGTGCGGGCATCACCGTGAGGGGTGGCTCCCGCTACCCAGGTTCGGCCGGCCGGCGCTGGTAGGATGACAGCGCAGATCACGGCTCGAGCGGTCGACGAGCAGCAGCCCTCAACAGCCGTTTCGGCCGTCGTGGAGCCCTGTTGCTAGCCCGGCTGGCGGTGGGTTCGCCCAGCTACGAGGCAAACGCCTCGACACGTCGGGTCCGCCGCCGCGGCGGAGGTCGTCCGGCGAAGGTGTAATCAGCGCACGGCGACCGATGCGCCGAGCACAGAGAGCAAGAGAGGCCGCTTGACCTACGACGCGGGAGACATCCAGGTTCTCGAGGGGCTCGAAGCGGTTCGGAAACGTCCGGGCATGTACATCGGCTCGACCGGACCGGCTGGTTTGCACCACCTCGTCTACGAGGTTGTGGATAACTCCGTCGACGAGGCCATGGCCGGTCATGCCACGCGTATCGACGTGCGTCTGCTCCCCGACGGTGGTTGCGAGGTCATCGACAACGGGCGGGGCATCCCCGTCGATCGTCACCCCCAGTACCCGGAGCTCTCCGCTGCCGAGGTGGTGCTGACTGTGCTGCATGCCGGCGGTAAGTTCGGCGGGAGTGGCTATAAGGTCTCCGGCGGCCTCCACGGGGTGGGCGTGTCCGTTGTCAATGCGTTGTCGACCTGGGTCGAGGTCGAGATCGATCGTGACGGCAAGCGCCATCGCATGACCTTCCGCGACGGTGGCAACCTGCAGGACCGGCTCGCGGTGATGGGCGAGGCGCCCGCCGGGCGTACGGGGACCACCGTGCGGTTCTGGCCCGATCCGGCGATCTTCGACCAGATCGAGTTCCGTGCCCAGACCCTGCTCGATCGTTTCCAGATGATGGCGTATCTCAATCGTGGCCTCGAGATCACCTTCATCGACGAGCGCCCGGGCGAGGACACCTCCGTTGACGGTCCGGTGCGATTCCTGTTCGAGGGCGGGATCATCGATTTCGTCTCACACCTCAACGAGGCGAAAGAGCCGCTGTTCCCCACCGTCGGCTATTTCGCGGCTACCGAGGAGGACCAGGAGGTCGAGATCGCGTTCCAGTGGAACACGACCTATCAGACCGATGGGATGCACTCCTTCGCCAACGGCATCGCCACCATCGAGGGCGGCATGCACGAGGAAGGCTTCAAGAAGTCCCTCACCAATGCCATCAATCGGTATGCGCGTGAGAAGAACCTTCTGAAGGAGAAGGACGACAATCTCCAGGGTGAGGACATCCGCGAGGGCCTCGCGGCGATCATCAGCGTGCGGTTGCGCGACCCGCAGTTCGAGGGTCAGACCAAGGGCAAGCTGGGCAACGTCTCGATGCGGTCACTCGTAGAACGCTCCACCAACGACAAGTTGGCGCAGTGGCTCGAGGAGCACCCGGCCGAGGCGAAGGCGGCGGTGGCCAAGGCCATCGGGGCCTCACGGGCCCGGCTTGCGGCGCGGGAAGCGCGCAACGCCATTCGCCGCAAGTCGGCGCTCGAGGGCGCGGGCATGCCCGACAAGCTCAAGGACTGCAACAGCCGCAACCCCGAAGAATCGGAGTTGTTCATCGTCGAGGGGGACTCGGCCGGCGGTTCCGCAGTGCGCGCCCGAGATCCTCGGACGCAGGCCATTCTTCCCATTCGCGGCAAGATCCTCAACGTCGAGCGTGCGCGTATCGACAAGATGCTGCGCAACACCGAGATCCAGACCCTGATCACCGCGATCGGGGCGAACCTCGGTGAAGAGTTCGACATCACCAAGGCTCGCTACCACAAGGTGATCATCCTGGCCGACGCCGATGTCGACGGCAGTCACATCCGTACCTTGTTGTTGACGTTCTTCTTCCGCCAGATGCGACCACTGGTGGAAAACGGCTACGTCTACATCGCCCAGCCACCGTTGTATTCGACCGAGGTGGGCAAGTCGAAGGTGTATCTCAAGGACGACGTGGCCCGAGTGGCGTTCGAACGGGACCAACTCGCCGCCGGGCGCAAGCAGCCGGAGTTCCAGCGCCTGAAGGGTTTGGGCGAGATGGACTGGGAAGAACTGCGGGAGACCACGATGGATCCCGAACGACGCACGTTGTTGCAGGTGAACGTCGAGCAGGCTGCGATCGCTGACGAGATCACCTCGGTGTTGATGGGCGATGACGTGGAGCAACGGAAGAGCTTCATCGTGACCAATGCCAAAGACGTCCGGTTCCTGGATATCTGATGACTGACGTACCCCCCTCCGACGAGCCGAACGACGACGCAGTTGCGGCTGGGGCCGATGCCGGCGACAACGGCGGACGTGTCGCCGTACAGCTCATCGAGATCCAGGACGAGATGGAGCGCTCCTTCCTGGAGTACGCCATGTCGGTGATCATGTCCCGGGCGCTGCCCGATGCCCGGGACGGCCTGAAACCGGTCCACCGCCGGATCCTGTGGAGCATGATCAGCGAGGGCTTCACTCCCAACCGTGGTCATGTGAAGTGCGCTCGTGTCGTCGGCGACGTGATGGCGAAGTTCCACCCCCACGGCGACTCGGCCATCTACGACGCCCTGGTGCGCATGGCGCAGCCGTTCTCGTTGCGGGACCCGCTCATCGACTTCCACGGCAACTACGGCTCGCCGGAGTTCGGTGCGGCTGCGGCCCGTTACACCGAATGTCGGCTCTCGCCGCTGGCCATGCGGTTGCTCGACGGCATCGATGAGAACACCGTCGATCTGAGTCCCAACTACGACGGCAAGGACGCCGAGCCCGTCGTGTTGCCGGCCCGGTTCCCGAACCTGCTGGTCAACGGCAGCCAGGGCATCGCCGTCGGTATGGCCACCAACATCCCGCCGCACAATCTCGGCGAGGTCATCGACGCCACCGTGCACCTGATCGATCATCCGGAGGCCACCCCCGATGATCTGATGCAGTTCGTCAAGGGTCCCGACTTCCCCACCGGGGCGCAGATCCTCGGTCGATCCGGCATCCTCGACGCCTACCGGACGGGTCGCGGATCGGTCCGCATGCGGGCCGACTGCGAGATCGAGGAGACCCGTCGCGGCATGCAGATCACCGTGACCGCGTTGCCGTACCAGACCTCCGCCGGTGCCATCGCCGTGCGCATCAAGGAACTGGTCGACGCCCGCGAGCTCGACGGTATCCGCGACATCAACGACGAGTCCTCGGGCGTCAACACCCGGCTCGTCATCGAGTTGAAGCGCGACGCGAACCCGAACGTGGTGCTCAACAACCTCTACAAGCACACCCAGCTGCAGACCAGCTTCGGGGTGAACATGGTGGCGCTGGTCGACGGCGTGCCCCGGACCCTCAACCTGGCGTCGATGCTCCAGGCGTACGTGGCCCACCAGATCGAGGTCATCCGCCGCCGGAGCCAGTACCGACTCGACAAGGCCCGGGCCCGGGCACACATCCTCGAGGGCCGCATTCGGGCCCTCGACATGATCGATGCGATCATCACGCTGATCCGTGGCTCGGAGGATCGTGCCTCGGCGCGGTCGGCCCTGCAGGCCGATCCCTTCGGCTTCAGCGAGATCCAGTCCGAGGACATCCTCGATCTGCGCCTGGCGCAGTTGACCCGGCTGTCCAGGGCCGATCTCGAGGCCGAGTTGGCCCAGAAGCGGATCGAGATCGGCGGGCTCGAGGCGATCCTCGCCGACGACTCGAAGCTGCGCGCGGTCATCAAGGACGAGCTGGCGGCGATCCGCAGCGAGTTTGCCACCCCACGCAGGGCCCGCCTGGTGGCCGACCCTGGCGAGATGGCCATCGAGGACCTCGTCGACGACAAGGAACTTGTGGTCACGATGACCGGCGCCGGGTACATCAAGTCCGTCGAGGCCCAGGTGTTCCGTACCCAGGGCCGCGGTGGACGGGGCATCTCCGGAACCCGGCTCCGCGACGAGGACGTCGTTACGACCATCCTGCACACCTCGGCCCATGCCTACCTGCTGTTCTTCACCAACATCGGGCGGGTGTACCGACTGCGGGCCCACGAGGTACCCGAGCGGGAACGGATGGCCAGGGGGATCCCGATCGTCAACCTGCTGGAGCTGCAGGCGGGCGAGCACGTCCAGGCGGTGATCGACACCCGCGACTACGAGACCAACCGGTATCTGTTCTTCGCGACCCGCAACGGCACGGTCAAGAAGACCCGGTTCACCGAGTACGACTCCTCGCTGCGTCGCGGCATCATCGCTGTCGATCTGCGCGAGGGCGACGAGCTGGTCCGGGTCATTCCCACCAACGGTGAGGACGACATCGTGATCGTGAGCCGGTCCGGCCAGGCGATCCGATTCAACGAGGACGAGGTCCGACCGATGGGACGCGCCGCGGCTGGTGTCCGCGGGATGCGCTTGCGCAGTGGCGACGAGGTCGTGTCCTGCGATGTGGTCCGCAGCGGTGCCGACCTGTTCATCGTGACCAATGCCGGCTACGGCAAGCGGACGGCGATCGAGGAGTTCCGGCGTATCGGGCGCGGCAACCAAGGCGTGCGCGGGATCCGAACGACTGAGCAGCGCGGTGGTGTCGCCTCTGCGATGATGGTCGGGGCCGACGACGACATCCTGCTGGTCTCTTCCGGCGGGGTGACCATCCGGACCTCGGTCGCGGAGATCTCGCTGCAGAGCCGCGACGCCACAGGCGTGCGGATCATGAACGTCGGTGACGACGAGCACGTCGCGGCGGTGGCACTGGTGCTGCAGGTCGAGGACAGCTCGGACGGCGAGGGGCTATCGGACGGCGAACCGGAGCAGTATGGCGGCGCGATCGCCTCGGCGACGGAGGCCACCGAAGGTGAACCCGCCGAGCCTGCTCGCGACGAGTAGCCGTGGCGATCCACCGTCGGACGGCTTTCCCGCCCGACGGTGTCGCCGTTCGCTGTTCGATCGTGCTGCGTCCGCGGTTCCCGTCCGACTTCCCCGTCCGAGACCTGGTCGAGCCGGGCTGGTGTGGTCATGCGGTGTCAGGTTGTCCGAGGGTGGGGTCGACGTCGCGGCTGGTGGTACCGCGGTGGGTGGCGTGCTCGAGCGTTGCGCCGAGGTCGTCTCGGGCGACCGGGCGGTGCACGAGGAACCGACCGTGGGCAGGTCACCCTGGCTGCGCTGACCGCCATGTCCGTGGCGGTGGCGGTGTTGCTGGGCCTGGCCAGGCTCGCGGTAGACGTGGTGGGACGGGCCGAGGTCGACGCGGCGGCCGATGCCGCGGTGTTGGCTGCGCTGGTGGGTGGCGCACCGGCCGCGGACTCCGTGGCGGCGGCCAACGGAGCCGTGGTGCTGGCGGTGCAGTTGGAGCCCGGGTGGGCTCGGCTTACGGTGATCCGGGCCGGCCATCGAGCGACCAGCACGGCTGCGCTCGTTGCCGGAGGTCCGCGATCGGCTCTCCCGGAGTGGTCCGCACGGTCGTTGCGCGCCTTGGATCCGGACCCGGGCAGTTCGGTCCCGTAAACTAACGGGGTGACCGAAACCACCGGCGCTGCAGCCGATGCTGTGTCGGAGGGGTCTGGGCCGTCCCGTTCGGGGGGCTTATCCTCCGTGGGCTACCCGGGTGCGGCCGCGCCGGGGGTGGGGATGGCCACCTTGGCGGCCGAGCGCGCAGAGGTGGACGGCGACGTGACCACGAAGAACAACCCGGTCGATCGTGCGCAAGCCGAGGATGTTCCGGCCGGTGCCGACGTCGTGGTGTTGGATGTTCCGGCCGGTGCCGAGGACCTCGACGCAGACGTGTCGGGCGCGACGGGCGATATGGCTGCAGCGGTCGTGGATGCTGCCGATGAGTTGGCTGCTGCGGTCCTCGACCCAGCCGGCGAGGAGGCGATCGGGCTGCGTGACGCGGTGCGCGACGAGACCGATCCTGCAGCGGCTGCCGAGCCGGCGACGCGCGAACTGGTCATCGACGATCTGCTCGACGACGCGCACACCGATTCGGTTCCGGTCGCCGTGGCCATGAGCGTGGCGGTGGTACCCGCGGCCGCGGCGGTGCCTTTGGTGACCGAGCCGGTGACCGCGGGTTTCGTGGACGCGCCGCTGCGGAGCCAGGTGCGGGCTGCGCGACGGCTTCAGGCACGCAAGGTCGGGCGGCTCGTCCGTCACATCGAGCTCTATTCGCTGCTCAAGGTCGCGCTGTTCTTCTACACCTGCATGCTCATCGTCGGGGTGATCGCCGGGGTGCTGCTGTGGGCGATGCTGCAGAAGAGCGGGGCGGTCAGCAGTATCGAGGGCTTCGTCGGACAGATCTTCCTGCTCGAGAACTTCCAGCTCGAGGGACGCCAGATCTTCCGTATCGGGGTCCTCGGCGGCATGGTGGGGGTGTTGGTGCTCACCCTGCTCACCGTGGTCGGCGGGCTCCTGTTCAACCTGATCAGCGACCTCACCGGTGGTATCCGCGTGTCCGTTGTCGAGTTGGAGAGCGCCCGCCCGGTTCCAACCCGCCGCCGCCGCCGCTGATCGCGGTGATCATCCGGCTGGATTGCACCCGGTTGGCTGTGCCTACAATCGCCTGCCCGCACGCTGCCGTTCTCGGTGGTGTGAGCCCGGGGCTATAGCTCAGTCGGTTAGAGCGCACCCCTGATAAGGGTGAGGTCGCTGGTTCGATTCCAGCTAGCCCCACACGATGATCGGCCTGTTTCGGCGAATCGGGTTCGCCTTGATGATCGCCGCGGGCACGGCAGGGGCGATCCGGTTCACCAAGCCGCCGCCGGTAGCCCGTCGCCACGGGGGCTGGCGCCGGTTGTCCGGCCCGTTCTTGCGGTAGGCCGTGCCGGTGCGACGACTCGCTGACGGCCGAGGCCGGGCGGCCCCCGGCGGTATCCGAAGGAGGTGAGTCTCGTGGTTGTCGCCGTAGTCGGGGTGGGCAATTCCGGTGCCCACGCAGCTCACGCCCTGCGGCGGCTCCGGCCAGGGGTGGCACTCGCCCTGATCGACCGTGACCGGGACAAGGCGATCGCCATGGCTGCCATCCTCGGTGAGGATGCCACGGTGGCCGAGTCGCTGACGGCGCTCGGCGAGCCGCCGGAGATCGTGCTGTTGTGCGTACCCACCGGGTTGCACCGCACGCTGGCGGAAACCGCCCTGGGTCGCGGCGCACATGTGGTGTCCATCGGCGACTCGATCGCCGATGTCCGGACGCTGCTCGCCCTCGACGGTAGGGCACGTTCAGCCGACCGGGCGGTCGTGACCGGCGCGGGGTTCTCGCCCGGCTTGAGCTGTGTACTGGCCCGGCATGCCGCAGCGCTGTTCGACGAGGTTCACGAGATCACGGTGGCCAAGTCCGGCACGGGCGGGCCCGATTGTGCACGGCAGCACCATCGGAGTCTGTACGACTCGAGTTGGGAGTGGCGTGACGGCCGGTGGCTGCGACTGCAGGGCGGTTCCGGTCGCCGGCTGGCGTGGTTCCCCGAACCGATCGGTGCGCTGGACTGCTATCGGGCCGCGTTGGCCGAGCCGTTCCTCCTGCAGCGGGCGTTCGCGGGCAGCCGGAGGGTGTCGGCGCGGGTGGCCGCGACCCGCCGTGACCGGTTGACCGGTTGGCTGCCGATGCTTCGACCTCCTCACCCCGACGGCGGACCGGGTGGCCTTCGCGTGGAGATGTGGGGGGAACGCAACGGCGTCGTCGAGGTCGTGGTGTACGGCGCGGCCGATCACCCTGCCCGGGTGGCGGGCAGCCTGGCGGCGGTCGTGGCTGGAGGGTTGCTCGACGGCACGTTGCCCTCCGGCCGGGCTTACGGCCTGGCCGAGGTGGTCGACCCGACCGCGACCCTGACGGCGCTGGCATCGCTGGGCGTGGTGGCCTCGGTCTTCGAGGGTGCGGCCTGATCGGCCCTCCCGGGCGTCAGAAGGTGGCTGCTGCCTGCCACCGTGACGGCAGGTCGGTGTCGCCGAAGACCTCGAGGTCTGCCGCGGCACGGCGGCCCATCACGAACAGCAGCAGGTCCTCGGCCCGACCCCGGACCGCCGTATCGCCCTTGCCGTGGCCGTGGGCGGTCACGATCCCATCGGGCTGCATGGTCAACATCCATTCGCCCTCGGCGTCGGTGGCGTGCAGGTGCAACGTCTGGCCGGCCGATCCGAACCGCTCGGCGTCGAAGCGACGGGCGACATAGGTATCGAGCGCTTCGTCGACGCCGTCGACGGCCAGCGCGGCGTCGATCGGGGTGGTCGAGCCGACGGCGTGCTGTGCGTCCCAGCGGTGGACGGAGGTCTCATGGGCCATCCGCCGCACCCACCACTGGCCGGGGCGAGGGCCGATGAAGGTCTTGAAGGCCTGGTCGAGGTCGATGCGGCCGAAGGCGTCGAGCAGCTCGCCGAGCGACTCGACGTACCAGGCGAGGACCGACCCGTCGGCGGGGGCCTTGTCGATTGATTTCGGGCTCGGCGGGTTGTCGGGCCCGGCCAGCAGGGTGGCAGTCACCCACCGATGGACCCATCCGGTGTGACCGATCAGCTCGGCGACGGTCCACGCCGGGCAGCTCGGCACGGCCAGCCCCAGCGCGTCGGGCGAGGTGGCCCCCAGAAGTGCGCCGTCGACGCGGACCCAGGTCAACAAGGTGTGCGTATCCATGCTTGTCGTCATCTCCGGGCTCGTCATCGTTGCTGGGCCTGTCTTCTTCCCCAGGACCTTGTAACGGTGCCGTCGGTGGGGATGGGGGTCACGGTAGCTCCCGTTGTGGCCCCTCACCCGTGCGGCGGTGGATCGATGTTCGGCCCGTTCGCTCAGGCCAGGGTGGCGAGCAAGGCGTCGTGGATGTGCCCGTTGCTGGCCACGCCGCTGCCACCCCAGAGGTCGTCCCGACCGTCCACGGTGCTGAACCGGCCGCCCGCCTCGGCCAGGATCACCGGTAGCGGCGCGAGGTCCCACACCGATACCTCGGGATCGACCATCGCCTCGACCCGACCGGTTGCCACCAGGGCGTAGCCGTACCCGTCGCCCCAGGTACGGACCTTGGCACGGGCCTCGTGCAGCCGGTCGAGCCGGCCCGGCCGCCAGTGCCCGACGCCGCTGGTCATGACGGCCGAACCGGCGAGGGTGCGATGGGCGTTCACCCGGGCGGGGCGCGGTGGTTGGCCGCCCCGCCGCCAGAAGCAGCCTAGGCCTCGCGCGGCGTAGACGGTCTCGCCGAGGGCGGGTAGGTGGATGACCCCGACGAGGGGGCCGTGATCGTCCAGGACGGCAAGCAACGTCGCGTAGAGCGGGACCCCGTGGACGAACCCGTAGGTCCCGTCGATGGGGTCCACCACCCAGCGCCGGCCGCTGGCACCCTCCCGGACCCCCTCCTCCTCGCCGATGATCCCGTCGTGGGGATAGCGGCGGGCCAGCTCCGTGCGGATCAATCGTTCCGCTTCGCGATCGGCGATGGTGACCGGCGTGTCGTCGGCCTTGGTCTGTAGCTGCAGGTCCTCACCGCCGAACCAGCGGAGGGTGAGGTCGCCGGCGCTGCAGGCGAGCTCGACGGCCTCAGCGAGCAGGTCCGGATGGGCGGTGGGGGCGGTCATGGCTTCCACTCTCCCAGCCGACGGCGCCTGCCGTCACCTTCCCGCCGAACTGCGGTCCCGAGCATCGTGCGTCCCGCTCGGTAGGCCGTAGCGACCCCATCGGGCGCTCGATGGTCTCTCCGGGACCAGGACCATCGTCCCGAATACGAAGTGTGGTCATTCTGCTACTCCTAGGGGTGTGAAGAGTCCCTTTCGTCCCAAGTCGCCCCAGGCGGATGCGGTGACGGGGGACGGGTGGGACTTCCCGGCGACCTCGATGTCCTCTTCACCGGTCCTGCCGGCTGTTGCAGTCCCCAAGTCGAGCCGCGTCGGGCGACCGCTCTCGTCACGCAAGTCCGTGAGCTCGCGCCCGGATGGGTCCATGGCGCCGCTGTTGTTGCCGCCGCCGGCTCTGGGCTCCTTCAGCCGCCTTCCGCCGCCGCCGGCGGTCCTGGCACCGTCCCCCTCGACGCCGGAGTCGCACCGGGGTCGGCTCCTGTTCTTCGTCGCGGTGGCGACCGCAGTGTTCGGGTTGGTCTGGATGGGTGCGTCGCAGGTTCTGCAGCGGCAGAAGGCGGCCTGGCCGGACCACCCGGCGGATTGGGACCCCAGGCTCGCCGACCTGGCCTATTTCGTCGAGGCCGACCGTGGCCAGGATTTCCGGTTCCCGGTCTACGTCGACCTGCTGACCCCGGAGCAGATGAGCCGTGCGGTGCGCGCCGGCTCGAGCGGATCTGACGCCCAGGCCCGCCAGAGCGCAGCGACGAGGGCGTCGGAGTTGCGGGCCCTGGGGCTGTTCAGCGGCGATGCTCCCTCGTCGCTCGACGGTGAGGATGAACTGCCGCAGTCGTTCTACGACTCGGCCACCGCGCGCATCGTCGCGCTTGCTCCGGTGGAGCAGGGTGATCCCGGGCTGGAGTGGAACGCGTCGATGGTTCGTGCGTTGACCTACGCCCTGCGCGATCAGTACACCGGCCTGATGGTGGGCGCCGCCGAGGCTCCGGCACCCTCGGTGTTCCACGCCCTGGCCGAGGGCGAGGCTCGTCGTACGGAGCGCCGTTTCCGTATGGAGCAATCCGGCGGGGACGAGCCATCCTCCCTCACACTCATCGCGTCGGAGGAGGCCCTGCGGGCCTCGGCGTCCTTCGTCGAGTTGACGGCGGACCTGCTTGCCGAGCCGATGGTCGAGACCATCATCGACCTCGACGGCCCCAAGGCGGTCGACCGGGCCTTCAGCTATCCGCCGCTGTCGGAGGAGGCCTTGTTCGATCCGAGCCACTACCGCGGCAACGGCGCGGTCCTCCCGGTGGCCATCCCGGCGGCGGAGCCGGGGTCGGTGGTCCTGCGGGAGGGCACCCTCGGTCCGGTGACGTGGTACGCCATGCTGGCCCAGGTCACCGATGCCGGCACGGCGTTGCGGGCCGCGTACGGGTGGGGCGGTGATCATGTGATTGTCACCCGAATCGGGGAGACGACGTGCGTCCGGCTGGCGTTCCGAGGCGATCGGCCCGCCGATCTGACCGAGATGCGTGCGGCGCTCGAGCGGTGGGTGGCGGCGGCGGCCGGTGCCCGCCGCGAGGTGACCCTGGTCGGGGACCAACTCGTGGTCGTCGGCTGCGATCCCGGCGTCTCCGCACCCTCACCGTTGCGCAGTTCGCCCAGGGGCACGGTACTGGCCCCGCGCCTGGCGATGGACACCGTCCGTGTACTGCATCACGACCGCGGGCTGTCCTATCAGCGGGCCCGTTGCGCAGCAATTGACTTCCTCGGACAGCATCGCCCCGAGGAACTCGAGGCACTGGCCGAGGCCGCCACAACCCAGGGTGCTGCGGCGTTGGGCACCACCGCATTGCTGGATCAACGCCTGACGCTGGCCATCAGCCACTGCCCCTGATCGAGGGACCGTTCGTGCCGCCCGGGACCGCTAGGGTCAGGTCATGCATGGGGGACAACTGGTTGCGAAGGCACTGAAGGCAGCGGGCGTCGAGTGCGTGTTCACGCTCTCGGGCGGTCACGTGATGGCGATCTACGACGGCTGCCTCGACGAGGGCATCCAGGTCATCGATGTCCGGCACGAGCAGGCGGCGGTGCATGCCGCGGATGCCTGGGCCCGTCTGCACCCGGGCAAGGTCGGTGTGGCCATCGTCACCGCCGGGCCCGGCGTGACCGACGGCGTCACCGGCGTGGCCAACGCCTGGCGGGCCAACAGCCCGATCGTGGTGTTCGGCGGCCAGGCCCCGTTCAACAACCTGCGCCGCGGTGGGCTGCAGGAGATGGACCACGTGGCCCTCATGAAGCCGATCACCAAGTACAGCGACTCCTGCTACGAGACCCATCGGGTGGCGGAGTACGTCGAACTCGCCGTCCGTCACGCCCTCTCGGGCATTCCCGGTCCGTCGTTCCTCGAGATCCCGATGGACGTGCTGGCCGGTACGGTCGACGAGAAGCGGGCGGTCATGCCTCGCTTCCGTGACTATCGCGTCGCGCACAGCGCGCCCCGCTCGGCAGCCGAGGAGGCGATCGATCTGCTGGCCGGGGCACAGCGCCCCTTGGTGATGGCGGGTACCTCGCTGAAGTGGTCCCAGGGCGGCCCGCAGCTCGTCGAGTTCGTCGAGGCCACCGGTATCCCCTGCTACACCAACGGCATGGCCCGTGGCCTGATCCCCATGGACCACCCGCTGTTCTTCAACCGCACCCGGGCCGCCGCCATGCGCGACTCCGACGTGGTCGTACTGGCCGGTACGGTGCTCGACTTCCGTATGAAGTTCGGCCGGGCCATTCCCGAGGCGACGAAGATCATCCAGCTCGATCTCGACGAGACGCTCATCGGTCAGAACCGGCCCGCCGACGTCGGGCTGGTGGGCAACCTCGGTGCCAACCTGACCCAGCTGCTCGATGTGCTGAGCGCCCGCGGCGTCACCCTCGATCATGGTGCGTACACCGCCGGGTTGCGTGTCGCCGAGGATGCCGCCGAGGCCAAGCTGGCCACCGAGCTGCTCTCCGACGAGGTCCCCATCGACCCACTGCGGCTGTGCAAGGAGATCGCCGACTTCGTCGACGACGAGATGATCGTCATCGGCGACGGTGGCGACATCGTGGCCCAGGCGTCCAAGGTGCTGCGGGTACCGAAGAACGGCGGCTGGATGGACCCGGGTCCGCTCGGCACCCTCGGGGTGGGCATGCCCTTCGGTCTGGCCGCGCAGCTGGCGCATCCCGATCGCCGGGTGCTGATCATCTATGGCGACGGCAGCTTCGGCCTCAACGGGTTCGAGTTCGACACCGCCATCCGCTTCGGTCTGCCCATCGTTGGCATAGTCGGCAACGATGCGGCGTGGGGCCAGATGCTGCGCCCGCAGTCGACGGTCTACGGCACCGACCGCATCGTGGCCACCAGGCTGAACATGACCCGCTACGACAAGATCGTCGAGGCGATGGGCGGTCACGGCGAGTACGTCACGACGCCCGATCAGATCCGGCCGGCGCTCGAGCGGGCGTTCGCGTCGGGCAAGGCGGCCTGCGTCAATGTCGAGATGCGCCAGGACATCGGCGCCATGAAGGGCTCGACCTACGCCTGAGCGCACCCGGTCCACCCGGACCGTGGACGATCGCCGGCCCGGGGCCTCACCGCAGGACCACGGGCCGGGTCGCGCCCTCGGTCAGGTAGGCGTGCCGGTCAGGCTGCATGGCGCTGGCGTCGGCCGAGCAGCAGATCGGGCACCAGCTCCGCCGGAAGGGGCTTGGAGAACAGGTAACCCTGGCCGAACCCACCGGCCACCCGACGGATCTCCGCCAGCTGCGTCTCGGTCTCGATGCCTTCGGCGATGGTGGTCAGGCCCATCGAGCCTGCCAGGCTGGCGATGGCACTCACCACGGCGGTGGCCTGGGGGTCCTCGCCGAGGTCACGGACGAACTCGCGGTCGATCTTGACCAGGTCGACCGGCAGACGACGAAGCCGGGCGAGGCTGGAGTAGCCGGTCCCGAAGTCGTCGATGGCCAGGCGCACCCCGAGGCGGCGGATGGCGTGGAGTCGTTCCATGGTCGTCGTCTCGCGGCGTAACAGCGTCGACTCGGTGAGCTCGACGTACAGGGCGCTGGCCGGCAGGTCGGCGTGACCGAGCGCCGTGGCCAACTGCCGGGCCATGGCCTGCTCGTCCAGTTCGTCCATCGACATGTTCACCGACACGTACAGTCGTTCGTGGCCGGGCAGCCGTCGCCAGGTGGCCAGCTCGTGCAGGGCCCGTCGCAGCACGTTCTTGCCGAGCATCGCCACGAGGCCGTTGGCCTCGGCGGTCGGGATGAACACCGTGGGGCTGATCCGGCCGAGCTCGGGGTCGGTCCATCTCACCAGGGCCTCGAACCCGACGATCCGGTCGGTGGCGAGGTCGACGATCGGCTGGTAGTGCACGTCGAGCAGGTCGTCGTGCACGGCCCGCCGTAGTGCCCGGGTCATCCGCATGCGGTGCCGCTCGGTCGCCAGCAGGGTGTCGGAGGCCAACACCGCCTGGTTCTTGCCCTGCCGTTTGGCCTGGTAGAGGGCCAGGTCGGCGCGGCGCAGCAGCTCGGAGGCGTTGGCCGCCACCACGTCGTCGGGGGCCAGCCAGGCCACGCCGGCACTGGCGGTGCAGTAGATCTCCTGCCCGTCGACGTCGAGCCGGTCGGCGAGGCGGCTCAGCACCAGGCCGGCGACGCCGAGCGCGGCCTCGGCCGAGGCGACGTGGGGCAGCACGACCACGAACTCGTCGCCGCCGAAGCGCGCGACGGCGCCGTCGGTACCGATGCAGCCGTAGATACGGTCGGCCATCGCGGTCAGGACCCGGTCGCCCGTCAGGTGGCCGAGGGTGTCGTTGACGTCCTTGAAGTCGTCGAGGTCGATGAACAGCACGGCCGGGCGCGCGGCCCGGTGCGCTGCGGCGTCGAGGTGGGCCCGTAGCGCGTCCTCCACCATGGACCGGTTGAGCAGCCCGGTGAGCACATCGTGGTGGGACTGGTAGGCGAGGGCCTCGGCGAGCTCGCGTTGTTCGGTGACGTCCTCGATGCTGGCCACGAACCCGATGTCGTCGCCGGTGCCGACCGGTGCCACCCGCAGGTGGACCCACCGGTGCCGACCGTCGGGCAGCACGACGCGCACCGGGACGAACGCCGGCCGGCGTCGGTTGAGCACCTCTTCGATGGCACCGGCCGCATGGTCGGTGTCGTCGGGATGGATGAACTGCAGCCAGCCCATGCCCAGCAGCAGCTCCGGCCCGACCGAGAACACCTCGGCGGCCGCGACGTTGACGAAGTCGGCGCGCACGCCGCCCGCCGAGCCGATGATGCCCATCGGCAGGTGCTCGAGCAGCGTGGTCAGGCGCTGCTCGTGGCGGTGGAGACGATCGAGTTGGCGCATCGTGTCGCTGACCGGCCGGATCGTGGCGATGATGCAGGCACGGCCGACCTCGCGTGGGGCGACGATGCGCAGCACGATCGAGCAGGCCAGCGGACCGCCACGTTGCGGGTGACAGACCACAGTGAACTCCACCTCCCCGCCCCGACCGTCCTCGGCCGACGCGAAGGCTTCGGCGACGACGTCGGGCAGACGGGTCCGGCCACGTTCGTCGAACAAGTCACGCAGGTGCGGCTGCGGTGACGCCGGCAACCCGCCGAACAGCGCGTCGAACGTGGCGTTGCGTTGCACGATGCGGCCCGCGAGGTCGCACACCACCACGGCCATCGGCAGGTGGTCGATCAGCTCGGCCGGGCTCGGGCCGCGCCCGTCGTCGAGGGACGTCAACCGTCCCAGCGTGGGCTCGTTCATGCGATCGTCCTGCCGTTCATGGTCACAGGGTCAGTACCGCAGCGAGGTCGGCGCTCTCGTTGCGGATACGTCGGACGATCACGTCGAGTCGGTCGAGGTCGAGGTCGAGCAGTGCCAGGCCACCCTCGGAGTCCACCGGCTCGTCCCAGGCGCCGAGCGCCAGTTCGGCCATCGCTTCCGCGGCCACCAGCATCCGGACCGACTCACCGGTGGTGGCGTCGAGCGGCTGGTGGTGACCGGCGATGGCCGTGACCATGCCGGCCGGCAGGTTCCAGGCGCCGAGCACCCGGGCGGCGGCGTCGGCGTGGGTCATGCCGAACCGGGCCCGTTCGAGTTCGAGGCGGTCGAGGTGGTGGTGCCACGTCGATCCGGGCGAAACGGTTGCCGCATCCTGGCGGTCGCGTTCGAGCCGGCGGTCGATCCCGACCGATCCCTCGGGGTCGGCGAGGTGGAAGATGCCGCGGCCGAGGTCGTGCAACAGTCCGACGGCGAAAGCCTCGCCGGGGTCGACACCGAACCGCCACGCCACCAGCTGGGACGCGGTGGCCGTGGCCGCCACATGGGTCCAGAACCCGGCGGGCACGGAGTCGCCCAGCCCGCAGGCCACCACCGTGGCGATGGTCCGCACCGTCGAGTAGCCAAGCCACACAATCGCCCGCTCGACCGAGGCGATCGGCTGATGACTGCTCGAGTACGCCGAGTTGGCGAGCCGCAGGAGCCGGGCCACCAGGACCGGGTCGCCCTCGACGGCGTTCACGAGGTCCGACAGCGCGGTGTGGGGGTCGTCGGCCATCCACAGCACCCGCAGGGCCAGGTTGCCCTGGGCCGGCAGCCGTTCCATCCCATCGAGCAGCGCCTCGACCTGGAGCGCAGGTTCATCGGTGAGGGGCGCGGCGCCGACCATGGACCCATCAACGGCTCTTGGCGGGTCGAACTGAAGCTCCGGCTGTGTCTCCGACGGGCGGTGACCCAGCCGGAGCCGCCGTCAGATCACCACGACCGAGCGCAGCACCTCGCCGCGTTCCATCTTGCGGAAGGCCTCCTCCACACCGTCGAGCGGGATGGTCTCGGACACGAAGCGCTCGAGGTCGAAGCGACCCTGGAGGTACTGCTCCACCAGCATGGGGAAATCGCGGCTGGGCAGGCAGTCGCCATACCACGAGGGCTTGAGGGCCCCGCCCCGGCCGAAAAACTCGATCATCGGGATCTCCGGCATGACCATCTGCGGGTTGGGCACCCCGACCTGGACCACGGTGCCGGCGAGATCGCGGGCGAAGAAGCACTGCTCGAGGACCTTCGGGTTGCCCACCGCCTCGATGCAGACATCGGCGCCGAATCCGTCGGTGTGGCGGCGGACGGCCTCGACGGCGTCCTCCCGGCTGCCGTTGACGGTGTGGGTGGCCCCGAAGTCCGTGGCCCAGGCCAGCTTCCGGTCATCGAGGTCGACGGCGATGATGGTGCGCGCCCCGGCCATCTTGGCGCCCGCGATGGCAGCGTTGCCCACGCCGCCGCACCCGAACACGGCCACGGTGTCACCCCGGGACACACCGCCGGTGAGAACCGCGGCGCCCCAGCCGGCCATCACGCCGCAGCCGAGCAGCCCGGCGGCCTCCGGCTTGGCCGCGGGGTTGACCTTGGTGCACTGACCGGCCGCCACCAACGTCTTGTCGGCGAACGCCCCGATGCCGAGCGCCGGGCTGAGCACGGTGCCGTCCTCGAGGGTCATCTTCTGGGTGGCGTTGAAGGTCGAGAAGCAGATCTGTGGCTTGCCCTTGCGACAGGACCGGCAGGTGCCGCACACGGCGCGCCAGTTCAACACCACGAAATCGCCGACCTCGACCTCGCGCACGCCCTCGCCGATGGATTCCACGATGCCTGCCGCCTCGTGCCCGAGCAGGAACGGGAAGTCGTCGTTGATGCCGCCCTCGCGATAGTGAAGGTCGGTGTGGCAGACCCCGCAGGCCTGGATACGCACGACGGCTTCGCCCGGGCCGGGATCGGGAATGACGATGGTCTCGAGCGAGACCGGTTGACCCTTGGCACGAGCGACGATTCCACGAACTTTCTGCGACATGGTGGTCAAGCTAGTCCTGCCCGCGGTGCGTGTTCCCGACGCCATTAGCTTTGGCCCGTGACCGTCCCCGAACCGCCTATCGCCAAAGTCCGACCCGTTGCCACGACGGTGTGGGGCGACACCCGCGTCGATCCCTACGGCTGGATGCGCGACCGCGAGGGCGACCCGGACGTGCTCGGCTACCTCGAGGCGGAGAACGCCTACACCGCCGCGGCCATGGCCCACACCGAGCCGCTGCAGGAGCAGTTGTTCGAGGAGATCCGCGCCCGCATCCAGGAGACCGACCTCTCGGTGCCGGTCCGCAAGAGCGCTTGGTGGTACTACTCGCGCACCGAGGAGGGCAAGCAGTACGGCATCAGCTGTCGTCGTGCTGCTGCGGCGGACGGCAGCTACGACGAGTCGATCCCCGAGCAGGTGGTGCTCGACGAGAACATCGAGGCCGAGGGCCATGAGTTCCATGCCACCGGGGTGTTCGACGTCAGCCCCGATCACCGACTGCTGGCTCACGCGGCGGACACCACCGGCGGTGAGCTGTACCGGTTGCGGTTCCGGCGGATCGAGGAGGGCACCGATCTCGACGAGGTCATCGACGGGGTGTACTACGGCTCCGCCTGGTCCGCGGACAACCGGTACTTCTTCTACACCCGCCCCGACGACGCCATGCGTCCCTGGCAGGTATGGCGCCACGAGCTGGGCACTGATCCCGCTGTCGATGTGAAGGTGTTCGAGGAACCCGACGAGCGCTTCTACTGCGGGGTCGAGCTCGGCCGTGACGAGCGGTACCTGTTCATCCACAGCGGTTCCAAGGTCTCCGACGAGGTGTGGTTCCTCGAGGCCGGCGACCCGACGGGCGACTTCCTGGTGATCGAGCCCCGCCAGCAGGGCCTCGAGTACGGGGTGTCGCACTCCCACGACCGGTTCCTGGTGCTCACCAACGCCGACGGGGCGGAGAACTTCAAGCTGTGCGAGGTGGCCCTCACCGCGCCGGGCAAGCAGAACTGGACCGAGGTCATCGCCCACCGTCCGGCGGTGAAGCTGGCGGGCATCACCACCTTCGCCGATCACCTGGTGATCTACGAGCGGGTCGACGCCACCTCGCAGATCAGGGTCCGTCGCCTCTCCGACGGGGCCGAGCACACCATCGAACAGCCCGAGCTGGTCGGCACCGCCGGTGGTGGCGCCAACCCTGAGTTCGACACCACCGTTTTCCGCTACCGCTACGAGTCGATGCGCACGCCCTCGACGGTGTTCAGCTACGACCTCGACACCCGGGAACGCACGGTGCTCAAGCACCAGCCGGTCCTCGGCGACTTCGACCCCGACCGTTACGTCACCGAACGGCTGTGGGCCACCGCGACCGATGGCACCGCGGTGCCCATGACGGTGGTCTACCGGCAGGGCTTCGAGCGCGACGGCGCAGCACCGACGCTGCTGTACGGGTACGGCTCTTACGAGGCGAGCATCGACCCGTACTTCTCGTCGATCCGGTTGTCCCTGCTCGACCGCGGCTTCTGCTTCGCCATCGCCCACATCCGCGGTGGCGGCGAGATGGGTCGGCCCTGGTACACCCAGGGCAAGTTCCTGGCCAAGCGCAACACTTTCGGCGACTTCATCGCCTGCGCCCGTCACCTGGTCGACGGCGGCTGGACCTCGCCGGATCGTCTGGCCATCCGGGGCGGTTCGGCCGGTGGCCTGCTCATGGGTGCGGTGGTGAACGAGGCCCCGGAGCTATTCGGGGCGGTGGTCGCCGAGGTGCCCTTCGTCGATGCTCTCAGCACCATTCTCGACCCGTCGCTGCCCCTGACCGTCATGGAGTGGGAGGAGTGGGGCAACCCGACGGCGTCCGAGGAGTACTACCGCTACATGAAGTCCTACGCCCCTTACGAGAACGTCGAGGCCAAGGACTATCCGCCGATGCTGGTCACCGCGGGGCTCAACGATCCCCGGGTCAGCTACTGGGAGCCCGCCAAGTGGGTGGCCAAGCTGCGCTCGACGAAGACCGACACCAACCCGTTGCTGTTCAAGACCGAGATGGGCGCGGGCCACGGCGGACCGTCGGGTCGCTACAACGCCTGGCGGGATGAGGCGTTCGTACTGGCGTTCCTGCTCGACACCCTGCCGGGGGCGACCTCCTGATCATGCCGAACCGCTAGCGTCAGCGGGGTGAACCGTTTGTATTTCCGCCAGGTGCTCGCCGGCCGCGACACGGCCCGTGGCGACGACGTCGCCCGTCAGATGGTCAACTTCCAGTACCTCATCGGCGACCGCGAGACGGGGGAGGCTGTGGTCGTCGACCCGGCCTACGACGTGACGGGCCTGGTCGAGTTGGCGGAGGCCGACGGCATGCGCCTGTCGGGCATCTTGGTCACCCACTACCACCCCGACCATGTCGGCGGCAGCTTCTTCGGCCACACGGTGGCCGGCGTGGCCGACCTGCTGGGCCTGGTGTCGGTGCCGGTTCACGTGCAGGACGCCGAGGGCGACGGGGTGCTCAAGGTGACCGGTATCTCCGAGAGCGACCTGGTCCGCCACCGCGGTGGCGACGTGGTCACGGTGGGGGAGATCCCCATCACCCTGGTGCACACCCCCGGCCATACGCCGGGCAGCCAGTGCTTCCTCTGTGACGGGCACCTGGTGGCGGGCGACACCCTGTTCCTGGAGGGCTGCGGTCGCGTCGATCTACCTGGTAGCGACGCCGAGGCGCTGTACCACTCGATCCACCGGACCCTGGCGCAGGTACCCGACGACGCCGTGCTCTACCCGGGTCACCTGTACGCGCCGGAGGCATCTGCGCCCATGGGCGAGGTCCGGCAGTCGAACTTCGTCTACCGCCTCCAGAGCCTCGATCAGTGGAAGATGTTCATGGGCGGTTGAGCGTCGGGGATCCCCTCGATGGGTTTCCAGAAATCGCTCAAGTTGATGATCCCGGGTGCCGATGATGATCCCAGCACACGAGGGACGGTCAATGGCACTTCCACAGTTCCCCACCGTGAGGCGGGGCTATGAACCGAGAGCAGTCGAGGCTTCGCTGGACGATCTGCGTGTTCAGATCTCCCAGGCAGAGGCCACGGCGGCGGCATCGAGACAGTACGCAGCGGACCTGCTGGCGGAACTGCAGCGCCTCGAGGCGCTCGAGGACGAGTTGACGACCTCACTCGATCTGGCCCGCAAGGTGGCCGAGAACCTCGAGGCCGAGGCCCGTGGCCAGGCCGCGGCCATCCTGTCCCGGGCGGACATGGAGGCCGGGGGACGCCTGGCGGTGGCGGAGCTGGAGGCGTCGGCCTGCACCATCGATGCCAGGAACGAGGCCGAGCGACTGTTGGCGGAGGGCCGGGCCCGGCTCGAGGCCGAGGCGGCCGAGATGGAGCGGTACCGGATGGCCATCGTCGCCGAGGCGTCGATGCTCGCCCAGATCGAGCAGCGGCTCGGCCCGCAATTGAGCCGGGCGGCGGCCCGCCTCATCGAGGTCGTCGACGCCCCCGACGGGCTCGGCCCGTTCTCGAAGGCCACGGCCTCGCTGGTGGAGGCGGCCCGGCTGCTCCAGCGTGCGGCCCATGCCGGCACGCTGGAGTCGGTGTCGGTCGAGGTCAGCGGTGGCAACGCCGTCCTGCGTATCGAGACCGCGGCGATCGACCTGCGTCAGGGACCCCCGATGGTCCCGGTCGGCCAGGAGCACGGGACGCTGCCGGATCTGCCGGATGCCGGAGAAGTCCCCGGGACGGGTTCGGCCCAGCATCCGGCCGGCGATCACGAGAAGGCGCGGAACATCTCCTCGATGGCCTTGAGCTGACCGCCGCTGGTGGAGCTGGGAACGAGAATGGGGGTCACGCCGAGGTCGATCCAGGCCTCGGCGGCCTCGCGTACCTGGTTCACCGAGCCGAACACGGTGCAGCTCGACAGCCACTTGTCGGTCATGAACGAGGTGACCTTGTCCTTGTCGCCGGCGGCGAGGGCGGCCTCGATGCCGTTCATCTCCTCCTCGTAGCCGGCCTGCTTCCAGTAGTTGCGGTAGTTGGGCAGGGCGACATACCCGGTGAGGGTGGCCCGGTTACGGTTGGCGGCGGCCTCGCGGTCGTCGTCGATGACGGTGGGCAGCATGTTGCCCACGAAGAAGCCGGTGTCGCGGCGCTCCTGCGGGATGCGGGCCACGGAACGGCCCATGTCGTTGTGTGACGAGTTGGCCCACACCGCGCCGTCGGCGATCTCCACGGAGAGGTCGACCATCTTGTCGCGCAGGGTGGCCAGCACCAGCTGCGGCAGCGGGCCCGACTGCGGGACGGCGTCGTTCATGGCGGTCACGTAGTTGCGCATGTCGGTCAGTGGCTTGCCGACGTCGGCACCGAGGCGGCGCTGAACGGGGCCGTGGCTCACGCCGATGCCGAGACGGAATCGACCTTCGGCGATCTCGTTGATGTAGCTCGCCTGGTTGGCCAGCTGTACCGGGTGTTGCAGGTAGATGGGCTGCACCGAGGTACCGAAGGGGATCGTCGACGTGGCGTGGGCGATCGACAGGCACAGGCCCATGGCATCGCCGAGGCTGGGGCAGTAGATGCCGGTGAAGCCTCGGCGCTCGGCCTCGGCGGCAGCTTCGACGACGGGACGGCGGCGGCCGGGGACGGCGGCGAGCGAGATAGAGGGCATCGTGGTCATGGGCGCACGATAGATGCTGGTGGGCGCCGCCGCGGATGCTGTGGGGGACCTTGTCCGACGACGGTCGCCGCCGGGACCATCACCTGGAACGAACAAATGTTCGGATATGATGGTGCGGTTATGCCAGCTCGCATCGCCAGTGAGATCCGTGAGATCACCGCATCCGAGGAGCTGGGCCAGTCGTTCCTGCCCTACTCGCTCTCGGTCATCACCGCACGGGCCCTGCCCGACGTGCGCGATGGCCTGAAGCCGGTGCAGCGGAGGATCCTCGTCACCATGGCCGGTCTGAACCTGACGCCGGCCAACCCCCACCGCAAGAGCGCCAACGTGGTGGGCACCTGCATGGCCACCTACCACCCCCACGGCGACTCGGCCATCTACGACGCCCTGGTACGGCTGGCCCAGGACTTTTCGATGCGGGTTCCCCTGGTCGATCCGCACGGCAACTTCGGCACGCTCGACGATCCGCCGGCGGCCTACCGTTATACCGAGTGCCGTCTGGCCCAGTCCGCGGTCGAGATGCTCGACGCCCTCGACGAGAACACCGTCGAGTGGCGGCCTACCTTCGACGAGGAGGGCCGGGAGCCCGAGTACCTGCCGGCGAAGCTGCCGAACCTGCTGGTCAACGGCAGCTCGGGCATCGCCGTCGGCATGGCGACCAACATGCCGCCGCACAACCTCGGCGAGGTCGTGGCGGCGCTGAAGCTGTTCCTCACCCGCTCGACGGTGCCCACCGTCGACCAGCTGATGGCCCGGTTGCCCGGCCCCGACTTCCCGACCGGCGCCATCATCGTCGACGACGGTGGCCTGCGCGACGCCTATCTCGCGGGCCGGGGCACGATCCGCATGCGGGCCACGGCGGAGGTCACCCAGGTCTCGGCCCGCCGTACCGGGATCGTGGTCACCGAGCTGCCGTACATGGTCGGGGTCGAGCGGGTCATCAGCCGGGTCAAGGACCTGGTCAACGCCGGCAAGCTCACCGCCATCACCGACATCAAGAACCTGTCGGACCGCCGCAACGGGCTGCGCCTGCAGTTCGAGCTGCGCTCGGGCACCAACGGGCAGGCGGTGCTGGCCGAGCTGTACCGGCTGACCCCGCTCGAGGAGACCTTCGCCATCAACAACGTGGCGTTGGTGGGCGGGGTGCCCACCACCTTGGGTCTGGTCGAGCTGTGCCGCTTCTTCCTCGACCACCGTATCGACGTCGTCGTTCGGCGCACCACCTTCCGGCGGGACAAGGCGTTGGCCCGGGCCCACATCCTCGAAGGCCTGCTGGTCGCGCTCGACAACATCGACCGGGTCATCCAGATCATCCGCAGCTCGCCCGACGTACCCACCGCCCGGTCCACGTTGATGGCGGAGTTCGCGCTCAGCGATGTGCAGGCCAACGCCATCCTGGACATGCGGCTGCGCCGCCTCACGGCCCTGGAGCGCCAGGAACTCGTCGACGAGCTCGAGGCTCTGCGCGCCGAGATCGCGGGCTACGACGCCATCCTGGCGTCGGAGGACCGTCAGAAGCAGGTCATCCTCCAGGAGCTGGAGGACCTGGCCAAGCGCCTGGGTACCCCGCGGCGCAGCCGCATCGTCGGCGGCGGCGAGATGCCCAAGTTGACCGCGGGCGATGCCCCGACCGACTTCGAGCTCGGTGACGACCCGTGCGTCGTGACCTTGTCCACGTCCGGCCTGGTCGGCCGCGAGCCCGCCGGGTCCCACCACAGCGGCAAGCTGGGTCGCCACGACCTGATCCGGGCCGAGGTGCACACGTCCAACCGGCAGACCCTGGTGGCGCTTACCGACCGGGGCCGGGCGCTGACCGTCCCGGTGCACGACGTGCCCGAGGTGGCCGGCCGCAGCAGGGGTGCGGCCACCAGCGAGCTGTTCGGCGTGGCCTCGGGCGAACGGGTGGTCGGCCTGGTCGCCGTGACCGACGAGAGCGACCCGGTGCTGGTGGTGACCTCCGGGGGCACCGCCAAGCGGTTGAACGCGACCGAGCTGGGGCAGGTCCGTGACGGCCAACCGGTGATCACCCTCGACGGCAAGGACCGCGTCGTTGCCGCCTTTCCCGTGTCGGAGTCGGCCGAGGTGGCCATCGTGGCCAGCGACGCCCAGATCCTGCGCACGGCGGCCGCCAGCATCGCCGTGCAGGGCCGGACGGCCAAGGGCGTCGCCGGGATGAAGCTGCGCGACGGGGCCCAGGTGGTGTCCGCAGGGGTCGCAGAGGAGGGCGGTACGGTGCTGATCGTGTCCGACGGTGGCGTTGCGAAGCTGACCGGGCTGGCCGAGGTCCCCACCCAGGGCCGCGCCGCCGGTGGCGTCCGTCTGACCCGACTCAAGCCCGAGGACGGCGCGGTCCGCTATGCCCTCGTCGCTCCGGCCACGGAGCTGTCGGCGGTGGTCGGACAGCACGATGCACCCGACAAACCCGACCCCAACCCGGTTCCCCTGGGTCTGGAGACGACCCGACGCGACGGCGCCGCATTCCGACCGGCCCGGCCCATTCTCGCTGCTGGAAAGGCCCGCTGGTGAGTCCCACTGCGAAGTCCTATGACGCCGATGCCATCCAGATGCTCGAGGGCCTCGAGGCCGTTCGGAAGCGGCCGGGTATGTACATCGGCGGTACCGGATCCGACGGCCTGTCGCACCTGTTGTGGGAGTTGATCGACAACGCGGTCGACGAAGCCGCCGCCGGGCATGCCAACGCGATCACGGTGACCTTCCACGACGACGGGTCCTTCGAGGTCGCCGACAACGGCCGTGGGATTCCCGTCGACCGGCACACCCGCAAGAAGGTGTCGGCGCTCGAGGTGGTGTTCACCGAGCTGCATGCCGGCGGCAAGTTCGGCGGGGGCGCGTACGCCGCCTCCGGCGGGCTGCACGGGGTCGGGGCCTCGGTGGTCAACGCCCTGGCCCGCAAGCTCGTGGTCGACGTCGACCGCAACGGTCAGACCCACCGGCTGACCTTCGTCGAGCGGGTCGCTGGCCGCTACGACGGCAACCGGTTCCGGCGCAACCACGAGCTCGAGGTCGTGGGCAAGGTGCCGCAGCACCGAACCGGGACGCGGGTGCGTTTCTGGCCCGACACCGACATCTTCGACGCCGATGCGGTCATCTCCTACGTCGACGTCCGTGACCGGGTGGCGCAGATGTGCTTCCTGGTCCCGAAGCTCGAGGTCGTCCTGATCGACCGGCGGCCGGGAGGCAACGGCGAGCCGGAACGGTTCGTGTCCAACCGGGGCCTCGTCGACTACGTCGAACATCTCTCGGTCGGCGAGCCACTGACCGAGGTGCTGATCATCACCGGCGACGGCTCCTACGAGGAGAACGTGCCGGTCGACGGCAAGATGGCGGTGGTGCAGCGTCCCTGCCAGGTCGAGCTCGCCCTGCGCTGGGTCAAGGGGTACGACACCAAGCTGGTCAGCTTCGTCAACACCATCCCGACCAGCGACGGCGGTACCCACGTCGCGGGACTGGAGCGGGCCATGACCTTCGCCCTCAACGACAAGCTGTCCTTCGACGAGGCCAAGAAGCTCAAGAAGTTCAAGGACGAGGCCCGCGCCACCCGTGAGGACGTGCAGGAGGGGCTCGTCGCAGTCCTCAAGGTCACCGTCCCCGAACCCCAGTTCCGGGGTCAGACCAAGCGGGAGCTGGGCACCCCGAAGGTGCAGTCGATCACCTACGACGTGGTGAAGAACGGCATCGTCGACTGGGTGGCCTCCGGCAAGAAGAGCCACGTCAACGCAGTACGGGACAAGCTGATCGCTGCCATCGAGGCGCGCCTGCTGTCCCGTCAGCAGCGCGAGACCCTGCGCCGGGCCTCGGCGTTGGGCTCCTCCGGACTGCCCGACAAGCTCGCCGACTGCCGGTCGACCGACGTGGCCGAGACCGAGCTGCTCATCGTCGAGGGCGACTCCGCGGCCGGGCCGACCAAGGGGGGCCGCAACAGCGAGTTCCAGGCGGTGCTGCCCATCCGCGGCAAGATTCTCAATGCCGGCAAGGCCACCCTCAAGCAGGTGCTCGAGAACGCCGAGGCCGAGGCCATCTTCACCGTCATGGGCGCCGGCTCGGGCGCGGCCTTCGATCCCGACGCGGCCCGCTACGGCCGGGTGGTGATCCTCGCCGATGCCGACGTCGACGGGGCCCACATCCGCTGCCTGTTGCTGACCCTGTTCTACGGCTACATGCGGCCCTTGCTGGTCCAGGGTCGGGTGTACGTCGCCATGCCGCCGCTGTTCACCATCAAGGAGACGGCCGGCGCCAAGACGAAGCACTTCGCCTATGACGACGCCGACCGCCTGCGGATCTGTGGCGAGCTGAGCGCCGCCGGGCGCAACTTCAAGGTCGGCCGCAACAAGGGCCTCGGCGAGATGGACGTCGACGAGTTGGCCCAGACCGCCCTCGACCCCGAGACCCGGGTGCTGCGCCGGGTCACCCTCGACGAGGCCGAGGCCGTGGCTGCGGCCAGGGCGTTCGACGTCCTGATGGGTCGCGACGTGGGCCCCCGCCGGGACTGGATCGTCGAGCGGGCGGCGTTCGTCGATCGCGAGATTCTCGACATCTGACGTGTTGACCTACACTATGTTGCGGCGATTGGCCGCACCTCGATCTTCTTCTGCCCCAAGGGGTAACGTAGGCCTCGAGCACGTGGTGGCAACACCCGATGATCAGTCGTAACTGCACACTGCCCTCCCATGAAGGATGAGCACCCGATGACCAAGGTATGGATCGACCAAGATCTCTGCACCGGTGACGGACTTTGCGCCGAGATCTGCCCTGACGTGTTCTTCGGTCAGGACGACGGGCTGTACTACGTGAAGGAGTCGGCCGGTAACTACGGTTCCGAGACCCTCTTCGACGGCAAGGGCAACTCTGCCGGTGCCAGTGGCCAGGCGCGGGTGCCCGACGGCCTGCTCGACGGCGTGATCGAAGCCGCTGAAGAGTGCCCCGGCGAGTGCATCTTCATCGAGGTCGACGCCTGATCGGGCGTTGAGTGACGAACTCGGATCCAGCTGCGGCCCCCTCCACGGAGGGGGCCGTCGCGCGTGTGCGTGCCGCCGGAACGGCCAGCCGTCAGCGGCTCGACGAGTTGATCGAGACCACGCTGAACAGGATTTTCGATGCCCCGCTCGACATCCGCAACGGGGTCGAGGCGTTGCGGGCGATCGATCCGACCAACGACGCCGCCCTCGCCCAGGGCGCGGTCCGCAAGGCAGCCGAATGGGGCGCCGCACGTACCATGGCCAAGGTGGGGGCCCGCTACGGGTCGAAAGCGGCGAGCCGGATGGTCCTCCCGCTCGCGGTGGCCATGGAGTTCGGGCTCAACGCCCGCGACGGCCTGCGTGAGCTGCAGGTTCTGGCCAGCTTCCTCGTCGGCCGGCTGCGGGCCGAGGGGTATCCGGTCGAGTCCGAGCTGGTGCGTCGCACGGTGCTCGCCGTCTATCTCGACCCCGGTCACCGACCCGATCTGCGGCTCCCGTTGCATCGCCGGACGTTGCACCTGGCACGACGGTGGAGCTTCAACACCCTGCCGTTGACCGGTCGCCACCAGGCGAGCCTGGTCCGCCGCCGGGTGGACACCATGGCCGGGTTGTACCTGTCGGTACTCCTCGAGGACTGGGCGCGGGTGTGCTCCATCGAGACGTCGCTGGCCCCGCCCCGGCAGGTGCTCGAGGGCCGGGTGGCCTACCCGGGGCCGGCCGGTCCTGCGTCGCCCACCCACTGAACGCGAGCTGTCGCGGGTTCAGTCGGACTCAGTCGGACTCAGTCGTCGAAACCTACACAGGCCCGGCAGGCGATCTCCTCGCCGTGGCGTTGCTCGGCCAGTCGTCGGTCCTCCTCGGACTGGTATTGCGGGGTGTCGAAACGTTCGGTCCGGCTGTCGGAGCGTGCGGTGCCACGGTCGGCCTGCGACGTCGTTGCGGTCCGGCTGTCGCCTCGCATGGGGTCGGCCCGCCAGGCATCGTCACCCCACTGCAGGCCGAGATCGACGATGGCGCCCGGCACCGTCGCGGCCTCGAAGGCGGTGAAGGCCGCCTCGAGCAGGGTCCGTTGGCCGACCGGGTCGTGCGCCTGGCCCGTGGTGTGGCCGAGCGGGTAGTCGACGAAAGCCGCCCGGGGCGGGTTGACCGCCGCGGTGATCGTCCAGGCGGAGGTCATGCTCAGGGTGGGGATGCCGGCGGCTTCGAGGGCTCGTGCGATCAGACCGATCGACTGGTGGCAGACCGGTCAAACGGGCACGAGGAGCGCGGCGTCGGCGCCCTGGCTGGTCATACGCTCCACCAGCGCCGGAGCCAGCTCTTCACGGACCCGCCGGGCCGAGTAGATGCCCCCCATGAACGTGTAGCAGTCATCGGTCAGGCCGCCGAGCCGACTGTCGCGCACTAGGGAACGGAGGGTGTCGATGGGGAACACCACGTTGATGTCGGAGCGGGCGTCGCGGGTGTCGTAGGCGAAGTGCGTGGCCCGCAACTCGTCGGTGGGCACGTCGCTGGGGATCACCCGGTAGGACGCGTCGTCGCGGTAGTGGAAGGCGATCTGGCCACGGCGATAGACGCCGCCCGAAGCGATCAGGCCGATCCGGCAGTCCGACAACGGCTTGGTGAGTGGGGTCCAGGGGGGCGGTTCCTCGCTGTGCACCCAGGCATAGGGGGGATAGCCCAGCGAGTCGTAGGTACGCCGCGTGACCTCGATGTAGTCGACAGGAGTTGCCTCGTAGGCGTTCACGACATGGCAGGCTAGACCGCTATGGCCGACCCCGTCTCCCTGCTTCCCGGCGAAGGGGTCAGCCTGGCGGACATCGAGGCGGTGCTCCTCGGACCGCTCGGTTGCCATCGCAGCGGGGGCGGTTCACTCGAGCGCACCTACTACGACACCTTCGACGGTCGGGTCTTCCGGGCGGGCATGGTCATCGAGCACGAGCGCATCGATGGCCGACGCTGGCTGCGGGTGCGCCACCTCGGCGAGACCACAGCTCTGGCCCAGGCGGCATTGCAGCAGGTCCCCGCCCGGGTGACCGACCTTGCTGATCGACGTCTGCGCGAGCTGTTGGCCGCGGTGGTGGGCGAGCGCGCCCTGCTGCCGCTGGTGAGCACCGAGGGCGAGGTGGTGCGGTTCGCGCCGCTCGACGAGTTCGACAAGACCACGGTCCGGGTCTCGGTGGTCGTTGGGTCCGCCAGCGCGGTGGGTGGGTCCTCGTCCCGCAAACACCTGCTGGAGCCGGTGATCACCATCGCCCCGGTTCGAGGTCACGGCCGCGCCCACCGTGAGCTGGTGCGCGTGGTGTCCGAGCGGCTCGGCCAACGCCCTGCCGCCGAACCGCTGCGCAGGGCCGCCGGCGCGGTGGGTGTCGAACCCGGTGTCGATCCCGCGGACCGGTCGGTCTCCCTCGACGCCGGCGCACCGGCCGCGGACGCCGTGACGGCGTTGTTGTGCCGTCACGCCGCGGTGCTCGAGGCGGTCGTGGCGGGCGTGCGGACCCGCCCCGACGACGAGTTCCTCCACGATTTCCGGGTCACCCTGCGCAGCGCCCGGGCCATCGTGGCCGCGGCGGACGGCGTCCTCGGTGACGAGCACCGGGCCGAGCTCGCCGCCTCGTTGCAGCGGTTCGGCACCCTTACATCACCGGTGCGCGACCTCGACGTGCTGCGGGGTCGCTGGATCGACGACGACGTCCTACGCCTGCTCGTTCCTGCGCTCGACGCCGAACGGGACACCGCCCATCAGGCGCTCTGCGAGGCCCTCGACGAACCGGCCTTCGACGCCCTGCTGGCGGGGCTGCGCGCGGCCGTTCCGGCCGGGGCCGCCGAGGGCGGCGACCAGGCTCCGGCGAGCGCCGCCACCTGGGCGGCCGAGGTGCTGTCGAGCGAACTCGATCGCCTGCACCGCCGGGCCCGTCGCATCCGATCGGCCGGTGCCCTGCTCGGCGATGACGGATCCGACACCGGGGTCCGGCCGGTCGCCTCCTTCGACGAGACTGCGGTGCACGACGCGCGCAAGGCGGCCAAGCGGTTGCGCTATCTCCTCGACGCCTTCGGCCCGCTCGACCGTGGCGGGCGCCTGGGCTCCTTTCGTCGGGCTCTGCGCGAGCTCCAGGCCGATCTCGGCGAGTTCCAGGACGCGGTGGTCACCATCGCCGCTATCGAACAGGCCGGAGCCCACCAGGACGGGTTGACGCCGGAGACCCTGATGGAGCTCGGGCGTCGCAGCGAGCAGCACCATCACGTCGCCGAGCTCGCCGTGGACCATTTCGTCGATCACTACCGGGCCCTGGCCCGGCGTCGCCGGCGTTTCGCCCATCGCATCGAAGCCCTCGCGGCACCGACCCGGCGGTCGCCCGCCTCGACGGTGCGTCCGGCGGCGGCAAGCGTGGGCTCAGGCCGGGCACGACCATGACCGTCATCGCCGTCTACAACAGCAAGGGCGGGGTCGGTAAGACGGCGACCACGGTCAACCTCGGCCATCTGGCGGCTCGTCACGGCTACCGGACCCTGGTGTGGGATCTCGACCCTCAGGGCGCCGCAACGTACTACTTCCGGGTCAAACACCGTCTCAAGGGCGGATCCCGGGCCCTGACCACGCAACGCAACCGCATCGGCGACCGGATCCGGGGCACGGACTACGAGCTGCTCGACGTGCTGCCGTCGGACCGGGAGCTGCGCAACGTCGAGTTCGCCTTCGACGCAACCAAGAACCGTACCGGCCGAGTGCGACGGGTGGTCGAGGAACTGCGGCGCGAGAACTACGAGCTGATCTTCATCGACTGCCCGCCGTCGTCGTCGCTGCTGGCCGAGAACATCTTCGCCGCGGCCGACCTCCTGCTGGTCCCGGTGGTGCCCACCACCCTGTCGGTACGGACCCTGGAACAGCTCGACGACGCCCTGGGTGAGCTGAAGGGCCCGGTTCCGAAGGTACTGGTGTTCTTTTCGATGGTGGACGGCCGCAAGAACCTCCATGCCGAGCTGTCCGCCGCGCTGCGGACCGAACGGACCGACGTCGCCACCGCCGTGATCCCCTCGGCCACCGAGGTGGAGCTTATGGGCACCACGCGGCGGCCGGTGACCGCCACCGCGGCGAACAGTGTGGCCGCAATGGCCTATGCGCAGTTGTGGGACGAGCTGGTCGGCCGGGGTTACACTGACCTCACGCTTTAGGTCGTGCGGGAGAGAGCAGGTTTCGTCGAAGCCTGCCGCCGAAGGAGCAACCGCCCCGGAAACTCTCAGGCACCCGGACCGCACAGACCCGGCGTCTCTGGAGAGCAACGTCCTCGGGCGTTCACCGTCGGAGTAAGCCCGCTCGGGTGAAACTCTCAGGTTCCGACACAGAGGGGGCATCCCGTCAGATGCGCGCCCCCCACCGGTGAGGAACCTTCCCGTGACCGACGAGTTGCCGACGTCCCCCCTGCGACGGACCGTGCTGCACGACCTGCATCGGCGCCACGGCGGCCGTTTCGGCGCCTTCGCCGGCTGGGACATGCCGATCCGTTACGCCGCCGGCCCGGTGGCCGAGCACCAGCAGTGCCGCGAGTCGGCGGCGCTGTTCGACGTGAGCCACATGGCGGTGGTCGATCTGCGCGGTCCCGATCTGCCGGCGGCGTTGGAGCAGTTGATGCCGGCCGATCTCCGAGCCGCGGCCCCCGGTCGTCTGGTGTACTCGTTCCTCACCGATGACGCCGGCGGCATCCTCGACGACCTGATGATCTGCAGGCGCAGCGACGACGCGGTGCGGATGGTCCTGAACGCAGCGACCACCGAGGCCGACCTGGCCTACCTGGCCGATCGACTTCCAGCAGCCTGTTCGATCGACGCCCGGCACGATCTGGCACTGGTGGCGCTGCAGGGTCCGCGCGCCGAGGACGTGCTGACCGGCTTCGACCCGTCGGTGCGCGGGCTCACCTTCCTGCACGAGGGCCGGATCGACCTCGGTGGCCACCCGGTGGAGCTGTCCCGGTCGGGTTACACCGGCGGGGACGGGTTCGAGCTCGCCCTGCCGGCGGCTGCCGCTCCCGACTTGGTTGAGATGTTCCTGGGCAGATCCGAGGTGGCGTTGGCGGGCCTGGCGGCGCGTGACTCGCTGCGGCTCGAGGCCGGCCTGTGCCTGTACGGCCACGACCTCGATGCCACCACCACGCCGATCGAGGCCGGCCTGCAGTGGGCGGTGCCGAAGAGCCGGCGGGCTGCCGATGCCGGATACCGCGGTGCCGCGGTCATCGCCCGCCAGCTCCTCGAGGGACCGCCGCGGCGTCGCGTCGGACTGCGTCCGGTGGGTCGGCGTCCGGTACGCGAAGGCGCCGTGCTGCGCATCGACGGGGTCGAGGTCGGCACGGTGACCAGCGGTGGCTACAGCCCGGTACTCGCCGCGCCGGTGGCCATGGGCTACGTCGCGGCGGGCTACGCGCAGCCCGATGTCGTGCTCGAGGCGGCGACCAACGACCGGGCCGAACCGTGCCGGATCGTCCCGCTTCCCTTCGTGGCCAAGGACTACCACCGCTGACGCCGGTGCCCGGCCCCCGATCGATCTGCAACCGAACCAGAACAAAGGACCTGTACCGATGAGTGACCGTGTCGCCCTGCGAGAACTGCAAGACCTCGCTGGTTTCCGACAGCGCCACCTGGGCCTCGACGACGAGGCCCGGGCGTTGATGTTGAGGGCACTGTCGCGGCCCAGCCTCGAGGCCCTCATCGACGACGCCGTACCTGAGGGTATACGCCGGCGCGAGCCGTTGGATCTGCCGGCGGCGCGGACCGAGAGCGAGGTCCTCGCCGAGCTGGCCCGTCTGGCCGAGCGCAACGAGGTCTACACGTCGCTGCTCGGCGGTGGCTTCACCGACACCATCACCCCGCCGGTGATCCAGCGCAACATCGCCGAGAACCCGGCCTGGTACACGGCGTACACGCCCTATCAGCCGGAGATCTCCCAGGGTCGGCTCGAGGCACTGCTGAACTACCAGACGGTCATCACCGACCTGACCGCGCTCGACCTGGCCAATGCGTCCATGCTCGACGAGGGCACGGCGGCGGCCGAGGCGATGGCCCTGTGTCACCGAGCGGTCAAGAACCCGACCGACGTGTTCTTCGTCGACGCCGACTGCCATCGGTCGACCATCGACGTGGTGCGAACCCGGGCCGAACCGATTGGTATCGAGATCCGGGTGGGTGATCCGTACACCGACTTCGTGGCCGGGGAGTGCTTCGGCGTGCTGCTGCAGTACCCCGGTACCAGCGGTGCCCTGCGTGATCCGTCGCCGGTGGTCGAGGCGGCCCATGCCGCGGGCGCGCTGGTGGTGATGGCCGCAGACCTGCTCGGCCTGACGCTGCTACGCCCTCCCGGTGAGCTCGGTGCGGACGTCGCGGTCGGGACCTCGCAGCGCTTCGGTGTGCCACTCGGGTTCGGTGGGCCACATGCAGGATACCTTGCGGTACGCGACGCCCATCGGCGGATGATGCCGGGTCGGTTGGTCGGCGCCTCGGTGGATGCCGCGGGTCGCCCGGCGCTGCGTCTCGCCCTGCAGACCAGGGAGCAGCACATCCGCCGGGAGAAGGCGACGTCGAACATCTGCACCGCGCAGGTGCTGCTGGCGGTGATGGCGGCGATGTACGCCTCCTACCACGGCCCCGAGGGTCTGCGTCGCATCGCCCGGCGGATCCATCGCCTGACCGCGATCCTGGCGGACGGCTTGCGGGCCGGCGGGTTCGAGCTGATCTCGAACGCCTTCTTCGACACCATCAACGTGCGCACGCCGGGCCGGGCGGACGAGGTGGTGGCCGCGGCACGGGTCCGGCGCATCAACGTGCGGCGAATCGACGCCGATTCGGTGGGTATGACCCTCGACGAGACGACGACGGTGCAGGTCGTGGTCGACCTGTGGGAGGCCTTCGCTGTCGCCGATGGGCTCGACGTCGACGAGCTCGACGCCACGGGGCGTGACGCCATACCCGACGCCCTGGTCCGTACCAGTGAGTACCTCACCCACCCGGTGTTCAACCGGTTCCACTCCGAGACCGAGATGCTGCGCTATCTGCGGCGCCTCGCCGACAAGGACTACGCCCTGGACCGCGGCATGATCCCGTTGGGCAGCTGCACCATGAAGTTGAACGCCACGACCGAGATGATGCCGGTCACCTGGCCGAAGTTCTCGCGCATCCATCCGCTCGCCCCGGCGGACCAGACCGAGGGGTATCGGGCGCTCATCGACGAGCTCGAACGCCAGCTGTGCGCGGTCACCGGATATGCCGCGGTCTCGCTGCAGCCCAATGCCGGATCGCAGGGGGAGCTGGCGGGGCTGTTGGCCATTCGGGCATACCACCACAGCCGCGATGATGCCGGGCGTACGGTGTGCCTGATCCCGTCCTCCGCCCACGGCACCAACGCGGCATCAGCGGTGATGGCCGGGTTCCGGGTGGTCGTCGTGGCCTGCGACGAACAGGGCAACGTCGACCTGACAGACCTGCGGGCCAAGGCCGAGGCCCATGCCGCCGAGCTCGCTGCGGTCATGGTCACCTACCCGTCGACGCATGGGGTCTTCGAGGAAGCCATCACCGAGCTGTGCGACATCGTTCACGCCAACGGCGGCCAGGTATACGTCGACGGGGCCAACCTCAACGCCCTGGTGGGCCTGGCGAAGCCGGGCACGTTCGGGGCTGACGTGTCGCACCTGAACCTGCACAAGACCTTCTGCATCCCCCATGGCGGCGGCGGCCCCGGGGTCGGCCCCGTGGCCGTCGGGGCGCATCTGGCGGAGTTCCTGCCCGGTTCGGACGCGGTGCGCGCCATCAGCAGCGCACCGTTCGGGTCCGCGGGCATCCTGCCCATCAGCTGGGCCTACATCGCGCTAATGGGTGGTGAGGGACTCACCGCGGCCACCGTGGACGCCATCCTGGCGGCCAACTACGTGGCGGCGCGGCTCGATGCCCACTACCCGGTGCTCTACCGGGGGGCCAACGGCCTGGTGGCGCATGAGTGCATCCTCGATCTGCGGCCGTTGACCGCGGCCACCGGGGTGAGCGTCGACGACGTGGCCAAGCGCCTGATGGACTACGGGTTCCACGCTCCGACGATGAGTTTCCCGGTGGCGGGAACCTTCATGGTCGAGCCCACCGAGAGCGAGTCGTTGGCCGAGCTCGACCGGTTCTGCGACGCGATGGTGGCCATCCGGGCGGAGATCGACCGTGACCCGTCGATCCTGCATCATGCCCCGCACACCGCGGCCGATCTGCTGGCGGAGAGCTGGGAGCGCAGCTACAGCCGCGAGCAGGCCGCTTACCCGCTGCCCGGCCAACGCGAGGCGAAGTACTGGCCCCCCGTCGGTCGGATCGACGGGGCCTACGGTGATCGTCACCTGGTTTGCAGCTGCGCCCCGATCGAGGCCTACGCCTCGAGCTGAGGGTCCGTCCGATGGCACGGTAAGGTGCAGGTCACACCGGACCACTCGGGGGGATGCATGGCCGTCGCACAGAGCTCAGCCCAGATCGGGGCGTCGAAGGGGTTCACCTACACGACCTTCACGGCCGCCGAGGAGGACCTCAAACAAGAGGTGCGCGAGTTCCTGCGCACCGAGCTGCCGACGGGTTCGTACCGGCCGTGTCTCGGCATGTCGGCTGACCATCACGGTGAGTTCACCAAGAAGATGGCGGCGCGTGGCTGGGTCGGTATGTCGGTTCCGACCCGGTACGGCGGCCCGGCCCGTTCGGCGGTCGACCGCTTCATCGTCGTGGAGGAGATGCTGAAGGCGGGAGCACCCATCGGCGCCCACTGGGTGGC
Source organism: Acidimicrobiia bacterium (assembly GCA_947476745.1). Taxonomy (GTDB): domain Bacteria; phylum Actinomycetota; class Acidimicrobiia; order Acidimicrobiales; family CAIXPF01; genus CAIXPF01. Next base: position 38,929 of record CANJRG010000009.1, on the reverse strand, counting down.
CGATCGGCAGAGTGCCCCGACGATCATGCGGTTCGGCACCGACGAGCAGCGCGAGAAGTTCCTGCCGGCGATCGCCCGCGGCGAGATGTGGTTCTCCATCGGCATGTCCGAGCCCGACGCCGGGTCGGATCTCGCCGCGGTGCGGACCACCGCCACCCGGACCGATGGTGGCTGGCTGCTCAACGGCACCAAGATCTGGACGTCCAACGCGATGCAGAACCACTGGTTCATCGTGCTGTGCCGCACCAGCCCCAACGAGGGGGACCGTCACGAGGGCCTGTCGCAGTTCCTGGTGGAGCTGCACGGTACGCCCGGTCTGCAGATCAACCCGATCGCGTTCCTCGACGGGACCTACCACTTCAACGAGGTGGTGATGACCGACGTGTTCGTGCCCGACGAGCAGGTGCTCGGCGAGATCGGACGCGGCTGGTCGCAGGTCAACTCCGAGCTCGCCTACGAGCGGGCCGGACCGGACCGGTTCCTGTCGGTGTACGCCACTTTCGAACAGCTGTTGCGCGAGAAGCTGGCCGAGGGCGAGCTCGACGTGCGTTCCTACGACGTCTTCGGCCGGATCACCGCCCGGTACTGGGCGCTGCGCAACCTGTCCTTCTCTATCTCGCGGACCATCGACCAGGGCGGCGCCCCGGCCGTCGAAGCGTCGATCGTGAAGGACCTCGGCACCAGCTTCGAGCAGGAGATGATCGAGCTGCTGCACGACCTGTGGGACGACGAGGAGCCGAGCCAGGAGGCTGCCACGCTGGGCAACCGGCTGTTGGCGGCCTGCATCCTGACCGGGCCGAGCTTCACCATCCGCGGTGGTACCAACGAAATCCTTCGGACCGTGGCCAACAAGGGCCTCGCGGCATGGCACGGGGTGAGTCGATGAGCGGCCAGGGCAATTTCGAGGGTGCGGACCAGTACACGGTGACCGTGGCCGATCCGTTGCTGATGGAGACGTTGCACCGGCTATTCACCCAGACCTGCAGCCACCAGGTGATCCAGGTGGCCGAGACGGAGGGTTGGGCCGCCACGATCTGGGAGCCGCTCGCCGGTACCGGGGCCCCGTGGGTCGGGGTCGACGAGGCGGTCGGCGGCTCCGGTGGCGGCCTGGTCGACGCGGTCGGGGTGCTGCGGCTCGCCGGCCGTTACACCGTGCCGTTGCCGGTTGCGGAGACCGGTCTGCTCGGCGGTTGGCTGGCCGGCGCAGCGGGTTTGGCCCTGCCGGAGGGCCCGCTGACCGTGGTGCCCCAGCGGCCGCAGGACCGTTTGACGCTCGACGGTGACACCCTCAGCGGGGTGGCCCACCGCGTCCCGTGGGCGGCAAAAGCGACCTACATCCTCGCCCTCGTCGGCGACGAGATCATCGCGGTCGAGCCCGGCGCGCAGGGGGTGAGCATCGAGGCGGTTCGCAACCTCGCCGGCGAACCGCGCGAGACCGTGCGCTTTGAGCGCACCGCGCTGGCCCATCGGGCTACCGCTCCCGCCGGGGTCGACGCAGCAGCGTTGCGCCGGCGCGGCGCCCTGTGCCGCAGCGCCCAGATCGCGGGGGCCTGTGAGCGTATCGCCGAGCTCACGGTGGAGTACGCCGGCCAGCGCTCGCAGTTCGGACAGAAGATCAACCGTTTCCAGGCGGTAGCAGCCCATCTGGTGCGGCTCAGCTCGGAGGCGACGTTGATCGGCATGGCCCTCGACGCGACGACCTACGCCCTCGGGCAGGGCGACGCCGCGTTCGAGATCGCCTCGCTCAAGTCGATCGCCGGCGACAGCGGCAGTGATGTGATCGCCCGGGCCCATCAGGTCCACGGGGCGATCGGGATGACCCGTGAGTTCGTGTTGCACCATCTGTCCCGACGGGTGATGGCCTGGCGGGAGGAGTTCGGCTCCACCTCGTGGTGGCGCGAAGAGCTCGGCCGGATGGTCGGCGGCGTCGGGGCCGACGCCCTGTGGCCGCTGATCAGCGAGGGGTCGGCTTCCCTACAACGTTGAGCGTTCGACCGGTGCCCGGGCCCGGCCTGGCGTCGACTCTCCTAGGATCGGACGCCATGTCGGGCAGCGGGCACGTAAAACGGGCGATCTTTGCGGCGTTCGCGGCCAACCTCGGCATTGCTGTGGCGAAGTTCATCGGCTTCCTGCTCACCCGCTCGTCGTCGCTGCTGGCGGAATCGGTGCATTCCCTGGCCGATACCGGCAACCAGGGTCTGCTCCTGCTCGGCGATCATCGGGCCCGTCGCGCACCCGACGTGAGCCATCCCTTCGGCTACGGCAGGGAGCGGTACTTCTGGGCGTTCGTGGTGGCGCTCGTGCTGTTCATCGGTGGTGCCGCGTTCGCCATCTACGAAGGCATCGCCAAGATCCGTCATCCGCACGCCATCGAATCGGGCCCGATCGCCGTCGGGATCCTGCTGGCTGCCATGGTGCTCGAGGGTGGCTCGTTCGCCACCGCGGTCAAGGAGGCGTCGGCAGTGCGCCGTGGCCGCAGCCTGGTCCGCTACATCCGCGAGTCGCGGGCGCCGGAGTTGCCGGTGGTGCTGCTCGAGGACGCCGGGGCGCTGATCGGCCTGGTCCTGGCCCTCCTCGGGGTGGTGCTCAGCGTCACCACCGGTAACCCGGTATTCGACGGCATCGCCACGCTGTGCATCGGCCTGCTGCTGGGAGTGATCGCCATCACGCTGGCCGTGGAGATGAAGAGCCTGCTCATCGGGGAGTCGGCACTGGTTGAGGACACCGTCGCCATCGAGCGCGTCCTCGCCGACGATCCGAAGGTCGAGGCGGTCATCCACCTGCGGACCCAGCACCTCGGTCCCGAGGATCTCCTGGTGGCAGCCAAGCTGGCCTTCGATCCGGCCCTGACCCTGCCGGAGTTGGCGCTGGCGATCGACGCGGCCGAGGTCCGGGTGCGCGCCGAGGTACCGACCGTTCGCCTGATCTACATCGAACCGGATCTGCACCGGAACCGGTGATGACGGGGCAACCGCACGCCACCGGGGCTGCACCCGTCGCCGGCTGTCTCCTGCTCGCCACGCCGGTGATCGCCGAGCCGACCTTCTTCCGGACCGTGGTGCTGCTGTTGGAGCACGACGATGCGGTGGGCTCGTTGGGGGTGGTGCTGAACCGGCCGATGGAGCTCACGGTGGCGGACACCCTGCCGGCGTGGGCCGGGCTGACCAGCCCACCCGGGGTGTTGTTCGCCGGGGGGCCGGTTGCCGAGGGCAGTGCCCTGGCGCTGGGCCGGGTGACCACGGCGGACCCGCTGCCCGCCGGGGTGACCTCGGTGTTCGGCCCGCTGGCCGTCGTCGATCTCGACACCGAGGTGTCGGTGGCCGGCTCCGTGGTCGGCGAGCTGCGCCTCTACAGCGGTTATGCCGGATGGGGTCCGGGCCAGTTGCGCAACGAGCTGCGGTCGCAGGCCTGGTGGGTGTTGCCCTCCCTGCCCGGCGACTGGTTCTCTACCGATCCGTCGGAGCTGTGGTATCGGGTGCTCGGACGCCAGGGCGGTTCGTGGGCGATGTGGGCCCATGCTGCGGAGGACCCCGAGGTCAACTGACGGGCAGGCCCGACCCTGCCGTGTCCGAAAGGCCCGGCCGGCCGGTCACAGGGCCAGCTGTTGCTGTCCGGCCCGGCGGGCCAGGAACGCGGCCGCCGCCTGGTCGTGGTCGACGATCGGCGCGGGGTAGTCGGCGGGCCGTCGCGGGCCGGGCACCCGCCAGGGCTGGTGGACCTCCGCGCCGCTCAACGACGCCAGCTCCGGCACGTAGCGCCGGACGTAGTCGCCGCGGGCGTCGAAACGTTCGGCCTGGCGCAGCGGGTTGAACACCCGGTTCGGGCGGGTGTCGTTGCCGGTGCCGGCGGTCCATTGCCAGTTGGCCGAGTTCTGGGCGATGTCCCCGTCGGTCAGCCAGACCAGGAAGTGGTCGGCCCCGATCCGCCAGTCGACGCCGAGGTCCTTGACCAGGAACGACGCCGTGATCATGCGGGCCCGGTTGTGCATCCAGCCCTCGAGGCGCAGTTGGCGCATCCCGGCGTCGACGATGGGGTAGCCGGTGCGCCCGTCCTTCCAGGCGGTGATCGCGTCGTCGTCATCGGCCCACACGTCGTGGCGGCTGCGGTAGTCCCGGCGGGCGATGTCGGGGAAGGCGGCGGTCACCTGGTGGTGGAAGTCCCGCCAGCACAGCTGGCGGATGAAGGCCTCACTGCCCGGTCGACCGACGAGTCGGGTGCACAGGTCGAGCGCCGACAGGCAGCCGAAGTGCAGGTAGGGGCTGAGCTTCGAGGTCTGATCGCCGGCGAGGTCGTCGTGGATGTCCTCGTAACGGGCGAGCTGTTCGTCGGCCCAGCGTTCGAGTTGCCGACGGGCGCGTTGCTCGCCGCCGAGGGGACGCTGGGGCGACGTGTGCAGCGGCGCCGGGAGCACGGTGTCGAGGCCGGGACCCATGTTGAGGTGCTCGGGCAGCGAGATGGCCCGTGGAGCGGCGGCTACCGGACGACGCATCGACCGTGACCATACTCTGAAGTATGGGGTGAAGACCTTGAAGTGATCGCCACCGCCGCTGGGGGTGAGCGTGCCCGCCTCGACGACCGCGATGCCGGGATGGCCGATCGCGTCGACCCCGGCTGCCGCTGCTTCGTCGGTCAGTCGTTGCTGACGTCGCTCGGCGTAACGGCCGACGTCGGTGCTGTAGTGGATGCTGTCGGCCCCGACCTCGACGGCGAGCCGCAACGCCTGCTCCACCGGGTCGCCCCGCCGCACGACGAGATCGGCGCCGAGCCGGCGGAGTTCGGCGGCGAGCTCCTCGAGGCAGTCGCGCAGGAAGGCGACGCGGTTGGGACTGCCGAAGCGCCCCTCGACGATGGCCGGATCCACGACGAACAGCGGGACGACGTGCTCACTGCGCCGGACGGCGGTGGCGAGGGCCGGGTGGTCGTGCAGGCGCAGGACACGGGTGAGCAGGACGACGGAGGTGGCCATTGCTGGAGGAAACTAGGAGTGCTCCCTGCGCAATGCCATCCCGGATGAGTGCGGGGAGCGCCAGACCGAGCGCGCGCCGGGTCGACCCGGGTTTGTCCCGGGCGGCGTCGGTCCCGGGCAGGGTGGTGCCGGCCCCGGGCTACGCCGGGTCCTGAACGGGTTGCGCGGTCAGCTGTGGGCACCGGGCTGGTTGAGCTCCCGGAACGTGACGTGCTTGTCCACGCGCGGTTCGGGCGGTAGCCCGAGGTCGCGTTCGCCGATGATGTTCCGCTGGATCTCGTCGGTGCCGCCGGCGATGGACAGCCCGGGGCTGAGCAGCGCCATGTCCGCCACCAGGCCGGCCCGTGCGGCGTCGGGTCCGGTGAGGGTGCCGCCGGGGCCGAGCAACCGGAGGGAGAGGTCGCGGACCTCGCGCAGCAGCTTGGTGGCGGCGAGCTTGCCCGCGCTGGCCGGCAGGGACCCGGCGTTGTATCGGGCGAGGCGTACCTGGGTGGCCACCGAGGCGGCCCACTGGCGGGCGAGGGCGTCGCCGTTACGGCCCGCGTCGGCCAGCAACTCGGTGACGAGGTCCATCGCCCCCTGACCCTGGGTGAGGGCGAAGGGTCCGGTGCCGTCGTCGGCCCCGGGGTTGGCGCCGCCGCCCACGAACGAGCCTGCCGGGGCCCCGAGATCGAGGTCGCCCTGGATGCCGGAGACGTCGGCGTCGGCATCGAGGCTGTCGCGTTCGTGGCCGAGCAGCCGCAGGGCCACGCCCCAACCACCGCCGAGCTCGCCCACGAGGTCGTCATGGCGTACTCGGGCCTCGGTGAGGAACACCTCGTTGAACTCGGCGGTTCCGGTCATCTGCCGAAGTGGTCGGACCTCCACACCGGGTTGGTCCATGTCGATGAGGAAGAAGCTGAGCCCGGCATGTTTCGGCACGTCGGAGTCGGTGCGGGCGACGAGGATGGCCCACTTGGCGTAGTGGCCGCCGGAGGTCCACACCTTCTGGCCGGTGACGATCCATTCGTCGCCATCGCGCACCGCGCGGGTCTGGACCCCGGCGAGGTCGCTGCCGGCGCCTGGTTCGGAGAACAGCTGGCACCAGATCTCGGTGCCGTTGGCGAGGGCCGGCAGGTAGCGCTGCTGCTGCGCCGGGGTACCGACCTCCATCAGGGTGGGGGCGACCATCATGGTGGCGATGCCCTGGGGGCCGCCGAAGGCGCCGACCTCGCGCCGGGCACGGGCCACCGCCTTGCCGCCAGCCGCGTCGAGCCCCTTGCCGAAGAACGCCTCGGGCCAGGTCGGGAAGCCCCAGCCGCTGTCGGCGAGGAGCTGCCACCAGTCGCGCAAGGGCTGTTGGGGGTCCCAATTGGTTCGGAACCAGGCCAGTGCTGCGCGGTGGGCGTCCTCGGCGGTCATGCGGGAACGGTATCGCAGCGTGAGGGCCGGTCAGCCGGTCAGCCGGTGGCCGGCGGCACGTGGTCCTGCCTCGTGGCCCACCCGACCCCGCAGGAGGCTGTCGTGTGCCCATTCGGGCGAACGTCCCTCGTGACAGACGGCGTACACGTGCTGGGCGATGGGCATCGAGACGCGATGGCGGCGAGCGAGCTCACGCACGGCGCGTACCGCCTTCACCCCTTCGGCCACCTGGTCCATGCCTGCCAGCACCTCGGCCAGGGTGCGGCCCTCGCCGAGCTGGTGGCCGACCTGGAAGTTCCGGCTCTGCGGGCTGATGCAGGTGGCCATCAGATCGCCGAGCCCGGCGAGCCCGGCCAGGGTCAGCGGTTCGCCGCCGAGCGCGGTACCCAACTCGATCAACTCTGCCACGCCGCGGGTGATGATGGCGGCCCGGGCGTTGTCGCCGAGCCGGCGGCCCTCCACCGAGCCTGCGGCGATGGCGTACACGTTCTTGATGGCACCGCCCAACTCGCAGCCGATGACGTCGTGGTGGGTGAAGACCCGGAAGGTGGGCGTGGTGAAGACCGGTTGTAGGGCGGCAGCGGCGGCGAACTGCGTCATCGCCAGCACGGCCGCGGCCGGCAAGCCGGCCAGGATCTCCTTTGCCAGGTTCGGCCCGGTGAGCACGCCGAGGGGACGGCCCGGCAGTTCCTGGCCGAGGACCTCGGTCATGCGCAGGTTGGTCTCCTCCTCGAAGCCCTTCGCCAGGCTGACCACCGGCGTCCCCGGCTCGGCGAACAGACCGGCGATGGCGACGGCGGTCGTGCGGACCGCCTCGGTGGGGACGGCGACGACCACGATGTCGGCGCCGCGCATCGCGGCCTCGAGGTCGGTCGTCGCTCGCAGCTCGGGATGCAGCGGGAAACCAGGCAGGTAACGGTCGTTCATCCGCCGCCCGGTGATCGACTCGACCGTCGCCCGGTCGCGGGCCCAGAGGGTCGTCGACGTGTTGTGCGCGCAGAGATGGGCGACGGTGGTGCCCCAGGAGCCGCCGCCGAGGACGGTCACCCCTGGCCTCGCAGGAAGTCCAGGCTTCGCGGTCACACCGGCAGGCTAGAGGAGGCCGTGACGCGACACGGCCAGGGCGTGAAGCCCTGGCCGTGGGTGGTGCGCGAGGGGGGAATTGAACCCCCACGTCCTTTCGGACACAGGAACCTGAATCCTGCGCGTCTGCCTATTCCGCCACTCGCGCGTGACAAGTTGATGAGATTAGCGCGCCCGGTGCGGTGGGGCGAAAGAGATCACCAGCGGTGGGGCACTAGCCTGGCCTCGTGGTGCTGCGGTCGATAGAACGCCGCCTGGAGACGCTGGTCGAAGGGGTCTTCGCCCGCGCCTTCCGTTCCGGCCTCCGTCCGGTGGAACTCGGGCGCCGGCTGCTCCGCGAGATGGACGATGGCCGCAGCGTCGGGGTGTCCGGCCGGACGGTCGTTCCCAACGCCTTCTCGATCCTGCTCGGCCCGCAAGATGCCGAGGGGTTCGTATCGGTTTCCGCGTCGTTGGTGCGTGAGTTGTCCGATCTGGTGCGCGAACATGCACGTCAGGAGGGCTATCAGTTCATGGGTCCGGTGAACGTCATCCTGGCGACGGAGGAGGGACGACGTCCGGGGACCTTCGCGGTGGTTGGCCAGTTCCTCGAGGCCGGTCTCGGGGCGGGGGCCGGGTCGCTGATGCTGCCGGGCGGACAGCGGGTCGTGCTCGCCGAGGTCGTCACCACCGTCGGTCGTCTGCCCGAGTGCGGGGTGCAGTTGGTGGACGCCAGCGTCAGCCGGGTCCATGCCGAGGTCCGGGCCAGGGGTGACGGGTTCGTAGTGGTGGATCTCGGGTCGACGAACGGCACCAGGGTCAACGGGGTCAGGGTCGGCGAGCGGGCCCTGACCGATGGCGACGAGCTGCAGTTCGGCACGGTGCCGGTGCGCTTCACGGCGTCCTGAGGGACGGGTAGGTACTCGTGCCGGACCAACTGCTGCAGGTGCTGAAGCTCTGCCTGCTGGTGTTGCTCTACCTCTTCTTCGTCCGGGTCACCCGGGTGGTGTGGGTCGAGGTCGCCGGTCCACGGTTGCGCCGGTCGGCTCGGAGGGGCGCTGGTGGCGACGTCCCCGCACCGACCGTCGCCGAGCACCTTCGCCCGGTTGCGGCTGCGGCGCAGCGGCACCCGGCACCGGCCACGATGCAGCGGCGGTCGGCACCTCCTGCGACGGCTGCGCTGGTGGTCGTCGCTCCGCATGCGGCAGCCGGCCGGCGCTACGAGCTGACCGACGAGTTGACCCTCGGGAGGGCTTCCGGTTGTCACATCGCCGTCGAGGACACCTACGTTTCGCAGGTGCATGCCCGGGTGTTCCGGCGCGACAGCGCCTTCTACGTCGAGGACCTCGGGTCGACGAACGGTACGTTCCTCGACGGGCGCACGGTGTCCGGCCCGGCTCTGGTCGAGCCCGGCAGCCGGGTGCAGGTCGGCTCGACGGTGCTGGAGCTGGTGACGTGACGCGCCTGGTCGGGGCGGCGTGCACCGATGTCGGGAGGGTGCGCGCCAACAACCAGGACTCGGCGCTGGCGCAGCACGACCTCCCGGTGTTCGCGGTGGCCGACGGGATGGGCGGCCACCGGGGCGGCGAGGTGGCCTCGGCGTTGGCCATCGAGGAACTCGAGACGCACCTGGGAGACGCTGCACGATCCGGTTGCGTCGAGTCGGTCCAGGCCCTCGTCGAGGCCGTACTCGCGGCCAACGACCGGGTCTTCGAGCACGCGGTCGGCGACCCGGAGCTGAAGGGCATGGGCACGACGTTGGTCGCCTTGGCCCTCGTCGAGGCCCGTCGGGGGATCGCGGTCGGCCTGGTGAATGTGGGTGACAGCCGCGTGTACCGGTTGGCCGACGGTGTCCTCGAACAGCTCACCGAGGATCATTCCCTGGTCCAGGGCCTGGTCCGGCAGGGGCAGATCACCGCGGCGGAAGCCGCCGTGCACCCGCTACGCAACGTGGTCACCCGGGTCATCGGGGTCGAGGCGGACGTCGATGTGGACTGGTGGGAGCGACCGGCGGTTCCCGGAGACCGTTACCTGCTGTGCAGCGATGGGCTGTTCAACGAGGTGGGCGACACCCGGATCGCCGCGACGTTGCGCCTGCTGGCGGATCCGTTCGACGCAGCTCGGGCGTTGATCGTCCTGGCGAACGACGGCGGAGGACGCGACAACATCACCTGCGTCGTCGTAGACGTGGTGGCCGAGAAGGAGATCCCGGCGCTCGAGCCCGGCCCGACCGCAGCGGTCGAGCTCGCGGCCGACCTGGAACCGCCGACTCCGCCGCCGCTGCTGCGTCCCCGGCGGGTCACCGGCCGGGTGGTGGCTTTTCTGGTCGTGCTGGTGGCCCTCGGGGCCTCGACCGTCCTGGCGATTCGCACCTGGGCCCAGAATGCCTACTTCGTGGATCTGGACGCCTCCCAGCAGGTGGTGATCTACCAGGGCCGTCCTGACGGCGTGCTGTGGTTCGATCCCGAGCTCGTCGCGGTCACCGACATCGAGCAGCGCGACCTCACCCCGGCACAGCTCGGCCGCCTGCCCCACCAGAGCAGTTCCGTCGAGGAGGCCCGCACCTGGGCGCACCAGCTCGTCGGCACGGCGGCAACCACGACGACCACGACGACGACCTCCCCGTCGACCTCGGGCACCGCGGCGTCGTCGATCACGACGGCACCGGCCCCCACGACCGCCGTTGCTGCGATCACCGTCGCTCCCGTGGTCACCCCGGCCGTCCCGACGCCGCCGGCGGACGCCTCCGCTTCGACGCCGGGTGCCACGGCGAGCTCGACGCCGAGCACCTGACATGGTTCGTGCCCGCCGTAGGGCCGAGCTCGGCCTGCTGCTGTTGGCCGCGCTCATCGTCACCGGTGCGTATGCGCTGGCGTCGCTCAGCCGGGCCGCGGCGCTCCCCCACGACCTCGGCTGGTTCGTCGGGGTCGTGGTCGGGCTGTTCGTGGTCGGGCACCTCGCGGTCCGCCGGTTGGCCTCGGACGCCGACCCGTTACTGCTGCCCCTGGCGGGCCTGCTCAACGGCCTCGGCTTCGTGTTCATCGCCCGCATGAACGCCGACCTGGCCGCGGCGCAGGCCCTGTGGAGCCTGGTGGGCATGGCCGGGTTCGTGGTGACCCTTGGCCTGATCCGGCGGGCCCGATCCCTCGAGAGCTATCGCTACAGCTTCGCCGCGCTCGGCATCGGGTTGTTGTTGCTGCCCTCGTTGCCGGTGATCGGCCGGGAGATCAACGGCGCGCAGATCTGGATCTCGGTCGGGCCGATGAGCTTCCAGCCGGCCGAAGCGGCGAAGCTCGCGCTCGCCGCCTTCCTGGCCGGCTACCTGGTCGACAAACGCGAGCTGTTGGCGTTGTCGTCGCGCCGGCTGGGGCCGCTGTACCTACCCGACCCCCGGCATCTGGGCCCGTTGCTCGTGGCCTGGGGGGTGTCGCTCCTGGTGATGGTGAACCAGAAGGATCTGGGCTCCTCGTTGCTGTTCTTCACGCTGTTCGTGGTACTGGTGTGGGTGGCGACGGGACGGGCCGCCTATCTGGTGCTCGGCGGCCTGCTGTTCGGCGCCGGAGCGTTCGGTGCGTACCAGCTCTTCGGCCATGTCCGTGACCGGGTGAGCATCTGGCTCGATCCGTGGTCGGTGGCCAAAGGGGCCGGGTACCAGGTGGTCGAGGCAGCATTCGCCATGGCGGACGGCGGGCTGACGGGCACCGGTCTCGGACTGGGCAATTCCGGTCGGATCCCCGCGCGGGAAACTGATTTCATCTTCGCCGTGGTGGCCGAGGAGCTCGGCTCGGTCGGTGCGACAGCGGTCCTGTTGGCCTACCTGTTGGTGATCGGCTGCGGCCTTCGTATCGCCCTGCAGGCGGAGTACCCCTTCGAGAAGCTGTTCGCCACGGGGTTGACCACCCTTTTGGGGTTCCAGGCGTTCGTGATCATTGCCGGGGTCACCCGGGTGCTCCCGCTCACCGGCGTCACCCTGCCGTTCATGTCCTTCGGTGGCTCGTCGCTGTTGGCGAACTATGTCCTGATCGCCTTGCTGGTGCGTATCTCCGACGAGACGGCCAAACGGAGGGCCGTGGGGCGCGAGGACCCGCAGCGGTCCGTCGGCGTCGCCGAGGTGTCGGCATGAACGGCCGGATCTCCAAGATCGGCATCGTGCTGATCGGCTGTTTCGTGGCGTTGTTCGTCCAACTGAACCGGGTCCAGGTCTTCGGGGCGGCGGGGCTCAACGCCCATCCTGAGAACCTCCGCTCGATCGACCGCAGCTACGAGCGCAGCCGGGGGATCGTGGCCACCGCCGACGGGGTGGTGCTCGCCCGTTCCGTCGACACGCCCGGCAGCGACTTCGCCCGACGTCGCGAGTTCCCCGAGGGGGAGCTGTTCTCCCAGGTGACGGGCTACTACTCGTTTGAGTACGGGGCGGACGGGGTGGAGCGTGCGTTCAGCGATGAACTGGCCGGCCTGACCGACGCCCAGCGCTATGACCGTTTCAGCGATCTCTTCGTCGACCGCGACCGATCGGCCGATGTCACGCTCACCGTGCGCAGCGACGTCCAGCAGGCCGCCCGCACCGCGCTGGGCGATCGCAAGGGTTCCGTGGTGGTGCTCGATCCGCGGACCGGTGCGGTGCTGGCCCTGTGGTCCTATCCGAGCTACGACCCGAACCGTCTCTCCGGTGACGACATCGAAGCGATCCGGGTCGCCTGGGATGACCTCAACGCCGATCCGGACCAACCGATGCTTGGTCGCGCCTACCGGGAGCGCTATCCGCCAGGGTCGACGTTCAAGGTGGTGACCGGGGCGATCGGGGTGGAGTCCGGCGCGGTCACCGCCACCAGCCCGGTCTTCCCGATGGTGTCCTCCTACACCCCGCCGGCGTCACGCAATTCCATCGGCAACTTCGGGGCCATGGTGTGCGGCGGGACGCTGGTCGAGATCTTCACGGTGTCCTGCAACAGCGCCTTCGCCCAGATGGGAACCGAGTTGATCGGGCCGTCGAAGATGGTGTCCGGTGTGGGCCGGTTCGGCTTCAACACCACCGTGCCGTTCGATCTGCCCTCGCCCGCCATCTCGGTGTTCCCGGTGCGCTACGGCGCCGAGCTGTCGCCGGGCGTCTACGAGGACTCCGCCCGCCTGGCCCAGGCGTCGATCGGGCAGAACGATGTGGCGGCTACGCCGTTGACCATGGCCGTCGTGGCGTCCGCGGTGGCCAACGACGGTGCCGTGATGAGTCCCCATGTCGTCGAACGCATCGAATCCCGTGAGGCCAAGGTGCTCTTCCAACGTGTGCCCAGCCGGTGGCAGCGAGCGGTTTCGCCGGCGACGGCTGCCCTCATTCGTCAGGGTATGGAATCGGTGGTGACCCGGGGAACGGCCACCGCCCTGGTGATCGAAGGGTTCGTGGTGGGCGCGAAGACAGGAACTGCCGAGGTCGGTGACGGCGAGGCGACCAATGCCTGGGTCATCGGCTACGCCGGCACGCCGGGTGCGGTCCCGTCGGTGGCGTTCGCGGTGATCGTCGAGGCCGATCCGGGCATCGGCGAGCAGACCGGGGGCCGGATCGCCGCTCCCATCGCCCGTGCCGTGGTCGAGCAGGCACTGAAACCGATGCAGCCCGTTTCGGGCGGTTGATCACTAAGGTTGGCGCCGACATGACTGACAGCGAACCCGTCATCCTCAGCGGGCGGTACGAACTGCACAGCCGCATCGCGCGTGGCGGGATGGCCGAGGTCTATCTCGCCCGTGACCAGCTCCTCGACCGGCTGGTGGCGATCAAGGTCCTGTTCCCCGAGTTCGCGGTGGACCCCTCGTTCGTGGAGCGGTTCCGGCGTGAGGCCCAGGCCGCTGCGAACCTGGCCCACGCCTCGATAGTCGGGGTCTTCGACTGGGGTTCCTACGAGAGCACCTACTTCATCGTCATGGAGTACGTGCGGGGCCGTGCCCTGTCGGAGATCCTGCGGGCCGAGGGCACGCTGAGTCCCGAGCGGGCGGCCGACATCGTCCTCGACATCGCCGGGGCGTTGTCCTTTGCACACCGCAACGGGGTGGTGCATCGCGACGTGAAGCCGGGCAACGTCCTCATCTCGCCCCAGGGTCAGGTGAAGGTCGCCGACTTCGGGATCGCCCGGGCCATGTCCGGTTCGGGTGACGAGAACCTCACGCAGACCGGTTCGGTGATGGGGACCGCCACCTACTTCTCCCCGGAACAGGCGCAGGGCTTGGCGGTGGACCCTCGGTCGGATCTCTACTCCCTCGGCGTGGTGCTCTACGAGATGCTCGCCGGCCGGCCGCCGTTCTCCGGCGAAGGCCCGGTGGCGATCGCCTACAAGCACGTGCAGGAACCCCCTGTTCCGCTCCGCCAGCTCGATCCGACCGTTCCGGTCGACCTCGAGTCGATCTGCATGAAGCTGCTGGGGAAGAACCCCGACGACCGTTACGCGTCGGCCGAGGATCTCCGCGCCGATATCCGACGGTTCCGCGACGGTCAGCCGGTCCTCGCCCAAGCGGTGTCCAACAGCGGCGTGACAGCTGCCACGAGTGCCATTCCCGGTCTGGCCGGCGCGGCGCTGGCCGGCGGTTCGTCCGCAGCGACTCGCACGAACCCCTATGGGCAGTTGCGCGACACCGACGGTACGGCCGTGCTGCCGGGGGTGATCGGCGCCGACTATCCCTACGAACCTCCGCGTCGAACCGCCGTATTCGTCGCCGTCCTGGTCGGCTTGCTCGTGGTGCTCGGTGGTCTGCTCCTCGCCCTGTCGCGGGTACTCGGCTCCGATGGGGGCGGTTCGGGTTCGGGGGTCACGCACCTCGTGCCCAACGTGGTCGGCATCGACTACCGGACGGCCCAGGTCCAGTTGGAAGAACTGAAGCTCGTTGTCCGAGTCGAGCGCGTGAAGAACGTGCAGGTGCCGATCGGCCAGGTGATCACACAGAACCCGCTCTCCGGCGTGAAGGTCGAGGAGGGTTCGACCGTCGTTCTGACGGTTAGCTCGGCCGACACCCTGGTGGTGATGCCGAACCTGGTGGGGACCACGGAGGCCGACGCGCGCAAGGTGCTGACCGGGCTCGGGTTCACGAATGTGACCGCGACCAAACTGGAAAGCAACAAGCCGACCGGGGAGGTGCTGGAGCAGACGCCGAAAGCTGGCGGTCAGGTCGAGAAGTCGGCCCCGATCGTGCTGGGGGTGTCCGGTGGCGGCAAGATGATCACCTTGCCCTCCGTCGCCGGTAAGACCTGTGACGAGGCTCGGAAGGCCATCGTGGCCGCAGGGGTGCGTGAGGCGAAGGTGTCCTGTGTCGATACGCCGAGCGTGACCGTCGACAAAGGGAAGGTCATCGGCACCGATCCCCAGGGCCAGGTCTCCTCGGATGGCGATGTCAAGGTGCTCGTCTCGTCCGGTCCGTCGAAGGTCCGGGTCCCGTCGGTCATCGGCCTGACCCAGTCCAGCGCCGAGAGCCAACTGTTGGGCGCAGGTCTCAAGGTGCGTGTCGAGTTCGAGCCCCGGGCCGACCGGATCGATCGAGTGATCAACCAGTCGCCCAGCGAGGGTAACGAGGTCGATGCCGGATCGACGGTCACCATCGTGGTCGGGACTGCTGCGGCACCCACGACGACCACTGCGCCGGCAACCACGACCACTGCGCCGGCAACCACGACCACTGCGCCGGCAACCACGACCACCGGCGCCTGAGTCAGGATCCCAGGCGGTAGATTCTCCACATGGCCAAGCCCACGAAACGAAAGGTCCCCGGTGGTTCGCCTGCGTCCACCGGGAGGGTGACCCCGAAAGGCGGAACGGTTCCCCGGGCTTCGGCCGGACGTACCGTTTCCTCGAGCGCCTCGACCGCTTCAGGGCGCTATACCGCCCCCGGCTCGTCGGTCAACCTCAAGCCGTCCGGCCGGTGGGTGCCCTACACGGTGTTCACCCTTCTGGGGCTAGGGCTGTTGACGATCATCGGCAATTACCTGCGCGACGATGCAGCGAGCAACTGGGTCATCTTCCTCGGCCTCGGGTTCATCCTGTCGGGGATTTTGGTCGCCACGCAGTGGCGCTGAGCGGTCCCACGCCGAAAGTTACATCGCTGTCGTTCTCCCCAGAGTTTTCCCCAGCCTGGGGAAGTCGACCTCACGGGCTTGCGACGGTCGCGAGCCCGACAGCAACGCGCCACGCCGCGACCCGCCCCGAATCCCACCGAAGTTCCTCAATCAACACCCCGAACTCGTAACGGCTCATGGCGAATCGACGTCGATTCGCCATGAGCCGTTTGGCGTTGGGTTGGGGTGTTCATTGCTGTGGAAAACCTGGACTTGCTGTGGACAATGTGGTTCGTTGTCACACCTCGGACGGATGATGGGTGCAGCTGCCGGGTCGTGCCCGCCCGGTGGGGCACGGGCACCTGTCGTCACCTCCTTCAGCGAGGTTCTGTCCATGATTCGTCGAGTGGATCCCATCCGTCAGGAGACAACTCCTTTCGGTGAGCGCCGACAGCAGGCACTCGAGCGATATGAGAGCACGCTGGCAGGCCTACGCAGGATCGATGCCGAACTCGAGACGTTGTCGGTGCAACGTCGACGGATGCACGAGGAACTACGTGCCCAGCATCGTCAGTTGTGGGCCGTGCTCGTTCGTCGAGGGCGCAAGCCGCTGCCCGATGGTGACGAGGCACTGCCACCGGTTCGTCATGATGCCCGGCAACTGTGGGGACGTCGATTGCGATCGGTGTGTCTCGCCATCCTCAGGGTGCACCGCTCCCCGCTTCGCTTGGTTGATCTCCACGCGGATCTTCATCGCCGGGGGTTCGCTGTTGCGAGCGATCAACCGGTGAAAGCGCTTGCCGATGCCCTCGGGTACGAGCGCCTCGAGGGTCGTGTGCGACGCGTGGAACGGGGCGTCTACGAGTTGCTACCTGCGCCTGTCCCAGCCCGGGGCAGGCACGGCAATCCCGTCGAGTTCGCCGCCTGAGGCCGGCATTACTCCATCGCCGGAGCCACGTACTCCATCGCATCCATGCAATGACGGGGAGGATCGGGTGTCTCGTCGTTGGCCACCGTCATGCGGACCTCGGTCCCACAGAGCGAACAGCGGTACTGGATCTTGACCTTGCGCAGCTCGCCGGGTGGGGGAGGCCCCGGAACCGGGCGGGCAAAGGTGCCGATCATGGCGAAGCCCATGCGAAACAGGACGTACGACGCCAGCGCTGCGACCGCGGCGGGAACGGGGGGAAAGCTGCCAAGGAAGAGGGCCAGCGCGACCCCGGCTGCCAGGAGTATCGCCAGGATCCGGTTGCGGTTCATGCTGCCTCGCAGTGCGTCGATCCGGTTGACCATCTTAGGCCGGTGGCTTTCGTTCGGGTCCTGACCGTTGGGACAGACTGGTCGGCGCATGCATCAGCCCGCTCGTATCCATCTCGACCTCCCGACGGTCCGCCTGGCTGCCCTCGACTACGGCGAGCCTTCACCCCGCGCGCCGACGGTGCTGATGCTGCACGGCCAGGCGGACCAGGCCTGGTCGATGGATCCGATTGCACGCTCCCTCGCACCGCAGTACCGGGTGCTCTCGCTGGACCAACGTGGTCATGGCGATTCGGGCCATCCCGGCACCTACAGCCTGATCCACTTCATCGGCGATGTCCTGGCGGTCGTCGAGTTGCTGGGACTCGAACGGCCGATCCTGGTCGGCCACAGCCTGGGCGGCCAGGTTGCCGCCCAGTTCTGTGGGCTGTTCCCCGACGTACCGGCGGCGCTCGTCGTGGCCGAGGGCATCGGTCCACCGGTCCGCATGGGCACCGGCAGTGCGGCTGAGCGGCTCACCCGCGCCCGTGGCTCGGTGAAGCTCGCATTGCAGCCGATCCGCACGAAACCGATGGTCGACCACGGCGAGGCTGCCACCAAACTGCGTCGCGCCCACCCCGGCCTCGATGCGGACCGGGCGGTGTTCCTGGCCGAGGTCGCCACCAAGCCGGGGCCCGAGGGTGGCCTGGAGTGGAAGTTCGACCCGTACACCCGTCACTGGCTGCTGGCACACGACCCCGAGCGCGCTGAGGAGCGATGGGCGGCGGTGCGCTGTCCGGTACTGGTGGTGACCGGTGCTGAAGCCTGGGAACGGTGGTGGAAGGAACAGAGCCCGGTGGCACGTATCGAGGGCTGGTCGGGTTTCGACCCCGATGAGGTGGCCCGCCGGGTCGCCCGTTTCGCCGATGTGGAACATCATGAGATCCCCGACGCCGGCCACATGCTGCCCTACGACGCTCCGGCACCGCTTGCGGCGCTGGTCAGCTCCTTCCTGCATCGTCGTCTGCCCTACACGAGTTGAAGCGGCCTAGGACCTTCGACTCATGACCGCACGTTGCCGAGCTCTTCACGAAGGGTGTCTTCGCAGTTCAGACGGGCAATTCCGCTTTGCCCACGATCTGTCGTTGACAACGCGTCGGTAGGGCTTATACGGTAACGGACTTCCGCAGACCTGTGGCATTGGTCACAAGCTCGACGAACAGGCATACTTGCGGCCGTTGTTGGACAACTCAAACGAAGGGGGAACCAGACCACGTGGCTCTACTCGAAGTGCGTGACATCACGGTCCGCTTCGGTGGCATCGTGGCCCTGGATGGGCTCACATTCGACATCGATGAGGGCCAGATCTGTGGCCTGATCGGTCCGAATGGTGCTGGCAAGACGACGATGTTCAACGTCGTCAGCCGGATCTACGACGCCACCGAAGGCTCGATCACCTATGACGGTAAGGATCTGCTGGGCCTTGCCGCCCATCAGATGAGCAAGAACGGTATCTACCGCACCTTCCAGAACCTGGCCCTGTGGCCGGGCATGACGGTCCTCGACAACGTCATGGTGGGTGACTACTCCAACACCAAGCAGACCTTCTTCACCGCAGCCTTACGCCTCGGTACCCGCAAGGAGGAGAAGGACCTCCAGGAGCGTGCCTACGCCGCCCTCGAGGAACTCGATCTGCACCAGCATGCGTTCCATGCGGCGGCCGGTTTGCCCTTCGGCACCCTGAAGCGTATCGAGATCGCCCGTGCGCTCATTGGTAAGCCCCGCCTGCTGATGCTCGACGAGCCTGCTTCGGGCCTCACCCACTCCGAGGTGGACGAGCTCGCCGAGACGATCCGCATGCTGCGCGATCGTCACGGGCTCACCGTGCTGCTCGTCGAGCACCACATGAAGATGGTCATGTCCATCTCCGAGCACATCGTGGTGCTGAACTTCGGTCAGAAGATCGCGGACGGAGACGCCACCGAGGTTCGCAACAACCCTGCCGTTATCGAGGCGTACCTAGGGGGATCGGCATCATGAGCGAGCTGATGTTGAAGTTGTCGGGCGTCAACGCCCGCTACGGCGCCATCCAGGTGCTGCGCGACGTGAACCTCGAGGTCAACAAGGGCGAGGTCGTCGTGGTGCTCGGTGGCAACGGTGCCGGCAAGACGACCACGCTGCGGGCGATCTGTGCGATGGTCACCACCACCGGTTCGATTCAGATCGCCGGTACCGAGGTGGTCGGCAAGGACACCGCGGACATCGTCCGGATGCAGGTGGCCCACGTGCCGCAGGGTCGGGGGACCTTCCCCGAAATGTCGGTGCTCGACAACCTGATGGTCGGGGCCTATACCCGCAAGGACAAAGAGATCCAGGCCGACATCGACCGGTGGATGGATGCGTTCCCGAGGCTCCGCGAGCGCCGGACGCAGACCGCAGGCTCGCTCTCCGGTGGCGAGCAGCAGATGTTGGCCGTGGCCCGGGCAATGATGTGCCGGCCGGAGCTCCTGCTCCTCGATGAGCCGTCCCTCGGTCTGGCGCCGCTCATCATCGAAGACCTGTTCCGGCGGTTCGGCGAGATCAACCGGGAGACGGGGATCACCATGCTGGTGGTCGAACAGAACGCCAACCTGGCGTTGGAGATAGCAAACCGCGGCTACGTGCTGGAAGCAGGGGAGGTCGTGCTGCAGGGCAGCGCGGAGGACCTGCGGACGAACGAAGCCGTCCGTGAGGCCTACCTGGGGGCATGAGGGCACGATGACAGCAGTGACGACAAAAAGTCGGGGCTCGTTCCTGACGTGGCTCAAGACCGGCTCGGGCATCCTGACCGCCATGATGGCGGTGATCGTGATCGCCCTCATCCCGGCAATCATCCAGGGTGGGCTCAAGCTCTTCCTCCAGCGGGTCTTCGACTCGCTCAACAACGGTGCGGTGTACGCCGTGACCGCCATCGCCTTGGTGATCATCTTCAAGGCGACGACGCTCATCAACTTCGCCGGTGCCAACATCGCCATGTTCGGGGCGTACGTCTGCTGGTGGCTCAACACCAGCTACGGGTTCCCGATCTGGATCGCCGTGTTCGTCGCCATGGGCACCATGGGGGTTCTCGGCTCGCTCATCGAGCGGACGTTGATCCGTCCCTTCGACGTGAACGACCACCTTCCGGTGGTGCTCATCACCTTCGGTATCGCGGCCATCCTGGAAGCATTCGCCGGCGGGTTATGGGGTCTGGAGTTCCACAAGTTCCCCAGCCCCTTCCCCTCTGACCCGAAGGATCGCTTCACCATCGCCGGTGCCTTCCTCCGCTACGAGACGGTCGGCACGCTGATAGTCATGGGGCTGATGATCTACGGCATCTACCTCCTGTTGAACAAGACCAAGGTCGGTCTGGCCTTCCGTGCGGTGTCCTCCAACGTGGAGTCGGCCCGTCTGGTCGGTGTCCGCACCGGTCGGACCCTGCAGTTCGGCTGGGCCCTCGCCTCGGCGCTCGGTGTGCTCGGCGCCTGCCTGGTGGCCAAACAGACCAACCTCGAGCCGGCCTTCATGGCCAAGCTCGTGATCTTCGCCTTCGCTGCCGCCACCCTCGGTGGGCTCGACAGCATCGGCGGCTCGGTAATCGGCGCCTTCATCGTTGCGGTGGTGCAGTCGATGCTCACCGGCTACGGCCAGGAGATTCCTGGTCTCGGCTGGCTCAAGTCGAACTTCGCCCTGGTTCTGGCCTTCGTGCTGATCCTTGTGGTGCTGCTGTTCAAGCCGGCTGGTCTGTACGGAACGAGGAGGATCGAACGAGTATGAGTGATGGAAGTTCTTCTGGCGGCGGCGCCGCAACGAAGCCCATGTTCCTGCTCCAGGCAGGGACGAGCCAACACCGCATGTACCAGGCCTTCGGGTGGCTGTGTCTGGCCATCCCGATGATTCTCGCCCCGTACATGATGCCGAGCTTCCGGGTGGCGCAGCTGGCACAGTGCGCCGGCTGGGGTGTGTTCCTCCTGGGCATGAACGTCTGCATCGGCTGGACGGGCCTGCTCTCGCTGGGTCACATCGCCTTCTGTGGTGTGGGTGCGTACACCACCACCATCCTCATCAACGAGAGCGGCTGGGACTTCTGGATGACGCTGCCCATGGCGTTCATCGTGTGTTTCATCGCTGGGGGCCTCGTCGGCCTTCCGGCCCTGAAGATCAAGGGCCTCTATCTGGCGTTGGTCACTTTTGCCCTCGCCTATACCTTCCCGATCCTGCTCAAGATCGAAGGTGGCGGCATCGCCCGTCGGACCGGTGGTGACAACGGCCGGAACCTTGAGGACAAGCTGGTACCGACCGAGACGATCCGCAAGCTCCTCTTCATCAACGGTGAGGGCACCGACGAGTCGACCCGGATCGCCGTGTACAAGTACGTGGTCGCGGTGCTGGTCCTGCTGGTCTGCTGCCTCATCGTGCGCAACATCCTGGGCTCCCGTGCCGGTCGATCGATGATCGCCGTGCGTGACAACCAGATCGGTGCTGCCGTCAGTGGGGTGCCGCTGAACAAGACCAAGGTGTTGGCCTTTGCGCTCAGTGCGGCCATCGCCGGCATCGGCGGCTCGCTGATCGCCATGGTGCTCGACTCGGTCGGTCCGTCCGTGTTCGACGCCAACTACGCGATCATCACGCTGATGGGTCTGGTGCTCGCCGGGGTGGGCACGCTGCACGGTGCCTGGCTGGGAGGGGTGTTCGTGGTCTTCCTGCAGGACCTCGCTCCTCGTGCAGTCGGGTTGATCCCGGTGTTCGATGTGGACGTGGTGTACGCCCGAGCCATCTACGGCTTGATGCTGGTGCTGGTCGCCTTCTTCATGCCCGGCGGAGTGGTGTCCTTCGGCCGGAAGTGGCGGGCCCGTGTCATCCAGGTCCAGCCGAAGGTGCCGGACACCTCACACCTGCCAAGAGCCGGGGCGCCTCCGGTGACTGCTACCGCAGCAGCCTGATCCCGGTCGGGCCCGGTCTGCCCCGACCGGCCCGAACCGATCGAAGCACCCAACAGCACACGGGAAGTCCCGTGTGCTGTTGCGCGTTTCCAGCCCGCCGCGCAGGCTTACACCGACGTCAGGTGGGCCGGGTGAGCGAGACGGGGTGAGCGAGGCGGGGTGGTCGGAAAATTCTCGGACGTGATCGGACATTCCCGCCGCATTGCCGTATGGTCAGATTCACGGACTGTGACATCAGTCATCAACTGGCTGTGGGGAAAGCACTCACAGGCAGCGCTACCAAAAGGGGAAGCAAATCGTGACCTTTTCGAAGAAGCGAAGCGTCGGCGCCGCAGTCGTCGGGTTGTCGCTGATCGCCGCCGGTTGCGGTGGCGGTTCGGATGACGGGGCATCGACCGGGGGAACCGTCGATGCCGGAGTGAAGACCGGTGTCCAGGACGCGCTGAAGGCAACGACCACCGGTGCCGGTGCCACCGCCACCACGGCCCCGCCCAAGCCGACTTCGATGGCCGAATGGGAAGCGTTGTGGGCCAAGGAGCGCGACGCGGTCGTCAAGAAGATCACCGACTCCAAGGCCGCAAAATCGGCCGACGGGAAGACCTTCACCGGCACCAACGGTTTCGCGATCGACCTGTCGAAGTGCCCGGTCGGCTGGACCGACACCGAGGGCGTGTCCGACACCGAGATCAAGATCGGCCACACCACCGCCCAGTCCGGCACGCTCGCCGACTACGGCAACATTGCCAGGGTCATGCAGATCCGGGCCGACAACATCAACAAGGCCGGCGGCGTCAAGGACTCGACCGGCAAGACCCGCATGATCAAGTTCGTGGTCAAGGACGACGGCTACGACGCCACCCGGACCATCCCGCTGGTCGACGAGCTGCTCGACTCGGAGAAGGCTTTCGCCATCATCACCCTGGGCTCGCCCTCGACGATGAAGACCTACGACAAGATGAACCAGCGCTGCGTGCCGCAGCCCTTCTCCCAGACCGGCCACCCGGCCTGGGGTGACCCCGACGGCCACCCGTGGACCACCGGCCAGCAGCTCGCCTACAACACCGAGGCGGTGCTGTGGGGTGCGTTCATCGAGCAGAACGCCGACAAGATGGCGCCCAACAACGGGCAGATCACGGTGTGCGCCCTGGTGATGAACAACGACTTCGGTAAGTCCTACGACGCCGGGTTCAAGGCGTACAAGGAACAATCGCCGATCAAGAGCCGCATCAACTACGTGACGGAGACCATCGAGCCGTCGGCTCCGACCATCACCGACCCGATGACCACCCTGGCGTCGAAGAACTGCACGATCTTCATCGCCATGACCGCCGGTACCTCCTGCACCCAGGCCATCCAGGAAGCGGCCAACAACGGGATGAACGAGAAGGTGAAGTACCGCTTCCAGCCGTCGGTGTGTGGTGCCATCAGCTTCGTCGGCAAGGACAAGGTCGGCAACGCCGGCGCCGACGGTTGGTACATCGTCCAGGGCGGTATCAAGGACCTCAACTCACCTGCGTTCGACAACGACCCTTACATCAAGTTCGCCCGTGACGAACTGAAGGCCGCCGGCTTTGACTACAAGGCTTCGGGCTCGTTCGGCTCGGGCTACTTCTTCGCCTGGGCCCAGGAACAGGCACTGCGTGTCGCCTCGGCGCTGCCCGGCGGCTTGACCCGGACCAACCTCATGAACGCCATCCGGAACCTGAACATGACCCACCCATACACGCTGGACGGGATCAGGTTCAACATGGACGGCAACAAGGACTCGTACCTGATCGAAGGCGGCGTCTACCAGACCCGTGACGCCAAGACCGAGACCTGGGTGGATGCCGGGGCTCTCATCGACCTGTCGGGCAAGTCCAAGAACTGCAAGTGGGACCAGAGCAAGGGACTGTGCGCCTGATCGAGGTGGACCGACACCTTCGCTGAACCGACCGGGTGGCCGGCCCGCCTGTCGGGCCGGCACCTGACCTCACCTGACGTGAGGGGTAATTCGTTACCGTAACGTCAGGGATCCCCAACGTTCCTGTGACATTCGTGATATCCGGTGGCCGAGGCCACCGGATATCACGCGTCAGGGAACCGCCCTTGCGGTGTCGGTGACGAGCCGGTAGTCCGTGGGTCGTTCGCGGATGAACTTGATGGGGGCCGCCGACCCGACCCGGACCATCCCGCTCGTCGACGAGTTGATCGACAAGGACAAGGTCTTCGCCCAGATCACCCTGGGCTCCGGCCCGACCATGAAGACCTACGACAAGCTGAACCAGCGCGGCATCCCGCAGCCGTCGGCTCCGACCGGTTTCGCAGCCGGCTTCCGTCTTGCCATTCCTGTGTCGGAGGACACGTGAGTAGGCTCGGTCCATCGCACTGTTCCTGCAACGCTGCTTCGATGCGCTCTCCAACGGGATCATCTACGGCTCGATCGCGCTGGCCCTGGTGATCGTCTACCGCGCCACCGGGATGCTGAATGTCGCCCAGGGGGAGATGGCCACGGCATCGGCCTACGTCGCCCTGGTGCTGTCCACCCCGGCCACCCCGGCGTTGGCCGGCACCGGCCTGGTCGCCGCCATCGTGCCGTTCTCGCCCTGGCCGCTGTGGGCCTCGGTGATCGGGGCCATCGTCGCCGGCGGTCTCATCGGGGCAGCCACCGAACGCTTCGTGATCCGGCGGGTGTCGGAACGATCCGGGTTCGCCGTGGTCAGTATGACCGTCGGGGTGCTGCTGGTCATCAACGGGCTCACCGAGTACGTCTGGCGGCCGGTCACCCGCGGCTTCAAACCGCTGTTCCCGAACACCCCGGAGTCCTTCATCAACGTCTTCGGGGCCCGGTTGCGCTTCCAGGCCGTCGGCGTGATGGTCACCATCGTGACGGTGCTGGTGGTGCTGGCCCTGGTGCTCAGGTACACCAAGTTGGGCCTGGCCTTCCGGGCGGTGTCCTGCAACCGGGCGTCGAGCTTGCTGGTGGGGATCCGCTCGGGCCAGATCATGACGGTGGGGTGGGCCCTGGCCGGCGCCATCGGCGGCCTGGCCGCCTGCCTGGTGGCGCCGACGGTGCTGCTTGAGCCGAGCATGATGGTCCGGGTGCTCATCTTCTCGCTGGTGGCGGCCACGTTGGGCGGCCTCGACAGCCTGGGTGGTGCCCTGGTCGGAGGCCTGCTGATCGGGATCTCCCAGACGATGATCGCCGGGTACGTCGGGTTCATCGGCACCGAGCTGAGCCTGCCCGGAGCGCTGCTGGTGATGGTCGTGGTGCTGCTGTTCCGGCCCACCGGCCTGTTCGGCACCAAGCGGATCGAGCGGGTATGAGCGCCGTCGAGCCCGGCGCGGCCCCGCACGCCGCCAGCCTCGACGGGCCTTCGCCGGCCAGGCGGCGAGGGTTGTCGATCGTGGAGGGCTCCGCCCGTTGGAAGCTGCTCATCGGGGGCTCGATCGCCGTCGCCTTTCTGTTGGTCGCCGCGCTGGCCTGGGTGTTCCCGGTGATCGAGGCCCGGCTGGTGTCGCGCTTCGTCGCCCTCGGGGTGGCCCTGCTCGGGCTCCAGTTCGTCGTGGGCCGGGCCGGCCAGCTGTCGCTGTGCCACGGCGTGTTCGTCGGGTTGGGGTCCTACGCCACGACGATCAGCGTCAGCCGCTACGGGTTTCCGCATCTTGCCGGGTTGGCCATGGCCCCGGTGGTGGGCTTCGCCTTCGGGTGTCTGGTCGGCCTGCTGGCGTTGCGGATCCGGGCGAACTACCTCGGTCCGGTCACGTTGAGCGTGGCCGTGGTGTTCCCGATGTTCGTCAAGCGGTTCGGCTGGTTCACCGGTGGCTCGAGCGGGCTGCCGCTGGTGCGTGAGATGCATGCGCCGGGGCTGCTGCAGCTCGCACCCGGCGAGCTCTACCGCTGGAACCACCTGGTGATCGTGGCGGTCGCGGTGCTGGCGCTGATCGTCATGCGCAACGTGGTGTTCAGCCTGATCGGGTCCTCGGTCAAGGCGGTGGCCGACAATGCCCTTTCGGCGGCGACCAGCGGGATCGACGTACGGCGGACCCGGGTCCTGGCCTACGCGTTCGGGGCGGCGTTCGGGGCGCTCGGCGGTGGCCTGCTGGTGCTCGACACCCCGGTGGTCGGCGCCGACAGCTACACCCTGTTCCAGAGCCTGGGCTACTACGCCGCGGTCATGGTCGGCGGGGCCACCTCGATGCTCGGCGCGGTGATCGGCGCCCTGCTGCTGGTCCTGGTGCCGTGGCTGATGGAGAGCCAGGGCCTGCGCGCCAGCCCCCCGCTGGTACTCGGCGGCCTCCTCGTACTGACGACGCTGGTGGCCCCGGCCGGGGTGGCGGTGGCCATCCGCAATCGGATGAGCAGCCTGGTCGAGGTCCGCCATCCCATCGAGGAGGCGCGGCGCGCGGCTGGTGCGTCCCCGTCGGTCGCGCACTACCGTGCCCCGGATGAGCACTCCCGCTGACGGTCCGCTGTCCGATCGGCCATGGGGTTTCCGCACGCGGGCGATCCATGCCGGTGCGGTACCCGACCCCGCCACCGGCGCGAGGGCGGTGCCGATCTACCAGACGTCGAGCTTCGTGTTCGAGGATGTGGCGGACGCCGCGGACCTGTTCGCCCTGCAGAAGTACGGCAGCATCTACACCCGGATCGGCAACCCGACCATCAACGCCTTCGAGGAGCGCATGGCCTCGCTCGAGGGCGGCATCGGCGCCGTGGCCACCTCGTCGGGTCAGGCCGCCGAGTTCTGCACCGTGGCATGCCTGGCCGACGCCGGCGACCACATCGTGTCCTCGGCCTCGCTCTACGGTGGGACCACCACCCAGTTCGACGTGACCTTCCGCCGGCTCGGGGTGCAGACCACCTTCGTGCCCGGCGACGATCCCGACGCGTTCGCCGCGGCCATCACCGATCGCACCAAGCTGCTGTTCACCGAGGTCGTCGCCAACCCCTCGGGCATCGTGGCCGATCTCGGTCGCCTCGCCGACGTCGCCCGTTCGCACGGCATCCCGCTGGTGGTGGACGCCACCACGGTCACCCCGCAGCTGTGCCGGCCCATGGAGCACGGTGCCGACATCGTGGTGCACTCGGCGACGAAGTTCATCGGCGGCCACGGCACCTCGCTCGGCGGGGTGGTGGTCGAGGCCGGCACCTTCGACTGGGGCAACGGTCGGTTCCCGCACTTCACCGAGCCGGTGGCCAGCTACGGGGGCCTGCGGTTCTGGGAGAACTTCGGCGAGTACGCCTTCTGCACGAAGCTGCGGGTCGAGCAGCTGCGTGACATCGGGGCATGTCTCAGCCCGTTCAACGCCTTCCTGCTGCTGCAGGGCCTGGAGACCCTGCCGTTGCGCATGGCCGCCCACGTGGCCAACGCCCGGGCGGTCGCCGTCTGGCTCGAGCAGCACCCGGCGGTGGCCTGGGTGCGCTACGCCGGGTTGGCGTCGTCGCCCTACCACGACCTGGCGGCCCGCTACCTGCCGCAGGGGCCGGGCGCGGTGTTCGCCTTCGGGGTCAAGGGCGGCCGTGCCGCCGGCGCCCGGTTCATCGAGGCGCTGGAGCTGATCAGCCACCTGGCCAACATCGGTGACGCCAAAACCCTGGTCATCCATCCGGCGACCACCACCCACCAGCAGTTGAGCGACGAGCAGTTGGTCGCCGCCGGGGTCGGCCCCGACCTGATCCGTCTGTCGGTGGGGATCGAGGACCTCGACGACATCTGCTGGGACCTCGACCAGGCCCTGCACGCGTCCCAACGGGAGAGCTGACCATGAGCACCGAGCCGTCCTCCACCACCTGGAGCCCGCCGGGCGCCCGCCGGCGAAAGCAGATCCTCGACCGCACCCGCACCGTGGCCATGGTGGGGGCCTCCTCCAACCCGGCCCGCCCGTCCTACTTCGTGGCCACCTACCTGCTCAGCTCCTCGGCCGATTTCGACGTGTACTTCGTCAACCCACGCGAGACGGAGATCCTCGGCCATCCGGTGTACGCGTCGTTGGCCGAGCTCCCGGTGGTTCCCGACCTCGTGGACGTGTTCCGCCGGGCCGAGGACCTGCCGGCTGTGGCCGAGGAAGCCATCGCCGTGGGTGCCAAGGCTTTCTGGGGCCAGCTGGGCCTGACGTCGGTCGAGGCCGCCGAACTTGCCACCGCAGCCGGGCTCGACGTGGTGATGGACCGCTGCCTGAAGATCGAGCACGCCCGCTTCCACGGGGGCCTGCACCTCGCCGGGTTCGATACCGGGGTGCTGAGCGCACGCCGCCGCCGATGAACCGCCAGCTGCTGCTGCTACGCCACGCGAAGTCGGCGTGGCCGGCGGAGGTGTCCGACCTCGACCGGCCCCTCGCCCCACGTGGGGAGCGCGATACCAACCTCGTCGGCAGCTACCTGGCGAGACGCGGCCTGCTGCCCGACCATGTCGTGGCGTCACCGGCCCGGCGGGCCCAGGAGACCGCCCGCCGGGTCCTGGCCGCGGCGGGCAGCACCTGTCCGGTCACCACGGACCGCGAGCTCTACGAGGGCGACGTGGTGCAGGTGCTCCGCGAGGTCCCCGAGGGTGCCCGGCGGGCGTTGCTGGTGGGCCACGAACCTGAGCTGCTCGACCTGCTGCGCAGCCTGTGCGGGGCCGACGTGGGGTTTCCCACCGCCGCCCTGGCGGTGCTCGAGCTCGAGGCGCCGTGGTCGTTGCAGCCGGCCGGCCGCGCCGTGCTGAAGCTGCTGATCACCCCCAAGCTGCTCATCGACGCCAACTGAGCTACGGTTTCGGCCGGAACGTGACGGCGTCGTCGACAACACAGGGGGTTACCTCGTGCCCTACGAGTTCACAGACAGGGGCCAGCAGACGCTGGTCGAGGTCAAGTCGTTCATGGACGACTTCATCTACCCGGCCGAGGAGGAGTACGACGAGCAGCTCCACGACGGCGGCTCGAACAGCTACCCGCCGATCATGGACAAGCTCAAGGCTGCTGCCCGCGAGCGGGGCCTGTGGAACCTGTTCATCCCCCACCTCGACCCCGGTGCGCCCGGCACCAAGCTGTCCAACCTCGACTACGCCCCCATCTCCGAGCAGCTCGGTAAGGTGCCCTTCGCGTCGGAGTCGATGAACAGCTCCGCCCCCGACACCGGCAACATGGAGATCCTCAACCTCTACGCGTCGGAGCGGGTGAAGGAGCGCTGGCTCGCCCCGCTGCTCGAGGGTGAGATCCGTTCAGCCTTCTCCATGACCGAGCCCGACGTGGCCTCCTCCGATGCCACCAACATTTCGCTGCGCATCGAGCGCGACGGCGACACGTACGTGCTCAACGGCCGGAAGTGGTTCAGCTCGGGTGCCCTCAACCCGCGTTGCCAGGTGCTCATCGTGATGGGCAAGACCGATCCGAACGCCTCGCGTCACCGTCAGCAGTCGATGATCGTGGTGCCCAAGGACAGCCCAGGCATCAGCTTCGGCATGGACCCCCACGTGTTCGGCTTCCAGGACCGTGGCGGTCACCCCGAGGTCATCTACGACAACGTCCGGGTGCCGGCCGACAACCTCCTCGGTGAGGAGGGCGGCGGCTTCGCCATTTCCCAGGCTCGTCTCGGCCCGGGCCGTATCCACCACTGCATGCGTTCGATCGGTGTGGCCGAACGGGCGCTCGAGTGCATGATCAAGCGGTCCCTGCAGCGCTCGACCTTCGGCACCCTGGTGGCCCACAAGGGCCTCATCCAGGACTGGATCGCCGAGAGCCGCATCGAGATCGACATGGCTCGCGAGTACGTGTTGCGCTGCGCCTACCTCATGGACACCGTGGGCAACAAGGCCGCTGCGACGGAGATCTCCGGCATCAAGGTGGCCATCCCCAACATCACCCTCAAGGTGGTCGACCGGGCCATCCAGGTACACGGCGCCGGCGGCGTTTCGCAGTACTTCCCGCTGGCCCACATGTGGGCCCACCAGCGGACCCTGCGCATCGCCGACGGCCCGGACGAGGTGCACAAGTTCACCATCGCCCGCCGCGAGATCATGAAGCACGCCCCGGACTTCAAGATCATGGGTGGCAGCCGCAACGCCGACGAGCCGCAGGTGTTCACGCGTCCCTGAGCCCGCTCGGGCCGGTGCGCCGTCCCGGTTCGTAGGTGTCGGAACGAGGTCCCAGCGGGGGCCTCGTTCCGCGCCCGGGGCCGGGCGGCACGGAGCGGATGCCGAGCGGCGGCAGGTCCAAGCCGCCTGGGGCGGATGGCGTCGTCGGGTGGAGTGGGGGCAGAATCGAATCCATGGCGACCGCGCTGAATCTAACGTTCCGTGAGGGTATGGTCCCGGTGTGTTCGTCGTTGCCGGCGGTCCTGCCGACCGAGCGACTCACCGAGAGGGCCATGCCACGTTCGCCCCTGCGGGAGGAGCTGCGCCGGATCCGTAATGGGCGCTCCGCGCTGGCGTTGATCTCCCTGACGGCCCAGATCGTCGGCATCATCGCCCTGGTCGAGGTCCTGTCGAACCCCATCGGCTTCGTGCTGGGATTCGTGCTGTTCGGCCGGGTGATCGTGTGTATGAACATCCTCGGGCACGAGGCGGTGCACCGGACGTTGTTCTCGAACAAGGCGGTCAACGACTGGGTCGGCCGCTGGTTGCTGTCCTATCCCGCCTTCGTCGGCTTCGAGCTGTACCGGCGGGGTCACATGGCACATCACCGTGACGAGCTCGGCCCCGACGAGCCGGACCTCGCGCTCTACCGTGGTTATCCGATCAGCCGCTCGTCGCTGCGCCGGAAGCTGGTGCGCGATGTGGTGGGCATCTCCGGCTGGAAGATCATGCGTGGCCTGCTGCGGGGATTGCGCAAGCCGCGGTCCCGTCCCGTGGCGCTGCGGATCTTCGCCGTGCAGTTCGGGTTGCTGGCGCTGGCCACCGCCTTCGGCCGGCCGTGGCTGTACCTGCTGTGGCTCGGTCCCTACCTCACCCAATGGCGGGTGACGAACCGGCTGCGGGCCATCGCCGAGCACGGTGGGATGACCCGATCGGGTGACCGGCGGGAGACCACCATCGCCGTTTGCCAGAGCCCGCTGGCCCGGTTCTTCATGGTCCCGTACCACGTCGGTCTGCACCTTGCGCACCATGCCGACATGGGCGTGCCGTGCTGGAACCTGCCCCGGCTGCACCGCGAGCTGCGGGCCTCGGGCTGGCTACCCGAGGAGCTCATCTACCCCAGCTACCGGTCGTTGTGGGCCCGGCTGTCCTCGGGGCCGGAGTCGGTCGGGACGACCCCGGCGGCCTGAGCTTGCTGTTCGGCGGCCCGTGCCGCCTCGCGATACGAGCGACCGGTCATGCGGGCCAGGCTCGCGACGTCGTCGTATTCGGGTTTTGTGCCGTAGGGGCCGACCTTGACCCGGACAGGGTGACCGTCGACGACCACCTCGACCTGTCGGCGTGGGGCCACCCAGCGCTCGACCAGGCGTTGGCGGATCCCCAGGGTGCCGGTCTCACGGGCCACGAGCAGGGTGAGCGACGGCGCCGCCTCCACCGGGCACAGCACCGACAGCACGACCCCGGCCCGGGACTTCTTCATCGTGGCCGGGGTGCACCAGGCGTCGAGTGCCCCGGCATCGAGCAGTCGTTCGAGGGTGTGGCCGAGCTGTTCGGCGGTGACGTCGTCGAGGTTGGTCTCCAGGCAGGCCACCGTCTGTGCGTCGGTTGCGCCGGTCGGGGTGAGCCCGGTCGGGGTGAGCGCAGCGGGGTCGAACGGGAAGATCGCCGCGGCCCGGTCGGCGCCCTGTGCCGTGCCGATCACGACCTGCACGACATTGGGATGGCCCGGCGGGTTGCGGGTGCCGGCGCCGTAGCCGCTGGCCTGTAGCTCGAAGGTGGGAGCAGCCCCGTAGCGTTCGGCCAGGGCACCGAGCAGCGCGGCACCGGTGGGGGTGGTCAGCTCCATGTCGACGTCGAGACCGCGGATCGGCGCGCCCTCCAGGACGCGCAGCACCGCAGGGGCCGGGTTCGGCAGCGTCCCGTGGGCCGCCTTGACGGTGCCGACGCCGACCGCCACCGGGGCCGAGGTCACCTGGTCGATGCCCAGCAGTTCCAACGCCACGGCGGTGCCGACGATGTCGATGATCGAGTCGATGGCGCCGACCTCGTGGAAATGCACGTCCGGTGGGGCCACGCCGTGCAGGTGTCCTTCGGCGACGGCGAGCAGGGCGAAGATGGCCTCGGCGCGGCGGGTCGCCCGTGGGGCGAGGCCGGCGGCCTTGATGGTCTGGATGATGTCCCCGGCCCGGCGATGGTGGTGTTGCTCGGCCACCTCGACCCGGATGTGGGTGGCGACGATGCCGGCCCGTTCGACCCGCGCCGCGGTGAGCTCCCATCCCGGGTAGCCGAGCCGGCGGCACGCCGCTTCGATCTCGGTGAGGTCGGCGCCCGCATCGACGAGGGCACCGAGTGCCATGTCGCCGGCGATACCGGCGAAGGGGTTGAACCAGGCGATCCTCATACGGGCCGATCCTGGGTTCCGTCGGTCGGGGAGCTCGGGAAGCTCGGGCCGGGGTCAGCCGGCCCGACCGGGCCACCGGGAGGGACCGGCGACGCGCCGAGGAATCCGACTCGTGGCGAATCGACTCGTGGCGAATCGACTCGCGGCGAATCGACGTCGATTCGCCACGACGTCCCCAACAGCCGCAGCACGGCGCAGGCGGCACCGAAGCCGTTGTCGATGCCCACCACGGTCACCCCCGAAGCGCAGGTGGCCAGCATGGCCAGCAGGGCGGTGACCCCCTGCAGACCGGCTCCGTAGCCCACCGAGGTCGGCACCGCGATCACCGGTTCGCCGATCAGCCCACCGATGACGGAGACCAGGGCGCCTTCCATGCCGGCCACCACCACGGCCGCGCGGATGCCGTCGAGCTCGTCGAGGCTGGCGAGCAGCCGGTGCAGGCCCGCCACCCCGACGTCGTCGAGGCGGCGCACGGACACGCCGTGGGCCTCGAGCACCACCGCGCACTCGTCGGCGACGGCGAGATCGGCGGTACCGGCGGTCAGCACCGCCACCGGCCTTCGGTCGCGGTCGCCTTCGGTCGCGGTCGCGGTCGTGGGAACCGGCCGCCAAACCAGGGTGTTGCCGCGGCGCACGCCGTCGGGGGCCACCGCCAGGCAGGCGGCGGCCTGCCGGTCGTCCACCCGGGTGACCAGCACGGGTCCCGACCCGGAGGTCAACAGCTCGCGGACCACGGCGGCGCAGTGTTCGGGGGTCTTGCCCGGTCCGTACACCGCCTCGGGAAACCCTTGGCGCAGATGTCGGTGGTGATCGACCCGGGCGATGCCGAGATCGGCGAAGGGCAGTCGCCGCAGGCGGGTGACGGCGTCGTCGGGAGCGACCGCGCCGGAAGCCACGTCGCTCAGGAGTGTGCGTAACGCCGCCTCGTCCATGGCCACCATCCTGCCCAACGACGGAGGGCAGGCCACAACCGGAAGCCCGGCGGTGCTCGGCGGCATGCGGCGGAGGCGCACGACGGTGCCGGGGCGACGGTGCCGGGTCGACCGGTGGGGCAATCGTCTGCCAGGGTTCGCCCATGAAGAGTCGGCTGATCCTGGACTACTACGACGCCTGCAACCGGGGCGACGTCGATGCGCTCGCCTCGATGTTCACCGAGGACGTGGTCCACTACTTCCTCGCCCCGAACCTCGCTCCGGCCGCGGTGGCCGGCCGTGACCATCTCGCCCGGTACTGGCGCAAGGTCCAATCGATGCTCGAGGGCCGCTGGGTCGTCGACCACGTGCTCTCGCCCGATGAGGGCGATGAGGCCGTCATCGAGTGGACGCTGTTCTGGACCTCGCCGCAGACGGGGACCCGCATCGCCACCCGGGGTGCGGAGTGGTACGTCTTCGAGGGCGACCTGATCCGCGAGATCCGGGCCTACTACCACCAGGAGCACGCCAGCTCCGAGCTCGAGTCGTTCGCCTATGCCGAGCGGGGCTTCTCGCTGCTCGGGGCGGAGTTCAGCGCACTGCACCCGCCGTCGGAGGGCTGAGCAGGGCCGGTCAGGTCCTGGGCCGGGGCTCGGCGTCGAGGCGCACCGCGATGCCCTCCAGGCCGGGTCCGGCGGCGGGATAGCGACGCAGCACCTCCGGATCGTGGCCGGGCACCGCCCACGCCGGGTCGTCGGCGAGGCGCCGCACGATGTCGTGGCCTTCCAACATGGCGCCCATGTCCAGCACCGTGGTGAAGGGCCGGTTCTGGTCGAGATGGTCGTAGTAGTGGGCGGCGTCGGAGGCCAGCACGATCCAGCCGATGCGGGTGTGCACCCGCACCGCCTGCAGGCCGGCGGTGTGCCCGCCGATGAGGTGCAGCGACAATCCGGGGGCGAGCTGCTCGTCGCCGTCGTGGAAGACCACCCGGTCGCGGTACACCTCGACCACCAGCGCGCCGACCTGCTCGCCGGTGAAGCCGTGGCGCAGCGCCGAACGGGTCATGTGGCGGCCGGTGGCGAAGGCCATCTCGCGGTCCTGCACGTGAAAACGCGCCTGCGGGAACTGCTCGAAGCCGCCCACGTGGTCGTAGTGGAGGTGGGTGAGGATGACGTCGGACACCGTGGTCGCGTCGACCCCGACGAGGGCGAGTCCTTCGGCGGCGCTGCGTAGGAAGGTCCGGCCGCGGCGCTCGCCGTCGGCCTTGGAGAACCCGGTGTCGACCACCCAGGTGCGCTCGGCGCCGACGACGGCCCAGACGAAATAGTCCATCGGCATCGGCACGTCGTGGCGGTCGCCGCCGACGAAGTGCTCGGGCCGGCGGGCTGCCCGCTCGCCGTACTTGATCGCATACACCTCGTAGCGCGGCTCGCTCATGGCCGGACCTTATCCACGAGGCAGGATGCGACGCTCGATGAGCGTGTACAGCCACGAGCAGAACGACTCCTCGGTGTCGTACACCTCGCAGAACCCGGCCTGGCGGAGTTTCACCGTGGACACGAAGGTCGGCGGCCGCGCGGTGGTGGCGCCGTAGGCGAAGCAGCGGTCGGCGTAGTGGTGGGACTCGCCGAGCAGATCGGCCATACCGATCGGTCTGAGGCCGCGCCGGCGGACCAGCCGGTCCCACCGATCGGCCTGGGCCGGCAGGTACGTGGCCAGCTCGACCGGCTCGTCCGGACCGGGCTGCACGCCGAGCACCTCGGCCATGGCCGGCCACAGGTTGCGCCAGTCGAACACGTCGCCATTGGTGACGTTGTAGGTCTCGCCGGCCGCGACGGCGCTGGTGGCCGCCCAGTGCAGCACCGACGCCACCAGGCGGGCATCGGCCGCCTCCCACACGTAGGGCACCCCGCCGGGGAAGGAGAACGGCTTGCCCTCGTCGCGGCGCAGCGCAGCGTAGGCCCCGATGATGGGAGGCAGGTTCATCACCACGCCGTGGTTCGGCCCGACGATGAGCTGTGGCCGCAGGATGGTGAAGGTCCACCCGGCGGCGGCCGCCCGCTCACGGACGAGGTCCTCCTGCAGCCAGTAGAAGTTGGGATGGGGGTCACGCGGGGCGCGCTCACGGGCCGGCACCGGGATGGGGTGCAGGTGCGCACCATACGCCTTGGTACCCTGCAGCAGGCTCAGGTGCTCGAGGTCTGCCACCGCGCCGAGCGGGTCGAGCACGTTGCGCAGCAGGGTCGCGTTGAGCGCCATCTGGGCCGGGTCGCGCCATCCCTTCACCAGGCCCGGCTGTTCGGAGACCGCGGCGTACACGACGTGGGTGACCGACCCCAGGGTCGAGAACGCCGCGTCGCAGGCGGCACGGTCACGCAGATCGACGGACAGGTGTTGCAGCGAATCGACGTCGACTCGCCGGTTCGCCGGGTCCGGGGCGAGTTCGGGCGGGCGGCGGGACACGGCGACCACCCGCCAGCCTTCGCTGAGGAACTTCTCCACCGCCGCGGTTCCCACCACGCCGCTGGCCCCGACGACGAGCACGGTTGCGGTCATGGACCGACCCTAACGCCGTCGGGTCCACCGGGCGCACCGGCCCGCCTGCCGCCGGTTGTCTACGCTGCGGCGATGCGTGCCTACCACCTCACCGGTGTCGCCGATTCGCCCCTCGAGCTGCTCGAGCTGGACACCCCACAACCCGGCCCCGGCGAGGTAGCGGTCCGGGTGCGGGCCACCTCGCTCAACTACCGGGACCTGATGATCAGCCGGCGTGGCCGCCGGGGCATCGTGCCGCTCTCGGACGGGGCCGGCGAGGTGCTGGCGGTGGGCCCCGGGGTCCACCGCGTCCAGGTCGGCGAGCTGGTGGCCGCGACGTTCTTCTCGCACTGGCCCTCGGGCCGCATCAGCGCCGCCGTGCACGACAGCGCACTCGGCGGCGCGGTGGACGGCATGCTGGCCGAGGTGGTGGTGCTGCCCGAGCACGGGGTGATCCCGGCACCGCGGGGCTGGACTGCCGAACAGACCGCCACCCTGCCCTGCGCCGCGCTGACGGCGTGGAATGCCCTGGTGGAGGGCAGCCCGATCAAGGCCGGCCAGACCGTGCTGCTGCTGGGCACCGGTGGCGTGTCGGTCTTCGGCCTGCAGTTCGCCAAGATGATGGGGGCGCGCACCATCATCACCTCGAGCAGCGACGAGAAGCTGGCCCGGATGCGTGCCCTGGGGGCCGACGCCGAGATCAACTACACCGCCCACGAGAACTGGGCCGAGGTGGTGCTCGAGGAGACCGGTGGTGTCGGCGCCGACCTGGTGCTCGAGGTCGGCGGTGCGGGCACGCTGGCCCAGTCGATGGCCTGCACCCGCCATGGCGGGCAGATCGCCCTGATCGGCATCCTCGCCGGGGCATCGGGACAGGTGAACCCCGGCCTGCTGGTAGGCCGCAGCGTCGACCTGCGCGGGATCTACGTCGGCAGCCGGGAGATGTTCGCCGAGATGAACGCGGCGATCGACCTGCACGGCCTCGAGCCGCTCGTCGACGAGGTTTTCCCCTTCGAGCAGGCCGACGCGGCCTACCGTCACCTGGCGTCGCAGGCCCACGTCGGGAAGGTCGTCATCAGCGTCTGAACGTCCGGACGGGGCGACGGGGCGACGGGGCGACGAACCCGGCCGGGCACCGTCCGTCGAGTGCGGCCCGGCCGGCCGGGCCGGTGTCGCTGGCGTCTCGGCGGCGCAGCTCGCGGGTCAGTCCGGGAGGCGGGCGAGCTCGGCGGTGGTCCAGAACCCGGTGGCCGGACGGCGTACGGCCTTGCCCCGCCCGTAGTGCTGCAGACGGTCGCGTCCGGCTTCCGACAGCAGGTCCACGACGTCGAAGATCGTGTCTGGTCCGCCAGCGCGCAGCGCGGTGTCGCCCTCACCCGGTCGACGGGGCAGCTCGGTGGTCAGCACCACCAGCGGGGTGTCGCCACGGGCATGACGCAATGCGGCCGCCTGGCCGAGGGCCCGCCACACCGTCTCGGTGCGTGACAGCCCGCCGCGCCGGCTGGTGAGCGGGCCGGCCACGTCGAAGAACCAGCGATTGCCGGCGCCGTCGGTGGCCACGAGATCGATCGCGACGCCGGTACCACGGATACGCCGGCTCTCGTCGGTGACGGTGAAGCCGGCCCCCGCGAGCACCTCGGCCGCCAACTTGCGGGCCCCCTTGCCCTCGGCCAGGGCTGCATCGCGCAGCCCGGTGGCGGCGGGCAGCCCCGTGCCGGTCATGCCGGCCATGCCGGTCCGACCGACAGCGGTGCTGTCGGTCGCGGTGCTGTCGCTCGAGGCGGCGACCGGTATGCAGTGACCGAACAGGTCGGTGGCGTCGTGGTGGGCGGTCGTCGCGGACGTGGCCGGCACCTCGTCGGCCACGCGGCGCCGGGCGATCTCGACGTAGGCCGGGTCGAGGTCGTAGCCGATGTAGCGCCGGCCGAGCCGGGCCGCGGCCACCAGCGCTGAGCCGCTGCCCATGAACGGGTCGAGGACGAGGTCCTCGGCGAAGGTGTACAGGCGGATCAGCTGCTCGGGCAGTTCCACCGGGAACGGCGCAGGGTGGCCGACCCGGCGGGCACTCTCGGGCGGGATCGACCAGATGTCCAGCGTCAGCGCCAGGAAGTCCTCGGTGGGCAGGGTGTTACGGTGGGGCAGACCCTCCGCGGCACGTTGGCGGACGGTGCGGGCCCGGTCGAAGCGGCCCTTGCTGGCCACGATGACCCTTTCGCTGATGTCGCGCAGCACCGGGTTGGCGGCGCTGCGGAACGAGCCCCAGGCGCACGAACCGCTCGCCCCTTCGCCCTTCTGCCAGATGAGCTCACCGCGCAGCAGCAACCCGAGATCGTGCTCGAGGATGCGGATGACGTCGGCGGCGAGGCTGCGGTACGGCTTGCGGCCCAGATTGGCGACGTTGACCGCGATGCGCCCGCCCGGTTCGAGCTTGCGGACGCATTCGGCGAACACGTCGGTGAGCATCTCGAGGTAGTCGAGGTAGGAGGACGGCACGCCTTCGCGTTCCAGTTCCTCCTCGTACTGCTTGCCGGCGAAGTACGGCGGCGAGGTGACGACCAACGCCACCGATCCGTCGGCGATGCAGTCCATGTGGCGGGCATCGCCGCAGACGAACGGCTCGGCCACCGGGGTCGGCGGGTGCACCGTGGCATCGTCGGAGAGGTCGGGAGCGCGGAAGCGGTCGTAGAACGGGGTGGCGTCGTGGCTCTCGCGGCCGCCCACCCCGAAGTTGGAGGTGGTGGTCCTGCGGCGCTGCTTCATCACCCTCTCCCGTCCGGCACGGTTCGGGCATGCTAGCGGAGCCGTCCCACCTGGTCGAACATACGCGCGCCCCCGATCCCCGGTGGGTACGGCGGCGATCCGTCCCGGGGGGTTCTGCCCTGGTGGCACGGTCCGACGCGAATTGCGTTGCTCACAGGGATAGGGGCGTTAGCTTCACTGGAGTAATTGTGGTGCGGCCTAATGGCGGGGGCGGTTGGCGGATGGTGAGGTCTACAGGTCGGCGGTGCTTCGGTTTCATCGTTGCGGTCGTGCTGGTGGCGGTCGTGGTGTCTCCGGTCGCCGAGGCTGCACCGCGGGCGGCGGTGCCGGCCTTGGTCGATGTTGCCCGCGACGCAGGCATCGACGTGGGCAACGTGCTCAGCTTCGGCAACCCCTGTGTCGCCGACCTCAATGGTGACGGGATCGACGACCTGGTCATCGACCGGCACAACAAGGGGTTGTGGGATGTGTATCTCGGGCGGGACGACGGCACGTTCGTGCCGATGGCGGGGCCACCGACCCGGCAGGCCGACATCCATGACTGCTCGGCGGGAGACTTCGATCGTGACGGCGACGTCGACCTGTACGCCGCGGTGGGTGCCTGTGAGGGAACCTGCGCCCGGACCGATGACCT
>CANJRG010000008.1 GCA_947476745.1 Acidimicrobiia bacterium | reverse complement strand
CGTGGACGCCCGGATCCGGTCGGTCAGCCCGCTGCTGTGGTGCATCTTGCGGACCACCGGGCTCATGGCCGCGAGGGCCTCGTCGCTCACGTGAATGACCAGGTCGGGGCCCTCGGCCACGAGGTTTAGCTCGTCATCGGTGATGAGGGTGGCGATCTCTACGATCAGGTCCTTCGCGGGGTCGAGACCCGTCATCTCCAGGTCCATCCAGGCCAGCATGGGCGATCACCGTAGCGCGCCACGCAGCCGGGCCCCGCCACCGTTCAGCCGCAGTGCGGAAACCGTCCGTGGCGGCTACTCAGCGTAGGGCCTTGAGTTGCTTGCGGGCCCGGGCTCGTTGGGTGGCGTCGATGATGACCTTGCGCAGGCGCACGACACCGGGGGTCACCTCGACGCACTCGTCGTCGGCGATGAACTCCAGGGCCTGTTCGAGCGTCATGGCCCTGGGCGGGATCAGCTTCACGAATTCCTCCGCAGTGGAAGACCGGACGTTCGTGACCTTCTTCTCCCGGCAGATGTTGACGTCCATGTCCTCGGCCCGGGCGTTCTCGCCCACGATCATGCCTTCGTAGACTTCGGCACCGGGGGCGATGAACAGCGTTGCCCGCTCCTGGATCTGTTCGATGGCATAGCCGGTGGTGGTACCCAGACGGTCGGCGACGATCGAACCGGTGGGTCGCATGCGGATCTCGCCGGCCCAGGGGTCCCAGCCGTCGAACACATGGTTCAGCACGCCGGTGCCGCGGGTGTCGGTCATGAACTCGGTGCGGACCCCGATGAGGCCACGGGCCGGGACCCGCCAGTCCATGCGCACCCAGCCGACACCCTGGGGAAGCATCTGCTCCATACGGCCCTTGCGCACCGACAGCAGCTGGGTCACCGCTCCGAGGTACTCCTCGGGCACGTCGACGGACACCCGCTCCACCGGCTCGTGGACCTTGCCGTTGATCTCGCGGGTGAGCACCTGGGGTTTGCCCACGGTGAGCTCGAAGCCTTCGCGGCGCATCATCTCGACCAGCACGGCCAGCTGCAGCTCGCCGCGGCCCTGGACCTCCCACTGGTTGGGGCGGTCGGTGTTGGCGACGCGCAGCGAGACGTTGCCGATCAGCTCGGAGTCGAGCCGGTTCTTGACCAGGCGGGCGGTCAGCTTCTTGCCGTCGCGCCCGGCGAGGGGCGAGGTGTTGATGCCGATCGTCATCGACAGCGACGGCTCGTCCACGGTGACCGGCGGCAACGGGCGGGGGTCGACCGGGTCGGCCAGGGTCTCGCCGATGGTGACATCGGACAACCCGGCGACCGCGATGATCTCGCCAGGACCGGCCTCGTCGGCATCGATGCGCTCGTGGTTCTCGGTGACGTACAGGGCGGACAGCTTGACCAGCTCGATCTTGCCGTCCAGCCGGCACCAGGCCACCGACTGGTTGCGCTTGAGGTACCCGTGTTGGATCCGGCACATCGCCAAGCGGCCCAGGTAGGGCGAGGCGTCGAGGTTGGTGACCAGGGCGGCGAATGGGTGGTCGGGGTCGTAGGACGGCGCCGGGATGTGCTCGATCAGCTTCTTGAACAGCGGCTGCAGGTCGGTGCCGAGTACCGCGAGGTCGAGGGTGGCGGTGCCGGCCCGGGCGTTGGTGTACACCACCGGGAAGTCGAGATGGTGGTCGGCGTGGGCGAGGTCGAGGAACAGCGAGCCGATCTCGTCGAGCACCTCGTCGATGCGGGCGTCGGGCCGGTCGATCTTGTTGACCACCACCA
Source organism: Acidimicrobiia bacterium (assembly GCA_947476745.1). GTDB lineage: Bacteria > Actinomycetota > Acidimicrobiia > Acidimicrobiales > CAIXPF01 > CAIXPF01. The sequence goes on along the minus strand of CANJRG010000008.1, from coordinate 171,715 downwards.
TCACCGGCAGGTCGCGTTCGAGGGCCTTGCGCAGCACGAAGCGGGTCTGGGGCAGCGGTCCTTCGGAGGCGTCGACGAGCAACAGGACGCCGTCCACCATGGTCAGGCCGCGCTCGACCTCACCGCCGAAATCGGCGTGGCCAGGGGTGTCCACGATGTTGATCTTGACCGGGGTGCCATCGGGGCCGGTCCAACGCACCGCAGTGTTCTTGGCCAGGATGGTGATGCCCTTCTCGCGCTCGAGATCCATCGAGTCCATGACGCGTTCGACGTCTGCGGAGGAGCCGGCGCGGATGCTGCCCGCTTGGCGCAACATGGCGTCGACCAAGGTTGTCTTGCCATGGTCGACGTGGGCCACGATGGCCACGTTGCGCAGGTGGGAAACGGTGCGTGAGGTCATATGCTCGCCGGTGAACGTGAGAATGGGGCCGGGTAACCCTAGTGGGTGCTCGCCGATTCTCCCGCTGCTGTCGGCGCGCCGCAGTGGTGGCTGTGACTCATGACCGAGGAACTTGGTGCCGATAACTCCGGGGTGGTGCGAGGCTTGAACCCGTGAGAGGACCTTCCCGGCGGCCGTTGCGTCTGCTGCGCGTCGCCGCTGCGCTGCTCGGTGCGTGTGCGCTGGCGGCGTCGGCGTTCACCGCCGCCGCGGTGGCCGAGACGCCGTCCGCCATCCGCCCGGCAGAGCTGCCCGTGGCGTCCGGTGTCGACCCCTCCGCGGCCGAGGTGCCCCTCGACGCGCGGCCCGGCTGGCCGTCGGACACGGCGACCCCGGCGGTGGTCGAGTCGCTGCCGGCGAAGTTGCCGAGCGGCGGGATCACCCCGCAGATCGTCGGTGGCGGCAACGCCACCCACGTCCCCGCCGCTTCAGTGGCGCTGGTGGTCTTCGTCGACCCGCAACCCCCCTACGAGAGCTTCAGCTGCAGCGGCACGCTGGTGGCCGCCCAGTGGATCCTCACCGCTGGCCACTGCCTGGTGAAGTACGTCTCCGGCAGCCCGGTGCGGCCGGCCAACGACCCTGCGGGCTACCAGGTCTACGTCGGTAGCGGGCTGTCGGGCACCGCCCTGACCGTGGACCAGGTGGTGCTCAACGACGGCTACCTGGTGCGGCCGTCGTCCGAGGACGTGCCTGGGCGTCGCAAGAGCGAACCGGCGGGATGCATCCAGCCCTGCGACACCTGGGAACCCGGCGCCTACGACGTGCCGAACTACAACGGCACCGACGACTTCGGCCTGTTGCACCTGACCACGGCGCCGCCGGCCAGCCCGGTGCCGCTGGCCACCGACGACCTCCTGAGCCAGAGCGGACGCACCGTGTGGGCCGCGGGCTGGGGCCTGACGGTGGGCAACGGCAGCAGCGGTTCGGCGACGCTGCAGGAGGCGTCGATGACCGTCGCCAACTCGACCTACTGCGAGATCGCCTGGTCGCCGCTCGAGGACGGCAGCGGCTCGCGCCTGCCGTCGCCGATCAGCTACTTCAGTGACGGCCCGAACACGTGTTATTACGGCGCGACCATCGCCACCTGCAACGGCGACTCCGGCGGTCCGGTCATGAGCCAGGACGAGAGCGGGGCGTGGTGGCTGGTGGCCACCATCAGCGGTGGTGCCGCAGGTTGTCCGGTCAACACCCCCTACGTCGGTGTGCGTTCGCAGTTCATGGCGGCCTGGGTGGCGCAGAAGACCGGTCAGGCTCAGAACGGGCGGGTCGGGGAGAGCTTCAACACCGTCGTCCCCCAGCGGATCATGGACTCCCGAGCGCTGCCGCTGGGTCAAGGGGTGACGTTCGTCCCTCCCTCCGTGACCGATCCGACGGCGGATGGCGTCTACCTGCCGGTCCCCAAGCTGCCGAGCGGTTTCGTGACCCGCCGGCCGGTGTACGGCCAGTACGGGGTGGCGGGCCTGCCCGTCGCCGGGGTGGCCGGGGTGGTCCTGAACGTAACGGTCGACCAGCCCACCGCGGCCGGCTACGTGGCCGTCTACCCCTGTGTCGACGGCTGGGGCGGCACCTCGAGCGTGAACTTCGAGGCCGGCCAGACGGTGGCCAACCTGGTGGTATCCAAGGTCGATCTCAACGGAGACATCTGCGTCTACGCCGGTACGGAGACTGCGGTGATCATCGACCTGACCGGCTGGCTCGGCCCCCAGTCCAGCACCACGACGACCGAATCGAGCGCACCGACCCGGCTCCTCGACAGCCGCAACGGGACGCGTCCGGCCGCCGGGTCTGTCACGCCCGTGCAGGTCACCGGGCCGGGCAAGGCCCCTGTCGGGGCCCGGGCGGCGGTGCTCAACGTCACCTCGACCGACGCTGCCGCCGTCGGCTACGTGACCGCCTACCCGTGTGATCAGGCCCGTCCTTTCGCCTCGAACCTCAACCCAGTGCCCGGGCGGGACATCCCCAACTCGGTGATGGTCAAGCTCGATGCCCTCGGTCGGGTCTGCTTGTACTCGCAGGCGGTCACCCACCTGGTGGTCGACCTCAACGGCTGGGTCACCGACGGTACCCCGGGTACGGTGAAGACGGTTCCTCCGGCCCGACGGCTCGACACGCGGTTCGATCCGCTCGATCCTCTGCTCGATCCGCCGAAGGGCACGGTCGCCGCGGCGACACCGCGACGGCTGCATGTCGTGGACCGCAACGGGGTGCCCCCCACGGGCGTGGATTCGGTGCTGCTGAACGTGACGGTCACCGAGCCTTGGGCTCCGGGCTACCTCACCGTGTACCCGTGCGGGGTGAGGCCCACGGCGTCCAACCTGAACTATCGCGGCGGGCAGTCCGTGCCCAACGCCGTGATGGCCAAGGTCGACGCCGCCACCGGGGACGTGTGTTTCTGGTCCTCGGCTACAACGCACCTGGTGGTCGACGTGACCGGGTTCGTGCGAACCTGACGGGCGTGCACGCCGATCCATCGTCCAACCCGGTCGAGTTGGCCGTCGTGCGGCTCGACCGTGCGCTCGAGCTGCCCCGGCCGGCCCGCCACGGCGACGCCGGGCTCGACCTGCTGGCGGTGCACGACCTCGAGCTCGGGCCGGGCGGCGGTCGCGGGGTGGTCGGCACCGGCCTGGCGGTCGCCATCCCGTTCGGCTGCTGCGGCCTGATCCTGCCGCGCAGCGGTCTGGCCCGCAATCACGGGGTGACCTGCCTCAATACGCCCGGCCTGATCGACGCGGGCTACCGCGGCGAGCTGCAGGTCCTGCTGGTGAACACCGACCCCACCGAGGCCTACACCGTTCGGCGGGGCGACCGGATCGCCCAGCTGGTGGTCATGAGCTTCCAGCCGGTGGCGTTTGTGGAGGTCGACGCCCTCGACGATTCCGAGCGCGGGGTCGCCGGGTGGGGACACAGCGGCCGTTGACCCGCCGGCGGAACGCCGCGGCCGGGCGACGGGAGAGCTGACCATGGCCCTGATGGTCGACGAGGCGCGTTGGTGGTGGCGGGAACGACGCTGGGCGCACCTGGCGTCGGATCACGACCTCGAGGAGCTGCACCGTTTCGCCGCGCACCTGGGCCTGCACCGGGTGTCCTTCGGTGGCGACCACTACGACGTCACGGAGGAACAGCGCCAGGTCGCGATCGACGCCGGTGTCGAGGTGGTCCCCGCCCGTGAGCTGGTCCGCCGGCTGCAGGGCAGCGGGCTGCGGCGCGCCGCCCGGTCGGGTTCGCACCGCTGGGCGTGGGTGGCGGACAACGTGTGGGACCCCGCCGCGGGGCCCGATGACGGCCCTGCGGTCCGCCTGGCGGCGGCATTGGGATGGCGCCCCCCCGAGCCGGTGGCCGCCTACCTGGCCGAGGTGGGCAGGACGTGGGCCGACGAGCCGTTCGCCGTGCGGGTCCTGGTGCGCCCTGCGGAGCTGGCCCTGCTGCTGTACGACCCGACCGACCGCGACGACCGGTTGGTCGTCGACCTCGCCCTGCCTGCGACACCGGTGGCGGTCACCGGGTGCTGGGTCACCGCACCGGCCGCGGTTCGGCTGCTCGAGCTCTTCATTTCCGCCCCGGATCTGCCGATGCCAACGGGGTGAGGGCGGGCGATGCCTGCCGTGGAACTGCTGCGTGGGCGCCGCAGGCCACGGTCACCTTCGCGTTGCATCGGCGAGCAGGGTGGAAGGTACGAGATGACGCAGTGGCTCCGTGACCATGTGGTGGCCTGGCGGATCGCAATCGCTGTGGTGGCAACCGCGGCCGTGGTGCTGACCCGGCCCGCGCCGTGGGTGTTGGCCCTCGGCATCGCAGGGGCGTGGCCGGTGGGGTTGGCGGCGTGTCTGGCGTCCAGCCGGCGGGTCGAGCCGGTTCGTCGGCGCGTCGTGCCGGCCGGCCGGCGCGACGCCGTCTGATCGCCCGGCCCGCTGCCGCCCGGCCCGCTGCCGCCCGGCCCGCTGCCGCCCGAGCCGATGGCGCTCAGCCCGCGGTGCCGCCCGGCTTGGTGACGGCCTGCTGGTGCGCGCGGTCAGCCCGTTTGCCCCGGTAGACCCGCATGTCGATGGCCCGGACGGCATTGGGCCTGTCCTGCGGTTCGAGCCGGAACAACATGCGGGGTTCCGTGCGCATGTTGGCCACGAAGGCCGCAACGGCGCCGTCGTTGGCCGGGTCGCCGCGGCCCACGTACTTGTCGGCCAGACGGCCGGAGATCGGCCAGATGTCGAGCGCCGGCTGACGGTACGCCTCGGCGAGGCCGTCGACCCCGACGTGGCCGGCGACCGGGGTCAGCGCCTCGATGCACAACGAGGCCCGCGGGTCGGCCTCGAGCTGGCGGCACCACACCCGGTTGGTGGTGCCGGTGAGCCAGAACGCCCCTCTCTCGCCGTCGGTGGCGTCCCACAACCACCACACCGGCACGCTGTAGGGCATGCCGTTGCGACGCAGGGTGGACAGCACCCCGATGTGCGGTGCGCGCAGGAACGTCTCGAGGACCTCGGGCTGCATCCGCGGCATGGTCGGTCCGTCCCGCTCAGCCGAGCAGGCCGGCGACGGCTGCGGCGGTGGCCTCCGGCTGTTCGTAGGGCAGCATGTGGGCGGCGCCCTCGACGATCCGCAGTTCGGCGGCGGTGGCCGTCAGCAACTCCCGGTAACGCTCGGCGTAGACGGTCGGCAGCAGCTTGTCCGCCGCCCCCCACACCAGCACCGTCGGGGTGGTGACCCGGTACAGGCGCTTGGACAACCGGCGGTTGGGGATGGGGAAGAGGATCTTGCCCGCCGTGCCCAGCTTGCGGGCGTTGCCCACCAGGAAGCGCTTGAGAGCGTCGTCGTCGGCGAAGTCCAGCCCCGCGGTCAGCACCTTCTCGCCGGCCCTCGGATCGGCGAAGAGCACCTCGGCCAGCTCGAAGGGCAGCATGGCGAAGATGTCCGGAACCGGATGGTCGTCGAGCCACAGCCCGGCGGCGGCCAGCAGCGCCAGCCCACGCAGACCACCGGGGTTGATGGCCGCCATCTCGGCGGCGATCATGCCACCCATCGAGTGGCCGGCCAGGAAGGGCTGTTCGAGACCGAGCGCATCGACGAGATCCCAGCCGTGCAGGGTGAAGTCGAGCATGTCCTCGATCTGCGTCTCGGTCATCTCCTCGCCGAAGCCCGGCCATTCGGGGGCGAACACCGCGAACCGCTCGGCGAGGTGGTCGAGCACCGGTTCGGTGGGCAGCAGCCCGCCGGCGCCGTGCAGGTAGAGCAGCGGCGGGTTGTCCTCCGCCCCCAGGGTGCGGACCTTGGCCTCGATGCCGCGCCGTGTGGTGACGGTGCGGACAGCGACGCTCACAGCACCCCCTCGGGGGTGTCGGGGTGGCGGCGGGCATGGTTCAGGTCGTCGCCCTCGTGGCGGACCCGGTTGGCGAGGGGCTTGCACCACCACTGCTCGGCGTCGTGATCGGGCCAGATGTTGCGCAGGCGCGGCATGACCTTCTCGGCGAACAGCTGCGTCGAGTACCGGGTCTTCCAGTCGGGCATGTCGCCGATGCTCATCAGGCAGAACACGGTGCCGACCCGCAGCGAGGTGGCCAGGTACTCCATCTGCTCGGCCACGGTGTCGGGGCTGCCGGCGATGACGAAGCCGCCGTCGACGAGGTCTTTCCAGGTGAGCTTGGTGAACATCTCCATGTTCTCCTTGCGCAGCTGGTTGAGCTTGCCGGCCTTGATGGTGTCCACGGTGCGGTACCCGGCGGGGTCGGAGAAGCCGGGGTACACGTGCAGGCACCGGTTGAAGAAGTACAGGACGTGCTCGGCGTAGAGCTTCTCGGCCTCTTCGTCGGTGTCGGCGACGCACATGATCTGGGCGAAGCTGGTGCGGTAGGGCGAGTCGTCGCGATCGCCGCGTTCGGCCTGGCGCTCCCAGAACCCGTCGAGCAGGGCCTTGCCGCCCTTGTACCCGTTGAAGCTGAGGTAGCTGTAGTTGTAGTCGTGGTCGAGGCAGAAGTCCCACGTCTCGATCGAGCCGCCGCCGGGAATGTAGATCGGCGGGTGCGGCTTCTGCACCGGCTTGGGCCACAGGTTCACGTAGCGCAGCTGGTTGTACTTGCCGTCGAACGCGAACACCTCGTCGCGGGTCCACGCCTGGATGATCATGTCGTGGGCCTCGGCGTACTTGTCCCGGGTGAGGGCCGGGATCTGGCCGTAGGTGAAGTTGGTGTCCATGGCGGTGCCCACCGGGAAGCCCGCCACCAGCCGGCCGCCGGAGATGCAGTCGAGCATGGCGAACTCCTCGGCCACCCGCAGCGGCGGATTGTACAGGGCGATGGAGTTGCCGATGACGCAGATCGCCGCGTCGGAGGTGCGCCGGGCCAGGCCTGCGGCGATGATGTTGGGGGAGGGCATCAGGCCGTAGGCGTTCTGATGGTGTTCGTTGCAGCCGATGCCGTCGAAGCCCAGCGACTCGGCGAACTCGAGCTGGTCGAGGTACATGTTGTAGAGCTCGTGGCCCTTCTCGGGGTCAAACAGCGTGTTGGGGATGTCGACCCATACCGATCGGTATTTCTCTCGGAAGTCCTCCGGCAGATACGGCCACGGCTGCAGGTTGAACCAGACGAACTTCATGAGCTTCCTACCCCCCTGTGAACGGTTGCCCGGTGCCCGGTGCCTCGGCATGTTCGCCTCCGCGACAAGGTCCGACGCGACGATACCGGGTGCCCGCCCGGCGGATCAGGCGAAGTGCGAGCCTGGTGAAGAGTGTCGAGCTGGTGAAGAGTGTCGGGCTGGTGAAGACTGTCGGAGTGCACAACCCTGGCGATCTCGACCCCACAGCCATCGAGCTGGCCCGGTTCGAGGTGCTGGCCCGGCGGCGACGGACCAACCTCCGCATCGACGTTGAACGGCCGGTCCCGGTGGAGTTGGTGCGCCGCCTGTGCAACGTGGCCCAGTGGGCCCCGAACCACCATCGCAGTTGGCCGTGGCGTTTCGCCGCCCTGACCGGCGATGCCCGCCGCCGCCTCGGTGCGGTGGTCGCCGAGGACCTGCGGGCCGCTGCCGCGGCACCGGAGAAGATCGCCAAGGCCGAGGGCAAGTACCTGCGGGCCCCGCTGATGCTGGCTGTGGCGGTGGGCCATGGGGCCGGCGACGGTGAGGAACGGCGGGTCGAGGACCGTGACGCAGTGGCGGCCGGCGTCCAGAACCTGTTGCTCGGGGCCACCGCCGCCGGGCTGGCGAGCTACTGGGGTAGCGGGGCGGTGCTGGGCCTGCGCGGGGTTCGGGCGCTGTGCGGGTTCGCGCCGACCGACACTCTGGTGGCCATGATCTATCTGGGATATCCCCTGGGTGACGTGGCCGTCCCCACCCGGCCCGACCCGATCCTGCACCTGGTGTCCTGACCGCCTGGTGCCGGTGACCGGGGTCGCCCGGCCCGGCGTGGCGGGCCGAACGGCATCGGCCGCGGCGATTGGACCTACGACACAGATGCGTCAGTTGTCCAAGCCAACCCACTAATCTGCGGGCTAGTGAAGCCTTCCGTGCTCGATCGCCAGACCATCCGGGTCGTCGTTGTCGACGATCACCGCATGTTCCTCGAGAGCCTCGTGCGTCTGCTCGAGGACGAGGCCGACATCGACGTGGTCGCCGTCGCCGGCTCGAGTGCCGATGCTGTCGCCTCGGTGGCTGCTACCGGCCCCGATGTCGTGATCGTCGACTACCAGTTGCCCGACGAGAGCGGCGTGAGGACCACCGCCTCGTTGCGGGCCACCAATCCGGGTCTCCCCGTGGTGATGCTGACGGGCCAGGCCGATACCTCTGCCGCCCGCGCCGCCGTTGAGGTGGGCTGTGTCTCCTTCATCACCAAGGACCGGGCGGCCCAGGACCTGGTGGACGCCATTCGGTCCGCGTACATGCCGGCCGGCCGGGTCGCCGGCTCGGTGGTGACGCCGCCCGCCACCGGTGCGGGGGCCTCGACTGGACTCGTCGCCGGTTGGGAGGGCGCTCGGGCCACCCGGCTCAGCCGTCGCGAACGCGAGGTACTCGGCCTGCTCGCCGACGGAGCCGGTACCGACACCATCTCGGAACTGCTGTTCATCAGCCGCAACACCGTGCGTGCCCACGTGCAACGCGTCATCACCAAGCTGTCCGCCCACTCCAAGCTCGAGGCGGTGGCCATCGCCCGTCGTCGCGGCCTGCTCTGAGCCTCAGCCGGTCGGGAGCCGGATGGCGACGGTGGTGCCCGCACCGGGGCTGCTGGTGACCTGCACCCGGCCGCCGGCCTGCTCGACGATCCCCTGCACGGTGGCCATGCCGAGCCCGGAGGCCTCGCTGCGGGGTTTGGTGGTGAAGAACGGCTCGAAGATGCGGGCGAGCACGTCGGGGGTCATGCCGACGCCGGTGTCGGTGACCTCCACCACGACCTCGGTCGGTGCGTCGGCGGCGCAGGGTTCCGGGTCGTCGCGGCGTACCGACATGGTGATGTGGCCGCCATCGTCGGGCAGGGCGTCGCGGGCGTTGATGAGCAGGTTGATCAACATCTGCTCGATCTGTCCGGGGTCGGCGACCACGAAGATGTCCGATGCTGCGATCACGCGCAGCTTCACCTTCGGGCGCAACGGCCCGGTCATCATGGCCGCCAGCTCGCGGAGGAGCTGACCGAGGTCGGTGCGTTGCGGACAGAGCTGTTCCCGGCGTGAGAACAGCAACAGCTGCCGGGTCAGGGCGGCACCGCGGCGCGCGGCCTCGGCGATCTGGTCGACATCGCGGCGCAGGGTATCGGGCAGGTCGGGGCGTTTGGCCAGGAACCCGGCGTAGTTCGAGATGACGCCGAGCAGGTTGTTGAAGTCGTGGGCCACGCCGCCGGCCAGGCGACCCAGGGCCTCGAAGCGCTGGGCCTGGGCCAACTGCGCCTCGAGCCGCTCCCGGGACTGCTCGGCGGCGATCAGCTCGATGTCACGGCCGAGTTCGCGCAGCCGGTCCTGCAGCTGGAGCTGCTCGGTGAGGTCGAGCACGGTCCCTATCACGCTCTCCACGCTGCCGCTGGGCCCGATCATCGGCCGGAAACAGACGAGCGCCACCAGGTCCCGCCCATCGGCGTGCACCAGGTTGAACTCGGCCGAGGAGCTGTGGCCTTCGAGGGCTCTGGCGAAGTGCAGCCGCACGAGATGCCGTTGCGAGGGATGCACGAAGGAGTCCGCCGGCCGGCCGATCACCGGGCTGCCGCTGGCCAGGATCATCTCGGTGAGCGGGGTGACGTCGGCCAGCAGGCCGTAACGGTCGATCTCGAAAATACCAACCGGTACGGTCTCGGCCAAGGTGCGGTAACGGGCCTCGGAACGCCGCAAGTCGGTGATATCGCTGATCTGCACCGCGAGGTGCGGTGGTCTTCCACCCCGGGACGGGTCGGCCACCGGCGCCCCGAACAGCCGCACGGCCACCGGCTCGCCGTGCACGTCGGTACCTCGGCACTCGAGGTCGAGCACCGCCGACGGGTCGGTCTGGACCTCGTCGATCCGGCCGAACAGGGCCGGCCAGTCGTCGGGGTCGATGAAGGACCACCAGGGCTGGGCGTTGCCGCGGTCCCGGCCGGTGGCGAATCGGTCGAAGGCCGCGTTGGCCTCGACGATGCGGCCCTCGCGGCCACCGACGACCATGGCCTGCGGCGACGCGTCGAACGCCGAGGCCAGCAGGGCCTGGGCCTTCTGCAGGCGGCGTTCGTCGTTGCGTTGGCGGGTCACGTCGTCGAGCAACAGGATGGCGGCACGCCGCCCGGGATGGTCCACGTCGGCCACCGGAAGGCAGGTGATCGTCAACCACCGGGTTCCCTCCGGCCGGGGCCGGCCGACCAGCGTCCGTTCGATCCGTTCGCCATAGCGCAGGCAGCGCAGCAATGGCCAGCGGTCCCGGGAGAGCACCTCACCCTCGGCGTCGAGACAGCCCTCCCAGGCCGCAGCCCACTCGAGGGTGCTCGACCGCTCCGACGGTAGCCCGCTCAGCTCCGCGGCGCGTTCGTCCGCCACCCGGACGAGGCCCTCGGAATCGACCAGCATGAGGGCGTGGCCGAGCGCCTCTGCCACGGCGAGCGCTGCTTCGAGGTCCGCAGCGGGTGAGGTCACCGGTCCAGCTTGGGGGTTGAGGCGATCCTGCGCAACCCCTCCAGGTGGTGGTGGGCGCCGGTGCGGTGTCGGTCGGGGCTCAGCGCGGCAGGGTCGGCATCGTCGGGGCGAACAGCCAGGCGTCGAAGAACGCGTCGAGCGGCCGGCCGGCGACCTCCGAGGCCAGGGCCACGAACTGCTCGGTGGTGACCGACTGGTTGCGGTAGGTCGCCGCCCATCGGTGCAAAAGCTCGAAGAAGGCATCGTCGCTGATGCTGCGGCGCAGGGCGTGCAGGGTCAGCTCGCCCCGCTGGTAGACGGCGTCGCCGAACAGTTCGGGGCGCTCGACGTCACCGATGGGGCCGAGACGGCTGGCCGCCCGCCACGCCTCGGCCATGGCCGCGTCGAGGTCGTACCCGGGGTCGTGGCGTTCGGCCCACAGCGCCTCGGCGTAGGTGGCGAACCCCTCGTTGAGCCAGATGTCGGACCACCGCGCCACGCTCACCGAGTCGCCGAACCACTGGTGGGCCAGCTCGTGCACCAGCGTCTCCTCGCCGCCGTGGAGAGCAAGGTTGGTGTCGAGCAACGACAGGGTCTGGTTCTCGAGGGCGTAGCCGAGTCGCTCGTCGACCACGACGACGCCGTACACCTCGAAGGGGTAGGGCCCGAACAGCTCGGTGAGGGTGTCGATCATGGTCCCGGTGGGGGCGAGCACCCGGGCGAACTCGGCCAGGCGACCGGTCGGTACGGCATGACGGATGGCCACGCCGCTGTGCGGGGCCTGCGCCTCGATGGTGTCGAAGCGGCCGATGGCCACGCTCACCAGGTAGCTGGCGACGGGATCGCGGGGCTCGAAGACCCAGGTGGTGGTGGACGGGCGCGGTCCCGCTCGGCGCTCGTGCAACGGGCCGGTGGCGACCACATCGAGGTCGGCCGGCGCCGTCACCGACAGCCGGTAGGTCGCCTTGTCGGAGGGGTGGTCGTTGCCGACCAGCCATGTCGAGGCGCCGATGGGCTCGCTGGCGACGTAACTGCCTTCCCCGAGGGTCGTCCAGCCGACCGCGAACCCCGCCCCGGTGGCGTCGTCGACCGGTGCGGGACGGCCGGCGTAGCTCACCACCACCCGGTGGGTCGATCCCCGACCGAAGAGTTGCCCGGGGGCGAGCACGAGCTCGCCGTCCTCGTGGGTCACCGGTGCCGGTTCGCCGTCGACGGTGGCCGACCGGACCTGCATCGAACCCAGGTCGAACTGCAGGCCCGGACGGTCCGCGGTGAGGGCCACATCGAGGGTCACCACGGCCTCGAGCACGCCGTCGCCATCGCGGTCGCCGGATCCGGCGCCGCCAGGCTGCCAGTCGAGGGTGGCATCGACGTGCAGGACGTCCATGCCGGCGTTCCCTGCCCGGGGATAGAGCCGGTCGCCGACTCCGGCGAGGTCGGCGAGGCCCGCGCGTGGCGCGTCGACCCCGGGGAGCGTGGTCGGGCTGCCGGTTCCCGGCGCCGGTGTGGGGGAACCCGCCGTCGCCGGGTTCGGGGTCTCGCCGCCCGTGCTGCTCGCGGGTCGTTCGTCGAGGTCCTGACCGTCGGACGACGCGCAGCCCGCCGGCAGCGCGGTGCTCGCCAGGACCAGCGCCAGGACCAGCGCCCGGGCCGACCGGGACCGTGTCCGGGTCCCCGGGGCCGCCGACGGGTCACCGCACGGAGCGCAGCGGACGGAGGACGGCATCGTGCCAGGCTACGGCCCGGCCCCGGCGATGTGACCGCAGCCCGGGCGGCATCGGCGGCCGTGGGAGCTTCCCCTGCACCGCTCTGGTGTGACCCGGTCCGATAGCGGTCTGGTGGCGGTGTGGCCAGGTCCGGTCGTGGCCAGGTCCGGTCGTGGACGGGTCCGGTCGTGTCCGGCGTGGCCCGTTCCGGTCTCCTTCCGTGCGGTCCGGCCCGGGTCCGGCCTCGTCGGAGTGACGTCAGCGGAACCGGGGTCGTCGTTGTCGGAGGTCCTGGCGGGCTCGGCTAGGTTCGCATCGTGGTCGCCCTCCGAATCGAGGTGCGCGGCCGAACCGTCGAGGACGGGTCGGCCGCCGCCGCTGTCGCATCGCCAGGCTCCGAGGCGGCAGACCCCGCCCGGTCCGTCTCGTCACCGTCCGGGGTCGAACTCCGCCGGGTCTACCTCCTCGACGGCGATCCCGGCCCGGAGGTGCTGGCGGCGTTGTGCGAGACGGTGCTGGCCGACGCGGTGGTCGAACAGGCCGAGGTGCTGACCGAGCCGCCTGCGGACCCCGAGCGCGTCGAGGTCGGGTTCCTTCCCGGGGTCACCGACACCGAGGCCCGCCAGCTCGAGGCCGTCATCAAGGCGCTCGGCGGTGGCGACATCGCCGCCGCCACCGTGCGGGCCTACCGCCTGCCCGGCGCCGGACCCGAGGAGCTGGCGACCCTGGCCCGCACCCGCTGGGCCAACCCCACCATCGAGCGCTGGGCCCTGGGCTCGCTGCCCGCGCCCTTCGCCCCCGCTCCGGTGGAGCACGCCCGGGTCGACACGGTGATCCTCGACGGGCTCGACGACGAGGGCCTGTTGCAACTGTCGCGGCAACGCCTGTTGTCGCTCGACCTGACCGAGATGCGCGCCATCGCGGCCTTCTACCGCGACCTCGGCCGGGTCCCCACCGATGCCGAGCTCGAGACGCTGGCGCAGACCTGGTCGGAGCACTGCAACCACAAGACCTTCCGGGCGGTCATCGAGCTGACCGTGCGTGACGAACACGGCGAGGTGGTGTCGACCGAAACCGTGGACGGGTTGCTGAAGAGCTACCTGCGGGCCGCCACCGACACGGTGGCCAAGCCCTTTGTCCGCTCGGCCTTCGTGGACAACGCCGGGATCGTGGCCTTCGACGAGCAGTGGGACCTGGCCATCAAGGTCGAGACCCACAACCATCCCTCGGCGCTCGAGCCCTTCGGCGGGGCCAACACCGGTGTGGGTGGCGTGGTGCGCGACGTCATCGGCGTGTCGGCCCGGCCCATCGCGTGTCTCGACGTGCTGTGCTTCGCCCCGCTCGATACCCCCGACGCCGACGTGCCCGACGGGGTGCTGGCACCGGCCCGGGTCGCCGAAGGGGTCATCGCCGGCATCGGTGACTACGGCAACAAGCTGGGCCTGCCCACCGTGGCCGGCGCCGTGGTGTACCACCCTGGCTATCTCGGGAACCCGCTGGTGTACTGCGGGTCGGTGGGGCTGTTGCCCCACGGTGCGCACCGCACCGGTCCGCAGCCCGGTGACCTGGTGGTGGTCCTGGGTGGCCGCACCGGCCGCGACGGCATCCACGGGGCCACCTTCTCCTCGGCGGAGTTGGTGACCGAGAGCACCGAGGTGTCCGGCTCGGCCGTGCAGATCGGCGATCCGATCACCGAGAAGGCCACCATGGAACTGGTCTGCAATGCCCGCGACGCCGGCCTGTACCGGGCGCTGACCGACTGCGGTGCCGGTGGGCTGAGCTCGGCAGTGGGCGAGCTGGGGGCCTCGACGGGTGTGCGGGTCGACCTGGCGGTGGTTCCGCGGAAGTACCCGGGCCTGGCCCCGTGGGAGGTCTGGCTGTCCGAGGCGCAGGAGCGCATGGTTCTCGCGGTGCCGCCCGAGCACCTCGAGGCCCTCGAGGGCCTCGGGGACCGCTGGGTGTGCGAGGTGACCGTGATCGGCGCCTTCACCGACGACCACCGGTTGCGCGTCGATCATGGTGACACCGTCGTGGTCGACCTGCCGATGGACTTCCTGCACGACGGTTGCCCGAGACGGCACCTCGAAGCGGTCTGGCAGCCTCCGGCGCCGGGTCCCGCCGTCGAGCCGGCGGCCCGGCCGACAGCGTCCTCGGCGTTGCTGGCGTTGCTGGCGCAGCCGACCGTGGCATCCAAGGCCGACCTGGTGTCCACCTACGACCACGAGGTCCGTGGCGGAACCCTGATCCGGCCGTGGTGCGGCCCCCGGGCCGAAGGGCCCTCCGACGGCGTGGTCCTGGTGCCGTTGGAGTGCTGGGAGGGATCGCGCGCCGCGTTCGCCCTGGGGCTGGGCATCAACCCCCGTTACGGCCGGCTCGACCCGTACCGGATGGCGCTGGCCGCGGTCGACGAGGCCTTCCGCAACGTCGTCGCCGCCGGCGCCGATCCCGACCAGGTCTCGTTGCTCGACAACTTCTGCTGGGGCAATCCCACCCTGGCCGATCGACTCGGTTCGTTGGTGCGGGCCACCCAGGGCTGTCACGACGCAGCGGTCGCCTACGGGGCGCCGTTCGTGTCGGGCAAGGACAGCCTGTACAACGAGTTCGACGGCGTGCCGATCCCGGCCACGCTGCTGATCACCGCACTGGGCATCGTGCCCGACCGGGACCGCACCGCGCAGGCCTACGCCCGGGCCGAGGGCGGTGACCTCTACCTGCTGGGCGTGACCGAGGCCGAGCTCGGCGGGTCCTTCTACCACGAGCTGATCGGGCGCTCCGACGGCACGGTTCCCGGCCTGCCCGTCGGCGACCCGCTGGCGGTGCACCGGGCCCTGCACCGGGCCATCGCCGCCGGGCTGGTGTCCGGTGTGCACGACTGCAGCGAGGGTGGCCTGGCGGTGGCGCTCGCCGAGTTCGCCCTGGCCGGAGACATCGGCCTGGCCATCGAGCTGTCGTCCGATGCCCTGGCTGCCCACGAACTGCTCTTCAGCGAATCCAGCGGCCGCTACGTCGTCCAGGTCGCTCCCGAGGGAAGGACCGAGTTCGCGGCCCTCCTCGGTGACGTCGCCTGCCGGCGGATCGGTTCGCCGGCGACCGATCAGCAGCTGCGCATCGCCGTCGACGGCGAGGTCGTGGTGGCGGTGTCGCTGGCCGAGGTGCGGGCCGCGTTCTGCGGCCAGGAGGTGACATCGTGACCAAGCCGATCCACATAGGGGTGCTGACCGCGCCCGGGTCGAACCGCGATGGTGAGGCCGCCCGGGCCATCACCATGGCCGGTGCCGAGGCCCACATCGTGGCCTTCGGTGGTTCGCTCGACCGGTTCGACGGGGTGGTGCTGCCCGGAGGGTTCTCCTACGGCGACGCGCTCGGGGCCGGCATGCGCTGGGCCCTCGAGGTCGGCGACGCGGTACGGGCCGTCGCCGAGTCGGGCCGGCCGGTGCTGGGCATCTGCAACGGGTTCCAGGTCCTGGTGCGGTCCGGCTTGCTGCCGGGAGCGGGGTTCGGGCCCGTTGATGACGATGCTGCCGGTCACGCGCCTGCCCGGTCGGTGACCCTGACCGCCAACGACCACGGCCGGTTCGTGTGCCGCTGGGTGAGCCTCGCCGTCGAGGCGGGGAACCGGGCCGGGATAGATGAGCTCCTGCCGTCGGTGCTGGCCTGCCCGGTGGCCCACGGCGAGGGTCGTCTCGCGGTGCGTGACGCCGCCACCGTGGCCCGGCTCGAAGCGGGTGGTCACGTGCTGTTTCGCTACGTCGAGGGCACCAACCCCAACGGTTCGGTCGGCGACATCGCCGGGTTGTGCGACACTTCGGGCATGGTGTGGGGGTTGATGCCGCATCCCGAGGATCACCTGAGCCCCGCCCAGAACCCGTTCCCCCACCGGCCCGGTCGCGAAGGCCTGGCCCTTTTCGAGGCGTTTGTGTCCCGTGCTCGAGCGAACTGATCTCCACGATCTCGTCGGCCCGCCCACCCGGGGCAAGGTGCGCGACGTCTACGAACTGCCCGAAAACCGGCTGCTGCTGGTGGCGACCGACCGGCTGTCGGCGTTCGACCGGGTGTTGGGCTGTGTGCCGTACAAAGGCCAGGTGCTGACCGAGGTGTCGACCTGGTGGTTCGGGCAGCTGGCCTCGGTGGTCGACCATCACCACCTCGCCACGGTCGACCCCAACGCGGTGGTCGGTCGGCGCTGCCGGACCGTCCCGGTCGAGGTGGTGGTCCGCGGGTATCTGACCGGGGTCACCTCGACCTCGCTGTGGCCCCGCTACCGCGACGGGGCCCGCGAGCTGTACGGGCTGCGTCTGCCCGACGGGCTGTCGTTCAACGATCCGCTCCCCGAGCCGCTGATCACGCCGACCACCAAGGCGCAGGCCGGCGCCCACGACGAGCCGATCTCCTCGGCCGACGTGGTTCGCACCGGCCTGGTTCCCGCCGGCCGCTGGGAAGAGATCGAGCAGGTGGCTCTGGCGCTGTTCCGCCGGGGTGGCGAGCTCGCCGCGGCCGCCGGGTTGACCCTGGTGGACACCAAGTACGAGTTCGGCATCGACGACGAGGACCACCTGACCCTCATCGACGAGGTGCACACCCCCGACTCGAGCCGCTTCTGGCGGGCCGGGACCGGGGAGCACCTCGACAAAGAACTGGTGCGACGCTGGTACGCCGAGCTCGGCTACCGGGGTGACGGGGACCCGCTGCCCCTGCCCGCCGAGCTGGCCGCGACGCTGTCGGAGGCCTACCTGGAGATCCATCGGCGGTTGCTGGGCCGACCCTTCGAGCCGGCCGAGACGCCGGAGAACGACCGCCTGGCCCGCAATGTGGCGGCCTGGCTCGAGGCCGGTAGCCCGGTGGACCGATGAGCGACGCGGCCACCGCGGGGTCCGCGGCGCCTGCGGTCGGGGTGATCATGGGCAGCGCCTCGGACTGGGAGACGATGCGCAAGGCCGCCGAGGTGCTCCAACGTTTCGGCCTGGCCTTCGAGGCCGAGGTGGTCTCTGCTCACCGGACGCCCGACCGAATGGTCGAGTACGCCACCACGGCCGAGGGTCGCGGCCTGCAGGTGATCATCGCCGGGGCCGGCGGCGCCGCCCACCTGCCGGGGATGGTCGCGGGACACACCGTGCTGCCGGTGATCGGCGTGCCGGTCCGGTCCCGGGCGCTGTCGGGCATGGACTCGCTGCTATCGATCGTGCAGATGCCGGCCGGCGTGCCGGTGGCCACCATGGCGATCGGCGACGCCGGGGCGACCAATGCCGGCCTGCTGGCGGTGTCGCTGCTCGGTGCGACGCAGCCGTCGCTCCGGGTGGCGTTGCACGCCTACCGGGCCGAGCGGGCCGCCGAGGTGGCGGCGATCCGGCTCGACCTTCCCTGACCGGGCTCGGCGGGGTTCGTTCGGCGCGCTCCGTTGCGGGTGTGGCCCGGTGCTGCACCGGCCCGGCGCCCGGGGGTGGACGGCCCTGCCGGTACGCTCGGGGTCCATGTCCTCGCAGCCCGGACCCAGCTTTGGTCCGACCGCCACGGTCGGGATTCTCGGAACCGGCCAGTTGGGCCGGATGCTGGCCCTGGCGGCACGGCGGATGGGGTACTCGGTGATCACCACCGGCGACGACCCGTCGGGCTCGCCGTGTGGACAGGTGGCCGAGCCGGTCGAGGACCTGGCCACCTTCCTGGCCCGTGCCGAGGTGGTCACCACCGAGTTCGAGAACGTCGACCCGGCGGTGCTCGCCGCGGCGGCACTGAGCCGTCCCGGGCCGTCGGTGGTGGCCCGATGCCAGAACCGGCGTCTGGAGAAGGCGTTCCTGCGCGAAGCCGGAGTGCCCACGGTGCGCCACCGGGTCGTGGGCGACACCGACGGGGTGGAGCACACCGGAGCGGCGGACGAGGCCGCCCGGCGCCGGGAGCTTTCGGCCTTCGGGCTGCCGTCGGTGCTGAAGACCGCGGCGTTCGGCTACGACGGCAAGGGCCAGTGGGTGCTGCGCGACGAGGCGGACATCGCCTCCGTGCCGCTCGACGCTGGCCCCTACGTGCTCGAGGAGCTCGTCGATCTTGCTGCCGAGGTGTCGGTGGTGGTCGGTCGCGGTCACGACGGTGCCACCGCCTGTTACCCGGTGATCGAGAACCGCCACGCCCATCACATCCTCGATGTCTCGGTCGCGCCCGCCCGCATCGAGCAGGTGCTGGCCGACCGCGCGGTGCAGCTCGCGGTCACCGTGGCGGAGGCCCTCGATGCGGTGGGGGTGCTGTGCGTGGAGTTCTTCGTCACCACCGATGGGCAGTTGCTGGTCAACGAGGTCGCACCTCGTCCGCACAACTCGGGACACCTGACCATCGAAGCTGCGCCCACCTCGCAGTTCGAGCAGCAACTGCGCACGGTGTGTGGTCTGCCACTCGGTGCCACCACCCCGTTCCGGCCCGCGGCGATGGCCAACCTGCTCGGCGAGCTGTGGTCCGAGGGCGAACCGAACTGGGCCGCCGCACTGGACATGCCGGGCGTGTCGCTTCACCTCTACGGCAAGGCCGAGGCCCGGCCCGGCCGCAAGATGGGTCACCTGACGGCGGTGGCTTCAACGCCGGAAAACGCACTAGAACTGGTGGTAGATGCTCGACGCCGTCTCAGCCTTCGGCCATGACCCGGACCTCGCCGCCCCGGACCTCGATGTCCCACGTGAGGAGTGTGGTGTTTTCGGCATCTACGCCCCGGGGATCGATGCCGCCCGCCTGACCTTCTTCGCCCTCTTTGCGCTGCAACACCGCGGCCAGGAAGGGGCCGGCATCGTCAGCTTCGCCGACGGCCTGGCCCACCTCCACAAGGGTCTGGGGCTGGTGTCGCAGGTCTTCAACGAGGAGAACCTGGCCACTCTCAAGGGGTTCCATGCGATCGGTCACACCCGGTACTCGACCACCGGTGCGGTGACGTTGCGCAACACCCAGCCCTACGTGCTGGAGACCTTCGACGGTCCCCTGGCCCTGGCGCACAACGGCAACCTCATCAACGCACCGCAGCTGCGGCGCGAGTTACTCGAACGGGGTGTCGGGCTCTCGTCGAGCTCGGACACCGAGGTGATGATCCATCTGCTCGCCGGAGCAGGCGGGCCAGGCACCGACTGGGTCAGCCGGATCCGGGTCCTGATGAGTCGGGCCGTAGGGGCCTACACCCTCACCATCGGCACCCGTAATGCCGTGTTCGGGGTCCGCGACCCTTGGGGCCTGCGACCCCTGGTGTTGGGCGAGCTGGCCGAGGGGGGCTACGCCCTCGCCTCGGAGAGCTGTGCGCTGGCCACCATCGGAGCGCGGATGATCACCGAGATCGGCCCGGGCGAGATCGTTCGCATCGACGACGCCGGCTACGAGATCTACCCGGGTGCCGAGCCCAAGGCCCTGAGCTTCTGCACCTTCGAGGAGATCTACTTCGCCCGGCCCGACTCGGTGTTCCGGGGCCGACTGGTCCACCAGACCCGCCAGGCGCTCGGCCGTCAGCTGGCCCGTGAGGCGCCGGTACCGGGCGGCGCCGACATCGTGGTGCCCGTTCCGGATTCCGGCATTCCTCATGCCATCGGGTACGCCCAGCAGAGCGGGGTGCCTTACAGCGAAGGTCTCATCAAGAGCCGTTACATCGGACGGACCTTCATCGAGCCCACCCCCGAGCTGCGCCGTGACCGGGTGGCCATGAAGTTCAACCCGCTGCCCGCCAACCTCGAGGGCCGGCGGGTGGTGCTGGTCGACGACTCCATCGTGCGGGGCACCACGTCGGGTCCGTTGGTGGCGCTGCTTCGCCGGGCCGGGGCGGCCGAGGTGCACCTGCGGGTCGCATGCCCGCCGATCGCCCACCCCTGCTTCATGGGTGTGGACATGGCCAGCCGGGCCGAGCTGATCGCCGCCAACATGAGCATCGCGGAGATCGCCGCCCACGTCGGTGCCGATTCGTTGGCCTACCTCAGCATCGAGGGCATGATGGCGGCGCTGCAGGAACGCGACGGCACCGGGCCGCTTCGCCTCGACGACGGCGCGCCGGTCGACGCCGGCTACTGCAACGCCTGCTTCACCGGGGTGTACCCCTTCGACGGCGTGCCGGTCGACCTGGAGTCCAAGGAACGTTTCGCCGGCATCGTCGGACACGGGTGAGCGGATGCGAGTTCTCGTTGTCGGAGGCGGGGGGCGTGAGCACGCCCTGGCCTGGAGCCTGAGCCGTCACGGCCATCGCGTGTGGTGCGCGCCCGGTAACGCCGGGACGCCGGGAAACATCCCGATCGCTACGGACGATCTCAACGGGCTGGTCCGTCTGGCCCGCGAGGGCGACATCGAGCTGGTCGTGGTGGGGCCCGAGGCGCCGCTGGTGGCCGGGCTGGTCGACGCCCTCGCCGCCGTCGGCATCGCGGCGTTCGGGCCGGTCGCGGCGTGCGCGGCGCTGGAGGGTTCCAAGGCCTTCTCCAAGGAGGCCATGGTCCGCTGGGGCGTGGCGACCGCGGCGTCGGTGACGGTGACCAGCCTCGAGGAAGGGTTGGCCGTGCTCGACCGGTTCGACACGGCGCCGGTGGTCAAGGCCAGTGGCCTGGCGGCCGGTAAGGGCGTGATCGTGCCCGAGGACCGGGCCGGGGCCGAGGCCGCGCTGCGCCTGATGTTCGTGGAGCGCGCGTTCGGCTCGGCGGCCGACGAGGTCGTCCTGGAGGAACGCCTGGTCGGTCGGGAGGTCTCCGTCCTGGCGGTCTGCTCCGGAACCGAGTATCGGCTGCTGGTCCCGGCGCAGGACCACAAGCGCCTCGGCGACGGCGATCTCGGCCCCAACACCGGCGGGATGGGGGCCTTTGCGCCCGCCCCGACGCTCGGTGACGAGCTGCTCGCCTCCGTCGGCGACACCGCCATCGCTCCCATACTTCACGGTATGGCTGACCGGGGCACGCCGTATATCGGGGTGCTCTACGCCGGGCTGATGCTCACCGACGCCGGTCCCCGGGTCCTCGAGTACAACTGCCGTCTGGGTGACCCCGAGGCCCAGGTGATCCTGCCGCTGCTCGCCGAGGACCCCGCGGAGGTCTTCCTGGCCGCGGTGCAGGGCCGGCTCGGCGAGCTGACCCTGTCCTGGGAACCGGGGGCCGCCGCCACCGTGGTGATGGCCGCCGCCGGCTACCCCGACCAACCGCGCAAAGGCGATCTCATCACCGGCATCGAGGCGGCGACCGCGGCCGGCTGCACCGTGTTCCATGCCGGCACGGCCGAGTCGCCCGACGGGCCACGCACCGCCGGTGGCCGGGTCTTGGCGGTCACCGGGGTCGGAGCCGACCTCGACGCCGCGGTGGCCCGGGCCTATGCCGGCGTGGCCGCCATCTCCTTCGCCGGCGCCCAGTTCCGTCACGACATCGGCCGCACGATCCCGGAGGCAACGTGACCACTCGAGACCCTGCACCGTCAGCGCCCGGTTCGGATCCGATCGACCCGGCTCGCGGCTCGGTGACCACGTCGGTCACGTACAAGGACGCCGGGGTCGACATCGACGCCGCCACCGCCGCAGTGGCCGGCATGGCAGCTGCGGTGCGCGCCACGTACACGCCGCGGGTGCTGTCCGACGTCGGGAGCTTCGGTGGCCTGTTCTCGGTGGAGAACTGGCCCGGCAAGCCGGTGCTGGTGGCCTCCACCGACGGGGTCGGCACCAAGGTGAAGCTGGCTGCGCAGCACGAACGCTGGCGGGGCATCGGCCACGACCTGGTGAACCACTGCGTCAACGACATCCTGGTGCAGGGCGCCCGGCCGCTGTTCTTCCTGGACTACGTGGCCACGGCGCGGTTGCGCTCGGAGGTGATCGTCGAGATCGTCACCGGTATCGCCGAGGCCTGCGCCGCAGTGGGCTGTGCGGTACTCGGCGGCGAGACGGCCGAGATGCCCGGCGTCTACGTCGAGGGCGCGGTCGATGTGGCCGGCACCATCGTGGGCATGGTCGATCGTGACGCGGTGCTGCCCCGTCTGGCGGAGATGGCGCCGGGTACGCCGTTGTGGGCGTTGCCCTCGAGTGGGCCCCATACCAACGGGTATTCGATGATCCGGCATCTCATCGACGGACGGCAGCTCGACGCGGCCTTCGTCGACGCCCTGCTGGCGCCGCACCGTTGCTATCTCGACGTCCTGGACGGCACCGATGCGTTGGGCCTGGCCCACATCACCGGCGGTGGCCTGATCGACAACGTGGCCCGGGTGCTGCCGGACACGGTCAGTGCCCGCATCGATCTGGCCTCGTGGACCGTGCCGGAGCTGTTCGCCCAGCTGGTCGACTGGGGCCGGCTGTCCGTGCCCGAGGCGTACCGGACCTTCAACATGGGCATCGGTATGGTCGGCATCGGTGGCACGCCTCCGACGGGGGCGTTCCCGGTGGGTGAGCTGGTGGCCCGACCGGCCTCCGGCGACGCCGTGCTGCTGGTATGACCGAGGCCGGCGGTTCGGCCACCGGCCCTGGCGTTCCCGCAGGCCGCCTGGTCGTGCTGGTGTCCGGCAGCGGGTCGAACCTGCAGGCCTTGCTCGACGATGGGCTGCCGGTGGTGGCGGTGGTGAGCAACCGGCGCCAGGCCTATGCGCTGGAGCGGGCCGCAGCGCGCGGGGTCGCCACCGAGGTCGTCTCGTTGAAGTCCTTCACCGACGCCGGTCGGACCCGTCGTGACTTCGATGCCCACGTGGCTGACGTGGTGGCCGCCCACCGGCCCGACTACGTGGTGCTGGCCGGGTGGATGCACCTGTTGTCCTCGGCCTTCCTCGACCGTTTCCCCGATCGGGTGGTGAACCTGCACCCGGCCCTGCCCGGCACCTTCCCCGGCGCCCATGCGCTGCAGGACGCCTTCGACGCCTATCGGGAGGGCAAGATCACCGAGACCGGGGTGATGGTGCATCTCGTTGCCGACGAGGGCGTCGACAACGGGCCGGTACTGGCCACGGTGACGGTCCCCATCGAGCCCGGCGACACCCTCGAGTCGCTCACCGAACGGGTCCACGCCGGGGAGCACCGGCTGCTCGTCGCCACCGTTCGGGGCCTGCTCGACGAGCTGCTCGCCCGGCCGTAACCGGGCCTGGGCCGACGGGTCCGCCCGGTCGGTGCGAACCTGGCGGAGGTAGCCTCGCCCGATGGTGCACTACGGCCTGGGAACGGCGTTGCTGGTGGTCGATGTGCAGAACGACTTCGCGGACTCCGCAGGCAGCCTGTACGTCAGCGGCGGTGAGGTGGTGGTGGCGCGGGTCAACGTCGAGGTCGCCGCGGCCCGGGCGGCCGGGGCGGAGATCGTCTACACCACCGACTGGCATCCGCCGCACACCCCGCACTTTGCCGAGATGGGCGGGGTGTGGCCGGTTCATTGCGTCCGTCACAGCTGGGGTGCCGAGTTCCACCCCGACCTGGTGGTCGACGGTGACGTGATCCGCAAGGGAACCGGCGGGGAGGACGGCTACTCGGCGTTCACCCTGCGCGACCCGCAGTCGGGCGAGCAGCGCTCCACCGGCCTCGCTGCGCTGCTGCGGGCGCGGGACGTGCAGGCCGTGGTGCTGGTCGGCATCGCCGGTGACTACTGCGTGCACGACTCCGCTCTCGATGCCCGGGCCGCCGGGTTCGAGGTGGTGGTGCTGCGTGCCGCCACGGCCTCGGTCAACCTGCAGCCGGGTGACGAGCAGGCCGCCTTCGCCGCCATGGAAGCGGCGGGCGTCGAGGTGCGCTGAGGTGCCCGAGCTGCCCGACGTCGTGGTGTACCTCGAGGCCCTCGAGCGGCGGGTGGGGGGCAAGGTGCTGCAACAGGTCGACGTCCGGGGCATCTCGCTGCTGCGCAGCTACGACCCTCCGCTCACCGCGGTGCACGGCCAACCGGTCATCGGGCTGCGCCGGCTGGGCAAGCGGCTGGTCTTCGCGTTTCCCGACGAGCTGTTCGTGGTGCTGCACCTGATGGTGGCGGGCCGGCTGCAATGGCGCAAGCCTGCCGCGCCGGTCCCCGCCAAGGTCGGCCTGGCGGCGTTCCGGTTCGAGGACGGCACGTTGACCCTGACCGAGGCGGGAACCAAGAAGCGGGCGTCGCTGTGGACGGTCCGTGGCGAGGCCGCACTGCTGGCCGAGCACGATCGGGGCGGGATTGAGCCGCTGACCATGAGCCTCGAGGAGTTCGGCCACCAGCTGGCCTCGACGAACCGGACCCTCAAGCGGGCACTGACCGACCCGACGGCGTTCTCCGGTATCGGCAACGCCTACTCCGACGAGATCCTGTGGGCGGCGCAGCTGTCGCCAACCAAACGCACCGGGCAGCTCGATGCCGCCGAGACCGAGCGGCTGTACCGCGCGGTACGGGACACCCTGGAGGTCTGGACCGAACGCCTGCGGGCCGAGGCCGGTGACGGCTTCCCCGAGAAGGTGACGGCGTTCCGTCCCGACATGGCGGTGCACGGCCGGTACCGCCTGCCGTGCCCGCGGTGCGGGGACCCGGTGCAGCGCATCGTGCACGCCGACAACGAGATCAACTACTGCGCCACGTGTCAGGTGGGCGGCAAGGTGCTCGCCGACCGCTCGCTGTCCCGCCTGCTACGCGACGAATGGCCCCGTTCCATCGAGGAGTGGGAGGGGCTGCGGAGCGGCCGGTAGGGGTGCGGCTGCGGAGCGGCCGGTAGGGGTGCGGCTGCGGAGCGGCCGGTAGGGGTGCGGCTGCGGAGCGGCCGGTAGGGGTACGGCTGCGGATCTGCGAGAATCCCCCGATGGTCTCGAGGGTGCTGTCGGCGCGGCGGGGTCGTCGGCGCGGTGCTTCGTTCGTTGTGCTGCTGGTGTCGGCGCTCGCGGCGACGGTCGTAGTGGGCTGCGGGTCGGGTTCGAGCTCGCCGGCGGCTGCGGACGACCTCGTCCTGCCGCTGATCGTGGGCCTGCGCCGTGATGATGCCCGCCTCGCCGAGGAGGCGTTGCGGCGCAGCACGCCGAGCGATCCCGACTACCTCGAGTGGCTCACACCCGAGCAGGTCGTTGCGGGCTTCGGTGCCCCCGCCGAGCGGGTGTCCTCGGTGCTGGCCACGTTGTAGGGCGCCGGTTTCACCGGCGCCGCCGATCCGACGGCCGGCCTGCTGGTGGGCTCGATGCGCGCCGCGGATGCGGCGAAGTTCTTCGGCACCCGGGTGGTGCAGGTGCCGCTGGGCACGTCCGGCTCGCTGGCCATGCCGGAGCGTGCGCTGAAGGTGCCCAAGAAGCTGGCCGGTGACGTGAGCGAGGTCATCGGGCTGACCATGCTCCTCGACGCGGACACCACCGGTCCGGTTCCCGCCCCCGGCGCGACCCCTCCGGCCGATCCCGCCTGTCCGCCCTCGAAGGGGTTGGGGGGCCGGCTGCACAGCCACTACGGGCTCGACCCGCTCCTCGAGGCGGGCTCGACCGGCAAGGGGGTGCGGATGGCCATGGTCGAGGTGTCGCCGACCTCGCAGAAGGCGCTGCAACTGATGGCCGCGTGCCGCCCCTTCCGGGTCGCCCCGGTGACGGTGGTCGGCGCCGACGCGTCGAGCCCGGAGGCCTTCGCCTCCAAGGCCACCGAGTCGACCCTCGACATCGCCGCGGCCAGCCTGATGGCTCCCGGTCTCGACGGGATCGACGTCTTCCAGGTGAACCCCTACGCCCCGGTCGCGGTCGGCCTCGCCGCGGCGCTGACCCGAGCCGGTTCGGAGCCTGCCGGGAGCGTGCCCCAGGTGGTGTCGCTCAGCCTGGGCTTCTGCGAGCCGCAGGTGACCGATGCCGAGATCGCGGGCGCCGAGCGGCTGTTGATGGGCGCGGCGCTCATGGGCACGACGGTCATCGCCTCGAGCGGCGACTTCGGCTCGTCGGCCTGCGCCCCCGACGACCTCGCCGAGTCCGTGCAGTACCCGGCGTCCTCGCCGTGGGTGCTCGGGGTCGGTGGCACCACGCTGGTCAGCAACGCCGGTGAGATCACCGGCGAGGTGGTGTGGGGCGCCAACGGGGTCGGTGGCGGCGGCGGTCGGACCAGCCGCGTGCCCCGGCCGGCGTGGCAGGCCGACATCCCGGTCGAGGGCAAGCGGATCGTCCCCGACGTGGCGTTCTTGGCCAACCCGGCCGATCTCGGCGCCATCCCCACCTGCGATCTGGCCGACCGGTGCACCTGGCAGGTCAACGGCGGCACGTCGGCGACGGCGCCCGGGGTGGCCGGCGGGTTGGCGGTGATCATGCAGAGCATGGCCGGACCCGACGGACGGCCCCGGCGGCTGGGCGCGTTGAACCCGGCGCTGTACGCCATGGAGCGTGCCGGCAAGTCCCTCGCGGGCACCCACTTCATCGACATCGTGTCCGGCAGCAACGACGTGCACGGAGTCGGTTGCTGCACCGCGGCGCCGGGTTACGACCCGGCGTCGGGGTGGGGCGTGGTCGACTTCGGGGTGGCCGCCCAGCGTTTCGCCGCGGTGATCAGCCGCAAGGCGGCCTCGGGGTGACCGTCCGCCCGCTGTGGACGTCGTGGCGGGGGTGCGCTCAGCCCAGCGCTCCGGCCACGACCAGGTCGGCCACGGTGTCGGCGTCGTAGCCGAGCAGGCCCGCCAGCACGTGCCCGGCGTGTTCGCCGACCATCGGGGCGGCACGTTCGACCCGGCCGGGGGTGGCGCACAGCGCGGCCCGGGGGCCCTCGACGACGACGCTGCCGTGCTTGGGATGCGGTACCCGGCGGAAATGGTCGCGGTGCACCAGCTGTGGGTCGACGACGCAGCCCGATGAGTTCTGCACGATGTGGGCGGCGATCCCGGCGCCGATCAGGCCGGCCTGGGCCACCTCCCCGTCGAGTCCGGCCGACCAGGCGGTGACGGCGGCGTCGATCTCGGTCGCCCGGGCCAGCCGGGTGGCGACCGGCCAGACCGCCCAGTCGGGCCGGTCGAGCTCGGTGCACAGCGCCGTCCACTGCTCGTCGGTCTCGCAGGCCACGGCCAGCCAGGCGTCGTCGCCGGCCGTCGGGTACACCCCGTGCGGCGCCACATACCGATCGGTATTGCCCGCGCGGGTCAGCAGGTTGCCCGACACCGTCCACTCCAGCACCGCCGGGGCGAGGAACCAGATGGCGCACTCCTGCTGGGCCAGATCGACGGTCACCGGCGAGCCGGTACGGCGGCGATGGTCGAGCGCGGCAAGGACCGTGGCGGCGAGGAAGCGCGGGGCCAGGTAGTCGGTGTAGGCCAGGAACGGTCCGGTCGGTGCCCGGTCCGCCCAGCCGGTCAGGTCGTAGAAGCCGGTCACCGCACCGGCCAGGTTGCCGAACCCGGCGAAGGTGGCCAGCGGCCCGGTGGCTCCCATCAGCGAGGTGCTGATCGCCACCACCTGTGAGTTGAGCTCCACCAGGCGGTCGTGGCCGAACCCCCAGCCCGCCATCACCCCCGGGGTGAACGAGTCGACGACGACATCGGCCCAGCGCACCAGGTCGGCGAGCACCGTCCGGCCGGCCTCGGTGGCCAGGTCGAGGGCCAGCCCGAGCTTGCCGGCATTGAAGTGGTTGAACTGGATCGAACCCTCGGGGCCGAGATCGCCGGGGAAGTACGGGCCGGAACCGCGGGTCGAGTCGGGCCGGTTCGGCGACTCGACCTTCACCACGGTGGCCCCGAAATCGGCCAGCATCCGGGTGGCCAGCGGCCCGGCGTACACCCAGGACAGGTCGAGGACCTTGACCCCGTCGAGCGGCCGGGCCGGATGGTCGGCATCGGGCCTGCTCGGCGCCGGCGAACGCTGCGGGCCTGCCAGCACGGTGTCGGTGTCGGCTCCGAGCCTCGGCGCGCCGCCGAGGGCCGGGGCCGGCCACTGCGGGCTGTGCACGAAGTGGCCCGGCGCGCGCACCGAACCCAGGTCTGGGTCCTCGACCTGGTCCCAGTAGTCGCGGGCGGCGAGTTGCTCGCTGTCGAGCAGCTCGTCGACCCGCAGCACCGGGGCCAGCAGCAGGGGCCGCCGCCGGGCCTCGGCGAACAGCTCGGCCTTGGTCTTGGAGCCGGTCAGGGCCGCCACGGCGGCCTTGGCCTCGTCGAAGTGCTCGTCGCTGGCCGCCCCGGTGACCAGCGCCTCGCCGTAGTGCAGCCAATCGACGTCGCGCATGGCGGCGTCGCAGTGGCCCTCGTCGTGGGTCCAGTGCATCAACCGCACGGTGTACGGGCCGCTCGCCGCGCTGAAGTTGTGCATGATCGACACGTAGCCGTCGGCGGCGGGGTACACGAAGCGCAGGTTGCGGAACCCGGTGCGGATGCCGCCGCCCATGCGCTGCACGTCGGCGGCCCCGTTGGGGGCGAAGATGGTGGCGGGAACCGCGGCCATCATGGTGGCGAGCTGCGCCGACACGTCGACGCGCTGCCCGACGTCGCTGCGCAGTCGCTGGTGCAACGCCAGTAGGGCGGCGCAGGCCGCCTCGGCGCCGGCATGCATCCATGCCTGGGGGACCGCGGTGCGCACCGGTGGGCGGTCAGCGTCGCCGGTGACGGCGAGCTGACAGGCCGAGGCCAGCACGGTCAGATCCGACGCCGGCCAGTCGGCCTTGGGCCCGTCGAGCCCGAACGGCGACACGGTGACGTGCACGAGCTGCGGGTTGACCCGGGCCAGCCACACCGGGTCGGGGCCGCCCGGTGCGTTGTCGATCAGGATGTCGGCACCGCGGACGAGCAGCTCGAACGCCGGCCCATCGAGGGAGTCGACCACGACCGAGCGTTTGGCCCGGTTGTGGGCCCACCACGACAGGGACAGATCACCGTGGAAGGGGCCCCGTCGCCGTGACGGCGAACCCTCCGGCGGCTCTACCGCAATGACCTCGGCGCCGAGGGCGGCGAGTAGGGCACCGGCCAGCTGACCCCGGTGATCGGTCAGGTCCAGGACCCGGTACGGCGACAACACGGGCGCACCGTAGCAAGCCGGTACCGGACGCGACGACGGCCCGGCCCCGCCGCCGGTAAGGGCGACGGTGCCGGGCCGTGGCGCAATCGTTCAGATTGTCACCAGGCGGCGGCGACCGTGCGGGCCACCTCGCCCCAGCGACCCTTGGTCTCGGGCGAGCGCTCCATCTGCGGTTGGGCGAAGTACATGATCAGCCGGGAGGCGATGCCCCGGTAGCGGTCGATCAACTTGTCGGCGAGCTCGTCCCAGGTGGCGGTCACGGCGTAGTGCTCAAGCATCTCGTCGGTGATGAGCGTCGACATGCCCTCGAGGTCGCCGGCCTTGAGCCGGTCGTTGAGCTTCGAGGACACCCCTTCGAAGCCGAGCATCTCGAACTGGAAGGCGTAGTTCCTGGTCGAGCCGTAGAAGGCGATCTGGCTACGGGCCCGGTCCTTCCACGGGGCCCGCTCCTCCTCGGTGTCACCGACGACGGTGAACACCGGGATGGCCAGGGCGACGTCGTCGACGGAGCGGTTGCCCAGCGCGGCGCCCTCGGCGACCTTGGGCAGGAGCACTTCGTTGATGTACGGCACGGAGTGCAGTGGGTGCACGTGGATGCCGTCGGCCACCTCACCGGCCATGCGGGTCATCCACGGGCCCACGGCGGAGATGTAGATGGGGATGTCGGGATGGGCGATCTTGCCCGGTAGCCACGCCGCCGGCAGCAGCGACATCTTGTAGTACTCACCGGCGAAGTCGAGCTTCTCGTCGCCGTTGAAGGCCCGGAAGCATGCCCGCACGGCCTGGAGGTACTCGCGCAGGCGCGGGCCGGGAGGATCGAACGGCGAGCCGAAGCGACGTTCGATGTGGGCCTTCACCTGGGTTCCGAGGCCGAGCACGAACTTGCCGTCGGTGGCGTCGGCCAGTTCCCAGGCGGTGCTGGCGGTGATCATCGGGCTGCGGGGGAAGGCCACCGCGATGCCGGTGGTCAGGCTGAGGCTGGGGGCGGCTACCGCGGCCACCGCAGCCGAGAGGTAGGCCGTGCGGCCGGTCTCGGTGAGGGTGATGCCGGTGAAGCCCAGTTGCTCCCACTCGGCGGCCAGACGGGCCATGTCGGCCAGCTTGTTGTTCCCGGTCATGAGGTCGAAGTCCACGGCGCCGAAGCTACTCGTTGGCTTGCGGACGCGGCGGCGGCCGGCTGCGGGGGATCGGGCCGGTCGATCAGCCGCTGGAGGTGGCGGGCTGCGTCAGCCGCCGGTGGTCGACCAGTGCCACGGCTCGCTCGGCAGGTTGTAGAAGCCGTAGGCCGCGGCATGGACGGTGAGCCATTCGACGACCGGGTGGTCGCGGGTGCGGATCAGGAACCCGCTCGCGGTGAAGTCGACTGCCTGGCCCCGTTCGTGCATGGAGCGGCCGGGGATGGCGACCGGCGGGGAGCACTCCCACGACGGCTTCACGTAGATGTCGTAATCGGTGGGCCCGCAGATCTCGCGGCGGATGGCGATCTGCTCGAGGATGTTGCGGTAGCCGTAGCCCTCCAGGCTGATCCTCTCGACGGCGGCGGCGGCCACCATGGCGGCGTACCGGTCGGCGATGGAGGTCGCCACCTCCACCCCGGACACCCAGGTGGTGTCGACCGGGGTGATGACGATCGGTGGGATCACCACGCGGATGGTGGTGGTGGTCGAGGGCGGGGCGGTCGTGGTGGTCGGTCCCGGTGGTGGGGCGGTGGTGGTCGTGGGCCCCGAGCCGCCGCCACCGCTCGGCGGCAGGCTGGTGGTGGTGGTGACCGGCGGCGGCCCGGCACCCCCGCCGGTGCCGGTGCCGGTGCCGGCGGGGGTGCCGGGCGGGGTGCCGGGCGGGGTGCCGCCGGTGAGGCTGTCGCGCAGCCGTGCGGCCAGCGCCAGCTCACGGGCCTGGATCTGGGCGGAGAGCTCGGCGTCCTGGCCGCGCAGCCCGGCGGCTTCGCTCATGGCCCGTTCGATGCGGTCGGACACCTCGCTGGCGAAGTTGTGCTGTTGGACGCGGGCTGACTTGAGCTCGGACAGCTTGTTCTTCTCGGCAGCCTCGCTGCGTTCGGCCTCACCGCGGGACCGTTCGGCGGTGAGCTCGGCCTCGGCGAGGTCGGCGAGGGCGGCGCGGTTGGCCCGGAGCACCCCGGCGACATCCTCGACCCGGAAGCGGGCGAGAGCCAGCGCGGCCGGGACGTTGTTCGGGCTGATGTTGACCAGCGCCTGCACGGTGTCGTCGAGGGGGGGACGGGTATAGAGGCTGATGGCCATCTGCTGCAGGACTGCATCGAGGGCGTCGACCTCTGCCTGCTTGCGTTGCACCTCGGCGAGCGCCGCGGCCCAGGCCTGGCGAGCGTTGTCGGCCGCGGAGGTGGCCCGATCGGTCAGCTGCTGCTGAGCGGCGACGTTGGCGCTGATGGCATCGAGCGATGTGGCCACGTCGTCGCTGGAGGCGTGCAGTACGTCGAGATTGTCGGCGAGGTCGGCTTGGCGTTGCTGCACGGAGACCAGGGTCTGATCGAGACCCTGCAGGTCGGCCTGTTGACGCGTGGCCGGGCCCGGACCGGGTTCGCGGCCTGCAGCCACCGAGGCCAGCGACACGACGATGGCCATGGACGCGCCGAGGGCACAGAGGTGCACGGCAAGACGTCGTCGCATGGGTAGGAACCTCGAACCCCAGCTCGCCGGTCGCGCCGGATCGCGAGACCGTTGATCGGCATGAACCCGACCCACGTTACCGCGCTGAAAGGTCGCTCCGTCGCTCAGCGTGTCCGTTGCTCGGCGTTCAGGTGCTCGACATCGCCCAATCGGGTGAGGCTGAACATGTACCCGTCGCCGGTGGGTAGCGCCTCCACCCGGCTGACGGAACCGTGGCCGAGCACGAAGCGCTCCCACTCCCACGGCACGGGGGCCAGGCCCAGCAGATGGCCCAGGGCGACGGCGTTGGTCCCGGCATGGGCGATCAGCAGGATGCGCCTGCCGGGCTGGGTGATCCGCCAGACCGGCAGCTCGCCCTCGATCCGGTCGATGCCGCGTTCGGCGAGGAACAGCCCGCTGCCCTGGTGGATGCGCCGGACGAACTCGCGGACCGACTCACCACCGTCGAGACCTTCCCAGCGCAGGTGGGCGGGCTTGGCCCGGTCGGCCCGGAAGGCTTCCTCCGCCCGTTCCGCCGGGGTCCCGTGCCACACCGGGTTGCGGATCTCCTCGAGCCACGGGGCGATCACCTCGGGTCGTTCGAGCCGCTGCAACAGAGGGGCCGCGGTCTGACGGGCCCGCTGCAGGGGCGAGACCAGGATCTCGTCGAACTGCTCGCCGGCCAGCTGTTCGGCCATGCGCCGGGCCTGCTCGTGGCCGAGCGCGGTGAGCGGCGGGTTGTCGACGTTGTAGCCGTCGCGCACCCACTCGGGTTCGCCGTGGCGGACGAAGACGAACTCGGTCGGCGCGCTCCCGGTGGTTGAATCGTCGCTCATCGCCGGCCACGGTAGCGGCGCGCCGTGCGGCACCGGTCGACGGTGGTCGGCGCGAGCCGGGGTCGGCGGGAGTCGGGCAGCTCAGCGTTCTCGGAGGAACACCGACCGGGCTGCCGCGAGGTGCAGGGCCCGGGCGACGTCGACGACACGGGGCCCGGCCCGGCGCACCGTCAGCGTGGCCCGCTGGCCCGGCTGCAGTAGACGCTGGCGTTCGCCGTCGAAGGCCAGGATCCCGGGGCCGGTCACCGTGACCGGCTCGCCGTCGGCGAGGTGCCGGGTTTCGGCCAGCCCGACCTCGGCGTACCAGCCCGGCGCCATCGGGGCCCGGATCACCCGGTCGGCCTCCGCCGGCGGGGCGAAGCGCAGGACCACGCCACCCTCGTCGTCCTCGCCGCAGGGCAGCACCAGGCCACCGAGGGACGACAGCCCGACCGAGGCCGGCTCCGACCGGCTCAGCACCGCCACCCGCAGCGCCGCAGGGTCGAACAAGGCCCGGGATCCGACGAAACGCTCGGCGACGAGCACCGCGTCGATGAGCGCCAGGTCCGGGCCCTCGCCCTCGACGTCGACCTCGACGACCTTGGCGGTCGTGGCGACCTCGTCGAGGCCGACCCGGCCGGTGGCCACCAGGCCGGCGGCCTCACCGGCGACGGTCGCTTCCACGAAGCGGGGGAACACGTTGTTGGTGCCGGTCGACAGCGCGATGAGCGGCGCGTCGCGCCAGCCGAGGGTGGCGGCCCGGCTGGTGCCGTCACCGCCGAGCACCACCACCACCGAGCAGCCGAGGTCGCGCAGCGCGGCGACGGTGCGCACGGTGTCGGTCTCGTCGAAGCGGTGCTCGATGGGCACGTGGTCGTAGCGCACGCCGGCCAGGTCGAGGGTCTCGGTGGCCCGGGCGCAGATGTGGTGCGGCTCGCTCAGGAACCAGAACTGCTCCGCCCCGGCGGCCGCGGCGCCGAGCACCAGCCGACGCACGATCGTGTACTTCTCCTGCAGCGTGGAGGACGGCGCGTTGGCCACCAGCCGCCGGATGTCCTTGCCGGAGACCGGGTTGGCGATGATGCCGATCGACCCGGCGCGCGGCGCGCCGGCCGGGTTCACAGGGGTCGGGTTCGCTGGGGTCATGGTCGATCCTCCGGGCGGTTGCGAACGTCCGCGGACCCTAGGCGCGACCGGCAGGGGTCGCTCAGGCGACCCGCGGTACCCGCCAGCACCACCGCCACATCTCGTCGGAGGCGCTGTAGTTCACGTCGGCCTCGTTGAGGACCGAGTACGGCAGGAACTCCCCCACGGCGAAGCGGACGGTGTGGCGCAACAACCCGCGGAAGGTGCCCTCGTCGATGTCGAGCTGGTGGGGGTTGGCCGCCACCCCGCAGCGGTTGAGCAGGTCGACGGCCTCCTGGGGGTCGACCTGGCCGCCGGCGGACAGCCCGAACCAGGCCTGCAGGGCTGTCATGGCCACCGTGCCCATGCCGACGGTGGCGCCGTAGAAGGCCAGACGTCCGAGCCGGTGCTCGAAGGCCTGGGCGAAGGTGTGCTCGGACCCGTCCATCAGACGGCGATGGCCGCAATCGGTGGCGGCCGCCCCCAGCTCGGCCAGCAGGGCGGCCAGGGCTCGCAGGCCCTCGGTGCTGCCCGCCCGGATGTCCTCGGCGGCGTCGGCGAGCCGGCGGCGCAACGACTTGCCCTGGTCCGCCAGCCGGGAGGAGACCGGCAGGCCGTGGCCGCGTGCATCGGCGAGCCGCCAGTCCCATGTGGCGGACAGGGTGGCCACGATCTCCGCCGCGCCGGCCCGGCTGCGCATCGGCGGGGCGGCGGTCAGCAGGGCGAAGTCCAGCACCACCGTGGGGGAGAGGTCGCCCAGCCAGCTGATCTGGCGGCGTATCCGTCGGGCCACGTCGGTGCTGAAGGGAGCCAGCCCGCCCAGAGCGGTCGGGATGACGACCGCGTCCTTGCCGGTACGCAGCGCCACGTACTTGGCGGCGTCCACCGCGGTGCCGCCGCCGAACCCGACCACGGTGGTGGCGTCGGAGGCCCGCTCCGCCTCGACCAGGGCGTCGAGGGCGAGCTGTTCGAGGCTGGTCACCACCACCGGCTTGGGGATCGCCAGCCCGGCCGCCACCGCCGATGCCGAGGCGTAACAGGTGCTGTCGCGCAACGACTGCAGGACCTCGGCCGCCGATGCTTCCTGCACCGTTGCTGCTTCGACGACCACCGCGTTCTCCCCGTCGTGCCGGTTCCGTGGGTTGCCCTCCTCGACGGTATCGCACCGGTGCCGCCACCGGTTCAACGTGGCGCCGGCGGCGCCGTTGTGACCCATGTCTCGGGTTGCTCGGGGCCGGTCGGCTTCTCCGGTCCGCAGCACGGCGGTATGTTCCGCTACGGGGTCGTAGCGAAGCACCCGGTCGGAGCGGTTCCCAGTCGCTCCCGACCGAGCCGAGGGGGAATCTGCTCATGTCAGCCACCGCTGGAACCGCGTCACCGGACGTGGCCGTCCCCGCGCCGCCGCTCGGCGAACGTGAGAAGCGCCTGGTGCTGGTGTCGTTGTGCCTGGCGCTGTTCATGGTCATGCTCGACGGCACGGTGGTGAACACCGCCCTGCCGAAGATGCAGGCATCGCTCGGGGCCAGCGCGTCGGGCCTGCAGTGGATTGTCGACGGCTACGTGCTGGCCCTGGCCAGCTTCATGCTGACCGGGGGCACCCTCGGTGATCGCTTCGGCCGCCGTCGGATGCTGATCACCGGGATCGCCATCTTCACCGTGGGCTCGGTGCTGTGCGGGGTGGCGCCGAGTGCCGGGGCATTGGTCGCCGCCCGCTTCCTGCAGGGCATCGGTGCGGCGGCGCTGATGCCGGGCACCCTGTCGATCCTGTCCAACGTGTTCACCGTGCCGGCCGAACGGGCCCGGGCCATCGGGATCTGGGCAGGCGTGTCGGGCATCGCCCTGGCATCGGGCCCGGTCATCGGTGGCCTGCTGGCCGACACCCTGGGCTGGCCATCGATCTTCTTCGTGAACCTGCCGGTCGGCATCGTGGCCATCACGGTGATCCGTCGGGTGACGCCCGAGTCGAAGGACCCCCAGGGTCGCCGTCCCGACCTCGCCGGCGTGGCGTTGTCGGTGTCGACGCTGGCGCCGCTCACCTTCGCGCTCATCCAGGGCAACGAGTCGGGGTGGACCTCGCCGCTCATCGCCGGGAGCCTGGCCCTGTCGGCGGCGTCGCTGGTCGGCCTGCTGGTGGTCGAGAGCCGCATCGAGTTCCCGATGCTGCAGCTGCAGTTCTTCCGCAATCCCACCTTCGCCGCCGCGGTGGCCAGCGGTGGGTTGGTGTCGTTCTCGCTGTTCGGGATGAACGTGTACTTCTCGCTGTTCTTCCAGCGGGCCCAGGGGCACGGGGCGTTGGAGTCCGGCCTGCGGATGCTGACCATCTCGGCGGTGATGGCGGTGGGTATGCCCATTGCCGGGCGGCTCACCTCCACGCTGGGCTCCAAGCCGGTGATGATGACCGGTATGACCCTCGGCTCGATCGGCATGTTCAGCCTGCTCACCGTCGAGCCCGGCACCAGCTATCTCGCCATCGGGCCTCGCATGCTGCTCGTCGGGGCCGGGATGGCCCTGTGCATGCCCTCGACCACGGCGGCGGTGATGAACTCGGTGCCCCCAGCCCGGGCCGGCATGGGCTCGGCCACCCTCAACACCGGCCGTCAGGTGGGCAGCGTTGTCGGTGTGGCCCTGCTCGGCGCCCTGGTGTCCGCGGCGGTGGCCTCGTCGCTGGCCGGGCAGCTCGCCCGTCTGGGAATACCCGCCGCCAGCCGCGCCGCGGTCAGCGATGCGCTGGCCCGGGGCGGCGTCGGGCTGGGCGGCACCCTGCCCGACGGGTTCGACGTGGCCGCAGTGCGCAGCGGCTACGCCGCCGCGTTCACCGTCGGCATGCACCGTGCCCTCGCCGGCGCCGGTCTGGCGTTGCTGCTGGCGCTGATCCTGGTGACCTTCGTCGTGCGGCGTTCGGCCGGTCTCGCCGCCGGTGCGCCCGAGGCGGGGCCGTCACGCCGGGCCGTGGAGCCGACGGCCGAGGCCGCCGCGGCCCACTGAGCGGACCGTTCGCTCAGGTGCTGCGGGCCGGGTCGCTGGCCCGGCGGCGCACCGTGTCGAGCAACTGGTGGTGGCCCGCGGGGCTGGCCCACGACCCGACCAGCCAGTAGCGGTTGAACTCACGGCGGGTGTGGTCCTCGGTGGCCGCGACCCGGCTCTCCACCGAGATCATCGTCCCGCGGTCCAGCGGCTGTGCCCGCAGGGCGAATGCCGCCTTGGCGTAGCCCGGTTCGGCGAAGGCCAGGAACGCGCGGCGGCCGTCGACCTGCACCGCGGCGGCCCCTCCGGCTCGCCAGAACTGACCGACCCGGCCCAGCACCAGCTCACGGTCGGGTTCTTCGCTGAGCAGCACGAAACCCTGATCAAGGAGGTCGGCCAGCATCGTCACCCCCGACCGGTCCCCGCCGGCCTGGTGTAACCGGAGCTCGGCCGTACCGGGCAGCTCGGCCAGGGTCACCTGCTCGAAGGCCAGGAAGACCTCGGCTGCGGCTGCATCGGC
Source organism: Acidimicrobiia bacterium (assembly GCA_947476745.1). Lineage (GTDB taxonomy): Bacteria > Actinomycetota > Acidimicrobiia > Acidimicrobiales > CAIXPF01 > CAIXPF01. Next base: position 134,636 of record CANJRG010000008.1, on the reverse strand, counting down.
CCAGGCCGTGGCCCGCGAGCGCCAGTGCCACTGGGGTAGCACTGCGGCGAGCTGGGTGGAGCCGATCGTGGCCATCACCTCACGCTACGGCGTCCGGTGATGCACTCAGTCGAACGCGCTCGCGGCTTTCTCGAGTGCCAGCTGCGCCTCGGTCCAGCGGTCCATCAGCCCCGATGCCTTGTCCTTGGCAACGTTGTGCCGTTCGACGAGGTCCTTGACCTTGGCCGCATCGGCGTAGAGCTCGGGGTCGCCGAGCTGGCGTTGCAGGTCGGCCACCTCGGCCTCGGCCTTCACCAGTTGCCGCTCGACTTTGTCGACCTCGCTGCGCAGCTCTTTGGTGGCCCGGTGCTTCTGCTGGCGACGCTCGGCCTCGGTGCGCTTGTCGTCGGGGCGCTTGTCGTCGGGGCGCTTGTCGTCGGGGCGCTTGTCGGTGGTGGGCTCGTCGGTGGTGGGCTTGGACTTTCCCGGCGACGCGGCCTTGGCGTTGCCGTTGTTCTTGGCGTTGCCGTTGTTCTTGGCGTTGCTGCCGGGCTTGGCGTTGCCGTTGTTCTTGGGATCGCGTCCCGACGGTCCGCTGCGGCCGGCCCCGCCACCTCGCTGCACCGGCCCGCCCCGGCCGAAGGTCGACCCGGCCGTCTCGGTACCCGAGGGCGACAGCACCGCCTCGTCGACGCCGTCGTGGCGGACGGCCCGGCCGTTGCGCACCGCCACCAGCGACTGGGCCACCTCGCGGATGAGATAGCGGTCGTGGCTGACCAGTACGACGGTACCCGGGTAGGCCTCGAGGGCGTCGGCCAGCACGTCGCAGCTCTGCAGGTCGAGATGGTTGGTGGGCTCGTCGAGGACCAGCAGGTTGACCGGGTTGACCATGATCTTGGCCAGGGCCAGCCGGGTGCGTTCTCCGCCGGAGAGCTCGCCGATGCGGCGGTCGGCCGCATCGCCGGGGAAGCCGAAGCTGCCGAGCACCGTACGGATGTTGCGGCCCTTCGGCCGGTCGCCCACCGCCTTTTGGAACTCCATGGCCACGGTCAGCTGGTCGTCGAGGATCTGGGCCTGCTCCTGGGCGAAGTAGGCGACGTCGACGTTGGCGCCAATGGTGAACTCGCCCGACAGCGGCTTCAGCTGGTTGAGCAGCAGCCGGATGAGGGTGGTCTTGCCGGCACCGTTGGGACCCACCAGGGCCAGCTTCTCGCCCCGCTCGATGACCAGGTCGACCCCGTCGAGGATGGCCCGTCCGTCGTAGCCGACGGCCACGTCCTGCAGCTCGGCGACCACCCGTGAGCTGCGTTGCGGCTCGGGGAAGGCGAACCGGGCCGCGATCTCCTTGCGGTCGGGCAACTCGATGCGGTCGAGCCGTTCGAGGGTCTTGAGCCGGCTCTGCACCTGGCGGGCCTTGGTGGCCTTGTAGCGGAACCGCTCGACGAACCGTTCGACCTGGGCGATCTGGCGCTGCTGGGCGGCGGCCGTGGCGCGCAGCTGGGCCATGCGGTCCTCCCGCTGCACCACGAACTCGGCGAACCCGCCGACGTACTCGATGGCGGTGCCCTCGGACAGCTCGATGACCCGTTCGGCCACCGCGTCGATGAAGTCGCGGTCGTGGGACACGAACAGGATGGCCCCGCGGTAGGCCGCGAGCGTGGCCTCGAGCCAGGACACCGAGTCGGTGTCGAGGTGGTTGGTCGGCTCGTCGAGCACCAGCACGTCCGGCTTGTCGAGCATCAGCCGGGCCAGCGCGGCCCGCATCTGCCAGCCACCGGACAGCTCGCGCAGCGGCTTGGTGACCGACTCGTCGGTGAAGGCGAGACCGGCCAGGATGCGACGGGCCTCGGCCTCGAGGGCGTACCCGCCGAGCTGCTCGAAGCGGCTCTGGGCGTTGCCGTAGTCGCGCAGCACCCGGTCGTGCTCGGCGCCGCTGGTCTCGGCGAGCTGCTGTTGGAGCCCCAGAAGCTGCTGTTCGAGCTCGTGGACCGGTCCGGCGCCGGCGAGGACCGATGCCAGCACTGTCTCGCGCGGGTCCGCCGTGCCGACCGCCTCCTGGGGCAGGTAGCCGACCCGGGTCTCCTTGCCGCGGTGGATCTCGCCGCCGTCGGGGTCCTGCAGGCCGAGCACGATCTCCAGCAGGGTGGTCTTGCCCTTGCCATTGCCGCCGACCAGCGCGATGCGCCGGCCGGGAAGGAGCCGGAACGTGACGTCCCGGAAGAGCTGCTTGCTGCCGTGCGCTTTGGACAGCCCCGAGACGGTGATCACGAGCGTCCGATGCTACCGGCCTGCCACCCGGCTGACCGCAACGGGGCTGACGTCAACGGGGTCGACGTCAACAGGGTCGCTCAGGCCGGGATCCAATTGGGGTCGCGGCGTTCCCGGAAGGCGGCGATGCCCTCGGCGCCCTCCTCGGAGGCGAACAGCGCGGCGGAGAACGGCTGGGCCCACTCGAAAGCGGTCTGGCGATCGGTGAACTCGGGCACCCGGCGCAGCAACGACTTGGAGGCGGCGAGGGCGTTCGGTCCGCCGCGCAGCACCATGGCGACGATCTCGTCGACCTTGGCATCGAGCTGGTCTGCCGGCACCGCGTAGTTCACCAGGCCGACTTCGGCCGCTCGGGCCGCCGGGATGCGTTCGCCGGTGAGGAACAGTTCCATGGCGTCGGACCGGCGCATCTTGGGCAGGCAGACCACCGAGATGACGGCGGGGGAGACCCCGATGCGCACCTCCGAGAAGCCGAGCTGTGCGGAGTCGACCATGACGGAGATGTCGCAGGCCGCGGCGAGGCCCACGCCGCCGGCCACCGCGTGGCCGGCGATGCGGCCGATCACCGGCTTGGGGCTGTCGAGGATCAGGTCGAACACGTCGAGGAACGAGCGGGCCTGGCTTTGGGCCTGGCCGGGGGCCGCGGCCTTGAGGTCGGCCCCGGCGCAGAACGTGTTGCCGGTGTTGGTGATGACCACCACCCGCACAGCCGGGTCGTCGAGCGCGTGCTCGAGGGTGGTGGCGAGCGCGTCGACCAACTCGACGGAGAGCGCGTTGCGGGCCTCGGGGCGGTTGAGCGTGATGGTGGCGACGCCGTGGGAGATGTCGAGCAGGGTGGCGGTCATGGCCGCAGGGTAGCGGCCTGCTCGGGCCACCATCTCCGGGCCGTCGGGGTACGTCCGCTTTCTCACGCATGGCGTTACCCTGACCACGTCGAGTCGAGCGCTCCGGGCGCGTTACGGAGGAACACCTCATGCATCGAAGTGGGTTCCGCGGCGGCCTCGCCGCCGGGATGGTCGGGCTGTCGTTGCTCGCAGCGGCGTGCGGTGGGAGCGACGGCGGCTCCGAGGCCGGCGGCGACGAACTGGTCGATCTCGGCACCTTCGTCGGTGACCCCGCCGAGCACATCGATCCGGCGCTCAACGTCTCGCTCGACGCCTACCAGGTCGTCAACGCCCTCTACGACGGCCTCACCGAGCTCGACTACACCGACCCTGCCAAGCCCCAGGTCAAGCCGCTGGTGGCCGAGAGCTACCAGGCCAACGGCGATGCCACCGAGTGGACCTTCAAGATCCGCAAGGGCCTGACCTTCTCCAACGGCGAGGAGATCAAGCCGTCGTCGTTCGTGCGGGCGTGGGAGCGGGCCTCCGACCCTGATTTCGCCGGTGACTACAGCTACCTGTTCAACTTCATCGAGGGTGGCGCCGAGAAGCTCGACGGCACCGCCGACACGCTCGCCGGGGTCAAGGCCGACGACGCCTCGATGACCCTCACCGTCAAGCTGTCCGCCCCATATTCGAACTTCGCCATCGTGGCCGGCTTCCAGATCTTCGTCCCGCTGCCCTCGGCGGTGGAGAAGCTGAAGGACCAGGGCGAGTGGGAGAACGGGCTGATGATCGGCAACGGCCCCTACAAGTTGGCCGAGCCCCGCTCCGACGAGGAGATCGTGCTGGTCCGTAACGACAAGTGGGCCGGTGACGTCAACGGCAACAAGTGGGCCGACCGCGTCAAGAAGATCACCTTCAAGGTGAGCGCCGATCCCGACACCGCCTACAACGCCTTCGAGGCCGGCGAGGGCGACACCGCCAGCATCCCGCCCGGACGGGCCAAGGAAGCCGACGAGACCTATGCCACCACCCTCGACGTGGACATCGCCGGCGTCTACCACTTCGAGATCAACGAGCAGGACCCGGTGGTGGGCGGCGCCAAGAACGTGCTGCTGCGTCGGTCGATGTCCCAGGCGATCGACCGCGATGCCATCAACGACGCCGTCTACGACGGCACCCGCTCCGCCGCCACCGGGATCACCCCCGCCGGCATCCCCGGCCACAAGCCGAACATCTGCACCGCCTGCAGCTTCGACAAGGCGGCCGCCCAGAAGGCCTTCGACCAGTGGAAGGCCGCGGGGAACTCGCTGAAGGCACCGATCAAGATCCAGTTCAACGCCGGCGGCGGCCAGGAGGAGGTCGTGCAGATCATCGTGGACAACCTCAAGGCCATCGGTATCCCGGCCGAGGGTGACCCCCGGCCCGCCGAGACCTATTTCAGCGAGCTGTCCGAGGGCAGGTGCCAGGTCTGCCGCTCCGGCTGGTACGCCGACTACCCGACCTACGACAACTTCATGTACGACCTGTTCCACTCCGACTCGATCGGGGGCAACAACCACGGGCAGTACGACAACCCCGATTTCGACAAGCTGGTCGACGAGGCCAAGCAGACCGTCGACCCGGCCAAGCAGGCGGCGCTGTTCCAGAAGGCCGAGGAGTTGCTTCTCAACACCGACATGGCGGTGATCCCGATCAACTTCTACAAGGGTGACTACGTCTACAACCCGGCGAAGATCGCGTCGTTCCCCCAGAACAGCCTCGGGCTCATCGCCTGGGAACAGGTGAAGCTCAAGGGCTGACCGCCCGGTACGTCGTGCCGCCGCGGCCACCTCGGCGCAGCGGCGCGGCGTTGCGGCGTCCCTGTCCGGGTGCACAGACATGATCAGCTACATCGTCCGCCGGCTCCTGCTCATCATTCCGACGATCTTCTTCGCGCTGTCGTTCCTGTTCGCACTGTTCTTCGTGCTTCCCGGTGACCCTGCGACCCTCATCGCGGGCGGGGCCAACCGCACGCCCGACCCCGGGGTCATCGAACGGATCAACGAGCGGTACGGCTTCGACGACCCGCTCGCGGTGCAGTTCGGCGACTACTGGAAACGCACCCTGCAATGGGACCTCGGCGAATCGTTCCAGAATCGCCGCAGCGTCAACGAAATCCTCGGCGACAAGGCCATCAACAGCGTGCGTCTGGCCATCTGGGCGACGCTGATCGAGATCGTGTTCGGTATCTCGATCGGGGTGCTCTCGGCCATCCGGCGGTACTCGCTGGCCGACAAGCTGACCACCGCGGTGACGGCGCTGGCCTCTGCGGTGCCGGTGTTCGTGCTCGGCTTCCTGTTGCAGTACGCCTTCGCGGTGCAGCCCAATAAGCACGGCTGGCCGGAGTGGATGCGCCTGCGGACCCAGGGCATCGGCCCGAACACGTGGACGCTGTTCTTCATCCCCACCGGCCAGACCTGGCGGTATCTCGCGCTGCCGGCGGTGGTGCTGGCCGCAGCCTCCACCGCGCTAGCGGCCCGTATGACCCGGGGCTCGATGCTCGAGGTGCTGCGGGCGGACTACATGCGCACCGCCCGGGCCAAGGGGCTCGACGAACGGCGGGTAGTGTGGCGCCACGGTCTGCGTAACGCCATGCTGCCGGTGGTGACCCTGATCGGCCTCGACTTCGGAACCGTCATCGGTGCTGCGGTGTTGACCGAGAAGACCTTCTCCTGGCCGGGCCTCGGTTCGGAGATCGCCGACTCGGTCATCAGCCGGGACCTTCCGGTCACCATGGGGCTGACCCTGGTGGTGGTGCTGGCCTTCACCGTGGTCAACCTCATCGTGGATGTGTCCTACGCCTGGTTCGACCCGCGCATCTGCCTGGGCGACGAGGGTGGAGCTTGAGCGCTCTCGATCGTCCCGCCCCGGAGGCCGCTCCGCGACCGTCCTTGCCGGAGGCCGCTCCGCGACCGTCCTTGCCGGAGGCCGCTCCGCGACCGTTGTGGCTCGACGCCTGGCGACGGTTCCGGCGCAACAAGATGGCCATGGCCGGGCTGACCTTCCTGGTGGTGCTGGTGGCGGCGGCGATCCTGGCGCCGTGGATCACCCGCTACGGCCCGAGCGAGCGCATCGAGGGCGCCTACCGGCAGCCGCCGAGCTGGGAGCATCTGTTCGGCACCGACAAGATCGGCCGAGATGTCTTCAGCCGGGTTCTCTACGGGGCGCGCGTCTCGTTGCGCATCGGCCTGGCGTCCACCGTCGTGTCGGTCGGCATCGGGCTGCTCCTCGGCGCGGTGGCCGGGTTCTTCGGCGGTATCGCCGACACCCTCATCATGCGCCTGACCGACGTGTTTCTGGCCATCCCCTACATCGTGCTGGCCATCGCCATCGTCGCGGTGGCCGGCCGGAGCGAGAACTCGGTGATCCTGGTGCTGGGGCTGACCGGGTGGCTGGGCCTGGCCCGCATCGTGCGAGCCAGCTTCCTGTCGCTCAAACAGCTCGAGTACGTCGAGGCCGCGCATGCCCTGGGGTATTCCCGCTCGCGCATCATGTTTCGCCACATCCTGCCCAACGCGGTGCAACCGGTCATCGTGTACGGCACGGTGCTCATCGGCGGGGTCATCCTGTCGGAGGCGGCGCTGTCCTACCTCGGTGTCGGGCCGCAGGAACCCACGCCGGCATGGGGCCTGATGGTGTCCCAGGGCAAGGGCGACCTCGCCGGCGCCTTCCACCTGCTGCTGTTCCCCGGTGGGGCGATCTGTCTCACCGTGCTGGCCTTCGTGCTCGTCGGCGACGGCCTGCGTGACGCCCTGGACCCGAAGCTCACATGAGCGAGCCCACCACCGGCCCCGAGACGCTGCTGTCGGTACGCGATCTGCGGGCGTACTTCGACACCGATGACGGGGTGGTCCGCGCCGTCGACGGGGTGAGCTTCGAGGTCCGCCGTGGCGAGGTGTTCGCCGTCGTCGGCGAGTCCGGCTCGGGCAAGTCGGTGACCGCCACCACCATCATGGGCCTGCAACCGACGGTACGCATCGCCTCCGGCGAGGTGCTGTGGAAGGGTCGGGACCTGTTGCAGCTGCCCGAGGCGCAACACGGCCGTATCCGGGGCAAGGAGATCGCCATGATCTTCCAGGACCCCCTCGGCGCGCTCAACCCGGTGCACACCGTCGGTCGGCAGATCGGTGAGATGGCCCGGATCCACGAAGGGGCGAGCCGCAAGGAGGCCATGCGCCGGGCGGTCGAGATGCTCGACCTGGTCGGTATCCCCGAGGCCGCCAAGCGTGCGCGGATGTACCCCCACGAGTTCTCCGGTGGCATGCGCCAGCGGGCCATGATCGCCATGGCCATCACCTGCCGGCCCGAGCTGCTCATCGCGGATGAGCCCACCACCGCGCTCGATGTGACGGTGCAGGCCCAGGTGCTCGACGTACTTCTGCGTATCAAGGACGAGATCGACTCGGCCATCATGCTGATCACCCACGATCTCGGCGTGGTCGCCGGCCTCGCGGACCGGGTGATGGTGATGTACGCGGGCCGGGCCGTGGAGACGGGCACCGCACCGCAGCTGTTCTACCGGAGCAGTCACCCCTACACCTTGGGGTTGCTGGCCGGTCTGCCCCGCCTCGAGGGCCCTCGGGACGAGCCGCTGGTTCCCATCCCCGGGGCGCCACCGTCGCTGATCAACGTGCCACCCGGCTGTGCGTTCCATCCCCGTTGCTCCTTCGTGCGGGCCGACGGGCTGTGCCGTCAGACCAGGCCGGAGCTGCGCCAGGCCACGGCGGCGGACCATCGGTCGGCCTGCCACGAGCTCGAGGCCCTCGACGGGGTCACCGTGGAGTCGGTGCGCCGGGCCGGAGCCGGCCGATGAACAGCGCGAAGATACCGGACGGTACGGTCGTGCCGGACGGTACGGTCGTGCCGGACGGTAGGACCCGCCGGGCCGAGTCGGGAGTCACCGCGGCGGGCGGGCCGTTGCTCGTGGCCACCGACCTGGTGAAGGACTTCCCGCTGCGTGGCGGGGTGTTCGGTCGGGCTGTCGGTCGGGTCTCGGCCGTGGCGGGAGTCAGCCTGTCGGTCGACCGCGGCGAGACGCTGGGCCTGGTGGGCGAGTCGGGCTGCGGCAAGTCGACCGCGGGGCGGCTGCTGCTCAACCTCATCCGGCCCACCGCCGGCCGGGTGCTCTTCGACGGGCTGGACCTGACGGCGCTGTCGGGCAAGGAGCTGAGCCGAGCCCGTCGTCGCTTCCAGATCGTCTTCCAGGATCCCTACGCCTCGCTCAATCCCCGTCTGACCATCGGGGCCACCCTGGCCGAACCGTTGAAGGTCCACTTCGGCTGGAACGCCCAACGGTGCACCGAACGGGTACGTGAGCTGCTCGACACCGTCGGGCTGTCGGCCGAACACGCCAACCGGTTCCCCCACGAGTTCTCCGGCGGCCAACGCCAACGCGTCGGCATCGCCCGGGCGCTGGCGCTCGAGCCCGAGATGATCGTGCTCGACGAACCGGTGTCGGCGCTCGACGTGTCGATCCAGGCGGGGGTCATCAACCTGCTGCAGCGGCTGCAGGACGAGCTCGGCCTGGCCTACGTGTTCATCGCCCACGACCTGTCGGTGGTGCAGCACATCTCCCACCGGGTTGCGGTGATGTACCTCGGCAAGGTCGTCGAGACCGGACCACGACAGCAACTGTACCGCGCTCCCGCCCACCCCTACACCCAGGCGTTGCTGTCGGCGGTGCCGGTTCCGGACCCGGAGATCCAGCGGTCCCGAAGGCGCATCGTGCTCCAGGGTGAGGTGCCCTCCCCGGCCGATCCGCCGAGCGGCTGCCGGTTCCGCACCCGTTGCTGGAAGGCCGAGGCCCGCTGTGCCGAGGAGGAGCCGGCGCTGCTCGACCGGGGAACGGGCCATCCGGTGGCCTGCCACTTCCCCGAAATCGCTGTCGATCCCCCCGCCTGAGGAACCGCAGTTCCCTACTGGGTCCCTTTTCCTATTGGCACCGGTGGTCGATACCAACGGCGACGGCCAACATGGATGTGGGACCGGAACACATGAGACAACGGTTATGGACGACGGTGGTGGCCTTCGCGGCCCCCACGATGAGCTTGCTGCTCGGCACGATGCTCACCTTCGGCGCGGTGCAACTCGCGGCGGAGGCCTCTGACAACGCGATCCGCGAGGAGCTGGACCTGCGCCTGCGGCGCGTGGCTGCCGCGGTGGCGACCAGGCTCGATGCCGGGATCGCGGGGGACACCAGTGCCTTGCTGACCGGCCTCGACGCCGGGCCCGACACCGCCCTGGCGGTACGCGACGACCAGGGGGTCATCGCCGACAACAGCGGCGCTGCTCAGCTGGGCATCCTGGCCGATGCCGCCGTGCCCGGTCATCCCGGGGTCGCAGTGATCGTCCTCGGCCCGTCGAGCTATTTCGCCGCGGCGCTGCCGGTCGTGGTCGCCGCCGTCGGGATCTCCACCACCGCCCTGCTCAGTATCGGGGTGGGCGTGTGGTCATTGCAGTCGCGGCGGCGCAAGGCGGTGGAGCAGGACCTGGCCCACACCTACCGGGCGGCCCGCCACGACGCCCTCACCGGCCTGGTCAACCGCCCGCACCTGATGGAGTGGCTCGACGAGCAGCTGGAGCGGTGCAAGGAGTCCGGCCGCAGCCTCGGGCTGGTGTTCATCGACGTCGACCGGTTCAAGACGGTGAACGACACCATGGGCCACGCCGTTGGCGACGAGTTGCTCAAGGAGGTGGCTCGACGCCTCGGCGCGTCGGTCCGTGGCGGCGACCTGGTGGCCCGCCTGGCCGGCGACGAGTTCGTCGTGGTGTTCCCCGGCGTGGCCGATGCCGAGACCCTGGTGGAGCTGGCCGAGCGTATGCAGGCGGCCTTCGACCCGCCGGTCGAGCTGCGTACCGGCCCGTTCTACGCCGGTCTCAGCATGGGCCTGGCTGTCGGTGACGCCCACACCGCCTCCAGCCTGGCCCTGCTCGAGCAGGCCGATGCGGCGATGTACGTCGCCAAGGGCACTCCGGGCATCCGCCACGCGTTCTTCGACGAACGGCTCCGGGCCGAGGCCGACAGCCGCCAGGCGCTGGGCGACGCGCTGCGTGCCGGGCTCGACGCCGGCGAACTGGTGCTGCACTACCAACCCGTCGTCGAGGTGAACTCCGGTGAGGTGGTCGCCGTCGAGGCCTTCATCCGCTGGATCCGTCCCGGCCACGGGATCGTCTCGCCGGGCAGCTTCCTGCCGGTCGCCGAGGACACCGGCCTGATCGGTGCCATCGGCCGGATGGTGGTGCTCGAGGCCTGTATCCAAGCCGCCTCCTGGAACGGCGACACCTCGGTGGTCCCACCGCTGCCGGTCGCCGTCAACGTGTCGGAGCGGCAGCTGCTGGCGCCGGACTTCGTGCAGGTGGTGGCTCGGGCGGTGGAGACCAGCCGGCTACCTGCCTGCCTGCTGCAGATCGAGATAAACGAATCGACCGCCGCGGACAAGCGGGTGCGTTCCTCGGGGGTCCTCGAGCAGCTGACCGAGCTCGGCGTGGCCCTCGTCGTGGACGATTTCGGCCTGCGGCACGGCTCGCTCGGGCTGCTCAAGGAGCTGCCACTCGCCGCGGTGAAGATCCACGGCTCGTCGGTCATGGACGTGGCCGATTCCGAGCGGGACCAGGCCGTGGTGGAAGCGGTGGTCAACCTCGCCGGGGTGCTGGGGGCGCTGGTGGTCGCCGAGTGCGTGGAGACGCCCGAGCAGCTCGCCATGCTGCGCCGGCTCGGGGTTCGCTACGTGCAAGGTCACCTGTTCCTGCCGCCGGCGCCCGGCAACGAGCTCGATGGTCTGCGCCACAGCCGCCGGCTCGAGCTGCGTCACAGTACCGGGATGGTCCTCAGCGCCAACGTGGCGCGTAGCGAGGCGTGAGGCTGACGGCGTCGCGTGCCGCGGCCCCGATCACCGCGGGGGTCGATCCGATGGAGCGGCGGATCGTCCACGGAAGGTACGTGGAGCTCGACCGAGCAGCGGGCCCGCACCGGTAGGATGCCGAGGGTTCGATCCCCGAGAGAGAGCACACCGGTACCGTCATGACGAACGACCTCCCGCCGGCCCTCGGCGGTACCGGCCGACCAGGCGACAGCAGCCAGGTGGCCGCGGTGCGCGGGTCGCGTCGTGCAGCCCAGCGACGTCGTTCGCTGCTCGAGTGGCTGGTGGCCATCGTCGTAGCGGTCCTGGTGGCCTTCGTCATCAAGACCTGGGTGGCCCAGACCTTCGTCATCCCGTCGGGTTCGATGGAGAACACGCTCCTCATCGGCGATCGGGTCCTGGTCTCGAAGCTGTCCTACCGCTTCGGTGACGTCGAACGCGGCGATGTGATCGTCTTCAACAACCCCGAGTGTCTCGAGCTCCAGGCGAAGGAGTTCTGTCAGTACGCGCAGCTCATCAAGCGGGTGGTGGGCGTCGCCGGTGACCAGGTGTCGGCGTCGAACGGCAAGCTGGTGGTGAACGGCGAGATCCAGCCCGAGCCGTTCCTCAAGCCCGGTTCCACCACCCGTATGCCCGGTGCCTGCGCGGTGTACGAGGAGAACGAGGTGGTCACCGTCGCTCCCGGCGAGCTGCTGGTCATGGGCGACAACCGCAACCTGAGCAAGGACGGGCGCTGTTTCGGTCCGATCCCCACCGGCGCGGTGGTGGGCAAGGCGTTCCTGCGGGTCTGGCCGATCAGCCGCATCGGTGGCCTGTGACCGCTGACGCGTCGCAGCCTCCCTCGACGGGGTCGGGGTCCTCCGAGCCGGGTTGGTACCCCGCCGAGGACGGGTTCGTCCGCTGGTGGGACGGCAGCGGCTGGGGACCACCCCGCCCGGCCGGCCTCGACGGCCCGGTGCCGCGGTCCCAGGCCACCGTGGCCGAGCGGAAACTGTTGCCCGGTGCCGTTGCCGGTGACCACACCCGCTCGCTGGTGATGCTGAGCCATCTCGGCTTCGTGCTGGGTTGGGTCATCATGCCGCTGAGCGTGTACCTGGTGGAGAAGTCCAACCCCTATGTGCGCCATCACGCCGCGGAGGCGCTGAACTTCCAGCTGACCGTGCTGATCGTCGTGCTGGTGTCGCTGCCGCTGATGCTGGTGGTGGTGGGGTTCTTCACCCTGCTGGCCGCGGTGGTGGCCGACGTGGTGCTCGGGATCGTGGCTGCGGTGCAGGCCGGCCGCGGGGTGTGGTTCCGCTATCCGGTGAACCTGCGGCTGGTTCGCCCCTGAGCCGAACGACCCACGGGTCCGACCCGCCGCATCGGGCGGGTCGTTCTTAGCCTTCGCCCATGACCGGTGGGAACAGCGCGACGAGGGGCGAGGCCGATCACGGGTGGACGCTGGCCACCGTCGCCGCAGCCCTGGCGGGGGTACTGCTGGCGCTCGGCCTGTGGGGCGCGTTCGGGGGTGGCCGGCCGATGTCTGCGGCGCCGTCCGGCGCGCAGGGGGCGCCGTCGAACGATGCCCAGGAGCGGCAGGGCCTGGAGCGGCCCGGCGACCGGTCGCCGACCGTCACGCCGGCGCCTCCGGACGCGGCGTCGGCGGCGCCCGTCCCGGTGGCCCCGGCGGCGTCGCCGCGACGGCCCGACCAGGAGGTGCAGCCGGCGATCGGCGCCTGCTTGGCCCAGACCGCGACCGCGACCGGGTCGTCGGTGGCCGTCGTCGCCTGCACCGAGCCACACCGCTACGAGGTGGTGGGCCTGGTCGAGACCCCCGCCGGGTTCCGCACCGCCCCAACGGACGTGGAGTGGCGGGCGCTGCTGGGGGCGCGTTGCCCGGATCGGCTGCGGGCCTACCTCGGCGACCGCTACGACCCGGCCGGCATCCTGGTGCTGCGGGTGGCGGGACCGAGCGCCGCCGAGTGGTCAGCGGGGGACCGCACCGGCGAGTGCCTGGTCAGCGGCGGCACCACTGCGGCGGGCACTGCAGCCGAGATCGACGAGCCGCTGTCCGCCATCGACCAGAGCCCGGCGCCCGTGGTCGGCACCTGCCTTCGCTGGGACCCGCTCCTCGAGGCGGCCGCGGTGGCCGTGCCCTGTGGGCAGGCCCACCAGCTCGAGGTCGTGGGTGCGCTCGACCTCGCCGAGCGCTTCGAGCACTACCCCAGCGCCGAGCAGTGGGGGGAGCTCGACCGGGCGTGTATCGCCCCGGTCGCCCAGCGGTACGGCGACCAGCTCCGCGCCCCGTCGGGCAACCCGCTCGAGGCGGTGGCGGTTCGGGTCCCGGTGACGAGCTGGTTGGCGGGACGGCGGGCCAGTTCCTGCGCGGTGGCCGAGCTGGATCCGCGTACCGGTCGTCGGGTGACGGCCACGACGAACCTGACCCGCTGACCCGCCCCGGGTTCGTTCGGCCGGACCGAACCCGCCCTCAGTGCTTATAATGTGTTTTCATGGTGTTTGTATGTATTTGGCATGGTTCGAGTCGGTGGGGTGCATCGGCAGGGCGATCCGGGCGATCCCAGCGTTGCGATGCGGTCGATTGGGGCCGACGCTGCCTCCGGCTCGTCCCGATGGTGGCCCTCGTCGTTGCCGTCGCGGTGGGGTCGGCGGCGATGGCGCCGGCGGCCGGTGCCGGGGTGAGCGTGGCCAGCGACGGCACCCGGGTCACGGTGGCGGGCTACCGGGCCGGTGGCGAGGACCATGAGCAGTGGGCGAGCTGGACCCCGTCCGGGCGGTCCGTGCTTTGTCGGGAGCTGATCGACGAGACGAACGGCATCGTCGACGGCGAGGGAGTGGTGGCCGGGCTGAGTTGGCCGCCACTGGATCGTTCACGACGTGCGCTGTGGCGGTATTGGCTGGACTGCCGGTACGCCGACGGCACGGCGGTCGAGCTCGGTAGCAGCGGCTTGGGTTACGTGTACGCCGATGAGGTGGTCGACTACGACGCCGCGGTGCGGACCCTGGCCGAGTCCTACCTGGCCGAGACGCTGGCCCCGGTCGTGGCGGTGGGCAGCTCACCTCCGAGCGGGCTGGTCGGGATCGAGCAGTGGTTCTGGGTCGAGGGCATCGACGACGTTCCCGTCCTACAGCTGCACGACGTGCTGGGACGGCGCGTCGTCCTGCGCCTCGAACCAGCCGAGGTCCGGTGGTCCTTCGGTGACGGCACCGGCGCCACGTTCGGTCCGCAGGGACTCGGCGTTGCCGGCGCCGCCGGACCGGTCACCCATCGCTACCGGTGGCGTTCCACCACGGCGGGGCCGCACGCCTCGTACCGACTGGAGGCCGCGGTGTCCATCGCCGTGCGCTACACCCTCGATGACAGCGACTGGTTCGAGGTCACGCCGCCGCTGGTCGCCGCCGCCGAGCGCGACCTCGTGGTGCGTGAGGCACAGGCCGTGGGCCACGGCTGAACCGCCCGGGTACGGCCTGTTCTCCGGTTGGCATCGCGGGCTCCGGCCCGCCACGCTGAGGGCATGAACCACCAGGCGGTCCCGCTGCGTCGTGTCGTTCCCGCTCGCCTTGCCGGGTTCATCGGGCCCATCGCCCGTGACGACGACGGCATCATCGAGGCCATGGCGGCGCGTCACGCGTCGTGGAACCCGGCCCAGCTGGTGAACCGTCTGACGGTGACGGCGCGGCTGTACGAGTCGGTTTGGCGGGTCCGGTCGCTGGGGCTGCTCGCCGGTCGGGCGTTCCCGGTCGGGGAGGAACTCGCCGAGTTGGCGACGGCCGTGCAGCCGGCGCTCGAGGGCGGCGGTGTGGTGCTGGACGTGGCCTGCTCAGAGGGTCTCTACGGCCGTCACCTGGCGCACGGGGGTGCCGAGGTGGTGCTGATCGACCACAGCAGTCCGTTCCTGCGCCGGGCCCTGCAGCGCTGTGCGCTGGAGGACATCGGTGACCGGGTCGATGCGGTGCGGGCGCTGGCTGCCCACCTGCCTTTCAGCGACGGCTCGGTCGACGCGGTGGTGATGGGCGGATCGCTCAACGAGATCGGCGACGAGGCCGCGGCGCTGGCGGAGATGGTCCGGGTGCTGCGCCCCGGTGGACGTCTGTTCTGCATGAGCCTGGTTCCTGCCGACTCCGGCGCGGCGCGCCTGGCCCAACTCCTGGCCGGCCCGAATGGGATCCGCTTCCCGACGTCGGCCCGAACCGTGGCGTGGCTGGGCTCATCGATGCGGCTGGTGGAGGAGCGTCGCGACGGCATCGTGCTGCGCATCACCGCCGAGAAGCGGTCCGACAGCCCCGGCAGCGGCCCCGGCCCCACCGCTGGCTGATAGGCCGACCGCACCGCGCGTCGAGCGGCTGACCCGCCGACCGGGTGCCCAGCGGTGGTCCGGTCGGTAGCTCGAGCGGCTCGGGTAGCTCTGTCGGTTCAGCGTCGATCGACGGTGGCGAGGAAGTCGAGCAGGGCGGCGTCGACCTCGGCCGGTCGTTCCTGCTGGGTCCAGTGGCCGCACCCGTCGAGGATGACCGAGCGGTGCAGCAGGGGCAGGGTCTGGGGGAACCGTTCGATGGCCTTGGCCCCCCACAGGGTCGGGCCGTCCTTGCTGCCCCCGATGAACAGCGCAGGCACGGTGATCGGCCGGCCGCCGAAGGCCGCGAGATCCTCGAAGTCGCGGTCCACGTTGCGGTAGCGGTTCAAGCCGCCGGAGAAGCCGCTCCGCTCGAACTCGGCGGTGTAGAACGCCAGGTCCTCGGCGCTGAGCCACGTCAGGGTCTCCTCGGGCCGGGCGAAACGGTCCCGCATCCGGCCACCGGGGGCGATGGTGGCCATGGAACCGGTCCCGGGCAGCATCGGCGGCGCCGACCCGGAGGCCGAGTAGTAGAACCCCTCGAGCCATCCGGCGACGTCGGGTTCGATCTCGGCCTCGGCGCGGCCGGGCTGCTGGAAGTACTCGATGTAGAACTCCTCGGCGCCGCCCATGGCCCGGAAGGCGGCGGAGGGCCGGACGAGGCCGCGTGGGGTGTAGGGCACCGACAGGCCGGCGACGGCGCGGAACACGTCGGGCCGCAGCAGCGCCGAGTTCCAGGCGATGGGGGCACCCCAGTCGTGGCCGACGACCACGGCCTCGCTGTGCCCGAGGGCCTCGACCACGCCGAGGTTGTCGGCGACGTGCTGGGTCATGCGGTAGGCGTCTACCGCCACCGGGGCGGAGGAACGGCCGTAGCCGCGCACGTCGATGGCCACGGCGTGGTAACCGGCCTCGGCCAGCACGGGCAGCTGGTGACGCCACGAGTACCACGACTCGGGGAAGCCGTGGACGAACAGGACGAGCGGTCCGCTGCCGGCTTCGACCGCGTGGATACGGATGCCGTTGGCGTTGAGGGTTCGGTGCTGCACGATGCTCCCAGGTCTCGTCGGTAGCGTGGGATCGTTCTACTACGCCCGACGAAGGGTTCGGCCCGCCCGTGGCTTGCGAGGATCGTCAACGCTGGAACGAGCGCCATGCCGGCGCCGGCGCCGCCCGCCCGGCGCCGCGGGCGATCCTCGTCGCCGCTACCGAGGCTCTGACGCCGCCCGGCCGGGCCCTCGATCTGGCCTGTGGCCGCGGCGCCGAAGCCGTTTGGTTGGCCGAGCGGGGCTGGCAGGTCGACGCCGTCGACATTGCCGACGCCGCGCTCGGTGCGGTGGCCCGCGCCGCCGCGGCCGCGGGGGTGCGATCCCAGGTACGCCTCGTGCAGGCCGATCTCGACGACGGCCTGCCGGCGTCGTGCCCCGGCCCCTACGACCTGCTGGTCATGGGCCATTTCCGGTCCCCGCTGATCGAGAGCGCCATCGGCCGGCTCCTGCGGCCCGGGGCCCTGGTGGTCACCAGCCGGCTCTCCGTCGTCGGCCGGGACGCGACCGGTGCGACGGGTGCGCTCGATACGGCCCCGGCTTACCTGGCGGCGGTGGGCGAGTTGCGCGACCTCGCCGAGCGGTTGGGGTTGGAGGTCCTGCACTGGGAGGAGGGCACCGGGCAGACCGCGCTGGTGGCCCGGGTGGCCCGGGTGGCCCGGGTGGCCGGGGTCGACCCGACCGCCCGGGCCACCCGTCCCGATGGTGGTACCCGGACCGGGGACGGGCGCTGACGGCGCGCATCGCTCAGGTGTGCGTCGCTCAGGTGCCGTTTGTTCAGGTGCCGGTTGTTCAGGCGTACCTGGTTCAGGCGTACCTGGTTCAGGCGTACATGCCCTCGATGCGGTCCTGGTAGCGGGCGAGCACGCCCCGGCGCTTGAGCTTGGAGGTGGGGGTGAGCACGTCGGAGTCGGGCATCCACTCCTCGCCGAGCAGGACGAACCGCTTGATCTGTTCGACCGAGGCGAAGCGCTCGTTGACCGTGTCGACGTCCTGCTGCACCGCGGCGAGCACCTCGGGGTTGGCGGCGAGGTCGGCCAGATCGGTGAAGGCGATGCCGTGTTGGGCCGCCCAGACCGGGGCCAGCTCGGGGTCGAGCACCAGCAGCGCGGACACGAACCGACGGTTGTCGCCGATGGCGGCGGCTTGGCCGATGAGGGGGATGGTCTTCAGCGCGGCCTCGAGGTTGGCGGGCGAGATGTTCTTGCCGCCGGCGGTGATGATCAGTTCTTTCTTGCGATCGACGATGGCGAGGTAGCCGTCGGCGTCGAGCACGCCGATGTCACCGGAGTGCAGCCAGCCGTCGACGATGGTGTCCGCGGTACGGGCCGGGTCCTCGAAGTAACCCTGGAACACGTTGCCACCGCGGCAGAGCACCTCGCCGTCCTCGCCGAGGCGGACCTCGCAGCCGGGGATGGCCCGGCCGACGGTGCCTGGCCGCAGCTCGCGGGCGTCCCAGGTCATCGGGCCGCTCGACTCCGACATGCCGTAGATCTCCGACAGTGGGACACCGATGGCGTTGAACCACTCCAGCACCTCACGGGGGATGGGCGCGGCGCCGCTGATGGCGACGCGGACCTCGTCGAGGCCGATCAGGCCCCGCACCAGCGAGAAGGCCACGGCGTCGAGGAACTCCCAGACCTCGACCTGTTCCGCGGTGGCGGTGCCGTTGCGCATCGCCTCCTTGATGGGCAGCGCCGCGGCGACCCCCTCGTCGAAGCTGCGCTTCTTGTCCGGGTCGAGTGCAAGCGCGGCGTTGACCCCGGCATGGATCTTCTCCCACACCCGCGGCACCCCGAAGATGAGCTGCGGGTGCACCTGCTTGGCGTACGCGGCGACGGCGGTCGGCTCGGGGCAGGTGGTGACGGTGTAGCCCGACAACATCCCGAGGTAGAAGCTGCTCATCCGCTCGGCGATGTGGGCCATGGGCAGATAGCTGATGACCCGTAGGCCGGGATATTCCTCGGGGGCCATGCCGATGCACCGGCGTAACTGCTCGGCGGTGTACACGACGTTGTACTGGCTGATCATCACGCCCTTGGGAGGCCCGGTGGTGCCCGAGGTGTAGATCAAGGTGGCGAGGTCGGCGGGCTCGGTGGCCTCGGCGAGGGTGGCGAGGTCGGCAGGGGTCGCGTCGAGCAGCTCGGTGAGGCTGCGCACACCCGTCGGGCAGTCCGCCGGCGGTTCGATCACGTACACGGCCTCGAGGGCCGGGAGTCGGTCGCGTACCGACAACAGCCGCTCGAGGAACCCGGCGTCCTCGACCACGGCGATGCGGGCGCCACAGTGGCCGGCCTGGTAGTCGATCTCCTCGGGCGAGGACGAGTTGTAGATCGACACCGGCGTGGCACGCAGGAACTGCGCTGCGAGGTCGACCACGTGGAACTCGGGCCGGTTGCGCATCATCAGGATCATCCGGTCGCCGGTGCGCAGCCCGGCCGCAGCGAGTCCCCCGGCCACCGCTGCCGTCCGGTCGTGGAAGTCCTGGTAGGACCACTCCTGCCAGCTGTCGGCATCGGCGTCGGTGCCGGTTGCGACCCGCAGAGCGACGATCGCCGGGTGGGCGCGCACGGTGCGCAGGAAGGCGCGGGGGACGGTGTCGCCGGCGACGGCGGCGTGGATCTCATCGACCGAAACAGCGTTCATGAGTCCATCTTCTCCTGCGGGCGGCACCTACCGCTAGGGCCCGAGCGTCGGAGCCCGATCGGTGCGGCCGACGCTCCGGCGGTGCGCTGTCTCCGGCGGTGCGTCGTCGCCGGGTCAGGCCAGTGGGCGGCCGAAGGGAATCGACTCCTGCCAGGTGCGCAGGAACGACTCGGCCCGGGCGCAGGAGGCCAGGAACAGCCCTTCGGGCGACCCGGCGCACTCAGCGATCAGCTCGGTGATCTTGCCGATGCACTCGGCCGACTCGAGCGTGCCGACCCCGGCCAGCAGCGGCGCGGCGAGGGATACGAAGTCCGGTACGTAGGTCACGCCGTTGCGGCCCATGACCGCCACGGCCTTGGTCGTCACCGGCACCGGGCCGATGGGAACGACGGTGCGGGCCTTCAGCAACGCTGCACCCTCGTGGGTCATCGCCCCGGTCTTCGAGCCGCAGAACACCACATCGGCGTCGGCGCCCCACGCTGCCCAGGCCGGCTTCTGGGCCGAGCCGATGGACTTGGCCATGGCCTCACCCTGGGTCATCCACGCCTCGGCGAGCGCCACCGGGTCGAACCCGGACGGCTCGAGGGCGGTGCCGGCGGTGGTCGCCACCGCCACCACGGTGGCGCCGGAGGCGACGGCCTGGCGGGCCAGCGACAGCCCGACGGGCCCGAACCCCTCGATCACGATGCGGGCCCCGGTGAGGGGACCGTGCACCGCCGCGGCGGCGGCCAAGGCGCCGCCGGCCAGCAGCTCGTCGGCGCCGGAGACGCCGTCGTTTACTTCGCGCAGGGCGGCGCTGCGCGGGTCCTTGGCGGTGAGGACGGCGAGATTGTCCGGGTCGATACCCTTGGCCGGGTCGAGCAGGACCGGCGGGTCGAACGACGCCACCTCCTCGGCGAACGCGGTGACCGCGGCGGCCCGGTCCTCGGGCTTGGCATTGACCCCGGCCGAGGCGCCGCTGGCCTTGATCCCGAACGCCGCGAACGTGTAGGTGACGGAGCGGGCCAGCATCTCGGCGCCGCTGACGAGGATCTTCGGTGCGGAGCGGACGATCCCGACCGAACCGGGGGCAGTGTCGAGATCGATCAGCACGAAGCCGTCGACGGTGCTGAGCTTGCGGGTCTTCACCGCCCCATCATGTTTGGCCGGAGAGGGGTTTCGCCACTGCCCGGTGATCCCGCGCCCGCGAACGGTCCGCGTCGACGGTCACGACGAGCCTTCGGGACCGCTCACTCGCCGGCGGTCGGCCGCCCGGATCGCGGTGCTACAACGGCCCTGTCACGGTCCTGCAACGTCCTGCGTGGTCAGTTCCCGGTGCGTGCGGCCAGTTGTGCCATCAACCCGAACAGCTCGACGAAGCCGGCCTCGGGCTGCGACGGGTCGAACTCGCGATAGGCCGCCGTGACGTTGATGGCCAACCGTTCGTGGTCGCCCCATCCGGAGTAGTCGCCGAGGTCGATGTCGAAGATGGCGTCGCGCACCGACAGCCCGGCATCGAAACGGGCCCGGGATTCGCGGTACACGAACTCGAGGTAGGCCTTGATGCCCTCGACCCCGCGTCGGTCGGTGAGCGGACCGTGGCCGGGCACGTACACGTCGCAGTCCAGTGCCAGCAGGCGGTCGCAGGCGTCCACCCAGCCGGCGAACGGGCCGGCCCACACGATGGGCGTGCCGAAGATGAACAGCAGGTCGCCGGTGTAGGCGATCCGCTCGTCGGGCAGGTGGCAGATGGTGTCGCCGGCGGTGTGGGCGGGACCGACCATGATCAGCTCGGCCCGCCGGCCGCCGGCGTCGACGGTGAGGCGGTCCTCGAAGGTGCGGGTGGGCAGCGTCACGGTGATGCCGGACCAGTCGAAGCGACCGAAGGCGTGACGGACGTAGCCGCCGAGCACCGGGTCCGGCACGGCCAGCAGATCGAGCATGGTCTGCGGGGTCGGTCCGGTGGCCATCTCGTGGGCTGTGCCGCTGCTGGCCACGATCTCGGCGCCTTCGACGAGCTGGTTGCCGAAGTAGTGGTCGAGGTTGCCGTGGGTGATGGCCAGCGTCCGGATGGGTGCGGTGTCGGTCAGCGGCCGCATTGCCTCGAGCATGGTGGCGGTCGAGGGCAGGTCGGTCAGGGTGTCCACCAGTAGCGAGGCGCCCTGACCGCGCAGCAGGCCGGCGTTGGACAGGCACCAGCCGCCGTCGGGTTGCAGGTAGGCGAAGCAGCCGTCAGCCACCTCGACCAGCCCCTTGGGGTAGGAGCGTTCGTGCAGATGGAGTGGTCCCATGGCCGCAACGTAGTGCACGAGGTGCTCCTGCAGGACCCGGGTGGAACCCGGCAGGCCCGGGGTAGGCCTGGGGCGATCGGGCTGCGGTGCGTTACTTGCGATGCGAGCGCAGCCCGGCCGTAGGCTCTGGCCCGGTCGCCACGGCCGACGGAGGGGGAACGATGGACACCGAGCCGAGCACGACGCCGGAACCGGGAACGACCGTCGCCGCCCCGCCCAGCGTGCCGTTCACCGGCTGGCGGGTCATCGCCGGACTGTTCATCGTGCTGATGGTGTCCTCGGGGTTCGGCTTCTACGGCCAGGGCGTGTACCTGCGGGCACTGGTGGTCGAGCGGGGTTGGTCGACCGGCCTGGCCAGCGCCGCCACCGCGACCTTCTTCGTGGCGTCGGGCCTGTTCGGTTACGCCATCTCCGGCCTGCTGCTCCGGGTGGACGTGCGCAAGGTGATCGTGGCCGGCCTGGTGCTCGGCCCGGTGGGCCTGGCGATGCTGGGCCAGGTCCACGAGCCGTGGCAGATGTTTGCGGCCGATGTCGTCTTCGGTGCCGGGTTCGCCCTGTCGGGCCTGGTTCCGGCGACCACCACGGTGGCCCGCTGGTTCGTGCGGCGCCGGTCCGTCGCCCTGTCGGTGGCCTCCACCGGGCTGTCGATGGGCGGGATCGCCATCACGCCGTTCGTGGCCGCCTTGATCGCCCGTAACCACATGGGGCCGGTCTCGCCGTGGCTGGCGGTCATCTGGGTGGCGATCGGCCTGCCGGTGACGTTGCTGCTGGTGAGGTCCTCGCCTGCGGGTGAAAACCAGTACCCCGACGGCGACCCGCCGCCCCCGGTGGCGGCCGGCGCAGCCGTGGGGACCAAGCCGGCGATGGTGATGCCAGGGCTCAGCTTCGCCGAGGCTCGGGCGACCCGCTTCTACTGGCTGATGACGGCGGCCTACCTGTTCGTGATGTTGGGCCAGGTCGGCGGGTTGAGCCAGCAGGTGAAGCTGGTCAGCGAACGGGTCGACAGCCTGGCCGCGGCGTCGGTGACCATGGTCGCCGCCTCCTCGGTGATCGGCCGTCTCGCCGGTGGCCTGCTGGTGACCCGGGTTCCCCCCAAGACCTTCGCCGCAGTGCTGATGGCGGTGCAGGGCGCGGCGCTGGCCTCTTTCGCCTTCGCTGCCACGCCCGCCTCGGTGATCGTCACCTGCATCGTTTTCGGCCTGTCGGTGGGCAACCTGCTGATGCTGCAGCCGTTGTTGCTCGCGGAGACCTTTGGGGTGCGCGAGTACAGCCGGATCTACAGCATGTCCTCGCTGATCATGACCGTCGGGGTCGGCCTGGGCCCCACGGTGCTGGGCGTGTTGCACGACGTGTCCGGCTACGAGCTGGCGTTCCTGGTGGCGGCGGCGTCGAGCGGTCTGGCGTTGGTGTTGTTCTCGCTGGCCGGCCCGCTGGTGTCGGCGGAGACCCGCGAGGCGCAGGTGCTGCGGACCCGCAGCCTGGGCCCGGTCGGGATGGCCACCGCCGGCTGACGGCGGAAGCCGGCAGATGCCGACGGTTCGGCTCAGCCCGCCATGCCCTCGGCGACGAGGCGGTCGAGGGTGAGCTCGGGGTTCTCCGACTCGACCCGCTCGAGCCAGTAGGGCGACTCGAACAACGCCAGGCGGCTGCCGTCGGCCCGTCGCAGCACGGTGACGCCGCGCATGCGCCGCAGCGCCGGTTCGGATGTCTCGTCGGTGCGTCGGGCCACTTTGTAGTTGGTGGGCGACAGGTCCGTCGGTGCCCCGAACTCGTTCTCGAGCCGGTAGGTCGCGACCTCGAACTGCAGGCGGCCGACCGCGGCGAGCACCGGGGCCTGGTCGCCGAACTCGGGGTCGCGCAGCACCTGCACGACGCCTTCCTCGTCGAGCTGCGCGATGCCCCGGCGGAACTGCTTGAACCGTCCGGTGTCGCGCACTCGGGCGGCCATGAAGAACTCGGGGGCGAAGCTGGGGATCGGCGGGAAGGTCACCGGGGCATGGGTCGGGTCGAACAGCGAGTCGCCGACCCGGACGTCGGTGGCGTTCACCAGGCCCACCACGTCGCCGGGGTAGGCCTCCTCGACCGTCTCGCGTTCCTGGCCGAAGAGGGTGGCGGCGTACTTGGTGTTGAACGGCTTGCCGCTCCGGCCGTGGGTGACGATCATGCCCCGCTCGAAACGGCCCGAGCAGACCCGGATGAAGGCGATGCGGTCGCGGTGGGAGGGGTCCATGTTGGCCTGGACCTTGAACACGAAGCCGGAGAACGCGGCGTCGAGCGGTCGTCGTTGCCCGTCGATGTCGACGCGGGCCTCCGGTGGCGGCACCAACTCGATCACTGAGTCGAGCAGCTTGCCGACGCCGAAATTGGTCAGGGCCGAGCCGAAGAAGGCAGGGGTCGACTCGTTGGCCAGGAACGCCTTGGGGTCGAGGTCAGCACCGACCTCCGACAGCAGCTCGAGCTCGTCCTGAGCGGTTTCCCAGGCGAGGCCCTCCTCGGAGGCTGCGCGGTCGGGGTCGATCAGCTCCTCGGGGGCAACCTGGGAGCCGCGGGCGACGCGGGTGTATCGGGTGTAGCTGCCGTCGCGGCGGTCGATGACCCCTCGGAAGTCGCCGGCGAAACCGACCGGCCAGGTCACCGGCACTGCGGGCAACCCCAGCAGCTTCTCCACCTCGTCGAGCAGTTCGAGGGTGTCGCGCCCGGGGCGGTCCCACTTGTTGAAGAAGGTCAGTAGTGGTAGCCGCCGCTCCCGGCACACCTCGAACAGCTTCAGCGTCTGTGGTTCGATGCCCTTGGCCGAATCCAGCACCATCACCGCGGCGTCGCAGGCGGCGAGCACCCGGTAGGTGTCCTCGGAGAAGTCGCGGTGACCGGGGGTGTCGAGCAGGTTGACGGCGCAGCCGCGGTAGGGGAACTGCAGGGCGGTCGAGGTGATGGAGATGCCGCGCTTCTGCTCGAGCTCCATCCAGTCCGACGTCGCGGCCCGTCGCCCGTCGCGGGCCTTGACCGACCCGGCACCGACCAGGGCGCCGCCGTAGAGCAGGAACTTCTCGGTCAGGGTGGTCTTGCCGGCGTCGGGGTGGGAGATGATGGCGAAGGTCCGTCGTCGGTTGGCCTCGCTCAACACGTCCATCTGTTTCCTCCCTGAGCGATCGGTCGAGGTTGCCTGTATAGCCCCGGCCCACCGCAGCGGGTGGTCCCGGCCGAGTTTGGGCCATGCTGGGGATCGAACCACAGGCGACGGCGACCGAAGGTCGTCGGCCCCGGGTCGGCCGCAGGACAGGTTAGGGGCAGCGATGTCGGTGCACGCGGGTATCGGTCGAAGGAAACGAGGAACGTCCCATGCCGGCGGTGGTCGGCAGTGCGTGTGGGGTATCGGCCGGGCCGGTTGGTCGGGTTGGTCGGGTTGGTCGGGTTGGTCGGGCCGATGACGGCGCCCGCCACGGTTCGACTCAGCCGGCACCGGGTCGAGTTGGCGCTGCACCGGCTGCAGAGCGGCCCCGTCGCACCGGCTGCGTCCGAGGCCCGGGGAGGCGCGTCCGCGGACGCAGTGCCGTTGCTGCGCCTGCACGCCCTCGGCGGCCGGGCGGTCGAGCCGGGCCCGCTGGGGTTCGAGGCCTGGCCCGGACCGGTCTGGGGGCTGGACTTCACCGGGCACGGCGCGTCGAGCCGGCCGGTCGGCGGCGGGTACAGCCCCGAGCTGCTCCTGGCCGACGCCGACGCCGCTCTCGCCTACCTCGGCCCGGTCGTGGTGGCCGGCTGGGGGCTCGGTGCCTACGTCGGGTTGTTGCTCGCCGGTGCCCGCCCGTCGCTGGTGCGCGCTCTGGTGCTGGCCGAGGGCGCAGGGCTGGCCGGGGCGAGTACTGACGCCTCGGTCGTGCACATCATCGACCACCCGCCATTGCCGATCCCGGCGAACGCGTCGCCCGCCGGTGCCGATCCGGCAGGTGAGTCGGGTGAGGACCCGGGTGCCGATCCGTTCGCCTGGGCCGAGCTGCAGGTCGACCCGCGGCCCGCTGCGTATGCGCTCGGCTACCTCCGCCGGGCTGCGGGCCACCCAGGTCGGCCGGCCGGGCCGGTCGCGGTGGTGGCCGTGGACCCCGGGCCGCAGCCCGGCTGGCTGCACGCGGTGGAGGCCGAGGAGTCAGTGGCGGGTCGCGACCGGCTGGGTGTGGGCGCCGGAGCCCGCACTGCGGACCGGGTGGCCGCGGCACTCGCCCTGCTCGCCGGGTCCGACCGCCGCTGACGCCGGCTCCGACCGCCACCGAGGCGGGGTCGAGCCGACGCCGGGTCGGTGGCGGTCGAGGCCGGATCGACGCGCCGGGCCGAGACCGCCGACTCGGCGGGTCAGCGTTCGGTGTCGTCGTGGGTGGTGACGGCCTCGACCTCGACGCGGGCTCCGACGATGCGTTGCCGGCAGAAGGCGATGAGCCGGGCGGCTCGCCGGACCCGGCCACCGAGCCGGTCGACGTCGAGGTCGGGGTTCTCGAGCTCGGTCAGGATCACGTCGAGTTCGGCCAAGGCCTCGGCGTAGCCGGCCGGATCTTCGTCGTCGGGGGAGTCCGCAGCATCCTCAGCCATCGGTGGAGACCGTATCGGGCGCCACCGTGCTGCGCAGCTCGCCGCCGGAGGTGGTGGTCACCAGCTCGTCGCCGGGCACCACGTCGGCCGGGTTGCGCACCAGGCGGCCGTCCGAGGCCCGCCGGGTGAGGGAGAAGCCCCGGGCCAGGGCCCGGCGGGGATCGGCAGCGTCCACCCGGGCGGCGGCGATGCTGAGCCGGCCCGAGGCGGCGTCGAGCGCCACGGTGGCCTCACGGCCGATGCGCCGCTCCCGGTCGTCGAGAGCCGTGCCGGCGCTGCGCAGCGCCGCCCGCCCCTCACGGCCCACCAGCATCCGGCGACGTTCCAGCTCGCGCTCGGCATCGTCGAGCCGCAGGTGGGCCAGGCCGGCGACGGCGGCCCATCGGCTCTCGACGGCCCGCAGGAAGTCCTCGACCCGCTCGACCAGGGCGGCGGCGCAGGCCGTGGGGGTCTTGAAGGCCCGCTGGGCCACCTCGTCGGCCACCGACCGGTCGATCTCGTGGCCGATGCCGGTCCAGACCGGGACCGGCAGGGTCGCCACGGTCCGGGCGATGAGCTCGGCGTCGAACGCGGCGAGGTCGGTGCGGGCCCCGCCGCCACGGACCAGCACGATGAGCTCGCAGCCGTGGCGTTCGGCGGCCCGCAGGGCCCGAACCACGGTCTCCGGCGCGGCGTTGCCCTGGACCTGGGCATGGAAGGTCCGCACCTCGAAGGCGAAGCCGGAACGCCGCAACTCGTGCAGCACGTCGTGCTCGGCGGCGGAACCCTGGGAGGTGACCAGCCCGATCCGCAGCGGTGCCGGTGACAGCCACCGCGTGGCCTGCAGCTCGAGCAGGCCTTCGGCGCTGAGGGCGGCGAGCAGCCGGTCGCGGTCCGCGACGAGCTTGCCGAGGGTGTACTCGGGGTCGATCAGCGTCATGAGCAGGGTCAGGCGGCCGGCCGGCGCGTAGAAGTCGACCTTGGCCCGTAGCCGTACCTCGACGCCGTCGGTCATCCGCACCGAGCCACCGGCCCGTTTGAGGATCTCGTTGACCACGTACTTGCGGTCGGCGAGCAGTGCCACCGACAGCGAGGCGGCCGCGCCGCGTCCCAGCTCGTTCGGCTCGATCAGCGAGAAGTAGACGTGGCCGGAGCGGGCCCGGTTGAGGTTGGCGATCTCGCCGCGTACCCACAGCTCGGTGGGGAAGGCGGTGTCGAGCACCAGCGACACGGCTCCGGCCAGCTCCGACACCGAGAAGGTGGGAACGACGTCGCCAGGCATGGCCCGACACGCTACCGGGCGCCCGACCGCGCCGAGTTCGTGGGGTCTCGGGCGGACCTGGTGCGGGTCCCGGCGCCGTCGGGGTCCGGGCGACCGGTGCGCCGGTATCGGTCAGGTCGTCCGGGCGA
The DNA here is from genome assembly GCA_947476745.1 of Acidimicrobiia bacterium. Classification (GTDB taxonomy): domain Bacteria; phylum Actinomycetota; class Acidimicrobiia; order Acidimicrobiales; family CAIXPF01; genus CAIXPF01. The sequence continues at coordinate 107,404 of CANJRG010000008.1, read as the reverse complement.
CGCCGGGGCGCGGCTGCCCGGTTCGACGGCGCCGGTCAGATCGTCGGGGACGGCCTGCCGGGGCCTTCGGCGTCGTTGCCGCGCATGTCGGCATTGGGACGGGCCCGACCCATCAGGTCGGCCACCACGTCGCGCAGCGCGGTGGGATCGTCGACGGGGGCGACGGAGGGCCCGCGGTGCCAGCCCTCGGAGATGGCTAGCTCGCGGCCGGACACCTGGAACACCCGGCCGGTGACCCCGCTCGACTCCGCCGAGGCCAACCAGGTGACGATGGGGGCGATCCAGCGGGGGTCGCGGGCCGCCTTCTCCTCGTCGGTCTGCGGGGCGGAGGACAGACCCTCGGTCATTCGGGTCAGCGCGCCGGGCGAGACGCTGTTGACGGTCACGCCGTAGCGGTGCAACTCCTGCGCGGCGATGATCGTGAAGCTGGCGATACCGGCCTTGGCCGCGCCGTAGTTGGTCTGGCCGGGGTTGCCGTAGGTGCCCGACACCGAGGTGGTGGTGATGATGCGGCCGTCGACCGGGCGGCCCGCCTTGGCCTGGTCGCGCCAGTACGCCGCCGCCCAGCGGGTGGGGGCGAAGGTGCCCTTGAGGTGCACCCGGATGACCGCGTCCCACTCGCCTTCGGTCATGTTGGTCAGCATCCGGTCGCGCAGGATGCCGGCATTGGCCACCACCACATGCAGGTCGCCGAAGGTCTCCACGGCCTGGTTGACCAGCCGCTGGGCACCTTCCCAGTCGCTCACGTCGTCGCCGTTGAGGACCGCCTCGCCGCCCATGGCCACGATGTCGGCCACCGTCTGCTGCGCAGGGGAGGCGTCGGCCCCGGTGCCGTCGGTGTTGGCCCCGAGGTCGTTGACGACCACCTTGGCACCGTGCTCGGCCAGCATCAGCGCGTGCTCGCGGCCGATGCCGCGGCCCGCCCCGGTGACGATGCACACCCGTCCCTCGCACAGTCTCGCCATGGCCGTGTCCTCCCCGGTTCCCGTTGCCGCGGCGGAGCTTACGACGACCGCGGAGGGGCCGCTGCGGGAGCGGTGCCGCCGGGCGACCCGGCCGGTGGCGGGGTTGCTGAGCGGGCCGGGGTCAGCCGCCCAGGCTGTCGGTGGCCTGGTCCCGTACCAGGGTGCGGTACAGGTCGGCGTAGAGCCCGCCCTGCGCCAGCAAGTCGTCGTGTCGGCCGCGTTCGACCACCCGGCCGCCGTCGATGACCAGGATCTGGTCGGCGTTGACGATGGTGGACAGGCGATGGGCGATGACCACCGCGGTCCGGCCCTCGAGCGCGGTCTCCAAGGCCGCCTGGATGGCCGCCTCGTTCTCGGAGTCGAGGTGGCTGGTGGCCTCGTCGAGCACGACCACCGCCGGGTCCTTCAGCAGCATGCGGGCGATGGCCAGCCGCTGCTTCTCGCCGCCGGAGAGCCGGTAGCCGCGGTCGCCGACCACGGTGTCGTAGCCCTCGGGCAGGGCGGCGATCACGTCGTGGATCCGGGCCAGGCGGGCGGCGCGTTCGAGTTCGTCGTCGGTGGCATCGGGCCGGGCGTAGCGGAGGTTCTTGCGGACCGTGTCGTGGAAGAGGTGCGGGTCCTGGGACACCACGCCGATGGCGGCGCGCAGCGAGTCGAGGCTGACGTCGCGCACGTCGTGGCCGTCGATGCGGATGGCTCCGCCTTCCACGTCGTAGAGCCGTGGCAGCAGCGACGCAATGGTCGACTTGCCGGCGCCGGAGGGGCCCACGAGCGCCAGCAGGCTGCCGCCCTCGGCCCGGAAGGACACGTCGTACAGCACCGGGTTGGCCTGCTTGGACAGGGCCATGCCGTCCACCAGCGAGGCCAGGGTGGTGTTCGCCGCCGCCGGGTAGGTGAAATCGACGTGGTCGAACTCGATGACCCCAGACGGCCGGGGCAACTGCACCGCGTCGGGCTTGTCCACGATCGGGTTGGGCACGTCGAGTACCTCGAAGACCCGTTCGAAGGACACGAACGCGGTCAGCACGTCGACCCGCAGGTTCGTCAGCGCGATCAGCGGGTCGTACACCCGGTTGACCAGCAGGCCCATGGCGACGAGGTCGCCGAGGGAGAGCTTTCCGCCGATCACCAGCTGGCTGCCGTACCAGTAGACCGCGGCCACGCCGATGGTCGACACGATGCTCAATGCCAGGAAGAACGCCCTCCCGTACATGGCGGTACGAACCCCGATGTCGCGGACCGCACCCGCCCGGCTCGAGAAGGTGTCCCGCTCGTCGTCCTGACGGCCGAACAGGGTGACCAGTTGCGCCCCGGACACCTCGAACCGTTCGGTCATCTGGGTCGACATCGACGCGTTGTACTGCATCGACTGGCGGGTCAGGGCCCGCAGCTGCCGGCCCACCCGTTTCGACCCGGCCAGGAAGAACGGCAGGAACACCAAGGACAGCACGGTCAGCCGCCAGTCCAGTAGGACCATGGCGGTGATGGTGATGGCCACGGTGACGATCTGGTCGACGGCGGAGCCGAGGGTGCCGGTGACGGCCCGTTGGGCGCCGACCACGTCGCTGTTGAGCCGGGAGGTCAAAGACCCGGTCTGGGAGTTGGTGAAGAACGCCAGCGGCATGCGCTGTATGTGGTCGTAGAGCTGCGTCCGCAGGTCGTAGATCAGGCCTTCGCCGATGCGCGAGGACCACCACCGGCCGAGCAGGGCCAGCAGCCCGCCGACCACCGCGGCGGCGAGCAGCAGCCCTGCCAGCACGTTCACGCCGGCCCGGTTGCCCTCGGGGATGGCCCGGTTGAGCAGGGTCCGCACGATCAACGGCGGGGCGAGGGCCACCAGGGACCCGATCACCACCGTGAACAGGAAGCCGACGATGGACCAGCGGTAGCCCTTGACGTAGCCCCATACCCGAACGAGTACGGCTCGCTGCAGACGTTGACCCTTGACCGCTTTGGGGTCCTGAATAGCCATCCAGTGCATCATCCCGGCGACCACGGTAGCCCGCGTCGCCCGCCCGCCCAGTGGGCCCGGCGGGGCCCGACATCCCGCGGCAGGACCAGCGGCCGGCCGCCGGGGACCGGCCTCAGCCGGTAGGGGTGAGCCGTCCGGTGACGAGGACCCGGAGCTCGGCGATGCCGATCCCGGCATTGGCGCTGACCCAGGACACGTCGGCGCGGGCCAACTCCAGCTTGCCCAGCAGGTCCCGCCGGCGGCTCTCGCGGCGGGACGGCCCCACCTTGTCGACCTTGGTGGCCACGACGCGGAGGTCCCGGCCGATGTGGCGCAGCCACTCGACGGTCTGCAGGTCGGCCTTGGTGGGGCCGATCTCGCCGTCGATCAGCAGCAGCACGCTGTGCAGGGTCGGCCGGTCGATCAGGTAGCCCTCGATCATCGACTGCCAGCGTCGGCGTTCGCTCTCGGAGACCTTGGCGTAGCCGTAGCCGGGCAGGTCGACCAGCCAGCGGCCGGCCGGGGCGTTGTCGGTGGGCCGTAGCTCGAAAATGTTGATCAGGCGGGTCGCGCCCGGCGTCTTGGAGGTGCGGGCAAGGTCCTTGCGGTTGGCCAGGGCGTTGAGCAGCGATGACTTGCCGACGTTGGACCGCCCGACCACCGCCACCTCGATCTCCGACGCCGGCAGCTGCTCGGCCTTGGAGGCCGAACACAGGAAGCGCAACGGCAGCGGTCCACTCACCCGCCCCAACCTACTGTGCCGGTCCGGTCGGGATGACCGGCGGTGCGCCGGTGCCCGCGGTCCGCGAACGTTCCCGGGCTCGGGCCGGCACAGTAGGTTGGGCCGGTCCGCCGGAGGTCTACCGGGCCGACGGGGAGCGGCCTTCGCCGCAGGCGATGGCGCGGCGAACGGCGTCGACCATGGTGTCGAGCCGCTCGAGGCGTTCGGCGCCGACCCGGCCCGGCGAACACAGCAGCAGCGTGCAGGCGCCGCCGCCGCTGCAGAGCTCGACGCGTCCGACGCCGGGCAGCTCGCCCGGATCGGGTGGGGTCGACCCGGCGGCGATGCCGTCGATCAGGGCGACGAGGGTCCAGTCCTCCGACGTCATCGGCTGGCCCTTGGCGCCGTAGCTGCGCCTGGTGCGGACCTGATGAGCCAGCCGCACCGGGCGGCCGGCCACCGTGGAGGCCAGGGAGTCGACGATGCGCGTTTCGGGCCCCTGGAGGAACGCGGTCTCTCGGGGGAAGCCGGCGGTGGCCAGCATGTAGTCGTCGAAGCGGGCCTCCATGGGCTGGGGCGCGTCCACCCCGGCGGAGGAGTCCGAGGGGGCGTAGAACCAGCCGTGCTCCTGCGCCCATCCGGCGATCGCCGCCGAACCGGCGGCCTGATCGGCCCGGGTCCGCGCCATCAGCGCCGACGCCCCCACGACCAGGGCGGCGACGAGGACGGCGACGATCACGGCGATCACGGGGCCGCGGGGCCGAGCCACGATGCCGAACCCCAGCCCGAACAGCAGGGCGGCCACGACGGTCGAGCGGATCTTCATGCGGTCCATAATGCCGCGAGTCATGCCGCGGCGGTGAGCCGGTGGCCGGTGTTCGGCTAGACCAGCGGCGGAGACCGTGCCCGTCGGGCCGGTGGTCGCACATCCTGGGGGAGCCATGCCGGAGTTCGAGCTGTCCGAGATCATTGCCCACGCCGATCGGAGGGTCCTCGCCGCGGTGGTCACCCACCTCTCCGGTGACGCCGGTGCCGTGCCCGATCTGCGCGACCGGGCCCAGATCGAGGCCAAGGCGACCGAGGTGCTGCCCCCCTATCTCGACGGTTCGGCCACGCCGGTGCCGCCCAGCGACGAGGTGCTGCAGGCGGCGATGAACCATGCCGTCGGCGCCGAGGTGCCCCCCGACTATCGCCAGATGGCCAGGGAGCAGGCCGGGATCGGCCCGATCGAGCCGTTGGCCCCGCTGGTCGCGCCGGAGGGGTTCCACGTGCTCATCATCGGGTCGGGGGTCACGGGCGTGCTGGCGGCGCGCACCCTGCACCAGCTGGGCATGGACAACTTCACGGTGGTGGACCGCAACCCCGAGCCCGGCGGTACCTGGTATGTGAACCGCTATCCGGGCTGCCGGGTCGACACCCCGAGCATGCTGTACTCGTACTCCTTCGACCAGGACCCCGACTGGCCCGAGCACTTCAGCCGCCAGCCCGAGCTGCTGCGCTACGTGAAGTCGGTGGCGGACCGCTCCGGGCTGGGCGAGCGGCTGCGCAACGGCACCGAGGTCATGGCGATGACCTGGGACGAGCCCGCCGCCTGCTGGCAGGTCGATCTCCGCGCCGTCGCCGACGGCTCCACCGACCGGGTTGCCGCCCACGCGGTGATCGCCGCCATGGGTATCCTGCGGGTGCCGAAGTACCCCGATCTCGCCGGTCGTGAGCGTTTCGCCGGCCCGGCGCTGCACACCGCCGAGTGGGACACGTCGGTGTCGCTCGAGGGTAAGCGGGTTGCGGTCATCGGTACCGGTGCCAGCGCCAATCAGGTGGTGCCGGCGGTGGCACCGATCGCCGAGAAACTGGTGGTCTTCCAGCGCAGCGCCCACTGGATGATGTCGCACCCCAAGTACGGCAAGCAGCTGCAGGGTATCGAGAAGGCCCTGTTCCAGGTGCCGACCTACCGCGAGTGGCACCGCTTCAGCGAGGGCTGGAAGTTCGGCGACGGGGTGACCCCGCTGGTGAAGGTCGACCCGGACTGGCCTCACCTCGAGCGTTCGGTCAACGAGGCCAGCGACCGGTTCCGGGCGAGCCTCACCGAGTACCTCGAGACCCAGGTCGGCGACCGTCCGGACCTGATGGAGAAGTGCCTGCCCAACTTCCCGCCCTACGGCAAGCGGCTCATCGTCGACAACGGCTGGTACCAGGCGCTGCGGCGGGACAACGTGCGGCTGGAGACCTCGCCGATCGTCGAGGTCACCGAGACCGGCATCACCACCCGGGCCGGCCACGACGACTTCGACGTGCTGGTGTTCGCGACCGGGTTCCAGGCCGACAAGGTGCTGTGGCCGATCCAGGTCACCGGCCGTGGTGGGGTCGACGTGACCGCCCGCATGGAGGCCGAGCCGGAGGCGTATCTCGGGCTCGCCGCGGCGGACGCCCCTAACCTGTTCATCACCCCGGGGCCCAACGGCACGCTCGGCCACGGCGGCAACGGCATCCTGTCGGCCGAGTGCCATGTCCGCTACATCATGGAGAGCCTCCGGTTGCTCTTCGAGCGGGGGGCTCGTTCGATGGTGGTGACCGACGAGGCGCTGGCGGCCTACAACGAGGATCTGTTGGCCAAGCTGCCGACCTTCGTGCAGAGCCTCACCACCTTCGACAACTGGTACCGCGGCGATCGTGACCGGGTGATCGCCATCGCTCCGAAGTCGCTGCTGGAGTTCTGGAACGACACACGCCGGCCCGATCCTGCTGCGTACAGCTTCGCCTGATCGGCGGTCGGGTCCCCACCAGGCCGGCACATTCGGTCATCGCTAGGCCACACAGCGTTGACGGATTGGTCGCGTTCGCTCGCTGAGGTCTTTACACTGGGGGCGCCCGAGTTCGGCGTGGGGCGCCGGCTCTCCTGGACAAAGGATCCTGCTCATGCGCGCTCGTAGTGCTGTCGTCGCCGTTGCCGTCATCGCCGCCCTGGTCGGCACCTCGTGCGGGAAGGTGGTGGAGAAGGCGACCGAGAAGGCCATCGAGAAGAGTTCCGGTGCCGACAACGTCGACATCACCAAGGACGGGGTGAAGATCAACAGCAAGGACGGCACCTTCGAGGTCGGCGCGACCACGGAGATGCCCAAGGACCTGCCGAAGGCCCCGATGTTCGAGAACGCCTCGCTGAAGTCCTCGACCAAGATGAGCGACTCGTCGAGCACCACCTGGCTGCTCGCCGGCACCGTCAAGGACGCCAAGGCCGCCTACCAGAACCTGGTCAAGGCAGTGAAGGCCGACGGCTGGGAGCTCAGCACCGAGATGGAGACCAGCAACCCCGACTACAGCGGCATCGGGATGGCCTCGAAGGGCAACCTGGAGCTGAACTTCGGCACCACCGGCTCGGAGAAGTCGTTCTACTACTGGATGAGCCAGTCGAAGTGACCGGTTCGGGGGGCGGCGAGGGCCCCCCGCACGGCCTCTGCGGCCTCAGAGGAAGACGTCGCCGCCGTTGGGGCTGACGGTCTGGCCCACCATGTGCCGGGCCTCGTCGGAGGCGAGGTAGACGTAGGCCGGCACGATCTCCTCCACGGTGGCGAATCGGCCCCGGGGGATCGTGGCGCGCAGCCGGTCGAGGAACTCCTCGGTGGCGCCCTCGAGGATGGGCGTCTCGGTGGCTCCGGGGGCGACGCAGTTGGCGGTCACGTTGCGGGTGCCGATCTCGAGGGCCAGGGAGCGGGTGAAGCCGATGATCCCGGCTTTGGCCGCCACGTAGTGGGCGCGCTCGGCGCCACCCCGATAGGCCAGCTGTGACGCGGTGTTGACGATCCGGCCGTAGTCACGCCGGTACATACCGTCGAGTACGGCTCGGGTGCACAGGAATGTGCCGGTCAGATGCACGGCCAGCATCCGCTCCCAGCGCCGCAGCGTCATCGATTCCACCGGGGCGCGGGTGGCGAACCCGGCGTTGTTGACCAGGATGTCGACGCGATCGAACGCCGACTCGACGCTGCTGACCATGGCGGCCACCTGGTCCTCGTCGGCCACGTCGGCCTGCACCACCAGCGCCCGCCGGCCCCGCTCGCGGACCTCGGCCGCCACGGCCTCGGCGGCGGCGCGGGTCGCCTCGTCGGGATGGTTGACCGCTACGTCGGCACCCTCCGACGCGAACGCCCGGGCCACCCCGGCGCCGATGCCGCTCGATGCCCCGGTGATCAGCGCCACCCGATCCTGCAGTCGTCCCATGGCCCCAGTCCAGCACGGTGCACGGCGCCGCGCGGGGCGCAGCCGCCCACCCGGCACCGTACTCGGGGGTATGGGGCCGGCGGTGGGCCTACAGCAGGCCGACGGTGGCGGTCTTGAGGGTCCCGTTCGAGTACCGCACGCGCACCTTCAGCTTGTTGTTCGTCTGGTCGAGGTGGAACGAGATCGAGCCGTTGTTCAGGTCGCCGTCGACCGGTGCGGTGGCGGGCGTGCCGAGGTAGGACCGCCCCAACGCCTTGAGTCGGCCGCTGGCGTACACCGCGTAGCCGGTGCCCTGGGTGCTGTTGGACTCGCCCAAGACGCCGATGGAGGAGCCGTTGGGGGCGGTGGCCCATCCGTACACAGCTCGGCCGACGCCGTGGCCCGAGATGCTCTGCAGCGCGTTCACGGAAGTCCCTCCGGCGACGACGATCGGAGCCCACCACCGGCTGAGTGGCCGCAACCTAGCAACGGTCCCGGCTGTCGGGCCGGGTCGCGCGAGGCCGACGAGTTCATCGGGTGCGGGCCCGACGGAGTGACCTCGCCGGGGTGTTCGTAGTGTGCGAACTGCGAGCTCCGGCCGAGCGGTGGGGACAGAGTGACGCGGTGTCGTGTCCAGCCGACCCGGGTGGTCTGGGATGGTCAGGTGCTGCGGGCGTTCGAAGCCGGCGTTCAGGTGGTGGCGAGCGACTGGCGCATGTCGGCTCGTGAGACGATCCGCTTGCCGAACGGGGCGAGGGCGAGTCCTGCGAGTTTGAAGCTCTGCAGGCCGAAGGGGATGCCGATGATCGTGACGCATTGCAGCACGCCGAGGATCAGGTGGGACAGGGCCAGCCACCAGCCGGCGAGGAGCACCCAGACGACTTGGCCGACGGCGCCGAGCTGCGTGGCGGTTGGATCGTGCACGATGTGGCGGCCCATGGGCCACAGCGACAGGTGTGCGAGTTTCACGCACTGCCGTGCGAACGGGATCGTGACGATCAGGACGGTGAGTACGAGCGCGATGAGCATCCATTCGATCGCCAGCCAGACACCTGCGAGGACGAGCCAGATCACGTTGCCGATGAACCGCACCCGACGCCTTCCTCGGAACGAAGCCGACCGGCCCCCAACCTCGCCGTGAAGCTACCCGGCGGTGAGACGCCCGAAACGGCCGACAACCTGCTCCTGCACTTCTGACATCGGGGGGATATCGATCAGCCGCACGTGCTGGGAGGAATCGTGGGAGTAACGCTCCGTCGGCTCCCGCCTGCTGGAACTGACGTTTTCGAAGCTCAGGGGTGTTTTGGGTTACTCCCCGTAACCGCAAAACCCCTGGTGGCGGAAGGTGAGGGATTTGAACCCTCGGAGGCCTTGCGACCTCAACGGTTTTCGAGACCGTCCCATTCGTCCGCTCTGGCAACCTTCCTGGTGCAAGCACGCTTGCTGGCGTCATTCTAGTGCGCCGGACCGGTCCTGCCACCACCGCTGACGCGGCCGGTGCCGGGTGGCGGTCAGCTGCGACGGCCCGCGAAGAAGTCGGTGAGCAGCGTGCCGCACGCCTCGGCCCGGACCCGGGCCCGCAGCTCGATCTCGTGGTTGAGCCGGGGGTCGGCGAACACGTTGTAGAGCGACCCCGCCGCACCGGCCTTGGGATCGTCGGCACCGAAGACGACCCGGCCGACCCGTGCCGCGAGCAGCGCCCCGGCACACATCACGCACGGCTCGAGGGTGACCACCACGGTGGCCTGCTCCAACCGCCACGAACCCACCGCAGCACTGGCCTGCTGCAGGGCCAGGATCTCGGCATGGGCGCAGGGGTCCTGGCGCCGCTCACGCTCGTTGTGGCCACGGCCGATGATCGCCCCGTCGAGGACCACCAGCGCACCGACCGGCACGTCGTCGTGCTCGAGGGCCAGACGAGCCTCCTCGATGGCCAGCGCCATCAGGTCGTCGTCGGTCTGCAAGGTCTCGTCGGAATGCTCGGCCACGGCGGCGACGTTACCCCCAACGAGGACCCGGTAAAGGGCCGTTGCACCGGGCCGGTCCCCCGGGGATTGACCACCACCACCTGCCATTTTTAAGAACACCGTAAAAACCACCGTCCTGCTCGCCGCCATCGCCGGCCTGCTGGTGTTCGTCGGGTCGCTGTTCGGACCTCGCGGCACCATCATCGGCCTGGGCCTCGGCCTCGTCGCCGTGGGCTTCTCCTACTGGTTCTCGGACCGGCTGGCCATCGCCGCCGCCGGAGCCACCGAGGTGTCCGCCACCCAGGCCCCCCAGTTGCACGCCACCGTCGCCGAGCTCGCCCAGCGGGCCGGCATCCCCATGCCCCGGGTCTACGTGTCGCCGTCGGCCCAGCCCAACGCCTTCGCCACCGGCCGCAGCCCCCGGCACGCCGCGGTCTGCGTCACCCGGGGCCTGCTCGACGTGCTCGATCTCGCCGAGGTCAAGGGGGTGCTCGACCACGAGCTGGGGCACGTCAAGCACCGGGACATCCTGATCGGGTCGGTGGCCGCCGCCGCCGCCACCGGTATCCAGGCCCTGACCAACCCGTCCGGGGCCCGAGCGACCGGTCGGCGGGGCGTCCCGCTGGTCCGGCCGGAGGGGTCCATCCGGCCGGACCGTTGCCGGAAAAGGGTTGAGCCCTCGGAGGTGACGGCCAGGCGACCTGAGGCACACTGCAAGCTCCGCTGAGAGCTGCTGCCTTCCGGCCCTGACTCGGTTCACAGGTCGCAGTCGCGCAGGACCCGACCGCCACCTCCGAAGGCTCGCGGTGTAGTCTAGACGCTCCGGTGGGTCTTCAGCGTAGGCTGGATCCCCCTGGAGGGATGCGAGAGCGGCCGAATCGGCACGCTTGGAAAGCGTGTGAGGTGCAAGCCTCCGTGGGTTCGAATCCCACTCCCTCCGCTCGAGCGGCACCGGTGGCCTCCTGGCGAGGCCCTGGTGCCCGTTCCGCTCCTGGGTCGGTCCCCCGACGTTGCTTCGTTCCGGCTGCGGTGTCGTTCCGGCGGGGTCGGCGTGGGAGGCCAACTACGATCGGGCCGTGACCTATCAGTCGCTCTACCGTCGCTATCGACCGGGACGGTTCGGTGACCTGGTCGGCCAGCAGCATGTCGTGGCGGGCCTACGCAACGCAGTGCGTGAGGGCCGCACCGGCCATGCCTACCTGTTCTCCGGGCCCCGGGGCACGGGCAAGACGTCGACCGCCCGCATCCTCGCCCGAGCCCTCAACTGCACCGACCTGCGTGAGGGCGAGCCGTGCGGCGAGTGCGAGGCCTGTCGCTCGATCGAGGCGGGCACGTCCTACGATCTCTTCGAGCTCGACGCGGCCTCCAACAACAAGGTCGAGGACGTCCGGGACCTGATCAGCCGGGTGGCCATCGGCTCGCCGGGCCGGACCAAGGTGTACATCCTCGACGAGGTCCACATGCTGTCCACCGCGGCGTCGAACGCGCTGCTCAAGACGCTCGAGGAACCCCCCGACCATGTGGCCTTCGTGCTGGCCACCACCGATCCGCAGAAAGTGCTGCCTACAATCCGCAGCCGCACCCAGCACTTCGAGTTCGGGCTGGTGCCTGCCGCCGACCTCGAACGTCATGTCCGGTGGGTGGTCGACGACGCCGGTCTCGGCGTCGACGACGAGGCGGTCACCTGGGTGGTGCGCAAGGGGGCGGGCTCGGTCCGTGACGCCCTGTCCGCGCTCGACCAGGTGGCCGCGGTCGGCGGCGTGAGCGCGGTCGCCGCCCCGCTCGACGAGCTGCTCGAGGCGTTGTGCGAACGCGACAGCAGCCGGGCGCTGGTCGGGTTGGCCACCGCCTTGGGCTCGGGTCGCGAGCCGCGGCTGGTGGCGGAGGAACTGCTCAGCCGGCTCCGCGATGCCTTCCTGGCCGCGGTGGCTCCCGGCCTGTCCGGCCTGCCGGATCTCGACGCGGCGCGGGTGGCCGATGTGGCCCTTCGGCTGGGTGCCGCCGGCGTGACCCGTGCCCTCGAAGGGGTCGGCGCGGCGGTGCTGGAGATGCGGCAGGCCCCCGATCCCCGGGTCGCACTCGAGGTGGCCCTGATCCGCCTGACCCGGGCCGAGCTCGATACGTCGGTCGCGGCCCTCGCCGAGCGGGTGGCGCGGCTCGAGGCCGTCCTCGCCGGCTCGGTTCCCCCCGGCGCGGTCCACCCGCCGGCCTCGTTGGGCATGCCGGGCGCGGCCGCGCCCGCTGCCGACCCGGCCCCGGCGGCAGGCCCGGGGGAGCCGCCGGCGGGGTCGTCCGGGTCGTCCGGGTCGGCGGGGTCGTCCGGGTCGTCCGGGTCGTCCGGGTCGTCCGGGTCGTCCGGGCAGGCCGCGATCGCGGGGTCGGCCGGGCCGGCCGCGGAGCCGGCTGTTGCTGCAGACCCGGGTGTGCCGCCGGGTCCGGCGTGGTCAGCCGGTCCGGCCGGGGGTTCGCCTTCGGTGGGTGGGCGTCCGTCAGGGGCTGCGGTGTCGCCCGCAGGGGTGCGTGAGGGGGCTGCGGCCGCGGCCCGACGTCAGCTCGCGGCCCGCGGTGCGGGGCCCGGACCTGCCCGCCCGGCGCCCGCGTCGCCTCCGTCGCGGCCGCCGGCGCGACCGCCCGGGGCCGGACGTCCGGCCGCGACGACGGCCGGTCCCGCCCCGGACCCCGGTGACCGTTCCGGGCCGGGAGCAACGCCACCCGGTGACCGCAGCGATAGCGGTGCGCCGCAGCAGGCCGAGGTGTCACCGGCCGATGGTCCGGCATCGGCGCCGGCGCCGGTCGGTCCTGGGTCCGCGGCCGGGATGGAGTTGACCGTCGAGGCGCTTAGCCGCGCCTGGTCGGACGGGGTGCTCGACCATCTGCCACCCGGCAGCCGGGCGCTGTACCGGGCCGGGCGTTTCGTGGGCGTCGAGGCCGGGGTGGCACTGTTCGCCCTGCCGTCCCGGGTCCACCGCGATCGCTGCGAGGCGAAGGTCGCCGACGTCGAGCGCAGCCTGGCCGCGCGTTTCGGTCGCCCCGTACCGTTGCATTTGGTGGTCGAGGAGGAACGTCCCCGGGTCGACGGCGCGGGTGGTCCGTCCCCCGCCGATGGGGGCTTCGTCGAGGACTTCGACGACGAAGACATCGGCAATGCCCGCGACCTGCCCGACGCCCCACTGCCCTCGAGCTCCGGGCTGGAACTGATCCAGGAAGCCTTTCCCGGGGCCGAGGTCATCGAGTGAGCGCACCGGGCGAACGCACGGGCCGAGCCGGACAGAACAAACGGACAACCCAACCAACGACGAGCGGGATACGAGGAGCAACGTGGTGAACGATGACGAGGCGAGCGACGAGTTGCAGGCCGCAGCCATGACCGGTGGGCTCGACCTCGGCTCGCTGTTCGGGATGGCCAGCGAGATGATGGCGGCCCAGCAGGCCGCGGCGGAGGCCGAGGTGGTCGGCAGCTCCGGCGGTGGGGCGGTGGAGATCTCCGTCACCGGGGGCGGGGTGTTCACCGGGGTCCGTCTCAGCGCCGAGGCGGTCGACCCGTCTGACATCGGCATGCTCGAGGACCTGATGCTGGCGGCGCTGCACGACGCCATGACCAAGGTCCAGGCCCTGCAGAGCGGGGCCGTGGGAGGACTCGACCTCGGCGGGCTCGGTGGCCTGCTCGGCGGGCTCGGCCCCGGGGCCGGGGGTCTCGGTACGCCGTGACGACGCTGTTCCCCGGGCCGGTCACCGACCTGATCGAGGAGTTGGGCCGGCTCCCGGGCATCGGCCCGAAGTCGGCCCAGCGCATTGCCTTCCATCTGCTCAAGGTGTCGGACCGGGAGGCCGGCCGGCTGGCGCGCGCTGTCACCGACATGAAGGCTCGCATCACGGTGTGCTCCCGTTGTTTCAACGTGGCGGAGGCCCGGCCGGAGGCCATCACGCAGTGCGGCATCTGCAGCGACCCTCGTCGTGACCCTCACATGCTGTGCGTGGTGGAGGAGGCCCGGGACCTCGTTGCGGTCGAGCGGACCGGCGAGTTCAAGGGCCGCTATCACGTCCTCGGCGGGACGATCAACCACCTCGAGGGCATCGGCCCCGAGCAATTGCGGGTCCGGGAGTTGCTGCACCGCCTCGGGGAGGAACCGGTCACCGAGCTCATCGTGTGCACCAACCCCAACCTCGAGGGCGACGCCACTGCGCTGTACCTGGTGCGCCTGCTGGCCGACGTCGACATCGTCGTGACCCGCCTCGCCTCGGGTCTGCCGGTGGGCAGCGATCTCGAGTACGCCGACGAGCTCACCCTGGGGCGGGCCCTCGAGGGCCGTCGACCCCTCGGCGCCTGACCGGGTCGGAGGGCCGGCGCCGGCGCCGGCGCGCATGGGGCGCAGCGGGAAGCTCCCACACGGGACCGGCAGGGGTGATGGGACTACCGATGGGTAACTTTACCCTGTCCGAGTTCACCACTTCTGGGTACCCTCGGGCACCATGCAAGCGCTCCTCGACGCCATCCTGGCCGGTGCTTCCGGCGAGGATCTGTCCTCCATCCCCCTGCCCGAGAGCTTCCGCGCCGCCTTCGTGCGCAAGGAGGACATCGGGATGTTCGAGGGTATGGACTCCGCCGACAAGGACCCCCGCAAGTCGCTGCACATCGGCGAGGTAGCCACCCCGGAGATTGCGCCCGACGAGGTCGTACTGGCGGTGATGGCCAGTTCGATCAACTTCAACACGGTGTGGACGTCGATCTTCGAGCCTCTGCCGACCTTCGGGTTCCTTTCCCGCCTGGGCAAGGAGAGCATCTGGGGGGCACGCCACGACCAGCCCTTCCACGTCGTCGGGTCGGACGCCTCGGGTGTGGTGGTGCGGGCCGGTTCGGCGGTGCGGAACTGGAAGGTCGGCGACAAGGTCGTCGTGCACTGCAACTACGTCGACGACCAGGACCCGTCGGCCCATGACGACTCGATGTTGTCGGCCAACCAGCGGATCTGGGGTTTCGAGACCAACTACGGGGGCCTGGCCGACCTCACGGTGGTCAAGGCCAACCAGCTGATGCCCAAGGCGGCGCACCTCTCCTGGGAGGAGGCGGCGGTGAGCGGGCTGTGCGCGTCCACCTCGTACCGCATGCTCGTCGGCCGCCACGGCGCCCGCATGAAGCAGGGTGACAACGTGCTGGTGTGGGGGGCCACCGGCGGCATCGGCGCCTATGCCGTGCAGTTGGTGCTCAACGGCGGGGCCACCCCGATCGGCGTGGTCAGCTCGCCCCGGCGGGCCGAGTTACTGCGGGCGATGGGCTGCGACGCGGTCATCGACCGGGCTGCGGAGGGGTACCGGTTCTGGTCCGACGAGCACACCCAGGACGAGGCCGAGTGGCGTCGGCTGGGCAAGAAGGTGCGCCAGCTCGTGGGAGAGGACCCCGACATCGTCTTCGAGCACCCGGGACGGTCGACTATGGGCGCCTCGGTGTTCGTCGCCAAGCGGGGTGGGACCGTGGTCACCTGCGCGGCGACCAGCGGCTACATGGTCGAGTTCGACAACCGGCACCTGTGGATGAAGCTGAAGCGGATCGTCGCCTCCCACTTCGCCAACTACCAGGAGGCATGGGAGATGAACCGCCTGATCAGCAAGGGCGCGGTGCAGCCGGTGCTGTCGGCGTGCGTGCCGTTGACCGAGGTCGCCGAGGCGGCCAACCAGGTGCATCACAACCAGCACGAGGGCAAGCTCGGGGTGCTCTGCCTCGCGCCGAGGCGCGACCTCGGCATCGAGGATCTCGAGCTGCGGGCTGGCATCGGCGAGGACCGGATCCGGGCCTTCGAACGCGGCTGAACGCGGCCGGTACGCGACAATGGCTGCCATGTTGCTCACCGAGATCGACCATGTGGCCATCGCTGTTCGCGACCTCGAGGCGGCCATCGACTACTACCAACGGGCATTCGGTGCGACCGTCGACCATCGCGAGGTGGTCGAGTCCGACGGGGTCGAGGAGGCGCTGCTGAAGGTGGCCGAGAGCTACATCCAGCTGTTGACCCCCACCCGTGACGACTCGCCGGTGGCCAAGGCCATCGAGAAGCGGGGCGAGGGTCTGCACCACATCGGCTACCGGGTCAGCGACTGCGGCGCCGCGCTCGCCGCCATGCTCGAGGCCGGTGCGACCGCCATCGACAAGGCCCCCCGCCCTGGCTCGCGGGGTACCACCGTGGCCTTCATGCACCCCAAGGGCAGCTTCGGCACGCTCATCGAGCTCGTCCAGGAGTAGCCGCGAGCTCCCGGCACGGCGAGGGTCGTGCCGGGCGCTGGTGCCAGCGGCCGGTCGGACAGAACCGGGCCGGTGGGTTCGGGCCGGTGGGTTGGGCCCGGTGGGTTCGGGCCGGTGGCACGGGTCAGCGCTGCCAGTAGGCGGTGGCGTCGGCGACCAGCCGGGCGAACAGCGCTGCGTGCTCGGGGCGACCGGGGAGCATCTCGGGGTGCCACTGCACCGCCACCAGCCGGGGTGCGTGCTCGTGCTCGGTGGCCTCGACGACACCGTCGGGAGCGGTGGCCACGACGCGGAGACCCGTTCCGGGCCGGTCGACGGCCTGGTGGTGGAGCGAGTTCACCTCGGCGAGGTCGGGATGGCGCTCAAGCAGCCGGGGTCGGCCCGATCGCTGGGGTCGGGGTCGGCTGGGTTGTCGGGGTCGGGGTCGGCTGGGTTGTCGGGTCTGGCCCGGCTGTCATGGCTCGCCGGGTGGTTGTCGGCGGATTGGTTCGACGGTGCGTCGGCGTGGTCGGCGAGATGTTGGATCAGCGTGGATCCGCAGGCCACGTTGACGACCTGCAAACCACGGCAGATGGCCAGGGTCGGCAGGTCGGTGGCGATGGCCCGACGAGCCAGTGCCAACTCGAAACGATCGCGCGCGGGGTCGAGCTCGCCACCGGTACCTGCGTGGACCCGGACCTGTCCGTAGCACGCCGGGTCGACGTCGCTGCCGCCGTTGAGGACCAGGCCGTCGAGGCGGGCGAGCAGTTCGGCCGCTCCGGCGGACGGCGTCGGTCTGTGTGTCGCAGCCGGTCGGTCGGGCTGTCGCGGTGGGTCGACTGTCGCGGTCGGTGCGGGCGAATCGTCGTCGAATCGCCGGACCCGTGCGACGTCGGATGCGGCTAGGTTCCGGCGATGGCAGCCGACCGCGTTCGTCCCACCGAGGCCCGTATCCAGCCGATCGCCGATGTGCCCGAGGAGCTCCGCGAGCTCACCTCGGTCCGGGGAACGGGCGAACCGATCAACATCCTCCGCACCCTGGCCCACGCCCCGAACGTGCTCAAGCGGTTCTCGCAGATGGGCGGGACGTTGCTGTTCCGCACCTCGGTCCCCGACCGTGAGCGCGAGATCGTGATCCTCCGGGTCGGATCGAACTGCCGCTCGGTGTACGAGTTCGGCCAGCACACCCTCATCGGCCAGCAGTCCGGCCTGTCCGATGCGGAGATCGCCGGTCTGACCGCGGAGGCCGACTCCTTCGCCTGGAGCGCGGACGACCGGGCCCTGGTCGACCTCGCCGACGACCTGTGCCGGGACGACTGTGTGAGCGACGTCACCTGGTCGGCGCTGGCGACCCGCTGGGACGAGCGTCAGTTGGTCGAGTTGGTGGTGACGGCCGGCTTCTACCGGATGGTGTCGGGCTTCCTGAACTCGGCCGGGGTGCAGCTCGACGCCGGCGTGCCCGGCTGGCCGAGCTGAACGTTCCGCAAGCCGCAGGTTCGTCTCCACACGATCGCGTGGCGGCATGGGCCGCGGCGGTAGGAATCGGAACCTCGGTGCTCATTCGGGCCCGGCCCGTTCCAGACGTGGATCGTGGTCATGCGGTTCGGGACCCCGGGACTCGATGGCGCGCCAGTACCTCGCGGTGAGGACCGTGGCGGTTTTGGGAAACATACCTCTTGGTATTGAAGCGAAATCTCGACGTAACGTGGTGGTGGAGACACCCCGCGTCGATGATTCTGGGTCCTTCCTGATGGGGTCGCGGAAAGAATCGCCACGGTATTCTCCAAACTCTCCGGTAGCCGGAAGGCGCGAGCGGCAGGGCCCGTTCGGTGTCGGGAATCACATGTCGAGCGCAGCCGAGATCCGTTGCCGGGCTGCTAGGAATCGGACCATGCAACGTCGCGACCGAGGGACCGTTCGAGGCTGGGCCGGGGTGGGCGCCGTGGTATTCGTCGCACTGCTCGTTGCCTGTTCGGGCGGTAGCGGTGGCAGCGAGACCGCTCCGGTGCTGTCGGCCACCGCTGAGGCGGGCAAGCAGCTCGCGGTCAACAAGGGGTGCGCGTCCTGCCACGTTTTCTACGGTCGCGACGCCGCCGGCCCGACTTGGAAGGGCCTGTACGGCAGCAAGGTGACCCTCGCCGACGACACGGTCGTGGTGGCAGACGAGGCCTACCTCACCAAGTCGATCAAGGACCCGTGGAGCCAGAAGGTGAAGGGCTACGGCACGATCATGCCGCGCAACAAGCTCACCGACGCCGAGGTGGCCCAGATCGTCGCGTACATCAAGGAGCTGAACCCGGCCAAGGGTTGATGCCGCTTGCCGGGTTCACCCGCAGTCTCCCCGGTCAACGTGACCGACCGGCCCAGGTCGCATGGGCCGGGCGGGTCAGGCCGGGCGGGTCAGGCCGGGCGGGTCGCGGGGCGGGTCGCGGGGCGGTAGGCGTGGTGGTTGGTGGCCGGCCGCGGACGGGCCCCCTCGGCGTGGTGGCGAAGGGGCCCGATGGTCCGGATCAGCGTGGACCGGTGCGGACGGGGTGCGGCCAGTGCGGCCGACCCTGCCGGTTCGCTCGCCGGTCAGCCGGCCGAGGCGGTGAGGTGGCCGAAGTCGTAGGGCTCGAGCGTGGCCTGGGCGTGCTCACGCAGCGTGTGCCAGCGCCGGCCGCCGTAGTACGCGAGGCTGCCGGGTTCGGCGTCGCCGTGTCCGTTGTAGTACGAGATGCAGTCCCGCAACGGCGCCGTGGCGATATCGGCCTCGGCGCAGTGCTGGGCGTAGTCGACCTCGGGCTCACGCTTGACATCAACGATGTCGAGGCCCTGCTCGCGCATCGTGGTCAGCATCCACACGAGGTAGTTGCCGTGGTCGTCGATGGCGTCGGTGAAGTTGAAGCTGCCGCCGCCGCCCTGCGGGCCGGTCACGATGAACAGGTTCGGGAAGCCGTTGCTGTGCAGGCCGAGGAAGGTCTTGGTGCCTTCGGACTGCCACTTCTCGGTGAGGGTGCGGCCGCTCCGGCCCTTGATCATGTTGAACGTCGAGGTGGCCATCCACTGGAAGCCGGTGGCGTAGATGAGCACGTCGATCTCGTAGGTGGTGCCGTTGTGCACCACGCCGCGCTCGTTGATCTCGGTGACGCCGAGCGGGGCGGTGTCCACCAGGGTCACATTGGGCCGGTTGAAGGTGGGCAGGAACTCGTCGTGGAACGTCGGTCGCTTGCAGCCGTAGGGGTAGTACGGCTTGAGCGACTCGGCGGTCTTGGGGTCGGTGACGATGGCGTCGACGCGGGACCGGATCTGCTCCATGATCCGGAAGTTGTCGTCGAGCTGCGACTGCAGGAACTGCTCAGGCGTGAGCCGCTGGGTCATCTTCTGGCCCGGCGCCCGGAAGTCCTCGACCGCACCCGACATGTAGTCGTCGTTGGCCTTCACCGCAGTACGCAGGTGGGAGATGCGGGCGAAGCGGGCCCGGCGGGCCCGGGCCCAGCCCGGCTCCTGCTTCCAGTTCTCGATCTCGTCGGGGCTGGTGGCCCGCTGGTCGCGCACGTCGATGGTGGACGGCGTGCGCTGGAAGACGTAGAGGTGGCCCACGACTTTGGCGATCTCGGGGATGACCTGCACGGCGGTGGCGCCGGTGCCGATGATGCCGACACGCTTGCCCTCGAGGCTGACGTTGTAGTCCCAGCGTGAGGTGTGGAACGACTCACCCTTGAAGGTCTCCATGCCCTTGATGCGGGCGAGCTTCGGGGTGGTGAGGATGCCGTTGGCCAGGATCACGAAACGCGACCGCATGGCGTCGCCCCGGTCGGTGAACACCGTCCAGCGGCCCGACTCCTCGTTCCACTCGGTGTTGGTCACCGTGGTGTGGAACAGGCAGTGATCGTAGAAGCGGAACTTCTCGGCCATTCTTTGGCAGTACTCGAAGATCTCGAAGCCCGATGCGAACTTCATCGTCGGGAAGTACTCCATCTCCTCGAGCAGCGGGAAGTAGGAGTAGGACTCGACGTCGCAGGCGATGCCCGGGTAGCGGTTCCAATACCAGGTGCCGCCGACGTCGCCGCCCTTCTCGCAGAAGCGCACGTCGTTGAAGCCCGCCTTGGAGAGCTTGTACCACAGCAGCAGACCGGCGAACCCGGCACCGACGACGAGGATGTCGCACTCGTCGGTGAGGGCCTCGCGCTCGACCGGCGCGTTGGAGTGCACGTCCTGGAGGTAGCGCGAGAACTCGCCTTCCATCGACATGTAGTCCGCCGCGCCGTGGCGGGCTTCCTTGTACTCGCGGTACTTGGCCTGCTCCTCGGCGTTGAACACCGCACCGACGGGCTGCTCCGGCAGGGTGGTGAGCGCCTCGCCCGTAACGACGGCGTAACCCTTGCCCCTGATCTGGACCGACGACTTGCCGGCCTTGGTGTTGAAGATCTTCAGTCCCGTCTTGGGATCGATCGTTATCGCCGACATGGCCAGCGTTCCTTCCCCCTGGTCCTGAACCGGACCATCCCCTCGGGCCGGGACCGGACGCGTCGTGTGTGAACCCCGACACGTTACCGCAGGGCCGGCGCCGGCTGCCCGAACGGCGTCGGGCGACGAGGGCTCAGCCCGCCGGGCTGGTTCCGGTGCGAAGGTCCATGCCGTAGGCCCGGGTGGGCCGGATGGTGAGGATCAGGCGCTTGTCGACCACCATGGCGGCCCGGTAGTCGTCCCAGTCGGGGTGTTCGCCGCGCAACGAGCGGTAGTAGGAGACGAGGGCGTCGACGGTGGCGTCGTGGGGATCGGCAGCCGGGGCCATCAGCTCGGCGTCGCCCTCGACCACGACGTAGGAGTACGAGTCCTTGGCGTACACCAGCAGGCTGACCCGGGGGTCACGTCGCATGTTGCGGGTCTTGGCCCGGTCCTCGGTGAGGGAGATCCGTAGCGCCTCGTCCGCGCCGACGGTGTAGGTGACGATCGACTGCTGGGGAACGCCGTCGCGCTTGAGGGTGGCCAGCACCCCGTTGCGCAGGGGTCGCAGGTAGTCGAGCGCGGTGCGCAGTTCCATGCCCGCACCTTCCCACACCCGACAACCCCGTCGCTCGGCCGGTCTGCCAGGCTGTGGCCATGATCGTGCACCTCGTCGACGGCACCTACGAGCTGTTCCGCCACTACTACGCCGTGCCGGAACGCGCCCCGGGCGGGCCGCGTCCGTCGCCCGAGCCGGGCGGGGTGACCGGGCCGTCCAGCGGGGCCGTGCCATCCGACGTCGGGGCTGCCCGCGGGGTGGTGGAGAACCTGGTCCGGCTGCTCGAGGGCGGGGCCACCCACGTCGGGGTGGCCACCGACCAGGTCATCGAGTCCTTCCGTAACGATCTGTGGGCGGGCTACAAGACCGGGGCCGGCATCGACCCGACGCTGTTCGCCCAGTTCGGCGTGCTCGAGGACGCCCTCGCGGCGTTCGGCTTCACGGTGTGGGCGATGGTGGAGTTCGAGGCCGACGATGCGCTGGCTGCTGCTGCGGCGGTGGCCGACGGGGACGAACGGGTCGACCAGGCGCAGATCCTCACCCCGGACAAGGACCTCGCCCAGTGCGTGCGCGGCGATCGGGTGGTGCAGGTCGACCGGCGGAAGTCCCTCGTCATGGACGACGCCGGGGTCGTGGTCCGCTACGGCGTGCCGCCGGCGTCGATCCCGGACTACCTCGCCCTCGTGGGTGACAGCGCCGACGGCTTTCCCGGTCTCCCCGGCTTCGGGGCCAAGTCGGCGGCAGCGGTCCTCGGCCGGTACGGCCACCTGGAGCACATTCCCGCCGCCCCCGGCCAATGGGACGTGCCGGGCCTGCGCGGGGCCGCCAAGCTCGCCGCCACGTTGCAGGCAGGCATGGCCGATGCGTTGCTGTTCCGCACCCTGGCCAGGCTCGACACCACGGGACCGGCGGTGGGCACCGTGGACGACTGGTGCTGGCGCGGCCCCACCGCCGCGGCCGAGGCGTGGGCGACCTACCTCGACCTGCCGAACCTCGCGGTACGGACCCGCCGACGAGGCATCGACCTGCCCGGGGCGAAGGTGATGGTGAACACCGGGCTGGAGGCGTCGGGCTTGATCGAACAGGCCGACGAGCAGCGCATCGCCGAGTTGGTGGCGGTCAACCTGGTGGCGCCGCAACGGCTGGTTCGGTAGGTGCCGACCGGTATGTTGGCCCGCCGGCGTGGGCACCTGGTGGCCATGTCGTCGTTGGCCGAGGCGCTCGGCCGTGCGGCGAAACTGCAGCTGCTGCGGCCCACCACGATCGACACCGTGGCGGCGGCGGCGACGGCGTGGTCGTGGCGCGGTAGCGTCCGGCGATGGCTGAACGTATGCGGGCCGGACGGTTGGTCGAGATCGGTCGGGTCGAGTTCGAGGAAGCGCCGATCGACCCGCCCCAGCCGGGCGAGCTGCTGGTGCAGAGCGAGTTCGCCTCGATCTGCGGCAGCGACCTGCACGGCGTGCAGTTCGGCGTCGAGCTCCCCCCACCGCCGTGGCCGCCGGGCTATCCCGGCCACGAAGGGGTCGGCATCGTGGTGCAGTCCCGCGCCGACGGCTTCTCCGAGGGCGACCGGGTGCTGTGCGCACCCAGCGCGTTGATCGGTCGTTGCATGGCCGAGTACCAGCGGCTGGTGGCCACCACCGCCATCACCATCGACCCGGCACTCCAGCTGCCCAGCGAGCAGGTCCTCATGGCCCAGCAGCTGGGCACGGTCATCTTCGCCCTGCGTCGCTATCCCACCGACGTGGCGGGCAAGACCGTGGTCGTGCTCGGCCAGGGCTCCGCCGGACTGTTCTTCACCCACCTGCTCAAGCGGGCCGGCGCATCCCGGGTGATCGTGGCGGACTTGTCCGAGGCCCGGCGCGCCCTGTCGCCCCGCTTCGGGGCGGACGTCGTGCTCGATCCGGCCACCGACGACGTGCGCGCTGCGGTCCGCGACCTGACCCGCGGCCAGGGTTCGGACTACCTCGTCGAGGCGGTGGGCAAGAAGGAGACCCTGGCCCAGAGCATCGAGCTGGCCGCACCCGACTCGAAGCTGCTGTGGTTCGGGCTGCCCGATACCAGCGGGCCGGTGCCGATCTCGTTCCAGAAGTTCTTCCGCAAGCGGCTGACTGCGCAGACGGTCTACGGCGCCCAGTTCGAGCCCGGCCTGGTGTCGTTCCGGGTGGCGCTCGACATGATCGCCCGGGGCGACATCGACGTTCGGCCGTTGCTGTCGCACATCCTGCCCATCGAGGAGGTGGGCCGGGCCTTCGAGTTGGCCCACACCCGCGAGGAGGGCGCCATCAAGGTGTCGGTCTCGTTCTGACGTGATCCTCGTCGGTGGTGAGGCGCTCATCGACCTGACCGAGGTCGAGGTCGACGGTGAGCGCCTGTGGCAGGCCCACCCCGGTGGCGGACCCCGCAATGCCGCGGTGGCCCTGGCCCGGCTCGGCGTGCCGGTCGGGTTCCTGGGCCGGCTGTCGAGCGACGGGTTCGGCCGGCGGCTTCGCGACGGCATGCACGCCGATGGGGTCGACCTGCGCTTCGTGGTCACCGGGGACGAACCCACCACCGTGGCGCTGGTGAGCACCGACGAGGACGGCTCGCCTCGCTTCGCCTTCCACGGTGAGGGCACCGCCGACGCCCTGCTCGGTCCCGCCGATCTGCCGGCGACGCTCGACGGCGTCGAGGCGTTGCACCTCGGAACCCTGGGCCTGGTCCGCGAGCCGCAGGCATCGACCCTGGTCGGCCTGATGCGAAGCCAGTCGGGCCGCATCGCCCAGTTCTGCGACCCCAACATCCGCCCGGCACTGGTGGGCGATCGGTTGGGCTACCTGCGCCGGGTCCGGCAGTGGGCGCACCTGGTCGACATCGTGAAGTTCAGCGACGACGACCTGGCCTGGCTGCAGCCGGGCACCGACCCGCTGGAGGAGGCGGCGCGTTGGGCCGAGGACCACGAGGCGCTGGTGATCCTCACCCGCGGGGCAGCCGGGGCCGAGGCCTTCTGGGCCGGCGACCACGCCCATGTCGACGCGGTCGCCGTCGACGTCGTGGACACCGTCGGTGCCGGTGACAGCTTCGGTGCGGGGTTCCTGGCCGAACTGCGCCGTCGGGGCCCGTTGCAGCCGGGCCTGGCGACGCAGGTGCAACACGACGTGGTCGAGGCGTCGTTGGCATTCGCCGTACGGGTCGCAGCGCTCACCTGCGCTCGCGCCGGCGCCGATCCGCCCCGGGTCGATGAGCTCTGAACGGGTCGTCCCGCTGCGCCTGGCGCTGCGGCCCCCGTTCGATGCGGCGGCGGTGTTCGGCTTCCTCGGTCTGCGGGCGGTGCCCGGCGTCGAGTCGTGGGACGGCCACACCTACCGACGGGCCCTGCGCCTCCCGCACGGCGATGCCGTGCTCAGCGTGCACGCCCCGGCCGACCTCGCTGACCACGGCCTTGCCGACGGGTCCGGCCGCGCCGACGAGTCCGGCCAGGCGGGCGGGTCCGGGCCGGGCGGGTTGGGCCCGGTCGGTGGGGTCGGGTCCGGTGGCCCGGAGCGGGCGTGGCTGTCGGCTGAGGTCGTGCTCGCGGACCGCGGGGACCGTGACGCAGCGCAGCGGGTGGCTCGGCGGCTGTTCGACCTCGACGCTGACCCCGGCCGGATCGACGCCGTGCTGGGAGCCGACCCGCTGCTCGCCCCGCTGGTTCGCCGCCGGCCCGGGGTCCGGGTGCCCGGCGCGGCGGAGGGCAGCGAGCTGCTGGTGCGGGCCGTGCTGGGCCAGCAGATCTCGGTGGTGGGGGCACGAACCCTGGCCGGCCGGCTCGTCCGGCGCTACGGCGAGCCGTTGCGGGGGGCGGCCGCCACGGTGTCGCCGGCGATCACTCACCGATTCCCCACCGCGGCGGCGCTCGCCGGGGCCGACCCGGCCGACCTGCCCCTGCCCGGGGCCCGGGCTCGCAGCCTGGTCGGGGCCTGCGCCGCCATGGCCCAGGGATGGATCGACCTCGACCTCGACCATCCCGATGACGCGGACCGTGCGGCGACGATCCGCGGCCGGCTGCTGGGCCTGCCCGGGATCGGCCCGTGGACCGCGGACTACGTGCTGCTGCGCGGCCCCGGTCGCCGGGACCGGTTCCTCGCCGGCGACCTTGTCATCCGCCGGACCCTCGAACGACTCGGGGTCGGCCCGGCCGAGGTGGCGGCGACGGTGGCGCGGTGGGCGCCGTGGCAGGCCTATGCGGTGCTGCACCTGTGGCTGGCCTCGGCGGACGATCTCGCGCCGGTCGACGGTCCGGGTGGAGCTCGCCGGCCAGACTTGGGGCGATGACCGCTGATCGCCCGCCCTGGTCGCTACCGACGTCGACGCCTTGGTCTTCGACATCGGTGGGGTGTTCCTCGTCCCGCATCACAGGGTGGTGGGGGAGCACCTGCGCAACGCCGGGCTGGCTGCACCGTCGGGGCCGCAGCACTACCTGCGGGCCCACCACCGCGGGGTCGCCGCGCTGAGCGCCGGCAGCGAGCACGACGAGTCCGACCCTGCCTTCTGGCGGGCCTATCACCGCGCCTACGTCACGTCGCCGGGGGTCGAGGAGGCCGGCGTCGAGGAGGCCGGCGTCGAGGAGGCGCGCCGGGCGCTCGGTCGCCTGTTCGCGTCGGGCATGCGCATCTGGCACCAGCGCATCGAGGTCAACGTCGACTCAGCACCATCACTGCGGTGACCTGCTCCCAGACGATCCGCCACGGCGATCGTGCGCCTCGATCGGTCAGTTCGTTGGGACCGTGATCGAGCAGCCGCCGGTGAGCCTCGGCGTCGGTAAGGCCACCGCGTGCAGTGCCGAGCCGGACGAGGGCCTCGTCGACGCCCGGGGTGTGCCACGGGGGCCGCTGCGGGGGTGGTGAATCGCCCTCGGGCTCGCAGGGGTGGGGTGGTGCAGGGCAGGGGCGGCCATGGAAACCTCGGGATCGGCCTTCGACGTGGGGTGAACGCCGAAGGTCTCTCCCACTAAAATTCAGGAGTCAAGGGGAAGGTGTTCGTTGATGCTGAGGGCCCGGAGCAACTCCCCGACGGTGTGGGGGGCTTCGAGGGGGTGGCGGAGATGGCCCTCGAGGTGCAGTTCGTAGCGGTTGCGCCGGCCCTCCCGGACGCGGGTGAGGTACCCGGCCTCCTCGAGGTCGTCGACGATGGCGAACACGGCCCGTTCGGTGATGCCGACGCGGTCCGAGATGTCGCGCAGGCGGAGGTCGGGCTCGGCGGACAGGCAGACGAGCACATGGGCGTGGTTGGACAGGAACGTCCACTTGGGCAGCTTCGTGTCCATGGCGCGTTCCTCCCGGGGTGTGCGTCTCGCTCGGTGTCGGTGCCGAGTATCGCGCCCGCGTCGATGGCGGGACGATCTCTCGACGATGGGCAGGGGCGGTCGATCGGCTCTGCCGGTGACCCGACGCGGCATGGGAGACTCCGCCCATGGCACTTCCCCGTGAACTAGCGCTCTCCTACTCGCAGCTCGACGAGCTGATGACCTCGGCCTGGAACATGCGGATCGCCACCATCGGCCCCGGCGCGCGGGTCAACCTGACCCCGATGTGGTTCGGGTGGGCCGGGGGTCGCATCTACACCTACGGGCGGGGCCAGAAGGTGGTGAACATCCGGCGCCAGTCCGAGGTGACGGTGCTCGTCGATCGCAACGAGCAGTTCTTCGAACTGCAGGGGGCGATGTTCCAAGGACATGCCACGGTCCTCGAGGACGCCGCCGCAGAACAGGACGATCCCTTCCTCGAACAGGCTCGGCGACAGATGGCCCTGAAGTACCACGGTGGACATACCGCGCCTGATGTCGACCCCGGGCCGGTGGCGGAACGCAACACGGCGACGGCTTCGGGCCGCAACCGTCGCTGGATGGTCGTCGAGCCGGAGCGCACGGTCACCTGGGACAACCTCAAGCTGCCGCGCTGATCCATACCGGCTGATCCATACCGGCTGATCCATACCGGCCGATCCATACCAAACGGTGTCTGATGTCACAGACTGTTCCATGCGCCATACCCGTTGGTTCCATACGTAGAGGTACGGTAGGCTGGGACTATTCCAACGAGCACCGGAGTGGGAAGCTGAACCGCAACAATTATTTCGAAGCTGGCCTTGATCTGTTGGCCGAGGGCGGGATCCCCGCTCAGACGATCGCCCACCTCTGCGAGCGGCTGGGGATCACCAAGGGGTCCTTCTACCACCACTTCACCAGCCTCAACGACTTCCGTCAGCAGCTGTTGGCCTTCTGGGAAGCAGGCCAGGAAGCGGCGCTGGGGGCCACCTCGGGCGACGCCGCCGAATGGGTGGCTCCGGCCACCAGTCCCATCGACGCCGCGGTGCGGGCCTGGGGTCAGAGCGACGAGGCCGCTGCCGCGGCCCAGGGCCGGGTGGACGCCCTGCGCCTGAAGGTGGCGTCCAAGGAACTGCGGGCCGCCGGGGTCGCCGCGGACCGGGCCCGGTCGCTGGCCAACCTCGGTCTGGCCATCCTCATCGGGGCCCAGACCGGCGGTGCCGGATGGGACCGCAAGACCCGGCGTGGCCTGGTCGAGGAGTATCAGCGGGCCGTCGCTGCTGCGGTGGTCGAGGCCAAGCCGGCCAAGCCCGCCGCTCGCCGCAAGGCCTGACCGGGCCGGTACGACGGCGGCCCACCGGCCCACCGGCCCACCGCAGCCGCCCGAGCGGAGCTGAGGCGTGAGAACTGAAGCGTGACGACGATGGGGACCGGGTTCGGTCCCCATCGTCGCGTCCGGGCGGGGCTCAGCGACCCCGGTACTGCGGGGCGCGCTTGGCGAGGAAGGCGGCGATGCCCTCGTGGGCGTCCTCGGTGCGGGCCGCGGCGGCGATGGATGCCGATTCGCGCTCCATGGCTTCCTCCAGCGGGCTGCTGGCCCCGGCGTAGAGCACCCGCTTGGCCAGACCGAAGGCCTTGGTGGGTCCCTGGGCCAGCTGCTGGGCCAGGGCGGTGGCCTCGGTGATCACCGCGTCGTCATCGACGACCCGGCTGACCAAACCCCATTCCTCGGCCTCGGCGGCGCTGAGCACCCGGTTGGTGAGCACCAGGTCCATGGCCCGGCGCAGGCCCACCACCCGCGACAGGAAGAACGACGAGGTGCCGTCGGGCACCAGGCCGGCCTTGGTGTAGCCCATGGTGAACTTGGCCGAACGCCCGGCCACCACGAGGTCGCAGGCCGCCACGAGGGACATTCCCGCCCCGCCGGCGGAACCGGTGACGGCAGCCACCAGCGGGGCATCCATCTTGGCCAGGCGGGCCACTGCGGCGTGCAGGTCGATGGTCATCCCGTCGACCAGGCGGGGCAGTGCGTCGGGCCCGGCCGCGGCGAACCCGGCGAGGTCGCCGCCGCCGCTGAACAGCTTGCCGTTGGCCTTCAGCAGCACGGCGCGCACCGACGGGTCGTAGGACAGCTGCAGGGCCGCCTCCCGCAGTTCGGCGGCGGCGGCGGCGTCGATGGCGTTGCCCCGGTCCGGGCGGTTCAGGGTGAGGGTGGCCAACCCGGCGTCGATGTCGAGGATGATGGTTTCGAAGCTCACGCCGGGCATGTTAGGGCCGCGCGGTCGGGCCGCCCCAGGGTGCAGTGGGCGTTGTCCTCGGTGCGTTCTGCCGCACTGGGGGCTACGTTGCGCACCCATGGTCACCACTCGTAGCGAATCCATCAGCGCCGACGACGGAGCGTCCTTCGAGGGCTTCGTCGCGGTTCCCGATTCGGGCAGCGGGCCCGGTGTGCTCGTGATCCAGGAGATCTTCGGGGTCAACCTGTACATCCAGCAGGTCTGCAAGCGACTGGCCGGGCTCGGCTACGTGGCCATGGCGCCCGATTGCTTCCACCGCCAGGGTGCCGGGTTCGCCGTGGACCGCACCGGGCCCGAGGCCATCGGCGAGGGTGTCGGCAAGGCCTCCAAGCACGATGCGGCGCGCGGCGTGGCGGACCTCGGCTCGGCGCTGGCCCACCTGCGCAGCCTCGGCGAGGTCGGGGGGCGCAAGGTCGGCGTCATGGGCTTCTGCTTCGGCGGCCTCATGACCTACCTGGTGGCCAAGAACTTCGATCCCGACGCCGCGGTGTCGTACTACGGCTCGAACATCGCGAACATGCTCGACGGCGTGACCGAGCAGCTGAGCTGCCCGATCCTTTTCCACTTCGGCGACAACGACCCGTTCCTGCCCAACAGTGACGTCGACAAGATCCGTGAGGCCACCGCGGCCATGCCGAACGTCACCGTCAACCAGTACTGGATGGGCGGCCACGCCTTCGACAACACGTTCTCCCCGTTCTACCAGCCCTATCAGGCCATCGAGTCCTGGGGTCACACCACTGCGTTCTTCGCCCGGAACCTGGGCTGAGAGGGATCTCCCACCGTGCATTTCGCCGTTGCCGACCATCCGGGCCTCAAGCCGCCCGGCTTCTCGCACTCCCTGTATGCCGCGCTGGTGACCCCGCGGCCGATCGGCTGGATCTCCACCGTGTCCGCTGCCGGGGTCATCAACCTGGCGCCGTACAGCTTCTTCAACCTCATCTCCAACGACCCGCTGGCGTGCATGTACTGCGCCAACGGGTCCCATGTGGCCGGTGGTCCGAAGGACTCGCTGGCCAACGTGCGCGAGGTCGGCGAGTTCGTGTTCAACCTGTGTACCTACGACCTGCGTGAGCCGATGAACCTGACCGCCGCGAACTCGCCGCGAGACGTCGACGAGATGGCCGCTGCGGGCCTCACGGCGGCGCCGTCGGTCGCGGTGCGCCCGCCCCGGGTGGCTGCTTCGCCGATCGTGCTGGAGTGCACGGTGTTCGACATCGTCGAGCTGCCGTCGTCCTCGCGCACCGTCAACACGATGGTGATGGGCCGGGTCGAGGTGATCCACATCGCGGACGAGGTGGTGGTGGACGGGATGGTCGATTTCACCAAGGTCCGTCCGCTCGGCCGTCTCGGCTACAACGACTACAGCGTGGTGGAGAACATCTTCACCATGATCCGGCCGGACTGAGGGACCGTGCTGCCCCTCGACGACATCCGGGTGCTCGACCTCACGGTGGCCCGGGCCGGGCCCACCGCGGTCCGGCAGCTCGCCGATTGGGGGGCCGAGGTCATCCGCGTCGAGCCGCCGGCCGCTCACGACGAGCTGGCCGGCGCTCGACACGGGTCGGACTTCCAGAACCTGCACCGCAACAAGCGCAGCCTGTCGCTGGACCTCAAGGCGCCGGCCGCACACGAGGTGTTCGACGCGCTGGTCCGGCGGGCCGACGTGCTGGTGGAGAACTGGCGGCCACCGGTGAAGCAACGGCTCGGGGTCCACTACGAGCGGTTGCGGGCGGTCAACCCCCGCCTGGTGTACGCCAGCATCTCCGGCTTCGGCCAGGACGGCCCCTACGCCGAACGCGGTGGCGTCGACCAGATCGCCCAGGGGCTCGGTGGCCTGATGAGCATCACCGGGCTCGAGGGTCAGGGTCCGGTGCGCGTCGGGGTCCCCATCGCCGACCTGTCGGCCGGGTTGTACCTGGCCATCGGCGTGCTGGTGGCGCTGCATGAACGGGAACGTACCGGCGAGGGTCGCTGGGTGCGGACCTCGCTGCTGGAGTCGATGGTGGCGATGCTGGACTTCCAGGCCGCCCGGTGGACCATCGATGGCGAGGTGCCACCGCAGGCCGGCAACCATCATCCGACGGGCATCCCGATGGGGTGTTTCCCCACCAGCGACGGCCACGTCAACATCGCGGGGTCCAACGGTCGGCTGTGGCGGGGGTTCTGCCAGGCCATCGGCGCACCGGAATGGGTCGGTGACGAACGCTTCGCCACGCCGGGCCTGCGCTCACGCAACCGTACGGTGCTCAATGCCGCCATCGCCGAGCGGCTGGCCGCCCGCACCACGGCCGAATGGGTGGCGATCATGACCGAGCACGGGGTCCCGGTGGGGCCGGTGAACACCATCGAGGAGACCTTCGCCGATCCGCAGGTGCAGCACCTCGGCCTGGTGCAGCCGGTCGATCACGACGCGCTCGGGCAGTTGGGCCTGATCCGCAACGCGGTGACGATGCAGCGCGGCGGCCCCGACGAGGACCGCGACGTACTCGATGGTACGGCGACGGTGCGGAGGGCGAGCCCAGAACAGGGCGAGCACACCGACGCCATCCTGGCCGAGGCCGGCTTCGGTCCCGAGCGGATCGCCGAGCTGCGCGCCGCCGGCGTGGTCTGACCGAAGCGGGTTGCCCACCCACCCGCGGGAGCGGGTGCGACCGCCGGGTCGGCCGGGTCGGCCGGGTCGGCCGGAGGTCCCGGCCGCGGGGGTCGCGGCTAGGTTGCGGAGCGCGGTGCGCGACACCGACACGAACGGGACCAACGCCGCTGCCGGTACGGCTGGGGCCGGACAGGACGAGGTGCAGCGATGGCCGTGCTGGTGACGGGAGGGGCCGGGTTCATCGGCGCCGAGGTGGTACGGGAACTGGTGGCCCGGGGCGAGGAGCCCGTGCACGTCACCTCTCACAGCGGGGCGGTGCACCGCCTGGCCGACGTCGCTGACCGGATCGAGCTGCACGCCCTCGACCTCGCCGACGGCGCCCAGATCACCGCGCTGATCGAACAGGTCCGGCCCCGGGCGATCTACCACTTCGGGGCCATCCTCTCCGCTCCGGGCGAGGCCGACCACCAGGCGTGCATCCAGACCAACGCCTATGGCACCCATACCCTGCTCGAGTCGTCCCGGCTCAACGGGGTGCAGCAGGTCATCTTCGCCTCCAGCCTCGGGGTGTTCGCCGGCACCGACATGCCCCGCGACGTCATCACCGACCAGAGCGCGCAGCACCCCGACATCGTCTACGGGGCCACCAAGGTGTTCGGCGAGTTGCTCGGCCGCTACTACCGGCGGGCTCACGGGCTGGACTTCCGGGGCATCCGCTACCCGGCCATCGTCGGGCCCGGCATCACCACCTGGAGCACCGCCCAGTACACCAGCTGGACCATCGAGAAGTGTGCGCAGGGCGAGCCGTTCACCATCTGGGCGCCCGAGGACTACGCCATCACCCTGCTGTACTACAAGGAGGCCGGACGGGCCGCGGTGGAGCTGGCCGCCGCCCCGGCCGAGGCCATCAAGACGGTCAACTATGTCATCGGTGGGGTGGCTCCGACCCCCACCGCCGGCCAGATCGCCGAGCTGGTGCGGGCCAAGGTGCCGGGCGCGCAGATCGACTTCGTACCCCACCCGACCCTGGGCCACCTCTTCTCGAACGGGTCGCCACGCGTCGAGGACTCCTGCGCCCGGGCCGAATGGGGCTGGTCGCCGCAGTTCGACTACCCGGCGATGATCGACGACATGCTCGTCGAGCTGCAGGCCGGGCAGTGACCGGCCGCCGGCCGTGACCGTGCTCACCGACCCGACGACGGCCCTGGGCCGTGAGGATGCTGTGGCCGCGGCCCGGCGGCTGGCCCCGCTGGCGGCGGCGTCGGCCGACGTAATCGAACGATCCGGGCGGCTTCCCGCCGACCTGGTCGAAGCGCTGTCTGCGGCTCGCCTCTACGACCTGTACCTGCCGGTGTCGGTCGGTGGTCCCGAGGCCGACCCGCTCACCGCGTTGCTGGCGGTGGAGGCGCTGGCCCGGGCCGATGCGTCGGTGGGCTGGTGTGTGCAGGTCTCGGTGGCCAACTCGTGGCAGCTCGCTGCGATCGCCCCCGAGGCGGTTGCCGCCATGGTCATGGCCGCCGGCGGTGCGCTGCGGGTGGCCGGATCGGCGAGGCCCCTCGGGCGTGCCGAGCGCGTCGACGGCGGCTACCGGGTGTCGGGCCGTTGGGATTTCGCCAGCAACGTCCTACATGCCGACTGGTATGTCGGGACCTGCATCGCCGAGGAGGACGGTCGGCGCCGGACCCGAGTGGTGTGCGTTCCCGTGGCGTCCGGCCAGATCATCGAGACCTGGGACGTCGCCGGGCTGCGCGGGTCGGGCAGCCACGACTTCGCCGTCGCCGACCTGTTCGTCCCCGACACCCACGTGGCGGCCGGCCGCCACGTGGCGGCACAGGCGGGGCCGCTGTACCGGCCGCGCCTGACCATGGTGGCGAACTGGGCCCCGACTGCAGCGATCGGCCTCGGCGTGGCCCGCGGCGCCATCGACGCCTTCGTCGCCATGTCCGGCGACGGCACGGCCAACACCGTCGACGTGGCCCTGCGCGACCGGGCCGACACCCAGCGAGCGGTGGGCCGGGCAGCAGCCAAGCTGGGCGCAGCCCGGGCGTATTGCCTCGACGCCATCGGCCGGGCCTGGGAGACCGATGCCGACACCGATCCGTCGGTGCTCGACGAGGCCGTCCTGCAGGCCCGCCTGGCCATCACCAATGCCCTGCACACCGCGGTCGAGGTGGTCGACCTGCTCTTCCACGCCGGCGGGACCCGGTCGGTGTTCGCTGCGGCGGGCCTCGAACGACGCTGGCGGGACGCCCATGTGGCGGTGCAGCACGGTGCCGCCTTGCCGAGCCATTTCGACGCCGCCGGCCGTCTGGCGATGGGTCTGCCCGCCGGGGCGCCGTACTGGTGAGACGGGGCCGCCGGGGGTTCACCCGCCCGGTGTCGCAGCGATTCGCCGTCGATTCGGGCGGGGCGTCCGATTCGTCCGATTCGTCCGATTCGTCCGGGCCCGAGGGTCCTTGTCGGTCTGCACGGTCCGGCCGTGCTGTAGCAGGATGGCCGCAATGACCGAGATCACGCTCCCGACCGAGAAGATGCTGGCCCGTGTCGAGGACGGCATCGGCTGGATGACCTACAACAACCCGGCCCGGCACAACGCCATGTCGCTGGAGATGCAGCAGTCGGTGCCCATCATCCTCGAGGCCTTCCAGCACGAGCCCGAGGTCCGGGTCGTGGTGGTGCACGGGGCCGGCGGCAAGGCCTTTGTGTCCGGTGCCGACATCTCCGAGTTCGGTGAGAAGCGCACCTCGGTCGAGGCCCGGGAGATCTACGACGCCGCCGCTGTAGCGTCGGGGCGGGCCTGGGCCGGGGTCGACAAGCCGATCATCGCCATGATCGACGGATTCTGCATCGGCGGCGGCATGCTGACTGCGCTGTCCACCGACCTGCGGATCTGTTCGGAGCCCAGCCAGTTCGGGGTGCCGGCAGCCCGGCTGGGTCTCGGCTACGGCGCGGCCGGCGTCGAGCGGCTCAATGCCGTGGTCGGCCCGGCCTGGACGGCGGAGATCCTCTACTCGGCTCGCCGGCTCACCTCTGCCGAGGCCCTGCAGATCGGGCTGGTCAACCGGGTGGTGCCCAAGGAGGACCTCGAGCAGGTCGTGCGCGATCTCGCCGCCCAGATCGCCGCCAACGCCCCGCTGACGGTCAAGGCTGCCAAGGTGACCCTGCGCGAGCTGCAGAAGGACACCGCCCGACGCGACAGCGCCCGGGTCGAGGCCCTCATCGAAGCCTGCTTCCGGTCGGAGGACTACCGCGAGGGCCAGCAGGCCTTCCTCGAGAAGCGCCAGCCCAACTTCCGCGGGGTGTGAACCGACCGCGGGGTACTGCCCCGCGGCCGGACACAGCGGCGGCCGGGCGGATCAGCCGGCCACCATGACGTCGCGCATCGCTGCGCCCATCAGATCCTCGAAGTTGTGGCGGAAGAAGCGGTCCTGCACGTCGGCGGGCAACACCGAGACCTCGTCGTCGAAACGACGCAACGGGTTCCGTCCGCCCTCGACGTGGGGGTAGTCGGAGGAGAACAGGCAGATCTCGGGACCACAGTTCTCGATGATCCACCGGGTCGGCTCGGTGGGGTAGGGCGTGACCCGCACCTGGCGGCGAACGTAGTCCGAGGGTCGCTGGCTGAGCTTCTGCAGCCGGCCCTCGTGACGGCGGAAGGCCTCCATGGCGGCATCGAGCTGCCGCATGAACGACGGCACCCACACCGCACCGAGCTCGATGATCCCGATGCGCAGCTCCGGGAAGCGTTCGAGGACGCCGTCGAAGATCAGCATCGAGAGGGTCTGCATGGGCGCCGACGGGATCGCCATGTAACTGACCGAGCGGAAGTTCTCGCCGCCACCGTGGAAATCGGGCTCCGGCGGCAGGCCGTTGTTGCGGTGCTGCGGCGGCATGACCAGGTCGGGCGTGGCCACGTGCATCAGGATCGGCAGACCGGCCTGCTGCGCCTGGGCCCACACGGCGTCCAAGGCGATGTGGCTCGGGGCGTGGTCGCGGGGGCAGCGGTTGGGGATCAGCAACGCCTTGCATCCGACGGCGATGGCCTCGCGCGCCGCCTCGGGGGCCCGCTCGAGGTTGGCCAGGGGGACGTAGCCCACGGCGAGCAGGCGCGGGTCGCCGGCGCAGAACGCCGCCAGGGACCGGTTACCTGCCGACGCGGTCTCGTAGATCAGCTGATCGTCGCCGGAGTGCTCGAGGTTCTCGAGCAGCACGTTGAGCACCGTGGGGAACAGCAGCTGGCTGGCGAAGCCCATGTGGTCGAGGGCCAGGCTGCGGTCCGGCGCCAGGAACGAGCCGGTCGCCCGCCAGTTCTTGCGCAGCATGATCTCGCTGCCCGCGGCCGCGGCGTAGTCGGGATCGGCGTGCAACCGCCGGCTGCGCTCCACCTCGGCGATCGCTGCGTCGACGTCACCGAGATCGAAGTTGCGACGGAGATATGCAGAGATCTGCGGCGAGGCGAACTCGTCGAGCCAGTCCGGCGTCTCCATCACGTGGGCATCGGCGTCGTGCACGATGCGACCCTCGACATAGGGCATGGCAACCTCCTGGTGGGCGTCGCCCGTACGGTACCGGCTCGGGCGAGCTCGGGCCGCTCCGGGACGGGCTCGGGCGAGCTCAGGCGGTGGGGCGCGGATCGACGCAACTGGGTAGGTTGCCGACCGACAGGGGGGGACGTGCATGGCAACGGCGACCGGGCAGGCGCGACCACAGGAGCCACAACGGGCCCGTTCGGGCATGTTCGTCGCGCTGCGGGTCCGGGATTACCCGTACCTGCTGGTGTCGGGCTGGCTG
The DNA here is from genome assembly GCA_947476745.1 of Acidimicrobiia bacterium. Classification (GTDB taxonomy): domain Bacteria; phylum Actinomycetota; class Acidimicrobiia; order Acidimicrobiales; family CAIXPF01; genus CAIXPF01. The sequence continues at coordinate 71,437 of CANJRG010000008.1, read as the reverse complement.
TGGAACATGTGCCGTTGGGCCAGCGGCTTCCTCGGGGCCTACCTGGCCAACCGGCTCAGCGATTCGGCCCGCCTCGTGCAGCTCACCGGGGTGTCGTTGTGGGTGCCGCTTCTCTTCGGCGGCGTGCTCGGTGGGATGATCTCGGACCGCTTCGACCGCCGCCGCACGGTGGTGACGCAGTTCCTGGTCCTCATCCCGCTGGCGGCGGCGATGGGTGTGGCGGCGATCACCGAGGTGCTGCGGCTGTGGATGGTGTACCCGTTCCTGGTGGTCGTGGGCATCGGCTGGGTGTTCGACATGACCAGCCGGCGCGCCATCGTCTACGACCTCGTCGGCGCCGAGCGGCTCGACAACGCCATGGCCCTCGAGTCGCTCAGCTCGGCCAGCGGTCTGGCCATCGGCACGCTCATCGGTGGGGCCGCCATCCAGGCCGTCGGTGTGGGCGCCGCCTACCTCTGCCTGTCGGTACTGGCCACGCTGGCACTGCTGAGCTTCCTGCGGGTTCCCCGGGTGGAACGCACCACCCTGCGCAACACCGAGGCCCCGTTGCAGGCCTTCCTCGCCGGGTTCCGGCTCCTGCGCACCGAGCGGGCCCTGGTCAGTGTGCTCGGGGTCACCGCCGTGGTGAACTTCTTCTACTTCAGCTTCAGCCCGTTGGTGCAGGTGATCGCCTCCGACTTCGGCGTCGCGGCGTTCCTCACCGGCGCGCTCGCCGCGATGCTGGGCGTCGGCATGATGGTCGGCTCGGCGACCGTGGCCCGCCAGCAACCCCGCCGGCGCGGCCTGGTCTACGTGACCGGGGCGACGCTGGCGATGGTGGTGCTGACCGGCTTCGCCCTCTCGCCGTTCTACGCCGGTTCGATGGCTTGTCTGCTGGTCTCGGCCACCGGGATGGGCCTGTTCGGCTCGACGCAGGGCACGTTGGTGATGACCTCGGTCGGGCCGGAGCTGCGAGGGCGGGCGCTCGGCCTGCTCAGCATGGCCATCGGCACCCTACCGCTCGGCATGATCGCCCTGGGGGAGCTGGCGGAGATCATCGGGGCCCGGTGGGCCATCGTCACCTCGGCCGGGGTGGGGCTGGCCATGCTCGGACTGTCGCTGCTGTGGCGGCCCGACGTCCTGCGCCTGACGAGCTGAACCCGACGCGCGGTAGCGTTCGCCGGGCCGACGGTGTGGAGCCGGCGGCGGACGACGGGGGATCCGATGGCCAGTGAGAAGTTCGAGAAGTTCCTGAACCTGTTGCGCAAGCAGCCCCGGCCCGAGCGGGTCAACCATGAGCAGATGCGCGTGTTCCAGGACAAGTCCGGCGGCAAGTTCCCCGAGGGCGTGGTCGGCACCCCGGTCGACGTCGACGGCATCCCGGCCGAGTGGATCACCCCGGAGGGCGGCGCCCTGGACCGGGCCGTGCTCTACCTGCACGGCGGTGGCTACGTGGCCGGCTCGATCGACTCGCACCGCAACCTGACGGGCAACCTGGCCCGGGCGATGGGCTGCCGGGTGCTGGCGCTGCACTACCGACTGGCCCCGGAGAACCCCCACCCCGCCCCGGTCGAGGACGCGGTTGCGGCCTACCGGTGGATGCTGGGTCAGGGTCTGAAGGCCGATCACCTCGTCATCGCCGGCGACTCGGCCGGTGGTGGGCTCACCCTGGCCACGCTGATCGCGCTGCGCGACGGCGGCGACCCCCTGCCCGCCGCGGCGGTGGGCATCTCGCCGTGGGTCGACATGGAAGGCACCGGCGACTCCGCGGTGAGCCGCGCCGAGGCCGACCCGATGATCAGCAAGGACATGCTGCTGCAGATAGCGGCGTTGTTCCTCGGACCCGACGGCGACCCGCGCCACCCGCTCGCTTCGCCGCTGCACGCCGAACTGCACGGCCTGCCGCCGCTGCTGATCCAAGTCGGTGATGCCGAGGTGCTGCTCGACGACTCGACCCGTTTCGCCGCCAAGGCCACCGAGGCCGGGGTCGAGGTCACCCTTGAGGTGTGGCCGGAGATGATCCACGTGTGGCACGCCTCGGCCGGGTTCGTTCCCGAGGCCGACCAGGCGATCGCCCGCATCGCGGAGTACAGCCGGCCCCGGATCGGTCTGTGATCGTCGGTCTCTGACCGGCACGCGCTGATCGGCATGCGACGCCGCTTCGACCCGGTTGGTGACCGGGCCGGAGCTTGCGTCGTCGCGGTGTGACGCCGCTTCGACCCGGTTGGTGACCGGGCCGGAGCTTGCGTCGTCGCGGTGTTCGGACTGTCGCAGCGAATCGACAGCGATTCGGTGCGCGGAGCGGCGGTTCGGTCGATCGGGATGTCCGACCGCCGTCGGCGGTTCAGTGAAGGGCGCCGGCCTGACGCAGTGCGTCGATGCGGGTTCGGGGGTAGCCGAGGAGGTTGCTGAGCACGTCGTCGGTGTGCTCACCCCGAAACGGCGGGATACCTACCGTCGGCGCGGTGCGTGACATCCGGAACCGGGTTCGTTCGACGATGCGGGGCCCGTCGGAGCGATCGACGGTGACGAAGTGGCCGCGAGCGCGCAGGTGCGGGTCGGCGAGGCACTCGGCGCTGTTGTTCACGGCGTGCGCGGCGATCCCGGCCTCCTGCAGGACCTGCTCGATGTCCTCGGCCGGGCGGTCACGGGTCCACGCCTCGAGCACCCGGTCGAGTTCCCCGGCTCGCGCCAATCGGCCCGAGGCGCCGGCCAGGGTGGGGTCGGCGGCGAGATCCGGCCGGCCGAGTACCGCACACAACGCGAGCCAGGCCGCGTCGTGTTGGCAGACGACGGCCACCCACCGGTCGTCCCCGGCGGCGGGATAGACGCCGTGCGGCGCCAGCTCGGCGTCGCGATTGCCGGCCCGCTGGGCCACCCGGCCGTTGACGGTGTAGTCGAGCAGGGCCGGGCTGAGGTAGTGCAGGGCCGCTTCTGCCTGGGCGACGTCGACGTGTTGGCCCTCACCGGTGCGGCGGCGGTGTTCGAGCGCGGCGAGCAACGATGCCAACACCAGGTGGGTCGAGGTGTAGTCGGTATAGGCCCCGAACGGTCCCGCCGGTGCCCGGTCGGGCCAGCCGGCCAGCCCGTAGAACCCGGACAGGGCGGCGGCGAGGTTGCCGTACCCGGCGAAGGTGGCCAACGGCCCGTCCTGACCGGTCAGGCACGTGGAGACCATGACGATGCCCGGGTTCACCTCGCGCAGGTGCTCGTAATCGAGCTGCCAGCCTTTCATGGCCCGTGGCGAGAACGACTCGACCACGACATCGGCCCAGCGCACCAGGTCGAGGATCACGGCGCGGGCGTCGGGATGGTTGAGGTCGAGCTGCAGGGACCGCTTGCCGGCGTTCATGGTGTCGAACAGGGCCGAGTTCTCGTGGCCCGGCTCGTTGCGATGGGTCGGCCGGTAGCCGCGGGCGGCGTCGGGTTTGGTGGCCGACTCGACCTTCACCACGGTCGCCCCGCAGTCGGCGAGGATGCGCACCCCGTGCGGCCCGGCGATCGACCAGGTGAAGTCGAGCACCTTCAGCCCGGCCAGGGCGCCACCCGCCGGGGTCGCGGCTGCCGGGGTCGCGGCTGCCGGTGTCGCGGCTGCCGGTGTCGCGGCCGGGCCGGTCGCGCGGGCCGGGGTCGGTGCACAGGGTCGGCGCGGTGGTTCGGCCAGGACGGTGTCGGTGTCGACGCCGAGCGCCGGCGCCGGGCCCAGCGGGTTCAGCGGCGTGCCGGAGAACTTGGCGAACGCGCCGGGCACCTCGACGATCCCCCTCAGGCCGGGCTGATCGAGCTGGTCGAAGAAGCCGCGGTGGCGCAGCTGCGCGCTGGCGAGGACGTCGTCCATCCCGGCGACCGGGGCGATCAACAGGCGGCGACGCATGGCCTCGTCGAGCAACTCGGCCTTGGTGCGCGAGGACAGCAGCGCGGTGACGGCGGCCTTGGCCCGTTCCCACGTCTCGACCGTCTCGAGCCCTTGGTCGACCAGGTTGTTGAACTCGACCCAGTCACGATCGCGCAGCCATTCGTCGCAGTGGCCCTCCTCGTGGGCCCAGGCCATCAGCGCCGCGGTGCGGGGCCCGATGGCCGGGCCGAACACGTGGGTGACCGACACGAAGCCGTCCTTCGCCGGGTACACGAGCTGGATGTCGATCGCCCCGGTACGGGCGCCACCCGCGGTACGAGAGATGCTCGGCGAGCCGACCGCTTCGGACAGCACGCTGCACTGGTTGGCCAGCATCGCCGCTTCCTGGGCGGAGACCTCCACGTGCTGGCCGCGGCCGGAATGCTGCCGTTCGGCGAGCGCGATCAACGTGGCACAGGCTGCCACCGCGGAGCCCATGGCGAAGGCCTGGGGGATCACCAGCCGTACCGGTGCCCGGTCCCGGTCGCCGTTGAGCACCAGCGAGCAGGACGAGGCCATCACCGTGAGGTCGGTGGCGGCCCAGCGGGCCTTGGGCCCGTCCTGGCCGAAGGCCGAGATCGAGGTGTACACCAACGACGGGTTGATCGCCGCGAGGTCGGCGTAGCCGGCGCCCAGCGCGGCGAGTTGTCCCGGCTGGGCCGACTCGATCACGACATCGGCTCCGGCGACGAGGCGGTGGAACCGCTCGAGGTCCTCGAGGCGGGCGAGGTCCAGGCTGATCGAGCGTTTGCCACGGTTGTAGGCCAGGTACGTCAGCGATTGCCCGGAACCGGGCGCGCCGGTCTCGCCGGCGAAGGGACCCACCCGGCGTGCCGGTGACCCGTCGGGGGGTTCGACGGCGATCACCTCGGCGCCCAGCGCCGCCAGCAGATAGCCGGCGACATGGCCGCGCTCGTCGGACAGGTCGAGGATGCGATAGTGCGACAACATGGTTCCCCCTCCCGGTTTCCCGGTGGCACAGAGTCTTCCAGTTCCACCGCCACGGCGCGGGCCGGATGGGTAGCACGGGCGGACCGGGCCGGGCGAGACCCCTCGGGATGGGCGGACCGGGCCGGGCGAGACCCGTCGTCGGGCCCGCCGGGGTGGTTCAGGCCGGCCCGGTCGCTGCAGGTGTCGGAGCGGCCCGGCGACGGCTGTCGGCCCGGAGCACGAAGACCAGTGCCACGCCGACGGCGTTGGCTGCGGCCGACAGCAGGAAGGCGATGCGGTAGCTGCCGGTCGAGTCGTAGATCCAGGCGGCCATGAACGGGCCGACGGCGGCCAGCGACCCGGCCCCCGCGAAGAGCAGCCCGACGATGGCCCCGGCATGGGCGCGGCCGAACCGGTCGCCGACGATGGCCGGGAACACGGTGGTGGTGCCGCCGTAGCCGAACCCGAACGCCACCGCCGCGGGGTACAGCGTGGCCAGGCTGTGGCTCACGGCGAACACCAGGAAAGCCACCACCTGCACGCTCAGCACGATGCCCAGGGTCGCGTCGCCGCCGATCCGGTCCGACACGGTGCCGGTGAGGGTGCGGCCCAGGAGTCCGCCGATCCCCACCGAGCTGACCAGGGTGGCGGCGAGGCTGGCCGAGGCGCCCAGTCCCCGGGCGAAGGGAGACAGGTGCACGAGCGGCAGGAAGACCACCAGCCAGGTGCACAGGAAGATGCCGGCGATGATCCAGAACATGCGGGTCCGCATGGCCTCCCGCCGGGTCAGCGACGGCTCCTCGGTGTTGAGGTTGGTCAGCAGCGGCCCGTTCGTCGCCCCGGTCCGGTCCTCGCTCGACCCGGCGGCGGCCGCCGCCTGCGGGAGCGGGTCGCCCCGCCGGCGCAACTCGTCGTCGATGCTGAGCCCCTTGGCCTCCGGTGAGGCGGCCATCAGCCTCGAGGCGGTGAGCAGGCCGAGGAACACCACGGCCGCCATCACCCCGTAGAGCACCCGCCAGGTGGTGTAGCCGATCAGCCAGCCCATCAGCAGCGGCATGGCGATCGCAGCGAAGCTGCCGCCGCTGGTGGAGATGCTCAACGCCTGGCCGCGTCGGCGCAGGAACCAGCGCACGACGGTGGCGTTGCACGGTACGAACGAGGCCGACATACCCGCCGCAGCGATCAGGCCGAGGGCGACGAACAGTTGCCACTCGTTGCGTGCCAGGGCGCTGAGGCCGTATCCGACGCCGAGCAGGACGGCGCCGATGGCCAGCACCAGGCGCGGGCCCCGCCGGTCGGTCAACGAGCCGGAGTAGCTCGACAACGCGCTGTAGACGAACACGTACACGGAGAAACACAACGAGGCCGCGGTGCGCGAGATGCCCAGGTCCTCCGCGATCGAGGGCAGCAGCACCCCGAAGCTGAACTGCACGCCGTAGGTGACGCTCAGCACCCCGAACGCGGTCCAGGCCACGACCCAGCCGTAGTAGAGCCGCTGGACCGGCGCCCGCGAGTGCGCCTGCGTCTGCATCTGCATGACCATCCCCCTCGTCGCCGCAGCGTAGGTTGCCTGGCGGGTCGCGGTCGTGGTCCGTGCCCGAGCGCAGGGCGGGCGGTTACACAGGCAGCAGGCCCACCGCGCCCCCGGCGGGTCGGTGATGTGCTCACGGGCTGCTCGGGGGGCCGGGGCCGGCCGGACCTTCACCAGCCCAGCGGCCGGGCAGGTTCAGGAACGGTCCGAGACGAGGACCCCCGCGGCGCGCAACGCAGCAACGCGGTCGGCGTCGTACCCGAGTACCTCGGCGAGGATCTCGGCGTTGTGCTGGCCGAGGAACGGGGCCGGTTTGTCCACCGGGTGGGTGGGGACGTCGCTGAGGTGCATCGGCAGGCCGGTGACCGCGATACGGCCGAGGATCTCGTCGTCGACGTCGACGACGGCACCGCGCTCCCGGAACCACGGGTGATCCGCCGCGGTCGCCGGGTCCAGCACCGGGGCAGCCGGCAGCCGGTGGGCCTCGAGGTGGGCCAGCAGGGCGGCATCGGAGGGGAAGCTGCGCATCCAGTTCTCCACCATGTCGTTGATGGCGTCGGCGCGCGCGGCGCGTGCTTGGGTGGAGGCGTAGTCGGCGTGCTCGGCCAGTTCCGGGCGACCCATGGCGGCGCACAGCCGGGGCCACTGCGGGTCGAGCACCTGCAGCACCAGCCAGCCCTCGGGGCCGCGGAACGTGCCCGACGGGGTGACCGCGCCGAAGTGGCGGCCGGAACGCTGCTGGCGGAACGTGCCCTCGCTGGCGCTGGGGGCCATGACCGCGATCGAGTGCATGTACACCAGCGGTTCGATCAGCGACACGTCGATGTACTGGCCCCGTCCGGTGCGTTCCCGGGCGAAGAGGGCATGGCCGATGGAGGCGAAGGTGGCCATGCCCGCGGCGAAGTCGGCGATGGGCGAGCCGGTGGCCTGGGGTGCCCCGTCGGGCTCGCCGGTCACGTACATCATGCCGCTGAACGCCTGGCCGATGAGATCGTAGCCCGGCAGGTGCGACAGCGACCCGGTGCGGCCGAAGCCGCTGATCGAGGCGTAGATCAGACGGGGATGACGGGCACGCAGGGTGGCGTCGTCGAGGCCGCGGCGGGTCAGGACCCCGAGGCCGAAGTTCTCCACGAACACGTCGCAGCGCCCGGCCAGCTCGGCGATCAACTCCACCGCCTCGGGCCGGCCGAAATCGACGCCGAGCGAGCGCTTCCCCCGGTTCTGCTGCACGTAGTACGCACTGCGGCCGTCGCGGACGACGGGAAGGGTGCGCGACGGATCGCCGGTCGGGCCGAACTCGACCTTGATCACGTCGGCTCCCAGGGCGGCGAGCAGCCGGGTGCACGAAGGCCCCGACAGGTACTGGGTCAGATCGAGGACGCGGACACCGGTGAGCAGCACGTCCGCAGGTTACGGCCCGGCCGCCGGGGGCGCGGCGGCCCCTATCGCGGCCGGTGCGACGATCGCGCGGGGGTGGCACGCTCGGCAACCGCCCCGTGCCGGGCGCTGCCTCTAGGCTGGCGGAGACCACCCATCGACGTCGACGCGTGAGGTTCCTATGCACGAGCTCCCCAAGCAGCGGCCCGACGGCGCGCCGTACCCGGTCCAGCTCGACGATGCCGAGCTGCACCGCTCGTTGGAGCCGTTGGCCTTCCACGTGCTGCGCCAGGCCGGTACCGAGCCGCCGTACAGCGGCGAGTACGAGAACACCGAGACCGAGGGCGTCTACCACTGCCGGGCCTGCGACGCCGAGCTTTTCCGCAGCGACGCCAAGTTCCACAGCGGCTGCGGTTGGCCGTCGTTCTACGCCCCGACCGAGAACGATGCGGTCGTGCTGCTCGTCGACCATCTGCTCGGGTATCCCCGGACCGAGGTCCGCTGCCAGAGCTGTGGGTCGCACCTCGGCCACGTCTTCCACGGCGAGGGCTACCCGACCCCGACCGATCAGCGTTGGTGCATCAACTCGGTCTGCCTACGCCTCGAACCGAAGTCGGCCGGCTGAGCCCATCGGGCGATAGCGGTCTCCGGGCGCCTTGCGGGCAGGACCGATAGGTTGCGACGATGGCAAGCGAGGGGAATGACCTGGCTGGCGCCGCGTCCGAGGGGCCGACCGGGTCCGGCGCGAGCGTGACCGTGAGGACCGGGCCGGCGGCGAGCGCGGCCACCGGCGACCGGGTCGACTCGGCCCGGGGCTGGTTCGTGGTGGCCGGTGTGGCCATCGCGTTGAGCTGCATGTTCGGCGTGGTCTATTCGTTCGGGTCGTTCTTCGGTGCGATGGCCGATGACTTCGGTGCAGGCAAGAGCTCGATCGCCTTCATCTTCTCGCTGACGATCTTCTTCCTGTTCGTCCTCGGGGCGCTCACCGGTCGTCTCGCGGACCGGTTCGGACCACGTCCGCTTGCGGTGGCGGCCGGGGTGTTCATCGCCGGTGGCCTGTGGGCGACGTCGTACGTCGACCGCATGGAGATCGGCTATCTCACCTACGGGGTCAGCGTCGGGATCGGCGTGGCCTGCGGCTACGTCCCGCTGGTGACGTTGGTGAGCGGTTGGTTCGAGCGGCAGCGGGCCACCGCCCTGGGGGTGGCGTCCGCCGGGGTGGGTTTCGGCACCGTGGTCGGCGCGCCGCTGGCCCGGACACTGATCGATGCCTACGGCTGGCGCAACACCTATCGCATCCTGGCGGTGATCGTGGCGGTCGGTCTGCTGGTGGCCGCAGGTCTGGCCAAACGGGCGCCGCTCGCCGTCGGCGCAATGCGGGCGGCGACCCCGCGGGAGCTGTTCGGCCAACGGAGCTTCCGGTTGCTGTACCTGTCCGGGCTGTTCATGGGGATCGCCCTGTTCGTGCCTTTCGTGTTCCTGATCCGCTACGCGGAGGAGCAGGGCATCGCCAAGACCTCCGCCGCCACGTTGGTGTCGGTGTTGGGCATCGGCAGCATGTCGGGCCGGTTGGTGCTCGGGGCGATCGGTGGCCGGCTCGGGGTGTTGCGCCTCTACCAGGTGTGCTTCCTCACCATGGCGGGCAGTTTCGCCATCTGGATGGTGGCCGGTGGATCCTTCGCCATGCTGGTGGTGTTCGCCCTGGTGCTCGGGATCTCCTACGGCGGGTACGTCGCGCTGTCGCCGGCGGTTGCGGCGAACCTGTTCGGCCTGGCCGGCCTCGGCGGGATCGTGGGCCTGCTCTACACCGGGTCGGGCATCGGTGCGTTGGGCGGCCCCCCGGCGGCCGGGTGGTTGATCGACGCCACCAACACCTACCGCGTCGCCCAGATCCTGGCCATGCTGATCGCCCTCGGCTCGTTCGGCTTGCTGGTCCTGGCGCTTCGACGCCCGCCGCCCGACAAGGTCTGAGGACCGTCCACACGAACGACCCGGTCCGGTCCTGTCCCGGCGTCCGGCCCGATCCGGTCTGCGGGGGCGTCGGGTCCGGGCGGGTGGTGGGTTCGACATACCGTTAGGTACGTCCCGGTCGGCGGCTATGGTGCGTGCCCATGGCAGCTTCCTCGCTCCCGGTCGAGCACCTCTTCACCCTGGCACTGCAGGCCGACACGTCTGCCGCCTACCAGGTCCGCGGTGGCCCCGCAGGCCGGCGCATCATCGCCGCGGTGGCCGGTGGCACCTTCGAAGGACCCAAGGTCCGCGGGACCGTCGCCCCGGTGACCGGTGGCGATTGGGTCACGGTGCGGCCCGACAAGTCCTTCCGGCTCGACGTCCGCCTGGTGCTGGTCACCGACGACGACGCCGTGATCTACATGTACTACGGCGGCATCGTCGTGGACGGGCAGGCTCGCAGCGCCCCGTACTTCGAGACCGGTGACGAGCGCTATACCTGGCTCAACAACGTCCAGGCCGTGGGCATCGGCTCGATCGACGCGTCGGGCCCGACCTACGAGGTCTACGCGCTGCAGTGAGCGAGCCCGCGGTCCGTTCCCGGGTCGCACGGCTTCCGTTCTTCTACGGCTGGCTGGTGGTGGCCGGCGTGTTCGTCCTGTGCCTGCCGGTCTCCGGCCTGGCCTTCTACGGGCTGTCGGTGTACCTGCGCGCCTTCGTCAACGAGCGCGGCTTCTCCATCGCCGCCATCTCCGGGGCGACCGCCCTTTCCTACGCGCTGGGCGGGCCGATCGGTCTGGTGGTGGCCCGGCTGGTCAACCGACGCGACCCCCGGCCGATGATCGTGGCGGGTGCGCTCGGTGCCGCGGTGGCGTTGGCGCTGCTCGGTGGGGCCACCGAGGTGTGGCAGATCTACGCCCTGTACGCGTTGCTGGGCTGTGCCACGGCACTGAACTCGCTCGTGGTCGGTACCACCCTGGTGACCCGGTGGTTCCACCGGCGCCGGGCCGGTGCGTTGGCCATCGCCATCTCGGGGTTGACCACCGGTGGGTTGCTGGTGGCCCCGCTGGCGTCGTGGATCATCGGCCGTCAGGGTCTCGGCGCAGCTATGCCGAAGCTCGGCCTGCTGTACCTGGTGCTGGCCGTCCCGATCCCCGTGCTGTTGCTGCGCCCCGACCCGTCGGCCATGGGACTGCGACCGGACGGGGACGCCGCACCGTTGCCCGGCCAAGCGGCGGTGGTCGCGCCAAGTTGGGACTACGCCCGGGCGATCCGTTCCCGGGCATTCGCCACGGTGACGGTGACCCTGATGTTCTCCCAGCTGGCCCAGGTCGGTGGTATCGCCCAGCTGTTCAACGCTGCGTCCGAGCGCACCGACGAGGCCACCGGCCGGTTGTGTCTGATGCTGGTCACGATCATGGGCCTGGCCGGTCGTCTGGCCGGTGCGCCGCTGGCCAGCCGTCTGGGCAGTCGCCGCTTCGCCCTCGGCTGTTACGCCGCGCAGGGCTTGGGGTGGGCGGCGGTGGCCGTGTCGTTCAGTCGGCCGGCGCTGCTGGCGGCGGCGGTGCTGACCGGGATGACGGTGGGTAACACGCTTCTGCTGCACCCGCTGCTGCTGTCGGAATACTTCGGACCCGGTTCCTACGCCAAGATCTTCGCGGCGTCGCAACTGGTGGTAACCGCCGGCGTAGCGATCGGCCCTTTCGCTCTGGGATGGGTCCATGACCAAGCCGGTGGGTATGTGGCGGCGTACGCCGTGGCCGCGCTGTCGGCGGCGCTGGGGGCGGTGATCTTTGCTTCGGGATGGCACAGCTATGTACCGGCCGAACGCTCGGCGGCCGCAGCCCCCGTCGCTGGCTGAACCCGAGCAACGATTCGTCGTCGATTCGGTGAAACGCTCTCGTGCCGATTCGCCGGCGATTCGGTGGCATTCGGCGAAACGAGGCCGCAGCGATTCGGCGGCGATTCGGTGTACGCCGGTGTGGTGGGTCGGGCCGGTGGGTCGAAGGGGTTCGGCTCCGGACGGCCGTTTCGCATCCGGTTTGTAGCCAACTGGTTCGGCGTCGGTTGGATGCTTCGCAGCGCGACACGCTGACCAGCATGTTCGTGGAGGTCGCGTCCGAGTGGCGGTGCGGTGCGAACCACTTCGCTACAAGCCGGATCAGCCGGATCAGCCGGCGCGCCGGAGGCCCGTCGCGCCGGAGGCCCGTCGCGTCGGGAGGATCCGACGTACGCTACGCGCCATGAGCGAACCGATCTTCTCCCACGATGACTTCACCGAGATCGCCGCGCCGCCCGAGGCGGTGTACGCGCTGGTGTCCGACATGGCCCGCTATGGCGAATGGTCCACCCAGAACGTCGGCGGCGAATGGCTCGACGGCGGCAGTGGCAACGTCGGTGACTGGTTCGAGGGTCACAACAAGGCCGGCAAGATGGAGTGGAAGGCGAAGGTGGAAGTCACCGAGGCGGCGCCGGGCCAGGAGTTCGGCTTCTGGACGCTCGGGCGCGAGGCCAACATCGCCCACTGGCGTTACAGCCTCGAGGCCACCGCCGGCGGAACCCGCTTGGGCGAGCACTACCGACTCCATACCGTACCGGATGGTATTGCTCGGGGTGGCGAGACTGCGGTCGCCAACTGGTGTGAGGGGGTCAAGGCCTCGGTGAGCACGATGCTGACCAACGTCAAGCAGGCCGCCGAGGGCTGATGGCATCCACGCACGACGACGCCCGGTGCCCATCGGCCCCGGGCGTCGCTGTTGGAGACATCACCGTGGCCTCGTGCGGTCAGCCGGGCCGGGTCAGCCGGGCCGGGCTAGGTCAGCCGGGCCGGGCTAGGTCAGCCGGGCCCGGTCAGCGCAGGCGCGGCAGGACGTCGGTGGCGATGCGCTCGAGGTTGGCGGCCATGAACTCGGGGTCGATCCCCGGCGGTAGGCCGGCCATGCCGATGTCGGTCACGCCGTACTCGGCCCGGAAGGCGTTGATCTCGTTCACCACATGATCGGCATCGCCCACGATCCAGGTCTGGGGGATGGGCTGGGCGTCTCGCTTGGCGAAGGTGTAGGTGTCCGGCGTCTCGGTGAAGAACCGCTCGTACACCCCCATCTTGTACCGCTCGGCGTCGCGGATGGCCGGCCAGTCACGCTCGGGGTCGTCGGTGACCAGGATGCCCCGGGCCACCCCCACCCGGAAGTCGTCGGGGTTCCCGCCGCCGGCGATGACCGCCTGTCGCCACGGGTCGAGCACCTCGGCCCGGTTGCCCTGGGGCAGCAGGTGGGTCCGGTAGCGAGCGGCCCGCAGGGCGCCGGCTTCCTTCATCGCAGCGATCCACAGCGGCGGGCCGCCGGCCTGGATCGGCTTGGGGAACACCTCGACCCCACTGATCTGGTAGCGCTTGCCCGAGAAGTTCACCGGCCCGTCGCCCCAGGCCTGCTTCATGATCTCGATGGCCTCCTCGGTGAGGGAGACCCGGTGCTTGACCGAATGGCCGAACGCCTCGAACTCCTTGGGCACGTAGCCCATGCCGATGCCGAACTCCATCCGGCCGTTGGAGAGCTGGTCGAGCACCGCCAGCTCCTCGGCGAGGCGGATCGGGTGGTAGAGCGGGAGCAGGGCGATGTCGTTGGAGATGCGGATGCGTTCCGTCACCGCCGCCACGGCTCCGGCCATGGGCTGGAAGGCGGGCAGGTAGCCGTCCTCGACGAAGTGGTGCTCGGTGAACCACACGAAGTCGAAGCCGAGCTTGTCGGCCAAGGCGGTCTGGTTGACCACGCCGGCGTAGACGTCGCGCATGGAGACGTTGCTGCCGGGCCGGATCCGGCAGTCGTACATGAGCCCGAGACGGAACGAAGGTGCCACGGACGGCACCGTAGCGCACCGCAGCGGATGGCTCGGCCGCTGGGTCGGTCGGGGAGGGGTCGGCCGGGTCGGTCGCTCCGGTGGGGTCGGCCGGGCAGCGGCCGGGCCTGGCGCGGTCCGGGTTCCGGCCGCTCACAGGCGCAGGCAGGCCCCGCAGGCGATGTCGAAGAGGCGCTGGCGGACCCCGACGGCGCGGTCCCAGCCGCGATGGTCCCAGGTCTCGGTGGACAGGTCGTCGCCGCAGTAGAGAACCTGTCCGATGGTGGCCCCGCGGAACGCCGCGACGGCGAAGAGGGCCGATGCCTCCATGTCGACGGTGAGGCATCCCTCGGCCCTGCGGCGGGCGACCTTGGCCCGTGTCTCACGGAAGATGCCGTCGGTGGTCCACGTACGGCCCAGCTCGTAGGGAACTCCCCGGGCGACGAGCTCGGCCTCGAGCGCGGCGCGGGCCTCGGGGCTCGACGCCACGGTCCGGCCCGCGGTGGCCGGCAGGTAGTGGTAGCTGGTGCCCTCGTCGCGGACCGCGTCGGTGACCACCACCGCATGGCCGACGTCGAAGCCGGCGGCCACCGTGCCCGCCCCGCCGCAGGCGATCACCTTGGTGCAGCCCATGGCCACCAGGGCGTCGAGGTTGGCGGCGGCCAACGGAGCGGTACAGCCCGGATGGCAGATGGTCAGCGGCCTGCCGTCGTGCTCGATGGCCCAGATGCCGTGTATCCCGTGCTCCCAGCGGAGCTTGTAGTCGGGCTTGCGGTCGCCGACCGCGGCGCGTACCACCTCGTCGAAGAAGCAGATGACGGCGTGGCCGGGCAGCTCGGCCCGGCCACGATGACGGCCGGGGTCGACATAGGCGAACGGGTCGGGGTCGAAGTCCAACAGGGGCAGGTCCGCCGGGTCGAACCGGTCGGTCGGGTCGTCGGGGCCTGCCCCCATCGGTCGGAGCTCAGCCCCGCGACGGGAGGCGGACCAGCGCCACGCCGGTGGCGGACAGCTCGCCGTCCTGCTGGTGGGCCTGCTGGGTGATCTCCACCAGCGGGGTGCCGTCGGTGTCGGCCTTGATGGCCGTGACGGTGCCCTCGATGGTCATCCAGTCGCCGACGGGGTTGTGACGGCGGATCTCGCTGTTGTGATGGCGCAGGAAACCGGTGTCGCCCATCCAGTTGGTGACGTGGTGGGTGAGCCACGAGCAGCGCTCAGGCCCGTAGTCGTAGGCGGCGGGCGTGCCGACGTCGGTGGCCAGGTCGTTCTCCCAGTGGACCCGCTCAGGCACGTCGGGGATCCCCACCCCGTTGGCCAGACCGAGGCCGGGGTGCTTCTCGAGCTGCTTCCACGCCAGCTTGTTGGCCCGGATGTACAGCCCGCCCCAGCCCTGGGCGTAGGCGATGAAGCCGGTGGCGGTCATCGGGCCCTTGACGATGGGTGGCACCACGTCACCGACCTTGACGTCCTCGACGTAGCGGGGCTCGGCGCCGCGCACCTCCTCGGCCTTGTACAGCGACCAGATGCGCTCGAGGATCTCCTCGTCGTAGCGGTACGGCTCCCTGGCCTTGGCTGCGTCGTACTTGGTGCCCAGCTCCCGGGCGGTGTCGCGCTCGATGCGGAAGCACCAGCTTTCGCCCTCGGCCACCAGCGTGCCGTCCTGGTTGCGAAACTCCGCGTGGTAGATCTGCTGGATGGCCCGCCCGGCGAAGCGGGTGTTGTGCTCGACGAGGTCCTTGAGGTGGGCGGTGACCTCGACCTCGTCACCGCGGCGGAACCAGTCGTGCCAGGTCAGGTTGGCGCCGGCCCACATGGCATGGATGCCGGGCAGACCGCCCACGTAGCCCGACAGCACCCGGTTCAACGGGAAGATGAACGACGGCAGGGCCACGATGCCGCCGTGCGGCCCTGCGGCGGCGTAGGCGGGGTCGCACCACAGGGGGTTGTCGTCACCGATGCCGTGGGCGTAGTGGCGGATGTTGTCACGGCTGACCTCGTAGCACCACGGCTCCACCGTCTCGGTGATCGGCACGCCGATGAGCCGGCGCAGGGAGTTGAGGGCGTCGTCGGTGATGACCGAATAGCGGCGTGCGTCTTCGAGCGGGTCCATGGCAACGACCCTAGTGAGGCGATCCGGCCGCCGCTGAATGTCGGAGGTCCACCCACCAGGCCCGGCACGGGCCGCAGCGGCTGGGTTGGGACCGGCGGAGGTCGGGGGTTCTAGCGTGGCCGGATGCCGCTTCCGCCCGAGGTCAGCCCGCAGACCCTGGCCGCGCAGGGCCTCGGCCGGGTCGATCCGGCCACCCGGGCGCTGGTCCCGCCGCTGCACCCGTCGACCACCTTCGAGCGCAACGCCGACAACAGCTTCCCCGACGGACGTGGCTACGCCCGGGCCGACAGCCCCGCCTACGACGCCCCCGAACAGCTGCTCGCCGCGCTGGAGGGTGGCCCGTCGGCCTTGCTGTTCTCCTCCGGCATGGCTGCGGCCACCGCCCCGTTCGCGGTGCTGGTGCCCGGCGACCACGTGGTGGTGCCCCGGGTCATGTACTGGGGGCTGCGCAAGTGGCTGGCCACCTTCGCCCTCACCTGGGGGATCGAGGTCACGCTGGCCGACACCCGCTCGGTGGATGCGGTGGGGGCGGCGATGCGGCCCGGCCGTACCCGGCTGGTGTGGATCGAGACCCCGGCCAACCCCACCTGGGAGCTGGCCGACATTGCGGCCCTGGCCGAGCTCGCCCACCGCCACCATGCCCGGTTGGTGGTGGACTCGACCGTGGCCACCCCGGTCCTGACCCGGCCGTTCGAGCACGGGGCAGACCTGGTCATGCACTCGGCCACCAAGTACCTCAACGGCCACTCCGACGTCCTGGCCGGGGCGCTCGTCACCCGACGGGAGGACCCTTACTGGGAACGCCTGCGGGCCTGGCGACGCGAGCAGGGCGCGGTCATGGGGGCCTTCGAGGCGTGGCTGCTGCTGCGGGGCATGCGCACCCTGCACGTGCGGGTCAACCACCAGGTCGCTGCGGCACAGCGCATCGCCGAGCACTTTGCCGGTCATCCTGCGGTGGCCGAGGTGCTCTACCCGGGCCTGCCGTCCCATCCCGGCCACGACATCGCCCGCCGCCAGATGCAGGGCGGGTTCGGCGCCATGCTGTCGCTGCGGGTCCACGGCGGCGCCGACGCGGCGATCGCTGTCGCCGCGGCCGTGCGGGTGTTCGGCCGGGCGACCTCGCTCGGCGGCACCGAGAGTCTCATCGAGCACCGGGCCTCGGTGGAAGGTCCCTCCACCCCGGTCCCGGCCGACCTGTTGCGGTGCTCGATCGGCCTGGAGGAGGTTGACGACCTGATCGCGGACCTCGAGGCGGCCCTGGCGATCGGTGGCACCCGCGCCGCCGGCGGGACCGGGCCCAACGCAGTCGGGTCGGTGCCGGAGGGCGACCGGGCCATGGTCATCGCCCGGGGCGGCGACCTGACCGACGACGGCCCGGTCGGCTCGCCCGGCGCCTGGCTGGGCCTGGGGCTGCGCCGCGACGGCGGGGCCCCACCCGACCCGCAGTCGTCGCCGGTCGAACGCGCCGAGGCGGTGCTCGACCAGCAGGTCCGGCCGTCCATTGCCGCGCATGGGGGGACGATCGAGCTGGTCGGCGTCGACGCCGACGGCGTGGCCACGATCCGGCTCGCCGGTGGGTGCCAGGGCTGCGCGATGGCCGAGGTCACCCTCTACCAGGGCGTGGCCCCGTTGCTGCGGGAGCTCGCCGGCGTGGCTGCGGTCCTCGACGCGACCGACCACGGCGCCGGTCAAGCCCCGTTCTACAAGCCGGCGAAGCGCTGATGGCCGCCGAACGTCCACCGTTGAACCCTGGCACCGAGTCCGGTCCGGTCGAGGCGCCCGGCCCGCACGAGCACCAGGCCGAGTCCCTCCTGTCCGACGAGCGCGTCCTGTCCGGCGCGCCCGGCGCGCCCGACCAGCCGGGTCCGGGTGATCCGTCCGTGCAGATCATCGCCCCGGAGGTGCCCACCAGGCGGGCGTGGTGGGGTCTGGTGGCGGCGTCGGCGGCCGCGACGGTGGTGGCCATCAACCAGGCCGGGATGAACCTGGCCTTCACCCAGCTCGAGGCCACCTGGCCGGACACCCCGCGTTCGGTGTTGTCCTGGACGATCAGCGCCTACGGGATCGGCCTGGCGTCGTTCCTGCTGGTCGGCGGCCGCCTGGCCGACCGATTGGGACGGCGCAAGGTGCTGCTGTGGGCCTGCGCCGGGTTCCTGGTGGCCTCGTTGGCCTCGGCCGCGGCACCCACCGCCGGTGCCCTCATCGTCTGCCGGTTCGCCTCCGCCGCAGCCGCGGCGTTCACCCTGCCGGCGTCGCTGTCGGTGGCGCTGCCCATGTTCCCGCTGGCCTACCGGGGCCGGGTGGTGGCCACTTGGGCGTCGGCCAACGCGGTCGGCGCGGCATCGGGGCCGAGCCTGTCGGCGCTGGCCATCCAGTGGTGGTCGTGGCGGGCGGTGTTTCTCATCGGCGTGCCGGTGCTGGTGCTGATGCTGCTGATCGGACCGCGGCTGCTGCCCGAGAGCAAGGCCCCGGCCACCGGCGGCCGACTCGACTACCTGGGCGTCGCCCTGGGCAGCATCAGCGTGGCCTCGTTGGTGTTCGCCATCAGCCAGAGCGCGCCGCTGGGCTGGTTCGACCCGATCGTGGTCGTGGCCCTGGTGGCGGGCATCGGTGGCCTGCCGTTGCTGTGGCGCCGCTGCCTCACCCACCCCGAGCCGTTGCTCAATCCCGAGGTCATGCGGCTGCGAACCGTGTGGTCGGCCAACCTCGCCAACCTGTTCCTGGCGGCGGCGGGGATGTCGATCTGGCTGGTGTGGCCGCTGTTCGTGAGCCGGATGTGGGGCTACTCGCCGCTCAAGACCGGCCTGGCCATCTCGGCCGGTCCGGCCAACAACTTCATCTGGGCCACGGTGGCGGGCCGGCTCAATGACCGGTACGGGCCTCGGGCGCTGATCTCGCTGGGTTCGCTGCTGCCGATCTGCGGCGTCGTGTGGTTCGTCACCCAGCTCGGCCCCGAACCGTCCTACGTCCGCCAGCTGCTGCCGGGCATCCTGCTGTTCTCCTGCGGGTTCGGGCTGACCACCGCGCCGCTCAACACCGCGGCGCTGGTCGGCGTGCCCGACGCGGCGTTCGGCCAGGTCAACGCAGCGTTCAACACCGCCCGGCATCTGGCCTCGGCGATGGGGGCGGCCGCGGTGGTGGCCATCGTGGGCCCGACCGCGACGCTGGCCACCTTCGACCGGGCCTTCGGGTTCCTGGGCCTGTGCGTGCTGACCGGGGCGCTGGTGATCTGGTTCGTCTACCCCCACGGCCGTGCCGCCGCCGGCCGGGCCGCGGCCCGTCAGGCCGACGTCACGGCCCGCAGCGGCCCGGCCGAGCCGACCATCGCGCCGAACCCATCTGCGGTGTGCCCGGTCGGCGGGTAGGGCAGACTGCGGCGATGCCTGCTGACCTGGACTCGCCACGTGCCTGGCGGGTGGTCGCCGGCGCTGCCCTGGCCAACGTCATCGGCTTCGGCACCGTGTACTCCTTCGGGGCCTTCTTCGACGCCATGGCCGCGGAGTTCGGCTCCGGCCGCGGTGCCACTGCCCTGGTGTTCTCGCTGACCATCCTGCTGTTCTTCGGCTTCGGAGCGATCTCCGGCCCGCTGGCGGACCGGTTCGGGCCCCGGACGATGGTGCTGGTGGGGGCGGTGCTGTTCTGCGGCGGCCTGCTGGCCACCTCGCAGGTGCACAGCCTGACCCTCGGCTACGTGACCTACGGGCTGGGGGTGGGGATGGGCTGCGGCTGTTGGGTCACGCCGCTCACCGCCACCGCCGGGGCGTGGTTCGAACGGCATCGGGCCCAGGCCCTCGGGGTGACCGCTGCGGGCAGCGGGTTGGGCACGCTGATCTTCTCGCCGAGCACCGCACGGCTCATCGACGCCTACGGCTGGCGTCGGACCGATGTGATCCTGGCCGCGGTCGGGGCGGTCGGCCTGGCTGTGGTGGCGGTGTTGGTGGAACGGCCCCCGGTCCCGCGTCCGACCCGGGCTGCGGCGCATCTGCGGGCGGTGAGCCGCACCGGGCCGTTCCGGCTGCTGTTCGTGTCGGGCCTGCTGATGTCGGCGGCGTTGTACATCCCGTTCACGTTCCTGGTGTCCTTCGCCAAGCAGGACGATGTCCCCGCGGCCAAGGCGGCATTGCTGGTGGGGCTGATCGGGGCCTCGAGCATCGGTGGACGACTGGGCCTGACCGCGCTGTCGGGGCGGCTCGACCCGGTGCGCATGTACCAGCTGTGCCTGGGCACCCAGGCGGTGGCGTACCTGGTGTGGTTGCTGGCAGGCAGCCGCTACAGCCTGCTCGTGGCCTTTGCCGTACTGCTTGGTATCTCCTACGGCGGGTTCGTGGCGCTCGGGCCGGAGGTGGTCATCCGCCTGTTCGGGGCGAGCGGCCTCGGCGCCGTGTTGGGCCTGGTCTACTTCGGTTCCGGCATCGGCGGGTTCATCGGCCCGGTGGCCGGTGGCGCTCTGGCCGACGCCACCGGTACCCACCGGGCGCCCATCCTGTTCGCCATGGTGGCCGCCGCCCTGGCCACCACGGCCACGCTGGCCCTGGTCGACCGGCCGGTGGTTATCCGGCTCGATGCCGAGGCGGTCCCGGCTCGTTAGGATCCCCGCCGACCGAGGCCCGGGCGTGTGCGCCCGGGGTCGTTGACCGTGTGTTGGGGGACTGTATGAGTGACGTCGAGATCATCGCCGAAGGCCTGGCCTTTCCCGAGGGGCCGATCGCCATGCCCGATGGCAGCGTGATCCTGGTGGAGATCGCCGCCGGGAAGCTGAGCCGGGTGTACCCCGACGGCCGGGTGGAGACCGTGGCCGAGACCGGGGGTGGCCCCAACGGCGCGGCGTTCGGGCCCGACGGCCGGATCTACGTGTGTAACAACGGCGGGTTCGACACCGAGATCCGTGACGGCAAGGTCCGCATCGCCGAGACCCTCAACAGCTACGTGGGCGGGTCCATCCAGGCCGTCGACGTCGCCACCGGCGCGGTGCAGACGCTGTACACCGAGGTCGACGGGGTGCCGCTCAAGGGCCCGAACGACATCGTCTTCGACCGTACCGGTGGCTTCTGGTTCACCGACCACGGCAAAACCCACGAGCGTTCGGTGGATCGCGGCGGCCTCTACTACGCCAAGCCCGACGGGTCCGAGGTGCGCGAGGTGATCTTCCCCATCGAGGGTCCCAACGGGGTGGGCCTGTCGCCAGCGGAGGACGTCGTCTACGTGGCGGAGACCCATACCGGGCGGGTGCGCAGCTGGAAGCTGAGCGGTCCCGGTCAGCTCGAGGCAACCTTCGGCAAGAAGACCCGGGGCGAGCTGGTGATCGGCCTGCCGGGCGAGCAGCTGCTCGACAGCCTGGCCGTGGACGCCGCCGGCCACGTGTGTGTGGCCACCATCCGCAACGGGGGGATCACCGATATCGACCCGTCCGACGGTTCGAGCGTGCACGTGCCGACCGGCGACGTGCTGACCACCAACATCTGCTTCGGCGGGCCCGACCTGCGCACCGCCTACATCACCGGTTCGCTCACCGGCACCCTGCGCAAGGTGACCTGGCCCCGTCCCGGCCTGAAGCTCAACTTCAACCCGTACTGATCGGTATGGCGGTGCCGGCCGGTATGGCGGTGCCGGCCGGTATGTTCCTGCGCCGCGGTCAGCGTTCCGGTTCGATCACGAGCCGGAGCGTGACGGCGGCCTTGGCCAGCGCGGTGTGCACCTCGGCGGGATCGTCGCCCCGGGCGAACACGAAGCCCGGGTAGCGATCGCCGCGCGGCAGCGCCTCGAGCCGCTCGCCGACCACGACGTCGAGGACCACCTCGGTGATGCCGGGCAGCGCAGCCACCTCGTCGGCCCCTTCGACGGCGACGAGCCGCCCGGAGTGGGTGATGGGGATCATCCACACCCCAGCAGCTGCGTCGGCCGGTTCGTGGTCGAACTCCAGGCCCAGGGCCTGGCGCAGGACCAGTTCCTCGAGCGTACGGGCCGCGCCGCCGACGGGGCGGCGGAAGCGCAGCATCGACGCACAGCGGCCACCGATGGTGCGGGCCGCCAATTCCAGGAACCAGGCGCGTCCGCGGTCGTCGATGCGGAACTCGGCGTGTACCGGGCCATGGCGCAAGCCCAGCTCGGCGCAGATCGCCGCGGTGTCGGCCACCAGACGGCGCTGCGCGGCTGCCGGGAGCAGGCTGGGGGTGATCAGCATCGTCTCGGGGAAGGTCGGCCCCTGCGGCGCGTCGGGCTTGTCGTAGACCGCCAGCGCGTGCAGCCGGCCGTCGTCGAGCAGGCCCTCGAGCGCGATCTCGCCGCCCGGGACGAACCGTTCGACCAGCACCGTGTCGTGGCCGCCGAGCTCGCGCACCAGCGGGGCCACGGCGCGGGCGTCGAGGGGGTCCTCGACCCGGATCACCCCGCGGCCGGCGGTCAGCCGCAGCGGCTTGACCACTGCCGGCAGGCCCACGGCGAGGGCCGCGGTGGCGAGATCGTGGTCGCCGCCCGCCAGCACGAAGTCGGGTTGGCGGACCCCGGCCCGGCGAGCTGCGAGCCGCTGGAGGCCCTTGTCCCCGGCTGCGGCGGCGGTATCGGGGCTGTTGCTGCGCAGACCGGCCGCGGTCCCGGCTGCCGCAGCGAACACCGTGGCCACCGCATCGGTGGCGATCACCGCATCCGGTCGCAGGCCGGCGAGCACGTCGCGGGTGGTGTAGGTCGGCGTGGTGCAGGTCGGCGCGAACACGGCATGGCGCGCTGCGCCGTCGAGTGGGTGGGGCCGGTCGCCGACGACCACCACCGAGGCGCCGAGCGACGCGGCGGCGCGTCGGAACGCCCCCAGCCGGTAGCTGTCCGCCGGGCCGGCCAGGACCACCAGCGGCGCGTCCTCGCCGGGCGATGCGACGCTCACGAGCGGGGCGGGACCGGTGGGGTGGTCTCGCTGAAGCGCTCCCAGACCTCGTCGTCGCCGGCCCCCAGCACCCGGTCGTAGATCGCCGGCGGGTAGACCAGGACGGGCTTCGCCGGGTTGCGTGGTGGCTGTGGCACGGCGGTGGCCGGTCGCTCGAACGCCTCGGGCTGGCGCAGACGGGCCAGTTCGTCCGCGGAGATGCCGCAGAGCTCGACCACCTCGGGATCGACCCACTGGTCGGGGTCGATGCCGCTGCCGCAGGTGATCTCCAGTACCAGGCCCTCGGGTCCGGCGAAGTACATCGACTGGATCATCCCGTGGTCGAGCGGTCCCAGCACCGGCACGCCTCGCGCCCGGATGCGGTCGCGCATGGCGAGCAGCTCGTCGAAGGTGTCGACGTGGAAGGACACGTGCTGCATGGTGCCGGCAGTGGTGGTGCCGGTGGGGTTGCCCGCATGGGTCACCCCGATCTCGCATGTGTCGGGGTTCTCGGGGCTCTGGACGAAGGCCACGTAGCTCTCGGGGGAGAGCTCGACGAAGCCGTGGAAGGTGTTGGCCACGCCGTGCATCCAGTACAGGGCCTTGAGCGGGCATCCCAGCACGTCGCAGAAGAACTCGAGCTGGCCCTTCATGTCGTTGGTGGAGATGGCGAGGTGGTTCACGCCCTTGGGATGCAGCGCCATGGGGTTGCTCCATTCCGGTCTGTTCGGTCGGTGATGGGCGGAGCCTACGTCGCCGCCGCGGGCCCACGACCAGCGCCAGCCCCAGGGCGTAGACCACCACGAACGCCCCACCGCCGTTGGCGCCGACCTCGTAGGGGAACTTCCAGATGCTCCCGATGCCGATGGCCGATCCGATCGTGGCCAGCAAGAACCCGATGCGGCTGGCCCAGCCGTCGCGTCCGGTACCGCCAGGCACCGAACGGCGACGCGGCCGGCGATGCGGACGGTGACGGGCCATGGCGCATCCTGGCACGCTGCGGTGCTGCCCTCGCCCGAGGTCGGGGAGATCGTCCCGGTCAGCCCCAGCCGAGTTGGCGGACCAGTGCGGTGGTCAGCGCGGCGATCACGACCACCACCCCCAGGGGCACCTTGCGCCAGGAGAGGATCGCCGCCACCGCGATGCCCACGGCCCGGGCGTCGAGGACCAGGGTGGTGCCCTTGGTGAAGGTCTGCACTGCTACCACGGCGGACACGATCGACAACGGCATCAACAGCAGCAGGCGGGTGACGCGCTCGTTGCCGGCCAGCACGCCGCTGAGCGAGAAGCCCCCGACCATGCGGATGGCGAAGACGCCCACGATGAACAGCAGGGTCCCGAGAGCGGTCACGACGCGGCCCGTTTCCGCCACATCTCGGCCGGGGCTGCCATGGCCAGCAAGGAGGCTGCGGCGGCCAGCAGCACCGGCAGCCCGGGCGGCAGCACCGGCGTGAGGGCCAGGGCCGCGCCGGCCCCGGCGACCACCGCCACGGTGCTGTCCTTGCGGCGCAGGCCGTTGACCACCGCACCCACGAACGAGGCCGGGAACACCACGTCGAGCCCGATCCGTCCGGTGTTGCCCACCACGTCGCCGAGGGCCAGACCGATGGCTGAGCCGATGATCCAGCCCGCGGTGTTGCACAGCGCCAGCTCGAAGAAGGCCCGCCGTGCCGCCCGTTCGCCGCGTGGTTCGGCTTCGATGGCGGCGGCCACGGCGACCTCGGAGGCCAGGTGGGCAACGACGATGCGTTCCCACAGCGGGGCTTTCCACCTGCCGGTCATGCTCATGGCCAGCAGCCCGAATCGGGAACTGACCAGCATGGCCGCCACCAACGCTGGCGTCATGGCCCCGCCGGCGGCGATGACCGAGGCGTAGGCCACCTCGCCGGTTCCCGAGTAGGCGAAGGTACAAGCCGCCATCACCGCCCAGCCCGAGGTGCCGACCCCGCTGAGGATCGATGTGACGGCGATACCGATGGCGATC
Organism: Acidimicrobiia bacterium; assembly: GCA_947476745.1. Lineage (GTDB taxonomy): Bacteria > Actinomycetota > Acidimicrobiia > Acidimicrobiales > CAIXPF01 > CAIXPF01. The sequence goes on along the minus strand of CANJRG010000008.1, from coordinate 46,994 downwards.
GACGCGAACAGCAGGGTGCCGAGGTCGAGCGCGCCCCTGCCCTTGACCGTCTCGGCCGCTGGCTGCGCCGCTGCGGTCATGGCCGTTCGCCGATCGTCGACCGGCGGAGGTGGAGCGGCTCCTCCCCGTTGGGGTCGTGGCCACCGCAGCGGGCGCGCGCTGGGCTCGGTGTGGTCATGACGGCTCCCCCAGGTCGCGGCGCGTGATCGAGGGCACCGTAGCCGCCCCGCCCCCTCGGGGTCGGTAGGGCGGCATCGGCCCGTGGTGGTCGGCCGGGCCGCAGTTTGCCGGGCATGCACGGCCTGTCTGTGCCGGGTCTTCGGTGCCGGGCGGTGCCGGGTCGGGTACGGGCCGGTGCAGCGGACAGACTGGTGCGATGCCGGAACGATCTGACGTCGAGGGGCCTTCCGAGCTGCCGGGGTTGTCCCTCGACGGCCGGGTGGAGCGGGACGCCTTCGTGCTCGTGGCCAGGCTGGCGGCGTCGGCCGGCGAGGTTGTGGGCATCGTCGGCGAGGTCGGTTCGGGCAAGTCGACGTTGCTGGGCGTACTGGCGGGCCGGCTCCGGCTGGCCTCGGGAGGGCTCGTGGGGCCAGACGGGGTGTGGGACGACCCGGCGGCGGGCCGGTGGCGTCCGGAGGCCGAGCGCCCGGTGGCGTATCTCCCGCCCCGTCCGACACTGGCCGAGGACATCGCCGCCATCGACCAGGTGATCGAGCAGGCGGGCGGCCCGCCGATCGACCGGGCGGGCGGGCGGTCAGGCGGTCAGGCGGTGGTGTCCGCCGCGGAACGAGCGGCTCCGGGTCCGGCCGGGCCCGGCCCCGACGACCGCCGAGCCGCGGAAGCGATGCTCGAGGCCCTCGGTCTGGCCCCTGGGGTCTACCGACGCGACGGTTGGACCCTGTCGGGAGGTGAGACCCAGCGGGTAGCCCTGGCCCGTTGCTTCATCGCCAGCGCGGCCGTGGTCATCCTCGACGACCCGCTCGCCGCACTGGACGGCCGGACCAGGGCCACCGTGCGCCAGTGGCTGGCCGGGCAACTCGCGAGGCGCTCGGCCATCGTGGTCCTGGTCTGCAGCGACCCCGCCGACACCCACCTCCTCGCCGACCGGCTCCTACCGCTCGACTGATCGCCGCCGCGGGCCCGGCCGGCTGTGCGTCGGGTCGCGTGCGTCGGGTCGGGCTGCGCGTCGGGTCGGGGTCCGTCGACGTGTTCCTCAAGGCGGGTGACGGTCTTGTCGATGTACCGAGTAGGCCGATTCCGGCCAGAAGGATCGTGCCGGCACCATGGATGGAGCGCCGAAAGTCGAGACGTCATGGCGTTCTCCCTGGGATCAATTGGTCGAACCTTCAGCACCGATCGGCGCTCGATCGCGCCGTCCGCCGAGTCCACCAACCGGCGATCCGGCACCTCCGACGGCGGGGGCGGCAACGCGCCCGAGGATCGTCCCGACGCGGTCGGCGCCCCGCAGCCGCAACCGGTCGTGCGGACGGTGTCGGCGCCACGACCGATGCCGGTGTCCGGTGCGGTCCCGGTCGGTTGTGCCTGTTGCGGACGGCTGGCCATCGCGGCCTCGCACCTCGACCGCTCCGCCCCGGCAGCCGCGTCCGGCCTGCTCGACCGGGTGACCTCGAACTATCGCCGGCACCGTGCGAATCCCGACGACGGCGGCGCACCCCGCACGGTGGTCAGCTGATCCGACGGGTGGTCTGACCCCGATGTTCCGCCGGTCCCGGTGGTGCTGCTGGTCCCGGTGGTGCTGCTGGGCTCGGCGTCCGGCGTCTCGCCCGGGCCGATCAGCCGAAATCGATCCGGTACACCCGAGCGGCGGTGTCGTGGAACAGGGCACGGCGCTCGGCCGGCCCGTAGTCGGCGGTGGCGAGCTTGAAGCCGTTCCACAGCTCGGCGTAGGAGACGCAGGGCTTGTCGACGGGGAAGTTCGACTCGAACAGGCAGCGATCAGGTCCGAAGTGGTCGATGCACCAGCGGATCTCGTCGCGCCACGCCCGGTCGATGTCCGCCGCGGTGGCGGTCGTCGGGTTGCGGTCCCAACGATCGCCCGACAGCGGGCGGGTGATCGCCCCGAGCTTCATGACCACGTTCGTACAGCGGGCGAGCTCGGCAATCTGTCCCCGCCAGAACGCCCGGGTCTCCTCGGCGCGGCCCCGGTACGGGCCGCCGGCGATGGGCGTGCCGAAGTGGTTGGCCACGATCGTGACCTCCGGGCAGGCCCGGGCCAGCGCGACGGCCTCCGGTAGCTGCGGATGGAAGAAAAAGGCGTCGTAGCTGTGGCCGAGGCGGCCCAGGGCGCGCACCCCGTCGCGGAAGGCTGGTTCGGCCATCAGCCCGACCTGGCCGGTGCTGTTGTTCATCGGTGAGGGGTCGTGGGCGGTGGTGTGTCGGACCCCGCGGAACAACCCTCCGCCAGCGGCCTCATGCGCTTCGAGCACGTCCTGGACGGCGTCGCCGAGGCTGAGGTCGGCATGGCCGACGATGGCGGCGATCGGCGGGCCGCCGCGACGCCGGGCTTCGGCGGCCTGCGCCGCCACGAACTCGATCTCCCCGACCGGACGCAGCTCCGCCGGACCGTCGCTGCGGTAACACGAGTGGCACTCCACGAACACGGTGGCCCGGATGTCGTGGCCGGTCGCGGTGTCACGGTGCAACTGCTCGACGGTGTAGGCCCGCTGCCCTCCGTGGCCGCCCTCGAGCCACAGGTGGTGGTGGGCGTCGATGATGGGCAGGTCCGGGTCGAGGATCGTGAGCGGTTCCATCGGGCCGGACCCTAGCTGTCGGGCCCCGGCTGTCGCTCCGGCTCCGGCTCCGGCCGCGCCGGTCCTTCCGGGTCCGGCCGCGGGTCATGGGCGGCTCGCGCCCGGCGTGGAAGACTCCCCGGCGTGACCGAGCCCGTCCACGCTGCTGCGGACCACCCTGCTTCCCGGCGCACCGACTCACCGTCCGGGGCGATCAGCGGCGCGTTCGACGGTATTCGGGTCGTCGACCTGACCACCGTGCTCATGGGCCCGATGGCGGCCCGGATGTTGGCCGACCACGGGGCCGACGTGATCCGCCTCGAGTCGGTCGAGAGCGAGGCGTTCCTCAGCACCCCACCGTTGCGTCATGCGGGGATGAACTGGTTCAGCCTGAACCTGCACCGCAACAAGCGCAGCGTCGCCCTCGACCTCAAGCACCCCGCCGGGGCCGCGGCCGCTGCCGAGCTGGTCGCCTCCGCCGACGTGCTGCTGAGCAACATGCGTTCCTCGGCGCTGGAGCGGCTCGGCCTCGACGCCGCCACCCTGCGCAGTCGCCATCCCGGGCTCATCCACTGCGTGGCCAACGGGTTCGGGTCGGACGGTCCCTACGGCGGGCGGGCGGCCTACGACGATGCCATCCAGGCCGCGTCGGGCTACGCCGACCTCATCGGCCGGGTCACCGGCCGCCCCGGCTTCTCGCCCGCCGTGGTGGCGGACAAGGTGTGCGCGTTGCATGTCGTGCAGGCGGTGATGGCCGCGCTGTTCTTCCGCGAACGCACCGGGCAGGGCCAGACCATCGAGGTGCCGATGTTCGAGACCATGGTGGCGTTCAACCTGGCAGAGCACCACGGTGGGGCCATCTTCGAGCCGCCGTTGGGTGACATCGGCTACGTGCGGGCCATTAACCCCTACCGCCGTCCGTACCGGTGCGCCGACGGCTGGGCCTGCCTGCTTCCCTACACCGATGCCAACTGGCGGGACTTCTTCGGTTTCGTCGGCCGGGCGGACCTTGCCGACGATCCCCGCTTCGCCCGCCATGCCGACCGGATCGCCAACAGCAGCGAGCTCTACGGGTTCGTGGAGGAACAGGCCCCGAACCGCACGGTGGTCGAGTGGTTGGCGTTCTGCGAGGCCCATTCGATTCCCGCCTCGCCGGTGATGGACCTCGCTCACGCCCACGAGGACCCGCACCTGGTTGCCGTCGACCTGCTGCCGGTGGTCGACCATCCTACCGAGGGTCCATACCGTCAGGTACGGGACTCGGTGCGTTACGACACGATGGCCACCGGCCTGCGCCGCCATGCGCCCAACCCCGGCGAACACACTGCGGAGGTCCTGGCCGAGCTCGGCTGGGACCGTTCCCGGATCGACGCTCTGGCCGCGGCAGGCGCCGCCCGCCTGCGCTGAGCGCGCCACCCCCTCGGCGTCGATTCGCCCCGGCGTCGATTCGCCGAATCGCCACCGAATCGTTCCGCCACCGAATCGTTCCGCCACCGAATCGTTTCCGGTCGGGAAGGGGAGCGTCGCCGGCCAACCTCGGTTCGGCTCGTCAGCGGGTCGGCCGATGTTCGGGAGGTTGCTTGCGGTCCTTGTCTGGTCGGTTTGTAGCGAAATGGTTCGATCGTCACGATGATCGAGACCGGAGCAACGCTCTGACCTGGATGTTCTCGGGTCGCGGCCGTTCCGTGGTGGGGCCCTTGTAACCACTTCGCTACAAACCGCCCGCGGATCGCCCGCCGCGCACCCCGGTGCGGCCCCAGCGGCGTGAGGTGCGGGCGCGGTACGTTCGGGTCGAGCACTACAGGGGGAACGACGTGGACATCGAGCAGACCACCGTGGTGATCGTGGGGGCCGGACCGGTCGGTCTGTCGATGGCAGGCCTGCTCGGTCGCTACGGCATCCCGGCGGTGGTCGTCGAACGTCGTGGTCAGGTCAACCCCCATCCTCGGGCCCGGTCGATCAACGTGCGCACGGTGGAGGTGTTCCGCCAGTGGGGCATCCAGGACGAGCTCGAGGCGGTGTGCCTACCGCCCGCATGGGGTGAGCGGTTCGTCTACTGCGACACCCTGGCCGGTCGGGAGATCGGTCGCACCACGCTGAACATCCAGCCGGTGGTCGAGGGCGAGGTGTTGTCGCCGGCGCCATGGCTGCTGTCCTCCCAGGACCAGATCGAGCCGGTCCTGTTGCGGTACGTGAACGGCCTCGACGGGATCGACATCCGCTGGGCGGAGGAGTTCGTGGCCCTCGACAGCGGTCGCGCCGGGGTGACGGTGCACACCCGCCGGGCCTCCGACGGTACCGAACGGCAGTTGCGGGCCCGGTGGTTGGTTGCGGCCGACGGCGCGGCATCGCCGGTGCGGCGCAGCCTCGACATCGCCATGGAGGGCGGCCACGACCTCGCCACCTTGGTCAACTGTCAGTTCCGGGCGAACCTGGCCCGCTTCACCGAGCACCGCCCGGCCACGTTGTATTGGACGACGGGGCCCGACCGGAATGTCTTCCAGAAGATCGACATGCAGGACCGTTGGCTGTGCCAGTTGGGCTACGACCCCCGGGAGCACCGTCCCGAGGACTTCGACCGGGAAACGGCCGCGGCGTGGATCCTGCGCTCGATCGGAGCCACCGACCCGGCCGTGATCGACGAGATCGGCCTCGAGGTGATGGACGTCATCCCGTGGACGATGAGCTGCACGGTGGCCGAGTCGATGCGGGTGGGACCGGTGTTCCTGGCTGGTGACGCTGCCCACCAGCTGCCGCCCTCGGGTGGCTTCGGCATGAACACCGGGGTGCAGGACACCCACAATCTGGCCTGGAAGCTGGCATTCGTGGAACGGGGCTGGGCCGGCGACGCGCTGCTCGACACCTACGACACCGAGCGGCGGCCGGTGGCCCGCTACAACGCCGATCGTTCTTTCGAGAACACCCGCAAGGTGGGCAAGATCCGTCGGCTGATGGAGAGCGGCAAGCCTGAGGAGGCCGCCGCGGCGGTCGCCGACTCGGCTCAGTACGGGAACTGGCTGGGCATGGATCTGGGCCTGCACTACGACGAGGGCGCCGTCATAGCTGATGGTACGGAGCCGCCGAGGGTTGCGGATCCCATCGGGCAGTACGCCCCCTGCGCCTGTCCGGGCCACCGGGCCCCGCACCTGCTGGTGCGCCGCGATGGCCGGTCCTGTTCGACCCTCGATCTGTTCGACGCCACGTTCGTGTTGATCGCCGGGTCCGCCGGCGCCGCATGGGCCGAGGGTGCCACGGCGCTCGGTTCGCCGGTCCTGGCGGTCTACCGGCTCGGCGCCGATCTGCAGGCCGATCCCGACGAGGATCGGGACCTGGCGTCGCTCTACGGAATCGGTGACGCCGGGGCCGTGCTGGTGCGCCCGGACGGCCATGTGGCCTGGCGCAGCCCGGACGGTGCCACCGATACGCTCGCCGCCCGAGCCGCGCTCGAAACGGTGTTGACGACGTTGCTGGCGCCGCCGACGCTCAGCGCTGCCGGGACGGGCGGGGGCTGACCGGTTCGGCGCGCAGCACACCGTCGGCGACGAGTTCGGCGTAGTACTCGGGGCTCATCCCGGCACGGCCCACCGCGATCTCCTCGTTGTGCTCGCCGAGGAAGGCGGCCTCCGGCTCCTGATCGTGGCCGGCCCGGTCGGCGGCGGCGTCGAGGGCCGAGAAGTGCAGGGGGAAGCCGGGCACGTCGAGGTGGCCGAAGACCGGGTCCGAGGCCTGGCGAATGGCACCGATGGCCCGCAGGTCGGGGTGGTGCACCACCTCGTCGATGCTGTGCACGGGGCCCACCGGCACCCCGTGGCGCTGCAGCCGGGCGACGGCCTCGTCACGGGAGGGCAACGAGGACAGCCAGGCGTCGAGGAAGGCGTTCACGGCGGCCTTCTCGCGCTCGCGGGTGGCCCGCACCGCCCAGGGATGATCCGACGCCAGGTCGGGCCGGTCCATCGCGGCGCAGAGGTCGCGCCAATGGCGGTCGGCGGCGGCGCAGATGAACAGGTAGCCGTCGCGGGCGGTGAAGATCCCGTAGGGGCAGGCCAAGGGGTGGAATCGGCCCGAACGGGTCTGGATGACCTCGCCGCCGCTGAGCGAGTAGCTCTGGATCGAGCTGTCATGCGCCTGCAGGTACGACTCGAGCAGTGACACGGCCACGTGCTGGCCCGCGCCGCTGCGCTCGCGGTGGTAAAGCGCCCCGAGCACCGCGGCCACGGCGTTCACGCCGGTGAGCACGTCGCCCATCGCCGCGCCGGCCACGATGGGCGCCCCGCCGGCCTCGCCGTTCATCGAGGTCACCCCGGCATAGGCCTGGGCCACGCCGTCGTAGCCACCGTGCTTTGCCAGCGGCCCGTCCTGGCCGAAGGCGGAGATCGAGCACATGATCAGCCGTGGGTTCTTGGCGTGCACCACGTCCCAGCCGAACCCCAGCCGATCGATGGTGCCGGGCCGGAAGTTCTCGGCCAGCACGTCGGCCCCGTCGAGCAGGTCGAGTACCAATTGCTGCCCGCGGGGATCCTTGGTGTCCACGCACAGGGAACGCTTGGCCCGGTTGACCGACACGAAATAGCCGCTGCGCCCGTTTCGCACGGTCTGGGACAGCCGGGTGATGTCGCCGTGCGGAGGGACCTCCACCTTGACCACGTCGGCCCCGAGTTCGGCGAGATAGCGGGTCAGGGTCGGCCCCGACAGCGCCTGGGTGAAGTCGATGACCTTGACCCCGTCGAGCAGACCGTTCGGCATGGACGGCATGGTAGGTGACACCGGTCACCGGTGCGTCAGGCCGCGTGCGCCGTAGTGTGCCGCGTCATGCAACCTGCCGACCGTCTCGAACTGCACGAACTGCCCGGCCGCTACGGCGACGCCATCGACGACCGTGACTGGCCCCGCCTGGCCCGGATCTTCACCGAGGACGCGGTGTTCGACCTCACCGACCTCGGGGGGCCGGCGCTGGCTGGCCTCGGCGCCATCCAGCAGTACATGGACACCGAGGCCGCCCACCCCAAGACCCACCTGATGACCAACATCTACGTCGAGGAGACCGACGACGGCGTCAAGCTGTTCTTTCGGATCGTGGCGATGCTCTCCGGCGGCAAGATGGGCACGGCGTCGTACTACGACGACGTGGTGCAGACCCCCGACGGCTGGCGGGTCAAGCACCGGGTCATCACCTCCCGCCGCCGCTGATCTGCGTCGCCGCTGGTCCCGGTGCCCGGCCCCCACCCGTGAGATCGCCGCCGGGTTCGGGCCCGCCGGGTTCGGGCAGCGCGGGCCAGGCCGCCCGGTTCAGGCCGGTGTCGGGGCCGGGTTCGGTCCGTAGTGGTCGCGCCAGTCGAGCTGGTCGTCGGGCGGCAACCGGTCGACCAGTGGCCCGAGCAGGGCCATCAGCTCGGCCCGGGTCTCCTCGCCGAGCCGTTCCCACGGCCCGTCGGCGAGCCGGTCGGTGGTGGCCTCGACGGCAGCCCGGCCGGCCAGACCGGCCGCGGTCATCGCCCCGTCGCCGTCGAGCCAGCCCCGCGCCGTCAGACGGGCCCGGGCGGCGTCGGCCTCCTCGGCGGTCCAGCCGGCCTCGCCCTCGATCCAGTCGTGGGGGGCCTGGTCGGCCGCCACGTGGGACACGACCGATTCGCATCCGTCGAGGCCGGCCTCGACGAGTGCCAGCAGGTGGGCCCCGGAGCGGTGCTCGCGGGCCAGGGTGCAGCCGTGCCACAGGGCCAGGTAGGGCTGCTCGGGCCAGGGCAGCGCGGCCCAGGCGGCGTAGAGCGGCCGCCCGAGGGTGGACGCACCGTCGAACGCCCGGCGCAGCAGCGCCGACGCCCGACCGAACGCCGGGTCCTCGACGTCTGCGCCGTACACGCGCCGCAGGACCTCGTCGACGCCGGCGTAGCGGGCGGCGAGAACCGGCTCCGGTGGGCACAACCGCCAGGCGTCGGGGATGGCGCGCTCTACCCGCGCCGGCGAGAAGTAGAAGAACGTGGCGGTGACCACCTCGGGCCGGACGGCGCCCATCGGCGCCGCCCGGCTGGCGAAGTAGGTCATCCAGAACCCCTTCAACCCGGCTTCCGCTGCGGTGCGGCGGGGTTCGGGGGCGAGGTAGAAGCAGGCGTGCAGGCGCTCGGTCAGCTCCCACATCTGCCGGGCGCGTGACACCACCATGCCTGCGGGCGGCTCAGCGGCCGGATCGCACCAGGCGACCGGGGAGGGCCCCGGCGTGCTGACCGTGGTCCATGAACACCTCGCCGTTGACCAGCGTGTAGTCGTAGCCGCTCGAGCCCTGGATGTAGCGGCCGGCCCCGTTGGGCAGGTCGTTGACGTACTCCGGTTGGGGCAGCGACAGGTTCTCGAAGTCGATCACGTTGATGTCGGCGTAATTGCCGGCGGCCAGACGGCCACGACCGATGAAACCGAACAGGTCGGCGGTGTCGGAGGTGAGCCGGCGGATGGCCTGCTCGAGGCTCCAGCGCTGACGCTCGCGCACCCAGTAGGTGAGCAGGAAGGTCGGCTGGCTGGTGTCCATGATCTGGCCCACGTGGGCGCCGGCGTCGGCGAGCCCGAGGGTGATCAGGTCCATGTCGAGCATCTCCTCCACCGCGCTGAGCTGGTGGTTGAGGATGGGGTAGTTGACGTTCACGAACCCGTTGCGCTCGAGGCACAGGTCGATGAACGCCTCGACCGGGCACACACCCCGGCGGGCTGCGTGCGCGGCGAGGGAATCCTCGGCCTTGCAGTCGTAGCGGGCGTCGCCCTCGGGCAGCACGAAGAGCTGCTCGTAGGTCATCAACAGCTTGGCGGCGTCGCCCTCGGCCACGAGGCGGGCCCGGTGGTCGGGGTTTCCCAGGGCGGCCATGCGCTGCTCGCGGGAGAACGTGCGCATCTCGCGCCAGGCCGGGGCGCGGTCCCACGGGGTGCGGTTGAACAGGTTGTAGATCATGCCGATGCCGCGGGCCGTGGTCTGGGGCCGCAGCAGGGCGCCGTTGGCGTTCTCCTCGAGGTTGAACTCGATGACCTTGCTGTAGAGGTCGGGACGTCGGTCCGACTGCACCAAGCCGTAACTGACCGGTCGGCCGGAACGGCGGCTGATCTCGCCCAGCATGTTGATCTCGTGGCGGGTCTTGGTCAGCGCCTCGTCGTCGCGCTCGCCGAGCCGCATGGCCCCTTCGAACAGACCGCGGCCGACCCGACCGAGCACGTCACCGAAGGCCAACAGCTCGTCGGCCTCGGCCCAGGTCCCCGGCACCGGACGGCCGTCGGGCACCTTGTGGCCCAGCGTCCGGCTGGTGGAGATGCCCAGTGCACCCGAGCGCATGGCCTCCTCGGCCATGGCCGCCATCTTGGCGATGTCCTCTGCGGTGCCGGAACCCTCGGTCATGGCCCGATCACCCATGGCCGCCACCCGCAGTGCGCAGTGGCCGACCAGGCCGCCGACGTTGATGCCCTTGTCGATGCGGTCGAGCCAGCCGAGGTAGTCGCCGTAGGTGGTCCAGTCCCAGGGCAGACCGTCGAGGATGACGTCGCGGGGGATGTCCTCGACCGACTCCATCATCTCGGCCAGGAACTCCTTCTGGTTCGGGCCGACCGGGGCGAAGGTGACCCCACAGTTGCCGAGCACGGCGCTGGTGATGCCGTGCCAGCACGACGAGGTCGGCAACGGGTCCCAAGCCAACTGCGCGTCGAGGTGGGTGTGCACGTCGACGAAGCCGGGGGTGACCAGGCGGTCGGTGGCGTCGATCTCGCGGGTGGCCCGGCCGCTGATGGCCGGTTCCACGGCGACGATACGGTCGCCCTTGACGGCGACGTCGGCCCGGCGGGCCGGGGCCCCCGTGCCGTCCACCACGGTCCCGTTGCGGATGATCAGGTCGGCGTCGCTGTGTGTAGCCATGTCGGTGGGCCCCCTCGAGAAATCGACAACAGGGTCAAGTCTGCCACCTCTTCGGGTCCGGTGCGTCCTCGCTCCGGTTGACTGGAACAGCGGTGCCCCGGCCAGGGCGGGCGGGTGCGTTCACCCCCGGCTCGGTACGATCGGCTTCGGTGGAACTGAACGTGCTGCGAGAGATCTTCGACGAGGACCGGGACCCGGTCCCGGTCCCGACCGGGGCCCGGGCTGCGGTCGCCGCGGTGTTCCGGGAGGGCGAGCACGGTTCGGAGCTGCTGTTCATCGAGCGGGCACGCCGGGAGGGCGACCCGTGGTCCGGGCACATGGCGCTGCCGGGCGGCCGGGTCGACCCCACCGACGAGCACGTCATGGCCACCGCCGAGCGCGAGACCCGCGAGGAGATCTCGCTCGACCTCGGCCCGGCGGAACGGCTCGGCCGGCTGGCCGACCTGCACGGTGGCGCCCGACCCATCACGGTCTCGGCGTTCGGGTACTGGTTGCACGGACCGCGGCCCGAGCTGCAACCCAACTACGAGGTGGCGGACACCTTGTGGATCCCGTTGGCGGAGCTCGCCGACCCCAGCCGCGCCGTGGCGTACCCCTACCCGCTGCGCGAGCAGGAGATCTTCCCCGGCATCGCCATCGAGGGCGACCGGGTGATCTGGGGCATGACCCTGCGCATGTTGCAGGACCTGTTCACCCGGCTCGGCCGGCCGCTGACCTTCCCGGTCTGAGCGGGCCCCGCATCTCGATGCCCGCCGAACCGAGCAGCGTCCCTGAACCGAGCAGCGTCGTCGAGCTCGGCCGCACCGTGGCGGTCCGGCGCGCCGATATCGAACGATGGTTCATCCGGCGAGGGGTCCCGCACTTCATCGAGGACTACAGCGCCGGGCGCGACATCTTCACCCGGTCGATCCCGGCGTTGATCGTCGCCTACGTCCTCGCTGGGCTGACCGCGCTGGACATCTACCGCTGGTCGGCCTGGCGCAACGTGGCGGTCGCCTTCGGCATCCTGGCGATGCTCCTGGTGGCCTGGGCGGTGGCCAACCTGATCCGCCGCCACCCGCTGCTCGAGCGGCCGCAGCGGGTCGGGCGGTCCGAGCTGGCGGTGTTCGTGCTCGGCCCGGCGCTGCCGTCGCTGGTGTTCGGCCAGCAGTGGGGCGACGCGTTGCAGGCCACCTGTGTGGGTCTGGCGGTGCTCGGGGTCATCTACGTGACCACCAGTTATGCCCTGGTGCCGCTGCTGCGGTGGGCCTGTGTACGCCTGGTCGGCCTGCTTGCCGCGCTCGGCGGGCTGGTGGCGCGGGCGTTGCCGTTGCTGCTGCTGATCGTGACCTTCTCGTTCCTCAGCGCCGAGGTGTGGGAGATGGCGGGCACGTTGCCGGTTGCGGTCTACCCGCTGGTGGTGGGCCTGTTCGTGGTGGCCGGGGTGGCGTTCCTGGCCAGCCGGTTGCCGTCGGAGATCGGGATGGTCGGCCAGTTCGAGACCTGGGACGAGGTGCGGACGCTGTTGCCGGGGACTCCGGCGGAGGCCTGTGTGTTGCCGTGCGAGGGCGTACCGCCGCCAGCGGGCCTGAGCCGGCGGCAATGGGTGAACCTGGCGCTGGTGTCGCTGTTCACCCAGGGGGTGCAGATCACCCTGGTGGCCGTCACGATGGGGGCGTTCCTGTCGTTGTTCGGTTTCTTCGCCCTGCCGGCGGCGACGATTGCCAACTGGACCCACCAAGACCATGTCGACGTGTGGTTCGGCCTGGCCTGGGGCGGACGTGATCTGGTCGTGAGCACCCAGCTGTTCCAGGTGGCCGGCTTCCTGGCCGTCTTCACCGGGTTCTACTTCACGGTGGTGCTGGTCACCGACGACACCTACCGCCATGAGTTCCGCGACGACGTGGTGACCGAGTTGCGCGAGGCGCTCGCCGTGCGTTGCGCCTATCGCCACGAGATGGAAGCCGCCGCGACGCTCGGCGGCAGGACCGACGAGCGGCGATCACGGCGCCGGTAGCCTGCCACCGTGGACCAACGGACCGAGCAACCACGAACCCACGACGAGGTGCTCGCGGCACACGTTGCGCTGGCGGGGGCACGTGTCGTCGACGTCGGCTGTGGCAGCGGGGCGTTGTGCCGCGCGTTGCGGTCGCGCGGCGCCGAGGTGACCGGGGTGGAATGCGGTGCCGAGCCGTTGCAGGCCGCCCGCCTCGCCGATCCCGACCATGCCGATGCGTATGTCGAGGGGGTCGGCCAGGCGCTGCCGCTCGGCGACGGGGAGCTCGACGCGGTGGTGTACTCCTATGCGTTGCACCACGTTCCGGTCGAGTACCTCGACGCGGCGCTGGTCGAGGTGGCGCGGGTGCTGCGGCCTGGTGGCCTGCTCTACGTGGTCGAGCCGGTGGCCGCCGGTCCCGCGTTCGAGGTGGTCCGCCTCATCGACGACGAGACCGAGGTCCGCGCCCAGGCGCAGCAGGCCCTGCGGCGGGCCGGGGCGGCCGGTCTGGAGCTGGTGACGCGTACCGCCTACCGGAGCGAGATGGTCCATCCCGACCCGGCGTCGATGCAGACCCGGGTGGTCGGTGCCGACGCACGTCGCGCTGCTGCCTTCGAACGCCATCGCGACGAGTTCGCCGAACGGTTCTTGGCCCAGGGCCGGCCGGCCGCGGGTGGCTACGCCTTCAGCCAGGACAACCTCGTCGAGCTGTGGCGCAAGCCGGCTTGAGCGCGCTCAACCGCGCAGGTGGTTGGGCCCCTCGGCGTAGTGGTGGAGGTTGCGCAGCATGTGGGCCGGCCCCTCGGGGCGGTTGATGGCGGCCTGGTCTCCGTAGAGGCGTTCCTTCATCCAACCCATCACGTCACGGTGCCGGGCCAGACGGGCGAGCCCGGCGGCGGTCTGCACCGCGGTGGCGCGCACTGCGTCGGCCTCGGCGAGCTGCTGCACGACCCCGGCGTCGAGCGCTTCCTGCCCGCCCCAGCGCTTGGCCAGGATCACGGTCTGGTGGAACGCCGTCATCGACAGCTTGTGGCGGAACAGCGCCAGCTCGGGTTCGGGGATGGCCATGCCGAGCTCGATCTCGTTGGCGCACAGGAAGCCACGATCGGCCCGCATGATGCGCACGTCGTGGCACAGGGCGATCATGAACCCGGCCCCGAAGCCGTGGCCGTTCACTGCGCACACCGTCGGCATGGGCAGGGTCATCACCCGGGCGAACAGGGCCATGGCCACCTCGGCGAAGACCCGGCGGTCGCCGCCGGGGTGTTCGCCGCGGCTGGCCAGCCATTCGAGGTCGAGCCCGTTGGAGAAGAACTTCGGATCGGCCGACGCGGTGACCAACGCGGCAGGTCCATCGGAGCGTTCGACCTCGTCGAGGGCCCGGTTGATCTGTTCGACCAGGGTGGTGTTCCAACGGTTGTCGCCGTGGCACAGGGTCAGGACGAACACGTCGCCATGGCGGTCGAGTTGCACCATCTGCGGGGCGGTTACCGAGGTCATGGCGCCCAGTCTGCCACGACGGGTCCGACGGGTTCGGGGGAGTGGCTGGGCGGACCGCCCGACGGGACGGGTGCGTCCCAGCAGGTCCGGGTCGTCCCGGCGGTCAGCTCGGGGCGCCGGCCAGGGCGGGCCAGTGGGCGGCGAGCAGCTCCAGGCTGCGTACCCGGTCGGCCACGTCGAAGGTGGCGGTGTGCAGCATCAGCTCGGAGGCGTCGGTGGCCGCGGCGAGCTGATGCAGGCCGTCGACCACCTCGTCGGGGGTGCCGACGATGCGATAGCTCGACACGCTGTTGGCGGCGTCGATCTCGGGGTGCCGGGCGGCGTCCTGCGGCCGGTACAGCGGGAACAGCCGGCCGGTGCGCATGCCGTAGCGGCGGAGCTGGCCGGGGTTGGCCAGCCACTGGGCATGGTCGTGGTCCTCGGCGGCGAGCACGCTGGCGCTGACAATGGTGTAGGGCTGCTCGAGCACCGCGGAGGGCTGGAAGTTTCGCTGGTAGATCTCCACCGCGGCGGTGGTCCCGCCCATGTCGAAGTGGTGGGCGAAGGCGAAGGGCAGGCCCAACATCCCCGCGAGCTGAGCGCTGAACCCGCTCGATCCCAGCAGCACGATCTCGGGGCTGCTGGTGGCGAGCGGGGTGGCCGAGAAGCGGTTCCACAGACCCCGTTCGGCCCGCTCGTCGCCGAGCAGACCCATCACGTCGATCAGGTTCTGGGGGAAGTCCTCGGCCCCGAGGGCGTCGGGGGAGCGTCGCAACGCCGCCGCGGTCGCGCCGTCGGTGCCGGGGGCCCGGCCGATGCCGAGGTCGATCCGGCCGGGGTGCAGCGCCTCGAGCATGGCGAACTGCTCGGCGACCACCAGCGGTGCGTGGTTGGGCAGCATGACCCCACCCGATCCGAGCTTGATCCGCTCGGTGACCGCGGCGAGATGGGCCATGAGCACCGGGGGATTGGTGGAGGCCACCGTCGGCATGTTGTGGTGCTCCGCCACCCAGAAGCGCCGGTAGCCCAGTTCGTCGGCACGGCGGGCATAGGTGCTGGTGTCGGCGAGGGCCTGTGCGCTGGTGAGCCCGTCGCTGACGGTGGCCAGATCCAGGACGGACAGCGGGATGTCGCGGTGCACGGCGGGCCTCCGGGGGACCGGTCGGATGATGGGGCGAGGCTACGCCTCCCGGGACCGCTGCATGCCATCGTCGGGTGGCAGCCATGGTCGACCCGGTAGCCGCGCCGGCCCGGTATCCGCGCCGGCCGGATGTCCGGTGGGCGGCGGTGTCGGCATCGGCGGTGCCGGCGGCGGACGGTCTAGGGTCCCCGGGTGGAGCGGAGTCGGCGGTTGCCGGCTCCCAGCCGAGCCGGGAGTGATGCCATGGCCAACGACACCGCCCGCCAGATGAAGCTGGTGGGGTTCATGCAGGCGAGCAACGTCAGCGTGTTCGCCGGGTCCTGGCTGCACCCCGACAGCAGCCCCGACTTCCTCACCGCCGGCTACTACCAACACATCGGACAGGTCCTCGAGCAGGGCTGTTTCGACATGCTGTTCTTCGACGACCGGCTGGCCATGCCCGGCATCTACGGCGACTCGGTGGCCGAGACGGTGCGGTCGGGGGCCCGTTGCGTGAAGCTTGACGTGGGCCTGGCCCTGGCCCTGATCGCCGCGGCCACCAAGCACATCGGCCTCGGCGCCACCTACTCGACGACGTACTTCGCGCCGTTCCACGTGGCCCGGCTGTTCGCCACGTTGGATCACCTCTCCGCCGGCCGTGCCGCCTGGAACGTGGTGACATCGGTGAACGACGCCGAGGCCCAGAACTTCGGTGTGCAGAGCCATCTCGGCCACGACGAGCGCTACGACCAGGCCGACGAGTTCCTGGAGGCGGTCACCGGCCTGTGGGACAGCTGGGAGGACGGCGCGGTGCGCTGGGACCAGGCCAACCGGGTCTTCGCCGACCCCGACAAGGTCCACGAGCTGAACTACCACGGCCGCTACTACGACGTGCGCGGCCCGCTCACCGTGCCGCGGGGGCCGCAGGGCCGCCCGGTGATGATCCAGGCCGGCTCGTCGGGTCGTGGTCATGCATTCGCCGCCCGTTGGGCCGACGTGGTGTTCACCAACACCCCCGAACTCGACCTGGCCGCGGCCAACTACCGCCAGCAGAAGGCCATGATCGCCGCGGCGGGCCGCGACCCCGGCCAGGTGGCCATCCTGCCGCTGGTGTACCTGATCGTGGCCGAGACCGAGGAGGCGGCCCGGGCCGAGGAGCAGTACCTGCTCGACCTGGTGGAGCCGATCGCCTCGCTCGTGCTGTTGTCGGAGGCGACCAACCTCGACTTCGCCGGCTTCGAGATCGACGACCCCATCCCTGACGCCTTCCTCGACTCGGCGACGGGGATGCACGGCTACGTGGAGACGGTGCGCCAGTACATGGGCGGCAAGCAGATCACCCTGCGTGACCTCGCCGGTCACCGGGCCACGCTACGGCAGTCACCGCGGTTCGTCGGTACCGCGTCGCAGGTGGCCGACCAGATGCAGGAGTGGTTCGACGCCGAGGCCTGCGACGGGTTCGTGGTCGCCGCCACCAGCCTGCCCGGCACGTTCGAGACGGTGACCCGGTTGTTGGTCCCCGAACTGCAACGGCGCGGGGTGTTCCGCACCGCCTACGAGGGTAGGACCCTGCGCGACCACCTGGGGTTGGTCCGGCCGTGACCGGGTCGGTGCGGCGGCGCTGATGGCGCCGGCCGCACCCATGACTGCCGGGATCAGGCGACTGCCGGAATCAGTGGTCGTGGTCGCAGCCCGGCCCGTGCTCGTGGGTGACCGAGGCCCGCACCTCGTCCATGTCGAGCGTCCGGACCTGGCCGATGAGGTCCTCGAGCGCCTCGCCGGGCAGCGCGCCGGGCTGGGCGAACAGCAGGATGCCTTCGCGGAAGATCATCAGCATGGGGATCGACTGGATCTGCGCCGCGGCGGCGAGGGCCTGCTCGGCCTCGGTGTCGATCTTGCCGAACACGATGTCCTCGTGCTGGTCGGAGGCGGCCTCGAAGATCGGCCCGAACGTGCGGCACGGCCCGCACCATGACGCCCACCAGTCCACCAGGACGATGTCGTTGTCCTCGATGGTCTGCTGGAAGCTGTTCTCGGTCAGGGCGATGGTGGCCACAGGAACCTTCTTGTCGTCAGGGGCGGGGCAGTGGCGCGCCGCAGCGCTGATGGTACGCGCTACGGGCGCCCGGTCAACTGCGTCGGCCGGCCGAGTCTGTCCGGCGCTTCTGTCCGGCGCTTCTGTCCGGCGCGTCTGTCCGGGGCAGCCGCCTGCGTCGTAGGGTCCGTCCTGCGTTCGACCCCAGGGAGAGATGATGTCCGCCCCCGCCAACGACCCCCGTTCGACCACCGGAGCCTCCGAGATGGACCGGTTGCGCGCCGAGGTCGATGCCGCCCGGGCGCTCACCACCGACGAGACCCGGGCCGAGGCCACCCGCCGCAGCCACGACGCCGGCCGCATGACCTGCCGCGACCGCATCCTGGCGCTGGTCGACACCGGCACGTTCCGGGAGATGGGCGGACTGGCCGGGCCGACCCGCGACAACCCGTTCAACGCCGGCATGAACGCCCCGGCCGACGGCATCGTCTGCGGCACGGGCCGGATCGACGGGCGCCCGGTGGCGGTCATGGCGACCGACGGGTCGATCGCCGGTGGCTCGATGGGTGTGGTGGGCAGCCACAAGATGACCCGGATGATGGATCTCGCCAACGACGGCGGGTATCCGTTGGTGATGATCGTCGAGGGCGGCGGCCACCGGATCCAGGACGGCCTCGACGCCCGCAGCTTCGCCGTGGGGGGCATGTGGCGCATCGGCAGCTGGCTCGACGGCATCGAGCGGCTGTCGGGCTGGGTGCCGACGGTGACCATCGTGCCCGGGGTCGGTTTCGCCGGGCCGGCCAACCTGGCGGCCCTGTCGGACTGCACGATCATGGTGCGCGGCGGCTCGACGATCGGCATGGCCGGACCCCGCCTGGTCAAGGCCGGGGTGGGGGAGGACCTCACCGCCGAGGACATGGGCTCCGCCGAGCTGCAGGCCGATCGCAACGGGGCGGTGGAGCTCGCCGTCGCCGACGATGCCGAGACGGTCCTCGCCGCCCGCCGCTTCTTGTCGTACCTGCCCTCGAGCGCTGACGCCGAGCTGCCGGTGCAGCCCTGCGAGGACCCCGTCGACCGCTCCTGCCCCGAGTTGCGGGAGCTGGTGCCGGCCAACCTGCGCCGCGGCTACGACGTGCGCAAGGTGGTGGAGGCGGTCGCCGACTGTGGTTCGGTGTTCGAGCTACGCCCGACCAACGCCCGCAACCTCGTGACCGCCCTGGCCCGTCTCGGTGGCCGCCCGGTGGGAATCGTGGCCAACCAGGCCGGTCACCTCGCCGGTATCCTCGACGCCGGGGCGTGCCGCAAGGGGTCACGGTTCATCGCCATGTGCGACGCCTACGGCATCCCGTTGGTGTACCTGATGGACACCCCCGGCTTCCTGGTGGGCATGGGTGCCGAGGAGTCGAACCTGGTGCGCTGGTCGGCCCGGTTCCTGTGGGAGCTCGGTGCCGCCACGGTGCCGCGGTACTCGGTCATCCTGCGCAAGGGCTACGGGCTGGCCTACTACGCCATGGCCGGTGGCCGGTCCCATCAGGCCGAGCTGGCAGTGGCCTGGCCGCAGGCCCAGATTTCCGCGATGTCGATCGAAGGGGCCATCGATGTGCTGTTCCGCCACGAGTACGGCGCGGCCGAGGACCCGGCCGCCCGGCGCAGCGAGATCATCGAGGACTTCATGTCCCGGGCGGGGGCGTTGCGCGCCGCGGACGGCTTCGGCATCGACGACGTGATCGACCCCGCCGACACCCGCGCGGTGCTGTGCGAGGCGGTGGCCCGCTCGCCGCGCCGCCGTCCGGCACGCAACGCCCGCCGGGTACGCCCCCTGCCGCCGATCTGACGCCGCCCCGAGCACCCCGGTTCGTCCTCGGCAGCCGTCGCGGCGGCACCCGGCGATAAAGCAGACAAATTTGATCGGAAATATCGACAATGGGATGCCTGGTCGGTAGCTTGTCGGCGTTCGTGGCCAACCGGGCTCGCGGCGCCGACCTGGGGGTCACCCGATGTCCGTCCTGCAGGAAGTCCTCTCGTCCAACGAGGCCTATGCCGCGAGCTTCGGTGACAAGGGCGGGCTGGCCATGCCCCCCGCTCGCCGCTTCGCCATCCTCACCTGCATGGACGCCCGGCTCGACCCGGCGAAGTACGCCGGCCTGGCCGAAGGCGACGCGCACGTGGTTCGCAACGCCGGCGGACGGGCCAGCGACGATGCCATTCGCTCGCTGGTCATCAGCTACAAGCTGCTCGGGACGCGTGAGTGGTTCGTGATCCACCACACCAACTGCGGTATGGAGTTCTTCACCGACGCCTTGATGGGCGACCTGCTGGCCTCCAGCCTGGAGACCGCGGCGCTCGGCGCCGACGGCTTCACCGACGTGGGCGCCGGGCCCGGTTCGGCCGAGGGCCGCTACATCAGTTGGCTCACCATCGGTGATCTCGCCCAGAGCGTGGTCGACGACGTGGTGCGCATCCGCCGCCATCCGCTGGTGCCCGCCAACATCCCGATCTACGGCTACATCTACGACGTGGCCAGTGGTCGCCTGGTCGAGGTTCCTGCCGCCACCACCGCCGGCGCCTCGGACTGAGTATCCCGCAGCGGTTGGTTGCGGCAATACCCGCCGGTATCGTGGCCGCGGGTCGGGTCGCTTCGGCACGGGCGTCGACTTGACGGTACTGTCAGGTGCCTTGGACGCCTGCGGTGCGTGGATGCCCCACAGGCTCAGAAAGGTGGATCGACATGCCCGCAGTCAGCCCGATCTTTCCCGGCGTCAACATCATCGACACCGACACCCACTGGACCGAGCCGCCTGACCTGTGGACCTCGCTGGCCCCGGCCAAGTACAAGGACCTCGTCCCGCAGATCAAGGAGCACCGCGGTCGCCAGAAGTGGGTCGTCAACGGCGACATCCCGCTCGCCGGCAACTCCGCGGTCAGCGCCATCCGTCCCGACGGCGAGAAGATGCTCGGGCTCGAGTTCCTCAAGCACGACTTCGACATGGTCCACGCCGCGTCCTACGACTGCGACGCCCGCCTGCAGCTGATGGACCAGATGGGTGTCAGCCACGGCATCGTGTACCCCAACGTCGGCGGCTTCGGGAACCAGAACTTCCTGCGCATCGAGGACCGGGCCCTGCGCCTCGCCTGTGTGGAGATCTACAACGACTGGATGAGCGACCTGCAGGCCCGCTCCGGCGGCCGCATCCTGCCCATGGCGCTGGTGCCGTGGTGGGACATCGATGCCTGCGTCAGCGAGGTCGAGCGGATGCAGCGCAACGGGGCCAAGGGCATCGTGATGTGCTCCAACCCCCACGACTCGGGGATGCCCAACTTCGCGCAGCCCGAGTGGCGGCCGTTCTGGGAGGTGTGCGAGGCGCTGGAGATGCCGATCAACTTCCACATCGGGGCATCCGAGGGGGACATCAACTGGTCGGGCACTGTCCCCTACTCCACCTGGCCGGGTGACGTGAAGATCAGCCTCGGCGGGGCTGCGATCTTCCTGGGCCAGCTGCGCTGGATGGTGAACCTGCTGGTCAGCGACGTGCCCGAGCGCCACCCGAACCTCAATTTTGTGTCGGTCGAGAGCGGTGTCGGCTGGATCCCGTTCCTGCTCGACGCCCTCGACTACCAGTGCGGCGAGACGGCCCCGGAGCACCTGCGGCACCTGTCGATGAAGCCCTCGGAATACTTCCGCCGGCAGTTCTACGGCTGCTTCTGGTTCGAGAGCCGGACCCTCGCCCCCGCGGTGGATCACCTCGGCGCGGGGCGCATCATGTTCGAGACCGACATCCCGCATCCCACCTGCCTCTATCCCCACAGCGTGGAGCGGGTGCGTGAGGCCATTGGTGCCCTCGATCCGGCCGTGCAGAAGCGCATCCTGCAGGACAACGCTGCGGAGCTCTACAAGATCGACCTCTGAGTCCCTGCCCGTGGGAACGGGCGGTCACCCTGCGCCGGCGGCGGCGGGGTGACCGCCCGTTCCGCGTCCCGGCAACGTCGCTCGGAACGGGTGGCGCAGGCGTCCGGCACGCTGACCGTCGTCTCAATCCCCGCTGTCTCAATCCCCGCTGTCTCAATCCAGGGTGTAATCGAGGACATGGGTGTACGTCTCGTCCCCATTCCTCGTGGTCTTCACCTGACCTCGAATCCCCTTGTACGCCCCTGTTCCACCGACGATGGCGCGGTACTGCGGAGCGTTGGCCTTGAGGATCCTCTGATCGGCCGGATAGACGTTGGCGCCCTGAACGAGGATCGCATCGCCGGATTCGAAGATCAGGGAGAGGGTGACGAAGCGCTCTTCCAACGACGGGTCGCCGATGCCGTCATCGCCCGGGGTGTCGACGATGAGGTGATGACCCAACAACCGGGCCACCGGCTTACCGCCCTGATCATCGAGCCCCGCCTCGAAGACCATCTCCTCCCCGTCTTCCCGAACGCCGTCCCCATCGGACAGTTCGA
Source organism: Acidimicrobiia bacterium (assembly GCA_947476745.1). GTDB lineage: Bacteria > Actinomycetota > Acidimicrobiia > Acidimicrobiales > CAIXPF01 > CAIXPF01. The sequence continues at coordinate 25,310 of CANJRG010000008.1, read as the reverse complement.
CGAGCACGGGCTTGGCCTGGATCAAGGTCATGGTTTGCCACTCGGTGCGCGCTTTCGTGTCACTGCAGCCGGTGGCGATGAGCACTGAGGCAACGAGAACCGTCACCATCGACCACCGAGAGTTTCTTCTGGTTTCCATATCGATCACAGTAACCGGAGGTCGCCTGTGGCCAGTCCCGGTGGGCCCGCCCGAGCGGGTGCTCATCCGGCCGTTCGACCCGACCGACCCGCTGCCCGTCGTGCTGGTGACCTTCGGGCTCGCCGCCATGTTGGAGTCCTTCGCCGGCGGGTTGTGGGGCCTGGAGTTCCACGCCTTGCGCAGCCCGTTCCCCGCCGGCCCGGCGGATTTCGTCTCGGTCGCCGGTGCGAAGTTCCGCTACGAGACCATCGGTTCGTTGGTCCTGTGCGCCGCGGTCGTCCTGGGGCTGCACCTGCTGCTGAGCCGCACGAAGCTGGGGCTGCGGTTCCGTGCGGTGTCCTCCAGCGTCGAGTCGGCTCGCCTCGCCGGCATCCCGGTCGGCCCGACCCTGCAGTTCGGTTGGGCTCTGGCCGCAGGGTTCGGCACGCTCGGCGGGCTCGACAGCATCGGCGGTGCCGTGATCGGGTCCTTCGTCATCGCCGCCGTGCAGAGCCTCGTTCTCGGGTACGGGCAGGAACTTCCCGGTCTCGGCTGGATGAAGTCGAACTTCTCGTTGGTCGTGGCCTTCGTGCTGATCCTCATCGTGTTGCTGTTCAAACCGTCCGGGCTGTTCGGGACCAGGACCACCCAACGGGTCTGACCCGCCCCAGGGTGGCGTCGGTCACCGTCCTGTGCCTTCACCGCCTGCCAGCCCGTAACGTGACGGCATCGTCAAGTGTCCAAGACCGTCGACGCAGCACGGTCGAGCGAGGGGGATGTCCGTGACGAAGCCGATGGCGCAGGACCGGGTGGCCGACGCCGCGGCCGCCGCGGCTGCGGACGCTGCAGCCAGCGCGGCCTTCGACGAGGACAGCCGGTACCGCAAGAAGCTGCTGTTCACCGTGATGTTGGCGGTGATGGGTTTCGGCTCGCTGATGACCATCGTTACCGTGTCCCTGGCGGTCATCGCCACGGACCTCGGCACCAGCCGGACGACGTTGGGCTGGATCGTCACCGGCCTGATGCTGACCATGGCGGTGTTCACCCCGCTCGGCGGCAAGCTGGGCGACATCAAGGGCCATCGCAAGATGTTCCTGGTCGGCCTGGCCGGGTCGGTCCTCACCACCGGGCTGTGCGCCCTGTCGTGGAACGCGGCGTCGCTGATCACCTTCCGGGTGATGTTCGGGATGTGTGGGGCCCTCGTGCAGCCCAACGGCATGGCGCTGATGATGGCGGCCTACGGGCTCAAGCGCCGGGCCACCGCCATGGGCTGGTTCCAGTTCGCCACCACCGGGGCGCCGACCATCGGCCTGGTCGTGGGTGGCCCCATGGTGGGCGTCGTCGGCTGGCGCGGCATCTTCTGGTTCTTCGCCGTCGTCTCTCTGCTGGCCTGGCTGCTGGCCACCCGGGTGCTGCGCGAGTCGGAGCTGCGGGCCAAGGTGCCGCTCGACATCGTCGGGTCGCTCTCGCTCGCGGGCACCATCCTCGGCACGCTCCTGGCGGTCAGCGTGGCGGTGCGTTCCGGCCTGATCGACCCCTGGGTCGGTGCGTTCGCCCTCGGTGCGGCGGTGGCGCTGGCGGTGTTCATCCGCACCGAGAAGCGCCACCCGTATCCGCTGCTGCGACTCGAGTACTTCCGCCGGCCCACCTTCACCGCGCCGCTGCTGGCCAACTCGCTCAACCAGTTCGCCTACATGGGTGGCTTCGTGCTCACCCCGCTGTTGCTCGGTGACCGCTTCGGCTACGGCGTCGGTCTGGTGGCGGTGCTGATGGCCCCCCGGCCCGGCGTGTTCGCCGCCTGCTCGCCGCTCGGCGGCATCATCACCACCAAGGTCGGCGAGGGCATCCCGATGGTGGCCGCATCGTCGATGATGATCGCCTCGATGGTGTCCTTCGCTCTCGGGGCGCAGACCCAGGCTGTGGCACTGGTGGTCCTGGGCCTGGTGCTGTCCGGCGCGTCGGCCGGTATCGGCTCGCCGGCCTACACCACACTGGTTGTCGGGTCGGTCGACCCCAAGGACATCGGCGTAGCCACCGGGATGAACCAGACCATGCTCTATGTCGGCATCGTGTCGGGCATCCAGATCATGTTGGTGGTGCTGGGCGATTCGGCCTCGGCCGGGCGTTTCGCCGGCACGTTCCTGTTCGGGGCGATCTTCGCCGGGCTCGGCCTGACCTGCTCCACCGTGGCGGCCATCAGCCGTTCCCGCCAGCGCCGGGCCGCCTCTGCCGCGGCCCCGGGGACCGTCGCCGCGGCTGCCTGAACCCGTCGCGGCGTCGCCTGACGCCACCGGGTGGGGTGCCGGCTGACGTGATCCGCCCGGTCGGTAGGTTGGCCGGGCTGCCAGGCGGACGCCCGGCACCAGGAGGACATCGATGACGGCGGTGGTGCACGCCGAGGGCCTGATCAAGCGCTTCGGTGAGACCGAGGCCCTGCGCGGCCTCGACCTGTCCCTCGAGCGCGGCACCGTGCTGGGAGTGCTCGGCCCCAACGGCGCCGGCAAGACCACTGCGGTGCGCATCCTCACCACCCTGTTGCGCCCCGACGGCGGCCGGGCGTTCATCGACGGGATCGACGTGGCGGCCGAGCCGCAACGGGTCCGGGCCCGGATCGGCCTCACCGGCCAGTACGCCGCGGTCGACGAGCGGCTGACCGCCCGCGAGAACCTGGTGCTGATCGGTCGGTTCTTCCGCCTGCCGGGTCGGCAGGCCAAGGTACGCGCTGCGGAGCTGCTCGCCGAGTTCGACCTCGCCGACGACGCCGATCGCCCGGTGAAGGGCTTCTCGGGGGGCATGCGGCGGCGGCTCGACATCGCCATGAGCCTGGTGGCGCGGCCCAAGGTGCTCTTCCTCGACGAGCCGACCACCGGTCTCGACCCCCGCAGTCGCCTTGGCATGTGGGAGCTCATCGAGGGTCTCGCCGCCGAGGGCACCACCACACTGTTGACCACCCAGTACCTCGAGGAGGCCGACCGCCTTGCGGACCGGATGGTGGTCATCGACCAAGGTCGGGTCATCGCCGAGGGCACCTCCGACCAGTTGAAATCCCGCATGGGCGGCGACCGGGTGACCATCACCCTCGGCGTCGAGGGTGACGCCGAGTCGGTGATCGCGGCGCTGGCCGCCCACCGGCACGGCTCGGTGGCCCCGGTACGGGAGGGACGCGAGCTCACGGTCGGGGTACGGGCCGGGGTGACCACCCCCGACCTGGTCCGCGACCTCGACGCCGCCGGCGTGGCGGTGCACGACCTGGTGCTGCACCGGCCCACCCTCGACGACGTGTTCCTGAACCTGACCGGCCACGGCGCGGAGCCCGCGGCATGAGTGCCCCGATCGTCATCACCGATGAGACCGGCACCGGCGGCACGAGCAACGCCGGTGACACCGGTCCGGTGTGGGCGGGCGACGTGCCCGGCGGGGTGCGTTGGGCCCTGCGTGACTCGTGGAACGAGGCCACCCGGCACCTCCGGGCCATGCCCCGCAACCCCGAGCTGCTGATCTTCGCCACCCTGCAGCCGATCATGTTCGTGGTGTTGTTCCGCTACGTGTTCGGCGGCTCCATCGAGATCCCGGGCATGTCCTACACCCAGTACCTGATGCCGGGGATCTTCGCCCAGACCGTGGTGTTCGGCTCGGCGTTCACCGGCGTCGGCCTTGCCGAGGACCTGCAGAAGGGCTTCATCGACCGGCTGCGGTCGCTGCCCATCTCGCAGTCGGCGGTGCTCATCGGCCGCACCGTCAGCGACGCGCTGCGCAACCTCATCACCTTCAGCGTGATGCTGGCGGTGGCGTTCATCATCGGCTTCCGCTTCGAGGGCGGCCTGCTGCGTGGGCTGGCCGCCACCGCGTTGCTGCTGGTGTTCAGCTACGCGTTCAGTTGGATCCAGGCCCTCATTGGGTTGTCGGTCCGCTCGGTCGAAGCGGCGAACTCCGCCGGGTTCATCTGGATGTTCCCGCTCACCTTCGTCTCGTCGGCGTTCGTCGACCCGACGCAGATGGCGCCGTGGGTGCGCACGCTGGCCGAGCACAACCCCTTCACCCTGGTCACCGACGCCGCCCGGGCGCTCTACAACGGCCAGGATCCCCGCGGCGCGGTGTGGCAGTCGTTGTTGTGGGCGCTGGGCATCGTCGTGGTGTTCGCCACGCTCACCGTGCGCCGCTTCACCAGCGCCGCCAGCCGGTGATGCCGTTGCCGGAAGGCCCGATTCGGCGGGGTGCTTGTCCTAGGACCTGCCCAGCGGCGAGCATTGCCGGGTGAGCAACCCGGCCGACGATCCAACGAGCGCCCCCCACCACGTCGATTTCATTCGCGAGCAGGTCCAGCGTGACCAGCAGGAGGGCACCTTCGGCGGCCGGGTACAGACCCGGTTCCCACCGGAGCCCAACGGGTACCTGCACATCGGTCACGCCAAGTCGATCTGTCTCAACTTCGGGGTCGCCAGCGAGTTCGGCGGGCTGTGCCGGTTGCGCATGGACGACACCAACCCCGAGACCGAGAACGTCGATTACGTCACCGGCATCGAGACCGACGTGCGTTGGCTGGGCTTCGAGCCCGGCGAGACCCGTTACGCCTCCGACTACTTCGAGCAGCTCTACCGTTGGGCCGAGCGGCTGCTCGGTGCCGGCCTGGCCTACGTCGACGACCAGGACGCCGAGACCATCTCCGCCCAACGGGGCGGCTTCACCCAGCCCGGCACCGACAGTCCGTTCCGGACCCGAACCGTCGAGGAGAATCTCGAGCTGTTCCGCGGGATGCGGGCGGGGGAGTTCCCCGACGGGGCACGGGTGCTGCGGGCTCGGATCGACATGGCCCACCCGAACCCGCAACTGCGCGACCCGGTGCTGTACCGCATTCGTCATGCGCACCATCACCGCACCGGTGACCGCTGGCCGATCTACCCGACCTACGACTGGGCCCACGGTCAGTCCGATGCCATCGAGGGCACCACCCATTCGGTGTGCACCCTCGAGTTCGACGCCCACCGTCCGCTCTACGAGTGGTTCCTCGACCGTCTCGGTGAGCTCGGCGAGCTGGCGGTGCCGGGCAACCATCCCCGGCAATACGAGTTCGCCCGGCTGCAGCTCACCCACACCGTACTGTCCAAACGCAAGCTGCTGCAGCTGGTCACCGGCGGACTGGTCGAGGGCTGGGACGACCCCCGCATGCCGACGCTTCGGGGCCTGCGGCGGCTGGGCTACCCGCCCGAGGCGCTGCGGGCGTTCTGCGCCCACATCGGCGTGGCCAAGGTGAACTCCACCCACGAGATCGAACTGCTCGAGTCCTTCGTGCGCGACGATCTGAACCGCACCTCGCTGCGGCGCACCGCGGTGCTGCGGCCCATCAAGGTGGTCATCGAGAACTTCCCCGAGGGCCAGGTGGAGTGGCTCGAGGCGGTCAACAACCCCGAGGACGCCACGGCGGGAACCAGGCAGGTGCCGTTCTCCCGTGAGCTGTACCTCGAGGCCGACGACTTCATGGAGGTCCCGGCTCCGAAGTTCTACCGGCTGTCGCCCGGCAACGAGGTGCGGCTGCGCTATGCGTACTTCATTCGCTGCACCGACGTGATCAACAACGATGCCGGCGAGATCGTCGAGCTGCGCTGCACCTACGACCCGGCCACCGCCGGTGGGCAGTCGCCCGACGGGCGCAAGGTCAAGACCACGCTGCACTGGGTGTCCGCCGCCCATGCGGTCGACGCCGAGGTGCGCCACTACAACCGGCTGTTCACCGAGGCCCACCCCGACGCCCACGAGGGCCGTGACCCGCTGGAGTTCCTCAACCCGGCGTCGCTCGAGGTGATCACCGGGGCCAAGCTCGAACCGGCACTGGCCGAGGCGGCGCCATCGCAGCGGGTGCAGTTCGAGCGTCTCGGCTACTACTGCGCGGACGCCGACCGGCCGGGTCTGTTCCACCGTACGGTCGGGCTCCGCGACGACTGGGCCAAGATCCGCAAGCGCCAGGGCTGATCGGGCGGCCTCCGGCCGGCCACTCCCGTCGGGGGTGCCCGCCGGTCTAGCTTCGCGCCCATGGCTGCTGGTGATCTGCTGTGGGACCCGACCGACCGTGAGAAGGCGGGGTCCAACCTCGGGCATTACGTCGAATGGCTGCGCGAGCAGGAGATCGGCCACTTCGACGACTACGACACCCTGTGGAACTGGTCGGTCACCGACCTCGAGGGGTTCTGGCAGTCGATGTGGGACTACTTCGACATCGAGTCGGCCACGCCGTACGAGCGAGTGCTGACCAACCCGGCGATGCCGGGTGCCCGGTGGTTCGAGGGCGCCACCGTCAACTACGCCGGGCACATCCTGCGGGTGGCCACGGACCCGGCCAACCGCGCCCGGGTCGCCCTGGTCGGCCGGTCCCAGACCCGGGCCCGCAGCGAGATGACCTACGGCGAGCTCGCCGCCGCGGTGGCCCGCTGCCGTGCCGGCCTGCAGCAGCTCGGTGTGGTCGCCGGTGACCGGGTGGCGGCATACCTGCCGCACGTGCCCGAGACCATCGTGGCCTTCCTGGCCGCCACGTCGATGGGCGCGGTGTGGTCGACCTGCGCACCCGAGTTCGGCACCCGATCGGTGGTCGACCGCTTCGGGCAGATCGAGCCGAAGGTGCTGCTGGTGGTCGACGGCTACCGCTTCGGGGACCGGGTGATGGACCGCGTGGCCGAGGTCGCCGCGATCCGCGCCGCGCTGCCCACGGTGCAGACCACGGTGGTCCTGCCCTACCTCGATCCCGATACCGCCCGGGTGCCCGATGCCATGACCTGGGACGAACTACTCGCCGCGGAGCCGGCCGCCGGGGCTGCGCTGTTCGACCCGATGCCGTTCACCCACCCGCTCTACGTGTTGTACTCCTCGGGCACCACCGGGCTACCCAAGGCCATCGTGCACGGCCACGGCGGGGTCACCCTCGAGCACCACAAACTGCTTGGCCTGTTCAACGACGTGAAGCCCGAGGACCGCCTGTTCTGGTTCTCCACCACGGGCTGGATGATGTGGAACTACGTGCTGTCGACCTTGCTGTTCGGCGCCACGCTGGTCTGCCTCGACGGCAACCCGCTCTTCCCCGACGCCTTGGGCCTGTGGACGATGGCCGCCGAGGAGAAGCTCACCTTCTTCGGAGGCTCGGCGCCGTACTACGTGTCCTGCCGCAAGCAGGGGCTGGATCTGGCCGATGCCGGCGACCTGTCGGCCATCCGCAACGTGGCATCGACCGGGGCGCCGTTGCCGCCGGAGGCGTTCGACTACCTCTACGAGCAGCTCGGTTCGCGGCTGTTCCTCAACTCGGTGTCAGGCGGGACCGACATCGCCTCGGCGTTCGTGGGAATGACCACCCTCACCCCGGTGTGGTCGGGCGAGATGTCCCGGCCGTATCTGGGCTGCAAGTTGGAGGCGTTCGGGCCCGACGGCACGGCTGCGCCCCAGGGGGAGACCGGTGAGCTGGTGGTGACCGAGCCCATGCCGTCGATGCCGGTGGGATTCTGGAACGATCCCGACGGTGCGAAGTACCGGGCCGCCTACTTCGAGGACTTCCCCGGCGTGTGGCGCCACGGCGACTGGCTGAGCTTCACCGGGCACGGTTCGTGCGTCATCTCCGGCCGCTCCGACGCCACGCTCAACCGGGGTGGCGTGCGGCTGGGCACCTCCGAGTTCTACTCGGTGGTCGAGGGCCTGCCCGAGGTGGCGGACAGCTTGGTGGTTCACCTCGAGGACGCCGGGGGCACCGCCGGCGAGCTGCTGCTGTTCGTGGTGCTGCAACCGGGTGTCGAGCTCGACGACGCCCTGAGGGGCAAGGTCACCGCCGCCCTGCGCGCCGACCTCTCGCCCCGTCACGTACCGGACCGTATGGTGGCGGTGGCGGCCGTGCCCCGCACGCTGTCGGGCAAGAAGTTGGAGCTGCCGGTCAAGCGCATCCTGCAGGGCGCGGAAGCCGACAAGGTGGCGAGCAAGGGTTCGCTGGCCAACCCCGAGTCGCTGAGCGCGTTCGAGGAGTTCGCGCGAACCCGCTGAGTGCGTCCACCACCTGAGCCGTCGGACGAGAGGGCCGAGCTGCGCCTGGTCCAGGAGGCCATCGAGCAGGTGGTGCTGGCTGACTGCCTGAACCTGGTGTCACTGGGCCGGGCCGAGCTGGGCATCGGTTGGAGCGCCACCCGGATGGGACTGCGGGGCTTGCACATCAGCGGGCCCTGGTGGACAAGCCCAACGTGTCGGGGCAAGTGGTCGTTCAACGGCCCCGCGATGACGGCTCAGCCGATCGGGCCGTCCGGGTTGCTCAGCCCGTCGGGTCGCCGTAGTGGCGGGCCATGTTCGCCGGGTAGCTCCGGGCGTAGTAGTTCCACAGTTGGCGGCCGTAGACGCCGGCGCCCCGGCGGCCGGCGATGCCGTCGACCCCTTCGATGAGCTCGCTGCGGCGGGCCATGAAGCCGGCGCCGGCATGGCGCGCCGAGGCGGCGACCGCGTCGGCGAAACGAGGTTCGAGGGGCAGCGGGTCGAGACGGGTCCGCAGGTCCGGACCGTGGAAGTAGGCCGAGGAGAAACGGGCCTCGGAGGTGATGACCTGGTGGGTGGCGGCGACGACGTAGTTGCCGGACAGCTCCTGCAGCATCTCGCCGGTGTTGATCACGAAGGCTCCAGGGCGCGGCTCGACGTCCACCCACACCCCGTCGGGGGAGAGCGCCTGCAACCCACCCACCCCGTGCTGCGCCAGGATCGTGAGGAAGCCTGCGTCGTGGTGGGGGTTGACCCCGGCCTCACCGGGCGGGGTGGGTGGGTAGCTGATCAGCTTGGCCAGCGAGTGCGGTCGCTCGCCGAACATCTCGGCGAAGTACCGCTCGGGCAGGCCCAGGCCGGTGGCGATGACGGCCATGATCCGGTGCGCCAGCACGTCCATCCGGGCGAAGAACTCCGTCACGGTGGCCCGGAAGCCGGGTAGCGCCGACTCGGGCAGCCATTGGTTGGGCCCGTCGAGGCGGAGGTACTCCGGCCCGACGCCGATCGGGTAGGGCGGGTGTTCGCTCGACACGTCAAGCTGTTCCCGGTAGTCGATCCGTCCGCCGGTGAGCTCCGAACCGACTCGTTCCCAGCCGCGGAAGTGCGGCGAGTTGGCCTTGTCGATGCAGGCCTTGTCAGCCTCGTCGAGGGCGAAGAAGGCCCGTAACGTCGTGAAGTACCGTTCGAGAAAGGCGTCATCGACGCCGTGGCCTTCGACGGTGAAGAAGCCGACCTCGTGGCAGATCCGGCGGACGTCGTCGGCGAGGCGGGCGCGTTCCCCTGCCCCCTGCTGCCAGCGGCCGAGGTCGACGACGGGGATCGAGGTGAACCCGGCGGGCACGGCCGGGGACGGGTCGGTCGAGGCCGGGCTCGGCACGACCGGGTCGGACGGGGTGGCATCGCGCACGAGGGCCACGCTACCGAGGGGCCGGGTGGCGGGGCGGCCACCGTGGCAGGCCGGGTACGGTGGGCCTTTCGCCGCCGGGACAGGGAGCGCCCGGCTTCGCAACGGGGGAGACACAACCATGGGACGGCTCGACGGCAAGGTAGCGGTCATCACCGGCGGCGCGAGCGGCATCGGCGCCGCCACCGCAGAACTGTTCATCGCCGAGGGCGCCTCGGTGGTCATCGGCGACATGCAGAACGAGGTCGGTGAGGAGACCGCCGGCCGTCTCGGGGACCGCTGCGCATTCCTGCCCTGCGACGTGACCAAGGAGGCGCAGGTCGCAGCGCTCATCGACGAGGCCACCAACCAGTTCGGCCGCCTCGACGTGGTGTTCAACAACGCCGGGTTCGGCGGGGCCATGGGCCCGATCCAGTCCATCTCCAGCGAGGACTGGGACATCACCTTCGACGTGCTGCTCAAGGGCGTGTTCTACGGCATGAAGTACGCCGCCCCGGTGCTCAAGGCCCAGGAATCGGGCTCGATCATCTCCACCGCATCCATTGCCGGGCTCGGTGGCGGTGTCGGCGCGCACCTTTACAACGTGGCCAAGGCCTCGGTCATCCAGCTGACCACCACCGTCGCCAACGAGCTCGCCGAGCAGAACGTGCGGGTCAACTGCATCTGCCCCGGCTTCATCGCCACCCCGCTCTACGCCGGCAAGCCCCTCGGCACGGCAGGCCGCGAAGCGGCTGAGAAGACCCTGGAGAAGGCCCGGGTGGCCAGCGTCGACGCCCAGCCGATGCACCGCATGGGCGAGCCGCTCGACATCGCCAAGGCCGCCCTGTTCCTCGCCTCCGACGACAGCGAGTGGATCACCGGGCACGCCCTGGTGGTCGACGGTGGCTTCAGGGCGGGTAAGCCGTGGCGGAAGCAGGCGAAGTGGCTCACCGAGCCGCACCCGATCCGTCTGTACCGGCCCGAGGACCGCTGAGGCCAGCGGAGGACTGCGGAGGACTGCGGAGGACTGCGGAGGACTGCGGAGGTGACCCGATCGCGATCGTGCGGGGTCCGGTCCCGATCGGGTCGGCTCGCCGTATCCTGGGAGTTGCTCGTATCCGCAGAGCCGCCTGTGCAGGAGGAACCCGTTGCTCGAAGCCGGCCATCGTCGGAAGCGGCTGTGGGCCCCGGTGCTCGCCCTGGTTGCCATGGTGGGCACGACCACTGCATGCCGCAGCGCGGATGACACGGTGAAGCTGGCCTCGACGGCCGGCACGAGCATGACCGCACCTGGGTCGCCGGAGGCGGCGGCGACGCCGTCCGGGACGCGTTCCGGGTCCGGGCCGGCCGGCGGCGTCGGCTCGTCGATCGTCACGTCCGGTGGCACCGGCCGCTCGACGAGTTCCGCGTCGGTCACGACGGCGTCGGTGTCGGTGAGCTCGACGGTCACCTCGCGGCCCGCTGCGACCGATGCAGGGGCGGCGTCCCTGGCACGCTGCGCCGTGCTCGCTGCCCTGCCGTCCGGGGCCGCGCGCGTGCGGACCCTCACAGCCGATCTCGATGGTGACGGCGCAGCGGACACCGTGACGAGCTATGCGCTCGGGACTCGACCGGCTGCCGGCGACTGGCACCTGCGGGTGAGCTTTGCCGCCGGTGGGGGATCCGACACCACTGTGGCCGAGGACCCTGCGCCGGGTGAGGTCAGGGTGCTCGGGGCCGTGGTGCTCGGCGCGAGCAGCGAGCCGGGAGGCGAGCCCGTCCGTCCGGTGTTCTTCGCGCTCACCGGTTCGGGTGCCTCGGCCCGTACGGTCGGGTTGTACCGGGTCGACGGGTGCGACCTGCTACCGCTGGTCGATCGGTCCGGCCATCAGGCGAGCTTCCTGGTCGGCGCGTCGGTCGGCCATCAGGAGGGTCTGCGCTGCGAGAACGCCGGGTACGGGTCCACCCTGGTCGAGGTGCAGTCGGCGACCAACGCGGCCTCGGGCTACGACGTGACCCGGCGCACCTTCACCCGTGACGGGAACCAGTTGGTGGTGCTCGGCAACGGCATGACGCGCACCGAGCCGGATGCGCCGGAGGAGTCCGGCCGTATCGTCGGCTGCGGCGAGGTGAACCTCGCCGGCTGAACCCGGGTGAACCGGGCCGGGTGTCGGCGGGGTCGACCGATCGGGTCCGGGCCGACCGGGTGCTCAGCGGAAGTCGGGGACGACCTCGGTGGCCAGCCGCTCGAAGGTCCGGCGAAACAGGGCGAGATCCGGTGTGCCGAGCGACCACACGATCTCCTCGACGCCCTGCTCACGGAACTGCTCGAGCCGGGCCCGGGGATCGATGTCGGCCTTGATGTCCCAGCGCAGCGACAGCTCGCAGTCCGCCCGGGTGCGGCCCTGCTTGGCGAGTTCCTCCTCCAGCGCCGGCAGACGTTCGGCCAGCCGTTCGGGCGACATTCCGAGCGGATGCCAGCCCTGGGCGAAGCGGGCCACCCGACGCAGCGCCGGCCGGCCGTTGCCGCCGACGAAGATCGGCAGCGGGCTCTGCAACGGCTTGGGGGCTGCGAGGGCGCCCTCGAGCCGGAAGTACTTCCCGGTATGGCGCGGCTCGGCGTCGTCCCACAGGGTTCGCATGACGGCTATGAACTCGTCGCCGTAGGCACCACGTTCGGCGAAGGGCACCAGGTCCAACAGCTCGTGCTCGGCCTCGAGGCTGCCCACCCCGACCCCGGTGATGACCCGGCCGCCCGAGAGCTGGTCCAGGGTGGCGAGGGTCTTGGCCAGGGCCATCGGCTGCAGGTAGGGCATGACGAGCACGCTCGTACCGAGCCGTATGGTCGTGGTGCGGGCGGCGACCCAGGTCATCACCGTGAGGGCGTCGTGGTAGGGGCGACCGCCGAGACGGTCGTGCACGTAGCCGATGTTGAGCACGTGGTGGTTGACCCAGACCGAGTCGTAGCCCAGCTCCTCGAGCCAGGGGCCGAGTGCCACCAGGCCCTCCACGTCCTCGACTCCCCAGTTGTTGGTCAACGTCACCCCGAAGCGCATGCGCGCACCCTAGCGGGAGTGCCCCGGCCCGGCAGCGAAGGTGGTTGCGCCGATTCGACGCCGATTCGACGCCGATTGGACGCCGATTGGACGCCGATTGGACGCTGATTGGACGCCGATTCGACGTCGAATCGCCCGGATTCGCCGGACCGGCAGTGCGCCGATTCGGTGTGGCGTGGTCTGGGGGCCATGGCAACGATCCGCCCTCGATTCGCCGGGATAGCGCGGGTCAGGGGCCCGGCCGGTTCGGTTCGCGGTCGCCGGCCCGGGCGACGGACACCACCGCAGCGGCTGCGGCGAGGACGGCCGCGGCCAGGAACACCGTCCGGAACGCCGGCAGGAACGTCGCGGGATCGGAGGCGGCCACCCCGGTCCGTGCTGCCTCGCCGCTGCGGATCCGGGCCAGTCCCAGGCTGCCCAGCGCTACGCCGCTCACCACGCCGACCGTGCGGGCCATCTGCGTCAGGGCCCCGGCCACCCCCTGCTGCTCCCGGGAGATGCTGCCCATCACCAGACTCATGTTGGGCACGGTGAACAGCCCGATGCCCAGCCCCACGGTGCCCAGCGACAGCGCCACCAACGCCGCAGGGGTCGCCTCGCCGAGCCGGGACAGGGCCACCAGGCCGCCACTCTGGACGGCCAGGCCGACCACGGCGACGCGGCCGGCCCCGAAGCGGCCGCTGCCGCGCCCGGCCACCGGGGCGATCAAGGCCATGGCCAAGGGGTTGGCCGCGAGCAACAGCCCGCCCACGACGGTGGGGTAGCCACGGGTGCTCAGCAGGTAATAGGGCACCAGGAGCCAGATCATGAACATGGTGGCGTTGGCGGCGGCACTGAGCACGTTGGCGACGGCGAAGGACGGTGAGCGGAACAGACGAGGGTCCAGCGCCGGCGACACCGCCCGCCGTTCGACCACGATCCAGACCCCGCCCAGGACCGGAACCGCCGCCAGGCCGATCAGCACCGCCGGGCTCGACCAGCCCGACTGCCCACCCCGGTTGAGCGCCAGCAGCCCACCGGCCACCGCCGCCCCCAGGCTCAGGGTGCCGGCGAGGTCGAGGGGCGGCCGATCGGTGCGGTCAGGGGCCCGCAATCCGGTCGGGCGCAACACGACAACTGCCAGCAACACGGCCGCCAGCGGCGCGCGGACCAGGAACACCGCCCGCCAGTCCCACCAGACCAGCAGCAGGCCACCCACCGGTGGCCCGGCCACGAAGCCGAGGGCGACCCCGAACTGGAACTGGCCCAGGGCACGGGCCCGGCGATCGCCGGGAACGCTCAGGGTGACCAGGGCCGGGGCGGCACCGAGCACCAGCGCCGCCCCTGCCCCCTGCAGCACCCGGCCGGCCAGGAACCAGGCCCAGGTGGGCGCCACCCCGCAGCCGGTCAGGCCGACGACGCTGACGGCGAGGCCGAGGCGGACGATGCGTTCGTGGCCGTAGGCGTCGGCCAGGCGGCCGGTGGTGACCAGCAGGCAGGCGTAGGTCAGCACGTAGCAGATGACCAGCCAACCGATCTCGGACACTTCGATGGAGAAGTCGCGGGTCAGCGCCGGCAGGGCGATGTTCACCATCGTGTCGAGGTTGATCACCAGCACCGCGGCGGCGGCGACCACGATCGGCCACGACCCCTGGGCACCGGTTCGTACTGTGCCGATCGTCATGAGGGCCTCCTGCGTGCGTGAGCTTGTCACCTCTTAGGCTGCCGTGCGATGCCCTTCGCCTTCGCCCGCCGTGCTTGTACTGTCAGCCGACGGCCCGGAATCCGCGGTGTGCTGCTGCTCGCCGTCGCGTTGGCCTTGGCCCTGGGGTCCTTCGCCCCGGTCTGGGCGTCGTCGGAAAGCATGGCGTCGGCAACCACGACCCCGGTTGCGGCCTCGGCCGCCGCCACAGCCGCGCCGGTGCCGTCGGCGGCGGCCACCGAAACCTCGGCACCGGCGGCCGACGCCCGTTCGGAGTTGAGCTATCTCGACGCCGTCGTCCTCGGCGTGGTCGAGGGCGTGACCGAGTTCCTGCCGGTCAGCTCGACCGGCCACCTGCTCGTCGCCGGCCGGCTGCTCGGCCTCGACGGGACCGATGCTTTCGACAGCTACGCCATCGCCATCCAGGCTGGTGCCATCATCGCCGTGCTAGCCCTGTACTGGCCCCGGGCGCGGTCGGTGTTGCGCGGCGTGTTCGCCCACGACCAGGACGGTCGGCGTCTGGCAGTCAACCTCGTCGTGGCGTTCGTCCCGGCTGCGGTCATCGGGCTGGTGCTCGAGGGGCCGATCAAGGACCGGCTGTTCTCGCCCTGGGCCATCGCTGCGGCGTGGGTGGTGGGCGGTGTGGTGATCCTGCTGTTCGAACAACGGCGCCGGGCCGCCCAGTTCCACGGTCGCCGTCTCGAGGAGCTGACCGTGCGCATGGCCCTGATCGTGGGCTGCGCCCAGGTCTTCGGCCTGTGGCCGGGGGCCAGCCGCAGCCTGGTCACCATCCTGGCCGGCATGCTGCTGGGCCTGCAGGTGGGCGCCGCGGTCGAGCTGAGCTTCCTGCTCGGCCTGCTCACCGTCGGGGCGGCGACGTCCTACGAGACGCTCAAGAACGGCTCGACCATGCTCGACGCCTACGGGCTGGGCCGGCCGTTGGTGGGCCTGGTGGCTGCGCTGGTGTCGGCGGTGGTGGCCGTGCGGTGGATGGTCAGCTGGCTGCAGTCGCGGGGTCTGGCGATCTTCGGGTGGTACCGCATCGGGGTGGCCGCCCTGCTGGTCGTCCTGCTGGTCACCGGAGCTGTCTGACCGGGCTAGGTCGCCGCCACCAGTCGCGAGCGAGGGCCGCGGGCGGTCCGAAGCGGGAGTCCATGCGGTTCGGGGTCTTCTACGAACTGTCGGTGCCGAGGCCGTGGACGGCGGAGTCGGAACGGCAGGTGTACCTCAATGCGCTGGAGCAGGTCCGGGCCAACCCCGACACCACCAAGAACTCCTGGGACGAGTTCGTGCACGCCATCCCGCAGATGTGGATGGCGGTGTCCACCCCCGGCACCGAGATGGATGCCGCCGTCCGCGGCATGGGTGCCCTCGGCGTGAACTTCACCACCTTCAAGGCGCAGGAGGAGCGGGTGCAGGAGTGCCGGCGCCGCACCCGTCGATCCCGCCGTACCTGTCCTTCTTCGCCGGTCACTATCCGGACCGGGGGACCCCGTCGTTGCAGTTGCCCGATCCCCACGCGCTGGGCATGCGGGGCGGTATTCAGCTCGATCGGGCCATCGTCGGGTTCAGCTTCAAGGCCGACACCGACCTGGCCCCGGCGCGTTTCGCCACGGACCCCACCAAGCCGGCGGTCCAGGGCACCCGGCGGCTGTCGGCCCCGGCTCCGGCCTGAGTCGGCCGGTCAGTCGACGCGGTACGCGCTCACCGGTCGGGCTTGCGGGCCCGGCTGGGCGCGACGCGCAACGGTTCGTTCGGTTGCTTGGGGTACACCGGGGGCCAGGGCGCATCCTGCAGGCCGGCGGCGAGGTCGCGTGCCGACCACTCGAGCAACGGCTCCAGTGATTGGGGCGCGGCGTGCATCGCCGCCCATGGGTCGCCCAGGGCGACCAGACGGCCCGGTACGGTCGCCAAGGTGAACTCGTCGGGGACGACGGTGGGGACCTCGTCCCACCCCAGCGGGGTCGACACCTGGCCCCCGACCCGGGCCCGTACCGCCCAGGGGCCGAACACCGTCTTGTGCGGCGCGTTCTGGTTGTAGTCGACGAAGACCCGGTTGCCCCGCTCCTCCTTCCACCACGCCGCGGTGAGCAGGTCGGGTCGCCGCCGTTCGAGCTCGCGGGCCAGCGCCACCGCAGCGGCGCGCACCTGGTAGGCGTCGTAGCGGCGCTATAGCCGGACGTAGAGGGGCGGCCCGCGACCTCGACGACGGTGGTCGCCGTGTCGCGGGCCATCCGGTCAGCCGGTGACGACGTCGCTGATGGGCGAGAACACCCAGCCGGCGGCGGTCTTGCGGTTGATGGCGGCGCTCATCTGCATCGTGGGTGCACCCTTGGCAAGCTCGTCGAGGATGGCGGAGGCGTCGTCGTTCTCGAGCTCGTAGATCGCGAGATAGCGCCAGGTCAGCTCGGGAGCGTTCGGCAGCGATGCGTTCAGCTCGAAGCGCTGGGCCGAGGTCACGCTGGGCAACTGGCACACCTCGTTGAGGTGCACGTTGTTGTACCAGTCGTTGTATTCGTCCTCCATCCCATCGCGGGGGTTGGTGAACACGAGCAGTTTGTGGGTGGCTGCCACGGGGGATCCTCCTGGTTCACGCCTCGCCCGCTCAACGCAGGGCACGTTGCAGCGGAGTCCGGGCGTCCGGAAGCGAAGGCGATGCCCCATCGTAGGCCAGCGAATCGCCCTGGTCATGAGCGAACCCTGAAGACGGGCCGGGATCACGATCGCCGGGCCGGTGCCCGTCGGGTCATTCGGGCGCGGTCAGCGGGAACTGGTCACGCAGGACCCGCTTGAGCACCTTGCCCGAGGGGTTGCGGGGGATCTGCTCGGTGAACACCACGGCCTTGGGCAGCTTGAAGCGGCCGAGCTTGCCCGAGCAGAACTCCATCACCTCGGTGTCGGACAGCCCGTCGTCGGCCCGGACCACCACGGCGAGGGGGGACTCCCCCCACTTGTCCGACGGGATGCCGATGACCGCCACCTCCTTGACACCGGGGTGGCCCAGGATGACGTTCTCGATCTCGGCGGGGTAGATGTTCTCGCCGCCCGAGATGAGCATGTCCTTGATGCGGTCCTGCACGTAGAGGAACCCGTCGTCGTCCTTCATCCCGGCGTCGCCGGTGCGCAGCCAGGTCGTCCCGTCGGCAGGATCGACCCACAACG
This sequence comes from Acidimicrobiia bacterium, assembly GCA_947476745.1. Taxonomy (GTDB): domain Bacteria; phylum Actinomycetota; class Acidimicrobiia; order Acidimicrobiales; family CAIXPF01; genus CAIXPF01. The sequence continues at coordinate 7,941 of CANJRG010000008.1, read as the reverse complement.
CCGCCGCCGAGGCATCGGGTCGCTGCCAGTAGCCCTGCATCAGCATCGGGCCCCGCAGCAGGATCTCGCCCTGCGTACCAGCCGGTAGGTCACCCATCGAGTCGTCGACGATGCGGGAGTCGGACAGGAAGTAGGGCAGCCCGGCGGTGCCCGGCCGTTCGATGGACTGCTGGGCGGTCGAACAGGTGCCCACGGCGTAGCTCTCGGTGAGGCCGTAGAGCTGCGAGACCGGGATCCCGAGGTCGGTGTAGGCCTGGATCGAGGTGACCGGCACCGGGGCGGCGCCGCTCTGCGCCCAGCGCATAGCGGAGTGGTCCGGCTTGCACTGGTCGTACACGCCCAGCATGAACGTGAGCATGGCCGGCACCAGCAGGGTGCCGGTGCAGCGTTCGCGCTCGATCAGCTCCCACGAGGCCACCGGGTCGAACTCGCGCATGATCACCATGGTTGCGCCGAGATGCACCAGGGCCTGGGCCGGGAACAGCGCGCCGATGTGGAACATGGGCAGGCACACCTGGTATCGGTCACCGTTGCGTACATCGAAGGTCAGAGCGGCGTTGACCGTGCTCCAGTAACCCGAGGACTGGGTGTGCACGGCGCCCTTGGGTAGCCCGGTGGTGCCCGAGGTGTACATGATGTGCAACAGGTCCTCGTCGGTGGCGGTGATCAGCGGCTCGGCCATGGACGCGGCTTCCAGCAGGTCGTCGTAGCGCTGGGCGAAGCCCTGCAACGGGCGGGTGCCGATCTGCACGTAGTGCGCCAGGCGGGTGGCGTCGCCGCGGGCGTGCAGGTCGGCGGCGGTGTCGACGAAGTCGTCGTCGTAGACCAGGGCCACGGCCCCCGAGTCGGCCAGGATGAACTCCAGCTCGTCGGGCACCAGCCGCCAGTTGAGCGGCACCACCACGATGCCGAGCTTGGAGCAGCCGAAGAACGTCTCCATGAACTCGGGCCCGTTCTTGGCCAGGACCCCGACCCGGTCACCCTTGCCGATCCCGAGGCGGGCCAGGAGGTTGCCGGCCCGGTTGGCCCGTTCGTTGAACTGCGCGTAGGTGAAGCGACGCCCACTGGCCCAGTCGACGAGGCCCTCGGCCTGGGGGTCGCGCCGGGCGCGGCGGGTCAGGATCTCACCGACGTTGAGCTTCATGATGCGATTGTGGCACCGACGGAGCGGTCGAGCCGCGCCAGAGCCGCGATGGTGGTCAGATCTGCGCCGGGTCGATACGCGGGGCCTGTCCCGACGGCGCTGCGGACAACAAGGTCCCGAGGAGCCGGACCGGGTCGTCGTCGGCCACGATCCCGCCGACATGGCGCTGCTTCACGAAACCGCTGGCCACCATCTGCTCCAGGAAGCCGAGCAAGGGCTGGTAGAAGCCGTTGACGTCGAGGACGCCGACCGGTTTGGCGTGCAGCCCGATCTGGGCCCAGGTGAGGGTCTCGAAGAGTTCCTCCATGGTGCCGATCCCGCCCGGCATCGCCACGAAGGCGTCGGACAGCTCGTACATCAGGGCCTTGCGCTCGTGCATGGAGTTGGTCTCGTGCAGCTCGGTGATGGCCTCGTGGCGGACCTCGCGCCTGAACAGGCCCCGGGGGATCACCCCGGTCACCCGCCCGCCGGCCTGCATCACCGCGTCGGCCACGATGCCCATCAACCCGACCGCCCCTCCGCCGTAGACCAGCTCGAGGTCGGCGGCGACCAGCGCCCGGCCCATGGCCGCGGCGGCCTCGGCATAGCGCGGGTCCTGTCCGGTGCTCGAACCGCAGAAGACGCACACCCGGCGCAGGCCGCTCATCTCCCGCAGGGTAGGGGTCGGCGGCGATCGCCTACGAACGCCCTGCTCCCGGGCACAGCCGACGCACGCACCGAGGCCGGGACGCCGGGATAATCACGGTGCGACTTCGGACCCCTGCCCGTGGCCAACTAGCTTGCTCCCTCATGGCTGACCACCCGCTGCGCGAGCGTCTCGACGAGCTCAACAAGCGTAAGGAAGAGGCGCGTCATGCCGGTCCTGAGCGGGCCGTGCAGCGCCAGCACGACAAGGGCAAGATGCTGGCCCGCGAGCGGATCGACTACCTGCTCGACCCGGGCTCGTTCCACGAGCTCGACATGCTGGCCCGCAGCCGGGCCGAAGGGGCCACCGAGCGGCCCTACACCGATGGCGTGATCACCGGTTGGGGCGCGATCGAGGGTCGCAAGGTGTTCGTGTTCTCCCAGGATTTCACGGTCTTCGGCGGTGCCCTCGGCGAGGTGTTCGCCGAGAAGATCCACAAGGTCATGGACATGGCGCTCAAGGTCGGCGCCCCGATGATCGGCCTCAACGACGGTGCCGGCGCCCGCATCCAGGAAGGTGTGGTGTCCCTCGACGCCTACGGCGGCATCTTCCACCGCAACGTGCGCTCGAGCGGCGTCATCCCGCAGATCTCGGTCATCCTCGGCCCCTGCGCCGGTGGCGCGGTGTACAGCCCGGCCATGACCGACTTCATCTTCATGGTGCGCGAGAAGTCGCACATGTTCATCACCGGCCCCGACGTGGTGAAGTCGGTGACCGGTGAGGAGGTCACCCTCGAGGAGCTCGGCGGCGCCGGCTCGCATGCCTCCAAGTCCGGCGTGGCCACCTTCGTGTCGGAGTCCGAGGAGCAGGTCCTCGACGACGTCAAGTACCTCCTGTCGTTCCTGCCGCAGAACAACCTCGAGGAAGCCCCCCTCGTGGACAGCGAGGACGACCCCGACCGGCTCTGCCCCGAGCTGCTCGAGGTCATCCCGGCGGCCTCGAACCAGCCCTACGACATGAAGAAGGTCATCGGGTCCGTGGTGGACGACGGTGAGTTCTTCGAGTATTTCCCCAACTGGGGCCGCAACATCGTGTGCGGCTTCGCCCGGGTCGACGGCCGTGCCGTCGGGGTGGTGGGAAACCAGCCGATGGTGCTCGCCGGCGTGCTCGACATCGAGGCCTCCGAGAAGGCCGCCCGCTTCGTGCGGACCTGCGACGCCTTCAACATCCCGCTGCTGACCTTCGTCGACGTGCCCGGCTTCCTGCCCGGCGTCGACCAGGAGTACGGCGGCATCATCCGCCACGGCGCCAAGCTGCTCTATGCCTACTGCGAGGCCACCGTGCCCCGTATCCAGGTCATCGTGCGCAAGGCCTACGGCGGCGCCTACGTGGTCATGGACTCCAAGTCGGTCGGGTCCGACCTGTCCTTCGCCTGGCCATCGGCCGAGCTGGCGGTCATGGGGCCGCAGGGCGCTGTGGAGATCATCAACCGTCGTGAGATCACCGAGGCGGCCGATCCGGTGGCCCGCAAGGCGGAGCTGGTCGACGAGTACACCGAGCGCTTCGCCAACCCCTACATCGCCGCCGAACGCGGCTATGTCGACGACGTGATCGACCCGTCGGAGACCCGCCGCAAGGTGGTCGCCGGGTTCCGGCTGCTGTCGTCCAAGCGCGAGGAACTGCCTCGCCGCAAGCACGGCAACATGCCGCTGTAAGGCCGGAGCGAACCGATGGATCTGCACGACATCACGCCCGAACCCAGCGACGAGGAGGTGGCCGCCATCCTGGCCGCCTACGAGGGGCTGTGGCCCAAGCCGGTGGCCATGGCCGCTGCGGTCGCCGCGCCGGAGTCGCGCTGGCGGTTCTCCGGCCGCTGGTGGTCCAAGCCGGTGGCGCTTCGGCGCGACCGGCCCGGCGCCTCGTACTGAGCGCCGGCGTTCCGGCCCGGCCCGACTCCCGAGCCTCGTTCCCGACGGTGGACTTCCGTGACGACACCGCGCTGCAGCGGCTCGACGAGCCCGACGCGTACGAGGCGACGCTCACCGACCGGTGGTGGATCGTCACCGGTCCCAACGGCGGGTTGTTGGCGGCGCTGTTGTTGCGCGCCGTCGAGGACCAGGTCCGCTCCCGGCGGCCGGAGCTGTGGCCGCGCATCCTCACCGTGCAGTTCCTCTCCGGCCCCCTCCAGGGCCCAGTGCGCATCGAGACCGCTATCGACAAGGACGGTCGTCGGGTGTGCTTCGCGTCGGCGGTCATGACCCAGGGTGACCGGGTGATCTGCCAGGCCAAGGTGACCCTGGCCGCCTCGATGGGCGACGAGTTCGACCTGTCCGACCACGTCATGCTCTCGGTGCCTCCGCCCGCGGACTGCTCGGTCCTCGATCCGGCCGACACCTACGGCAACGCCCGCAAGCGGTGGCAACGCCGTGAGGTGCCCGCGCCGCCGGCGGGAGCGATGGCGGGCACGACGGCGGGCTGGATGCGGCTCGAACCCCCGGTCCCCGTCGACGCGGCGGTCCTGGCGTTGATGTGCGACAACCTGCCGCCGTCGCTGCGGGCCAACATCGCAGACCCCGAGCTGGCCGAACGCACCCACACCACCACGATCGAGATGACGGTCTACTTCCGGCGGCCCGACCCCGGACTTTCCCCCACCGACGAGTGCCTCGTGGTGCTGCGGTCGGCCTCGGTGGTCGACGGCCTGCACCAGGAGGAGGGCGAGGTGTGGTCGGCCGACGGCCGGCTGCTCGCCACCAGCAGGCAGCTGGCCCTGGTATTCCTGCGCAGCTGACCGGCTGACCGGGTCACGCCCGGCCGGCCTCGGGCTGGCGCGACCCCGGTCGGCCTCGCTGGACCCGGACGAGGGACCAACGGCCGGAATCGGTCGCCGAAGGTCCCGCCAGGCGGGGCGGTGGCGGGGTGCACCCCTAGCGTCAGGCCCATGGCGAACGCGATCTCCTGCCGGTCCCTGGTCAAGACCTTCGGCCCGACCCGGGCACTCGACGGTCTGGACCTCGAGGTGCGTACCGGCGAGGTCCACGGGTTCCTCGGACCGAACGGCTCGGGCAAGACGGTGACCATGCGGGTCCTGCTCGGCCTGGTCCGGGCCGACAGCGGTACTGCCGAGGTGCTCGGTGGCGACCCCTGGAACGATGCGGTGTCCCTGCACCGCCGGCTGGCCTACGTGCCCGGCGACACCAACCTGTGGCCCAACCTCAGCGGCGGGGAGATCATCGACCTGCTCGGGTCGCTGCGTGGTGGCCTCGACCCCCGGCGGCGGTCCGAGCTGATCGAACGGTTCGATCTCGACCCCCGTAAGAAGGCCCGGACCTACTCCAAGGGCAACCGTCAGAAGGTGGCCCTGGTGGCCGCCTTGGCATCGGACGCCGAGCTGCTCGTCCTCGACGAACCGACCGCCGGTCTCGACCCGCTGATGGAGGCGGTCTTCCAGGACTGCGTGTCCACCGCCCGCGACGAGGGGCGCACGATCCTGCTGTCGAGCCACATCCTGGGCGAGGTGGAGAAGGTCTGCGACCGGGTCACGATCATCCGCCAGGGCCGGGTGGTGCAGAGCGGGTCGCTGAGCGAGCTGCGGGTGTTGACCCGTACGACCATGTCGGTCGAGCTCGACCATGACGGGGATGCACTCGACGAGCTGGCCGGCGTGCACCATGTACGGCGCGACGCCAACCGCATCAGCTTCGAGGTCGACCAGGCCGCGCTCGGGGAGGTGATCAACCGGCTCGCCGCGCTCGGGGTCCGCTCCCTCGAGAGCCATCCACCGACCCTCGAGGAGCTGTTCCTGCGCCAGTACGGCCACGAGCTGGCCGAGGCCGGGGTCATCACATGAGCGGCCGCCGGTCGGCCAACCTGGCGGGAACCGGGCGGCTGATGGGCCTGATCGTGCGACGCGATCGCGTCCGGCTGACCCTGTGGATCGGTGGCCTGGTGGGGCTCATGGCCGTCTCCGCAGCCGAGGTCCGCGCCCTGTACGACACGCCGGAGGCCGTCGCCGCGTACGGCGCCACCGTCCGGGGCAACCCGGCACTGGTGGTGTTCGCCGGCCCCGGGTACGGCCTCGACCATCCCGGCATCGGTGCCGTGCTGGTCAACGAGACGTCGTTGTGGATGGCCCTGGCATGTGGGCTGATGAGCATCTTCCTGGTCAACCGTCATACCCGGGCCGAGGAGGAGTCCGAACGGGCCGACCTGGTCCGTTCCACCGTCGTCGGCCGTCATGCCCCGATCGCCGCGGTCCTCACCGTGGCGGTCGCGGCCAATGCGCTGGTGGCGGTGGGCGCAGCGCTGACGACCGTCGCCGCCGGGTTCGCGGTGGCCGGCACGGTGGCCCTGTGCGCGTCGATGGGCATCGTCGGGGTCGTCTACGCGTCGGCCACCGCGGTGGCGGCGCAGGTGGCCGGTACCGGTCGGGCCACGCTCGGGCTGGGCTCGGCGGCGGCGGGGTTGGCGTTCATCGTCCGGGGTCTCGGCGACATCAGCGTCGCCGCGCTGTCGTGGTCGACGCCGTTCGGGTGGGGTATCGGGGTACGGGCCTACGCCGGCGAACGCTGGTGGACCCTGGTGGGGCTGCTGGCGGTCGCGGTGGGCCTGGCGCTGGTTGCGGTGCTGCTGTCGAACCGTCGTGACCTCGGCCGGGGGATGCTGCCGCAACGCCTGGGCCGGGAGCGCGCCGGGCCCTGGTCGCGGACCACGCTGGGGTTGACCTTCCGGCTGCAGCGCGGGGCCTGGCTGGGGTGGTCGGTCGGGTTGTTCCTCACCGCCGTGGTGTACGGCTCGGTCGGCGACGAGGTCGAGCAGATGCTGCAGGACAACCCGGCACTGGCCGACTATCTCACTGCGGTGCCGGGTTCGAACCTGACCGACCTGTTCCTGTCCACGGCGCTGCGGATGCTGGCGATGCTGGTGTGCGGTTACGCCGTGTCCTCCGCCCTGCGGGCCCGCAGCGAGGAGACCGCCGGGTATGCCGAGTCGATGCTGGCCACGCCGTTGAGCCGTTGGTGGTGGCTCGGCAGCCACGTGCTGGTCACCGTGGCCACCGTCGCGGGGTTGGTAGCGGTGTCGAGCCTCGGGGTGGGTGTCGGCTACGGCCTGGCCAGCGCGGATGCCGGCGCGGTCGGCCGGCTGACCCTGGCCGGGATGGTGCTGCTGCCCTCGGTGCTGGTGGTGGCCGGTATCGCCGTGCTGCTGGTCGGCTGTGCACCCCGGCTGACCATGGCGAGCTGGGCGGTGCTGGCCGTGGTGGTCGTCATCGGGATCTTCGCCGAGGTCCTGCGGCTGCCGCGCTGGGTGCGCGACCTCTCGCCGCTCGAACATGCCCCGGCCCTGCCCGCGCAGGCGTGGCGCACCTTGCCGGTCGTGGTGTTGACGATGGTGGCGGTGGTGGCGACGACGGCGGGGATGATCGGGTTCCGCCGGCGTGACCTCACAGGGGGTTGATGGTGCGGAACCGGGGTGGGAACGCCGTCAGCTTGCGGGGGGCGCAGCGGTTGAACGTGCCGATCAGCCGCCTGCGGGTGTGCCGGGGGTCGATGACGTCGTCGATGCCGAACGCCTCGGCGCCGCGCAACGCGTCCCGTTGGTTCTTGAACACGGTGATCAGCTCGTCACGCCGGGCCTGCGGGTCCGGCGCAGCGAGGTAGTCGTTGCGGTAGGCCACGTCGACGGCGCCTTCGACGTTCATGGCGCAGATCTCGGCCCCGGGCCACGCCACCGACAGGTCGGCCCCGAAGCTGCGCCCACCGGCCATGGCGAAGTACCCCAGGCCGTACCCCTTGCGCAGGACCACTGCGGCCCGTGGCACGGTGGCGTTGCCCAGCTCGAAGATCAGCTTGGCGCTGCGCCGACCGAGGGCCGTGCGTTCCGCGCCGGGCCCGATGAGGAAGCCGGGCACGTCGATGAGAAAGACCAGCGGCAGGCCGAACGCATCGCACAGGGCGATGAAGTGTGATGCCTTGTCGCAGGCCTTGCTGTCGAGTATCCCGGCGAGGTGTCCGGGGTTGTTGGCCACGAAGCCGACCGGTCGGCCGTCAAGGCGGGCCAGGGTGGTGACGATGTTGCGGGCGAAGCGGGCCTTGAGCTCGAAGGTCGAGCCACGGTCGGCGAGCAGGTCGATCACCTTGCGGATGTCGTAGCCCTTGCGCTGATCGGTGGG
>CANJRG010000007.1 GCA_947476745.1 Acidimicrobiia bacterium | reverse complement strand
GCAGCGGTCGTGGCCGATCGACTCGCCGAGACCCATCTGGGCATCGACCTCGAGGACATGCGCCAACGCGCCGCCGCCGCGGCGGCCGCCGCCGCCGCCGATGCCACAGGTCGCGCCGCCGAGTCCGCGACACCGGCCGCAGCCGGCGTGCCGCCCCAGGTCGGCTCCGGCTCCGGCTCCGGCACCGGGCCGGTCGCCGTCGTCGCCCAGCCCGCGGCGGCAGCCCCGCAGCCGACCGCGCCGCCGGCGGTCGCGCCGCCGGCGGTCGCGCCGCCGCCCCCTCCCGTCACGACGCCCCCGACGCCCCCGCCCCCGCCCCCACTGGCTTCCGGGGAGATCGCCGGCCTGCTGTTCAGCCTGGTGAACCAGGAACGCGCCGCGGTTGGGCTGCCCGCGCTCAGCTACGACAGCGGTCTGGCCTCGCTGGCCCGGGCCCAGAGCGGACGCATCGCCGGCGCCGGCTCGCTGTTCCACCAGGACCTGTCGGCGGTGCTCGGCCAGGGCTGGTCCACCGGCGGCGAGAACGTCGCCTACGGTCCCAGCACCTCCTGGGTCCACAGCGCCCTGGTCAACAGCTGGTCCCACTACGCCAACATGACCAACCCGGCCTTCACCCAGCTCGGGGTCGGGGTCGTCGTCGCCGACGACGGGCAGGTCTGGGTGGCCGAGGTCTTCGGGGGCTGACCGGCACCCCGGCCGGGCCACCCCGCCGCACCCGGTCGCTCAGCGGCCGAGCTCCCACACCACGCCGTCGGGGGTGTCGCGTACCGACACGCCCACCGCCGCCAGTTCGTCGCGCAGCAGGTCCGACAGGTCGTAGCGCTTCTCGGCCCGCACCACCCGGCGCAGCGCCAGGGCCGCCTCCACCACCGGTGCGAGGACCCCGGCCGGGTCGCGCAGGCCGGCGACCGCCGCCTCGCCGAGCCGCACGATCATGGCCCGCAGCGCGGCACGGGCCCGGTCGGTCTCGTCGGACTGCAGCATGTCACGCGACCACTCGACGATCGCGTGGTCCAGTCCAAGGGCCGCCACTGCTGCGCCGGTAGCGTCCCCGATGGCCATCGCCGCCTCGAACGCCTCCTCGGCCCGGCTCGTCGCCTCACCCAACGATGCGGCGTCGCCGGGCGAACCCCCGGCGCTGTCGCCCGCGCCCGCGTCGGCGCTGTCAACGGTGGGATCTGCCACGACCGGCACCGAAGACCCGCCGGCCGCGACCGTCGCCGCGCCCGCTTCGGCGCCGGTGGCACCGCCGGCGCGCACGAAGTCCATCGACACGGTTTCCCCCGCCGGTACGACCGTCGAGGCGCCGTGGCGGCGCAGGGTCATGCCGCCGCGCCCCCAGACGGTGGCCGTGCCAGCCTCGAGGTCGAACAGCACTCCGGTGTGTTCGTCGACGCCGAGCACGAACACGTCCTCGGGCAGCTCCGCCTCGAGCTCGGCCAGCCGCCGCGCCCCGAGGTAGCAGAAACGGGTGTCGTGGTGGCCGCCCTCGGCGTTGTCGTAATGGGGAATGACCACCACCGGCAGGTCGATCGCCGACAACACGTCGAGACCGTCGAGCCAGAACGGGTCCGCACCCGACTTGTAGATCTCGTAGACCGGGACCGTCTTGACCCCCAGGGTCAGTGCAGCGGCCGACGAGAAGGTGACCGCCCCGGCCTGGGCCAGACGGTCGCGCAGGATCTGGGCTACCGGGGTGCCGGCCCATTGACGCAGCGCGTAGGTCGGGCTCCCCGGCCCGGCGAAGAGCAGCTCGGCCCGACGCAGCTGCGCCAGTGCCGACTCGAGGTTCATGGTGTCGAGTCCGACCAGGCGTGGCAGGCGGGCGACGTCGAGCTCGTGGCCGATGCTCTGGCGGAAGTATTCGACGGTGCGCTGACACAGTTCCTCGGCGTTCTCCTGGAAGCCGAAGGGGGTGTCGAGGAACACCGCCCGGTGCTGACCTGCGCCGAGGCGTGCGAACACCTCGCGGTGCAGCTTCACCATGGTCGGGGCGGTCTCGCCCGACCCCATGATCGTGAGGATCCGCGCCGCGCTCATCGACGGCCACCAGCCTCGGGCGGTGCGGCGTCGGGCAGCGTCTCGTCGGCCAGATTCATGAGCAACTCGGCCACCTCGCGGGGATACTGGGCGTGAACATCGTGATCGGCCGGGGAGAACCAGTGGGCCCGCCCGTCGGGTAACGCAGCGAGCGCGGCATCGACCGCCGCCCGTTTGTCGGAGGTCCAGGCCTGCTCGCCGGTGTCGGCCGGGATCAACAGCAGCGGGACCTGCACCGCGGCCATGCGTTCGAGCGGGACATGGTCGTAGAGGCCGGCCAGCACCAGCCGGTGTCGTTCCCGGGTGAGCCACGGCCGGACCGTGCCGTCGGGCAGTACCTCGAAGCAGGCCAGGGCGCCCTCGATGCCGCTGTCGGGCCAGTGGCCGTTACGGGAACGCATCATGGCCTCGAGGTCGCTCCGGGTCAGGTCGGGGCGGAAGCGCGGTGGGGCGAGCATCTCCCAGCAGGCGTCGAAGTCCTCGAAGCGTTCGGCGAGGTGGATGGTCCCGCCGTCGACGCAGGCCACCGCGACCGGCAGCGCCGGATGGCGGGCGGCCAGCTCGAGCACCACGTTCGCTCCCCACGACTGGCCCGAGACCACGGCCCGGTCCCAGCCGAGCACGCCGAGCAAGGCCGCGACGTCATCGGCCACCGAGGCCATGTCGTAGCCGTCGTCGGGCTTGTCGGAAGGGCCATGGCCGCGCAGGTCGACGGCAACGGCCCGACGGCCCTCGGCGGCGAGGGTGGCCGCCACCCCGTCCCAGAGCCGGCTGTTGGATGCCAGACCGTGCACCAGCAGGTGGGGCCGGGCGTCGGTGTTGGCGTCGCCCCAGTGCCGGACGTGGAGGCGGACACCCCGGCCGATGTCGATCAGTTCGGAGCGTCCCTGTGTCACGTCCGCCACCGTAGCCAGTGCCGCGCGCCGTATGCCGATGCCGCTGGCCGGGGTGGCGCGCCTAACTTTGCCGGCATGGGATCGCTGAGCCGCCGGGGATTCTTCGCCGTGTCCGCAGGCGGGCTGCTGGTCGCCTGCGCCTCCGGCTCCGGTAGCGCCGGGAACGGCACCGGTGCCCGTAGTGCCTCCGGGCTGGGCCCGCTGGCCCTCATCCGCTACTTCCCCGACCAGATTTACGTGGCCGGCAGGCCCGAGCGGCTGCCCTTCGGGATCGCCGATGCCGAGGGCGTGCCCCTCTCCGACGGGCCGGACTCCTTCCGGTACACCGTCAGCGACCCCGCCGGTGCCACCGTGCTCAGCGCCACCGCGTCCCGCCACGGAGAGGGCCTGCCACGGGCCTACTACCCGGTCGAGATCGACCTGCCCGGCACCGGGGTGCACGTGCTTCGGGCCACGGTCGACGGGCGGCAGCTCGAGAGCCTGTTCAGTCTGAACCCGGCACGGGCGGCCGGTCCGGTCGGGGTCGGCGACCCCCTGCCGCCCTTCGCCACCCCGACGACCGCGGACCCCCGCGGGGTGGACCCCGTCTGCACCCGCCCCGAACCGTGCCCCTTCCACCGCCGCACCCTGACCGAGGCCCTGGCCACCGGACGCCCGGTCGCCTACCTGGTCGGCACCCCGGCGCACTGCCAGACCGGCATCTGCGGACCGGTGTTGGACCTGCTGATCGAGGCGGCAGCGTCTTTCCCCGGGGTCGAGTTCGTCCATGCCGAGGTCTTCGCCGACCCCGACGGTCGCAAGGTGGCACCGGCGGTGGACGCACTCGGGTTGGACTACGAGCCGGTGCTCTACCTCGCCGGTGCGGACGGGGTGGTGCGCAGCCGTCTCGACATCATCTACGACACTGCCGAGCTGCGCAGCGCCCTGACGGCCGTCTCGCGGTGAAGGGTCCGACCTGCCACCGCAAGGTGGTGCGGGTGGTGCGGGTGGTGCGGGCGGCGGGCATCGTGGCTGGGGCGTTCGCCGCGTTGGCCATGATCGTGGCGGTGTCGGCGATGGTGTGGGCGACGCCGGCTGCAGCGCACACCGCCGGCGCGTCGGACTCCTCGGGGTTCCGGCCGGAATTCACTGACCGCGGCGCCGACTGCCTGCAGTGGGACGCGCTCGGCGGCGACGGCTATCTGCGGCTGCGCAGCGTCTGCCCCGGCACGGTGATGGTGTTCGGCTACCAGGACGAGCCCTACCTGGAGTTCTCGCCGTCCGGCGTGCGTGAGAACCGCAACTCCCCGGCGACCTACCTCAACGCCGATGCCCGGGCGGAGACCCAGGTGCCTGCCACCGCCACGCCGGAGGCCAAGCCGGACTGGGTGCAGCGGGCGGACGTTCCGGAGTATGCCTGGCACGATCACCGCATCCACTGGATGAGCGACGTGCAGCCCGAACAGGCCGGCGGCGCACGCAAGGTCACCGACTGGGCGATCCCGATGTGGATCGACGACGACGCCTTCGGCTGGGACCCCGGCCGCAGCGCCACGGCCCGGGGCGAGCTGTACTACGACCCGCCGGTGTCGCCGTGGCTGCCGTTGGTGCTGGCCGCGGTGCCTGTGATCGCGGTGCTGGCGGTGGCGTTGGCGCGGGGCCTGCGCGGACCGGACAGCGGCGCGGCGACGAACCCGGCGCTGGTCCGTCCGGTGGCGGCGCTGATCGCCGTCATCGCCGGGTTGACCCTGGTGACCGCCGTCGAGGACCTCGTGCGCGCCGCCGGGGCCGGCGAGCCCTGGGTGCCCGTGGCCGTCGTGACGGTGGCCATCACCGGTGGTTCGTTCTGGGCGGCGCTGCGCGGCCGGCGCGGTGATCTGGCGGGGGTGCTGGCCCTGCTCGGCGCCGGGGCCTCGCTCAGCTGGGCGTTCGGACAGGTCGACGTCGGGCTGTTGCGGGCGTCGGCGCTGCTGTCGGGACTGCCGCCGTTGTTCGTCCGCTGGGTGGTGGCGTTGCAGCTGTTGGCCGTGATCCCCCCGTTGGTGGTGCTGGTCGCCGGCCGGGTCGCCCAGCGCCGGGCACGCGGCGGGACCGGCGGGGTCGGCGCGGCCGGCGGGACTGGCAAGCCCGGCGGGGGACGGTCGTGAGCATCGGCGGCCGCCTGGTCCGCAGGTCGCTGGCCTTGCTGTCGATCGTGGTCGCCGTGGTGCTCGGCAGCACCGGTGTCGCCGGGGCGCATGCCGAGCTCGTGTCGACCGAACCGGCCTCGGGCACGGTGACGGCCCGTCCGCCCGAGGCCGTGGTGTTGCGGTTCTCCGCCGCCGTCGACGCGGTCCCGGGAGGCATCCGGCTCGTGCGCGGCGACGGGTCGGTGGTGACCGACGGCCCGCCCGGCCGGATCGACGGTGCCGACCGGACCGTCTCGCTCAAGGTCCCGGCCGGCCTCGGCGAGGACACCTACGTCGTGTCCTGGCGGGTGATCTCGGCCGATTCCCATCCGGTCCGTGGCGCGTTCACCTTCCAGGTGGGTGACGGTCCGTCGCGATCGGTGGGACCGTTGGTGGAGCGGCTGCTCACCGACCAGGGCGGGCAAACGGGGGCGGGGGTGCTGCTGGCGGCCGGACGATGGATGTCCTTCGCCGGGGTCGTGCTCGCCGCCGGGTGGCTGCTGTTCGCCGCGGTGGGGCTGAGCGTCGCGGTGCCGACCGCTGCGGTGTCGCGGGCCTCGGCGTTCGGGGCGTTCGGAACGGTGGTCATGCTCGGGGCCCAGGCGGTTGGAGAGCGTGCTGCGTGGGCGGCGCTGGTCGCCCCGTCGGCCTACCTCGACGTGTTCGACATCCGGGCCGGAACCTGGTGGGTGGCGCGTGCCGTGGCGTTGGCCGGGGTCGCCGGGGTCGCCGGGGTCGCCGGGGTCGCCGGGCGATCGGGGACCGGGGTCGCCCCGCGTTTCGTCGGGCCCGTGGTCGCCCTGCTCCTCGTCACGGTGACGGCTTGCGGCGGTCATGCGGTCACCGGGCGCTGGGTGTGGCTCGGTCTGATCGCCACCGTGGCGCACCTGCTGGCGCTCGGGTTGTGGGCCTCGGGCCTGGTGACCTTGGCGGTCGGCGGGGGGCTCGGCCTCGGCGCGGACGGTCGGGTCGGTTTCGCCCATCGTTTCTCGCCCTGGGCCTTGGGTGCGGTGCTGGTCCTGGCGCTCAGCGGCGCGGCGAACGGTCTGCGCCAGGTCGGCACCGTGGCCGGGCTCGTCGACACCGACTACGGCCGACTGCTGTTGGTGAAACTGGCCGTGTTCGCAGTGCTGCTCGCCGTTGCGGCGCTCACCCGGCGGGCGTCGCAACGTTCCGACGGCGCCGGGCTGATACGACCGGTACTGGCCGAGGTGGCGCTGGTCTGCTTGGTGCTGGCGGTGACGGTGATCCTGGTCAGCGTTCGTCCGTCGATCAGCGAGCGGAGCGGCCCCGTCAGCGCCACGGCGGTGGTCGGCGAACGTACCGCCCAGGTCGTGTTCGACCCGGCCCGGACCGGTGGCACCACGTTGCACGTGTATCTCACCAGCCCGAGGGGTGCGCTCGACCGGGCCGACGCGATCACCGTGACAGCGACCCTGCCGGCCCGCGACATCGGCCCGCTTCCGCTCGAGGTGTTCCCGGCGGGCCCCAATCACGTCACCGGCCCCGGAGTGGTCCTGCCGCTGGCTGGTGACTGGACCATCGAGGTGACCGCTCGCTACGGCGAGTTCGCGGAGGTGCGGTTCCGCACCGTGGTGACGGTGCGCGACTGAACCTGATCGCTAGGTTCGGGGCCATGAGTATCCCCGTGGAGTTGGGTGACCTGGCCGATGCCGTGGCGGAGTTCGGTGCCAGCGGCTACCTGATGAGTGTCGGTGCCGACGGTCGACCAAGGATCAACCATGTGCGCTTCGAGGCGGGTGACGGCGTTCTGCGCGCCGGGGTGGGGCGGCGTGCCGCCGAAGCCCTGGCCAGCCAGCCGCTGGTGTCCTGCCTGTGGCCGGCGGTCGAGCCGGGTGGGATGAGCCTCATCGTCGACGGCGAGGCGACGCTCGAGACGTCGGGCGAGATCACCACGGCGGCGATCCAGGCGACGTGGGCGGTGCGGCACGCGCCGCCGGCCGGTCGGCGGGATTCTCACGACAGCCCGTCCGCCAAGGGCTGAGGCCCCGGACGGCCGGGCGTCGTAGAGGTCGACGGGCCTTCAGTTCGACCGGCGTCGTAGAGGTCGACAGGCCTTCAGTTCGACCGGCGCGGCGCCGAAATCGGGACCACTCAGAGCTGGCCGCAGTCCGCGATGGTCACCTTGGCGTTGGGCTTGCCGTTGGGTGAGCCGAGGCCCTCCAACTTGGCGAGCAGGTCCTTGCCGTCGGTCACCTTGCCGAAAACGACGTGCTTGCTGTCCAGCCAGGCGGTCTCGACCGTGGTGATGAAGAACTGCGAGCCGTTGGTGTTGGGGCCGGCGTTGGCCATCGACAGCAGGCCGGGCTCGGTGTGGCGCAGGGTGAAGTTCTCGTCAGGGAAGCGGTCACCGTAGATGGACTTGCCGCCCGTCCCGTTGTGCCTGGTGAAGTCGCCGCCCTGGCACATGAACTCGGGGATGATCCGGTGGAACCCGGAACCCTTGTAGCCGAAACCGGGCTCGCCGGTGCAGAGGGCCCGGAAGTTCTCCGCCGTCTTGGGGACCACGTCGGCGAACAGCTCGAACGTGAGGCGCCCGGCCGGTTCGTCGTCGATGGTGATGTCGAAATAGACCGAGGGGTTGGTGATGTCGTCGCTCATGCGCGCACCACGGTAGTGGCCGAGGGCGCGGCAGGAAGCCATGATTGGTGCTCATGGCGCTGCGATTCGGCATGTTCGATCAGCTCGAGCACCCCGGTGGGGTTCCGTTGCACGAGCTCTATCGGGATCGGCTCGACCTTGTGTCGCGTGCCGAGGATGCGGGCTTTTGGGGCTACCACAAATCCGAACACCACATGATCCCGCTCGATGCGGCGCCGAGCATCAACATCTTCCTCGCCGCAGCGGCGGCCCGGACATCGCGTATTCGGCTGTGCTCGCTGGTGCACCTGTTGCCCTTCTACCACCCGCTGCGTCTGGTCGAGGAGATCTGCATGATCGACCAGCTGAGCCTGGGTCGGTTCGAATTCGGATTCGGCCGCGGCATCAGCGCGCCGGAGCATCGGTTGTGGGGTCTCGACGACGCCGAGGCCGAGGCGCGCACTGACGAGGCGCTCGAGATCATCCTGGCGGCGTTGCAGACCGAGGGACTGTTCAGCTTCGAAGGTCGCTTCTGGCAGTTCCGGGACGTGCCGCTCGAGGTGGAACCGTTCCAGCGGCCGTATCCGCCGCTGTGGCGCCCTGGCACATTGCAGACCGCCGCCGCCCTGGGCGTCAGCACGCTTGCCGGAGGGCCGACCGCAGCGGTCGCCAAGGCGGTCGAGGCCTACCGCGAACTTCATCAGCCGGGGATCGGGCGCCATCATCAGCCACAGGTGGCCGGGGTCCGCAAGTTCTTCGTGGCCCGGACCGATGCGGAAGCCGAGGACCGGGCGCGGGCATCGTGGGTTGCCTACACCGAGCATCTCACCCGCCTGTTCCGCCGGTTCGACCTCCCGGTTCCCAACGACCCGACGCTGGGCGGCGACTTCGACCGGGCGCTGGCCGTGCAGGCGGTGGTGGCAGGTTCGCCCGAGCGGGTACTGGCCTCTGTCGAGGAGTTCGCGGCGAACAGCGGGACCGACTACCTCGTCGGTGCCTTTGCCTGGGGTGACCTGACGATCGATGAGGTCCGCCGGTCGTTCGACCTGTTCGCCGAGCAGGTGGTCCAGCCGATGCTCGCCACAACTGCCGCCTGACGATCCCCGCCGAACGACCGCCCCCTCACGTACCGTGGTCGCCCCGCCACCTTTGCTGTTCCTGCGTCCGATCCGCCGCCATCACAAGGTGATTCCTCGGGGCGATTCGACGTCGATTCGCTCCGACCGCATGCAGGTCGAGGTGGACGACGGGCGGGATTGTGGTGGCTGACTGAGCGCAGAGAGTGGTTGAGCGTCGTTGTCACACCGGTCGTGGATGATGGGCTCTCGGGATCGGGCCCGGTTGGGGCCTTTGAGCACCTTCGTCAGAAAGCGATGCGGCCATGTACCAACGCCGTGTTGATCCGATTCGCCAGTTCAGTCCCGTGGCGGGCCAGAAGCGCCGCCGCCTGGAGCGGGACTACGCCCAACTCCAGCAGGACATCGGGGAGCTCGACCGGCAGTTGCGCCGTCTGAGTCTCCGCCGGCGTGCGTTGAGCGAGCAGCGTCGGAGTGTGCACCGGCGGCTCTGGGTCAATCTTGCCAGGCGGGGCCGACGCGCCGCGCCGGACGGTCGTGAGGCCCTGCCTCCGCTTCCCGCTGGGGCATCCATGCTGTGGGGGCGGCGGCTGCGTGCCGCCTGTCTGGCAATACTGGCGAGACGCGGCCCGCTCCCGCTGGTCGAGATCCATGCCGAACTGCACCGTCTCGGTCACGGTGTCGCCCAGGCGCACCCGGTCAAGGCGCTGGCCGATGCGCTCGGGTACGAGGCCGACGAGGGGCGGGTGGTCAGGGTCGAGCGGGGGACGTACCGGCTTACGCCCGGTACACGGCTTCGGGTCGCCGGCTAGCGCCGCGCTGATGCAGCCGAGAGCTCTTCCTTCTTGCGGATCGTCCACGCCTCGACCTCGGCGCGAGCGGTCTGCGCGTAGCGCTCCAGTTCGCCCGGCTGGACCGTTCGCGCCGCCAGCTCCAGACGGTGCCCGTTGGGATCGTAGAAATAGATCGACTGGATGAATCCATGATCGACCGGACCGAGCACGTCGATACCGTGCGCCTCGAGGGCCGCCTGCTTCTCGGCCAGGATTTCCAGCGAGTCGACCTCGAGGGCGAGGTGTTGCGCCCAGTCAGGGTTGGTCTCCTGCGCTACGTGCGGTTCGGTGCTCACGTCGAAGAACGCGACCCAGCTGCCGTCGCCGAGCTCGAAGAAGATGTGGGCGTGTGGTGCGAGTTCCTGGGTGGACGGCACGCGGTCCTGCACGATCGTGTGGGCGAGCCGCAGGCCGAGTACATCGGCGTAGAACTCCGTGGTCTCCTGTGCGTCGCGACACCGGTAGGCCACGTGATTGAGTCGCTGGACGGTCATGACAGACCACCTTTCTGCACACGCGGGGGGTTGTGGACACCGTAACTTGTTCACGGCAGCGACGCTCCGGAGGGGCAGCGGAGCGCGAACGCTCTACGCTGTCCGACGATGGTCGCATCGTCGAGCCCGACCCGCCTGCGTGCGGCGCAAGCTGCGGTGGCCGTGGTCTGCGTCCTGCTCGGGGTGATGGTGGCCGTGACCGCCTCGACCCGTCGTGCGGACCTCGACCGGGCGGCCCGGGCCTCGAGCCTCGTGGTCGCCGCCCAGGACCTCGGCGCCGCACTCGGAACCGCCGATGCCGCGTCGGCGAACGCGTTCCTCGCCGGTGGCGTGGACCAGCCGGAACAACGAGCCCGCTACTCGGCAGCCCTCGACGCCGCAACCGCGGCACTGCAGGTAGCGGCGGAAACGGCCGAGAGCGACGAGGCCCGCGCCGCCGTGCAGCAGCTCAGCCAGCTCCTGCCGACCTACACCGGCTTGGTCGAGACCGCCCGCGCCAACAATCGGCAACAGCTCCCGCTCGGCGCCGCCTACCTGCGTAGCGCGTCGCAACTGCTGCGCACCGACGCGGCGACGCAGCTCGACGCGCTCCGCACCGCCGGCGACGCCTCGTTCCGGGCGGTCGACCAGAACCTCGTCGCCGGTGTCGGCGGCCCGCTGCTCGCCGTCGCGTTGTTCGTGGCGATCGTGTTGGTGCTGGTGCAGCTATGGCTTTCGGCACGGACCCGAAGGCTGTTCAACGTCGGCATGGTCGGCGCGTCGCTCCTCGTCCTGATCGGCCTGTTCTGGATCGTGAACGCTGTGTCGTACTCGTCGACCCGTGCCGCGACGGCGATGGTGTCAGGCTACGACGATCTGTCCGCCCTGTCCGCCATCCGGGCGGACGCCTATGACCAGCAGACCTTCTCCACATTCGCCCTGGTCGACCGGGGTTCCCGCGACAGCTTCAACGCCAAGGCGGCGACTGCGGCCAACAATGTCGACACCCGCATCGCCGCACTGGCGACGGGCAGCCTCGACGGTGACTGGGTCCGCTACCGCGACCTCAGCCGCCGGGTGACGGCGACCGATACCGGCGGTAGCTACGCCACCGCACGCGACCAGTTGACGGCGCCGATCAGCGCACCGTCGAGCGTGTCCGGGGCCTTCGCCCAGTTCGACCGGTCGGTGGTGGACGAGGTGGACGTCTCGCGTGACGTGCTGACCTCGGGCCTCGCCGACGCCCGCCGGCCGATCGACCGGCTGCGGGCCATCGGCGTGGTCATCGGCCTTCTGGCCGCAGCAGTCGGGGCCTGGGGCCTCCAGCAACGGATCAACGAGTACCGATGAACGCCACCACGCCACGGCCGCCCGTCCGCCTCCTGCTCGCCGTGCTCTGCACCGTGCTCGTCGTGGCCTGTGGCGCGGGTTACACCCCTCCTGCCGAGGTGTCGCTACCGCCGGAGGTGACCACGCCGACGGTGCCCGCGCCCACCCTCCAGGACTGCGACAACCGCAGGCCAATCGCCGCCGTCGCCACGTACCCGCCCCTCGATCCCATGCCCGTGGCCGGTGGCCCGATGCCACCCGGCAGCTATATGGAGACCATCGCCCGGCGCGGCAAGCTGATCGTCGGCACGTCGATCGATACCAATCTGTTCTCGTCGGTGAACCCCGCGAGCAATCAGATCGAGGGGTTCGACGTCGACATGGCCCGGCTCGTCGCCGCCGCCATTTTCGGCGCCGCCAACGGGCACGTCGAGCTGCGGGGCATCACCTACGGCCAGCGCATCCCGCTGGTCGTCAACGGTGAGCTCGACCTGGTGGCCCACACCATGACCATCAACTGTCGGCGATGGCAGCAAGTCGCCTTCTCCGAGGTGTACCTCTACGCCGGACAGAAGCTCCTCGTGGCCGTCGACTCGCCGGCGACCTCGGTGGAGGATCTCGCCGGCCAGACGGTGTGCGTGTCTGCCGGTGGCACCTCGGCCGACGAGATGCGGGCGCTGAAGGTGGTGCCGCCGATCAACGTGATCGAGGTGAGCAACCAGACCGACTGCGTGGTGCTGTTCCAGCGGGGTGAGGCCGACGCGATCCGTTCCGACGACACGGTGCTGGCAGGATTCGCAGCCCAGGACCCCTTCTCCAAGGTGGTCGGCAAGGCCCTCACCGAGGAGCCGTACGGCATGGCGATGAGCCGCAGCCACCCCGAGTTCGTCCGCTTCGTCAACGGCGTGTTGCGACAGGCCAAGGCGGACACCTCGGCCAAGGGCTGGCGTGCCTCGTACAACCGTTGGCTGCTCCCGGCCCTCGGCGAGCCGTTGGCGGTCATCGACCTGACCTCGTCCGGCCCTGCCTCGTACGGGATCCCCGTCGCCGACTACAGCCGGACGCCGTGAGCACCGCCGAGCTGTACCGCTGGTCCCTGCAGGTCCGCGCCGATCTCGATCGGCTCGGCGGGCAACTGCTCGACCTCGACGGCGATCCCACCACCAAGCTCGTGGCGGCAGGCGGGATGACGGGGTCGAGCGCGGCGCCGTCCGCTGCAGCCACGGCGGCGCTGGACCGGTTGTGGGCCCTGCTCACCGCGGTACGGGGGCAACTCGACACGGTCGAACAGCAACGGGCCAAGGGACGAAAGGCCGACGAGGGTCTCGTGGCCCGCTCCCTGACCGACCCGGTGATCGAGGTCGATCCCGGCCTGGGCCTCGGCCGGCTGACGATGGCCGGTGCCATGAACCGGATGACCGCTGACTACGCCACGGCCTCCGAGGTGATCGCCAGGATCGGTGGCGCGTGGCGTGACGGCCTCCCGTTGCTCGACCAGGGCCGCGTCCGCCTCGAGCAGCTTCGGGCCGATCTCGGCTCCTTCCCCGAGTCCGATCGCGCCGCCGAGGCGCTGGCCCGGTCCGATGCCGCCGCTGCCACCGACCCGCTGCTCCTCGGCGAGACCCTCGGTCCGCTGCGGCAGGCGCTCGACGTCACCGACGCAGCGGCGGGCAACTTGCAGGCCCGACGCATGGAGCTGCCAGGGCAGCTGCACGATGCGGCCGAGCTCCTCGCCCGGGTCGACCGGATGATCCGGGAGGGTTCGGTCGCCCTCGACGAGACCAGAGCCAAGATCACGGCGCCCGCCGGGCTGCTCGCCCCGCTCGATCCGGCTGCCCTGCTCGACGACCCCGGCCCCGGCCGCGGCCTCGGTCCGTGGCTGGAGCGTCTGCGGGTCACCGCCGGCACCGACTGGCGGGCGGCGGTCAACGGTCTGGTCGCTTGGCGCCGGCTGGCCGAGGGCATCTCCGCCACTGCCGAGCAGGTCCGCGCCGCCAACCGGGCGCCGCTCGACCGGCGCAACGAGCTGCGCGGGCTGCTAGACGCACTCGCCGTGAAGGCCGCCGCCGCCGGGCGGGCCGAGGACCCGGACCTTTCGGCGTCGCACGAACGGGCCCGTTCGCTGCTCTACGTCGCCCCGTGCGATCTCGATGCCGCGGCGGTCGCCGTCGATGGTTTCGGCCGCTCCATCGCCCCCCGCGCCCCCCGCCCCGAGGAGGACCAACGATGAGCGTCGTGGCCTGCGGCCGACCCGGATGCGGCGGGAACATCGTCGACGGCTACTGCGACACGTGCGGCCTGGCGCCCGCCGGTCCAGCGGGTCCCGCCGCCGCCTCCACACCCGCCGCCGCCCCGCCGCCGGTCGCTACCGGGAACACGACCACCCCGTTGGCGACGGTGGCATCGGGACCGACCGGCTCGGTGGCGTCCGCCCGGGTGTCCGCCCGGGCCACCAGCTCGGTGTCACGCGGATCACAGGCCGCTGGTGGCAGCCGCCGAACGGTGCGCAGCGACACCTCGCGCCATGCCGCAGCCCGTCTCGGTGCCGGCCTGGTGGCCATCCCACCCGTCCCCGTCGAGGACGCCCGGAAGGCGGTGATGGCCAACCCGCAGGTGGCCGAGGAGAAGCGGTTCTGCTGGAAGTGCGCCGCGGCGGTGGGCCGTACCAAGGGCGACCGGGTGGGCCGGACCCAAGGGTTCTGCCCGAACTGCGGCGCAGCGTTCAACTTCGACCCCCAGCTCACGGTCGGGTTGCGGGTCGGCGGGCAGTACGAGGTGCTCGGCTGTCTGGCCCACGGTGGTTTCGGGTGGATCTACCTCGCCGCGGACCGCAACGTGTCGGACCGTCCGGTGGTGCTCAAAGGCGTGCTCAACCAGGGCGATGCCGATGCGGTG
The DNA here is from genome assembly GCA_947476745.1 of Acidimicrobiia bacterium. GTDB lineage: Bacteria > Actinomycetota > Acidimicrobiia > Acidimicrobiales > CAIXPF01 > CAIXPF01. Next base: position 159,373 of record CANJRG010000007.1, on the reverse strand, counting down.
GACGCCGCCATCGCCGAGAAGCGCTTCCTGGCCGAGCTCGAGCACGGCAACATCGTCGAGATCTACAACTTCGTGGAAAACGAAGGCGCCGGCTACATCGTCATGGAGTTCGTCGGCGGCAAGAGCCTCAAGCAGGTGCTCAAGGAACGGATGGCAGCCAACGGTGGCCGGGCCGCGCCCCTGCCGGTCGACATCGCCATCGGGTACCTGCTCGGAATCCTGCCGGCGCTCGGCTTCCTGCACCGCCGCGGCTACCTGTACTGCGACTTCAAGCCGGACAACGTCATGCACTCCGGCGAAGACCTCAAGCTCATCGACCTCGGCGGCGTTCGCCGCACCGAGGACCACGACGCCGCCATCTACGGCACCGTCGGCTTCCAGGCCCCCGAGATCGCCACCGACGGCCCCACCGTCAGCTCGGACCTGTACACCGTGGTGCGGACGCTGGCCGTGCTCACCCTCGACCTGCCGGGCTACCAGCGGGAGTTCAGCCACAGCCTGCCCGAGCTGGCCGCTGAGCCGCTGTTCGCCCGTTACGAGTCGCTCTACCGGCTGTTGCTGAAGGGCACCGCCACTAACCCGGACGACCGGTTCCAATCGGTCGAGGAGCTGTCGGACCAGCTGATCGGCGTGCTGCGCGAGGTGGTGGCGACCGACAGCGGCCAACCACGTCCTGCGGTGTCGACCCGCTTCACCGCGGACCGGTGGCATCCGTCCAGTGGAGCCCGGCTCTCCGGTAGCGATCTGCCCGACCTCAAGCCCAACAGCGAGGACCCGGCCCAGCCGTTCCTGGCCGAGCTGGTCGGGGTCGCGCCCACCCGGGCCCTGCAGGAGATCGAGGCCGAGCTAGCGGGGCGTCGAGTGGCCGACACGCCGGAGGTCCGGCTACGCCAGGCCCAGGCGCACTTCGAGCTCGCTGCCCATGACGTCGCCCGCCGCGTGTTGGCCGAGGTGCGGGCCGCGGACCCGTGGGAATGGCGGGTGTCGTGGTTCGAGGGCCTGTTGCTGCTGGCCGAGGGCAACGGCGCCGCGGCGGTGACCGAGTTCGACCGGGTCCGTACCGACGTGCCGGGGGAGCCGGCGCCGAAGCTCGCTGCGGCCATGGCCGCAGAGCTGTCGGGCGATCCGGTGGAGGCGGCCGCGCTCTACCGACTGGTGGTCACGGTCGACCCCGGTTTCGTCACCGCCGTGTTCGGCCTGGCCCGCTGCCAGGCCGCGACCGGTGAGCTCGACGAGGCCATCTCCTCACTGGCCGCGATCCCGGAATCGAGCGCGGCGCGTGCCGCAGCCTTGGAGCAGACCGCGGCCTGGCTGCTGCATCGTTCCGCCGCCCGCAACGACCTCGCCGATGCGGCCGGTGCGGCGTCCGCCGTCGAACAGGCTGCGGTCGACGCCCGCCGCCGGGGCGAGCTGGCCGTCGAGCTGCTCGAGCAGGTACTGGCCGGTATGTACTCGGGGGTGTTACGGCCTGAGCCGAGCCTGCAGCTGTTCGGGCAGGCCGCCACTGAGGTCGGGGTCCGGCGGGCCCTGGAACAGACCTTGCGGGAACTGGCCCGCTCCGGGTCGGACCGGGCTGAGCGCGTCCGCCTGGTCGACCGTGCCAACCAGGTCCGGCCGAGGACGCTGTGGTGACCGGCGAGGGCCCGCCCTCGGACTCGTGTGGCACGGCGGACTCGTCTGACGCGTCTGGCGCAACCGGCCGATCGTGTCCGTCGTGCGGCGAGCCGGTCGGGATGTCTGACCGGTTCTGCGAACGCTGCGGCGCCGCCCTGGCCGTGTTGCAGCCGGCCGGCGAGGGCGGTCCGGGCGCCGGCGCAGTGGGTCCGGGAGAGGGCGGTGCGGTGTCGTCCGTCGCTGCGGTAAGGACCGCCGCCCCACCGTCGGTCTGCCCGAGTTGCGGCGCCTCCGACGGGGTCGACGCCGATGGGTTCTGCCTCAGCTGTGGGGTGCGGTCGGTCCGTCCGCGTGACCGTATGGAGTGCGACCTCGGCGCAGTGGTGGCGGTCAGCGACAAGGGCCCGCAGAAGGCCCGCAACGAGGACAGCTTCGCCGTCGCCCTGCTCGAGGGAGGCGGGTTCGTCTTGTCGGTGTGCGACGGGGTGTCCAATATCGCCCGTTCCGACGAGGCGTCCCAGGCCGCCTGCGCCGCCGCGGTGGCCACCTTGGCCGTATCTTCGGAGGACGGAGCGTCCCCGCTGATGGTGCGGGCGGCGTCGGCGGCGTCGGCGGCGGTGGTGGCGGTGGCCCCGATGGCGGTGGGTGCCGACCCGCCGTCGTGCACGTTCCTGGCTGCCCGCTGGCAGGCGTCGGAAGGGTTGACCGTCGGCTGGTTGGGCGACTGCCGGGCGTACCTGGTGACCGGCTCATCGGCGCGGCAGCTGACCACCGATCACAGCTGGGGGTCCGAGGCGGTGCGCTCGGGTGTGCTCAGCCAGCAGCAGGCCGACGCCGACGGCCGTAGCCATGCCATCACCCGCTGGCTCGGTGCCGATGCCGGGATCGAACCGCTACCCGACCTGGTGGGCGAAGACGTCGACCCCGCGTCGGCCGCGCTGGTGGTCGCGGTGTCCGACGGGGCGTGGAACTACCTCGGCTCCGCCGACGAACTGGCCACGTTCTTCACCGGGGTCACCCTGCTCGAGGGTGCTCGGCGGCTGACCGAGCACGCCATAGCGTCCGGTGGCCACGACAACATCACCGTCGTCGCCGGCCGGCTCGCCGCCCCGACCCCGACTCCCGACCCGTCAACCAGCACGGAGCCCGTATGACCGGTTTCAGCGTTCAGGTCTTCGCCAACGAGTACCTGCCCCCCGACGGTACCGACGTCCACGCCGTCGTCACGGTGATCGCCGACGACACCGTACCAACTGGTACGGTGTCGGGTGTCGAGGCGATCGTGGTCCTCGTGCTCGACTCATCGGGCTCGATGCAGGCCGACGGACGGATCCAGGAGGCCCGCCGGGCGTTGGCCGCGGCGGTCAACCAGATCCGTGACGGGGTGTGGTTCTCGGTGGTGGCGGGCACCGAAGAGGCCCGGCTGGTCTACCCCTCACCGAACAGCCCCGGCTACCACAGCGGCGCGGTGCGGGCCGCCGCCGACACCCGTGCCAGCGCCCTCGACGCCATCCGTGGGGTGAGCGCCGGCGGTGGCACCGCGATGTCCACCTGGCTGGCCGCGGCCGCCGGGATCGTCGCAGGCTTCCCGGCGAACGCCATCCGCCACGTCCTGTTCGTGACCGACGGCAAGAACGAGAGCGAGCCGCCCTCCGCGCTGCGGGGCGCGCTCGAGCAGTTCCAGGGCCGCTTCCAGGTCGACTGCCGCGGGGTGGGGGCGAACTGGTCGGTAGAGGAACTGCGCACCATCGCCCAGACGTTCCTGGGCACGGTGGACATCATCCCCGAGCCACAGGAGATGGCCGAGGAGTTCGCGGCGATCATGAACGCCGCCATGGGCAAGGGCGTGGCCTCGGTGCAGCTACGGGTGTGGACGCCGCAGCACGCCGAGCTGCTCTTCGTGAAGCAGGTGGCGCCGGCCATCGAGGATCTCACCGGCCGGGCCCAGCCCGGGCCCAACCCGCTCAGTAGGGACTTCCCGACCGGGTCGTGGGGGGCCGAGGAACGCGACTACCACGTGGCCGTTCGGGTCCGCGCCGCCGGGGTGGGCGAGGAGATGCTGGCCGCCCGCATCAGCCTGGTGATCGACGGCAACCCGATCTCGCAGGGCATGGTGAAGGCCACCTGGTCCCAGGACGAGCAGCTGACCGCCCGGATCAACCCGGAGGTGGCCCACTACACCGGCCAGCAGGAGCTCGCCGAGGCCATCGCCGACGGGCTGGCGGCGCGGCAGGCGGGTGACGAGGCGACCGCCACCACCAAGCTGGGCCGGGCGGTGCAGCTGGCATCGGAGGCGGGTAACGACGCCACGACCAAGCTCCTGGCCCAGGTGGTCGAGATCGACAATGCCGAGACCGGCACGGTCCGACTCAAGCGTGATGCCGAGGTGCTCGACGTGATGGCGCTGGACACCCGTTCGACCAAGACCACCCGGGTGCGCCCCGCGGGTACCGGGGCCGCCACGCCCCCCGACGGAGGGACCTCCTGATGAAGTGCCCCAACGGCCACGAGTCGTCGGCCACGGACTACTGCGATACCTGCGGCATGCTGATGGGTACGGCGAGTGCCGGGGCAGGGGCGCCGGCCGTCGCGTCGGGGGCTGATCCGGCGCCGGCCTCCGGCCCGGCGGGCACACCGTCCGGTACGGTGCCGCCCGAGGTGTCCGCGGGTGACTGCTCGAACTGCGGCTCGGCCCGCGTCGGCGGCGAGCGGTTTTGCGAGGTGTGCGGGCTGGACTTCGAGACCGGCCGGTTGCCTGCTGCCCCGCAACCCGCCCCGGCACCGACCGTACCCACCGGTCCGGTCGGATCCCCCGCGCCCGAGGCTCCGGGGATCGGGTGGACCGCGGTCGTCGCCTGTGACCACGACTGGTGGGAGCACAACAGCGGCGCCGGTGGGGTGGCCTCGGGCGTTCCTTACCCCGACCCCGAACCGTCCCCGCGTCGGGTCGTCCTACGCAGCCGCAGCGCGGTCATCGGACGCACCTCCGGCTCGTCGGTGGCCGACATCGACTGCGGCGGCGCCGATACCGGGGTGTCGCGCAAGCACGCCCGCATCACCCTGCGCAATGACGGGACGTGGAGTGTCGCCGATCTCGGTTCGACCAACGGCACCTTCGTCGGCCCGAACGCGACCCGGCTCACCCCACAAACCGAGACGGAGCTGGCCCTCGGCGACGCGGTGAAACTCGGCGCCTACACGGTGATCGTCCTCGACGCCGACGCGACGCCGGCGAATTGATCGGCGCCGTAGCGCCTCAGCCGAGCACCTCGGTCTGCCAGCGTTCGGGGGTCAGGCGCACGACCACCTCGTCGGGGGTGCGGAAGGCGGCGGCGTAGGCGGCGCCCGCAGCTGCTCCGAGGTAGCGGGCCGCCATGGCCCCGATCGCCTCCCGGGTCTGTTCGATGGTGCCGAGGTGCTCGAGGGTGACCGGACCCTCCACCGTGACATAGCGGTAGGGCCGTGACTCATCCTGCACGCAGATCGACGCCCGGCCCTCGGCCCGCAAGCGCCGGGCCTTGGCGGTGGAACCGCCCATGTAGATCTCGAAGCCCTCGCCCGGCGTGTAGCGGTACCAGATCGGGGCGAGCAGCGGGCCCGCAGCATCACGGCCGATGGCCAGCACGGCGACTCGGCGCTCGAGGAGGAAGGTGTCGCGGTCGGCATCGTTCATGTGGGCCATGTCCGGGAACCTAGCGGGGCGCGCGCCGACACGTACCGTGTGCCGAGCCGCCACAATGGACGGCGTGCCACGCCCAGCCCCCCGAGTCCGACGCGGGCAGGCCCGCGCGGCAGACCCCAGCCCGGTGCAGGGTGGCGCGGTCAGCGCCCGGTCGTTGCGGACCCGGTGCGCCGTTGTCGCCGAGTTCTCCCGGCACGGGTCGGGGTATGTGCTCGCCGGTTATCTGCTGCTGACGCTGTTGCTGCGCGGCAGGCGTGGGCGGCCCGGGCTGGCCGACCTCCGGGCGGTGCTCGTCGTGGCTGCGGTGCGGCCGCTGTTCGAATGGGCCCTGCACCGCGGGGTGCTGCACGGACCGGCCCGGATCGTCGCCGGCCGGAGCGTCGATCCCGGCGGGGCACATCGCGGCCATCACCGGGTCCCCGACGACGTGGCCGGTGCGTTGCTGGGCACCGGCTTCGCCGCCTCCAACGGAGCGGGGGTCGCGGTGCTCGGCGCCGCAGTCGGCGCTCTGGCCGCCGGTCCTGGAGGGATGCTGTCCGCCGCTGCGGCGGCGGAGGCTTCGCTGCTCGGCTACGAGTGGCTGCACCTGCTCGCCCACAGCGGCTACGCGCCGCGCTCGGGCTGGTTCCGCCGGCTGCGCGCCGGGCACCTGCGCCATCACTTCCGCGACGAACAGGCCAACTTCGGGGTCACCTCCCGCCTGGCGGACCGCCTGCTGGGCACTGCTGGTGCCCGACCGCCGGCTGGTGGGTCAGGCGCCGACCAGGACGTGTTCCTTGCCCAGCCACATCGCCGAGCGGGCGAAGTTGATGAAGTGCCGCTCGTCGGCGATGGCGGCGCGGTTCGCGGCGCGTAGCTCGTCGGTGACCCGCACGGCGCTGCGGTCGGTCCAGGCCTCGGCATGGCCGCTGTAGGGCTCGGCGACGATGCCCCGGGACGTGGCCAGGGCGGTGGCGACCGGGGTCTCGTAACGGTGCACCTGCTGGTAGCGCAACGTGCCCATGGCCGGCGACAGCGAGCGGATCAGCGGGCCGTGCTGGACCCGCCAGTAGCGCTGTGCCTCGTCCAGGCTGAGCGAGGGCAGGTGGCGCAGCGGGAAGTGCAGCTTCACCAACGGGGAGTTCGGCCGGGCCACCACCTCGTGCACCGGGCTGACCTGCGGGTACTCGTGGGCCAGCCACATCGGCGAGTTTGCGAGGTCGATGAAACGGGGCTCGTCCTCGAGCAGGTCGCGCCCGGCCCGCTTGCCGCCATCGGTGCGCCCGGCCTCGATCAAGGCCTGCTCGGAGTGGAACCACAGCTCGGCGACCCCGTCGTAGGGCTCCTCCATGCCGCCTCGTGCCGCAGCCATCCGCTCGTCGGTCGGGTCGCCGATGCGGTGCGTCTGGGTGTAGCGCACCACGCCCAACCGGGTCTGGTGGAACGCCACCAGCGGGCCGTGCTCGTTGCGCCAGTAGTCCTGGAACTCCGTCAGGGACAGGTCGGGCCGGCGGCGCACCATGAAGACGAGGCGGATCATGGCGCTCATCATGGCAGCGATGACCGTCACTGCGCCCCGTCGCCGGTGACCGCGGCGGGCGGGTGCAGCGCCGGATAGGGTCCGTCGAGGTCACGACGTCGTCGTGGTCGTCGCCCATCCCGGAGGGAACCGTGCTCATCCAGGCCGCACCGCTCACCCGCACCATCGCCGAGATCTTCACCACCGCCGGGACCTCGCCGGCCGAGGGGGAGCGGATCTCCCACTCGCTCGTCGGCGCCAACCTGGTGGGCCACGACAGCCACGGGGTGGGCCGTACGCTGCGCTACGTCGAATGGCTGCAGGAGGGCGTCCAGTACGCCGATCAGACCCTCACCACCCTGGCCGAGGGCGATGCCTTCGCCCTGGTCGACGGCAACTACGGCTTCGGCCAGACCATCGGCGTGCAGGCGGTACAGCTCGGCATCGACAAGGCTCGTACGGCGGGGGTGTCGGTGATCGCCCTGCGTCACAGTGGCCACCTCGGCCGGATCGGCGACTGGGCGGAGATGGCGATCGAAGCCGGACTGATCTCCATCCACTTCGTCAACGTCGCCGGCGGCCAGTTGGTGGCTCCGTTCGGGGCGATCGACCGACGCATGGCCACCAACCCGGTGTGCATCGGGGTGCCGGTGCCCGACGGTCCGCCGGTGATCCTGGACTTCGCCACGTCGCTGGTGGCGGAGGGCAAGGTGCAGGTGGCGCTCGAGGGCGGGGCGAGCCTGCCGCACGGGGCGCTCATCGGGGACGACGGCAGCTTCAGCGAGGATCCCCAGCTGCTCTACGGCGAGACCAAGCCGGGCCGCTCGCCCAACCCCCGCAAGGGCAGCGGGGCCATGGTGGCCATGGGCCTGCACAAGGGCTCGGGCCTGTCGATGCTCTGCGAGCTGCTCGCCGGCGCGCTCACCGGTTCCGGCACGGCGGGACCGGCGCCGTACCGTTTCGCCAATGGCATGTTGTCGGTGTACATCGACCCCGCGGTGCTCGACGTCGAGGACCGTATCTCTGCCGACATCAAGGACTATCTGGACTGGTTCGACACCGCTCGCCCGGCCACGCCCGGTGGCGAGGTGCTCAGCCCCGGAGAGCCGGAACGGCGTAAGAAGGCCGACCGGTTGGCCAATGGGCTCACCATCCCCGACGACACCTGGGAGGCGATCCTCAACGCTGCCGACCTCTCCGGCCTCGGCCGGGCCCGGGTGGCGGAGATCCTCGCCGCCGGCTGATCGTCAGCCGGCCGCGCCGGGTTCGGCCACGCCGTCGCCAGGAGCAGGCGGCGTGCCCGGTAGACGGGCCAGCAGCACGATCGCCGCGGCGACCACGTCGAACAGGGCGAGGACCACGAACGGCACGGTGTAGCCGTGGGCGTCCACCAGCCGCCCAACCACGATGAGGCTCAGGCCGCTGCCGATCTGGCTGGACAGCGACACCATGCCGAACACGGTGGCGAAGCTGACCAGGCCGAACAGCTCGCCGATGAGTAGCGACTGCGCCAGGTAGATGTTGCCCACGGTGAAGCCGAACAACAACGCCGCGGCGTAGATCCAGAACGCATGGTGGACCACCAGGTAGGCGCTGATGGCCACCGCCTGCAGCAGGAACAGGCACATGGCCATCAGCCGTTTGTCGAGCCGGTCCGCCACCATGCTGACTGCGATCCGGGCCAGGATCGAGCCGATGGTGGTGGTGGTGACCGCCAGCGCCGCGGCGCTGCGACTGCCCAGCTTGTCGGGTTCCTGCAGGAACGACAGCTGGTAGATCAGCACCGACGTCTGCGCCCCGAGCGCCAGGAAGAAGGCCACGACCGCGGCCCAGAACCCTGCGGTGCGCAGCGCCTGGGTGCGGCTCCAGAACCGGTACTGCGACGCCGCATCGACCCGGGAGCGGCGGGTGGCCACGAACCCACCATCGGGCTGCAGTCCCATCTCGGCGGGAGAGGCGGCCACCACCAGCAGCAGCACCGGCATGGCCACCACGAACACCAGCAGACCCAACACCGGTGCGGCGAGCCGCAACCCGCCCCGCTCGATCAGCACCGCGCCGATGGGGACCAGGGTGGCGCCACCGAGGGACACTCCGGTGGAGGACACCATCATCGCCTTGGCCCGGTTCTGGATGAACCAGCGGCTCATCAACGTCGACACCGGCACCACCGCGCCCAGCCCGTAGGCCACCGCCAGCACGGCGTACACCGCGAACAACTGCCAGATCTGGTTGATGATCCCGACCGCTGCGGCGCCGAGGGCGGTCAGGGTGATGCCGGCACCGAGGAACCGGCGTGGGCCGATCCGATCGATGAACGGCCCGGCGGCGAACGCAGCCACGCCGGACACCAGGAAGAACATGCCGGTGGCCCCCGACACCACGGCGTTGGACCAGCCGTGCTCGTCGCGCAGGGGTCGCAGGAACAGCGACAGGCCGTAGTAGCTGACCCCGACGGTGACGTACATCATCACCAGGCAGGCCCCGGCCACGTACCACCCGTAGAACACCTTCGGCGATGCGATGCGGGCTGCCGGTGGCCGCCGGAGCACGTGCCCGGCGGGCACAGTCGGCCCGGTCGGCCCCGTCGGCGGGGGTGCGCTCGACGTGCTGGTCATCGACCGAACCGTAGCCGCGGCGCCGGACCGGCCAATACCGATCCGGCTGCGGACGGTGGACGGTCAGGTGCTGCGCACGGCCTCGAGGTACGGCGTGACGGTGTCGAGGTTGGCCTCGAGGTGCTTGGTGCCCTGGCGCAGGAACGGCAGCAGGACCTCGTCGACGCCGAGTTCGGCGTAGCGGTCGATCCACTCCATGGGCAGGGCGTCCGCAGTGGTGCCCATGACGATCTTGAAGCCCTCACGGGTGCGGCCCTCGGCAGCGAGGTAGCCGTCGATGCGGGCCAGGATGGCGGCGGTCTCGTCGGGGTCGGCATTGATGCCGTACCAGCCGTGGCCGTACTTCGCGGCACGCTTCAACGCCGCCGCCGAGTGGCCGCCGACGGTGATCGGCACCATCGGGGCCTGCACCGGCTTGGGATAGCAGTAGCAGTCGGGCAGGTCGTAGAACTCGCCGTGGAACGAGCTGACCTCGTCCCGCCAGAGGCTGTGGATGACCTGCAGGTACTCGTCGCAGCGGGCGCCGCGCCGTTCCCACGGGGCGCCGCAGGCCTCGAACTCCTCCCAGCTCCAGCCCACGCCGACCCCGAAGTCGAGCCGGCCCTTGGACAGGAAGTCCAACGTGGCGTACTCCTTGGCCACGTAGACCGGATTGTTCTGGGGCAGGATGCAGATGCCCGTACCGAGCCGGATGGTGGAGGTCACCGCGGCCAGGAAGCCGATCGAGGCCACCATGTCGAGCAGGCCCGACCCGACGGGGAAACGGAACTCGCCGTCGGGGTTGCCGGGGTAGCGCGACTCGTACTTGGGGAAGGTGACGACGTGCTCGCCGAGCCACAGCGAGGCGATGCCACGCTCCTCGCAGCTCCGGCCGAGCTCGGTGAGGAACTCGGGGGTGGCGACGGGCGAACGCAGCGGGGTGAACAGTCCGATCTTCATGGTCGCAGATCATTGCCGAATTCGGTGCCGGCCTGCGTTGCGTTCGGGTCCTGCGGCCGTACCGGCTTGCGTGGCGCAGGGCTACGCTGAGCGCGACACGGTGAGGACCGTCGGTGCGGTGCCGCCACGCAGCAGCACCGATGCCCCGAATCGGGCGGCGACGAACGCCGGAATGACGAACGCCGGCATGACGAACGCCGGCATGACGAACGCCGGCATGACGAACGCCGGCATGATGAACGCCGGAATGACGAACGGGGAACGACACATGACGCTGGAGCAGCCGGTACGGGACTGGGCGACCGACTTCGACATCGGCGACCCCCGCTACGAGAGCGATCCCTATCCGATCTGGTCCGACCTGCGCCGCCACTACCCGGTGGCCCACACCGACCGTCGCCGCGGTGCGTACCTGCCCACCCGCTACGACGACATCGCTGCGGTGGCCTACGACACCGAGCGGTTCTCGTCGCGTGATGTCGGGGTGCTGCCCTCGCCGCCCGGGGCGTCGCTGCTGGTGGCCCCGCCCATCACCAGCGACCCGCCGTTCCACACCGAGGCCCGTCGTCTGCTGCTGCCGTACTTCAGCCCCAAGTCGGTAGAGCGGCTGCAGATCAAGACCCACGACATCACCACCTCGCTGCTCGACGCGCTCGAGGGCCGCGGCGCCGCCGACGCTGCCGGTGACTACGCGCAGCACATCCCGGTACGGGTCATCGCTCACATGCTCGGTATCCCCGAGAGCGACGAGGCGCTGTTCACCACCTGGGCGGTGCGCATCCTGCAGGACGCGGCCACCGATCCCGAGATCGGCCGGGTCGCCACCCGCGAGATCCTGGCCTACTTCGGCGAGCAGGTGCGCCAGCGCCGCGAGGAGCCGTCGGGCGATCTCATCAGCGCCTTGCTCGAGGCCGGGCTCGACGGGGCGCCGCTGACCGAGAAGCACATCCTGGGAACCTGCTTCCTGCTGCTGCTGGCCGGGATCGACACCACGTGGAGTTCCATCGGGTCCTCGCTGTGGCATCTGGCCACCCACCCGGCGGATCGCGAGCGTCTGGTGGCGGACCCGTCGTTGATCCCGATGGCCACCGAGGAGTTCCTGCGGGCCTATTCGCCGGTGACCATGGGGCGGGTGGCGACCGCCGACACCGAGATTGCCGGGGTGCCGGTCAAGGCCGGTGAGCGAGTGCTGCTCGCCTTCCCGGCGGGCAACCGCGACCCTGAGCACTTCGATCGCCCCGACGAGGTCATCATCGACCGGGCCCAGAACCGTCACTTCGCGTTCGGGATCGGCGTGCACCGCTGCCTGGGCTCGAACCTGGCCCGCATGGAGCTGCAGGTGGCCATCGGCGACTGGCTGGCGCGGTTCCCGGACTTCACGATCAAGCCCGGCACCGAGGTCCGCTGGGGCGGCCAGCAGATCCGCGGGCCGCGCGAGGTCCCGGTCCTGTTGCACCCCTGAGGGCGGTCCCAGGGGGTCGTCAGGCCGTCTCGGGGGTGGGCTTGTGGAACACGGCATGGACCGTGGCAATACGGTCCTCTGCCAGGTTGCGACGATTCGCCGCAGCGATCGCCGTCAGCCGTTCGTCGCCCATGATCAGCCGCTGCACCGCATGCGGCGGCGGGGCCGGGGCGCTGGCGATGGCCGCAGCCTCGCTGACCAGCTCCCACACCTGCTCCTCGAAGCCCACCGCGGCCACCAGCGCTCGTAGCTCGTGGTCGCGCCACAGGAAGCTCAGCTCGGGTCGGTCCGCCCACATCAGCGGGAAGTGGGGGTCGCCCGCCGGGCCGGCCAATGGCTCTTGGAAGGCCAGGGTTCCGCCCGGGCGCAGCACCCGGTGCATGCCGCGGTAGAGGGTGTCCTTGTCCGCGATGTTCATGCCGCTGTTCTGGGTCCACACCACATCGAAGCTGTGGTCCTCGAAGGGCAGGTCCAGGGCGTTGCCGACGAGGTGGCTGACCCGGTCGGCGTAACGGGCCCGGGTGGTGAGCTCGCGGGCTGCGTCGACGTAGGACTCGGTGAGGTCGATGACGGTGACCGTGCAGCCGTATCGGGCCGCCAGGGTACGGGCCGGTCCGCCGAGGCCACCGCCGACGTCGAGCACGCGCGGTCCGGCGCCGGCCTCGGCCGGGCCGCGCAGGCCGGCGAGCTCGGCCAGTCGCAGCGTGGCGGGCCGTCCGCCGCCGTGGAACTGGTCGGTGGCGGCGAGGTCGTCGATGTCGAGGCGGTCGAGGTCCTTGCCGGCGGCCTGCAGGGCGTCGAGCACGATGCGTACGAGGTCGGTCCGGCCCCAGTAGCGGGCGGTGGTCTCGGCCATCGGGTCGGCGGGCGCTGGTTCGTCCATCGACGGGCACCGTAGCGGGGCGACTACGGTCCACGCCGTGGCTGCATCGCTCGACATCGGTCCCGGCATCCTCGAGGGCCTGCGGGTGCTCGACTTCACCCGGGTGGTGGCCGGGCCGTGTCTCACCCGCACGCTGTCCGATCTCGGCGCCGAGGTGATCAAGGTCGAGCCGCCCGAGGGGGACCTGCTGCGCACCGGGTGGCCGCGCCGTGGTGGGATCGCGTTGATCTTCGCCGGACAGAACGTCGGCAAGCGTTTCGCCTCCATCGACCTGAACGAGCCGGAGGGCGTCGAGCTGGCGTTGCAGTTGGCCGAACGCTGCGACGTGGTGGTGGAGAACTTTCGGCCGGGCGTCGCGGACAAGCTGGGCATCGCCTACGAGCACGTCCGGGCCCGCCGGCCGGACATCGTGTACTGCTCGGTATCGGGCTACGGCCAGAACGGCCGGGCGGCGCGCCGGCGGGCCTATGCCCCGGTCGTGCACGCCGAGGTGGGCCTGCTCGACTACAAGGCCCGCGAGTGGGGGCGCGACCCGTTGCCCGAGCCGGTCTCCCATGCCGACATCGCCGCCGGTATGGCCGGCGCCCACGGCGTGCTGGCCGCGTTGTGGCGCCGCGAGCGCACCGGTCAGGGTGCCCACATCGACGCCTCGATGGTGGAGTCGATGATCGCTCAGAACGAGTGGACCGCAGTCGAGGCCAATGGCGGGCCGGACCACGTCCGCAGCCCGTTCCGTCCCGGTCGTGCGGCCGTGGTGCAACTCGGCGACGCCGAGGGAACCTGGGTGGCCATTCCCGGGGCCCCGCCGTTCGTGTTCGCGGCCTACGCCCGCCTGTCGGGCCGGCCCGAGCTGCTCGACGACGAGCGTTTTGCCACGATGGAGGCCCGTTCGGCGAACCTGGAGCTATGCCTGGAGCACCTCTCCGAATGGGCCGCCACGTTCGACTCGTTCGATGAGTTCGAACACACCCTCTCCGAAGGGGCCCGGTTGCCGGTCGGTCGGCTGCTCAGCATGGCCGACACGCTCGACACCGACTGGGCCGAGGACCGCGACGCCTATGTCGAGGTGCCCTGTGGGACGGAGACCGCGATCGTGAACCGGGCCGCGCTGCGGATCGCCGGCACCGACTGCGGCCCGCGATCGGGGGCGCGTCACCTCGGGGCGGACAATGCCGCCATCTTCGGCGAACTGCTGGGCCTGTCCGCCGATGCGGTGGCCGGGCTGACCGCGCGTGGTGTGCTCGTCGAGAGCCCGGAGGAACGAACCGAGTTCTGAGCCCGGTGACGGACACCGGCCCGGCCTGGCCCGGCCTGGCCCGGCCTGGCATCGTCGGTGCGGGTCGAATGCGTCGCGGCGATTCGACGTCGATTCGCCGCAACGGGGCGAATTCGCCGAGGCGGTCGTGTTCCGGACCAGGGCAGATCCGGGACGGGGGCCGGGAGGTCGGGCAGTAGGGCCGGCGGCGGTCGATGGGGAGTCGGCCGGGAATCAGTCGGCGTCGAGGACGGTGGCGAGCCAGCCGCGCAGGTCGATGATCGACTCCGGCCGGATCTCGTGCTGCATGGCGTACTCGTGGTACTCCGCCTCGATGCCGTGGCCGGCGAGCACCTCCCGGGTACGCCGGCCGCGCTCGATGTCCACCATCGGATCGTGGATGCCGTGCTGCACGTACACCGCCGGAAACCCGTCGCCGGGCCCGGTCCAGCCATCGGCGTCCCAGGCGTAACGCAGCCAGTCCGGCGTCTGCAACATGCCCGACAGGCACGCCACGCCGGCCGGCCTGGCGGTCGTGGTGTCCCGCAGGGACAACGCCAACGCCATGGCCCCTCCCTGGGAGAAGCCGATCACCACGGTCCTGGCGCGGCTGATCCCCCGTGGCGCGGCTGCGGCATCGACCAGTTGGTCCAGTGCGAGCAACGACCGCTGGAAGCTGCCCGGTTCGATGACACCGTGTTCGTCCCGGTCGTACCAGGCCGCACCGCCGTACGGCGCCACGTCGATCGGCCCACGGGGGCACACGGTGAAGCAGCGCCCGGCCGGGTCGAGGATCGGGGCGAGCGCCGCCAGGTCGTACTCGTCGGCGCCGTAGCCGTGGATGAGGACCAGGAGGTGGTCGCCGGTGCCGGTGGTACCGACCACGTTCGTGCGAAGCATGGGCCGACCCTAACGGTCCGGCGGTCCGGCGGGGAGAGGAGGAGAGGAGGAGAGGGGGAGAGGAGGAGAGGGGGAGAGGGGGAGCGGGGGAGAGGGGGAGGGGAGGAGAGGAGGAGAGGAGCGTCGCCGTTCCGTCGGGGTAAGGTCGCTGCCATGGAGACGCAGGGCCGCATTGCGGTGATCACCGGAGGAGCGAGTGGGATCGGGCGGGGGATGGCGAACGCCTTCGCCGCGGCGGGTATGAAGCTGGTGCTCGCCGACCTCGACGACGACAGGCTGGCGGCCGCCGCACAGGACCTGACGGCGGCGGGGACCGAGGTCGTCACCACCCGCTGCGACGTGTCCAAGCTCGAGGAGGTCGAGGCACTTGCCCAGACCGCGCTCGACCGTTTCGGCAAGGTGCACGTGCTGTGCAACAACGCCGGCATCGGCCTGCCCACGCCGACCCACAACATCAAGCTCGAGGACTGGCGTTGGATGATCGACGTCGACCTGTGGGGCCCGATCTACGGCGTCAAGACGTTCCTGCCCCTCATCGAGTCCCACGGCGAGGGCGGCCACCTCAACTCGACTGCGTCGATGGCCGGCCTGGTGTCGAGCCCGATGATGGCGGCCTACAACGTGGCCAAGCACGGTGTGGTGGCGCTCATGGCCACCCTCGAGCGCGACCTGCGGGTCCGCAAGAGTGCCGTGCACGCGTCGGTGCTCTGCCCCGGCCCGATCAACACCAACATCAGCCGCAACTCGGTGCAGTACCGGCCGTCCAAGGCCAAGCCCAAGGCAGACGGTGCTGCCGAGGGCAAGGCCGGCTCGGCCATCCAGTCGATGCTCGAGTCGGGGATGCACCCCGACGACGTAGGCAACCTGGTGCTCGACGCCATCCAACGTGACAGCTTCTGGGTGCTGACCCATCCGGAGATGATGAAGCTGGTCACCCGGCAGTTCGGCCCGATGCTCGACGACGGCACGCTCACCCGGGCCTGACCCCGGCCCGTCCGTTACCCGACCCGACCCACGACGGCCCGGCACCCAACGGTGCCGGGCCGTTTCGCGTCCGACCGGGTTCGCAACCCGGCATCGGTCACCAGGCGTCGACGACGGGCCGCTTCTTGCCGTTGCGGTCCTCCCTCGCGGGCCCGGGGCGGTACGAGGCCAGCATGTTGGCCACCCACGCCCGGGTCTCGGCGGGGTCGATGGTGTCGTCGATGGCGAAGCCGGACGCCAAGTTCAATGCTTTGCCGCGCTGGTACTCCTTGGCCACCATGGCGTCGTAGGTGGCCTTGCGTTCGGCCGGATCGGCGATGGCGGCCAGCTCGTTGCGGTACGCCAGCTTCACCGAACCCTCGAGGCCCATCGGACCGAACTCGCCGGTGGGCCATGCCACGGTGAAGGCGTTCAGCTTGAAGGACCCACCGGCCATCGCCACCCCGCCCAGGCCGTACGCCTTGCGGACGATGACGGTGCAGTACGGCACCGACAGGTTGGCCCCGACCAGGAACATCCGGCTCGACTTGCGCACCAGCGCAGTCTTCTCGACCTCGGGGCCGACCATGATCCCCGGCGTGTCGCACAGGAACAGCAGCGGGATGTCGAAGGCGTCACACAGCTGCATGAAATGGGCGCCCTTGTCGGCGGCGTCGGCGTCGATGGCCCCGCCGAGGTGGTGGGGGTTGTTCGCCACCACCCCCACCGGCCGGCCCTCGATGCGGATCAGCGCGGTCACCATGCCGACCCCGAAGTGGCGGCGCAGCTCCAACACGCTGCCCTCGTCGGCCACGGTGTCGACGATTCGGCGCACGTCGTAGACCCGCAGCCGGTTCTCGGGGATGATGCGGCGCAGCTCGCGTTGGTCCGGTTCGCTCCACTGCGACACGCGGCCCTGGAAGTAGCCCAGGTACTGCTTGGCGACCTGTACGGCCTCGGCCTCGTCGGCCACCGCGACGTCGACCACGCCGTTGGCGGTCTGCACCTCGATCGGCCCGATCTCCTCGGGCCGGAACACGCCGAGACCACCGCCCTCGATCATGGCGGGTCCGCCCATCCCGAGGTTTGCGTCGCGGGTGGCGATGATGACGTCGCAGCAGCCCAGCAGCGAGGCGTTGCCGGCGAAGCAGAACCCCGACACGATGCCGACCATGGGCACCAGGCCGCTGAGCTTGGCGAAGTGCCCGAAGGTCATGGTGCCGAAGTCGCCGCCGTCGGTGTCGCCGGGCCGGCCACCCCCACCCTCGGCGAAGAGCACCAGCGGCAGGCGACCCTGGGTGATGACCTCGATCATGCGGTCGGTCTTGGCGTGGTTCTTGATGCCCTGGGTGCCGGCGAAGACCGTGTAGTCGTACGCCATCACCGCACAGCGGTTGGCCGGTTCGCCGAACAGCCCGCCGTTGATGGAACCGACCCCGGTGATCATGCCGTCGGCGGGGCTCTTGGCGATGAGCTCCTCGCGGGTGCGTCGCCGGCGCTGGGCGGCCAGGGCCAGCTGTCCGAACTCGATGAACGTGCCGTCGTCGACGAGGTCGGCCACGTTCTCCCGGGCGGTGCGCTGCCCGGTGGACCGGCGCTTGGCCACGGCGGCGGGCCGGGCCGCGTCGAGGGTGACGGCGTGACGGGCGAGGACCTCGGCGAGGTCCGGGCGCAGCTCGTCGAGGTCGACGCGCTCCACCTCGGTCTCGAGCGCACGTGCGACCTCGGCGGACTCGATCTGCAGCAGGGGCGCGTCGACGAACACGATGTCGCCCGCCCCCACGTGGATCTCGCGCACCACGCCCGCAGCCACGGCGCGGATCTCGTGTTCCATCTTCATCGCTTCCATCACCGCGACGAGTTGGTTGGGCCGAACCTGTTCGCCGACGGCGACGGCGACCTCAACGACGGTGCCCTGCATGGGGGCGGTGACCGTCTCGACCCCGTCCCGAGTGAGTGCAGCACGGTGCCCGGCCGCCGCGTGCCCGGTCGCCGCGTGCCCGGCCGTGCGGGCCTTGCCGTAGGCCAGCACGGCCAGCGGATCGTCCCGGTCGACCTGCGCACCGGCCCGGGCAGGCCCGGCCCCGTCGCCGGCCCCCTCGGGGGCACGGCCACCCGTCGCCGTCGGCGAATCGACGACGAATCGTTGCGGGTGGCCCGCCGGCGGCGGCGAGTCGCCCTCGGCCGAAGTCCCGGCCGCGGCTCTGCCGGCGACGAACTCGTCGATGAACGTGGTCCGTAGCTCGGCCCGGCGGAACCCCGCCGAGGCGACGAGGTCCTGCAGGAACGCGACGTTGGTGTCGGCGCCGTCGATGTGGACCTCGCCCAGGGCCCGGTACAGCTTGGCTGCTGCCGCCGCGAAGTCCCCGCCGGGATGGTGGGTGATGAGCTTGGCCACCAGCGAGTCGAAGTTGGGGCTGGTGCGGTAGCCGGCGTAACCGAAGCCGTCGACCCGGATGCCCTTGCCGGCCGGCAGCGCATAGTGCTCGAGAACCCCGCCGCTGGGCAGTGCCGTCCCGTCGGCGCCGACCCGCTCGAGGTTGATCCGGGCCTGGATGGCGATGCCCTGTGGCTCGACGGTGATCCCGTCGCCGAGCCCGAGCTCGGCCAGGGTGCGCCCCTCGGCCAGGCCGAGCTGCAGCGCCACGAGGTCGGTGCCGGTGACCTCCTCGGTCACGGTGTGCTCGACCTGCAGCCGCGGGTTGGCCTCGATGAAAGCGAAGCTCGAACCGTCGCCCGGTGCGGTGGCGTCGACGAGGAACTCGAAGGTACCGATGTTGTCGTAGCGCACCGCACGGGCGAGCCGCAGAGCAGCGTCGATGATCCTGCTGCGCAGCCCGGCGGGGAGATCGGGGGCCGGGGCGATCTCCAGCAGCTTCTGGTGGCGTCGCTGGATCGAGCAGTCGCGTTCACCGAGATGGGCCACGGCCCCGGTGCCGTCGCCGAGGATCTGCACCTCGATGTGTCGGGCCCGGGGCAGGTACTGCTCGGTGTACACCGCCCCGTTGCGGAACGACGCGGTCGCCTCCGACACGCAGCGGGCATGGGCCGCGGCCACGTCCTCGCCGTGGCGGACCACCCGCATGCCCCGGCCGCCGCCGCCGGCCACGGCCTTGATGACCATGGCCCCGCCGGTGCCGAGCGAGTCGAGGAACGCCTGCGCCGCGACAACGTCGACCGGCCCGACCGACCCCCGCAGCACCGCCAGGCCGGCCGCTGCGGCCTCGGCCCGGGCGCGCACCTTGTCGCCGAACAGCTCGAGCAGCTCCGGACGTGGCCCGACGAAGGTCAGCCCAGCGGCTGCGCACGCCCGGGCGAACGCCGCGTTCTCCGACAGGAACCCATAGCCGGGATGGACCGCATCGGCCCCGGCCTCACGGGCGAGGGCGACGATCCGGTTGCCGTCGAGGTAGGCAAGCGCCCCGGTGCCGCCGAGTGCCCGGGCCTCGTCGGTGACCCGGGTGTGCAGCGAGGTGGCGTCGTCCTCGGAGTACACGGCGACGGTGTGCACGCCGCAGTCCGCCGCGGTGCGGGCGATCCGGATGGCGATCTCGCCCCGGTTGGCGATGAGCAACGACGACAGTCCCACGGTTCGGTCCTCCACCGGCAGGCGACATCACCTGCCCGGGCAGGACCCTACGCGACCGGCGCGGCGGCATCGGAGCGTGGTGTGTAGGGTCTGGCCCGTTCGTACACCGTCCCCTGGAAGGGTTCACCGCATGTCCGAGGCTTGGATCATCGACGCCTGCCGTACCCCCCGCGGCATCGGCAAGAAGGGCAAGGGTGCTCTCGCCGACATCCACCCGCAGCAGCTCGGCGCCACCGTGCTCGCCGCACTGCGGGACCGCAACGACCTCGACACCGCCGACGTCGACGACATCATCTTCGGTACCAGCGCCCAGGTCGGCACCCAGGGCGGCGATCTCGCCCGCATGGCTGCCCTCGACGCCGGCTACGACATCAAGGCCAGCGGGGTCACCATCGACCGCTTCTGCGGCTCGGGGATCACCACCACCAACATGGCCGCCGCGTCGGTCATGTCCGGCCTCGAGGACATCATGATCGCCGGTGGTTGCGAGATGATGTCGCTGCACCCCGAGCTCGGCGAGCTGCAGCGGCCGCAGCGCGGCGCCACCATGGACGCCGGCAACCTGCACCTGCGGGCGCTGCACCCCCAGACCCACCAGGGTGTGGCCGCCGATGCCATCGCCACCCTCGAGGGCATCTCCCGCCAGTCGCTCGACGAACTGGCCGTTGAGTCCCAGCGCCGCGCGGCGCTGGCCATCGCCGAGGGCCGCTTCGACCGCAGCCTGGTGCCGGTGTATCGCCAGGACGGTTCGCTGGCCCTCGACCGTGAGGAGTTCCCCCGTCCCGGGACCACCCTCGAGGGTCTTGCCAAGCTCGGCCCGTCCTTCGCCGCCATGGCCGACGAGCCGCTCGACGCGGAGGGCACCACCCTGCGCTCGTTGGTTCTCGCCCGCTATCCGGGCCTCGACATCGACCACGTCCACCACGCCGGCAACAGCTCGGGCGTGGTCGACGGGGCAGCGGCGCTGCTGCTCGCCAGCCCGGAGGCGGCGCAGGCCCGGGGATGGAAGCCGCGGGCCCGGGTCGTGGCCATCGCCAACATGGGCGACGATCCCACCCTGATGCTCAACGCCCCGGTCCCCGCCGCCCGCAAGGTGCTGGCCCGGGCCGGTCTCCGCAAGGAGGACATCGACATCTGGGAGATCAACGAGGCCTTCGCCGTGGTCGCCGAGAAGTTCATGCGCGACCTCGACCTCGACCGCTCCAAGGTCAACGTCAACGGTGGGGCCATGGCCCTCGGCCATCCGATCGCCGCCACCGGCGCCATGCTGATCGGTACGGCCCTCGACGAGCTCGAGCGCACCGACGGACGCTACGGCCTGGTCACCATGTGCGCCGCCGGCGGCATGGCACCGGCGATCATCATCGAGCGGATCTGATCCGACCGCACGCAACGAGGCCCCGGGACAGCCCCGGGGCCTCGTTCTCGTTTTCACCGTTGTCGTTGCCGGGGCTGCGCCCCCGGACCCCATCGGTGTCCGAGCTCGCTAGCGCTCACCCGTCCACCACGGTCACCCCTTCACTGCGCTCAGGCGTGACCGTTGCGCAGCAGGGCGCCGGGGAGGTTCTCGCCGTGGGCGACCTGGTCGGTCCCCTCCTGGCGGATGACGGTGCCGTTGACGATGACGGCGTTGATGCCCTTGGCGTCGGAGATGATGCGGTCGGCGCCGCCGGGCAGGTCGTACACCCGGCGCTTGCCGAGGTGGCCGACCTCGGCGGAGTCGAACACCACCACGTCGGCCGGCTTGCCGACCTCGAGGGTGCCGCGGTCGGTGATGCCGAACACCTCGGCCGGGCGCTGGGTCAGCATGTGGACGCCTTCCTCGAGTGTGAACGCCTCACGTTCGCGCACGAAGGTCGACAGGAACTCGGTGGAGTACTTGGCGTCGCACAGCTGGCTGGCATGCGCCCCGGCGTCGGACAGGCCAATGACGGTGTTGGGGTCCGACAGCAGCGCCTGGATGTCGTCGGGGTCGTAGTTGACCACGTCCTGGGTGATGCGCATCTCGAGATCGGCGTCGAGGGCCATGTCCATCATCACGTCGACGGGGTCCTTGCCGAGGTGGTCGGCGAGTTCCTGCACGTTGCGACCCTCGAAGGACGTGTCGGCGGGGTACCACGACACCGTGGTGCGGGCCCAACGGTCGTAGATGATGCCGCCCTTGCCGGCCTTCTCCTTGAAGGAGTCCCGCCAGTCGGGATCGGCGTAGAGCGCCTTGCGCCCGTCGAGATCGGACGCCGACACCGGCTTGAAGCAGCTGAGCGCCTCGTAGATGAACGGGGCCTTCCAGTTCATCTCGAACTGCACCGGCTGCACCGCGACCTGCGGGAACACCTTCAGGCCCCGGGCCGCGATCTCGGCGGCCTTGCGCAGCTCCTCGCGGTAGTCCTGGCGGGGCTGGCCCGACAGCAACGCCGTCCAGCTGACCGACCTGCCGGTCATCTCGGCGATGTGGGCGAACTCCTTGTGGGACAGGCCCCGCCCGATCGTGGCCTGCATCACCGCATTGGGCACCTCGCCCAGGGCGGCGGCGATGGCGTAGATCTCCTCGATGTCGGCCACCCGGGAGGGCACCGGCTTGCCGTCGTAGCCGACGTGGGTGTTGGCCTTGGAGGTGGCGAAGCCCAACGCACCGGCCTCGAGCGCCTCGCGCAGCAGGTCCTTCTGGGCTGCGATCTCCTCGGCAGTCGCCTCACGCTCCACCGCCGCCTCGCCCATCACGTACATGCGCAGCGCGGTGTGGCCCATGAGGGCGGCCACGTTGACCGCACAGCCACGCTGCTCGATCACGTCGAGGTACTCGGGGAAGGTTTCGAACGGCCATTCGGCCCCGAGCCCGGCCCGCAACGCCGACACGCTCATGCCCTCGACGTTCTCGAGGGTCCGCATGATCAGATCGCGGTGCATCGGACGGGTCGGTGCCACCGAGAAGCCGCAGTTGCCCATCACCACGGTGGTCACGCCGTGCCACGGCGAGCACGACACCAGGTTGTCCCACACGATCTGGGCGTCGTAGTGGGTGTGGATGTCCACGAAGCCGGGGGCCACCACCCGGCCGGTGGCGTCGATGGTGCGCACGGCCTCTTCGGGGGCGTTGCCGAGGGCGACGACCTTGCCGTCCTTGATGCCCACGTCGCCGACGAAACGAGGGGTCTTGCGTCCGTCGACGATGGTGCCGCCGGTGATCTTCAGGTCATATGCCATGGAACGGTTCCTTTGTGGGTCAGCCGGTGACGGTCGGTGAGGTGGGCAGGTCGTAGAGCTCGGCGAGGTTGTCGTGCAGGATCGCCCGCAGCTCGACGTCGGTAAGGTGCGAGGTGTGCTCGGTGAGCAGCTCCTGGCTCCACGGCCAGGTCGAGTCGAGGTGCGGGAAGTCGTTCGCCCAGGTGAGCATCTTGTGCATCGGGCTGTCGTCGAGGCGGCACATCTTGAACGCCACCCAGTCGTCCTGGAAGGTGAGCCGGACGTTGTCCAGGCAGTACTCCGAGGGCATCTTCGACATGCGCTTGTAGCCCATCACGCCGCCCTCGCGGTCCACGGCGTGGTCCATGCGGTACATGAAGTGGGGCATCCAGCCGGCGTCGGCCTCGGAGCAGACGATCTTGAGTTCGGGCAGCCGTTCGAACACGCCGCCCATCACGAACATGGCGATCACGTCCTGGTTGCCGCGGATGATCGACATGAAGCTGGCGATCTTCGGGCCGCGGTGGCGTTGGTTGCCCATGGTCAGGATGTGGAAGCTCAGCGGCATCCGCAGGTCGATGGACGCCTGGTAGAAGGGATCCCAGTACGGGTCGTCGTAGTCGGGGGTGCCACCGGTGTAGGACTCGCCGGGGAAGCCCGGCATCATGATGCCCTTGAGACCCATCTCCTTCATCCGGGTCAGGTCCTCGATGCCCTGCTCGACGGTGGCCAGCGGGCTCTGGCCCAGGCCGTACAGCCGGCTGGGGTCGTAGGCGCAGAACTCGGCGATCCAGCGGTTGTAGGCGTCCATGCAGGCCTGCTTGTAGGCGAGGTCCTTGTGGTTGCACAGCAGCATTCCCACCGACGGGTAGATGATTTCCCCGGTCACCCCGTCACGAGCCTGGTCCGCGGCGCGAGCCGCGGGGTCCCACCCCGAGCGGTGCAGGTCCTCGAAGCGCCGGCCGAGCGAACGCAGCTGGTCCGACGGGATCCCGGCCGAGGACAGCGGCCCCACAGGGATCGGCTTGTTCATGCCGGGGATGACGTACAGGTCGCCCTTGGTCTCGCTGTGCACCACGTGCGGCGCATCGGCCCGGAAGGACGGGTCGATGAACTTGGTGTAGCAGTCCGGCGGTTCGGTGATGTGCGAATCGGCCGACACGATGCGGTCGGCCACCGGCGCGATGGTCATGGCTACCCCCTGGCGGGGCACCCCCTGCGCCCCTGCGAGCACCCTACCGCCTGACGTGGCCGGTACGCCGCGACGTGGTAAGGGTCAGGCCTCCACCACGGAGAAGTTCAGCCACTTGTCCGACAGGCGTTTGCGGTTCGGTTCCCACAGCGGGAACAGGTAGTCGACGATCCCGTAGATCCCGCAGGTCACGTTGGAGATCAGCGCCGGCACGAAGTAGCGGACCGCAGCCATGCCGGCGCCGATCGGCTGCAGGTCGATGTCACGGACGAGGCGCAGCTTCTGGTGTGCCTTGCCGATGCTCTGGCCGGTTCGGCCTTGTCGGATGATGGTGTTGTAGACGCCGAAGCCGATGGCCCACAGGATGGCGGCGAACACCAGGAAGGCTGCCAGCGCAGCGCCCACGCCGCTGCCGCTGCTGTTGGCGGTGATCCCCACCAGGACGATGAAGATCACGTAGGCCACCAGCAGCGGTCCGGCGGCCAGGGCCGAGTCGATCAGCAGGGCGACGATGCGCTTGCCGATCGGGGCGTTCATGGGGATGGCGACCACCGCCCCGGGAACGCCCGGCGCACCGTAGGCCGGGTACGGCTGCTGGTACTGGGGTGGGTAGGGCGGCTGGGAAGGGTACGGCTGCTGGAACTGCGACGGCTGGTAGGGCGGGGCGGTGGGTGGCTGGTAAACCGGCTCGAACCCGACCGGCGGGGGTGGGGGAGCCGCCGCGGCGGTGGAGAGCCGGGTGGAGGTGGTCCAGGTACTGCCGTCCCAGTAGCGCTCGGCGGTCGCATCGGACGGGTCGGGATACCAACCAGCATCGGCCATCGACGTTCCTCTGTGTGGCGCGGCCCCCGGTGCGGGTGCCTGGTGCGCGCAGGTTAGGCGGTCGGCCCGACGCTGGCCAGGGTCGGGCCACAACGCGCGGACCCAGTCGGGCTGCCAAGATCGCGACCGTGCTGTCGCCCTACCGCGTGCTCGACCTGTCCGACGATCGTGGCCACTTCGCCGGGTTCATCCTGGCCATGCTCGGCGCCGAGGTGATCGCCGTCGAACCCCGCGGCGGCACCCGGGCCCGCCGGGTCGGCCCCTGGCTGGGTGGGGTGGCCGGGCCCGAACGGTCCCTGACCCACCTGGCCTACAACCGGGGCAAGCGGTCCGTCGAGCTCGACTACGCGTCCGACTCCGCCGACCGGGCCGAGTTGCTGCGGCTCGTCGCCGGGGCCGACGTGCTCATCGACTCGGCCCCGGCCGGGTATCTGGCCGCGGTTGGGCTCGGCCCCGACGACCTCGCTGCCCACAACCCGGCCCTGGTCACGTGCTCGGTCACCGCGTTCGGCGGTGACGGCCCGCAGGCCGACCAGTTCGCTACCGACCTGACCATCGCCGCGGCGTCCTACGCCATGACCCTCAACGGCGACAGCGACCGTCCGCCGGTGCGGGTCGGGGTGCCCCAGGCCTTTCATTTCGGGGCCGCGGCGGCAGCGGCGGCCATCATCATCGCCCTGCAGGAACGGGCCCGTTCGGGGCTCGGCCAGCACCTCGACGCCTCGGCACAGGCCGGGCTGCTGCTGAGCTGCCAGGGTGCGGTGATGTCGCAGTGGTGCCGGGCCCCGTCGCCCACCCGCACCGCCGGCGGTGCCCGGGTGGGGCCGTTGTCGTTGCAGTTCGTGTACCCGGCGGCCGACGGCTGGGTGTCGATCTCCCACGTGTTCGGCAATGCCATCGGGCCGCGTACTGCGGCCCTGATGCAGGTCGTGCACGAGGCCGGGTTCTGCTCGGCCGAGCTGGCGGGCAAGGACTGGGTCCGTTTCGCCGAGCTGGTCGACCTCGGCGAGGAACCGGCCGAGGCGTTGGAGGAGGCGAAGGCGGCCATCGCAGCCTGGACGTCGTCGAAGTCCAAGGACGAGCTGCTGGCCGTGGCGCTGGCCCAACGGCTGCTCATCGCCCCGATCGGCACGCCTGAGGACGTGGTGCGCAGCGAGCACTTCACCGGCCGGGGCTTCTTCGAGTCGGTGGAGGTGGCCGGGCTCGATGCGCCGGTGCCGCTGCCGAGCACCTACGTCGTACGCAACGGCGAGCCCCGCCGGGCATTGGGGCCGGCGCCACGGCTCGGCCAGCACAGCGCCGAGCTGCGGGCCGAGGCGGCGCGCACCCCGGCGATCGGCGCGCCCACCGGTGAGCGGCCCGCCCGGTGTCTCGAGGGTCTCAAGGTTGTCGATCTCACCTGGTCGATCGCCGGGCCGGTCACCGTGCGGGTGCTCGCCGACCACGGTGCCGACGTGATCAAGGTCGAGTCCTCGACCCGGCTCGACGCGGCGCGCGGGTTCATGCCGCTCTACGACAACGTGCCGGGGGTGGAACAGTCGGGCCTCTACGACGACATGAACCTCAACAAGCGGTCCATCGCCCTCAACCTCACCAAGCCGGAGGGGCGCGAGGTGCTGGTGGACCTCATCCGTTGGGCTGATGTGGTGGTGGAGTCCTTCACGCCGCGGGCCATGCCGGCCTGGGGGTTGGGCTATGCACAGCTGAAGGAGATCAACCCGTCGCTGATCATGCTGTCCACGTGCCTGTTCGGCCAGGACGGCCCGCTGTCCTCACTCGCCGGGTACGGCAACCTCGGTGCGGCGC
Organism: Acidimicrobiia bacterium; assembly: GCA_947476745.1. GTDB lineage: Bacteria > Actinomycetota > Acidimicrobiia > Acidimicrobiales > CAIXPF01 > CAIXPF01. The sequence goes on along the minus strand of CANJRG010000007.1, from coordinate 132,967 downwards.
TGTCGGGATTCTTCTGGCTGGCCGGCTGGCCCGACCGGGCGCCGGCCGGTCCGTTCCTGGCCTACACCGACTACACGTCCAACGCCCTGCTGCTCGCCGCGCTGATGGCGGCGATCGATCACCGTCGCCGCACCGGCGAGGGGTGCTACCTCGACGGCGCCCAGGCCGAGGCGGCGATGCACTACCTGTCCACCGCGCTGGTGGAATACGCCTGCAACGGCGACGTGGTGTCGCGGATGGGCAACGCCGACCGGGAGATGGCCCCTCACGCGATATACCCGGTGCTGGGTGAGGACCGGTGGGCCGCCGTGGCGTGCCAGGACGATGCCGCCTGGCCGGCGCTGTGCGCGGCCATCGACCGCCCCGATCTCGCCGCCGATCCGGAGCTGGCCACTGCGGCCGGTCGCCTCGCCCGCCAGGCCGAGCTCGACCAGGCGGTGACCGCCTGGACTGTCACCCGTGATGGGCTGGAGGTCCAGCAGGTCCTGCAGGCGGCCGGGGTGGCCGCGCACCGACTGGTCGCCGGCATGGAGTGCATCGCGGATCCCCAGTTGGTCCACCGGGATCACTTCGCCGAGTTCGACCATCCCCTCGGTCGTCGCCTGGTGGAACGGGCCCGGGTGCGTTTCTCGCGGGTGCCGGACGGGGTCGACCGGTCCTCCCCGTTGCTGGGCGAGCACACCTTGGACATCCTCACCGAGACGTTGGGCTACGACGGCGACCGCATCGCGGATCTGGCCGCGGCCGAAGCCCTCGAGTGACCACCCGCCGGGCCTGACCGCACGGTCTGGCCGACCGGGTTGTTCCAGGGGCCGGGTGGCCGGGCGGCCCGGTGGCGGGTCAGCCTTCGACGACGAGGGGATTGGCGGGGTCGGTGACCCACTCCTGGAGGCTGGCGGTGTAGACCGCCACGTCCTCGAAGCCCAACCGGCTGAGCACGAAGGCGTCCGACGAGGCAGCGATGCCCCCGCCGCAATACGTGATGGTACGCCGGGTGCGGTCCTCGGGGAAGCGGCCACGCAGCACCTCGAGCGGCAGATACCGCCCGGTATCCCGATCGACGAGGTCGATGGCCGGGGTGTTGCTGGCACCGGGTAGGTGCCCGGGCCGGCCGTAGGTGTCGACCTCACCGCGGTACTGGGCATCGCCGAGGGCGTCGATGATGCAGGTCGCCCCGTCCGCCACCGCGGCGAGCATCTCGTCGCGGTCGGCGATCAGCCGGGGTCGGGGCCGAGCCGTCAACGAGGCGCCGGCGACGACCGGCGCGGGGCCCTCGGCCAGCGGGCGGCCCTCCCGCTTCCAGGCCTTGAGGCCACCGTCGAGCAGTGCGGCGTCGTCGAATCCGATCCAGCGCAGCATCCACCACACCCGGGCCGCCCACATCGAACGGTTCTGGTCGTAGAGCACGACCTGGCGGCCGGTGCCGGCGCCGAGCTCGGCCATGGCTGCAGCGAACTGCTCAGGACGGGGGACCATGAACCGCAGCGGGCTAGTGCGGTCGCAGAGCGGGCCGGTGAGATCGGCGAAGCCGGCACCGGGGAGGTGGCCGGCTTCGTAGTCGGCCCGGCCGCTGACGGCGAGGTAACCGCCGCCGTCAGCCGGTTTCAGCCAGACGGTGCAGTCGAGGACGACGAGGTCTGCGTCGCCGAGGCGGGTCGCCAGCCAGTCGGTACTCACGAGGGAATCAGGAAGGGCCACAACCCGAGCGTAGAACACGACCCACCGGCAGGGTCGGTCCGGGTCGCGCTCGCGGTCTGGCGTGGGCGGTCTGGCCTGGTCGGGTTCTCGGTCGGGGTGGTCGGGGTAGGGTCGTGGACGTGCACGTGGTGCTGGTCGCCCCTGAGATCGCCACCAACACCGGCAACATCATCCGTCTGTGCGCCAACACCGGCACCGTCCTGCACGTGGTCGAGCCGCTTGGTTTCTCCCTCGATGACCGCCATCTCCGACGGGCGGGGCTCGATTATCACGAGTTGGCCGTGGTGCAGGTCCATGCGACCCTCGAACGGTGCCTGGGCCGGATCGGGGCGCAACCGGTTCGGACCTTTGCTCTATCCGGTCGGGGTGGGCGGGCATACGACTCGGTGGCGTTCGGGCCGGGGGACGTGCTGGTCTTCGGTGCCGAGCGGGCCGGTCTGTCCGATGAGGTACTGGGCTCGTTCCGGCCGGATCATCGTCTGCGCATCCCCATGCAGCCGGGCAACCGCAGCCTCAACCTGGCCAATGCGGTAGCGGTTGTCGTGTACGAGGCCTGGCGCCAACAGGGCTTTGCCGGTGCTGCGGCTGCCGGGTCCGGGTCCGGCGGTCGAGCACTCGGTGCCGGTGCCAGGCCCGGAGACGGTGCCGACGTCGGTGGACCGGGTGGAACGCTTGCCGAGTCGACCGTCTCTGCGCCGTTCGACTCACCCCGCTGACGTCATCCGTGGCCGGACGGTGCCGGCCGGACGGTGCCTGCCGGATTGCGCCTGCCGGATTGCGCCGGTCGGGCTGCGCCGGTCGGATTGCGCCGGTCGGGCTGCGCCGGTCGGGCTGCGCCGGTCGGGCTGCGCCGGTCGGGCTGCGCCGGTCGGGCTGCGCCGGTCGGTTCATGCGCGGGCGGCTTGCGCCGGAGCTGCCTGCCGATGTTGCGGTGATGCCGGCGGTGTCGGCGTGACCGCCCCACAGGTCTACGCCAAGTCGTTGGAGCAACTGGCCTGGGTCGACGAGCACGTGCCCGGTGTCGACAGCGTCTGGCTCAGCGAGTACCGCGGGTTCGCCGACGGGTACTCGCCGTCTCTGATGATCGCCGCGGCAGCGATCGCTTCCCCACCAGGCGCCTGCGCATCGCCCAGGGCATCGTGCCGCTCCCGCTGTACGGTCATCCGCTGCGCCTCGCCGAGGACTCCGCCGTGATCGACGTCGTGTCGAACGGCCGCTTCGAGCTCGGCGTCGGCATGGGCTATCGGCCGACGAGTTCGACGCCTTCGGTATCGAGCTGAAGAGCCGCAAGGCCCGCTTCGACGAGGGACTCGACATCCTCGAGCAGGCCCTCACCGGCCAACGGTTCTCCTACGAGGGTCGTCACCATACCGTACTCAACGGTATGGTGACGCCGCCGCCGCCGATGCCTATCTGGCTGGGCGCCGCAACCCTGGTCGCCCGCCGGCGGGTGGCAGAGCGGGGCCGCAACCTCCTGACCTCCTTGTTGATCGACACCCAGCCGATGAACTGGTCTTGCGCCTGGCGCACCCAGGTGTGCCCCATGCCCGGCAGATGCAGGCCCTTCGCAGCCTCCACGAGGACGTGATCCCCGCCCTCCACTGACCCGACGTGCCGCAGTTCGACCGGGGTCTGGCGGGGCTCGCCGGCCGGGTGCGGCCAGGTCCGAGTTCGGCGGGTTTCGTGCGGTCGGGTCCAGGTTCGGCGGCCGTGGCGGGTCCGGGTTCGCCCCGGCCTGGTCCGGGTCCGGCGGGGTTGCGCGCGGCATGTTTGCCTTGGCCGGGTTGAGTCTGGCCGGGTCTGGCGGGGTCGTGTTCGGCCGGGTTGGAATGGGCCTGGCTGGGGTCCTGGTTCGGCGGGGTCGTGTTCGGCCGGGTTGGAGTGGGCCCGGCTGGGGTCCTGTCCGGATCGGATTGCCCCCGGGTTCCCCACGGTGGGCCTCAGCCAGGTTCGGGTGGGGCGGGCGAGTGAGGGCCATACCGGCGAGTCCCGGTCCATCACTGGCGTGAAAAATTATGAAAATGATTGAAATCCGTTAACCGTGGCGGATTTTGCCGCGGGGTGTCTCGTAGGTGCCCGGAATGTCGACAGGTGGTGGTGGTCCGAACACCACGCGTCGAAGTTCTTGGGGCTCTCGAGGAGGCCGTTGGAAAAAACCGCCACGGTGTCCGAAATGGGGCGAGGTCAGGGGTGTCATGGCGGCGTTCCTCACCGCCTGCGTCAGGTCGACTTCGCAGGCGACCCGGCCACCGGTTTGAGGCGGGCCCTGACTGGCCCGGCGGAGATGGGCCCGTTGTGCGTTCGGCGAACCGGTTGACCTCGCGACGCGGCTGGCCCGGGGCGACGGCGGCCGGGCGGTGCTGGGCCCGCTTTGAGCTCGGCCCGCCGGGTTGGTCGGGGTCGCTGGGGGTCAGGCGGGTTGGTCGGGGATGCGGGCGAAGCCGCTGGCCGGGCGCTCGCCGCCACCGAAGCACCAGGATGCAATGGTCTGTGCGACCCACCACGGCTCGTTGAAGGCGTTGCTCCGCTTGCGGTCCTTGAACCATTCGACCGAGGGGAACTGGTCTGCGCTCAGCCCCCGGATGTATTCCTGCATGGCGGTGTCGACCAACCCGGGTGCGACGGACCAGGCGGCGGCGAGGCGATCCGGTTCCTCGAGGGCGATGGTCTCGGTGAGTCGGTCGACCGCGGCTTTTCCCGCGCAGTAGGCGCTCCACCCGGCCCGCCCTGCCAGCGAGGCACCCGAGCTGATGTTCGCCAGCAGCCCCGACCGCCCGTGGGCGTCGAGGACACCGAGGTACGCCTGCGTGCCGTGCAGCACCCCGCCGACGTTGATGGCGAAATGCTCGGCGAGCGACGCTGCGGAGAGCTCCCGCTGGGACACCACCGGTTCGAGCACGCCGGCATTGTTGACCCACAGATCGGGCGGGCCGTGCCGTTCGGCGGCCTCGTTGGCGAACGCGGTCACGGCGGCGGCGTCGGTGACATCGACCGAGGCCGTGTAGCTGAGCCCGCCCGCTGGTGCGACGGGCTCCTGCCTGGCACAGACGGCGACCCGGGCACCCTGGGCAGCGAACCAGTCGGCGATGCCCCGGCCCAGGCCCCGGCTGGCGCCGGTTACCACGATCACCCGTCCGTCGAGACTGCCGTCGAGGGTCATCTCCGGACCCTAGCGCTCGGTCCCGGCGGCCCCGCATCCCGGTAGCGGTCGTCCCGGGCTGCGGTCGTCCCGGCGTCGATCCTGTGGCGTGCGTGGGCGGTGGGTCGTCGGGCCCGCGTTTGAGACGTCGGTCACGGTAAGTTGAGGTCGGCTCGATCCCCCGATGAGGAGTCCGTCAGATGAGTCTCGCAGAACGGCCCGCTGTCCACGATTGGATGAACGACTTCGACGTGCTCGAGGCATCGTTCGTGAAGGATCCGGCGCCGATGTACGCCGAGATCCGATCGAACGAGCCGGTGGCCCGTACCGAGCGATGGGGAGGCGCCTGGATGCCCACGCGCTACGACGACGTGGTGTCGGTGGCCTACGACGTCGAGCATTTCTCGTCACGCGACGTCGGGGTGCTGCCCTTCGTCGGGCTCGAGCGGGAGAACGACCGCCCTCCGGCGTCGCCGCCCATCACCTCCGACGCGCCGGACCACACCTGGCACCGCCGTCTCATCCTGCCGTACTTCTCGCCCAAGGCCGTGGAGCGCTACGAGATCTTCACCCGTGAGTTGTGCCGGGAGCTGATGACCGCCATCACTGCCGAGGGCCGCCACCATGTCGACGCCGCGGTCGAGTACGCCCAGCAGATCCCGCCGAGAGTGATCGCCGAGATCATCGGAGTGCCGCGGGAGGATACCGACCGGTTCGTCGAGTGGACCCGTGCGGTGCTCGAGAACGGCGCGCTGCAGCCGGAAGCCCGCCTGATCGCCCGCAAGGAGATGCTCGCCTACTTCTTCGGTCTGCTCGACAGCCGCAAGCACGAGCGCCGTGACGACATCACCTCCTTCCTGCTCGATCAGGAGGTCGACGGGAAGCCGTTGCGTGACGGGCATATCGTCGGCACCATCACTCTGCTGCTCATTGCGGGGATCGACACCACCTGGTCCTCGATCGGGTCCGCGCTGCTGCACCTCGCCACCCATCCCGACGATCGCCGCCGGCTCGTCGCGGAACCCGAGCTGCTCCCCACCGCGGTCGAGGAGTTCCTGCGGGCCTACAGCCCGGTGACCATGGCCCGCATCGCCACGGCCGATGTCGAGCTCGGCGGCAGGACCATCCACAGCGGCGACCGCATCCTGCTCACCTTCCCCGCCGCGAACCGCGACCCGGAGCACTTCGAGCGCCCCGACGAGGTGCTCATCGACCGGGCCCACAACCGCCATGTCGCCTTCGGGGTCGGTATCCATCGTTGCGCCGGCTCGAACCTGGCCCGCATGGAAATGCAGGTGGCCATCGGCGAATGGCTCTCGGCCCTCGCCGACTTCGAGCTCGACCCGCACGGTGAGCTGACCTTCGCCGGGGGCCAGGTACGCGGCCCCCGGAACCTGCCGGTCACCTACTGAGTCGCGGGCGGGCGTGCGCCTGACCGCCAGCGTCCGGCCGGGCACGCAGTCGGCCGGGTACGCAGTCGGCCGGGCACCCGTCCGGCCGGGTACGCAGTCGGTCGGGTACGCAGTCGGCCGGGCACCCGTCCGGCCGGGCACGCAGTCGGTCGGGGCAATAGCGTGCGACTCCATGGGAAACGATCAGGTTGCCGACGTGATGGTGGTGGGTGCGGGCAATGCGGCGTTGTGCGCAGCGTTGTCGGCGCACGAGCAGGGGGCCACGGTCCTGGTGCTCGAGGCGGCCCCCCGTGAGCAGCGGGGCGGCAACAGCCGGTTCTCCGGCGGGATCTTCCGCTTCGCCCACGACGGTCTCGACCACCTGCGGCCGTTGCTCACCGAGGAAGGGGCCCGGTGGGTCGACCGGGTCACCGTCGCCCCCTACGAGCCGCAGCGCTTCGCCGCGGACATCGACCTGGTCTGCCAGGGCCGTTCCGATCCGGAGCTGTTCAGCACGCTCATCGAGACCTCCTACGACACCGTGGCCTGGATGCAGGGCTACGGCGTGCGCTGGGAACTGGTGGTCGACAAGCTGTTCGACCCGGCGAAGCTCCCCGCAGGGGAGACCTATGCGGTGCCGCCCGGCGGTGCGGTCCGGGCCACCAATGAGGGCATCGGGCTGATGTACGACCTGTTCAATGCGGTGGAGCAGGCTGGGATCGAGGTCCGCTACGACTCGCCGGTGCAGGAGCTGTTGTTCGAGGGGTCCCGCTGCGTCGGGGCCAAGGTTCGTGACGCCGACGGCTTCACCGAGCTGCGGGCGAGTTCGGTGGTGCTGGGCAGCGGCGGGTTCGAGTCGAACCCCGAGTTGCGGCTGCGCTATCTCGGCGAGGGCTGGGACCTGGTCAAGGTGCGTGGCACCCGCTTCAACATGGGCCACGTGCTGATGAACGCCCTCGCCTCGGGTGCGGCGCCGTCGGGGCACTGGGGCGGCGCCCACGCCTCGCCGCTCGACGCCCATGCCCCCGATGTCGGCGAACTGTCCCTCACCGACCGCATGAGCCGGTACTCCTACCCCTACTGCCTGCTGGTGGACCGCGACGGCAAGCGATTCGTCGATGAGGGCGAGGACGAGGTCTGGCTGACCTACGCCAAGACCGGGTGGGCGATCCGCGCCCAGCAGGGGGCCCGGGCCTGGCAGATCTTCGATCAGCGGACGATCCATCTGCTCGAACCGCGCTACTCGACCGGGATCCCGGTGCAGGCCGACACGCTCGAGGATCTCGCGGCCAAGCTCGGCATCTCCGCCGACGGTCTGCGGGCCACCGTCGATGAGTTCAACGCCGCCTGCGCCGACGACGCCGGCTTCGACGCGTTCCGCAAGGACGGGCTGCGCACCGCAGCGCCGGACCAGCCGGTCAAGTCGAACTGGGGCCAGCCCATCGACCGGCCGCCCTATGTCGCCTACGCCGTCACGTGCGGGATCACCTTCACCTACGGCGGGCTCAAGATCGACCGGCGAGCCCGGGTGCACGACACCGTGGGCCGCCCGATGGGTGGGCTGTACGCCACCGGCGAGATCGCGGGCGGGTTCTTCTACCACAACTACGCCGCAGGATCGGGCCTGATGCGAGGGGCCACCTTCGGCCGTATCGCCGGGCGGGAGGCGGCGGAACTGTCGCTCGGACGCAACGCCGATGACTGACCTGCCGGTCGTGATCATGCGGGGCGGTACGTCGAAGGGCGTGTTCGTGTCCCTCGACGCGCTGCCCGACGACGGCGCGGAACGCGACCGGGTCCTGCTGCGGCTGATGGGCAGCCCCGATCCGATGCAGCTCGACGGGTTGGGCGGGACCCACAGCTCCACCTCGAAGGTGATGGCGGTCGGCCCTGCCTCCACCGAGGCTGCCGACGTCGACTATCTCTTCGCCCAGGTGGCGGTGGACCAGCCGGTGGTCGACTACGCCGGGAACTGCGGCAACCTGACGGCGGCGGTCGCGCACTACGCCGTCGACCAAGGCCTCGTCGAGGCCGTCGCCCCCTGCACGGTGCTGCTGATGCGCAACCTCAACACCGACGTCATCGTGCGGGCCACGGTCGCGGTCGCCGACGGCCGGGCCGCCTTCGAGGGCGACACCGTGATCGACGGCGTGCCCGGAGCCGGTGCCGCGCTGGTCACCGAATACCTCGACCCGTCCGGATCGGTCACCGGTGCGCTGTTTCCCACCGGCGCTCGAACCGACCGGCTCGAGGGGTTCGAGCACTACGAGGTGTCCCTGGTCGACGTGTCGAGCCCGTATCTGTTCGTCGCTGCCGCCGACCTCGGACTGGCGGGTGACGAACCGACCACGGCGTTGAACGCCCGCCCGGAGCTGCTCGACGAGCTCGAGGGCCTGCGACGCGCCGGCGGGCGACGCATCGGGATCGACAGCCTCGCCCTGCCCCGCCTGGTGCTGGTCAGCCCGGGCCGGCATCTTCGGGTGCTGGCCACCTCGATGGGCAAGGTCCACCACGCCGTGCCCATGACCGGGGCACTGTGCATCGGCGCCGCCGCCGTACTTAACGGTACGGTCGCCCACCGGGTGGCGGCGACGCCGACGCCGGGAACGGCACCCGGCCAGGTCGTCGTGCGCATCGAACACCCCAAGGGGGCGGTGGAGACGACCGTGACCCTCGACGGTGACCGGGTGGTCGCCGCCGGGGTGATCCGCACCGCCCGTCGCCTGCTGAGCGGGACGGCCCACCTGTGAGCGCGGCGACCCCACACCCCGGGACGCGGTTGCGTCACCTGCTCGCCGATCCGGCCATCCTCGTCGCTCCCGGTGCCTATGACGCCATCACCGCACGGGTGCTCGCCGCCGCCGGCTTCCCGGCTCTATACATGACCGGCGCCGGTACCGTGAACGCCCATCTCGGCCTGCCCGACATCGCCCTCGGTACCCTCGACGAGTTCGTCCAGAACGCCGGGCGAATCGTCGACGTGGTCGACGTGCCGGTCTTCTGCGATGCCGACACCGGTTTCGGCAACGCCGTGAACGTGGTGCGAACGGTGCGGGCGTTCGAGCGGGCCGGCGTCGCCGGCATCCACCTCGAGGACCAGGAGAGCCCCAAACGCTGCGGCCACCTCGACGGCAAGCGGACCGTCAGCGTCGAGGAGATGGTCGGCAAGTTGCACGCCGCCCTCGACGCTCGGCGCAGCGACGACTTCGTGGTGATCGCCCGGGTCGACGCCGCCGCCGTCGAGGGTGTCGACGCAGCCATCGACCGTGCCGGGGCGTATGCCGAGGCCGGTGCCGACGTCATCTTCGCCGAGGCGCTGACCAGCGAGGCCGACTTCCGCCGTTTCGCCGCTGCCGGTATCGGCAAGCCCCTGCTCGCCAACATGACCGAGTTCGGCAAGACGCCGTATTTCAGCGCCGCCGAGTTCGAGGCCTTCGGGTTCGATGCGGTGATCTTCCCGATGATGGCCTTCCGGTTGATGCTCGGAGCGGTGCGTGACGGGGCCCGGGAGTTGGCGTCCAGCGGGACGCAGCAAGCCATGCTCGACCGTATGGCCACCCGGGCCGAGCTCTACGAGCTGATCGACTACCCGGCCTGGGACGACTACGAGCAGCGCTACGTCCGGGGGGTCTGAGCGGCCATCCCGCCGGCCTTCCCGCCGAGGCCCGGTCGGGGCGGTCGGGTCGAGGCCCGGTCGGGGCGGTCGATCGGCGCTCATCGGCGACGCCATCCGGCTCAGAGGGGATGCGTGGATGTGTTTGTAGCGAGATGGTTCGAAGTTCCCCATGACCCGCGGCGACGGATCGCGAAGGTGCAGGTCACAGCGTTGGTTCGATGGTGCCCGTCGCAACGGTCGAACCATTTCGCTACAAGCCGGATGGGTCGGACGCCGAATCGGCAGCTCCCGACCCGAAAGGGCGGCCCGGCGCGACGATCCTGGGTGGTCCTGCGGGTCGGGCTTGCGGCATCCGTAACTGCTTGACTTGGCGTCACCAGCTTCGCCAGCCAGAGGATCACGATGCCCGAGTTGACCCAATCCGTACGCCTCGATCACGACGGAGAGATCGCCGTCATCACCATCGACAACCCGCCGGTGAACGCCCTGAGCTTCCACGTCCGCCAGGGCATCTACGACGGGATGCATGCGGCCGCCGCCGATGACGCGGTCAAGGCCGTGGTGTTGATCTGCGCCGGACGGACCTTCATCGCCGGGGCGGACATCACCGAGTTCTCCAAGCCTCCGGTACCACCGTCGTTGCAGGGTGCCCAGGACGCGATGGAGAACTGCACCAAGCCGGTGATCGCCGCCGTGCACGGCACCGCCCTCGGCGGCGGCCTCGAGGTGGCGATGTGCGCCCACTTCCGCGTCGCCGCCCCGGCCGCGAAGTTCGGCCTGCCCGAGGTGAAGCTCGGCCTGCTGCCCGGCGCCGGCGGGACCCAGCGTCTTCCCCGGGTCACCGGCGTGGCCAAGGCGCTGGAGATGATGACCTCGGGGGAACCGATCGGCTCCGCCGAGGCGCTCGGCTGTGGGCTGGTGGACCGGGTCGCCGAGACCGAGGGCCACGACGCCCTCCGGGCCGCGGCGGTCGCCTTCGCCCGGCAGGTGCTGGCCGAGGGCCGGCCACTCAGCCGCATCCGGGACCGCAGCGACAAGTTGGCCCACGACCCGTCGGTCTTCAGCGACATCCGCCAGAAGATCGCCCATCGCACCAGGGGCTTCCTGGCTCCCGAGTACAACATCCGCTGTATCGAGGCCGCCGCCACCCTGCCCTTCGACGAGGGCGTCGCGGTCGAGCGCAAGCTGTTCGGCGAGCTGATGAGCGGCACTCAGTCCAAGGCGCAGCAGTACTACTTCTTCGCCGAGCGCGAGGCGGCGAAGATCCCCGACATCCCCAAGGACACCCCGATCACCAAGGTGGGCAAGGCCGGGGTGCTCGGCGGCGGCACCATGGGCGGCGGGATCGCCATGAACTTCGCCAACGTCGGGATCCCCGTGACCATCGTCGAGCGTGACGAGGACTCCCTGGCCCGGGGCCTGTCGGTGATCCGCAAGAACTACGAGCGTTCCGCCGCCCGGGGCTCGATCTCCTCCGACGACGTCGGCACCCGGATGGCGCTCATCAGTGGCTCGGTGGACAAGGGCGACTTCCACGACTGCGACATCCTCGTCGAGGCGGTGTTCGAGGACCTCGAGTTGAAGAAATCGGTGTTCGCCGAGTTCGATGCCATCGCCAAGCCCGGCGCGATCCTCGCCTCGAACACCTCGGCGCTCGACGTCAACGCCATCGCCGCCGCCACCACCCGGCCCGAGAGCGTGATCGGCACCCACTTCTTCTCGCCGGCCAACGTCATGAAGTTGTGTGAGGTCGTACGAGGCGAGAAGACCGCCCCCGAGGTGATCGCCTCCACGATGGCACTGGCCAAGCAGATCAACAAGATCGCCGTCCTGGTCGGTGTGTGCCACGGCTTCGTGGGTAACCGCATGCTGTTCATGCGCGGCATCGAGGGCGAGAAGATGCTGATCGAGGGGGCCACCCCGGCCCAGATCGACAGGGTCATCCACGACTTCGGATTCCCCATGGGTCCCTACGCCATGAACGACCTCGCCGGGCTCGACATCGGCTGGAAGGCCGAGAAGTCGTCGAGCTCGACCGTGCGTGAGCTGATGTGCGAGTCGGGCCGCCGGGGCCAGAAGAACGGCCGCGGCTACTACACCTACGACCCCGAGACCCGCGCCGCCACGCCCGACCCCGAGGTCGAGGAAATGATCAGGGCCTTCGCCCGCTCCCGCGGTGGTGAGCCGCGCATCCTGTCCGATCAGGAGATCCTCGAGCGCTGCCTGTACCCGATGGTCAACGAGGGGGCGAAGATCCTCGAGGAGGGCATCGCCATCCGGGCCGGCGACATCGACGTCGTATGGATCAACGGCTACGGCTGGCCGTTGTACACCGGTGGCCCGATGTTCTGGGCCGACACCATCGGCCTGGCCGAGGTCGCAGCCAAGATCAACGAGAACCACGCCCGCCTCGGTGGCGAGCACTGGAAGATCTCGCCGTTGCTGCAGCGTCTCGCCGCTGAGGGCGGGACTTTCCAGAAGCTCGGCGCCAAGCGCTGACCGCGTGGCCCGCCGTGGTCAGCCCGCGCTCGGCGCGTTGGCCCGGCGGGCGAGCTCCTTCTGCTCCTCGAAGCGTCGCTTGGCCTCGTCGCGCTGTTCGGCGGTCAGCGTGTCGGGGTTGTTGAAGTCGAGCTTCCAGGAATGGTCGCCGTTGTCGGTCCAGCGGAGGGGGCTCTGCCAGGTGGTGCGCGGCCCCGGCGCGGTCTCCAGCAGGCGCAGGGCGCACTCGAGCGCCAGCTGCTGCGAGGCGACGTCGAAAGGCCGGCCGGCGGGGTTGCCCAGCGGGACGTCGGAGAACACGAAACGCGGGACCCCCACGGTCTCCACGATGTCCCTGGCGGCGCCGAGGATGACGGTGGGGATGCCCTCGGCCTCGAGGTGGCGGGCGACCAGACTCACGGTCTGGTGGCACACCGGTCAAACGGGCACCAGTAGCGCTACATCGGCACCGTCGGCCCGGATCAGCTCGGCCAGCTGCGGTGCGTGCTCGTCGGTGGTGGTGCGCTGGCGGCGCACCGTGGGGGCTCCGTAGAACCGCTCGGTCAGCCCACCGATCCGGCCTGCGGCGACGGCTTCCTGCAGCCGGCCCAGTGGGAACCAGGTGTTGGGGTCCTCGGCGCCGGTGTGGGTGCGGTCGTAGCCGATGTGCGAGATGCGCACGTCGGCGGGGTCGTCGACGGGGCTGGTGTACACGTCGAAGAACTTGGCCGCACCGTTGTAGGCGGCGCCTGGGCCCTGGTCGCCGGCGTCGGGTCGGACCGGGGCGGCGGTGGTGACCAGGGCCAGGCGCGACCCGGCCAGCGGCTTGGTCAGTGGCGTGAAGGGGACCTCGTCGTAGCGGGGCCAGCGGTACGGCTCGTAACCCAGCAGCTCGTACCACCGGCGGGTGCGGTCGATGTAGCGGATGGGCTGGGAGAGGTACGCCTCGGGTAGCGCAGCGCTGCGGTCCGCAGCCTGGTCGGTGGCGGCGGTGAGATCGGCTCCGTCGTTCGGCACGAACCGAGCCTACGGGCTGGTCCCGTGCGCACTGCGGCCGTTCCTGGTGGCGGGCGATCCGGCGGCATGATCGGCGACTGAAAGGGACCGGATCCGCTGAACGGCTAGCTTCCGCGGCCATGGCAGAACTGGTGGAATACGAACGAAACGGCAGCATTGTCACGCTGCGTCTCAATCGGCCGGAGAAGCTGAACGCCTTCAACGACGACATGGTGGTCGCGCTCGGCGAGCAGCTCCGGCGATTCGACGTCGATTCGGCCGCGAATGTGGCGGTGCTGTGCGGCAACGGCCGGGCCTTCTGCACCGGTGCCGACGTGCAGCAGCGCCAGATGCGGCCACGTGAAGAGCTCGAGCGGCTCGGCGGCCCACAGGCCCACGGGGCCAAGGTCGGTGACCTGTTCATCGACTTCGTGAACTGGAAGCCGGTCATCGCCAGTGTGCACGGCTACGTGCTGGGCCTGGCCATGGGCCTGATGCTCGACAGCGACCTCGTCGTGGCCGAGGAGGGCACCCAGATGCAGATCACCGAGGTGTCCCGCGGCCTCGGCGGCGCCCGGTACTGGGCGATCATGCAGTTCCGGGGGGCGTCCGCGCTGGGCACCGAGCTGGCGCTGACCGGCCGGATGTTCAGCGCCGAGGAGGCCTTCGAGCACCGCCTCGTCAACCGTCTGGCCCCCGTCGGTGGCGGCCTCGAGGCGGCCTACGAGCTGGCCCGGGAGGTCGACCGCAACCCGCCGCTGTCGGTGCGGGCGTCGGTTCGCACCCGCCGTTGGTACCTCAAGCGGCTGACCGAGGAGGCGGACATGCAGCAGTCCCCGTTGCGGCTGTACCTCACCGAGGACTTCCAGGAGGCGGCCCGGGCACGGTCCGAGCGCCGGGAACCGCGTCCGTTCCAGGGGCGTTGACCCCGCCGCCGGCCCGTCGGCGCGACGGCAGGCAGCGGGAACGGTGCTTCGGCCTCTAGTCTGGACGGTTCGATGTCCGTGCGTGCCCCCGCTTCCAGCCCCTCGCCCGTCACCGGGGTGAGCGGAACGCGGCGTGCGCTGTACCGCTGGCAGCTCGACGCCCTCGTGGCCTGGTTGCAGTGCGGCCGGCGTGGGGTGATCGAGGCGGTCACCGGGTCGGGCAAGACCGACGTCGCCATCGCCGCCACCGCCGACGCGCTGCGCCGCGGGTGTTTCGTGCTCATCGTCGTGCCGTCGCGGGTGCTGATGGAACAGTGGTACGGCCGGCTCACCGACGCCCTGCCCGGCGCCCGCATCGGCCGGCTCGGCGACAGCGGCAGGGACGAGCCCACCGACTGCGACGTGCTCGTCGCCACCCGTCACTCGACTGCTGCGCATCGGCCGTTGCCGCCCGAGGGTATGAGCGGGCTGCTCATCGCCGACGAATGCCACGGCTTCGGGGGCGGGGTGCTGCGACGGGCCCTGTTGCCGGCCTACGCCGAACGCCTCGGCCTCACCGCCACGCTGGAACGTGCCGACGACGCCGTGGCCGACCTGTTGCTGCCGTTCTTCGGGGGCATCTGCTATCGCTACGGCTTCGAGGAGGCGATCGCCGACGGGGTGTGCGCCCGGCCCCGGGTGGCCTTCGTCGGGGTGGCCCTGTCCGTGGAGGAACGGGCCGAGTACATCGCCACCGAGGCCCAACTGGTGTCGGCGCGTAGCCACCTCCGTCAGGTGCGGGGGATGCCGATCGAACCGTTCGGGGCGTTCCTGGCCGCTGTCGGGCACCTCGCCGAACACGACGCCGGCGCGGACGGCCGGGCCGCACGGGACTACCTCGACGCCTTCGCCAAGCGCCGCCAGATCGTGGCCCAGAGCTCGGGCAAGTACGAGCTGCTGGGCCGGTTCGCGCCGGCGATCCGTCAGGCGGAAGGGGCGCTGCTGTTCACCGAGACGGTGCGGGCGGCCAACCACGCCATCAACCGGCTGGACCCGCTGGTGTCCATCGAGCTGATCACCGGGGCCACGGCGCGCCGCTTCCGCAAGGACATCCTCGAGGACCTCCGCCACCGCCGCCTCGACGCCGTGGCGGCCCCCCGGGTGCTCGACGAGGGCATCGACGTGCCCGACGCCAACCTCGGCATCGTGATGAGCGCCAGCCGGACCCGCCGTCAGATGATCCAGCGGATGGGCCGGATCCTGCGGCGCAAGCGTGCCGGTGTGGGCGTCCGTTTCGTGATCATGTTCGCCAAGGACACCCTCGAGGACCCGTCGATGCGCTTCGAACGCGACGGGTTCCTCGACGAGATCGAACGCATCGCCGAAGCCGCCGGCACCTTCGACAGTGCCCGGTTCGAGGAGATCGACGCGTTCCTCGCCGCCCCGGGCCCGGACGTGGTGCGCGAACCGGCGGTGATCGGTCCGTTCGGGACGGCCCTGAGCCCGGGGGCCGACGACGGCGGGGCCCGTGGTTCCGGCTCTGCCGGTGCGGTGGAGGTCACTCCCACCCGGCGGGCCTTGGAGGCCGGCGAGCAGTCGGCCTGGTGGGCGTTGGCCCAGCGTTGCGAGGGCCCCGCCGGTGGCCTGGCAGACCGCCAGGACTCCGACGACCTGGTCGCCGAGGTGGCTGGGCGTGTGGGGTTCGAGCTGCTCTACGCCGTGGTCAGCTTCCTGCGTTGGGACGAGGTCGGCCCGTTGCACCACGCGGTATGGCGTCGGGCCGCGGCGGCGCTGCCCCCCGTGGAACGGCGTGAGGCCGAGGAACTGCCTTATCTCGAGCCCGAACCGCTCGACCTGCCGTCGGTGCTCAAGCCGAAGGCCGTGCCGAAGAAGCTGTCGACGGGGCAGGCGCCGCTCGAGATCATCTTGATCGACGGGCAGTGGTACATGCGCTGCATCGGCTGTGCCACGTTGTCCCCACCGGTACGGTTCCGCTGGCAGGTGCTCGAGCAGACGGTCGACTGTCGCTGCGAGTGACCCGGGCCGGCGTGCCGGTCCCCGGTAGGGTGCGCGCAGCACACCCCGAAGGAGGAACACGGTGGCCGAGGTACCGGAATCGATGCGGCAGATCCGTTCGCTGGTGACGGCAGCGGGGGAGGTGCGGGTGGAACTCGCCGAAGTCCCCGTGCCGCGGCCGGGACCCGACGAGGTCCTGATCCGGGTCCAGGCCACCCCGGTGAACCCGTCCGATCTCGGCACGCTGTTCGCTGCGGCCGATCTCGGCGCCGCCCGCCGGGAGGGTACCGATCGGTATCCGGTGGTGGTCGCGCCGGTGTCGGGTCCGGCTGCTGCGGCTCGGGTCGGCCAGAGCCTGCCGGTGGGCAACGAAGGCGCCGGCCTGGTGGTGGCGGCGGGGTCCTCCGAGGCGGCACAGGCGCTGATGGGCCGCACCGTTGCCGGCCTCGGCGGGGCGATGTACGCCGAGTACCGCTGCCTGCCAGTGGCGTCCTGCCTGGTGCTGGCGGACGGTACCGATCCCCGCGACGCGGCGTCGTGCTTCGTGAACCCCCTCACCGCCCTGGGGATGGTCGAGACGATGCGGCGCGACGGCCACCACGGTCTGGTCCACACCGCGGCGGCGTCGAACCTGGGCCAGATGCTCATCCGGATCTGCCTCGCGGACGGGGTGCCGCTCGTCAACGTGGTGCGCCGGCCCGATCAGGCCGAGCTGCTGCGTGGCCAGGGCGCAACCCTGGTCTGTGACACCAGCTCACCGGGCTTCGACGACGAGCTGGCCGCTGCGCTCCAGGCCAGCGGTGCGACGATCGCCTTCGACGCCATCGGCGGAGGTTCGCTGGCAGGCCGCATCCTGGCCGCGATGGAGACCGCAGTGCTCGCCGGCCAGGCCGGCGCCTACAACCGCTACGGCTCGGCGGTGCACAAACAGGTGTACCTCTACGGCAACCTCGACCGTGGTCGCACCGAGCTCGACCGTACCTTCGGCATGGCCTGGGGGATCGGCGGCTGGTTGCTCACCAACTTCCTGACCGCAGTGGGTCCCGAGGTGGCTGCGGGCCTCCGCCGGCGGGTGGTGGAGGAGCTGCACAGCACCTTCGCGAGCTCCTACACCAAGGAACTGTCGCTCGACGCGCTGCTCGATCTCGACGAGATCGCCGTCTACAGCCGCCAGGCGACCGGCCAGAAGGCGCTCGTCCGGCCCTGACGGGAGGCGAACTCGTCCGCCGGAGACATCCACCGCCGCCGCGGTTGCCGGCACTACCGTCGGGAAGGTCGATTCCCGCAGTAGGTGGCGTGATCGGCTCGGCGAAGGGCGGAACGGTGGGAACAATCCGGTCGTTGGGCGCGTCGCGTCGCGGGGCCGGAGCCGTCGTGCTCGCGCTGGCCGCGGTGCTCGGCGTGTTGGCTCTGCCCGATGCGCCGGTGGAGGCCGCCGGGCTCTCCGCAGGATCGCCCCGGGTGTTGCCGGTGACCGCAGCCGACCGGTCGGTGTCGGTTCGGGAACTTGCCGCGGCGGGGTCCTCGCCCGCGGCCGGCGCCGCGATGCTGCGGTCGCCGCTGCGGGTGGTCGCTGGCGGCGAGCGCCCCGCCGTCGAGGACGAGCCGGACGAACCGGTCTCCCCGGCCGAAACGATCGACGCTGCGGCACCCGTCCGGTTGCCGGTCGGGCCGGTCCCGAGCACCTTCGAGGGCCTCTCCAGCGGCGACAACGAGCGGGTGGTCGGCTACCGGGTGAGTCCCGCCGACCCGGTCGGTGACGTCGGGCCGAACCACTACGTGCAGATGGTCAACCTGGTGTTGGCCGTCTACACCAAGTCGGGCGAACGCATCCTCGGCCCGCTCGGCCTGGACCGTCTGTGGGAGGGCTTCGGCGTCGAGGCGTGCCGTGACCCCAACGGCGATCCGGTCGTGCTCTACGACGGGCAGCACGACCGATGGATCCTCACCCAGCTGGGGTTGGGTGGCTTCGGCGACAACGCGATCTGTCTGGCCGTGTCGGCAACCGGCGATCCGACCGGCGGCTACTACCGGTATGCGTTCAGCACCGGCGCGAACTTCCCCGACTACCCGAAATACGGCGTCTGGAACGACACGCTGGTGGTGACCACCCGTGAGTTCCCCCTCGACGGTGGCGAAGGAGTGGGCGTGTACGCCCTCGAGCTGGACCGGATGCTGGCCGGCCGCGCCAGGGTCCGTGGCGTCGGCTGGTATCTCGACGCCACCAACCCGGCCCTGACCCCGTTGGTGGGCGACGGGTTGCTACCCGCCGACGTCGACGGGACCCGGTGGCCGGTGGCCGGTCGGGCCATCCCGCTGGTGGGCACCCAGGACGACGGCGCGGGCTTGGGTGCAACCATCGATGCCCTCAACGTGTGGGAGCTCTCGGTGTCCTGGTCGGGCTCGGTCCGGCCGTCGCTGCGGTTGGCAGCGCAGCTGCCGGTGGCGCCGTTCGACTCGATGTTCCCGTGTTCGCCGGGCCCCCGTGACTGCCTGGCGCAGCCGGGCCTCAGCCGTGACCGCTACCTCGACATCCAGTCCTACCGGCAGCGGCCGCTGTGGCGCCTGGCCTATCGGCGCTTCTCCGGCTACGACTCGATGGTGACGACGCAGTCGGTGCAGGCCCGGTCCGGCATCGCCGGCCTGCGCTGGTACGAGATCCGCCGCGGTCCCGGCGGCTACCGGGTCCACCAGCAGGGAACCTACGCCCCCTTCGACGCCACCCACCGGTGGATGGGCTCCATCGCCCAGGACAAGGCGGGCAACGCCTCACTCGGGTTCAGCGTGGTCAACGGCTTCGACACGTATCCCGGCATTCGTTACGTGGCCCGTCTGGCCGGGGATCCGCTCGGCACCCTGCCGCAACGGGAACGGGTCATCGTCCACGGGACCGGGGTGCAGCGCAGCCTGAGCTCGCGGTGGGGCGACTACACGTCCATGAACGTCGACCCGGTGGACGACTGTACCTTCTGGTATGTCAACCAGTACTACACCGCGGGTGGCCAGCGGGCGTCCGCCGCCGGCTGGCAGACACGGATCGCCTCGTTCCGCCTGCCCGGCTGCTGAGCGACGTCGTCCGGGAGTTCGACGGCGGATCCGGAGCGATCAGCGGCCGGGCACTGCCCCGGCCACGTGCACGGCCGGCCGTCGTGCGGCCCATGGCAGGGCCTGCTCGAGCTGCGCCCCAACGGCTACCAGGGCGGCTTCCTCGGCGTGACGAGCCACGAGTTGGACGCCGATGGGCAGGCCGTCGGTGGACTGGGCCAGGGGCAGGGTCAGCGCGGGTTGCCCGGTCAGGTTGAACAGCGGGCAGTACGGGTTGAACTCGAGCAGTGCTCGGGCGTTGCCGGCAGCATCGAGGTCGGTCCGGGTCCCGTTCACCATACCGAATGGTACAGGTGGCTGGGCCAGGGTCGGGGTGAGCAGCAGGTCGTACTCGGCGAAGAAGACGCCGGACCGGCGGGCCATGCGGTTCACCTGGTCGAGGGCGTGGGGGATGTCGCCCGCGGTGAGCCGGTGGTAGTGCTCCAGCCACGCCAGGGTCACCGGCTCGAGGAACTCCTCGCTCAGCGGCCGGTGCATCCGCTCGCCGATCCCGACGACCGGGCCCGCAGTACCGAGCGCCCACAGGTCCATGAACGGGTGCTCGAACTGCTCGAAGTCGAACGGGAAGGCGGCCTCCTGCACGTGATGGCCGAGCGCCTCGAGGGCCTCGCCGGTGGCCCGTACCGCAGCGGCGACCTCGGGATGGACCACACCCGGGCCCCACGGGGCGGTGGTCAGGCCGATGCGCAGCGGGCCGGCGTCGCCGGCTGCGGCTGACGCGGCGATCGCTGCATAGAGCCGGTCGGGGCCGGGGATGACGAACGGGTCGCCCGGACGCGGGCCACCGACGGCGTCGAGCACGGTCGCGGTGTCGGCCAGCGTGCGGGTCACCACGAGCTGGACCGATCCACCGAAGTTCGGTTCACCGGCCCCCGGTCCGGCCGACACGCGGCCGCGTGACGGCTTGAGCCCTACCAGGCCGCAGCAGCTCGCCGGGATGCGGATGGAGCCGGCACCGTCGTTGGCGTGCCCGATCGGCACCACCCCGGCGGCGACCAGCGCAGCCGAGCCGCCGGAGGACCCGCCGGAGGTGTGGCCCGGCTTCCACGGGTTGTTCGTCGTACCGCGCAGCGCTGTCTCGACCGTGCCGTAGCAGCCGAACTCCGAGGTGGCCGACCGCCCGATGATGACGAGGCCGGCTTCCTTGAACGCCGCGGTCAGGTGGCTGTCGCGGTGGGTGACGAGGCCTTCGGCCAGCCGGCTGCCCAGCTCGGTGCGCTTGCCCGCCTCGGGGGCGCCGATGTCCTTGCGGACCATGGGGACCCCGGCCAGCGGGCCCGTCGGCACGGCATCAGCCCCACGGGCCCGGTCGCGGGCGTCGTCGTAGAGCTCGACGAGGGCGTTGAGCTGCGGGTCGACGGCTGCGGCGCCGGCGATGGCCAGCTCGGTGAGCTCGGCGGCGCTGACCTCGCCCGTGCGCACCAGGTGGGCCAGCCCCACGGCGTCGTAACCGGCGTATTCGTCGAGCCGCATGCTTCCTCGTTCCTCGCGGTGGCGGTGTCGCTCACCGTAGCCCTGGCCACGGGTCCGGTCCGGCTGCGATCGTGGCCCGGCGGAGGGAAGGCTGCCAGTAGGGTGCGGGTGGATCGAGCGAAAGGCGTGTTGAGAATGTTCAAAGGGTTCGAGACCGCCGAGATCGCCGGAGTCCACCTGCGCCACGCCGGGAGTGGGCCACCGGTGCTGCTGTTGCACGGCTACCCGCAGACCCACCTCATGTGGTCCGCGGTGGCCCCGGGGTTGGTCGCCGCCGGCCATACGGTGGTGTGCCCCGACGTGCGCGGGTACGGCGCCAGCCACAAGCCGCCGGCGGGCGAGAGGTCGGTCAACTACAGCAAGCGGGTCGTGGCCGCCGAGCTGGTCGAGGTGATGGCCACGCTCGGCCACGGGCGATTCGCCGTGGTCGGCCACGACCGTGGAGGCCGGGTGTCCTACCGCATGGCGCTGGATCACCCCGGGGTCGTCACCCGGCTCGCCACGCTTGACATCGTGCCCACCCTCGATCAGTGGGACTCGATGAAGGGCACCGCCACCGTGGGCGGCTTCCACTGGTCGTTTCTGGCCCAGCCCTCGCCCTTCCCCGAGCGCCTCATCGGCGCCGATCCCGGCTACTTCCTGCGGACCATGTGCGGGAAGTGGGCGGCTAACCCGCTGCCGAACCTCGAGCACTACGTGGCGGCGTTCACCGACGAGGCCGTGCGGGCCAGCTGCGACGACTACAGAGCCGGCGCCACCATCGACGTGGAGCTCGACCGGGCCGACCGCGACGCCGGCCGACGCATCGCCTGCCCGACCCTGGTGCTGTGGGGCGACCCCACGGGCAAGCGGCCCTCCCCGCTGCCGGTGTGGGAGCTTTGGGCCGATGACCTGCGCGGCCAGTCCCTGCCCTGCGGCCACTTCCTGGCCGAGGAAGCCCCGGCCGAGACCCTTGCAGCGCTGGTGACGTTCCTGGCCGGCTGACCCTCGCCGTCCAGTGCTGCCCCGCCCACCCGATCGGCCGTCTCTGTCGGACAAGTCGGTTTCCCGTGCCTGCCGGTTCCGTACCAGCCGGCCCGCCCGGTTCACCCGATGCACTCCGTCCACCCCTACCCCCGGTCCCCACCTGTACCGACCCAGAGGAGCACCCATGGATCTCGATCTCGGCCTGTCCTCCGCCACGGAGCTCGCCGCCGAGGTGGCCGCCGGCCGCCTGTCCAGCCGCGAGCTGCTGACGCACTATCTCGAACGGGTGGAACGGCTCAACCCGGCCGTCAACGCGGTGATCACCCTCGATGTCGACGCAGCCGCTGATGCCGCCGACGCGGCCGACACGGCCTTCGCCGCCGGAGGGCCGACCGGGCCGTTGCACGGTCTGCCGCTGACGGTCAAGGACGCCATCGCCACCAAGGGGATGCGCAGCACCGGCGGCGCCGTCGAGCTCGCGGATCACGTACCGACCGAGGATGCGCCGGTGGTTGCCGCGGTGCGCCGGGCCGGTGCCATCGTGTTCGGGAAGACGAACCTGCCGCGCTGGTCGGGCGATGCCCAGGCCTTCAACACCATGTTCGGCACCACCAACAACCCGTGGGATCTCACCCGCGGGCCCGGCGGGTCCAGCGGCGGTGCCTCGGCAGCGGTATCTGCCGGGCTCACCAGCTTCGAGATCGGCACCGACATCGGCGGTTCGGTGCGTCTGCCGTCGCACTTCGCCGGGGTATGTGGCCACAAGCCCAGCTTTGGCGTGGTGCCGCAGCTCGGTTACCTCGACCACACCACCGGCGGGTTCAGCGAGGCCGACGTCAACGTGTTCGGCCCGATCGCCCGTTCCGTAGCCGACCTGTCGCTGGTCTTCGACGTGCTATCCGGACCCACCGCAGACCGAGCCGTCGGCTGGAAACTCGATCTGCCCGCGCCGCGTCAGGAACGGCTGGCTGACTTCCGGGTCGCGGCATGGCTCGACGACATCAGCTGCCCGGTCGCCGCTGACGTGCAGGCGCTGCTGGAAGCCGCAGTCGATGGGCTCGTGGCATCGGGCGCGTCGATCGACCGGTCCGCCCGGCCGGAGGTCGCGCTGCGTGAGGTGTGGGACGTCGGTGTGCCGCTGATCTCGGCCGCGACCAGCCCGGCCCGTACCGACGAGGAATGGGACAGGCTCCAGACGCTGGCCGCTTCGACAGACACCGACCCGACCATGGCCATGCGCGCCCGGGCCTCGGTGATCAGCCACCGCGACTGGCTGCTGCTCGACGAACGCCGTCAGCATCTGCGCCGCCGTTGGGCCGACTTCTTCACCCGTTACGACGTGCTGCTGTGCCCGGTGGCGGCGATGGCGGCATTCCCCCACACTCAGCACGGCAGCCTCTACAGCCGTACGCTGCTCATCGACGGGGTCGATCGGCCTTACGCCGATGTGCTGGCATGGACGTCGTTCATCGGGTTCGTCCACCTGCCCGCCACCGTCGTACCGGTCGGTCTGACCCCCGATGGCCTACCGGTCGGTATCCAGATCGTGGCGCCGTTCCTCGAGGATCGGACGTCGCTTCGCTTCGCCCGCTTCGTGGAGGAGCTCACTGGCGGCTACCAGGCGCCACCCATGGCCCACCTCGCCCGCTGAGCGCCGGCCGGGTCGCGATCGGGTGCTTTGGGTCGCGGTGGGGTCCCGGTCGGGTGCTTCGGGTCGCGGTGGGCCGGGTCGCCGTCGGGTGGCGGTGGGCCGGGTCGCCGTCGGGTCCCGGTCGGGTCGCGGTGGCCGTCGCGGTCAGGCCGGGTCGCGGTCAGGCCAGGGTGCCGAGTACGCGGGGGAGGATCTCCCCCCATGAGGCGGCGAGGCCGGGGTGCAGGTCGTAGTCGGTCACGGAGTGGACAGAGACCCAACGGATCTCCTCGCTCTCGGCGTTCGCCTCGAACGCGTTGACCTCGCTGTTGCAGTGGGCGATCACTGTGTCGTAGCGCCAGTTCCCGTGGTCGTCGCTGAAGATCCCCTTGACCTCCAACACGCTGGGGTGGACCCCGACCTCTTCCCACGCCTCGCGGGCGGCGCCGGTGACGGAGTCCTCGTGGGAGTCGAGCGCACCGCCAGGCAGGGCCCAAGTACCGCCGCCGTGGGTCCATGCAGCCCGCAGTTGCAGCAGCACCTCAGCCACCTCGCCCTGCTGACGAATCAGTAGCAGACCCGCCGCGCCGTACAGTCCCCAGTGCGGTCGTCCGCACATGCAGGACACCCATCCGTCTCCGTCACGAAGTGCCACGGGGTCAGTCTCGCACGCCGGGCGGGCGGACGTGACGACGACGGTCACGGCTACTGTCGGGCCATGGATCGATCGGTCGTCCACGACGTGCACATGGCCATCAACCTGGCGCACCGCTTCATCTACTTCGTGCCGGAGGCCGCCGAGGAGTACGCGACGTTCGGGGTGAGCGGCCGGGGCCCGTACTTCGCCTCGCGGGCTGCGCCACTTGGTACCGTTCCCGACGAGGTGGTGCTGGCCACCTTCTACAACTTCAGCCCGGCGGCGGTGTCGGCGGCGATGCCCGGGATGTGGGCCGCGGCCGGTCCCGACCAGTGGCAGGCCGCCCGATTCCGGGCCGCGTCCCGGGCGCTCGAGCGTGTGATCGGGGCGCCCGGCCTGCTCGCCGTGGCAGAGATCGCCGAGGCACGATCGATCCTCGAGCGGGTGGTCGCCGGCCTCGACCTCGCCGGCAAGCCACTCGGCGCCGCCAACGCCGGCCTGGTGTTTCCGGAGGATCCGCTTGCCGCGCTGTGGCAACAGGTCACGGTGCTGCG
This sequence comes from Acidimicrobiia bacterium, assembly GCA_947476745.1. Lineage (GTDB taxonomy): Bacteria > Actinomycetota > Acidimicrobiia > Acidimicrobiales > CAIXPF01 > CAIXPF01. Next base: position 108,363 of record CANJRG010000007.1, on the reverse strand, counting down.
GGAGTGGCGTGGTGATGTGCACATAGCGCTGTTGGTGGCCAACGACATCGGGCCCTGCCCGTGCATGGTGCTGCAGGTCGGCACCGGCCGCTTCCCTCTGGGGATCACCCAGGCGACGCGCCAGTGGGACGAGACGCAGTGGGCCGCGGCGATCACTGAGCTCGCCGGGCGCGGGTGGGTCGACGCCGCCGGGACGATGACTGCGGCCGGGACCGCGGCCCGGGAGCGACTCGAGGACGACACCGACCGCCTGTGCAGCGCGATGTGGTCGCCGGTGGGCGAGGCGGGCGCAACCCGCCTCGCCGAACTCCTCGGACGAGTCCACGCCGCGATGGACGCCGCCGGCACCTACGCCGCGCTGGCCTGACCTGATCGTTGTCCGCCCACCCAAGTCGACCCGCCAGTTCGGGCCGACCGGGTCCGATTCGGGTTCGGCCTGGTGGGTTCGGCCTGGTGGGTTCGGCCTGGTGGGTTCGGCCTGGTGGGTTCGGCCGGTCGGGGTGGGTTGGGCCGGGTGGAGAAAAGCCGCTGTCCGTGGTGGCAGTGGCGGTGTTTGGCAGCCCGGTCGAGGACCGTGGCGGAACTTTCCGGGCGTCCTCCGGTTCCGACCTCGATTTCCAACTCTGGGTGGTCTTGTGGCCACCTTGTGTCGAAGTTTGAGCCCTCTAGCCGCGATCGTTCGGCCAAATCCGCCACGGTCCGACCACGCGCAGTGGCCGGGGGCTTACCTCTGCTACTCGGACGGGTTGTCGGTCGTTCCGACGGGCTTGAGGTCGGCACTCGCTCCCGTGGAGGGGTGCTGCCATGCGGCTTGCCCGGTGGGTCCGCCCGGCCAGGTGTCGCCGCGCCTGGTGTCGCCGCGCCCGGTGTCGCCGCCCGGCCAGGTGAGGTCGCCCGGCGGGTCCGCCCGGCCAGGTGAGGTCGCCCGGTGGGGTCGCGGGCCCGGTGGCCTTGCCGGACCAGGGCCGCATCAGGTGGCGTCGGACCCGGGCCCGGTCGGCCACGTGGGGCCGGCGGTGTGCGAGGTTGGGCGCGGCCCTGTCGACAGGCGACAATGGTCGGGGGTGAGGCCGCGGGCCTCGCGGAGCAGGGGGACCTGAGCATGGCCAGCTACGACATCGTCATCAGTGGGGGCACCGTCGTCGACGGTACGGGCGCGCCGGCGCGGCGTGCCGATGTCGGAATCGTGGGCGATCGCATTGCCGAGATTGCCGAGCCCGGAGGCCTCGTCGGTGGCGCCACCCGCACCATCAACGCCGACGGCCGACTGGTGACCCCCGGCTTCGTGGACATCCACAGTCACCTCGACGCCCAGGTGGCGTGGGACGCCAAGTGCAGCTCGTCGTGCTGGCACGGTGTCACCTCGGTGGTGGTGGGCAACTGTGGTGTCACCTTCGCCCCGGTCAAGCCCACCGACCACGAGCTGCTGGCCAAGCTGATGGAGTCGGTGGAGGACATCCCAGCTACCTCCATCATGTCCGGCCTGGACTGGAACTGGCAGAGCTACGGCGAGTACTACAGCGCCCTCGACGCCATGCCCAAGGGCATCAACGTGGGCGGCATGGTCGGTCACTGCGCCGTGCGGTTCTATGCGATGGGCGAGAAGTCGATCGACGCCAACGCTCATCCCGATGCCGACGAGCTGGCGGTGATGGTCGGCACCGTCGAGGAGGCCATCGCCGCCGGGGCGCTGGGGTTCTCCACGTCCCGCGTGCTGGGTCATCGCACCCCCGACGGACGCCCGGTGCCGGGCACCTTCGCCCTGCCCGACGAGTTGCTGGCCCTAGCGGAGCCGCTGCGTCGCCACAACCGCGGCGTCTTCGAGGTCGTACCGCGCTTCGAGACCGACGACGCCGCCAACTGGAACAAGGCTCGCGCCGAGGTGGCGTGGATGGGCGAGGTGTCCCGTTCCAGCGGCCGTCCGCTCACCTTCGCCTTTTTCCAGTTCCCGCACCTGCCTGAGCAGTACCGCCGGATCATGGAGTTCACCGCCGAGCAGAACCGGGCCGGGGCCAACGTGCGACCCCAGAGCACGGCACGGGGGATCGGCATCCTGTTCGGGGCGCAGATCCGCAGCCCGTTCGATCGCAGCCCGGCGTGGAAGGCCATGCGCGACCTCCCGCTGGAGGTCAAGCTCGCGGCGTACACCGACCCGGTGCGCCGGGCGGAGTTGGTGGCCCAGGCCGAGGCGAACGGGCCGTTCGCGGCCGATCTCGAGCGTCACTACCTGCTCGAGGGCCCCGATCCGGACTACCGGCCCGATCCGGCCAAGTCGCTGCCGGCGATCGCCGCCGCCCGGGGGGTCACCCTGGCCGAGGCCTATATGGACCTCATGGTGGCTTCCAACGGCACGGCATACATCAACCACCCGCTGCTCAACCCGGACTTCGACGCCGTCGAGGAGATGCTGACCGACCCGATGGTGGTCTTGGGCCTTGCCGATTCCGGTGCCCACGTGGGCCAGATCATGGACGCCAGCCAGCCGACCTGGTTCCTCACCCACTGGGTGCGTGAGCGGGGTGTGTTCGGGATCGAGGACGCGGTGCGGCGGCTCACCTCCGACACCGCTGAACTGTTCGGTATTGCCAACCGCGGCGTGCTCGCCCCCGGCGCCTATGCGGACGTGAACGTGTTGGACCTCGACGGGATGCGCTTGCACATGCCCGACTACGTGCGTGATTTCCCCGGCGGCGCCGGCCGGCTCATCCAGAAGGCCACCGGCTACGACTACACGTTGGTCAACGGCAAGGTGTTCATGGAGGCCGGGGAGCACACCGGCGCGCTCAGCGGGACCCTTTTGCGCAGCGGCCCTGACGTGCGCTGAGCCCAGCGGCGAGCGTGATGCGACGGACGGCTGCAGCAGGAGGCCGTCCGTCTTCGCCTACTCCGCCACCGGTCCGGCTTCGTACGGCCCGGTACGGCCCGGCCCGGTACGGCCCGGGCCGGGGTTGGCTCCGTACCGATTGGTAGGAAAGTGATCGGAAACGTACCGAAGCGTATGTCGAGCGGAGGGGGGTCGGCTGATGGCGATACAGCTGTCGGTGTTCCTGGCGTGCAGCCTCGACGGGTACATCGCGGACGAGGACGGCCGCCTCGATTGGCTCGAGGCGGCCGCTGCTGCGGACGAGGACTATGGGTTCGACGCCTTCCTCGGCTCCGTCGACGCCCTGGCGATGGGCCGCGGCACCTACGACCACATTGCCCACCTCGACCCCTTACCGTTTGGGGGGCGGCCGGTTTTCGTATTCACCCATCGGCCGTCGCAGCCCCGGCCCGGGGTGACGTTCTGGGCGGTATCCCCCCGGCAGGCCCGGTGGCGGTGGGACCAGATGGGCCTCGGCCGCGTCTACGTCGACGGCGGCCAACTGATCAGCGCCTTTCTGGACGAGAGCCTGATCGACGACCTCACCATCACCGTCGTGCCACGCCTGATCGGCTCGGGCCGACCGTTGTTCCACCCGATCGGGCGATCGGCCACGTTGCGGCTCGACGCGGTGCAGCCTTTTCCCAGCGGCCTGGTGAACCTGACCTACAGCAGGGTGTGACCGGGCCATCTCAGGCAGCGGGTCGGTCCTGTTCGACCCGCAGCACACAGTGCATCGCCCCCACCTCGAGTTCCATGTTCGGTAATGAGTCGAGGGCCTAACTAAAAAGCTTCGACTGCGCCTCGTCCAACCTTGCTGAGTACCGTGCTCGTGCGATCGCGCTGGTCCGTGGGGTTCGCACGTTCCGCCGCGCAGCGTGTCGTGTTCCTCGACCAGGGCCAGATCGTCGAGATCGCCCCTCCCGATCGGTTCTTCAGCTCGCCCCGGAGCGAGCGGGCTCAGGATTTCCTGGCCAAGATCCTCAACCACTGACCCAAGGAGACAACCATGCGACGAAAGCTGCTGGCCATAGCGGCCATGCTCAGCCTGATAATGGCGGCGTGCGGCGGTAACGATTCGGGCAGTTCGGTATCAGACACCACGGTGGCGGGTGAGACCACCGCAACCACCGCGGCTCGGGATGGGACATCAGCAGCGGAGAAGACCACAGAGACCATCGCAATCCCAGCCGGTTCGTCGGTGGAGGCCATCAAGAAAAAGGGCAAGATCACGATCGGGGTCAAGTTCGACGTGCCGCTGTTCGGGGTGAAGAACCCGACCACGAACGGCATCGAAGGCTTCGACGTCGAGATCGGCAAGATCATCGCCCGCAACATCTTCGGCGAGAACATCGACGGCAAGGTCGAGTTCGTCGAGGCGGTGTCGAAGAACCGGGAGCCGTTCATCCAAGAAAGCAAGGTCGATCTCGTGATCTCGACCTACACCATCAACGCCACCCGCAAAGAGGTGGTGGACTTCGCCGGGCCGTATTACGTCGCCGGCCAGGACATCTTGGTGAAGAAGGGCAACGCTTCGATCAGCGGGGTGGCGGATCTCAAGGGCAAGAAGGTTTGCTCGGTCGCCGGATCGACCTCGCTCAAGAACGTGCAAGAAAAGGCGCCCCAGGTCGACGTATCCACCGTGTTCGACAAGTACAGCCTTTGTATCGAAGCGCTCAAGGACGGTCGGGTGGAGGCCGTGACCACTGATGACATCATCCTGCTCGGTTTCGTTGCCGCCGATCCCGCCAACTTGAAGCTCGTCGGCAAGCCGTTCACCCAAGAGCCCTACGGCATCGGCCTGAAAAAGGGCGACACGGCGCTGCGCACCTTCGTGAACGATGTCCTCGACCAGTCCTACGCCGATGGCGCCTGGAGCAAAGCGTTCGAGGCAACGATTGGCGAGTCCGGCATTTCAGCGCCGAAGCCACCAGCCATAGATCGTTACTGACGTCCGGGGGTCGATCACCATCGACGTCATCTTCGGAAACGGCGCCGAATTCGTCGCGCATGCCGTTGCGGACTGGTGCCGGTTCAACGACGTCGGCTCGTGCTTCATCGACCCGGGGTCGCCGTGGCAGCACGCCTGGATCGAATCGTTCAACGGCCGGCTACGCGACGAGTTCCTCAACGGCTGGCAGTTCGACAGCCTCCTCGAGGCCCAGGTCCTGATCGAGGACTGGCGCATCGACTACAACATCAACGGACCCCACAGCGCCCAGTGCGACCTCACCCCCACCGAGTCCGCCACGGCCTGGACCACCCGAAACCAACCAGCGCTCGCGTAACGCCCGGACCACCAAATGGGGACCCCTCATTTCTGGGCCGGCACCCGCAGGCCCTCGTCGCGCCAGAGCCGCTGGATCCGTTTCGCGTTGACCTGTCGGCCATAGCGGCGCAGCTCTTTGTATGCACGCCGCCACCCCCACGGGGGCCGGCGCGTGGCGAAGGCCCGCAGCCAGGCACGCAGCTGCACCTCGCATTCCGACGGCTCGGGTGGGGTGAGGCGTTGGGTCGACCGGTGCTGACCCAGGTCTGTACAGGCGCGACGTTGAGAGACCCCGAAACGGTCCTGCAGCGTGCTCACGGCGCTGCGTCGCCGGTTCGGGGTCAGAAGTTTCCCTCCGCGATCTCCTTGAGCATCGACCTGTCCAACTCGGCTTCGGCGAGCAGCTTCTTCAGCCTGGCGTTCTCCGCTTCGAGCTGCTTGAGCCGCCTGGCGTCCTCGGCTTTCATGCCGCCGTACTGCGCCACCCAGCGATGCCATGTCGCCTCGGCGATCTCGAGATGCCGGCATACCTCGCCGAGTTCGGCGCCGCCCGCCAAGAGCCTGTTGCCCTCAACGAGTTTGCGGATGATCTGGTCGGGCGTGTGCCGACGTCGGGCCATGATGCTGTCCTCCTCGCCCCGATTCTGGGGCAACGGACTCGCACAACACCCGGACCACTACACGGGGGTGCCCTCAGATTTACCCGACACCCGTCGAGTGCCTGAGGACTCGTCCTGGCTGGCGAACAGAATCGCCGTGGGAACTGAGGCCAAGCCAGCGGTCTAACAGACGGTCCCACACTTCCGAAGAGCGAAGCGGGGCTGCAGAAACCCGCCGCTTGAGACCAATATTGTGCCGGTGACCTGCATGTTTGTGGTGCGCCCCCTGGGATTCGAACCCAGAACCTGCGGATTAAGAGTCCGTTGCTCTGCCATTGAGCTAGAGGCGCTTGCTGCGGCGGGAGAACGTAACACGAACTCCCACCGCGATGGGGTGACCGAGGGGACTTGAACCCCCGACCTCCAGGGCCACAACCTGGCGCTCTAACCGAGCTGAGCTACGACCACCACGAGACCCTCTAGCATAGGCGCCGCACACGGCTCGGCCCAAGCGCGATCCGTGTCGGGCCCCCGTAGCTCAGTGGACAGAGCAACGGACTTCTAATCCGAGGGTCGCAGGTTCGAACCCTGCCGGGGGCGCTGCCGGTCCGATCGTCGCCGGGTGGCGCCCGGGTCGGTTCGGCGGCAAGGGTGGTCCGGTGCAGCTCGAGCCGAACCCGGTGGCGAACCCGGGGCCGATCCCGCACCTGTACGTGCACGTGCCGTTCTGCCCCACGATCTGCCCGTTCTGCAGCTTCCACGTGCTGCGTCGGCGCGACGACCTGGTCGAGGCATACCTGTCCCGCCTCGACGCCGAGCTGGCCATGACCGCCGAGCGGTGGCCCGACCGCGGCCCGCTGGAGACGGTGTACCTCGGTGGCGGCACCCCGAGCCACCTCACCGACGCCGAGCTCGGCCGTCTGCTGGCGTCGATTCGACGTCGATTCGCCGTGAATGACGACGCCGAGATCGGTATCGAGGTGCACCCGCTCAACGTGGGCCCAGACCGGCCGGCCCGATGGCGTGACCTGGGCTTCACCCGGGTCAGCGTCGGCGTGCAGTCGACGCAGGACCCGGTGTTGCGCACCCTCGGCCGCCCCCATGACGCGGCGACGGCGCTGCGGGCGCTGGAGTCGGTCCGCTCGGTCGACGGTTGGACGGTGAACGCTGATCTGATCGTGGCGGTGGATGGCCAGGACGTGGCGGCGGACCTGCACCGGCTGGCTGCCACCGGGGTGGACCATCTCGCCGCGTACACCCTGACCGTCGAGGAGGGCACGCCGTTCGGCCGCCGGGGGGTCAGCGTCGAAGAGGAGGCCGAGCGCCGGGCCATCGAGCTCGCCGCCGAGATCCTGCCGGGCTACGGGCTGGCGCGCTACGAGGTGTCCAACCATGCCCGTGACGGTCACCGGTGTGCCCACAACCTGGCCTACTGGCGGGGGCGCTCCTGGTTCGGGGCCGGCCCGTCCGCTACCGCCTCGCTGCCCGCTACCGCCGGGACCGCCGGGACCGCCGGGACCGCCGGGACCGCCGGTGGCCGACGCCTGGTCCGCAACCCGCCGCTCGAGGACTGGCTGGCGGGTGCGGCACCCGAGGAGGAACCGCTCGAAGCCCTCGAGGTGCTTCGGGTCCGGCTGCTCACCGGCCTGCGGCTGGCCGAGGGGATCGACGAGGCGGTGCTGGCCGCGCCGCACGAGACGCTCGTCGTCGGGCCGCCCGACCGGTCGTCCGAAGGGCCCGCCGATCCCACCATGCTCGCCGAGCTGCACGCGGTCCGGGCTCGTATCGAGAACCTGTGCGACCAGGGCCGACTGCAGCGTCGCGACGGCCGGCTGGTGGTGCCCGCCGGCGAGGTGGTGGTGCTCGAACGGCTCCTCGCCGAGCTGTGGTGAGTGAGGCGGCGGTCGCTCAGGCCCCGGGTGCCGCCTCGGCGCGCGCCTCGCGCAGGGCGTAGCGCTTGATCTTGCCGGTGGCGGTCTTGGGCAGCTCGTCCACCACCACGATCTCACGCGGTCGCTTGAACGATGCCACGCGGGAGCGGCAGTGGGCCTCGAGCGCGGCGGGGTCGATGGTCGCCCCGGCGGCCGGCACCACGAAGGCCACCACCGTCTCGAGCCCCGCGATGCTGCGGTCGCCGACGACCGCAGCCTCGAGCACGTCGGGATGCTCGATCAGCACGCTCTCCACCTCGGCCGGCGACACCCAGATGCCCCCGGCCTTGATCATGTCGTTGTTGCGGCCCAGGAAGGTCCAGCAGTCCTCGGCGGAACGGGTGTACACGTCGCCGGTGCGGACCCAGCCCTCGGCGAAGGCCGCCGCAGTGGCGTCGGGCTTCTGCCAGTATCCGCTCGCCGCGGACGGTCCCTGCACGTACAGGTAGCCGGGGGTGTCGGGGGCGGTCACTGCCCGCTGGTCGTCGTCGCGCAGCTCGGCCCGGTAGCCGGGGACCACCCAGCCGCTCGACCCGGGCGACTGCGCGTCGAGGGTGTTGGAGATGAAGATGTGCAGCATCTCCGTCGAGCCGATGCCGTCGAGTACCGGGCGGCCGGTCAGCTCGCTGAAGCGGCGTTGCAGGTCCGCGGGCAGCGATTCACCGGCGGTGACCGTGGCCCGCAGGCTCCCGAAGACGTCCGCGCCCGGAGCGGCGTCGAGCAGGGCGGCCACGAACCCGGGGGAGGCGAAGAACAGGCTGGGCCGTTCCGTCTCGATGAGGGTCAGCACCGCCGCCGGGGTGGGGGGCAGCGGGTGCAGGATCGCGGTGGCCCCCACCGAAAGCGGGAAGGTCAGCGAGTTGCCCAGCCCGTACGCGAAGAACAGCTTGGCCACCGACAGGAACCGGTCCTCTGGCTCGGCCCGCAGTACCGACGCGGCGTAGGTCTGCGTGGTGGCCTGCAGGTCGCCGTGGCGGTGCATGACCCCCTTCGGGGTACCGGTGGTGCCGCTGCTGTAGAGCCAGAAGCCGTCGGTGTTCTCGTCGGTGGCGGCGACCGGCATCTCCGTCGCGTCGCAGAAGGACGCCCAGGCCTCGACGGGCACGCCCCCGGCCGTCACGCCGGTCGGTTCACCGAGTACCACCACGTTGCAGACCTGCGGCGCCCCGGCGGTGATGGTGGCCACTGTCGCAGCGAACGGAGCGGACACCACCAGCAGCCGTGCCCCCGAGTCGGCCACGATCGACGCCAGTTCCGTACCATTAAGCATGGTCGACAGGGGTACGGGCACCACCGCGTGGCGGAGGGCACCGAGGAACCACGCTACGAAGGCCGGCTCGTCGTTGACCACCATGGCCACCCGGTCGCCGGCCGCGACGCCGAGTTGTTGCAGCGCTTGCTGCACCCGCCACAGCTCGGCCTGCAGCTCGGCGTAGCTGGTGTTCCGGCCCTCGCAACGCAGGGCGATGCGCTCGCCCCACCCTGCCGCCACCTGGCGGTCGACCAGCCAGCCTGCGGCGTTGTAGAGGCTCATCGTTCAGATCTTGACATAGTTGAAGTCGACCGGCTGGCCCTGGATGCCGGTGGCGGGCGGCGCCACCCAGCCCGCCATACGTCCGGGTTCGGTGACCCCCACCATCAGCGACTGGACGTGGGCCCGGTCGGCGTCGGTCGGCAGCCAGCGGGCCAACTCGGCCTGCCAGGCGGACGCGTCGAGCGGGCGACCGTCGGGGGAGACGTGGTGCCCGCGGAACGTACCGACCCGACGGTTGAACCCCACATGGGGCAGGGTCAGCTCGACGTGGACGCCGTGGTCGCGCAGGGTGCGGTTCCAACGCTCGAGGCCCTTGGCGCAGTCCTCCCGGTAGTCGTCGCGCAGCGTCTCGTTCAACGCCTGCAGCTGGGTGACCTCGCGTTCGCCGATGCCGGCGTCGGTCATCTCCGGCACCATCCGGGTCACCGTCTTGAGCTGGTGGTCGTCGTCGCGTCGCTCCTCCTGGAAACGGCCCTTCAGGCCGGCGGCGAAGTAGTTGGCGGCGTTGGTGGAGGTCTCCGCGCCGAACAGGTCCAGCGAGACCGAGTAGTGGAAGTTGAGGTACTTCTGCAGCACATCGAGGTTGATGCCGCCGTAGGGGTGCACGTCGTCGGTGTCGTGCTCGCGCATGAGTTCGACGCTGCGGGCCACGACCCGGCCCACGCCGGTGGCCCCCACGAACATGTGGTACGCCTCCTCCTTCAGCATGAAGTCGCACGTACGCGACAGCGGGTCGAAGGCCGACTCGCGCAGCGACGCGAGCTGGTACTTGCCGTCGCGGTCGGTGAAGTACGTGAACATGAAGAACGACAGCCAGTCGGGCGTCTCCTCGTTGAAGGCGCCCAGGATGCGGGGGTTGTCGGGATCGCCGGAGTGCCGGTCGAGCATGGCGTCGGCTTCGTCGCGGCCGTCACGGCCGAAGTAGCGGTGCAGCAGGTACACCATCGCCCACAGGTGGCGGCCCTCCTCGACGTTGACCTGGAACAGGTTGCGAAGGTCGTACAGCGACGGGGCGGTGAGGCCGAGGTGGCGTTGCTGCTCGACCGACGCCGGCTCGGTGTCGCCCTGCACCACCAGCAGGCGTCGCAGGTCCGAGCGGTACTCGCCGGGCACCTCCTGCCACGCGGCCAGACCTTTGTGGTCGCCGAAGGCGATGCGACGTTCCGGCTCGGGCTCCGACAGGAACACACCCCAGCGGTAGTCGGGCATCTCCACGTGGCCGAAGTGGGCCCAGCCGTCACGGCCGACATCCACCGCGGTACGCAGATAGACCGGGTTGCGCTGGAACACCGAGGGCCCGAGCTCCTCCCACCAGCGCACGAAGCGGGGTTGCCACTGCTCCAACGCCCGTTGCAGGCGTCGGTCGCCCGCCAGGTCGACGTTGTTGGGGATCTTGGCGTCGATGTCGACGATGGCCATGGCTCACACTCTCCGGTGGTCGAAGCTTGCCCGGGTGCCGGTACCGAAACGGCGCAGGGCGCCCTCGGGGCCGACGGCGTTGGGTCGTTGGAAGATCCAGTTCTGCCAGGCGGTGAGGCGGGCGAAGATCTTGGTCTCCATCGTCTCGGGCCCGACGAAGCGGTAGTTCGCCTCCATGGCGGTGAGGGCGTCGGGTGAGAAGCTGTTGCGCTCCTCGAGGGCGAGCCGCACCTCGTCGTGCCAGTCGAGGTCGTCGGGGGTGAAGGTCACCAGCTCGGCGGCGGCGGCCTCGGCGGCGGCCAGGGCCCGGCCCACGGTGGCCCGCGCGGCCTCGTAGGCGTCGTCGCGGCCCCAGAAGCGGCTGTGCAGGCGGCTCAGCCCGTTGGCCATGGGGAACCGGCCCAGGTTGGCCTCGCCCAGCGTGATCGTGGCGGGTGGTGGCGGGTCCTCGTCGTCCTCCCAGGTGCCGCTCAGCATGAAGCTGCGGTCCGCGACGAGCAGCAGCTCGGCCAGCAGCCCACTGAAGCAGCTGCCCGGCTCGACCAGGGCGATCAGCGTCCGGGACGACACGTCGAGCCGTTTGAGGACCCGGCCCCACAGCAGCCGTACCTCGCGTACCAGCCAATGGTCGGGGTGCCGGGCCAAGACCTGCTCGGTCGCGGTCACCGCCTCCCCATTGCCGATGGTACGGAAGGTCCAGGTGCCGATCTCCGCCTCGTTGGCCCGCAGGTGCAGGACCGCGTCGTCGAGCTCACGGGCACAGCGCACCAGCCAGGCGCCGGCCCCCGCGGCAAGCAGCTCCTCGGGGGTGGACGGCTCGGCGAGGTCGGGTGCGGCGACGGTGAACGCCGCGGTGCCGGACGCCCGGTCGAGCTCGACCCGTACCGTTGAGTACGTCAGGTGGTCAGCGGTGAGGGCCCGTTCGATCGGGATGAGCTGCATACCGCCCGGTGTGCCGGGACGGTCGGATGCGGCGGCCAGCGCGGCGGCCCGGGACCCGACCAGCGTCGCGAACCTGCTCGGCGGGGCGAGGTGGTCCACCAGGCGCCAGGCCAGGGCGGTCTCGCCCCGAACCCCCTCGGCCCGTGTGGCGAAGGCGTCGGCGAGGTCGCGGCGCACGTGGCGCTTGTCGACCAGCCGGGTGAGGCCGCCCGTACCGGGAAGTACGGCGAGTAGGGGGACCTCGGGAAGGGACACCGCCGAGGATCGGTCGTCGACGAGCAGGATCTCCTCGCAGGCCAGGGCCAGCTCGTAGCCACCACCCGCCGCGGTGCCGTTGATCGCGGCGATCCAGGCCTGGCCGGAGCGGGCGGTGGCCTCCTCGATGCTGTTGCGGGTCTCGTTGGTGAACTTGCAGAAGTTCACCTTGTGGCCGTGGTCGGAGGCCGCCAGCATCTGGATGTTGGCCCCGGCGCAGAACAGCTTGTCGGTGTCGCTGGTGAGGACCACCACCCGTACCTCGGGGTGCTCGAAGCGGAGCCGCTGCACCAGGTCGGCCAGCTCGATGTCCACGCCGAGGTCGTAGGAGTTCGATTTCAGCTCGTAGCCGTCATGCAGCGTGCTGTTGGGGTCGACCGCCATGGTGACGGTGGCGATGCAGCCCTCGACGTCGAGCCGCCAGTGGCGGTACTGCTCCGGGCTGGTCCGGAAATCGATGTCGGCGTGCTCGGCCATGCGCCCTCCCCGATCAAATAGTCCACTAATTTGCGGCGCAACGTCAAGATAAAGTCGAATGATCTGCCATGGTTGCCGAACCGGCCCCAGCCCCCCGCACCCCCGCGCAGGCGGCGACCGGCGTGGCCGTGCCACGTCCCGACGAGGCTGCCTCGCTGGCGGCGGCACTCGGGGCGTCGCGTGCCGTGGACCCGCCCGCCGATCGGGGCCGGGGGTTGCTCATGACGCTGCTCGGCGAGTTCGTCCTGCCCTCGGGGGGAGCGGTGTGGACCCAGACCTTGCTCGACGCGCTCGGCGGTCTCGGCGTCAACGACAAGGCCGCCCGCCAGGTCATCGCCCGGATGCACGAGCACGGCCGGCTCGAACGGGTCCGTGTCGGACGCCGGACTCGTTGGATGCTGTCGGAAGGTACCCGGTCCCTGCTCGAGGCCGGCGCCGAACGCATCTACGGGTTCGGGCGGCAGCCCCGGCCGTGGGACGGACGTTGGGTCCTGCTGCTGGCCAGTATTCCGGAGCGCGACCGCCGGGCCCGCTACCGCATGAACGTGGGCCTGGGCTGGGCCGGCTTCGGCTCGCTGGGCGGCGGGATCTGGGTGTCGCCCTGGGTCGAGCAGGAGGCTGCCGCGGTGGCGCTGCTGCGGGACCTCGAGGTCACGGCGACGTCCTTCGTGTCCGAGCTCGGCCGGCTCGGCGACCCCGTTGCCCTGGCCGCGCAGGCCTGGGACCTGCCGACCCTGCGCCGGCAGTACGAGGCGTTCCTCGCCGCCACCGCCACCGCGTCCGTCCCTGCTGCGGCCACCGTTCCCGACGGTACGCGCAGCCCCGACGGTACGGCCGCACGGGGCGGTACGCGCAGCCCCGACCGTACGCGCAGCCCCGACGGTACGCGCGGGCCCATCGGCACAGCCGCGCCAGGCGGTACGCGCAGCCGGCTCGGTGGGCGCATCCCGGACAGTGCCGGTAGCCCAGGCGGTGCCGGTCCTCAGGGCGGTACCGGCACCCAGATCGGTGCGGTCCTACAGGGCGCTGCGGATGGGAACGAGGCGCGGTCCGACCGCGACGCGGCCCTGGCCCTCACCGTGTTGGTGCACCGGTGGCGGCAGTTCCCCTTCGCCGATCCCGGGCTGCCGCAGCCGCTGCTGGCCGCGGACTGGCCCGGCCCTGCCGCTGCGGCGCGTTTCGCGGCAGTGCGTTCGGCCCTGGTCGAGCCGGCCAGCCGTTGGTGGCGGTCAGCGGAGGCGGCGCGCACCGACGATCGCTGAGCACCACCGAGCCATCCGCCCACCCGCCCACCCGCCCGGCCCACTCGGTAGGGTCGGAGCAGCCCCGCGCGCGGCGGGCGGTGAGTGAGGGACCGACATGAACGAGACCGGGCTGGACCTCGACGATCGGGTGTGCATCGTCACCGGCGGTGGAAGCGGGATCGGTGCGGCGTTGTGCCGAGCCTTGGCCGCGGCCGGGGCGGCCGGGGTGGCGGTGGTGGACCGCAACCTGGCCGGCGCCGAGGCGGTGGCGGCGGAGTTGGGTGAACGCGGCCTGGCCATCGGTTGCGACGTCGGCGACGAGGCCGACGTCAACCGCATGGTCGACGCGGTCATGGACCGTTTCGGCCGCATCGACGTGCTGTGCAACAACGCCGGCATTGCCAACGACGGCGACATCATGGCCACGCCCATCGGAGTGTGGGACCAGCAGTGGCAGGTCAACGTGATGGCGCACGTGTACGCGGTGCGGGCCGTGCTGCCCCACATGCTCGAGCGGGGCAGCGGGATCATCGAGCACACCGCGTCGATGGCGGGCATCCTCACCAGCCACGGCGCCTGCACCTACGCCACCACCAAGCACGCGGTCGTGGGCCTCGCCGAGTGGCTGTCGATCAGCTACCACGACCGGGGCATCCGGGTGCACCTGTTGGCCCCGCTCGGCGTGAACACGCCGATGCTCGATACCTCGTCGGATTTCGCCCGCAACGCTGCTGGGCCCATCCGCGAGGCCGGCGAGGTGGCGCAGCAGGTCCTCGACGCCTTTGCCGAGGAGCGCTTCCTGGTGCTGACCGACCCCATCGCCCAAACCTGGATCGAACGCAAGACGGCCGATCTCGAGCGTTGGCTGGTCGGCATGCGGCGGCTGCAGGCCAGGCTGTTTCCTGCCCGCTCCTGATCCGCCGGACCCTTCGGGCCGGCCCGGCCGGCGTCGCGGGCCGGGTTCGCTCAGTCTCGTTCGACGATGGTGATCGACTCGATGGTCACCGGCTCGACCGGGGCGTCGCCGCGGGTCGGCATCGACTGGATCTGGTCGAGCACGTCGAGCCCGCGCAGCACTTTGCCGAACAGGTTGTACTGCGGCGGCAGGCGCATACCCTGCGGTCCGGAGATGATGAAGAACTGGCTGCCGTTGGTGTTCGGCCCGGCGTTGGCCATCGCCAGCGACCCCAGCTCGTAGCGCCCGGGCTTGGGCAGTTCGTCGGCGAAGGTGTAGCCCGGCCCGCCCCGGCCGTCGCCCTCGGGGCAGCCGGCCTGGCACATGAAGCCCTTGATGATGCGGTGGAAGGTCAGGCCGTCGTAGAAGTGGTAGCGGGCGAGGACCACGAAGTTGTTCACCGTCTGGAATGCAGCGTAGGGGTCGAGCGCGGCGACCAGGGTGCCGATCCCGGTCTCGATCCGGGCGTCATACCGATGAGTACGGTCGATGCACAGCGGTGGCGGTTCGTCGAAGAGGCGACGCGCCCCGCTGGAGCCGTCGGCTTCGGGGCAGGGGGTGGGCATGGTGGTTGTTCCTCCGGCGTTCAGACTGGGCTGACGGTGAGCTGGTTCAGGGTCGACACGCCGCCATGGCGGGCGAGGTCCGCCGCGAGGTCGAGTGGGGCCACGCCGGGGGTTGCGGGCCACTGGTCGCGTGGCACGGCCCACATCACCTCGAACTCGTTGCCGTCGGGGTCCACGGCGTACAGCGACCGGGACACCCCGTGGTCGGACATGCCGACGAGGGCGCCGGCCGCACCGAGGCGCTGCTGCAGCAGCGCCAACTGGTCGACGGTGTCGACCTGCCAAGCCAGGTGGTACAGCCCGATGCCCTGGGGGGTGCGGGGAGCTGCCCCGTCGCCGACGCTGAAAAGGCCCAGGTCGTGGTCGTTGGTCGAGCCGTTGGCCCGCAGGAACACCGCCCGGCCGGCCAAGCGGTGTACCACGGCGAAGCCGAGCTGCTCGCAGTAGAAGCGACCTGCGGCGTCGGCGTCACGCACGAAGAGCACGGCGTGGTTGAGGCGGTGGACCGCGGCGGCGACGGGCCGTTCGGCGGCGGGGGTGACGGCAGCGTCGGCCATGGCGTGCTCCGGTCTTCTGGGGGCTTCCGGTCCGGTGTCCGCGGGTGCCGGTGGGCGGTACGCTACTGGCCCGTCGCCGGCTCTTGGTCTGGTGCCGTCAGCTCCAGATGGGTGGTGGGTGGCCCGCTCGATCAGGTGTGGGCCGGGTTCGCGTGGCAGCATGGCCGGTGTGTTGCCGGGGTGCGCCGTGGGGCGGAACGGTGCAACGCTCGACGAACGATCGGGAGAGGGCGATGGTCGAGCCGGGACCGGACGGGGCGGACACACCGGCCGATGTCGTGATCATCGGCGCCGGTGCATCAGGCGCCGCTGCCGCGTGGGCGTTGGCCCGCGCCGGCCTACGGGTGGTGGTGCTCGAGCAGGGCGACTGGATCGACCCGTCGGCCTACCCGCAGAACCGGGTCGACGCCGAGCGCTTCCGCCAGTCGGTGTTCAACCGTGACCCAAACGTGCGCAAGCTGCCCGAGGACTACCCGGTCGACGCAACCGACAGCCCCGTCGACCCCCTGATGTTCAATGCGGTCGGGGGGAGCACGATCCACTGGAGCGGCCACTTCCCGCGCCTCCGCCCGTCGGACTTCCGGGTGCGCAGTCTCGACGGCGTCGGACTGGACTGGCCGGTCGATTACTGGGAGCTCGAGCCGTACTACGAGGCGAACGACGCGGCCATCGGCGTGGCCGGCCTCAATGGCGACCCGGCCAACCCGCCGCGTACCCCGCGCAGCGACCGCCCGTTGCCGCTCGGCGCGGCTGGCGAGGCCGTGGTCGGTGGCCTCGAGCAGCTGGGCTGGCACTGGTGGCCGTCGGACGTGGCCATGATCACCGCCCCTCGTGACGCGGCCCGTGCCGCCTGCAACGGGTGCGGGCCCTGCGACCTGGGCTGTCCCGTCGGGGCGATGTCGAGCGCCCACGTCACCTACCTGCCCGATGCGCTGGCCCTCGGTGTCGAGCTGATCACCCGGGCGCGGGTCCGCGAGCTCACCGTCGACGACGGCGGCCTGGTCGACGGGGTCGTGTACTACGACCGCGACGGCCGCCTCCGGGTGCAGCGGGCCCGGGTGGTGGTGCTCGGCGCCAACGGGGTGGGTACCCCGCGGTTGCTGCTCAACTCGGTCTCCGCCCGCTTCCCCAACGGGCTGGCCAATTCCAGCGACCAGGTGGGCCGCAACTTCATGTTCCACCCGGTGGCCACGGTGAAGGGCATCTTCCCACAGCGGCTGGACACCGAACGCGGCCCCAACGGGGCGCTGCTGCACAGCCAGGAGTTCTACGAGACCGACCCGGAGCGCGGTGCCACCCGGGGCTTCACCCTGCAGGTGGTGCGCCACGATCTGCCACTCGGCCTGGCCCTCGGCGACGGGCCCGGCAAGCGGCTGCCGTGGGGCGCGGCCCACCACGAGGCGCACCGGGCGCTGTTCTCCCACGGGGTGACGGTGGTGGTGATCGCCGAGGACCTGCCCGAGGCCCACAACCGGGTGACCCTCTCACCGACGGAGACCGACAGCCACGGCATCGCCGCCCCGAAGGTCAGCTACACGCTGAGCGAGAACAGCCGGGTGCTGCTCGACCACGGGGTGGCCCGGGCCGCCGAGCTGCTCGAGGCCTGCGGTGCCCACACCGTCACCGCGGACCCGTTCACCCGGGTGTCGGGCTGGCACCTGATGGGCACCACCCGCATGGGCGACGACCCGGCCACATCGGTGGTGAACCGCTGGGGACGCTGCCACGACGTCGGGAACCTTTTCGTCGTGGACGGCAGCGTGTTCGTCACCTCCGGCCCGGTCAACCCGACCTCCACCATCCAGGCCCTGGCCCGCCGCACCGCCGACTGGCTGATCGAACACTTCGAGGAGGTGGCGCGGTGAACCCGCCCATCGAACCGTCCGGACCGGCGAGCGGCGGCCACGGCGCCGTGCTCACCGCCGGGGACCTGGCACTGCTGCGCGCGGTGCAGGACCGACTGCTGCCCGGTGACGCCACGATGCCCGCCGCCGGCGACACCGCTGCGGCCGCCGCCGTCGATCGCTACCTGGCCGAGGCGCCGGCGTTGCGCCCGCCGGTGCTCGCCGCTCTGGCCCGCATCCGCGTCGCCGCAGCCGGCCATCCCGACGGCTTCGCCGGGCTCGACGGCGCAGGCCGTGACGCCGTGCTGCGTACCGTCGAGGCCGACGCTCCCGACGCCTTCGACGCGCTGCTGGTGCAGTCCTACACCGGGTACTACAGCGACATCGCGGTCCAGCGGGCCCTCGGGCTGCCCTCCCCGCTGCAGCCGATCGGCTATCCGGCGATGATGCAGGCTGCCTTCGACGAACGCCGTCTCGGCCGGGTGCGGGCCACGGCCAAGCCCTGGCGCTCGGCCTGAC
Source organism: Acidimicrobiia bacterium (assembly GCA_947476745.1). Lineage (GTDB taxonomy): Bacteria > Actinomycetota > Acidimicrobiia > Acidimicrobiales > CAIXPF01 > CAIXPF01. Next base: position 90,389 of record CANJRG010000007.1, on the reverse strand, counting down.
CGGGTGCTCGGGGTCGGGTGGCGTCGTGTCCCGCACGGGCACCGGCGCGGCACCGGCGCCGTCATGACAGACGCCGCGTCATGACAGACGCCGCGTCATGACAGACGCCGCGTCATGACAGACGCCGCGTCATGACAGACGCCGGGTCGTGACCGTCCGCGTCGAACGCACCGAGGTGGCCATCATCGGGGCCGGCCCGGCCGGTCTGGTGCTGGCCCACCTCCTGGCGCGGGCCGGCATCGACTGCGTGGTCCTCGAGGACTGCAGCCGCGAGCACGTCGAGAGCCGGGTTCGGGCCGGGGTGTTGGAGTTCCCCACGGTCGAACTGCTGCGGGAGCTGGGCCTCGCCGATCGGCTCGACCGGGAGGCGATGACCCATCGCGGGGTGGAGTTCGCCTTCGCCGGGCAGCGTCGCCGGATCGACTTCGAGGCCCTGACCGGCAAGTACATCACCGTCTACGGGCAGCAGGAGGTGGTCAAGGACCTCATCGCGGCCTGGCTGGACCGCGGCGGTGCCCTGCACTTCGAGGTGGCCGACGTGACGGTGCGCGACGCCGACGGAACCGCGCCGTCGGTCACCTACCGGGCCGGTGGCCGGTCTCATCGCCTCGACGCGGCGATCGTGGCCGGCTGCGACGGGTTCCACGGGGTCAGCCGGGCCTCGATACCGGCCGGGGCGCTCGAGGTGGCTGACCGGGTCTACCCCTTCGCCTGGTTGGGCATCCTGGCCGAGGCCCCGCCCACCACCGAGGAGCTGATCTACAGCAACCACGAGCGGGGCTTCGCCCTCTACAGCATGCGTTCGCCCCGCGTCACCCGGCTGTATCTCCAGGTGACGCCCGACGATGCCGTCGAGAACTGGCCGGAGAACCGCATCTGGGACGAGCTGGCGACCCGACTGCCCACCGGCGCCGGTTTCGACCTGCGTCAGGGACCCATCCTCGAGACCGCCATCACCACCATGCGGGGGTTCGTGGCCTCGCCGATGCGTCACGGCCGGCTGTTCCTGGCCGGTGACGCCGCCCACATCGTGCCGCCGACCGGGGCCAAGGGCCTGAACCTGGCGGTGGCCGACGTGGTGGTGCTCGCCGACGCGGTGGAGCGGTTCCTGCGCCACCACGACCCCGCAGGCCTCGACGGCTACTCGGCGGTGTGCCTGCGCCGGGTGTGGCGGATCCAGCGGTTCGCGGCGTGGATGACCGCGATGCTGCACCGCTTCGACGGCGACGACCGCTTCGACCGGCAGCTGCAGCTCGCCGAGCTCGAGCAGGTGACCACGTCGGTGGCGGCGGCCACGGCGTTGGCCGAGAACTACGTCGGGCTACCCTTCGAGCGTCGCTGAGTGCCGCAGCGGGACCGGACCGCACGGTTCCACCCCGACCGCAGGTTAAGGAGGCCGTGATGACCACACCCGAGCCCGCCGGGCTGCCGGCCGGGTACGCCCTGCCCGCGCCGGGAACCAACGCGCCGCTGGCCAGCCCGGCCTACCGCAGCACGGGCGGGCGCGCACCGAGCCGTCCGCTCGTGCCGTTGCCCCCCGGGCTGCACGAGCTGACCGGTCCGTTGTTCGGGGCCGGCCGGGTGCGGCCCGGCGATGACGACCTCACCCGTGGGCCCGGCGGCGAGGCGGTGGGCCAGCGCATCGTGGTGGCCGGCCGGGTGACCGACGCCGACGGCCGCCCGGTGCCCGACACGCTGATCGAGATCTGGCAGGCCAATGCCTCGGGCCGCTACTGCCATGAGCGCGACCGCTGGCCGGGTGCGCTCGACCCCAACTTCACCGGTGCCGGCCGTACGGTGACCGACGCCGAGGGCTGCTACCGGTTCCTCACCGTCAAGCCCGGCGCCTACCCCTGGGGCAACCACACCAATGCCTGGAGGCCTGCGCACATCCACGTGTCGTTGTTCGGCCGGTCCTTCAGCCAGCGGCTGGTGACCCAGATGTACTTCCCCGACGACCCGCTGTTCTTCCAGGACCCCATCCTCGGGGCCATCCCCGATCCGGCGGCGCGACAACGGCTGGTCAGCGCCTACGACCACGGGCTGACCGAGGCCGAGTGGGCGTTGGGGTTCCGTTGGGACATCGTGCTGCGCGGCCCGCTCGCCGTCCCCTTCGAACCGCCCGGCGAGGATGGTCATGTCTGACCTGGAACAGCCCGACCACGCACAGCCCGACTTGGCGCACCACCGGCCACCGGTGATGACCAGCGGTGCCGCGTTCGGCGTGTCGCCGTCGCAGACCGTAGGCCCGTTCCTGCACCTGGCCCTGGCCGATCCCGCCGAAGCCCTCGTCGTACCGGTCGGTACGGCCGGGGGGTTCTGGGTGCGGGGCACGGTCACCGACGGCAACGGTGACCCGGTGGCCGACGCCGTGGTCGAGACCTGGCAGACCGCCACCGGTGACGCCGACGTGCCGGCCGGTTTCGTCGGCTTCGGTCGGTGCCCCACCGACGACGAGGGCCGCTGGGCGATCCACACCGTCAAGCCGGGCCCGGTGCCCGCCGCCGGCCGTCGCTGGGCGGCCCCGCACCTCGCCGTGTCGGTGTTCGCCCGCGGCCTGCTCGACCGGGTCGTGACCCGGATCTACTTCGCCGACGAGGCCGCCGCCACCGCTACCGACCCGGTGCTCGCCGAGCTGGTCGAGCCGGCCCGTCGCCCGACGCTGGTGGCCACCGCCACCGAGGACGGGTACCACTTCGCCGTGCGTCTGCAGGGCGAGGACGAGACCGTGTTCTTCGCGCTGTGAGCGACGCGGCGACGAGCGAGCGGGGCCTGTTCGGCCCGGTGCTGTCCCGCGGCGCGGCCTTTGCCGCCACCACCGATGCGGCGTGGCTGCAGGCCATGCTCGACGCCGAGGCCGCGCTGGCCGTGGCCCAGGCCGACGCCGGCCTGGCCACCGTGGCCCACGCCGCCGTGGTGGCCGCAGCGTGTCGGGCCGAGGCCTTCGACCTCGATGCGCTGGGCCGCGACGCCGTCGACGGCGCCAACCCGGTGATCCCGCTGGTCCGGGCGCTGAGCACCGCAGTGGCCGCGGTCGACCCGGCGGCGGCGCAGCTGGTGCACCGCGGGGCGACCAGCCAGGACATCATCGACACCGCCGCCATGTTGGTGAGCCGGGCGGCCCTCGCCGCGCTGGCCGGCGATCTGCGCCTGGCGGTGCGCCGCGCCGTGCAGCTGTCCGAGACCCATCGGCACCTGGCCATGGTCGGCCGGACCCTGGGCCAGCACGCCGCCCCCATCACCTTCGGGCTGAAGGCCGCCGGCTGGACGTCGGGCCTGGTCGCCGCCGGGCGTCGGGTCGAGCGGGCCATGGCGGAGCTGCCGGCGGTGCAGCTCGGGGGCGCGGTGGGGACCCTGTCGGTTTACGGCCGGTCGGGCCCTGCGGTGCTCGCGGCCTTCGCCAGTCGCCTGGGCCTGGCCGAGCCGGTCCTGCCGTGGCACACCGAGCGCAGCCGGATCGCCGAGCTGGCCGGGGTGCTGGGCCTCGCCGCAGGCGCTGCGGCCAAGGTGGCCGGTGATGTCGTGCTGCTGGCGCAGACCGAGGTGGCCGAGGTGCGCGACACCGCTGCCAGCCGGGGCGGCTCGTCGGCCATGCCGCACAAGCGCAACCCGGTGGCCGCGGTGTCGGTGCTGGCCGCGGCCCGGACCGTGCCGGGGGAGGTGGCCACCCTGTTGGGCTCGATGGCCCACGAACACGAACGGGCCGCCGGGGCGTGGCACGCCGAGTGGCAGCCGCTCACCACGGCGTTGCGCAGCACCGGGTCGGCGGCGGCGTGGCTGGTCGACGTGCTCGAGCATCTCGAACCGGTCCCCGTGGCGATGGCCGCGAACCTGGCCCGTACCGGCGGGCTGCTGTACGCCGAGGCCGCGACCGCGGCCCTGGCGCCGGCGCTGGGCCGGCTCGAGGCCCAGCGGTTGGTCGAGCAGGCCTGCACCGAGGCGCTGGCCGGCGGTCGGCAGCTACGGGCGGTGCTCGGTGGCCGACCCGACGTCACCGCCGTGCTCGGCGAGGCCGCGGTCGATGCGGTGTTCTCGCCGGGGTCGGTCGCCGGTTCGACCGACACCTTCATCGACCGGGCCCTCGCGGACGCCCGGGCCTTCTGAGCGGGCCCGTGCGCCGGCTTGTGGCCGTCAGTCCTCGATGTAGGCGATGAACTCGGCGGACACCTTGGGTCCGCCCTGGGACAGCGCGGTATAGCGCGCCGGCCGTGACGCGGGGTCGGGGAAGTGCTCGACGAACTGGTCGTTGAGCTGTTCGCGGAACTCGAGGTCGCTCACGTAGAACGTGATCTTGGCGACGTGTTCCCAATCGGCGCCGGCGGCGGCGAGCATCTGGCCCATGTGCAGGTAGATGTTGCGTACGCAGTCCTGGAAGTCCTTGGGGACCTTGCGTTCGCCGGGGTTGAACGGCGGGATGATGCTCGACACCACCAACGGGCCGACCCGGGACGCAGCCGGGATCGGGTTGACGTGGGCGAAGGAGTCGATGTCGATGGAGCGGCGGGCCATGGCGGTTCTCGTTTCCTGTCAGCCCCGGGCCTGCAGCCAGGCCTCGAACTCGGGGCGGCGGTCCTTGGAGATGGGGAAGGTCCCCACCGAGCTCTCCCCGGCGGCGACCCGTTCGAGGGCCCATTCCTCCTCGATCTCCATCGTGGCGGAGTCGCGGGCCACCTCCTCGACGAGGGCGGCGGGGATGACCACCACCCCTTCGTCGTCGCCGACCAGCACGTCGCCGGGTACGACGGTGACCCCGGCGCAGGTGACCACGGTCTGGGTCTCCCACGGCAGGTGCAGCTTGCCGAGCGTGGCGGCGTGCGAGGATTGGTGGTACACGGGCAGGTCGATGGCGCGGATGGCGGGGGAGTCCCGCAGGGCACCGTCGGTGATCACCCCGGTCCCGCCGAGGGCCTTGACCCGCATGGTGAAGATGTCGCCGATGGTGCCGGCATGGGCCTCGCCGCGGGCCTCGATCACCAGCACCTCGTCGGGCTGGATGGCTTCCACGGCGCGTCGCTGGGCGTTCATCAGCCCCTGCTGCTTCTGCAGGTCCTCGCGCAGGGCGACGTAGCGCACGGTGTGGGCGTAGCCCAGCAGCCGGGTGCCGGGCCGGGTGGGCCCCAGGCCGTTGAGGAAGCAGTTGCGCAGGCCGCGGCGCTGCAGCTGTGAGGTGATGGTGGCGGTGGACACCGTGGTGAGGACCTTGCGGACCTCGTCGGTGAGGGTGTACGGGCGGTCTGCCCCGGATTCGGTCATCGATCCCCCTGGGGCCGTGTCTCGGTGTCGCTTCGCTGCGCGCCGGTGCGTCTGGTCCGGTGGCGCCCGGTGGCGCCCGGTGTCTCCGGGTCTCGCCGGATGCGGCCGGTGCTCGTCCGGTCTCGTCCCGACGTGGGCCTGGTCCGGGCAACCGCCCGCTCCCACCGCCGGAATCTAACGCCCGCCGGTGCCGGGTGAAAGCCCGTCGTGCCGCTCGTGCCGCTCGTGTCCGCCGGCCGGTTCGGCCGGTTCGGTGCGTGCGCGCCGGGCCGGCGCCGGGTCGAACTCCACGACGAGCGGGCAGTGGTCGGAGTGGCCGGGCCGCACCCAGTCCTCGTAGGAACCGACCTCGACCCCGGCCAGTCGCCGGCGCAACGTTGCGGACACGAAGCAGAAGTCGATGTGGAACGGCCGGTCGGGGTCGCGGTGGTGGAAGTAGGTGGCCGCCGACTCCGCGCCGGGTACCTCATGCCGTACCGTATGGTATGCACTGGTGAGCCCGAGCCGGCCGAGCCGGGCGAACAGCCGGGCCGTGGCCCCTGAGGCCCCTGAGGCCCCCCGGCCGACCACGTTGAAATCTCCTGCCACGATGAGCTCGCCGTCGGGGTCGAGCCAGCGGGCGTGGGCGTCGAGGGCCCGTTCCACCTCGAGGGCGTATTGCCCGCCGGTGGGGCAGGACCAGATCCCCAGCACGGTGAGCGATCCCTGTCGTGCCGCCACCGACCAGCGTCCGGTGGCGTCGGGTGCCAGCGCACCGGACTCGGCGCCGAAGGTCGCGACGGCGAGACCCTTGGCCGGGTTTCGGCCGACCCAGTGCCAGCTCGGCGCGGCTTCGAGCAGGGAGGGTTCGAGCCGGCGGGGGGCACGCGCCGCCTCGGGAAGCACGGCGACATCGGGGCGCAGGCCGCGCAGCAGCTCCCACTTGGCGTCGGTGCCGCCTCGGAGGTTCCAGCACACCACCCGCACGGCCCGACGTTACCGGCCGTCACCCCTGCCCGGGTGCCGCTACGGTCGGGGCGATGGCAGGTCCGTTGTCGGGAATCCGGGTCGTCGAGGTGGCCAACATGATCGCCGCGCCGTCGGCGGCGGCGATCATGGCCGATCTCGGTGCCGACGTGGTCAAGGTCGAACCGCCCACGGGCGACATCCTGCGCGGCGCTCACCGCCGCATCGACCCCGCCGCCGGCCCGGGGCCGCATCCGGACGGCTATTTCACCGTGGACAACCGGGGGAAGCGGTCGGTGGTGGCCGACCTCGGCCAGGCCGAAGGGGTGGCCATCGTGCACCGGCTCGCCGCGGGGGCCGACATCTTCCTCACCAACCTCACCGAGGACCGCCTCGCCCGCTACCGGTTGCGTGCGGAGGATCTCGAGGCGTCCTGCCCGAGGCTGGTGTACGCCTTGCTCGGCGGCTACGGCAGCACCGGGCCGCTGGCCGGCAAGCCGGGTTATGACTGGACGGCGTTCTTCGCCCGGGGCGGGGTGTCCTCGGTCATCGGCGAACCGGGTGGTCCGCCGCCCGCCTTTCGTCCCGGCCAGGGTGACCACACCACGGCTCTGGCCTTGCTGTCGGCGGTGCTCACCGCGCTGCGCGAACGCGACCGGACCGACCGTTTCCAGCGGGTCGAGGTGGCGTTGTTCCAGGTGGCGGCGTGGACGCTGGCCAGCGACCTGTCGATGACCCTCATCGACGGTGCCCAGCCGCCGAAGACGGCGCGGGCCGAATGGCCGAACCCGCTGACCTGTCGCTACCGCTGCGCCGATGGTCGCTGGGTGGCGCTGTGCATGCCCGGGCCGCGCGATTACTGGGACAGCTTCTGCGTGGCTGCCGATCGCACCGAGTGGATCTTCGACGAGCGCTATGCCGACGTGGCGACCCGGCTCGGCCACGCCGCCGAACTGGTCGCCGCCATCGACGACATCTTCGCCACCCGCCCGCTCGCCGAGTGGGCGACCCGGCTCGACGAGGCCGGGGTGATCTGGGCACCGGTGCAGTTGCTGCCCGACGTGATCGCGGACCCCCAGGCCGAGGCGTTGGGGATGTTCGCCCCGGTGCAGGACCCCGTCCACGGCTTCGAGTTCCGCACGGTGGCCGCCCCGTTCCATATCGCCGGTGCCGACATCGCGGTTCGCGGCCCGGCCCCCGACGTCGGCCAGCACAGCCGCGACGTGCTTGCCGAGCTGGGCTACAGCGCCGAGGAGATCGACGCCCTCGACCAAGCCGGCGTCATCCGCCCTGCGGAGTCCTGAACCGAGGCGGGTACGGCTGGCCCGGGGCGGGTACGGCTGGCCCGGCCGGGTACGGCTGGCCCGGGGCGGTGGTGCTACACAAGGCTGATGCCCATGGCCTCCCTCCTTGCCGGTCAGCCGGTCGCCGATGTCGTTCTCGACGATGTGCGGCGCCGCGTCGCGGCGCTCGCCCCGGCCGGTGTCATCCCCGGTCTGGGCACCATCCTGGTCGGGGACGACGCACCCTCGGCCGGCTATGTCGGCAAGAAGCACGAGACCTGCGCCGCGGTGGGTATCCGCTCCCACCACCGTCATCTGCCCGGCGATGCCGGCCAGGCGGCGTTGCTCGACGCGGTGGCCGCCTTCAACGCCGATCCCGAGGTCCACGCCTACCTGGTGCAGCTGCCGCTGCCGGCCGGGTACGACCTCGACGCCGTGCTGTCCGCCATCGACCCGGCCAAGGACGCCGACGGCCTGCATCCGGAGAACCTCGGCAAGCTGGTGCTGGGCGAGAAGGCCCCGGTGCCCTGCGCCCCGGCCGGGATCCAGGCCATGCTGATCCACTACGGCATTCCCACCGCCGGCACCCACGTGGTGGTGGTCGGTCGCGGGCCGACCCTGGGCCGGCCGATGGCGCTGCTGATGTCGGCGAAGGGCCCGGGGGCCGACGCCGCGGTCACCGTCGTGCACTCCGGGGTCAAGGACCTCGCGGCCTACACCCGCCAGGGTGACATCGTGATCGCCGGCGTGGGCATCCCCAACTTCGTCACCGCCGACATGGTGCGGCCCGGCGCGGTGGTCATCAGCGGCGGTATCAGCTGGTCGGGCCGCAAGCTCCTCGCCGACGTCGACGACGACGTGGCCGAGGTGGCGTCGTGGGTCACCCCCCGGCTCGGTGGGGTCGGCCCGACCACGGTGGCCATGCTGCTGCGCAACACCGTCATCGCCGCCGAACGCACCGTTGCCGGCGGCTGACGTCGGTCGCTGACGCCGCCCCGGCCCCGCCGGCCGGGCTCGCCAACTAACCTGCGCGCCGTGCTGTACATCGATGGGCAATGGCAGGCGGCGGCGAGTGGGGCAACCTTCGCGGTGACCGATCCTGCGACGGGCAAGGTGCTGGACCACGTGGCTGACGGCGGTGCCGCCGATGCCCGGCGGGCGATCGAGGCCGCGGCCGCGGCGTTCGACGGCTGGGCCGGCCTGACCGCCTACCAACGCTCCGAGAAGCTGTACGCCGCGTACCACCTGATGCTGGAGCGCCGCGAGGACCTCGCCAAGCTGATGACCTCCGAGCAGGGCAAGCCCCTACGGGCGGCCCGCATCGAGGTCGGCTACGCCGCCGACTTCCTGCTGTGGTTCGCCGAGGAGGCCAAGCGGGTGTACGGCCAGACCATCCCGTCGAACCGGGCCGAGCAGCGATTCATGGTGCTGCACCAGCCGGTCGGGGTGTGTGCGGCCATCACGCCGTGGAACTACCCGGTGTCGATGTTGACCCGCAAGATCGGTCCGGCGCTCGCCGCGGGCTGCACGATCGTGCTCAAGCCGGCCGAGCAGACGCCGCTGTGTGCCATCGAGGTGTTCAAGATCCTCGACGAGGTGGGCCTTCCGCCCGGGGTGGTGAACCTGGTCCCCACGTCCGACCCGGTCCCGGTGGGGGCCGAGCTGCTGTCGGCCCCCGAGGTGCGCAAGCTGACCTTCACCGGCTCCACCGAGGTCGGCAAGCTGCTGATGGCCCAGGCCGCCACCACCATGAAGCGGGTGTCGATGGAACTCGGCGGTCACGCCCCCTTCATCGTGTACGACGACGCCGACCCCAAGCGGGCGGCCACCGGTGCGGCGATGGTGAAGGTGCTCAACACCGGCCAGGCGTGCATCTGCCCCAACCGGTTGTACGTGCAACGCGGTATCGCCGATGCGTTCATCGCGGCGTTGGCCGATCGCATCGGCAAGATGCAGGCCGGGTCCGGCTTCACCGAGGGCGTACAGATCGGCCCGCTGGTCGACCAGCCGTCGCTGGACAAGGTCGACCGCCAGGTCCGTGACGCGGTGGCCAAGGGTGCCACGGTGGTCACCGGCGGGCAGCGTCTGACCGAGGGGCCGTTGGCCGACGGCTACTTCTTCGCCCCGACGGTGCTCACCGGGGTCACCGCTGAGATGGTGATCTACCGGGAGGAGACCTTCGGTCCGGTGGCCCCGGTCATCGTCTTCGACACCGAGGACGAGGTGCTGGCTATGGCCAACGACACCGAGTACGGCCTCGCCAGCTACGTGTACACCAACGATCTGGGCCGGGCCTATCGCAGCATCGAGAAGCTGAAGTTCGGCATCGTCGGCGTCAACGACATCAACCCCACCGGCGCCGCGGCGCCCTTCGGCGGCGTGAAGTCCTCGGGTCTGGGCCGCGAGGGCGGTCAGGACGGCATCACCGAGTACCTCGACACCAAGCTCGTCGGGCTCAGCTTCTGATGAGCGCCGTACTGCACGGTACGCGCTGCCCGGCGTGTGGCCGGGTGGCGACACCGCCGGAGCCCTACGGCTGTGAGCAGTGCGGGGCGTTGGTCGGAACCCTCGAGCCGGTCGAGCTCCCGGCGGCGGGGGTGGTGCATGCCACGGCCACGGTGCATCGTCACCACCGGCCCGAGCCGGCCACGCCGTTCACGGTGGTCGAGGTGGTCCTCGACGACGGTCCGGCGCTCAAAGGTGTGCTCGTAGCCGGTTCCGACCCGGTGGCGATCGGCGACCGGGTGCGTGGCGAGTTGCAGGACGGACGTCTGATGTTGGAGAAGGTGAGCTGAATGGGTCGCAACCCGCTGGCCGACCGGCCGGTCCACGTGGTGGGCATCGGCCTGCATCGCTATCAACCGGCGTCGCCCACGCCGTTCGTCGAGCTGGGTCTGACCGCGGTGCGCGGCGCGCTGGCCGACAGCGGCCTGCGCTGGCCCGACGTCGAGGCGGCCTTCGTCGGTTCCGCACTGCTCGGTATGGCACCGGGCCGGGTCATGCTGTCGCGTCTGGGTGCCACCGGCCTGGCCATCCAGCAGGTCGAGAACGCCTCGGCCTCGGGCTCGACCGCGGTGGCGCTCGCTGCGCTCGAGGTGGCGTCGGGGCGTAGCGACGTGGTGCTGGCGGTCGGGGTCGACAAGGCGGAGGGTTGGCGCATCGCCCCCAACAGTGCCGGTCTGGGCAACTACGAGGCGGGCACGGTGGTGCCGTTCACCCACTTCGCTCTGCTGGCTGAGGACTACCGCCAGCGCTACGGCACCACCGCCGAGCAGGTGGCCCGGGTGGCGGTGAAGAACCATGCCAACGGCGCCCGCAACCCCTACGCCCAGCGCCAGAAGGTGCGCAGCCTCCCCGAGGTGCTGGCCGATCCGATCTCGGGCAGCATGACCCGCCTGCAGTGCTGCCCGGTGGGTGAGGGTGCGGCGGCGGTGATCCTGGCCAGCGACGAGGCCCTGGCCCGGTTCGGGATCGACCCGCGTCGTGCGCCGCGCATCCTGTCCTCGGTGACCCGTAGCGAGGCGGCCTATCCGCCGGGCACGCCGATCGACGCCACTCTGACCGCGCACACCACGAAGCTGGCCTTCGACGATGCCGGCGTCGCCCCCACCGACCTCGACGTGATCGAGGTCCACGACGCCTTCTCCATCGAGGAGCTGCTCTACCTCGAGGCCATGGGGTTCTGCGGCCCCGGCGAGGCCGGCCCGCTCATCGAGCAGGGTGCGTTCGACATCGGCGGCCGTTGCGCGGTCAGCCCGTCGGGCGGGCTGCTGGCAATGGGCCATCCGCTCGGCCCGACCGGCGTGGGCCAGGTGGCCGAGGTGACCCGCCAGCTGCGCGGTGAGGCCGGCGACCGCCAACAACCGAACGCCCGGCTGGGTCTGACCCACATGGTCGGCATCGGCGCGGTCTGTGTCGTGCACGTCCTCGCCGCCAGTACCTGAACAGGCCGGCCCCGCCCGAACCCGTCGGGTTCTGCGGGCCCGGCCCGGCCCGGCGAACCCCTCCACCCGTCCCCAACTGCCACGGAGCACCCCATGCCCGAAGACCTGCTCATCGAACGCCGCGGCGAGGTCGAGCTGATCACCATCAACCGGCCCGCCAAGCGCAACGCCCTGCGGTGGCAGACCTACGACGAGCTCGAGGAGGCGTTTCGCACCAGCACGGCTCGTTGCATCGTGCTGACCGGCACCGATCCGGCGTTCTGCTCCGGCGACGACGTCAAGGAGATCATGGGCAGCGGCAGCAGCGACAAGCCGCTGGTGGTCGAGCATCGCATCACCCCCGCCGCCGGGGCCATGCTGCGCACCGACGTGCCGATCATCGCCGCGGTCAACGGCGCCGCGGTGGGTTGGGGCATGGAGATGGCGTTGATGGCCGATTTCCGGGTGGCGTCGGAGAAGGCCCGTTTCGGCGAGCTGTTCGTGCTGCGCGGGTTGTGCACCGACGTGGCGGGCATCGGCCGCCTGGCACAGCTGGTGGGCCGTGAGAAGGCCGCCGAGCTGCTCTTCACCGGCGACGTCATCGACGCCGAGACGGCCCGTTCGATCGGGATGGTGTCGCGGGTGGTGGCCCACGAGGAGCTGCTGCCGACGGCGCTGGAGCTGGCCCAGAAGATCGCCGAGCGGCCGCCGCTGGCGGTGCGCAAGCTGAAGGAAGGCCTGCGGCTGGCCACCGATCCCGACTGGGAGGCGTTGGGCCGCTGGGTCGGGGCGTCGCTCAGCGAGCTGTTCCGAACCGAGGACCACCGCGAGGGCGTGCGCTCGTTCCTGGAGAAGCGGCCCCCCGTCTTCACCGGTCGCTGAGCGCCGCCGGCCGCCCGGCCGGGTGTGCCTGGCCGGGTCTGCCTGGCCGCCCGGCCCGTCGCCTCTGCCGGTGCGCTCAGCCGGTGGTTTCGGTCCGATGCATCCTGCGGGATTCCCGGAACCCGGAGGTGCGGGCCAGCCACACCGTGCGTAGGAACGGCGGCGACCAGCGCGGCGACCGGTCCGAGGACCACGGCGCGGTCCGCGGCTCGATGACGGCGCACAGGGCGATGAGCGCGGCATCGCAGTTGACCCGCCAGCCGGCGAACTCGCGCCAGGCCCGCTCCCGGTCGGCCCGCAGCGGGACCCCGGCGGCGGCCAGCTCGTCGAGGCAGGCGTCGAACTCGGCCCGGGTCACCGAGATCGGGTCGCCCGGCGCGGGGTCGGGGTCGGAGGCCTGTCCGAAGTGGTCCGCCACCTTCCGCAGCGCCAGGAACCCGGCCCGTAGGCACGGCTGCGGCTGGGGCCGGACCGCTACGTCGACCGCGGCGGTGACCACTGCGGCGGTGTCGAGCACGGTGCCGGCCGAGGTCAGCCAGCTGCGTCCCTGGCCGGAACGGAAGTACACCAGCGCCGGGTAGGAGGTGTGGGTCTGCTCGAGGTCGGCGAACCACGCCTCCCACTCGCTCCACAGGTCGTCGAGCTCCTCGAGGCCGCGGATGTGGCGCAGGCCGACGAAGACGAACGCGGTGAGGGCCAGGCTCTCGCCCCGCGACACGACGATGGTCCGGATCGCCGACAGCAGGACCGACACGACGGCCCACACGCCCAGAGCGGTGGCGAGCGCCCGGGCCACGATCAGGAACGGGCCCACGCCGGCTCGTTATCGGGACGGTCCGGTGCGACCGTCGCGCCGGCCATCGTCGCGCCCCCAGCCCCGGGTTCCACCGGTCGCGGGGCGCGGCGCACAAAGTAGGGTCGGGACGATGACCGACCAAGCGGACGAGGTCCTGCATCTGGAACGGCGGGGCCGGGTGGCGCTGCTCACCGTGGACCGGCCGGGCCGGCTCAACGCCATCGGCAGCGACACCGTGGCGCAGCTCGACGCCGCGCTCGATGTGATCGAGGCCGACCCGGAGCTGCGGGCCATCGTGCTGACCGGCGCCGGCCGGGCGTTCTCCGCCGGGGCGGACATCACCGAGCTCGACCGGCTCACCGGCCCGGCCGACTTCGCCCGGTTCGTCAAGGGCCTGACCGACGTGCTCGACCGGCTGGCGGCCTGCCCGGTGGTGTCGGTGGCCGCGGTCAACGGCCTGGCCTTCGGCGGCGGGTTCGAGCTGGCCCTGGCCTGCGATCTTCGTCTGGCGTCGCCCTCGGCCCGCTTCGGGGTGCCCGAGATCAAGCTGGGCCTGCTACCGGCCGCGGCTGGCACCCAACGGCTGAGCCGGTTGCTGCCGGTGACGGTGGCGAAGTACCTGCTGATGACCGGCGAGCCGATCGATGCCGGGCGGGCGTTGCACTACGGCGTGCTCAACGACGTGGTGGACGACGTGGTCGGCGCCGCGCTGGGGTTGGGCGAGTCGTTGGCCGCCGGCCCGCCGGCCTCGCTGGCGGCGGCCAAGCGCCTCGTCGACGTCGGCCTGACCATGCCGTTGGCATCGGCGATCGTGCTCGAGCGCGAGACCGTCGCCGGGCTGTTCGCCACCGAGGATCGCGTCGAGGGCATCAGGGCCTTCCTGGAGAAGCGGCCCCCCGCCTTCGGCGGGCACTGAGCCGGCTGCGTTCTTGATCAACCCCGGGCGGGACCGGCACGAAGGTCCCGACCACCACTCGAGGAGAACAGACATGACCGAACGCGTAGCGATGGTGACCGGCGGCGGCCGGGGTATCGGCCGGGAGATCTGCCGGGCGTTGGCGGCCGACGGCCGCAAGGTGGCCGTGGCCGACCTGCGCACCGAGGAGGCGGCCGAAACCGCGGAACTGGTCCGCCAGGCCGGTGGCACGGCCATCGTGGTGGCCATGGACGTGACCGATTCCGACTCGGTCCAGCAGGGCATCCTGCAGGTCATCGACGAGCTCGGCGCCGTCGAGGTGCTGGTGAACTGCGCCGGTTGGGACGACCTCAAGCCCTTCCTCACCACCGATGAGGCCTTCTGGGACCGCATCATCGAGATCAACTACAAGGGCGTGTTGCGCACCGTGCATGCCTGCCTGCCTTCGATGGTTGAAGCCGGGTGGGGCCGCATCGTCAACATCGGTTCCGACGCCGGCCGGGTCGGCTCGTCGCTCGAGGCCGTGTACTCCGGGGCCAAGGGCGGCGTCATCGCCTTCTCCAAGACCATCGCCCGGGAGATGGCCCGCAAGGGCATCACCGTGAACACGGTCTGTCCCGGCCCGACCGCCACCCCGCTCATCGACGAGATCGTCAGCGCCAGCCCCTCCGGCGACAAGGTCATCGGGGCCATGGCAAACGCGGTGCCGATGAAGCGGCTGGGCCAGCCCCACGAGGTGGCTTCGGCCGTGGCGTACTTCGCCTCGGAGGCCGCCGGCTTCGTCACCGGCCAGACCCTGTCGGTGTCCGGCGGGCTGACCATGGCCTGAGGCCGTTTCGGCGTGGCGACGGGCAGGTTCCCGGCGCTACGCCGGCCTGGTCGCGCCGCGGTCGGTGTGGTCGCGCCGCGGTCAGCTCGGCAGCAGGGCCCGCCAGGTAAGCCCGGCGCTGGTGTCGCCCCGGGGGCGGTACTCGAAGCCGAGCCATCCGTCGTAGCCGTCGGCGTGGAGCCAGGCCACCGCGTCGAGTAGGGCCCGGTCCTCCGCCGTCGGCTCGTGGCGGTCCGGGGGCCCGGCAATCTGCACGTGGTGGATCCACAGCCGCGCCGCCTCGATCTCCGCCCGGGGGTCGAGGTCCTCCCGGGCGGTGTGGTAAAGGTCGAACTGCAGGCGCACGTTGGCGTCGTCGACCGCCTCGAGCACCTCGCACACGAGGGCCGGGGTGGCGTAGCAGTAACCGGGGAAGTCGTGGTGGTTGAGGCCCTCGAGGGTCAGGGTGATGCCGCGCTGCGCCGCCCGGGGCGCCGCCCAGCGGAGGTTGGCGACCAGGGTGTCGACCGCCGTGGCGCGGCCGTGCCCCGCGGCCACGTTTCCGGCCACGTTTCCGGCCATGGTGTGCACGCTGTCGGCACCGAGCACGGCGGCGGTGTCGAGGGCCTGCTCGAAGCAACGTCGGAAGCGTTCCTCGGCACCGGGCACCGCGGCGAGGCCGCGCTCGTCGCCCTCGCCCGGTGGGGTGTTGATGAGCACGGCGACGAGGTCTGCCTCGTCGAGTGCGGCGCGCAACGCGCCGGCGTCGAGGTCGTAGGGGAAGAGAATCTCCACGCCGCTGAACCCGTCGGCGGCCGCCGCGGCGGGCCGTTGCAGCATCGGCAGGTGGGGGTAGAGCATCGACAGGTTGGCGGCGTGGCGCATCGGGGACGTCCGGGTCGGTGGCAGGTGGTCGGTGGCAGGTGGTCGGTGGGAGGTGGCCGGCTGTCGGCCCGGGCAGCGTGGGTCGTCGGTCGGGTCAGCGTCGGGTTCGGCCGGGTCAGCGTCGGGTCGTTCTTCGGCGGGGTCCTCGGCGGAGGAGGGTGAGGGCGATCAGGGCGAGCGTCAGTTGTGCGGCGGCGCGACGGCGCAACGTCACAGCCCGTTCGATGTCGGCGGGGCCGGCGGCGGGGCCGTCGCCCAGCAGGCCACGGTGCTCGTCCCGCGTGCCATACCGGTTGGTACCTCCGAGGGTCACCCCCAGGCGATGGGCGTAGGCCGCCTCGATCAGGCCGCCGTTGGGGGACGGGTGTACCGAGGCCTGCCGACGGACCGTCCGCAGCAGCGCCGCGGGTTCGGGGGAGCGGGCCAACAGCGGGGTCAGGACCCACAGGGCGCTGAGGCGGGCCGGTAGCCAATTGGCCAGGTCGTCGAGCCGGGCCGACGCCCAGCCGAAGCGTTCGTAGCGGGCGTTGTGGTGGCCGACCATGGCATCCATGGTGTTGATCGCCCGGTAGGCAAGCACCGCCGGTGCCCCCCCGACCAGTGCCCAGAAGGCGGCGGCGGTCACCGCGTCGACGCTGTTCTCGGCGACCGATTCGATCACCGCCCGGCTCACCGAGGCCTCGTCGAGGTCGTCGGGGCTGCGGCCCACCAGGGAACGCAGCGCCCCCCGGGCGCCCTCGAGGTCGCCGGCGAGGAGCCGGTCGCCGATGCGGGTGGCTTCCTCGTCGAGCATCCGTCCGGCCACCGCCAGCCCGGTCGCCACCGCGGTCGCCGCCGTCGGCCCGGTGATCCGTCGCATCGCCAGGCCCGCACCGACCCCCAGCGCCACTCCGGCGGTGGTGTAGGCGACGCCGTTGCGCCGACGGTCGGCGTGGATGCGCGGTTCCAGGTGGCCCATGACCGAGCCGAACCAGGCGATGGGATGCCACGCGGTGGGCGGCTCGCCCAGCAACCGGTCCGCCACCAGCCCGGCAGCGATCGCCGCGGCGCGCTTCACCGGGCGACCGCGGCGAAGGCCGCCAGGACCCGGTCGACCTCGGTCGGCCGGGGCAGGGCGACCCGGAACCGTCCGTCGAGCCCGAACGAGGCGAGGTCGCGCACCACGATGCCGTTGGGGGCGAGCCGGGTGCGCAGGTCGTGGCCGTCGACCAGTACCCAGTTGGCGTGGGTGCCGGTCACCGAGAAGCCGAGCGAGCCCAGTTCGGCCGCGAACCGCTGCCGTGCGGCTCCGATCGCGTGCTGCCAGCCGGCCAGGTCGGTGACGGCCAGTAGTTCCGGCACGAGCGCGGCGATCAGGCCGTTGACGGCCCACTGTGGTTGCCGGGCCCGCAGTCGGGCTGCGGCTGCGGCATCGGGGGCTATGGCGTAGCCGAGCCGCAGCCCCGGGCAGGCCCACAGCTTGGTCAGCGACCCGAGCCGCCAGGCCGCTGCGTCGCCGCGTGTCCAGCGCCCGGTGGCGAGCGGGTAGAACGCCTCGTCCCACACCCCGGCGAGTTCGTCCGGCCCGGCCAGGGTGCCGAGCGGGTTCGACGGGTTCGACCGCCAGCGAGGCGCGTTCGTCGTCACGGCGGCCAGGTGACGGCGGTAGAGCGAGAACTCGGGGTCGGCGATGGCCCCGGCAGGGGCGTCGGCGGCCACCAGGGCGATGGCCTCGGCCCCGCCGTTGGTCAGCACCAGACGGTCGTCGTCCACGCCGATGGCCGCGGCCAGCGCACGGGCGGCCGGACCGGCATCGGGGTAGGCCGACACGACGTCGGGCCTGTGCCGCACGCAGTCGGCGGCCATCGACGCCACGTCGGGCGCGAACGGGTTGAGGCTGGCCGACAGGTCGATCATGGTGGCGGGGTCGAGGCCCAGGGCCGCGGCGACGCGCCGCCCGTCGCCACCGTGGGGACCCGGTGCGGTGAGGTTCACTCCGCTTTGTCGGCGACGCCGGCGCTGTCGAAGGTGGCCATCTCGTTCATCACTGCGGCGGCGGCCCGGACCAACGGGACGCCCAGCATGGCGCCGCTGCCCTCGCCGAGTCGCATGCCGAGATCGACCAGCGGCTCGAGACCGAGCCAGTCGAGTGCCGCGGTGGCGCCCGGCTCGGTGGAGCGGTGCCCGGCGATGAGGTAGCCGGTGACGGCCGGGCAGTGCTGTGCCGCGACGCAGGCCGCCGCGAGGGCAATGACCCCGTCGAGGACGACCGGCACCCCGGCGGCGGCGGCACCGAGGTAGAACCCGGCCAGTGCGGCGATCTCCAGCCCGCCGATCTCGGCCAGCAACCCGACAGCATCGAGCCCGGTTGCGTCCGGCCCGGTCGCAGCTGCGGTCCGTACCCGGGCGACCGCGTCGGCGACGACATCGGCCTTGTGTTGCAGCATGGCGTCGTCGATTCCGGTCCCGCGTCCGGTCACCGCTGCGGGGTCGCGGCCGGTGATGGCCGCGATCAGCGCAGCAGAGGGCGTGGTGTTGCCGATGCCCATGTCGCCGCCGACGAGCAGGTCGGCACCGCCGGCCACCAGGTCGGCGGCCACCTCGGCGCCGACCAGGATGGCGGAGCGGGCTTCGGTGACGGTCATGGCCGGGCCCTGTGCCAGGTTTGCGGTACCCGACCGGACCCGTCGCCGGCGCAGGCCGGGATGGTCCAGTACGGGCCCGGCGACGCCGACGTCGACGACGATGACCTCGGCCCCGGCCTGTCGGGCCAGCACGTTGATGGCCGCGCCGCCGGCGCAGAGATTGGCCACCATCTGGGCGGTCACCTCCTGGGGCCAGGGGCTGACGCCTTCGTCGAGCACGCCGTGGTCGCCGGCGAACACCGCCACCGCTGCCTTGGCGGGCACCGGTGGCGGGACGGTGCCGCTGATGACGCACAGGCGGATGCCCAGCGTTTCGAGCCGGCCCAGCGCCCCGCGCGGCTTGGTGAGGCGGTCCTGCAGGGCCGCCGCGTCGGCGGCGACCCGCGCATCGGGCTCGGCGATGGCCGCGACCAGCTCGGCGACGCGGGCAGCGGGGTCAGAGCTGCGGTGGTCGTCGGGTTCGCGATCGGGCACGGGCGCATTGCTCCAGGTCTTCGGGGGCTTGCCGGGACCGGTTGGTGCCGGGACCGGGCCGGGGGTCGGGCCCTCCGGGTCAGGCTAGTTCGGTCTTCGCCGCGGCCGTCGAGGCCAGCAGACCGATCATCGCGGCCATCTGTGCGGCCAGTTCGGCGCTGGGCGCGCCGGTCTCGGGGTCGAGCAGGGTGTTGACCTTGCCGATGGTGACCTCGTCGCCGACCAGCTCCGCGCCCAGCAACGGCAGCACGGTCCGCAGGTAGGACACGGACTGCGCTGCGCCACCACTGCTCGGGCTCGAGCCGACGACGGACACCGGCTTGCCGACCAGGCAGTGCTTGCCGTACGGGCGGCTGGCCCAGTCGATGAGGTTCTTGAACCCGCCGGGCAGGCCGAAGTTGTACTCGGGAGCGAACAGCACGATGCCGTCGGCCGCGGCGAACCGGCGCCGCAGGTCCTCGGCTGCGGCCGGCAGCGGCTCCACGTCGAGGTCGGGGTCGTAGTGGGGCAGCTCGCGGATGAGGTCGACGACCTCGACGGTGGTGTCGGCCGGGGCGAGGGCGGCGGTGGCGTGGGCCAGGGCGGTATTGAACGAACCCGCTCGAATGCTGCCGGATACGGCGAGAATGCGCATGGTCATGCAAGGCACCCTACCGACCCGGCGCGCCGGGCCGCAGCGCGCCGGGCCGCGGCTCGGCGGACCCACCCGGCCCGCGCCGGCTCGGGTTCTTGGCCGGGGCGAATGCGGCGGCCGGGACGGCTCGGCCTAGGTTGCCCGACGATGGACCCTGCACCGACCGGTGGCGCGCTGCGACGTCTGTGGCCGTTCTCCCGGGGCTCGCGTCGCGATGTCGGGCTGGCACTCGGCGCCGCGGTGGTCGGTCAGATGGCCAACGGCCTCGGCCCGCTGGTGCAGAAGGTCATCATCGACGAGGTGATCATCGCCGGCCGGCGTCCGGCCGCGCCGTGGCTGGCTGCGCTGGGCGGGGTGGCGTTGGTCACCTTCGGCTTTGCGGTGGTCCGCCGCTGGTACGGCGGCCGGGTCGCATTCGCGGTTCAGCACCGTTTGCGCACCGCCATCTTCGACCGTTTGATGCGGCTCGACTTCGCCGGCCACGACCAGCTGCGTACCGGGCAGCTGGTGTCGCGCTCCTCCAGCGACCTCGGGTTGATCCAACAGCTGCTGTCGACCATCCCGTTGCTGGTCGGCAATGTGGTGCTCTTCGTGGTGGCGTTGGCGGCGATGCTTTGGCTGTCGCCGCCGTTGACTGCGGTGGTGGCGGTGGCCCTGCCGGTGATCGGCTACCTGTCCTTTCGGCTGCGTCGCACGGTGTTCCCGGCCACCTGGGACGCGCAGCAGCACGCGGCCGAGGTGGCGGGGGTCGTCGAGGAGGCGGTCAGCGGGGTCCGTATCGTCAAGGGCTTCGGTGCCGAGCAACGCGAGGTCGCCCGGCTCGGCGCTGCGGCCGAACGGCTCTACGCCTCTCGGGTGCGGTTGTTGCGGGTGCAGAGCAAGGCCACTGCGGCGCTGGCGGCAGTGCCGTCCTTCGCCCAGGTCGCGGTTCTGGCGCTCGGCGGTTGGCTGGCGTTGCGGGGCCAGTTGAGCCTGGGCACCTTCCTGGCCTTCGTGTCCTACCTGGTGCAGTTGGTCGCCCCGATGCGCTTCAGCGCCGCGGTGATCGCTTCGGCGGAACAGGCCCGCGCCGGTGCGGCCCGGGTGCTCGACATCCTCGACGCCAATGCCGAGGTGCTCGATGCCCCAGGGGCCGGACCGCTGGGGCCGGTACGTGGCGAGGTCGCCTTCGAGGGGGTCTCCTTCGGCTACGAGCGGTCCCGTCCGGTGCTCGACGGCTTCGAGTTGCGTATCGCGCCCGGTGAGGTGGTGGCGCTGGTCGGGGCGAGCGGGTCCGGCAAGTCGACGGTGACCGCGCTGCTGCCCCGGTTCTACGACGTGTCGGCCGGCCGGGTGACCGTCGACGGCATCGACGTGCGCGACGTGACGCTGGACTCGTTGCGCCGGGTGGTGGGTGTGGCCTTCGAGGAGGCGTTCCTGTTCTCCGACACGATCGCCGCCAACATCGCCTACGGACGGCCCGACGCCACCGAGGCCGAGGTGTGTGCCGCGGCCGCCGTCGCTGGTGCGGCCTCGTTCATCGAGGCGTTGCCCGACGGCTACCGCACGATGGTGGGCGAGCGGGGCCTTACCCTTTCGGGCGGGCAGCGGCAACGGATCGCCCTGGCCCGCGCCGTGTTGAGCGACCCGGCGGTGCTGGTGCTCGACGCCGCCACCTCGGCGGTCGATGCCGCCACCGAGGAATCGATCCACGCCGCCCTTTCGGCGGTGCTGGCGGGCCGCACGACCATCCTCGTGGCCCACCGGGTGTCGACGGTGCGACTGGCCGACCGCATCGTGGTGGTCGACGCCGGCCGGGTGGTCGATGAGGGCACCCACGAGGCGTTGCTGGCCCGCAACAGCACCTACCGCGAGCTGCTCGGCCTCGATGCCGACGCGACCGGGTCTGGGGCGGTCGGGTTCGCGGCGACTGTCGGGCCCGGTCTGACGGCGTCTGCGTGGCCGGACCCGGCGACGTTCGGGGCTGGTGCCCACGGGACCGGTAGGTCGGGGTCCGACGCTCCCGGTGGCGTCGCGACGGCGGGTTTGGCTGCATCCGGCGCGGCCGCAACCGCAGCGACAGCGACGGCCGGGGTCGGTGGCGGCGGTGGCGGCGGTGGCGGCGGATGGGGTGCCGATCTGGCCGCCACCCCGCAGTTGCTGGCAGCCCTGGCGACGTTGCCGCCGGCGACGGACCGGTCCGGCGTCGACGTCGTTGCGGCTGCCGCCGAGCCGCCGGAGCCGTTCCGTCTGTGGCGCTTCGTGCGTCCGTGGCGGGTCGTGTTGGGTTTCGGGGTGGCGCTCGTCGCCGTCGATGCCGTGCTCCGGGTGGTGGGGCCGTTGCTGATCCGCCACGGCATCGACGGCGGGGTGCGGGCCGGGGATCCGCCTGTGCTGTGGGCCACGACGGCGTTGTTCGCCGTGGTGACCGCGGTGGATTGGGGTGTGACCCTGGCCGGTGCACTGCTCACCGGACGCACGGCTGAGGCCATGCTGCTGACCCTGCGGGTGCGGATCTTCGCCCATCTGCAACGGATGTCGCTCGACTACTTCGACAACGAGATGGATGGCCGGATCATGACCCGGATGACCAGCGACGTCGAGGCGTTGTCGCAGCTGGTGCAGACCGGTCTGGTCACCGCGGTGGTGGGGGCGGCGACCTGTGTGGGGGTGGCGGTCTTCCTGGTGGTGCTGTCTCCGCCGCTGGCCTTGGCGGCGGGGTCGGTGCTGCCGCTGCTGGTGGTGGCGACGGCGTGGTACCGGTGGCGTTCGGCGGCGGCCTACCACGCCAGCCGCGAGGCCATCGCCTCGGTCAACGCCGACCTGCAGGAGAACCTCTCCGGCGTGCGGGTGGCACAGGCGAACGTGGCCCAGGGCCGCAGCAGCGTCCGGTTCGGTGCGCTGAGCGAGCGGTACCGGGTCGCCCGGCTGCGTTCACAACGCCTGTTGTCGTGGTATTTCCCCGGTATCGGCCTGTTCGCCGATCTCGCGGCGATCGCCGTGCTGGCCGAGGGCCGAGCGATGGTGGCGGCCGGTGCGGTGACCGCGGCCACGGTGGTGGCCTTCCTGCTGTACCTGAACCTGTTCTTCTCGCCGATCCAGCAGCTGTCGTTGGTGTTCGACACCTGGCAGCAGGCGGCGTCGTCGACGGTGAAGATCACCGAGCTGCTGACCACCGCCTCGGCGACCCCGGCGCCGCGGGACCCGGTCGATCCGGGCACGGTGCGCGGCGAGATCCGCTTCGAGGGGGTCGGGTTCGCGTACGGACCCACGGCCCTTCCGGCGTTGCGCTCGGTGGAGCTGACCATCGGGGCCGGGGAGACGGTGGCGGTGGTGGGCGCAACCGGTGCCGGGAAGTCGACCCTGGTCCGGCTGATCGCCCGGTTCCACGATCCGACCGAAGGCCGGGTTCTGGTTGACGGCGTCGACCTGCGGCAGCTCGAGTTGGGTCGGTACCGTTCGCAGCTCGGGGTGGTCCCCCAGGAGCCCTTCCTGTTCTCCGGGTCGGTGCGGGACAACATCGCCTACGGCCGGCCCGACGCCTCCGATGCCGAGGTCGAGGCGGCGGCCCGGGCGGTCGGGGCCCACGGGTTCGTCGCCGGCCTGCCGCACGGGTACCGCACTGCGGTGAGCGAGCGTGGCCGGGCGCTGTCGGCCGGGCAGCGGCAGCTCATCGCCCTGGCCCGGGCCCAGTTGGTGGCACCCGCCATCCTGCTGCTCGACGAGGCGACCGCCAACTTGGACCTGCGGGCCGAGGCGCAGGTCCGTGCGGCCATGGACGAGCTGGCCGCGGGCCGGACCACGGTGCTGGTCGCACACCGTCTTGCCACCGCCCGGCGGGCCGATCGCATCGTGGTGCTCGACGAGGGCCGGGTTGCCGAGGTCGGTTCCCATGAGGGGTTGCTTGCGGCGGGGGGCCTCTACGCTCGGC
Organism: Acidimicrobiia bacterium; assembly: GCA_947476745.1. Classification (GTDB taxonomy): domain Bacteria; phylum Actinomycetota; class Acidimicrobiia; order Acidimicrobiales; family CAIXPF01; genus CAIXPF01. The sequence goes on along the minus strand of CANJRG010000007.1, from coordinate 67,056 downwards.
TGTGGGCGGTGGGATCTTCCGACACCCGGGCGACCACGGGGGAGGCCGAGGGCTGAGGGTCGAGGAGTCTTTGCCGAGGACCGGGCGGTCTGGGTGCGCGGCGCCTCCGGGCCGGGCGACGAGGCGCCGGCCTGTGAGGCGATCGAGGCGGCACCCGTCAGCGCACCCCGTGGCACCAGGACCTGCTGCAGACCTTCCTCGACCAGTAGGTCCGTTGGTTCCCCGAGGGTGCGCTGGCCGAGCTACCCGACATCGATGCTGATCCCGGCCGGTTCCGGATCCTGCGCTGGGCGCTCGAGCCCGGTGACACCGTGTTCGTCCACATGCTGACCGTGCGCGGCGCTCCCGGTGTGGCGGACCTCGCCGCAGTTCCCGGTTCTGGACGACGAGCTGCGGGTCGGTGCGCCGCTGGGCCATCGACTGTTCCCCGTGCTGTGTCGTCGCTCCGGCACATTGTGAGCCAGGGGGCCGCTCGGGGAGACTGTACCTCCCCGCCCATCTGAGGAGCACGGCGTGTTCGCTGCCTTCCTGCTGAGTTTCGCCGTCATCTTCGTGGCCGAGTTGGGCGACAAGAGCCAGCTGATGGCCCTGGCCTTCGCCACCCGGTACCCGCCGCTGACCGTACTAACCGGTATTGGCGTGGCCACGGCGATCGTGCACGCCCTGTCGGTGGGGCTCGGCGCCGCGTTGGGGGCGGCGTTGCCGACCCGGGCGATCTCGGCGGTGGCCGCGGTGGCCTTCCTGGCGTTCGGGGTGTGGACCCTACGGGGGGATCGCTTGAGCGAGGAGGAGCAAAAACGTGCGGTCCGGCCGGCCCGCTATGCGGTGCTCAGCGTCGGAGCGGTCTTCTTCCTGGCCGAGCTCGGCGACAAGACGATGCTGGCGACGGTCACCCTGGCGGCCGATCATGGCTGGTTCGGCACCTGGCTGGGCTCGACGCTGGGGATGGTGGCGGCGGACGCTCTGGCCATCGTGGTGGGCCGGGTGCTCGGTGCCCGTCTGCCGGGGCGGGCCATTCGCATCGGTGCCGCGCTGGCCTTCTTCGCCTTCGGTGCCGTGATGCTGGTCGAGGCCCTGTAGTTCCCACCGAGCGCCCCCGCTGTCTCGGCGGACCCGCGCCCCATCCACCTCAGAGCAGCGGTCGTTCAGCCACTCTGTGAGAGCTGCCCGACGCGGGCAGGCTCGAGTGGGGGGATGGCGGGTGCGCTCGGTCAGGCTTCGTCACGGTGTGGGGATGGCACTGTTCGCCGCCGGGGCGTGCCTGGCCGCATTGGTCGTGGACCCGGCCGGCGTCGGTTCGCTCCCCGTCTCGGCCCCCGGGCCGGTCGCCTCGGTGGTGGCGGTGCCTGCGTCGTCGGCTCGGTTGGCCTGGGTACGGCTCGACGCCGCGTCGGGCGAGCTGCCCCTGCCACCGGGTTCGTCCGACCAGACGACGCTCGTCGACGGTGACTTCGACGGCGACGGGCGCGGCGAGTTCATGATCGGGGCCCGTGGCGGTACGAACGCCGTGGCGTGGTACCGATTCGGCGAGTCCGGTTGGCAGATGTCGGTGGTGGACCCGGCGTCCTTGCCGCTCGACGCCGGTGGCACCGCGGCCGACGTCGACGGTGACGGCTACCTCGACCTGGTGCTGGCCGGCGATCACACGTCGAGATCGGTGTGGTGGTGGCGGAACCCGGGCCCGACCGGTTGGGGTGCACCGTGGCCCCGGCTGGAGATCATCGTCACCGCTGAGCCGCAGCACCACGACCTCGGATTCGGCGATTTCGACGGCGACGGTCGCCTCGAGCTGGCGTTCTGGAACCAGGGCGGTCCCACCAAGCGGATCGATGACGTATTCGTAGCGACGGTGCCGGCCGATCCGACGGTGGTTCCATGGCCGGTCACCCGGGTGTACGACGGCAGCACCCGCGGCGAGGGTTTGACGATCGGCGACGTCGACGTCGACGGCCGTGACGACATCGTGCTCACCGGCGGCTGGATCCGGAGAACGGACACCGGGTGGTCCTTCGAGGCGTTCGACCCCGGCTTCACCATGGGCCGGGTCGCCGTCGGCCAGTTCGTGCCCGGCGGTCACCCCGAGATCGTCACGTCCTCAGGCGACGGCGACGCCGGTTTGACGATGTACCGAAGGTCGGGCTCGGCGTGGGTGGGCACCAGCCTGCTCGCCGCGGAACTGCCGGGTCCGTGGCGTCATGGCCACAGCCTCGACGTCGGCGACGTCGATCTCGACGGCAACCTCGACCTCTTCGCCGCCGAGATGGCCCTCGGCGCGCCGGGCGCGGCCCGAGCGGTGGTCCTGCTCGGGGACGGGGCGGGTGGTTTCACCGTCGAGCGGTTCTCCGAGGGCGTCGACAACCACGAGTCGAGGCTGGTCGATGTCGATGCCGACGGCGACCTCGATGTGGTGAGCAAGCCGTTCGACGACGGTTCGCCGGGCATCGCCGTCTATCGCAACCTGCTGCGGCCCCGGCCGCTGGACCATTGGGCCCGCCGGGTGGTCGGCGCCCGATCGGGCCAGTCGCTGTTCGTCCGCCACGGCGATCTCGACGGTGACGGTGACCCGGATCTGGTCACCGGCGCCCAGTGGTACGAGAACCCCGGTTCGTTGCGTGTGCCGTGGCCGGCTCACGTTGTGGGCGGTCTGCTCACCGATGTCGTCGCTGTGGCCGACTTCGACGGCGACGGCGACCTCGACCTGTTCGGCACCCAGGGGGCCGGTAGCGGCGGCGACGGCCACCGGTTCGCCTGGGCTGCGAACGACGGCGGCGGCCACTTCGTGGTGTCCACCGCCATCGCGCCGGCCTCACCCGATGCCCGGTTCCTGCAGGGCGTGGCGATCGCCCGGACCCGGCCCGGCGGTCCGCTCGAGGTGTGGCTGTCCTGGCACGAGGCGGCCGCCGGCTTGAACCGCCTTGTCGTCCCGGCGCACCCGTTGGCGGCCACCTGGCAGCTCGACAGTCCGAGCCCAGTTTCCCAGGGCGAGCAGATCGCCTTCGCCGACGTCGACCGTGACGGCGACCTCGACCTGCTCGAGGGCCACCTGTGGCTCCGCAACGACGGGGAGGACCGTTGGGTCCGCGTCGATCTCCACACGCCGACCGCCTGCTGTCGTGAGGCCGCCAACCCGGGGTCGGTGGCGCTGCCCGATCGGGTGGTGCCTGCCGACATCAACGGCGACGGCCGCCTCGACGCGGTGGTGACCCACGAGAACGACCCGGCGAACACGGTGGCCTGGTTCGAACAGCCGGCCGACCCTGCGGGCCTGTGGGCCCGTCACGTGATGGCCTCGGGCGGTCCGTATCCGTTGCTCAGCCTCGACGTGGCCGATCTCGACGGTGACGGCGACCTCGACGCGGTGGTGGGCGAGCACGATGTTGCCGACGCCGGCCACGGCACCGGCCTAGTACTCGAGAACCTTGACGGACGCGGCGGGCAGTGGGCGTCGCACGTGATCAGCCGGGACGAGGAGTACCACGACGGTATGCAGCTCGCCGATCTCGACGGAGACGGCGATCTCGACGTGTTCACCATCGGCTGGAACCACAACAACGTGGTCGTCCACGAGAACCTGGGGGTGCGCGAGGTGGCCTCGCCGTGGCTGGAGCCGTCGCACCGGCTGCGGTTGAACGTGGTCGTCCCGGCGGGAGCGCCCTCGGTGGGGACCCGACGGGTCGAGGTCGGGGTGGACGTGTCGGCCGCGCTGGCGGCCGTCGGCCGTACCGGTCGGTTCGATCCGGGGTCGTTGCGGGTGGTGGAGGTCGACGAGCTCGGTGCGGCCGTGGCCTCCGGTCTGGCCCGCCAGTTCGTCCCGGCGGCCGATTTCGAGCCATGGCTGTTCGCCGCGGGGACCGTCCGGGTCTCCCTGCCCGGCCCGGCCGACGTGGTCCGTCACCTCCAGATCTACGTCGAGACCGTCGATGTGACCATACCCACTGGTACTGACGTGGTACCAACAGGTACGTCGGTGTCGGGCTCGGTGGTGTCGGTCTCGACCCGTAACGGGGCCGAGGTGGCGGCGGGGTCCTGGGACGGGGGTCCGCGTCCGGCCGGGACGGACGTCTTCGTCGAGCTCGGCGGTTCGTTGTCCATCGAGGCCGAGCACTTCCATGCCTCCGAAGTGGGCTCCTCGGTGCACACCTGGTCGCCGGTCGCCTCGGCGGGGGCCGCAGGCGGGGTGGTGATGGCCGCGCTGCCCGACCGGGGGCTCAACGCCGTAACCGTACCGAACGGTACGGCATCGTTGCACTACCGGGTGCGCTTCAGTGCGCCCGGTATCTATCGGGTGTGGCTGCGGCTGCGGGCGCCCGACGCCAACGCCAACGTGGTGCACGTGGGCCTCGACGGTCAGCCGCTCGCCGGTTCGGATCGGATCAGTCGCCCGGCCGGGGTGACTTTCGGCTGGACCCGCAGCACCCTCGACGGCCGGGCGGCCAGCCTGGTGGTGCCCACCCCGGGCGAGCACACCATCGACGTCTGGCTGGCCAAGGACGGCCTGCTGCTCGACAAACTGTTCCTCACCCGTTCCACCATGGCACCGGTGGGGGAGGGTCCGCCGGAGAGCCCGCGGGACGGAACCAGTGCCAACCGCCCGCCGGTGGCCCGGTTGCAGCGCTCGGCAGTCTCCGGGTCGCCGTTGTCGGTGCGTTTCGACGGTTCCTCGTCGAGCGACCCCGATGGCGTCCTCGCCGGGGTGATGTGGAACTTCGGGGACGCCACGACGGCGAGCGGCCCGATGACGGAGCACACCTACGCCCGGGCGGGTACCTACCTGGTGACGCTGACCGTCACCGACGATCGGGGTGCCCGTGCGGTGGCCGCGTCGGAGGCCACCGTGTCGGTGGGGTCCCCGGTGCCGGCCCTGGTGGTGGGTGATGTGCGGGTGCTCGAGGGTCCGTTCGGGGCGACGACGCGGGTCGCGGTGCCGGTGCGGTTCTCGGCACCCGCACCGGCGGCGGGCAGTTTCGTGGTACGCACCGTGGCGGGAACGGCCTCGGCGGGGACCGATTTCGTGGCGAAGGCCGCCACCCGGGTGAGTTTTCCTGCCGGTGCCACGAGGCGGACGGTCACGGTGCTGGTGCGCGGCGACCGCATCGTTGAGCCTGACGAGTCCTTCGAGCTGGTGCTGAGCGATGTGGTCGGGGCCACCATCGCCGACGACCGGGCGACGATCACCGTGGTCAACGACGACTGAGCCCCGCCGCCGCTGCGCTGATCGGCCGGCTCGGGGTCGCGCCCGCAGTACACAGTGCGCAGCGTTGTCAAATGTCGGTACCCGGCTGACGCGAAGAGGCCTCGGGCCGACGTACTGTCCGACCAGGACATTCGTTGGAGCGGGTGACGGGAATCGAACCCGCATGGCCAGCTTGGAAGGCTGGAGCTCTGCCATTGAGCTACACCCGCAGCGCCGTGCAGCCTATCGGAGGAGGGGGCCCGCACCGCTACCGCGTCGCACCCGGATCGCCGCGGTGCGAGGAGGGGCTCAGAACCCGCGATGGTGCGCGAGTCCGGGCCGGCGCACCGGCTTGAGGGTCTGCCCGAACACGTTCCCGGCCGGCCGCACCACGTCGCCGATGTCGAAGCCGCTGTTCAGAGCGGCCCGGCGCACCAGCTCGGTCACGTCCTCTACCAGCGAGGTGCCGTCGGTGCCGACCCCGGTGAGAGTCCCGAACACGGTCGCCGCCAGGGTGGCCACGCGCTGGATGGCGGTCGCCATGCCGACCTGGGTGCTGGCCTGCTCCCAGTCCGCCCGGCGTGACCCGGCCAACTCGGCGCGGCAGACGTCGAGCACCTCGCCGGTCACCGTCCGTAGGAACCCGTCGAACAGCGCCAGTTGCTGGTCGTCGGCCGGCACGACATCGGTCCACCGGATCGGCCGCTCGACGAAATCGCGGATTGCATCGAGCACCGACGCCGTGAGCTGGGCCACCGGTTGGAGATCGGCGTAGCCGTCTCCACCGTCGGCGATACGCCGGCAGAGGGCCTGCACCTGACGCCAATGGGTCTTGGCCAGCATCTCCGGCCAAGCGGTGGCGAACTGCTCGGCGACCGCCAGCAGGCGCGAGCGCAGGTCGTTCAGGCGGTACACCGGCCGCAACGAGGACGTGTCGATGGTGACGCGTTCCTTGCGTAGCCACCCGAGTAGGCGGTTCAGCTCGGCGATCACCGGGGTCTGCGCGGGGTTCCGGCTGTCGAGGCGTTGGTCGAGGTGGCCGAGCACGAAGTGGTGGGCGTCGAGCTGGTGGGCGAGCGCCCGCCACGCCGTCTCGCCGAGGTCGTCGCGCAGCGACAGCACCGCCTGGTTGACCGAACGGCGAAGCAACGAGTCCCGGTCCTGGGTGGTGCCGATGTTCGGCCCGACCACGCCGTCGGCATGGGTGAAACACAGAGCCAACTTGTCCAGGTGGCCGGCCATGACCAGTTGCCGCAGGGCCGCCAGCGGGGCCGCCTGCATCGGGTGGGTGGCATCGTCGACGACGATGATCCGGTCGGCGCGCTCCAGCTGCTCGATCACGGCCAGCGGGAGCGACGCCGCGGTGAGCGGCACGTGGCCCAGACCCTCGGTGTCCACCGCCATCAGGTAGGGGATCTCGCCGGCCCAGGTCGGGTGCAGGGGGCCGCGTACCCGCAGCGCCTCCACCATGGGCGAAAGCAGGGTGCCGTGGCTGCCCCGATCGTTGCCGGCGAGCCGCCGGATGGCCGAGAACAGCGTGGAGCGCTCGTCGGTGGTGAACTGCCAGCATCGTGGCCAGGTCTCGTCGTCGTCGGTGAGCAATTGCCCGAACCGCAACGTGGTGAACCGGGCGGCGACGTCGGCGAGCAGGTGGTCCACCAGGGCCCGCAGGGTGGGCTCGGTTCGGACCCGATCGGCGACCTCGTCGAGGCCAGCTGCCGGCCGATGGCGCAGCACCGACTCGATGGTGGACACCGCCGCGTCGAGCCAGTCGGCACCGAGCACGTACTCCAGCCGCAGCCGTTCGTCGGTGTGAGCCGCGAGCGCGTCACGGGCGATGTCGTGGGGACGGCCCTCGGCCAGCGCCGCGGCGGCCGCGACGACACAGTCCTCGATGTCGGCCCGGACCTTGATCCGCTCGGCGAAGACCGCCACCGCGTAGAAGTCGCCCGGTGCACAGAGAATCTCGGTCTCCGCAGTGGTGGTCTTGAACGTCGAGGTCGCGGGGAACGGTTCGGTTCCCGGGTCGGTGCCGATGAGTTGGCGGATCAGCGTGGTCTTGCCCGCCCCTGTGGTGCCGACCATGAGCACCGTCCGGTACCCGTCCGACGCGGACGGTCCTGGCAGCAACTGCTCTCGCCAGCGAAGCGTCGAAGCGGTCACAGCGGGCGGGGACCTCGGGGCAGCACACGCTCATCGTCGGTATGCGGACGCTGGTGGTGGTCAATCGACATGGGTACCCGCTGCTCGGTCTCCGTCCGGTGCCCCGATGTCCGCCGTATCGTGGTCCGGTAGGGAGTGCTGCCTCTGCCTCGGCCGCGACATCCTGCGGTCGTCCCGACGAGGTCGGGCGGTGCACCTTATCCGGTCGTCCCGACGGCGTACTGATCGGTGCCCACGGGTGCTGACATCGTCTCGATGTCGCCGTCTGACGCTGTCGGGGAGGGGAGATTCGAACTCCCGACCACCTGCTCCCAAAGCAGGTGCGCTACCTGGCTGCGCTACTCCCCGTCTGGCCCACCACGCTAGCGCCCCGGGTCCCCGCTGATGGGTCCGCCCCGGCGCGTCCGGAACCGTGCTGCTGCATGTCCCGCTACCCCGGGTCCGATCACTACACTGCCTCCCCTGTGAAGAGCACGGTGGAGACCCTCGAGGGAAACAAGGTCAAGTTGTTCATCGAGGTGGAGGCCTCCGAGATCGACCATCAGGTCGACGAAGCCTTCCGTCGCATGGCCAAGCAGGTTCGGTTGCCGGGATTCCGGCCGGGTAAGGCACCCCGCAAGGTGCTCGAGGCCCGGCTCGGGATCGGTGCTGCCCGGCAGGACGCCCTCCGGGAGTCCCTGCCCGAGTACTACGCCGAGGCGGTGAAGAACCACGAGGTCGACGCCATCGCCGCCCCGGAACTCGAGATCATCTCCGGAGCCGAGGAGGGCGGGGTCTCCTTCGAGGCCGTCGTCGAGACCCGGCCGCTGCTGACGCTCGAGGGCTACCGCGGCCTGCGTGTCGTCATCCCCTCCCCGGCGGTGGACGAGGCCGACGTCGACACCCGCGTCGAACGACTGCAGACCCAGCACGCCGAGTACGCGGTGAACGATCGCCCCGCCGAGGACGGCGACCAGGTACTCATCGACATTGCCGGCGCCCAGCATGGCGAGGCTGTCGAGGGGCTCACCGCCTCCGACTACGCCTATGAGGTCGGCAGCGGCGGTGTGGTGCCCGAGATCGACGAGAACCTGCGCGGCGCGACCGCCGGCGCACAGCTCTCCTTCGAGGCTCAGCACCCCGAGGAGGGCGAGGACGCCCTGCAGTTCACCATCGAGGTGCACGAGGTACGCGGCCGGGTCCTGCCCGAACTCACCGATGCCTGGGTCGCCGAGGTCTCCGAGTACGCCACCGTCGAGGCGATGCGCACCGCCTTCCGCGAGCAGCAGGCCCGCCAGAAGCTGGTGGCAGCCAACATGGCGCTGCAGCAGAAGACCGCCGAAGCCCTCATCGCCCTCATCACCGAGGACATCCCCCCGGCGCTCGTGCAGAACGAGCTGTCGGCCCGGATCAACAACCTCGACAGCCGGATGCGCTCCCAGGGGATGGACCTCGGTCGCTACCTGCAGCTCACCGGCCAGTCGGCCGAGGAACTGGTCGCCGAACAGCGCACGGCGTCCGAGGAAGCGGTCAAGGTCGACCTGGCGCTGCGCGCCGTGGCCGAGGCCGAGGGCCACCAGATAAACGGCGAGGACCTCGAGCAGCACTTCGTCGAGCTGTCCCGTCGCTTCGGTGTCGATGCCGATGAGATCCGGGTGAACTTCGAGCGCGCTGGGCAGATGCTGGCTGTACGCTCGGATGTCAAGAAGGCCAAAGCGCTCGACTGGCTGCTCAAGCAGGTCGAGATCGTTGACGAAGACGGAAACGTCATCGATCGTGCCTCGCTCGAACTGTCGGCCGACGCCGACGATGCCGATACTGACGATGCCGATACTGACGCCGCTGAGCACGACAACCCGGGCGCACCGGGGGAGGACGCAGAGTGACCAAGCACCCGGGAGCCCGTCTCGCAGAGGTCGCGATCCGCAGCGAGCGCGATGTGCAGATGATGAACTACCTGGTCCCGACGGTGGTCGAGCAGACCAACCGGGGTGAGCGGGCGTTCGACCTCTACTCCCGTCTGCTCAAGGAGTCGATCATCTTCCTCGGCACGCCGATCGACGACACCATCGGCAACCTGGTCTGCGCCCAGCTGCTGCATCTCGAGTCGGAGAACCCCGACAAGGACATCAACATCTACATCAACAGCCCTGGGGGCGACATCAACGCGATGTTCGCCATCTACGACACGATGATGTACATCCGGCCCGAGGTGTCGACCATATGCTTCGGCCAGGCGGCCTCCGCCGCCGCCGTGCTGCTCGCCGCAGGGGCCAAGGGCAAGCGGATGGCGTTGCCGCACTCGCGGGTCATCATCCACCAGCCCCACGGCCAGTCGGGCTACGCCCAGGCGACCGACATCGAGATCGTGGCCTCGGAGATCATGCGGCTCAAGGCGCAGCTCGAGGGGATCCTCTCGCACCACACCGGTCAGTCGGTGGAACGCATCGCCAAGGACACCGATCGTGACTTCGTGATGACGGCCGAGATGGCCAAGGAGTACGGCATCGTCGACGAGATCCTCTCGTCGCGTGATCTGGTGGACCGCACCGGTCCGATCCGCTGAGGCGGAGCGTCGGGGGAGAGGCCTTCGGGCCGTCAGAGGGACGAGGAGACGACCGGGGTGGCCAAGTTCGGCGAGGGCACTGAGCTACTCAAGTGCTCGTTCTGCGGTAAGTCGCAGAAGCAGGTCAAGAAGCTGATCGCGGGCCCTGGGGTCTACATCTGCGACGAGTGCATCGACCTGTGCAACGAGATCATCGAGGAGGAGCTGTCGGCCCAGTCCGAGGTCAGCTTCGACGAGCTGCCGAAGCCCCGTGAGATCTTCACCTTCCTGAACGACTACATAATCGGTCAGGACCACGCCAAGAAGATCCTCTCCGTTGCCGTCTACAACCACTACAAGCGTGTCCAGTTCGGGGCCACCAACTCCGACGACGTCGAGCTGCAGAAGTCCAACATCCTGCTCATCGGTCCCACCGGCTGCGGGAAGACCCTGCTGGCACAGACCCTGGCCCGCATGCTCAACGTGCCCTTCGCCATCGCCGACGCCACGGCGCTGACCGAGGCCGGCTACGTCGGTGAAGACGTCGAAAACATCCTGCTGAAGTTGATCCAGGCTGCCGACTACGACGTGAAGAAGGCCGAGACCGGGATCATCTACATCGATGAGATCGACAAGATCGCCCGGAAGTCCGAGAACCCGTCGATCACCCGGGACGTCTCCGGTGAAGGCGTCCAGCAGGCACTGCTGAAGATCCTCGAGGGGACCACCGCGTCGGTCCCGCCTCAGGGGGGTCGCAAGCACCCCCACCAGGAGTTCATTCAGATCGACACCACCAACGTGCTGTTCATCTGCGGTGGTGCGTTCGCCGGTCTCGACCAGATCATCGCCAACCGGCAGGGCCGTAACTCCGTCGGCTTCGGCGCCCGTATCAAGAATCCCGACGAGCGCAACCTCGACGATCTCATGTCGAAGGTGCTGCCCGAAGATCTCCTGAAGTTCGGACTGATCCCCGAGTTCGTGGGCCGTCTGCCGGTCATCGGCGCGGTGTCCTCGCTCGACAACGACGCCCTGATCCGGATCCTGGTCGAGCCGAAGAACGCCCTGGTGAAGCAGTACCAGAAGTTTTTCGAGCTCGAGGACGTGGAGCTCGCCTTCACCGACACCGCGCTCAACGCCGTGGCCGAGCAGGCCCTGCTGCGCGGCACCGGTGCCCGTGGGCTGCGAGCCATTCTCGAGGAAGTGCTCCTCGGGGTGATGTACGACCTGCCGTCCGAGAAGGACGCCGTCCGCGTTGAGATCGACGAGAACCACGTTCGGGAAAAGGTGTACCCGACGGTGGTACGCCGGGCCCAGCATGTCCGTACCCAGCCCCGCCCCCGGCGCGCTGCGTCCTGAGCGAGCCGGTCACCCGGTCACCCCACCCACCCCCACACGAGGCACGCGGTGAACTTCGACGAGGCCTTGGCCTACCTCGACGCCCATATCAACCTTGAGGTCCGTACCGGTGTCTACGAGGGCTTGTCGCTCGAAGCGATGGCCGACATCGCCCGACTGTGGGGTGACCCGCACATCGCCTATCCGGTGATCCACATCACCGGCACCAATGGCAAGGGTTCCACCGCCCGGATGACGACCCGCCTGCTGATGGCCCACGGCCTCAAGGTCGGCACCTACACCAGCCCCCACCTCGAGCGGTACAACGAGCGCATCCGTATCGACGACGTCGAGATCGACGATGGACGTTTCGCCGATGCGGTCGAGCAGCTGTCGATGTTCGAAACGATGTTGCAGCACCGGCCCAGCCACTTCGAATGCCTGACCGCCTGTGCCTTCGCGCTCTTCGCCGACGAGGCCGTCGACGTCGCGGTTGTCGAGGTCGGGGTGATGGGGCGCTACGACGCCACCAACATCGTCAACGCCGACGTTGCGGTCATCACCAACATCGGCCGGGACCACACCGATTTCGTGGGCGACTGGCGCCGCAAGATCGCCGAGGAGAAGGCCGGGATCATCAAGCCGACCTCGACCTTGGTGCTCGGCGAGACCGACCCGGCACTGCGTGAGGTCTTCCTCGGCGAGGGCCCTGCGGTGGCGCTGGTGGCCGGCGAGGACTTCGAGCTCGAGGCCAACCGACTCGCCGTCGGCGGGCGCCTGATCGACGTGCGGACGCCCTTTCAGCGTCTCACCGAGCTGTTCGTGCCGCTGCACGGTGCCCACCAGGGGAGGAATGCATCGCTGGCACTGATGGCCACCTCGGCCTTCTTCGACCGGGCGCTCGATCCCGACGTTGTCGCCGACGGCTTCGCCGCCGCCGAGGTCGCCGGGCGCTTCGAGGTGATGCGCCGCAACCCGCTGGTGATCCTCGACGGTGCCCACAATCCCGACGGCGCCGAAGCGGCCGCGGCCGTGCTCGAGGAAGGCTTCGCCGTCGAGGGTCACCGCATCCTCGTGTGCGGCATGCTCGAAGGGCGCGACCCGCAAATCATGCTGCAGGCGTTGCGGGCCGATCGCTTCGACATGGTCATCACCTGTACCCCGACCTCACCCCGGGCCCTGCCGGCGGACGAGTTGGCCTTGGCGGCTGCATCGATCGGCATCGCCTGTCGGGTGGCCTCGACGATCGAGCAAGGCATCGACTGGGCCCTCGCCGCGGCGTCGCCGTCTGACCTGATCCTGGTCACCGGCTCGCTGTACCTGGTCGGGGCTGCGCGCTCGGTGCTGCGCTCGAAGGTCGACGAACAACGCTGAGGGCGGCGGGACCCGTTCCGGGTGGCCCGACCCCGCGGCGCAGTGGCCGCCGACCCACTAGCTTTAGTGCTTCGTGGACCGAACCCTCGTCATCTGCAAGCCCGACGCCGTCGCCCGCGGCCTCGCCGGTGAGATCATCAGCCGCTTCGAACGACGTGGCTTGTGTATCGCCGCCATGGAGCTGCGCCGACTCGACGAGGACACCCTCGCCCGCCACTACGCCGAACACGTCGGCAAGGCCTTCTACGGCGATCTGGTGGCCTTCATGTCGAGTGGTCCCGTGGTCACCCTGGCGGTCGAGGGCCCCCAGGACACCTTCGAGGTGGTCCGAACCATGATGGGCGCCACCAATTGCCGCAAGGCCGATCCGGGGACGATCCGGGGCGACCTCGGCATCGACTTCACCCAGAACCTCATCCACGGCTCCGACTCGGCGGAGTCCGCCGTGCGCGAACTCGACATCTTCTTTCCCGGCCTGGCTCAGAGCAGCTGACCGTCCGTTCCTCTTGTGGACCTCGCAGGCGCCTCGTAACCTCAGCGCTGTCCTTGCTCGTCAGATCGGGGGGTTGCCATGGCTGACAGGCTGACCGGATTCGTAGGCCGCGATATGGCGGTCGACCTCGGAACAGCGAACACCCTCATCTACGTGCGTGGCCAGGGCATCGTGCTCAACGAGCCGTCCGTGGTCGCAATCGACGTGCACGATCGTCGGCCGCTTGCGGTCGGGACCGAGGCCAAGCGCATGATCGGTCGGACGCCGAGCCACATCCAGGCTGTGCGTCCATTGAAGGACGGCGTCATCTCGGACTTCGACATCTGCGAGAAGATGCTGCGCTACTTCATCCACAAGGTGCACCACCGCCGTTGGGTGAAGCCCCGCATGGTGATTGCCGTACCGTCCGGTATCACCGGGGTGGAGCAGCGGGCGGTGCTCGAGGCCGCGGAGTACGCCGGGGCGCGCAAGCCGGCTCACATCATCGAGGAACCGATGGCAGCGGCCATCGGTGCCGGTCTGCCGGTGCAAGAGCCTACGGGCAACATGATTGTTGACATCGGCGGTGGCACCACCGAGGTGGCCGTGATCTCCCTCGGCGGGATCGTCGCCTCCGAGTCGGTCCGCGTGGGCGGCGATGAACTCGACGAGGCCATCATCCAGTACATCAAGAAGGAATACAGCCTGGCGCTGGGCGAGCGTACGGCCGAGGAGGTCAAGATGGCGCTCGGAAGCGCCTGGCCCCTGGCCGAGGAACTCCAGGCCGAGGTTCGCGGCCGTGACCTCATCTCCGGGTTGCCCAAGACCATCACCATCACCACCGGTGAGATACGCGAGGCAATTGGCGAACCGGTGTCCTCCATCATCGACGCCGTGCGGGTGACCCTCGACAAGACGCCGCCCGAGTTGGCCGCGGACATCATGGAACAGGGCATCACCCTGGCCGGCGGTGGGGCGCTGCTCAACGGGTTGGACCGTCGGCTGGCCCATGAGACGGGGATGCCCATCCGCATCGCCGCCAACCCGCTGTACTGCGTGGCGCTCGGTTCTGGTCAGGCGCTCGAGGAGTTCGAGGCGCTGAAGAACGTACTGTTCTCCTCGGCATTCACCTGAGCGGGCCCTGCAGCCCCGCCCGTAGTGGCATCATGGACCACCCGTGCTCCGACCCACGCGCAGCAGCCGTTCCCGCTTCGTACTCCTGCTGATCATCGCCACTGCGTTATCCCTGGTCACCCTGGATTTTCGAGGCTTTGGTCCGCTGGGGGCAGTTCAGCGCGGCGTCCGCAGCGTGTTCGAGCCGGTGGTCGGCATCGGTGACTTCGCCATGTCCCCGTTCCGCGACGCCTGGCGTGGAGTCACCGACTACAGCGACCTCGAGGAGGAGAACGCGGCGCTCCGGCTGCAGATCGAGAAGCTGGAATCGGACCCGCTGCGGGAGCAGAACGCCCAGCAGCAGCTCGACGAGCTGAAGGCCCAGCTGCAGATCATCACCGCGGCGAACACCGAGGGGCGCATCGCCCGGGTCATCTCCGGGCCGGTCGCCAACTTCGAGAACAACGTCCGCATCGACAAGGGCGCGTCGTCGGGGATCCGTCCGGCGATGGTGGTCGTGACCCAGGCTGGTCTGGTCGGCCGCATCGCCGAGGTGACCGACAGTCAGGCCGTCGTGGAGTTGGTCGACGCCGGCAATTTCGGGGTCGGCGTGCGGCCGGCTTCTGCGGTGGCACCGACGAACTTCGTCCTGCGGGGCCGGGGGGCGGGGCGTCCGCTGCAGGTGCAGGGTGAGCTCGCCGTCGATTTCGTGCACGTCGGTGATGCCGTGGTCACCTCCGGGCTCGGCGGGAGCGTCTTTCCGCCCGACATCGTGGTCGGCGCGATCAGCCGGGTCCCCGAACCAAGCGGTTCTGCGGGCGGGCGGAACCGGGTGAGCGGCGTCGAGGTCGAACCGGTGGTCGGCCCGGCGAGCCTGTCGTTCGTGACGGTGCTGCTGTGGGAGCCGAAGGGGTGACGGTCGATCGGGCCCTGCTGCTGTTGCGGGCGGCCGGCGTCGTGCTGGTGGCGATGATCGTGCAGGCCGGTGTGGTGAGCCATCTGTCGCTGTTCGGCGTCCGCCCCGAGCTCACCCTGTTACTGGCGGTGTCGGCGGGGGTTGCCGTCGGACCGGACCGCGGGGCGGTGGTGGGGTTCGTCCTCGGGTTGTCCTATGACATCTTCCTGCAGACCCCGCTCGGGTTGAGCGCCCTCATCTACGCGCTGCTGGCCTTTGCCGTGGGGTCGATCCAGTTGCAGATGGCGACCCGTCGTCGGCTGGCCCGCATGCTTCTCATGGGTGTAGGGACGGCGGTCGGCATCGTCGTGTGGGTCGTGGCCGGTCGACTTCTCGACGCGGTGTTGGCGACGCCGGGCACGACCATCAGGGTGGCGTTGGTGGCCGGGATGGTCAACAGCGTGTTGGGCCTGCCGCTGATACGGCTGTGGGGGTGGGTCTTCGCTCCCGAGGCCCCGGTTCGCGTGCCCGGCTGAGACGGTGGCGGACCTGCGCATTCGCATCGGTTCGGCCGGCCGAACCCGTTGGCCGTCCCGGCTCTGCTCAAATGGGGGTTGATGTCCGCCGAGCAGCCTGCCCTTCGCGTTGCCCTCGTCGGCATCGTTGTGGTGTCGATGTTCTCGGCGTTGTTCGCCCGCCTCTACTACCTCCAGGTTTTGCGGCACACCACCGTCGAGGAGGTGTTCGGCGGGCCTCGCCTGCGCGAGGTCTCCTACGAGGGCGTGCGTGGGCGCATCCTCGACCGCAACGGAAAAGTCCTGGTCGACAACCGGGAATCCATCGTCATCACCATCGACCGGCAGCAGTTCGCGGAGCTCGAGGACCCCGAGGGTCTCGAGCTACGGCTGGCCCGGGCCCTGAACGGGGCCGGTTACCCGACCAAGGTGTCCGATGTCGCCGCTCGGATCGAGGACCCGCGTTACGACCCGCTCAAGCCTGTTCCGATCGCCGAGGACGTCAGCAACGAACTCGAGACGTATCTGCTCGAGCGCCTCTACGAGTTCCCCTCGGTCGACGTGGTCCGTGAACAGATCCGGACCTACCCCCTCGGCACCCTGGCGGCGCACGCCGTCGGCTACACCGGCGCCATCAACAGCGAGGAGTTGAAGGCCCGCGAGGAGGACCCCAAGGCATACGAGCCGGGCGACGACATCGGTAAAGCCGGGGTGGAGCGGATCTTCGAGGGCGAGCTGCGGGCGACGCCGGGCCGGCGTACGATCGAAGTCGACGCCACCGAACGGGAGATCGGCACCCGCTCCGACGTGCCGTCGACGCCGGGTAGCGACCTGCAGCTCACCATCGACGCCGATCTGCAGCAACACGTCGAGATCAAGCTGCAAGAGGCGTTGATCGCTGCCCGCAAACAGACCAAGCGGCGACCGACCGATCCGGACCTCCGCGCCCCGGCGGGGGCGCTCGTCGTGCTCGACGCCTCCAACGCCGAGGTGCTGGCGATGGCCAGCTACCCGACCTACGACCCGTCGGAGTTCATCGGCGGTATCAGCGTCTACCGCTTCAACGAGCTGAACGACCCCGCCGCCTTCTTCCCCTTCACCAACCGGGCGATCCAGAGCCTCTACTCACCCGGCTCGACCTTCAAGCCGTTCACCGCAGTGGCGGCACTCGAGCGCGGCGTGATCGCCGCCGACGAGGTCATCACCGACAACGGCAGCTACGAGCTCGAGGACTGCACCGACACCTGCGTGTTCCAGAATGCCGGAGGAACCCGCTACGGCAAGATCGACGTGCGGCGTGCCATGACCGTCTCCAGCGACGTCTACTTCTACCGGCTCGGTGAACAGATGTGGGTCAAGCAGGATTCGTTCGGCCAGTCGGCCATCCAGGACACCGCCCGCGAGTTCGGCCTCGGTACCGTCACCGGGGTGCAGCTGCCGGGCGAGGCCGCTGGGCTGATCTCGGACCCGGCGTTCAAGAAGGCCCGCCACGACAACAACCCCACGGCCTTTCCCTTCGGCGAGTGGTTCACCGGCGACAACGTCAACCTGGCCATCGGCCAGGGCGACGTCGGCGTCACGCCGCTGCAATTGGCCAACGCCTACGCCGCGCTCGCCAACGGGGGGACGTTGCATGCCCCGTCGGTGGCCAGGGCCCTGCTCGACCACGATGCCGGCAGCGTGCGGCGGTCCTACGCCGCCCGTAAGACCGGGGCCGTGAGCCTGCCCGCCGCGGTCCGCAACCCGGTCGTCGACGGGCTCTCCCGTGTGGTCAGCGACAAGGACGGGACGGCGTTCGGAGCGTTCCAGGGGTTCCCGCTTTCCTCCTTCGCGGTGGCCGGCAAGACCGGTACCGCCGAGGTGCCCCCGAAAGCGGACACGGCGATCTTCGCCGCGTTCGGCCCGGTCCCCGATGCCCGCTACGTCGTGGTGGCCGTGATCGAGGAGGCCGGCTTCGCCGCCGAGACAGCGGCGCCGCTCGTCCGGCAGGTCTTCGAGTGGCTGGCGGGGATCCGACCGCTCGCCGTCCCGGCGCCGGCCCCGGCCACCGCGCCGACGGTTGGCCCGCCGGGGCCATCGTCGGCGACCACCGTCACGCCGTCACCCACCACCCCGTCACCCACCACGCCGACCCCTCCGGCGACGACCACGCCCCCGCAGACCGTGCCCGCCACCACGGCGGCACCGACGACGGTGGCCACCACGGCGCCGCCCGCGTCGACCCAGCCGCCCACGACCCTTCCGCCCGGACCGGGAACAACCGCACCACAGCGGTCCGGTGCGCCGTTGCTGCTGTTGCCCGTCGCTGCCGCCGTCGGTGCCGCGGCCCGGCGGCGGCTGCGGCGCCGTGACCGCTCCGGCACCGCGGCAGAGAGGCCGTCGTGTCGATCCTGACCAGGCCGTCCCCGTCGGTCGAGTCCTTGCGCCGCGACCCCGGTGCACCCCACCGCCACCTCGACTGGAGTCTGCTCGGGCTGAGCCTGCTGCTGAGCTGCATCGGCCTGGCGGCCATCTTCAGTGCCACCAAGGGCAGCGGTCCCGATCCCCATACCGGGATGGTCGCCCGGCAGCTTCTCGCCCTCCTGCTGGGCCTGGGCCTGATGGCGGGCTTCGCCTTCGTGGACTACCGGAAACTGCGCGAGTGGGCGGTGGTGTTCTACCCCGGTGCGCTGATAATGCTCGCCGGGGTGCTGGTCATGGGTCAGAACGTCAAGGGCGCGCAAGCCTGGTTCGGGTTCGGGCCGTTCCAGCTGCAGCCGTCCGAGCCGGCCAAGCTCGCCCTGATCATCACCGTGTCGGCGTACCTGTCGAGCCATCGCCACGATCTGACACCCAAGCGGGTGATCGCGGCCCTGATCATCGCCGGCCTGCCGATGGGCCTGATCCTGCTCCAGCCGGACCTCGGCACCGTGCTGGTATTCGTGATCGTGACCCTGACCCTGCTTGCGGTGGTCGGGGTACGCGCCCGCTACCTCGCCGCCCTGATGGTGCTGGGCATGTTGGGCACGGTGGCCGTGCTCAACAGCGACCTGCTCGCCCAGTACCAGCGTGACCGGTTGCTCGTGTTCATCGAGCGCTCGTCAGACCGTGACAACGGGCTTGCCGAGAGCTACAACGTCGACCAGTCCGAGACGGCGATCAGCCTCGGTGGGCTCACCGGCCGCGGCTGGGGCAAGGGCCCGCAGACCCAGGACGGGCGGGTCCCCGAACAGCAGACCGACTTCATCTTCACCGTCGTGGGGGAGGAGTTGGGTTTCATCGGCGCCTCGGCCGTGCTGGCGCTGTTCCTGGTGCTGTCTTTGCGGGTGCTGAGGGTGGCGCAACTGGCCCGCGAGGATTTCGGGACCCTGCTGTGCTGCGGGGTGCTGGCCATGATCATGTTCCAGGTGTTCGAGAACGTCGGCATGAGCATGCGGATCATGCCGGTCACCGGCATCCCGCTGCCGTTCCTGAGCTATGGGGGCTCCTCGATGCTGACCACCTGCGCCGGTATCGGCATCGTGCTGTCGGTCCACATGCACCGGTTCCGCTGATCGGCCCGGCCGGGCAGCCGCAGCGTCGGCGGCACCGTCGAGTAACCTGAGCCGGACATGTCATCCGTTTGGCCCCGCCTCGAACCGCTGCTGTCCCGGGTAGAGCGACCCGCACGCTACATCGGGTGCGAGGACGGTGCCCAGACCCCGGTCCACGCCCCCCACAAGGCCGCCTGGCTGCTGATCTACCCCGACACCTACGAGGTCGGGCTGCCCAACCAGGGGCTGCAGATCCTCTACGAGATCCTCAACGAGCGCGACGACGCGGTTGCCGAGCGCACCTACGCCCCGTGGACCGACCTAGAGAGCGAGCTACGTACGCACCGGGTGCCGCTGTTCTCCCTGGAGAACCACCTGCCGGCGGGCAGCTTCGACGTCCTCGGCTTCAACCTGGCAGCGGAGCTGACCTACACGAACCTCCTCAACTGCGTGGACCTCGCCGGTGTGCCGGTCCGCGTCGAGGAGCGTCGGGAAGAGCACCCGCTGGTCATCGCCGGTGGCCATTGCACCTACAACCCCGAACCGCTCGCCGACTTCGTCGATGCCTTCGTGCTCGGCGACGGCGAGGAGGTCGTGTCCGAGATCAACGAGGTCGTGGCCGACTGGAAGCGGTCCGGCCGCACCGAGGGTTCCCGCGTCCAGGTCCTTCGCCGGCTGGCGTCGGTTCCGGGGGTGTATGTGCCGTCCATGTACGCGGTCACCTACGACGGGCCGCGGCTGGTGGCGATCGAGCCCCGTTACCCCGACGTCCCCGCCCGCATCGAGAAGCGGACCATCGCCTCGCTGGAAGACTGGCCCTACCCGCGCCAGCAGCTGGTCCCGCTCACCGAGGTCGTACACGACCGGCTCAACGTCGAGGTCTTCCGGGGCTGTACCCGGGGCTGCCGCTTCTGCCAGGCCGGCATGATCACCCGTCCCGTGCGCGAACGGTCGGCCGAGCAGGTTCGATCGATGGTGGCGGACGGGTTGCGGCGCAGCGGCTACGACGAGGTGGCGCTGACCTCGCTCTCGACCGCCGATTTCTCCGGCATCGAGGCGGTGGTCGGCGGCATCATGGGCCTCGACGACAACATCACCGTCGCCCTGCCCTCGCTACGGGTCGATGCGTTCACCGTTGGCCTCGCCGCGCAATTGCAGAAAGCCCGCCGCGCCGGGCTGACCTTCGCTCCCGAGGCGGGTACCTGGCGGATGCGTCAGGTCATCAACAAGCTCATCCGTGAGGAAGACCTCTACGCCGCGGTCGACGGCGCGTTCTCGAGCGGCTGGCGCCGGGTAAAGCTCTATTTCCTAACCGGGTTACCCACCGAGACCGACGAGGACACCCTCGGCATCACCGAGTTGGCCCGCAACTGCGTGGCCATCGGCCAACGGCATCAGAAGGGCACGTCGGTAACCGTGTCGGTCGGAGGATTCGTCCCCAAGCCGTTCACCCCGTTCCAGTGGTTCGGTCAGAACACGGTTTCCGAGCTCGAACGCAAGATCAACCTGCTACGCAACGACGCCCGAAAGTCACGCGGCGTGCAGCTGCGCTGGCATGACCCCAAGGCCACCCTCATCGAGGGGCTGATGTCGCGTGGCGATCGTCGGGTCGGTGCCGTCATCGAAGAGGTCTGGCGCAACGGTGGCACCTTCCAGGAATGGACGGAGCACTTCCGGCTCGACCGCTGGGTCGATGCGCTCGCCAATGCCGGCCTGTCGGCCGACTGGTACGTGCACCGGCACCGCACCGAGGACGAGGCCTTGCCGTGGGACCACGTGTCGGCGGGTCTGCACAAGGACTTCCTGTGGCAGGACTGGCGCGATGCCCTCGACGCGGTGGGTCTGCCCGATTGCCGCTGGACGCCCTGCTACGACTGTGGGGCCTGTACCGGCTACGGGATCGAGCATGTGGTCGCCTCGGCGGTGCCACCGGCGGGCGGGAGCCAGGGAACCGGCCAGGACCTCTCCGTCGGCCATGTCGTACCGGTCTCGCTGCTCGGCCGTCGGGCGGCGCCGTCGGAGCCGGTCGAGGTGGGCAGCACATGAGGGTCCGGGCCCGCTTCACCAAGCTCGGCAAGGTCCGGTTCGTGTCCCATCGCGACCTCGCCCGGATCTGGGAGCGGGCGTTGCGGCGGGCCGACCTCCCGGTCGCCTATTCCGGCGGGTTCTCGCCACGGCCGAGGTTCCACTTCGGCCTGGCACTCTCGGTCGCCCACGAGTCCTGGGCCGAATACCTCGACGTCGACCTAGTCGACGACATCGACGAGGACACCCTCGCTTCGCTGACCGAACGGTTCAGCGCAGTGCTGCCGATGGGGGTGGACTGCACGGCCGTCGCCGTGGTGCCCTCGATCGGTGGAATCTCGCTTCAGGAGGCCGTCACCAGTTCGACGTGGTCGATCGGCCTGGACGGCGGCTCGCTCGACGATGCCGCCGCAGCGGTGGATGCGCTGCTCGACGCGCAATCCGTGTTCATCACCCGCGAACGCAAGGGCAAGACCGTCAACGACGACATCCGGCCCTACGTCCGCTCCCTGTCCCTCGACCGCAGCCAGGTCGGTTGCGATCGTGCCGATTGCGCCGGTGCCGGATGCGAACATGTCCCGGACGACCCGGGCGTGGTCCTACGCGCCGAGATCGGAACCCAGCCCCGGACCCTGCGGCCTGCCGAGCTCATCGGCGCCCTCGGACCGATGTGGCGGGAACGTCGGGTGGTCAGGCTTGCCCAATGGATCGACCACGAGGACGGACGGCAGGAGCCCCTTGCGCTGCCCGCCGGTCCGCTTCCGTGGCTGCGCACCGAGACGTGCGCCACATGAGAAGGAACGCCCATGGCAGAGGTCCCGGTCACACCTGGATCCGATCTCTCACCGTCGCCGGCCACGCCGACGGTGAGGTCCAACACGCACACCCCCGTCAGCTCAGCTGAAACGGCCGCTCTTCCGGTCGTCGCGGGCCCGACCGCCCCGGAGGGGCGTGAAGGCGGTCCCGCCGAGGCAGCACCTGGCCCGGGCCACCGGGTGACCTCATCGGCTGAGGATGGCGATCCCGACGCCCGCGGGCCGGCCGGCGGGCAACCCCCGCGGCAGGCCCGATCGGCCACTGCGGGCGACGCCGAGATGCATTCGGTGAGCGAGGCCGGAGAAGACGGTGCCGCGGGTGCCGCGGGTTCCGCGGGTGCAGACGGCGCGCCACGCGAGGGGCGCTCGGGGAGCAGCCGCCGGCGAGGCGGTCGCGGCCGGGGCGGTCAGGCGGGCGGCCGAGAGGGCGCTGCGAGCGAACCCGGAGGCACCGACGGGTCCAGCGACACGGCTGCTGGACCCGCCGAACGTGCGCCGGCTGCGGTGAGCGGCGAGGTGCGTGAGCCGACCGCACTCGACGACGCCCGCAACCCCGAGCTGCCCGACCGCCACTTCGAGGGCAAGCCCCAGTCGGTCGAGGCAGCCGAGCGGGCGTTGGTACCGCGCAAGCCGCGGATCGGCGACTCGATGCCGGCTCCGGTCCAGCCCGTCCCCACCGAGCCCGAAGGGCCCGCAGCGGAGGAGGGCGGCGAGGGTGAGGACGGACCCGCCCGGCGGCGACGTCGCGGGGGTCGCGGTAGGGGTGGTAGCAAGCGCGAGGGCGGGGGCAACCGCACCGGCGAACCGCGCCAGGCTGACCCGCGCGGTGGCCGCAACCAGGCTGAGCAGCTCCAGCCGGTCGAGCAGGTGCTCTACGACGACGACCCGGTCGAGCTCGACGAGCGGGCCCTGCGCCGCCGCAAGGGCAAGGAGCGCAAGGGTCGTCCGGTCGGACGCTATGTGATGTGCGTCCACGTCGCGCCGAAGGCCACCCAGATCGCCGTGCTCGAGGGGCGCTCGCTCGTCGAGCACTACGTGTCCCGTCCGGCGGACGACGTTGCCGAGATCCACGGCAACATCTACCTCGGCAAGGTGCAGAACGTGCTGCCCGGGATGGAAGCTGCCTTCGTCGACATCGGCACGCCGAAGAACGCGGTGCTCTACCGCGGCGACGTGCAGTACGAGAAGGAGGACCTCGAGGGTCCCGCCTCGGGCCCGGGGGGCAAGCCCCGCATCGAACAGGTGCTGCGTGCCCGTCAGACCATCGTCTGCCAGGTCACCAAGAACCCCATCGCCCACAAGGGCGCCCGCCTCACCCAGGAGGTGTCGCTGCCGGGCCGTTTCGTGGTGCTCATCCCGAACAGCTCGACCTACGGCATCTCCAAGCGGCTGCCGGACAACGAACGCAAGCGCCTGCGCCACATCCTCGATCAGGTGAAGCCGCCGCAGCACGGTGTCATCGTCCGTACTGCCGCTGAGGGCGTCACCGAGGAGGAGATCGAGCGTGACGTGCGTCGGCTGCTCGACCAGTGGACGGCCATCGAGGCCCTCTCCAAGCGCTCGGCCAGCCCGGCCCTGCTCTACCGGGAGCCCGACTTGGCGTTGCGGGTCATCCGCGAAGAGTTCAACGACGAGTACCGCAGTATCATCATCGACGACCGGGCCCTCTTCGAGGAGGTCCGGTCCTACGTCGCGTCCATCTCACCCACTACGGCCGACCGCGTCGAGTTCTTCGACACCGGCACCGAGCCCCTGCCGCTGTTCGAGCGCCACCACGTCCACGAGCAGCGGCTAAGGGCCCTCGATCGCAAGGTGTGGCTGCCCTCGGGCGGTTCGCTCATCATCGAGCACACCGAGGCCCTCACGGTCATCGACGTAAACACCGGCAAGAACGTCGGGAAGTCGAGTCTCGAGGAAACGGTCTTCCGTAACAACCTCGAGGCCGCGATCGAGATCGCTCGTCAGCTGCGCTTACGCGACATCGGCGGCATCATCGTGATCGACTTCGTCGACATGGAGATCCGGAACAACCGTGATGAGGTGATCCGGGCCTTCCGTGAGGCCCTCGCCCGTGACAAGACCCGGACCCAGGTCTTCGAGATCTCCGAGTTGGGCCTGGTCGAGATGACCCGCAAGCGCATCGGCGAGGGCCTGATCGAGTCGGTTTCCTGCGCCTGCACCCACTGCTCCGGACGAGGCGTGATCCTCGACGAGGACCTTGTGGGGGAGGACGCGTGAGCGCCGCTTTCGGTTCGACGGTTCTGACCGACTACAATCCCGGACCGCTATGTATGCCGTGATCAAAACCGGGGGCAAGCAGTACCGGGTGGAAGAGGGCCAGCGGCTCGCGGTGGAGCTCTTGGGCTCCGACGTCGATGCCGAGGTCAGCTTCTCGCCTGTGCTGGTGGTAGATGGTGACAACGTGAAGGCCACTCCCAGCCAACTCAACGGGGCTTCGGTCACCGCTCGAGTGGTTGGCGAGACCAAGGGTCCGAAAGTCGTTGGTTTCACCTACAAGTCAAAGGCCAACGAGCGTCGCCGCTGGGGCCATCGTCAGAAGTACTCCACCATCGAGATCACCTCGATCAAGGGCTGAGGAGCGTTTCGCCATGTCGAAGACCAAAGGCGGCGGTTCAACCCGCAACGGCCGCGATTCCAATGCCCAGCGACTCGGGGTGAAGGCATTCGCCGGAACCCAGGTCAAGGCGGGCTCGATCCTGGTTCGTCAGCGCGGCACCCGCTTCCACCCCGGTGAGAACGTGGGTCGGGGTGGCGACGACACCCTGTTCGCCATGGCGGCTGGAAAGGTGGCCTTCGGGACCGCCAGGGGCCGTCGGGTCGTCAACGTCTTCGGGGACTGACCGATCGCCGCCGGGAGCGAACCCGGCGCACCGAACGATGTAGTGGCTCCGCCTTCGGGCGGGGCCACTGACGTTTTCGGGAGGCGGCCGACCGGGGTCGCCCGACCCCTCCCGTGCCTCGCCCGGACGGACCCCGGGCCCGGACCGTTTGAACCTCAGGCCTCGGCGACCGGGCGCTCGGGCCCTGACGGGTGGAGGCGATCGACTCAGGCGGCGGGCAGGTCGATGCCGCGGGGAAGTCGGTCTTGGCGCCAGCCGAGCAGCTGCACGGCCTTGTCGAACGCGTAGCGGTCGGTCATGCCGGCCACGTAGGCCACCACGGCACGCACCGGGTCGTCGGGCGGATCGGTGAGGACGGGGAGGGCCTCGGGGCGTTCGAGGAAATAGTCGACGAGCGCTCGCAGCACGTCGATGACCGCCGCGCCTTGGGCCACGGACTCCGGGCGCATGTAGATCCGCTCGTAGTTGAAGGCCCGCAGCGCGGCGAGTCCGCCGGCGTGCACCGCATCCATGCCGACCACCCCGTGCTCGGCGATTGATGCGACCAGAGCGTGCACGAACGTGCGTAACTGCTCCGAACGGGTGCGACCGACGACGTCGGCCACCTCGGCCGGTAGGTCGCCGACCGCCACGATGCCGGCGCGCACCGCGTCCTCGAGATCGTGGGCGCTGTAGGCGCAGCGGTCGGCCCAGCTGACCACGACGCCTTCCGGGGTCGTCGGGGTCGGCAGCGACCACGAGTGGTGGCGGATACCGTCGAGGGTTTCCCGGCACAGGTTGAGCGGCGCCAGCACGACGTCGGCCCCCCAGATTGCGTGGTTGTAGCCCTCGGGCAGGTACAGATCGAGGGCATCCTCGCTGGCATGGCCCCCGGGGCCGTGGCCGCAGTCGTGGCCGAGCGCGATGGCTTCGGTGAGCGGCACGTTCAGCCCGACTGCGCGCGAAACCGCCGTCGCCACCTGGGCGACTTCGAGCGCGTGGGTCAACCGGGTGCGCTGATGGTCGGCGGGGAAGACGAACACCTGGGTCTTGCCGGCCAGGCGCCGGAACGCGTTGGCGTGCAGGATGCGGTCGCGGTCACGCTCGAAACAGGTACGCAAGGGATCGGGTTCCTCGGGGCGGAGCCGGTCACCGGCGCCGGTCGAGCGGGTGGCTCCCACGGCGAGAGAGCGCTCCTCGTGCGTCTCGCGGTCCTCTCGGACCACCAGGCGACCCTGGACGAGGGGCGGTGGCGCGCTGCGATGGGCGAGCACCAGGCCGGCATCGGTGTCGATGCCGCGCATGGTGGCCGCCCAGATGTGGTTTCGTGGTCGCTCGTGCTGGAGCGACCGTGGTGAGTCCGGCTGCCGCGGGTCGTGGGCTGGGTGCTGGTCGTGGGCTGGGTGCTGGTCGTGGGCTGGGATGGTGCGTTCCTCCTCCTCGGCGGGCGGTCTGCCAACCGTCACCGCTGAAGGCGTGGGTCTCCATCGTAGGGACCGACAGTGACGGTCGGGCGCCGCCGCCCGGTGGGCTGCGCCGGGCCCGGGAACGGGCGACGGGGGCGCGACGCCTATCCTGGGCAGCCGTGTCGTCCTTCATCGACGAATGTGCCATCAACGTGCGAGGAGGTGACGGCGGAGCTGGCTGTGTGTCGTTCCGCCGTGAGACCTACGTGCCCCGAGGCGGCCCCGACGGCGGTGACGGTGGCAAGGGTGGCGATGTCTGGTTGGTGGCGGACCGCAATGTGAGTTCGCTCATCGCCTATCGCGATCATCCGCATCGCCGGGCCGGCGACGGTGTCCACGGCAAGGGCAAGAAGCTCAACGGCAGCACCGGCAAGGACATGGTCACCCACGTACCGGTCGGAACGGTGGTGAAGGACCGGGATGGCACCGTGCTGGTCGATCTGGTGGGCGACGGCGACCGTTGGCTGGCGGGCGAGGGCGGCCGGGGTGGTCGGGGCAATGCCTCGTTCCTGTCCAACCACCGTCGTGCCCCGACCTTCGCCGAGCAGGGCGAGGAGGGCCAGGAGCGCTGGTTGCGGCTCGAGTTGAAGCTCGTCGCCGACGTGGCCCTGGTCGGCTACCCGAACGTCGGTAAGTCGACGCTGATCTCGCGGGTCTCCGCGGCCAAACCGAAGGTCGCCGACTATCCCTTCACCACGCTCGAACCCAACCTCGGTGTCGTCCGGGTGGGGGACAGTCGTGACTTCGTCATGGCCGACATCCCCGGCCTCATCGAGGGTGCCGCCGAGGGGCGGGGCCTGGGCCACCAGTTCCTCCGCCACGTCGAACGGGCTCGGGTTCTGGTGATCCTGCTCGATCTGGCCATGATCGACGGCACCGCTCCTGAGGAGCAGCAGCGGGTGCTGCTCGCCGAGCTGGGGGCCTACCAGCCGCAACTGCTGCACCGTCCCCGGGTCGTCGTCGGTTCCCGCGCCGACCTCGAGGGTGCGGTCGGTGAGCGGCACGAGGACTTCACCGATCTGCGGGTCTCTTCGGTGACCGGCGAGGGGCTCGACCTGCTGGTGTTCCGTCTCGCCGACCTGGTGGACGAGGCCCGCCGGGCCGAGCCCGAACGCGACGGGTACCTGGTGCACCGCCCCGTTCCCGAGGGGTTCCGTATCGAGCGCGACGACGACGGCACCTTCCGCGTGCTGGGACGCCAGGCCGAGCGGGCCGTTGCCCTGTCCGACCTGACCAACCCCGATGCGGCCGACTACGCCCGGCAGCGACTCAAGCGGCTCGGTGTCGAGAAGGCCCTGGCCCGCGCCGGCGTTCACGACGGTGACACCGTCCGCATCGCCTCCTTCGAGTTCGAGTACTCCGAAGACGGACTGTGAGCCTGGCGTGCGCGTCGTCGTCAAGATCGGTACCTCGTCGCTGACCGACGCACTCGGCCGTATCGACCATGCCGCCGTGGTCAAGCTGTGCGCCGAGATTGCGGCGGTGCGCGACCAGGGACATCAGGTGCTCGCGGTGTCCTCGGGTGCGGTGGCGGCAGGTATGGCGGCCCTCGGGCTGGCCGAGCGGCCCCGGGACGGCCGGACCTTGCAGGCCTTGTCCGCGGTGGGTCAGAGCCGGCTGATGCAGACCTACAACGAGGTGTTGGCCCCGTGGGGGCTCGTGGCTGGGCAGGTGCTGATTTCGCCGCTCGATTTCTTCGAGCGGGCCCAGTACGTGCACGCCAAGGCCACCTTGCAGCGGCTGCTCGACCTCGGAGTGGTGCCCGTCATCAACGAGAACGACGCGCTCACCGATGCCGAGATCCGGTTCGGAGACAACGATCGCATCGCCGCGCTGGTGGCCCACCTGGTGCGCGCTGACCTGCTCGTGTTGCTCACCGACACGCCGGGGCTGTTCACTGCCGATCCACGACTTGACACGTCCGCCTCGCTCATCGAGGAGATCCGCCAGGTCGACGCGGAACTCGAGGCGTTCGCCGGGGGCACCGGCACCGCCCGCGGCAGCGGCGGCATGGCTTCGAAGCTGGCGGCGGCGAAGATTGCCGCCTGGTCCGGTGTGCGAGCGGTCATCGCGGCGGCGGGCCGTCCCGACGTCCTCGTCGATGCCGTGGCCGGCGTCAGCGGTGTCGGGACCGTGGTCCTCGCCCACGAACGGCGGCTGTCCGCCAAGAAGCTGTGGATCGCCTTCGCAGTCGCTGCGGACGGCGCCGTGGTCGTGGACGCCGGTGCGCACCGCGCCCTGTCACAGGGGGCCGGGTCGCTCCTGCCGGTGGGCGTGGTCGAGGTTCGTGGCCAGTTCCACCGAGGTGCGGCCGTCGAGCTGCTCACCCCGGCTGGCGAGGTGTTCGCGAAGGGGCTGTGCCGGGTCAGCTCCCGCAACCTCGAGCGGATGAAGGGCCTCCATACCGAGGACCTTGCGGCAGACGACCCGGTCGAGGTGATCCACCGGGACGAGCTGGTGCTCACCCCCTGATCGGTTGGTTGCCCGCCCCGACGGGGGCCGGGTCGGGCCGGGTCTGCGATCAGGCGCCGGGGCTGACCTCGCCCTGGGGCGGGGCCGCCTGCGGGACCGCGTCGGCGACGGCCGCGGGCTGGAGGCCGAGCTGGGCTCGGATCTCGGCAAGACGGGTCGACGCCTCGCTGTTCTGGGCGGCCTGCTCGATCTCGAGCATGTGGGACTCGACCGACTCGCCGGCCAGTTCGGCGGTGCCGGTGGCCTTGGCGTAGCGGACCTCGATCTTGTCGCGGATCTCGTTGAACGTGGGCACGTCCGCCCCGACGGTCTCGCTGAGCGACGCCATCGCCGTGTTCATCTGCTCCTGCATCTTGGCCTGCTCGAGCTGGCCCATGAGCTGGTTCTTCTCGGCGAGCCTCTTCTGGAGCGCCGAGGCGTTCTGGGCGACTGCAGCCTTGGCCTGGTCCGACGCCTGGGCCGATTGCAGCGAACGGGCCTTGAGGTCGTTGACCTCGGACTCGAGGCCGATCAGCTTGGTGGCGATGGCCTCGGCGGCGCGGGTGTAGTCCGCCGCCTTGGCGGCGTCGCTGCGTTTGGTTGCGTCGTCGGCCATGATCACGGCCTGGCGGGCCTGCCCGGTGACCTTCTCGAGTTCGTCGAGCTTGCGGTTGAGCTGTAGCTCGGTCTGCTTCTGGATGGCGATGACGTTCGCCGCCTGCTCCTTGAGTCGGGTGTGCTGCTCCTGGGCCTCGAGGATGGCCTGCT
Organism: Acidimicrobiia bacterium; assembly: GCA_947476745.1. Lineage (GTDB taxonomy): Bacteria > Actinomycetota > Acidimicrobiia > Acidimicrobiales > CAIXPF01 > CAIXPF01. The sequence goes on along the minus strand of CANJRG010000007.1, from coordinate 37,615 downwards.
CGAGCTGCACCTTCGGATCGGCCCTCTCGTTGAAGGACCCGGTGAGCTTGGCAGTGAGGTACTTCCACCAACGGCGCGCGAGCTTCAGCATGGGCCGAGCTTATCGACAACGACCGACGCCGGTCGGCCGCCTTCAGGCGCCGGCTTACCCTGTCCCGCCAAGCCGGTTGGTCTCCTCGAGGGCGAGCCGCAACGCCTCCATCTGCATCGCCACGTCGGCGATATCGGTCTCGACCCCGCTCAGCTCGGTGGCGTCGCCGGCGCGCGTCGACAGCTCCGCGGCGTGGGCCACCGCTTCGTCGAGCTGTGCCGTCATGAGCTTCAGCTTGGATTCCGCCTCGGCGCTGACGGCGTCGAGTCGGGCCGCCGTCTCGAGCTGGGCCTGGAGCGACCGAGCTGTGGCCTCGGCGGTCGGGTCGGTTCCCTGGCGTGCCTGCTCCAGCCGCCGTTGCACCTGGGCGACGTCGATGGCGCGGCGGGCGTTGCGCAGCAGCTGGCCCTGTTGGGCGGTGTCCCACGTCGAGCGCACGCCGGTATCGAGCGAGCGGCCGATCTCCTTCAGTCGTACCCGCAACGGACCGTCCTTCGCGGTGGCGACGGCATCGTCGAAGCGGGAGCGGGCCTGCAGGGCGTTCTGCACGAACCGGCGCCACGGCTCGTTGATGGTGAACGGGTCGATGGCACCACGCCCGGGTGCCGATGCAGCGCGGCCACCGGGGCGGTTGCGGCACAGGGAGACGAACCCGACGACGCCGCCGATCAGCAGCAGCAGCAAGATGACGACGAGGGCGGCGGTCATGGACCCACGGTAGACGGCACCCGATCTCCGGCCCTGTGCGGGGCTGGACGCCGGGTGGCTCAGGGATCGAGGGTCTCGGGGATGTCGGCTTCGACGATGGTCGACAGCTGCTCGTCGGTGGCGTGCGGGAGTCCGACCACCCGGCTGGCGTGGTTGGCGACCGCGGCTTCGAACAGGTTGCGCGCCAGCCGGGCATTGCCGAAGCCCTTGTCCCGGAGTTGGGCATCGAAGAACGCCCGCGCCTTGGCGGTCGCCACCTCGTCGGGGGCGTAGCGGTTGCGCTCGCCGAGCCGGCGGAAAATCAGCACGAGTTCGTCGGTGTCGTAGTCGGGGAACGCGATCGTCTTGGGGAACCGCGACCGCAGCCCGGGATTCGAACCGACGAACTCGGCCATCTCGTCGGGGTAACCGGCGGCGATGACCACGATCCGGTCGCGTCGGTCCTCGATGAGCTTGACGATGGTGTCGATCGCCTCCTGCCCGAAGTCGCGTTCGCCGCCCCTGGCCAGCGTGTAGGCCTCGTCGATGAGCAGCACGCCTTCGTCGGCCCTGTCGAAGACGGCGGTGACCTTCGGCGCGGTCTGGCCGACGTACCCGGCAACCAGACCGGCCCGGTCGGTCTCGACGAGATGGCCCAGGGCCACCACGCCAAGGGTCCGGTAGATCTCGGCGAGCAGACGCGCCACGGTCGTCTTGCCGGTTCCGGGGTTGCCGGTGAAGACCAGGTGCCGGCTGGCCTCGAACGCCGGAAGACCCCGCTGCAGGCGGAGCTTCTGCACGGTGAGCAGGTTCGCCACCAGCTTGACCTCGGCTTTCACGCCGGCCAGGCCGACGAGCTCGTCGAGCTCGCGCAGCAGGTCCTCGATCGGACGAGCCGGTGGTAGTTCTACCGGTGCGGGCACCGGTACCGGTTCGGGACCGTCTTTCGTCGCTGGGCGTGCCGCCGAAGTACCGGCCGGGGCCTCGCCGGGCGGACCGCTGCCGGCGGGGGAGGCGGCCCGCAGCAGCATGCCGCGCATTGCCTCGATCGCATGTAGCTCGCGTTCCGAGGTGACCAGGTCGACCGCCGCGAGGGCGATGCCCAGCCGGAAGGCCCGGTTGGCGTAGGTGCGGGCATGCGTCGATCCCCGACGGCTGTCGAAAGCCCGGAGGGTCTCGAAGAGTTCCGACGGCCGCTCCAGCCACGATGCCCGGCCCTCGACCAGGCCTGCGTCACGCACCGTCCGGGGCGTGGCGCCGGCCAGCCGGCTCTCGAGCCGGGGGGCGAACGCGGCGACCAAGGCCCACAACTCGTCGTCTCCGTGCCGGCTGTCGGTGTCGATCACCGCGCAGGCGAGCGAGAAGGCCTCGAGGGTGGCGTCGGCCCGGGCCAGATCAGGGTCCCCGGTGCCGGTCGCGCTCATCGCGTCGGCGAGGGCGGCACCGACTTCGGTCACGAAATCGTTCACGGCATCGTCGAAGGCGGAGGCCACGGGCTCACCGTAGCCCCGGTCTCTTCCAGCCCGCGCGCCTGCCCGGTCGGGACGGGACGGCCCCGCTCGACGACGAGGGGCGACAACGAGGCGTCGGCCGTCTCCCGGCGAGTTGACGGCAACGTCAGAAGAGTTTGCATCGGCAACGCGCCGGGACCGTATGCTTCGGAGATGGCTTCTCGTTTCGAATCGGTCCCGGTGGTCCGCGAAGCTCTCGGCAAGGTGGACTACCTTGCCGACGAGGGCATCGCCGGTGTCGTCTATCTCGCTGACCGCCTGGGCAAGCCGGTGCTGGTCGAAGGTCCCGCAGGCACCGGCAAGACCCAGTTGGCAAAGTCCGTCGCCGAAATCCTCGGTGCCCGCCTCATCCGCCTGCAGTGCTACGAAGGCCTCGACGAGGCGAAGGCGCTCTACGAGTGGAACTACAAGAAGCAGCTGCTGCGCATCCAGGCGGAGCGGAACTCCAAGGAGTCCGGCCAGAGCTGGGACGAGATGTCCGACGACATCTTCTCCAACGAGTTCCTCATGACCCGGCCACTGCTCGAGGCCATCCGGGCCGATGACCGGGTCGTACTGCTGATCGACGAGGTCGACCGCCTCGAGGTCGAGACCGAGGCGCTCCTGCTGGAGATCCTGTCCGACTACCAGGTCTCGATCCCGGAGCTCGGCACGATCACCGCCAAGCAGATCCCGCTGGTTTTCCTCACCTCGAACAACACCCGTGAGTTGTCCGAGGCCCTCAAGCGTCGCTGCCTGTTCCTGCACATCGACTACCCCGACATCGAGCGGGAGCGCCAGATCGTGCTGAACAAGGTGCCCGATATCTCCGAGCACCTCGCCGACCAGGTGGCCCGTATCGTGCGCACCATCCGCAACATCGAGCTGAAGAAGGCACCGTCGGTGTCCGAGACGCTCGATTGGGCCAACACGCTGGTGCTGCTCGGCGTGCAGAACATCACCGAGGCCGAGGCCGTGGACACCCTGCACATCCTGCTCAAGTACCAGACCGACATCGCCAAGGCGGCGAAGGAACTGACCAGCACCCCGTCGAAGTTCCAGAAGACGTCATGACCGTCATCGATGACGGGCCCGCCCCGGCCGGGCTCGGGCAACCGATTCTGGAGCTGCTCAACGGGTTCGTCATCGAACTTCGTAATGCCGGTATCCCGGTCAGCCTGACCGAGAACCTCGACGCCATGTATGCGATCAAGCACATCCCGCTCGAGGACCGTGAGGCCTTCAAGTACGCGCTGGCCGCCACGATGGTGAAGAACCAGAACCACTGGAAGGCGTTCGAGACGGTCTTCGAGATCTACTTCTCGATCCGCGGCAGCGAGTACGACCTGAAGAACCAGGGCGACAACGCCGACGGCGACGACCAGGAGAACCAGGACGACGGCGACGGCGAGGGTGAGGGTGAGGGCGAGGGCCCCGGCAGCGGCGGCGGTGGCGGCCGGCAGATGACGCCGGAAGAGCTCGCCCAGATGCTCTACAACGCCCTCATGAGCGGTGACCAGGGCCTGATGCGCATGGTCGCCAAGGTCTCGGTCCGCCGTTTCGCCGGCATGGAGCCGGGACGGCCCGTCGGTGGCACCTACTACCTGTACCGCACCCTGCGGAACCTCGACCTCGACGGTGTCATGGCGAAGCTCATGGAGCAGGCCGGTGAGCAGGTCGGGGGCGAGATGACCCCGCTCGAGCAGCGTCTCGCCAATGACGAGTACGAGTCCCGGGTCGATCAGCTCCGCAAGGAGATCGAGGCCGAGATCCGGCGTCGGCTCGTGGCGGATCGCGGCGTCGAGGCCATGGCCAAGACGTTGCGCAAGCCGCTTCCCGAGGACGTGGACTTCATGCACGCCTCTCGGGAGGAGATGGTGAAGCTCCGTCGCGCCATCTACCCGCTCACCCGCAAGCTGGCGGTGCGGCTGCAGCGCAAGCGCCTGCACGGCCGTCGCGGTGCGCTCGACTTCCGCAACACGGTCCGTCACTCGCTGTCCTACGGCGGGGTGCCGGCCGAGCCGAAGTTCCGCCGGCCTCGCCCGAAGAAACCCGAGATCATGATCGTGGCCGACATCTCGGGTTCGGTGGCGGCATTCGCCCGCTTCACGTTGCACCTCGTGTACGCGATCTCGGGGCAGTTCTCCAAGGTCCGGGCCTTCGTCTTCATCGACGGGCTCGACGAGGTGACGAAGTTCTTCGAGGGCACCGAGGACATCGTCGATGCGGTGCACCGGGTGAACACCGAGGCCGATGTGGTCTGGGTCGACGGCCACTCCGACTACGGCCACGCCTTCGAGGTGTTCTGGGAGCGTTACGGCAAGGAGATCGGTCCCCGGACCACGGTGCTGATCCTGGGCGACGCCCGGAACAACTACCACTCCTCGCAGAGCTGGATCATCAAGGAGATCCGGGCCAAGGCCCGTTCCGTGTTCTGGCTGAACCCCGAACCTCGGTCCTACTGGGATACCGGCGATTCGATCGTGGGCGAGTACGGCCAGTACTGCAACGGCACCTTCGAGTGCCGCAACCTGCGTCAGCTCGAGGGCTTCGTCGACAACCTGGCGTAAGGACCGCTGGTCGGTCTGTTCTGCACGAGCGGAACATGGCGGGTCGCCTTCGGGCGGCCCGCCGTTTCTGCTTATCTGGAGCGATGTCCTCCCAGGAACTCCAAACGACCCGTTTACTGCTGGTACGCCACGGCGAGTCGATGGTGACCGTCGAGCGGATTGTGGGAGGTGCGGTGTCCTGCACCGGGTTGTCCCCATTGGGACGGACCCAGGCCGAACGGTTGCGGGATCGCCTCGCTGCCGGCCACGAGCCGGTGGTGCAGCGGCTGTACTCGTCGACGATGCCCCGGGCCGTCGAGACGGCGGAGGTCCTCAACGAGGCACTGGTGCTGCCGATCGAGTTCGACGCAGACCTCGAAGAGCACCGGCCTGGCGATGCCGACGGCCTGCCGTGGGCCGAGGTGGAGGGCCGGTTCGGCGTCTACGAGGGCGAGAAGTACCCGCACCGCCGGTTGGCGCCCGGGGCGGAGAGTCCGGCGGAGTTCCATCATCGGGTCGGGGTTGCGCTGCACCGACTGGTCGAGGCAAACCTGGGTTCGACCGTGCTGGTGGCCTGTCACGGCGGGGTGATCGATGTGGTGTTCCGGGCCGCGCTGGGGCTGCCGCTGCGCCCGGCATACGACCTGTGGACGCTCAACACATCGATCACCGAGTTGGCGGCGACGCACCCGGTTGGTGTCCATCCGCACCGTTGGCGACTCGTCCGCTACAACGACGCTGCGCACCTCGCCGGCCTGCCGCGCGCCACCAGGGCCTGAGGGGACCTGAGTTGGCGCTCCCTGCATCCCTGGTGCACGCGGCCCCTGGTGAACGTGGCGGTTGTGCCGGTGGCGACTTCGCAGTTGGGCCGATCGCCTGCCCGACACCGGTCTAGGGTGGGCCCATGACGACAGGGGAAATCGAGGGCAAGAGCGTTTCGATCGCTGGGTCGACGGCTCCGGGTGGCTACGACTGGCTGGGTCTGGTGGCCGATCTCAACCGGCTGCTGCGGCTACGCACCACGCCGATCGGGATGAAGATGTTCGCCACCACGACCGAGATGGAGGCGATTCCGAAGATCCGCCGGCCGCAGTCGATCCACACTATGGATCAGATCGTGTCGATGGCCTCGCGCATCGGCTGGACGGTCGGCGCGACCCGGGAGAACTTCGTCGGCGACCAGTGCGGTGCCGTCGTCGGGCTGCACCCCCGGGACGACACGTGGCTGTCGGGCGAGCGGATGACCGGGGTCTGGTACGAGACCATGGAGGACGCCTCGGCCCACCAGCAAGCGATGCACACCGTGCCATTCGGGCAGTACCAGGCCGTGGCGGTGTCGCCGCTGACCGCCGGCCGGCTCGACCCGCCGGACATCTGCCTGATCTACGCGAACCCGGCCCAGATGATCCTCATGATCAACGGGCTGCAGTGGTCGGGCTACAAGAACTTCGAGTGGGGCTGTGTCGGCGAGTCCGCCTGCGCCGACTCGTGGGGTCGCGCTCTGAAGTTGCGCGAGCCGTCGGTGTCGTTGCCCTGCTTCGCCGAGCGCCGCTACGGCGGGGTGCCCGACGACGAGATGTTGATGGCGACCCCGCCGGAGTTCGTGCCGAAGATGATCGCCGGTCTCGAGGCACTGTCCCGCAACGGCCTGCGCTACCCCATTCCGCCCTACGGCGTGCAGAACGATGCCCGCGCCGGGCTCGGGTACAGCTACGGGGGCTGACGTCACGGGCCGCCGGCGGTGAATCGATGCCGATCCACCGCCGACCGGCCGGGACGGTCGGTCAGTTGCCGCCGAGCAGCTCGGAGATCCGGAAGGCCAGATCGAGACCCTGCCGGGCGTTCAGCCGCGGGTCGCAGATGGTTTCGTAACGGGTGTCGAGGTGATGGTCCAGAATCCGGGAACTGCCCCCGAGGCACTCGGTGACGTCGTCACCGGTGAGCTCCACGTGTACGCCACCGGGCCAGGTTCCGACCTCGGCGTGGGCTGCGAAGAACCCGGTGACCTCGTTCATGACGTCGTCGAGATCGCGGGTCTTGCGTCCCGTGCCCGAGGTGAAGGTGTTGCCGTGCATCGGGTCGCACACCCAGGCGATCGGGTGGCCACTGTCCCGCACCGTCTCGAGCAGCGGGGGCAGCGTCGAGCGAACCTTGGTGGCGCCCATCCGGGTGATCAGCGTAAGCCGACCGGGCGTGCGCTGCGGGTTGAGGGCCTCGCACAACCCGAGCACGTCCTCGGGCGTGGTGGCGGGGCCCAACTTCACCCCGATCGGGTTACGGACGCCCCTGAGGAACTCCACATGGGCACCGTCGAGCTCGCGGGTCCGTTCACCGATCCACACGAAGTGGGCGGAGCAGTCGTAGAAGTCCCCGGTCAGAGAATCGCGTCGGGTCAGGGCCTCCTCGTAGCCGAGCAGGAGTGCTTCGTGGCTGGTGAAGAAGTCGACCTGGTGCAGTTGTGCCTCGGAGCTGGTGTCGATGCCGCAGGCCTTCATGAAGCGCAGGGCTCGCTCGATACCCGTGGCGATCTCCTGATAGCGCTGGCCTTCGGCTGACGAGGCGAGGAACTCCTGGTTCCAGACCTGCACCCGGGAGAGGTCGGCGAAGCCGCCCTTGGTGAACGCCCGCAGTAGGTTCAGGGTGGCGGAGGACTGGTGGTAGCCGGTCAGCATGCGCTGGGGGTCGACGTGGCGGGCCGCGGCGGAGAACTCCTCGGAGTTGACGTTGTGACCTCGGAACGACGGCAGCGTGACCCCGTCGACCGTCTCGGTATCGGACGAACGCGGCTTGCCGTACTGGCCGGCGATGCGACCGACCTTCACCACCGGGACGCCCGCCGCGTAGGTGAGCACCACGGCCATCTGCAGGATGACCTTCAGCTTGTCGCGGATCTTGTCCGCGGCGAAGTCGTGGAAGGACTCGGCGCAGTCACCGGCCTGCAACAGAAAGGCCCGGCCGGCGGCGACTTCGGCGAGCTGCGCGGTAAGGGCGCGTGCCTCACCGGCGAAGACCAGCGGGGGGTAACCGGCGAGCGTCTTCAGCGTGGCATCGAGGGTGGCCTCATCCGGCCACTGCGGCTGCTGCTGGGCTGGACGGTTTCGCCAGGACGTCGGGCTCCACGTGTCGGTACTCACCTGCTAAGCCTCGCCGCTGTCGGCTCGACGCGCCAAACGACGTCATCGGCGCTCAGGCTGCGCTCGCAGATGCGGTCGCCTGGTCGCGGACGGCGCTGACCGCACGCTTGACGAGCCGGCGAGCGGCCTCGGCGGTTACGCCGAGTTCCTCGCCGACCTCCCGGTAGCTGTGCTTGCGGCCGTCCTGGAGCCCGAAGCGCCGCTCGACGGCATAACGGGCCCGGTCGTCGAGCACATCGAGGAGGTTGGTGATGAGCTCCTCCTCGGACCTCGCCAGAACCTCCTGTTCCGGTCCGGGCACCGAATCGGGCAGCAGATCGATCAACTCGTTGGAGTCGTCGCCGCCGATGCTTCGGTCGAGCGAGGTCGGCGTGGTCAGCCGGTGCAGCCGGGCGTGCTCCTCGTCGAGCTCGTCGCCGTCGCCGGCCACCTGGCGCAGGGCCGCCCGCAGCGACGCCGAACGATCCCCGGGAAGACGGACCAGCGATGCCTTCTGATCGAGGGCCCGGCCGATGGCCTGGCGGATCCAGAAGGTGGCGTAGGTCGAGAACTTGAACCCCTTGCGCCAGTCGAACTTGTCCACGGCGTGCTCGAGACCCAGGTTGCCTTCCTGGACCAGGTCGAGCAGCTCCATGGAGGACGGGAGGGGGTAGCGGCGGGCGACGCTGACCACCAGCCTCAGGTTGGCCCGGATGAACCGGTCCTTCGCCGCCGCCGCGGCCCGCACCGCAGCGAGGAGTTCGCGGCCCTCCTCACCGTTGTTCAACTTCTTCTGGGCGCACTGACCGGCCTCGATGACCTGGGACAGCTCTCGCTCCTCCTCGGCCGTGAGGAGGGTCACAAGACCGATTTCGTTGAGGTATTGCCCGACCGAATCGCTCATGACAGTCCTACCATCGTTTGCCGCTTGTGCCGGTTACCGGGTTGCGCCGGGCCGATTTCACCAAGGAAAGGGGCACCGGTGGCCGCTGTCTCACGTACGATCACCTTGAGTGACGTCCCAGAGGGAGCGGCTCGGTGTGTTCGGTGGGACATTCGACCCTCCTCATATCGGCCATCTTGTTGCCGCGCTTTACTCATTTGAGGCGATTTCGTTGGATCGCCTCCTGTTTGTGATCTCCAACATCCCGTGGCAGAAGGCCGGCCAACGGCAGGTCTCGCCGCCCGATGCCCGGGTAGCGATGGTTGAGGCCGCCATCGCCGGCCATGCCGGGTTCGAGGTGAGCCGGGTCGAACTCGAACGCGGCGGCGAGTCCTATATGGCCGAAACACTGGTCGAGCTGCGGGAACAGAACCCCGGAAGCGATCTCTTCCTGATCCTCGGTGCCGACGCGGCGGCGGGGATCCCGACATGGCGGAAGGCCGAGAACCTGGCAGAGCTCGCCACGCTGGTCGTCGTCGATCGTCCCGGCGCTCCGCGCTTCGAGCTCCCGGGCTTCCGTGTCGAACGGGTGACGATGCCGGCCCTGGCGATCTCGTCCACCGAGCTGCGGGAACGCCGGCGCACGGGCCGTCCGATCGACTGGCTCGTACCCGCTGCGGTGCAATCGGCTCTGGACTCCTGGCGGCTCTATCGTGATAGGCCGTGAAGGAAGCTCCCGGTGCGCCGAACCCCTGCCGAGCCTGAACGGCGGGCGCCGTCACCGCGATCGGTGATCGTGCCTCCGAGGCGAGAGCCGGGCGGTGCGCCCCGGTGGCTGCGTCGGGGGGCGTTCGGGGTGGCGCTGCTGGCGCTGGTGGCGGCCGTGCCGTTGCTCGCCCGAGTTGGTTGGCGCCATGCCATCGCCGCCAACAGCGAGGCAGCTGCGGCGAGCGCCGCCGATGTGAACGCCCCCGGCTACCGGGCGGTGGTGTCGCCGACGCCGACCCTGCTGGTGGTGCACCGCAGCCCCGAAGGGCGGCTGGCCGGGGTGTCCATGCTGGCCCGGACCGGCGACGACAGCGGCGCGGTGTTGCTGATCCCGACCAGCTTGGTGGTCGATGGTGGGTCGGGGCGGGCCCGGACCCTCGCATCGGTGTTCGCTGCCGGCGGCGTGGATGAGGTCGGGGCCGCAGTGGCCCGGGCGCTGCACCTGGGTTTCGACCGCGTGGTCGCGCTCGACGCCGCCGATTGGGCATCGGCCGCCGGTGCCACCGTCGTCGTCGTCGACAACCCCGATGAACTGAGCGGGCCCGATGGTGAGGTGCGCTTCGAGACCGGGCGGCTGACGCTGCGGGCCGAGGACATCGAGCCGTACCTGCGCCTGCGCAAGGCCTCCGAGGAGGATCGGGGGCGGCTGTTCCGCAACGACCTGCTGTGGACGGCGTGGATGAAGGCCCTGGCCAAGGCGCCCGCCGACCCGACCGCCGACCCGTTCACGACGATGTTGCACAACCTGGCCAAGGGCACGGTCGAGGTGGTCGAACTGCCGGTGATGCCCGCTGACGTCACGATGTCGGCCAAGGTGGAGACCGGCGTGGCGGCCACCGCAGGGTCGGGGCAAGGTGTCGGCGGGGTGGGTGAGCGTGAGACCTACTACGTCGTCGACGCCGACCTGATGACGGCCCTGGTGTCCATGATCGTGCCCTTCCCGAGTGCCGCTCGACCCGGTGACCGCGTCCGTGTCCGGCTTCTCGACGGCGTCGGCGATCAGGCTGCCGCCCTGTCGGTCAGCGCCAAGCTCGTCCCTGCCGGCGCGGAGATCACGGTGTTCGGCAACGCCAATCGGTTCGACTACGCCAACACGACGGTCGAGTTCTTCGACGAGGCCCAGCGGAACCACGCCACGACCATGGCTGCTGCGCTCGGGGTAACCTCGGCGGTGTTCAACCCCACCGGTGATGCCACGGTCGATGTGAGCGTGATCGTGGGCAGGGACCTTGCCGGGCCCGGCGTCGACCCCAAGGTTGTCGCTCCGGCCACCACGACCGGCCGCTAGGGCGGTCGTGGTGCGCAGCTCCCTGACGGGGTCGTCCTCCTGATGCCGACGATGATGAGGTGACGTGATCGAGAACGAGTGGGTCGAACGGCTCTCCGGCCATGACGGCGCGGCTGTCGCGGACGCGACGCCGGCCGAGCTGGCCGCCGCTGCGGCGCGAGCGGCCGAGGGCAAGGTCGGACGCGACATCATCGTGCTCGACGTCGGCGACGTGCTGGCCATCACCGACTTCTTCGTGATCTGCCACGGAGGCTCTGATCGGCAGGTCAAGGCCATCGTCGACGAGGTCGCGGCACAACTGTGGATCGCCTACCGCTTGAAGCCTGCTCGAGTCGAGGGTCACGGCGACCTCAAGTGGGTGCTGATGGACTACGGGTCCTTCGTGGTCCACGCCTTCGACGAGGAGTCCCGGGCCTTCTACGACCTCGAGCGTCTGTGGAAGGACTCCGAACGTCTCACCTGGCAGGCCTGAACGGGGTTCGATCGTTCCCCGAGGCGGCGCCGCCGAGGACGGCTAGGGTGCGCGCATGCGCACCCGGATTTGCGAGATGTTCGGAATCGAGTTCCCCATCCTGGCCTTCTCGCACTGCCGTGACGTGGTGGCCGCGGTCACCAAGGCGGGTGGGCTCGGGGTGCTCGGCGCCGCAGGGGTCAGCCCCGACCAGCTCGACATCGACCTGCGTTGGATCCGCGACGAGGTAGGTGACGGGCCCTTCGGCGTCGATGTCATCGTGCCGGCCAAGTACGAGGGCAAGGACGAGGGCGGCCTGGGTTGGGCGCAACTGGCCGACATGATCCCCCAAGCCCACCGGGATTTTCTCGAGGACCTGTTGCGTCGCTACGACGTGCCGCCGCTGCCCGATGCCGGCCCGGGCTCGGGCCGTGGGTCGAACAGGCCTGCGCCGATGACGATGAACCAGGCTTCGGGGCTGCTCGATGTGGCCTTCGCCCATCCCATCAGCCTCATCGCGAACGCCCTCGGCCCGCCGCCCATGGAGATGCTGGAGCGTGCGGGTGAGCTCGGTGTGAAGGTCGCGGCATTGGCCGGCAAGAAGTCGCACGCGGTTCGCCACGTGGCTGCCGGGGTCGATCTGATCATCGCCCAGGGCTACGAGGCCGGTGGACATACCGGCGAGATCGGCACGATGGTGCTGGTGCCCGAGATCGTCGATGCGGTTGCGCCGGTCCCGGTGCTCGCCGCTGGTGGTATCGGCCGGGGGCGTCAGTTCGCCGCGGCGCTCGCCCTTGGCGCGGAGGGGGTGTGGTGCGGCTCGGTGTGGCTGACCACCGAGGAGGCCGAGACCCATCCGACGGTGAAGCAGAAGTTCCTTGCAGCGAGCTCCTCGGACACGCTGCGTTCGCGTTCACGGACCGGCAAGCCGGCCCGCCAGCTGCGCTCGGCGTGGACCGACGAGTGGGAGGGTCCGAACTCGCCCGGGCCGCTCGGCATGCCGCTGCAGCCGGTACTCATCGACGAGGCGTCGCGCCGGGTCGATCGGGCCGCCCATGACCCGAACTCGAAGGCGGCGCAGCTTGCCAACTACTTCGTCGGCCAGATCGTGGGTGAGATGAACCAGGTGAAGCCGACCCGACGCGTCGTGCTCGAGATGGTCGAGGAGTTCATCGACGCCATGCAGCGCGTCGAGTCCATGATGCAGTGACCCCGATGCCGTGATTCCGGCGCGGCGACCCCGACGCCGGCGGGCCGTGTCGGCCGCTACGGTTCGTCCATGAGCCGAGAACCCGTCGAGGGACGTCCGTTCGCCTCCGTTGCCTGGCAGTCGACCGCCGCGCTGTGGGGGAGCGGGACCGAGCGACCAGCGGCGTTGCAGACTGCAGGGTACGGCCTGGTGCGCGTGCTGTCGGAGGACCCGGCGACCGGGGCGCGCACGATGCTGATCAAGGAACCGCCGGGCTGGCACACCGCAGCGTGTGAGGCCCACAGCGTGCTGCAGGAGGACATCCTGCTCGAGGGCGACTGCTGGTACGGCGAGGAGCACGTCGAGGGCCCCACCTACTTCTGCTTCCCGCCGGGGCACTTCCACGGGCCGATGTTCACCGAGACCGGTGGACTGTGGCTGGTCACGCTGTCCGGCCCGTTCGACGTGCGCTACGGCGACGTCCGGGCCGAGGACATGTCCTGGTTCGAGCGGGTCCCGCCACGCTGAGGCCCGGCTCGTCGCTGAACTCCGCCGGTCGAGGACCCGGGTACTGTCCCGGCCATGGACGCCACCTATGAACACCTCGTCGTCGAGCTCGACGGCGGTGTCGCCACCGTCGTGCTCAACCGGCCCACGGTCCTCAACGCGCTCAACCTCCGCATGGGGGTCGAGCTGCTGGATGTGCTCGACCGGCTCGACGCCGACCGTTCGGTCCGGACGGTAGTGCTCACCGGGGCAGGCCGGGCGTTCTGCGCCGGTGACGACCTGCGCGGGCTCAGCGCACCGGGGGAGCGGCCGGTGCTGCGCAGCGATCCGATCGAGCAGTACGTCCGCGGCGAGGGGCGCTGGCCCGTGATCGTGGCCCGGATGCGGGCCACGGCGAAACCGGTGATCGCGTCGGTCAACGGCCATGCCCACGGCGCGGGGTTCAACCTGGCCCTGGCCGCGGATCTGCGGATCATGGCGGAATCGGCGACGCTGGCCGTTCCGTTCGTGAAGCGGGGCATCGCCACGGGGACGAGCCTGCTGCAGCAGTACGTGGGGGTGGGCAAGGCGATGGAGTGGGCGTTGCTCGCGCCGACGCTGAGCGCGGCGGAGGCCCTGCAATGGGGTCTGGCCTCCGCTGTGGTGGCCGATGGGGAGCTCGCCGAGCGGACGGTGGAGCTCGCCCGGAGCCTCGCCGAGGGTCCCACCCGGGTGTATGGCTACACGAAGGCGGCGGTGTATCGCGGCTACGAGGAATCCACGATCGAGCGGGCGTACGAACACCAGGGCCTCGCCCTGCATCTGGCCCGGCAGACCGACGACTTCACCGAGGGCCGTACGGCTTTCCTCGAGAAGCGTCCACCCCGCTTCACCGGGCGCTGATGGAGCGGGGCCGTCGCACGATCCGGTTCCGCCCTCGCCCGAACCCCCGTTCCCGGCGCGGTTCGAGAGGGACGACCCGTCGGCCCCAGCTACGGTGAGGCCTGTCTGATCCCCTTCGTCGAAAGCGGAACACCATGGCCGTCAGCTCCCTGCCCGACCCGTCGCCCGCGGCCATCGCCGCACTGGCCCCGACCGGCACGTTGCGCGCTGCCATCAACCTGAGCAACTTCCTGCTCGTCACCGGGCGGGGCGCGGACGGCAATCCCGAAGGGGTGTCACCTGACATGGCCCGTGAGCTGGCCCGCCGGCTCGGTGTGGGGATCGAGCTGCTGCGTTACAAGACTCCTGGCGACCTCGCCGACGACGCGACGTCGGGTGCGTGGGACATCGGCAATATCGGGGCTGAGCCCGCGCGGGCCGAGAGCATCGCCTTCACGGCGGCGTACTGCGAGATCGAGGCCACCTACATCGTGCCGGCTGGCTCCTCCGTGCGCACGGTCGCCGACGTCGACCAGCCCGGCATGCGCATCGTCAGCGCGGCCCGCAGCGCCTACGACCTGTGGCTGGTCCGCAACATCACTCACGCCGAGCTGGTGCAGGTGAAGGGGCTCGACGAGTCCTTCGACGCCTTCGTGGAGCAGAAGTGCGACGCTCTCGCCGGGCTGCGGCCGCGGTTGATCACCGACATCGAGCGCCTGCCCGGGGCGCGTCTGCTCGAGGACAAGTTCACCGCCGTCCAGCAGGCCATGGGGACCCCGCGCGGCCGCGACGAGGCCGGATTCGCGTATCTCACCGCGTTCGTTGAGGATGCCAAGGCCAGCGGCTTCGTGGCCGAGCTGATCGCCGAGCACGGGGTGAAGGGCCTGAGCGTGGCGCCCCCGGCCTGAGCGGGCGGGTGGCCCGGGTGCGGGTCAGACCAGCGTCGGTTCGAGTGGGGCCTCGGCGGCGCGTCGGACCTCGCGGACCTGGCGCACCAGGGCCATCGTGCCGAACGCCGCGGTGGCGCAGAAGATGGTGGCCAGGCCGGCCAGTACACCCCCGGGGACATGGCCGATGGTGGCGAACACGCAGAGGTCCGGGGCGAGGTAGGCCGCCATGGCGAACGGTGCGAAACGGCCGATGGCCAGCCAGTTCCGATCGGTCACCGCGCCCGCCACCTTTGCGCTGGCCCAGCCGTAGCCGACCGACGAGGCCAGCTCCACCAGGGCGAAGCGATGGGGGTTCACCCCGTAACCGCCGAGGAACTGCCACACCAAGGCAACTCTCACCAAGCCGTACAGCACGGCTCCGGTGATCCACAGCCGGCTTAGGAACCGCCGATGCTGGGGGTCCTCGATGAGGGGCACCTCTCGAATCTAGGGCCTGAGGGCATAGATTGCGTGGGTGCTCGCCCGCGCTACCGCAACCAGAGACCATCGCACGGGAACCCTCGTGCATCTCCTCACCGCCACCGGGGCGATCGCTGGCCTGATCGCGTTGCAGCGGGTCATCGACGGCAACGTGCGGGCTGCGCTGCTGTGGCTCATCGTCTGCCAGGTCCTCGACGGGATCGATGGGCCCATCGCCCGGCGTTACGACACTGCGTCCAAGGCCCCCCACATCGACGGCCGCACCCTCGACCTGGTGGTCGACTACGTCACGTGCGTGGTGGTGCCGGTCGAACTGCTGATCCAGCTGCACCTCGTTCCTGCTCGCTGGACCATCCTTTTCGCCGGGCTCATTCTGCTCACCAGCGCGCTGTGGTTCGCCCGCTCGGACCAGGAGACCTGCGACGCCTGGTTCAACGGGTTCCCGGCGATGTGGAACGTGGTGATCCCCACCTTCGTGCTGCTCGGAACCGGACCTCGCACGAACATGGTGGTGTCGCTCCTTTTCTGCGCCTTGCAGCTCACCGACCTGAAGTTCCCCCACCTCGTGCGGGTGCAGGCCCTTCGGCGGCTGACGCTCTCGCTCACGGCGGTGTACTTGCTGACCTTCGTGTGGATGTCAGCGGCCTATCCCCATGCGCCGGCATGGGCGGTGGCGATCATGTTGATCGGACCGGCTTACGCCGCGGCACTGGTGGCCTGGCGGACCTTGGCTCCGCAGCGGACCTTTTTCGGTCACGCCATCGTCTGAGCCCGCCGGTTGTCGGTCGGCACTGCCCACCGGTTGTCGGCCCGGCTGTGTCTCAGCGGCCGGAGTCGGTCATCGCGGTGCTGGCGGCATAGCGCTTGGCTGTCTGCATCCAGCATTCGAGGCCTGACCATCCCGGTGGCGTCGCGTAGCCGTCGCACCGTTCCGGACTCGAGCAGCGGTTGGGTGGTCGTCATCAGGTGCGGGCGGTGATCGGCACCGATCCGGGCGGAGAGGTCGTGGTCGCCCAGGACCGGCCGGATGCCGGCGTCGGCGATGGCCACCGCCTCCACTCCGGCCTGTGCGAGTGCACAGGCCTTCATCTGGCCCTGGTACACGCGGCTCGGTGCGGACCCGAGGGCGACCACCGGGTGATCACTGGTCTCCCGCGATCCTCGATCGGGTCCAACCCTGCATCGGGTCCGGGCCGGGCAAAGCCCTCAGGTTCGGGATTCCGGCGCTCGGTGTCGGAGGTCCGAACAAGAGGGCTTTCGCTGTTCCGCCATTGTTTATCGAGCGGACGGGGTGGAGCTAGAGGGACTCGAACCCTCGACCTCTTGCATGCCATGCAAGCGCTCTTCCACCTGAGCTATAGCCCCGTGCGGGCAGTGACGTTATCAGGTCTCGATGCCCGAACCGCAAACTGGATCCCGGTCGATCAACCGAGGTCGCCGGGTCGGCGGGTACAGTCGGGCAACTTCCCAGGTGAAGGGCGCGAAGCAGTGAGCGATCAACCCGATACCCCGGTTCCCGGCGACTCGGCCGATGCCGCACCGACCCCCGACGGCCCTCCGGATTCGGCCTCCGGCGGCTCCCCTCCGCCGGGCTGGACACTGAAGCCGACGGAGCCGTTGCTCCCTCCTGCTCCGCCGGTGCAGTTCCCGGTGTCCCCGGCACCGGCCCCGCCTCCACCGGCCCAGGATCACGGCGACCAACCGCCGATGGTCACGCCGCCCCCGCCTATGCCCGATCCCGTCCAGGGTGGCGGGGCCGTTCCATCGCCCGGTCCTGGCATGGCCCAGTCGGCCGCTGCCGTACCCCCGCCGTACGCTCCGATCGGTGGCATGGCCCCGCCGCTGCCAGGCAGCGGGCCGGTGCCCCCCACCGGTCCGCAACCGGCCTATGGCCCGGGACCTGGTTTCCCCGGTCCACAGCCGCCGTATGGGCCGGGGCCGGGTTACCCGCGGGGATCGGCACCCGGCTTCCCTCCGGGGCCGGGTTACGTGGCGCCGGCCGGAGGTTGGATGGCGCCGCCGCCGGGTGCCGTTGTCGGGCAGAGCAACGGCATCGCCACCGCGTCACTCATCGTGGGCCTCGGCTCGCTCGTGCTGTGCATGGCGTTCGTCTTCGGGCTCGTGGCGGTGGTCCTCGGTGTGGTCGGGCTCGGCCGGGCCAAGGAGCGCGGCGGTGCCAAACGGGGCCAGGCCATCGCCGGGATCATCCTCGGCGTGCTCAGCATGGTGGCGGGGTTGGGGACCTGGGTCACGATCGGCCAGATCATCTCCAGCGCCTCTGACAGCCTCGACTCCGTCGCCGGTCCGGCCGACCGGTCGAGCTATGACATCTCCATGGACGACTGTTCGGTGGGCCGCACCGGCGCTGCGACCGCTTCGGGAACCATCGAGAACCGATCGGGCCGGGACCTCAACTTCGAGGTCGTGGTCCAGTTCGTCCGGGCCGGCAGCGTGCTGGACGAGGGCGGCACCCTGGTGTTCGACGTGCCCGCGGGCGATGCCGACACCTGGTTCGTTGGCGGCGTCGTGCCCGGGGGGACGACCGTGAGCTGCAAGGTCACCGAGGTCAACAACTACCTGAACTGACCGCAGCCGGTGGGCGGTGCGCGATCGCGACGCGATCACGCACCGCTGCCGCCGGTTGCTGGTTCGTCGGAGGGCGGGGTCAGCCGGCCGAGGGGAACCGCGGCGGACGTCGTTCCTGCAGGGCGCTGGCACCCTCACGGACGTCGTCGGAGAAGAACCCGAGCATCTCGTAGGCCAGTGAGGCCTCGAAGCTCGGTGCGGCCTGCTTGAGCCACAGGTTGAGGCTGCGCTTGGTCCAGCGGATCGCCGACTGCGGGCCGGTGGCCAGCTTGACCGCGCATTCCATCGCCGCGGCCTCGAGCTCCACGCGGGGCACCGCCTTGCTGACCAGGCCGATGCGCTCGGCCTCGACCCCGTCGACGAAATCGGAGGTCATGAGGTAGTAACGGGCCTTGGCCAGGCCGCACAGCAGCGGCCACAGGATCACCGCGTGGTCCCCGGCGGCGACCCCGAGGCGGGTGTGGCCGTCGGTGATGCGGGCCTCCTGCGCCATGAAGGAGATGTCGGCCATAAGCGCCACGACGAGGCCGGCACCGACCGCCACGCCGTTGATGGCCGAGATCACCGTCTTGGGGCAGTCGGCGATGTTGTAGACGATGTCCGCCGCTTCCTTCGCCACCGCCTGGATGCGGTTGAAGTTGCCGATCTGCTCCTCGATCAGCTCGAAGTCGCCACCCGCCGAGAAGGCCTGTCCAGCGCCGGTGATCACCGCGACGAGGGTGTCGGGATCCTCGCCGATGTCCAGCCACACCTTGGACAGCTCCCAGTGCAGCCGGTTGTTTGTGGCGTTGAACCGCTCCGGGCGGTTGATGGTGATCCACAGGATCCCGTGGTCACGTCGCTCGAACAGCAGATGTTCGTACTTTTCGTAGAGCTTGAGGTCGGCCATGGCCGGAATGTAGCGAGCTTGTGGGACGCGCCGCTCAATATCGACGCCCTGCCGGCCGAAACCTTGTTCGGTGATCTAACAAGGAGTCCACCAGCCCGATGGCCGAATCCGAGTGGGGACAGCAGCGACGCGGTGTAACCGACGCGCTCTCGCGCGCTCTGGCCCGCCACCCGGTGGTGATGCTCATCGGCCCGGACCACGTCGGGAAATCCACGATCGCGCGCCGGGCCTTTGCCCGTCCGGGTGCCCACATCGACCTCGGTAAGGACGAGGCGGCGAGGCGTGCGGCAATCGCAGACCCGGCGGCGTTCCTCGGCGGGCTCCCTCCCTCGACGATCCTCGACGACGTCCACCTGCTGCCGGTGCTCGTCATCGAGCTCGAGGCGTTCGCCGACCGCGTGAAGTCCCCCGGTGCCCTCCTGGCGGTGGCCTCCGCCGGTGGGATGCTCGAGGTCGCCCGGTCCTCCTCGCCGAGCCGGTTGCCCAAGGTACGCCTCAGCTCGCTGACCCAGGGCGAGATGCGCGACCGCATCAGCCGGCTCATCCCGGCGGCCTTCGCCGGCGATCCCGCTCAGTGGTCCTTCGAGGCGATCGATCTCAACGACTACATCGAGATCGCCCTGGCCGGTGGGCTGCCCGACCTGGTCGGGATGCATGACGTCGCGCTGCGTGCCGACGGGTATACCCAGACCGTCAACCAGGTCCTGGCCACCGTGCCGGTCGCCGAGTCCGCGCGGCTGCGGCGCATCCTGCAGCTGGTGCTCGAGCGACCGAATGCCTTGGTGAGCCTCGACCGCGACGGCTCAGAGCTCGGTATGCGTGCCAACGATCTGCAGGCGTCGCTGGAGACCCTGGAAGCGATCGGGCTCGTTCGGCTCAGCGCGTCCTGGACCCGATTCCGGCGCAGCGAGGGCCACCTCCGGGTCTACCTGCGCGACGGTGGCTACCTGACCTCCGGACTGGCCGCCATGGAGGGTCGGGCGCCTGAGTTGTCCTCGGCGTTGGTGCTGCGCACCCTGGCGGCGAACGAGCTCTACACCCAGAACGAATGGGCCCGGCACCCGATCGACATCAGCTTCTGGCGGTCCAAGCCGTCGCAGTACGACGTCGACTTCCTGCTCGAGGACGGCTCCGGCCAGGTGGTGCCGGTGAGCATCTCCACCTCGATCGCTCCGGGGGCGGGCGAGTTCGCCGGCATCGACGCGTTCCGCCGGCGTCACCCGCGGGCCTATCGCCGTGGCCTGGTGCTCTATCCGGGCGACCGGATCCGTCCGATGTCGGAGTCGCGCTGGGCGGTGCCCCTGTCGGTCCTGTGGACGGTGGCAGACCAGGAGATGCCCCTCGAGGTCGCCTCGCTGGACACCGAGCTCGAAGCGGCTGCAGCGACGATGCGCCTGCTGGTGAATCGCCAGTCCGTGCCCGACGTGATGATCGGCCAGCATCGTGCGGCCATCGAAACCGCACTGCAGGACTCGCTGCAGCCCCGGCTCGAACGGATCGGCCTGGTGCTGCGCAGCCTGGGTCTCGCGGTGCAGCCGGTGGCACCGATCGCCGTGCCGCCCGGTGAAGGCGCCGCGGCCGGGCCGGCGTGGTTCGACGACCTGCACCGTCTGATCCTCGGCGAGCAGGACAGTCCGCCGCTGACGGTGGTCAGCGGCTTGCACATCGACACCGCGACGCTGAATCCGGCCGGCCCGGTCGACTGGGTGGCCTTCGTCAGCGCCACCCTTGTCCAGCAGCAGCTGCGGTGGCAGGCGGGCCATGCCATACTGCCGGAGCGGGGGCCCGACGGCAGCCGCCGCACCCCCCTCCTGGTCGGCGTCGCCGGTGCGGTGCTGACCCCGGTGGGCGCAGTCGACGAGACGATGCTCGACCAGCTCAGCGCCTCGCTGGCGTCGAGCCTGCCCGACGCGATGGCCGCGCTGACCTCGGCCGCCTGAGCGACCGGGCCGACGCACGCCGACGCGTCGTCAGCCGACCACGAAGTTCACCAGCTTGCCGGGAACGACCACGACCTTGCGTACGGTCCGTCCGCTCAGGTGCTCTGCCACCTTGGCGTCGGCTCGGGCGGCGGCTTCGAGTGCCTCGGCGCTGATGTCGACCGGGAGGCTGAGCCGGCTGCGGACCTTGCCGTTCACCTGGACCGGAACCTCGACGGTGTGCTGAACCAGCAGGGACGGATCGGCCGTCGGGAACGGCTCGAAGGTGAGGCTGTCGGTGTGGCCGAGCCGGCGCCACAGCTCCTCGCTGATGTGCGGGGCCAGCGGCGCCAGCAGCAACACCAGCTGCTCGGCCACGGTCCGGGGCAACCCACTTGCCGCGGCGACCGGGGTCAGATGGTTGTTGAGCTCGGTGATGCGGGCCACCGCGGTGTTGAACCGAAGTCCGTCGTAGTCGGCCCGCACGGCCTCGATGGTCCGGGCCAGCAGCCGGGCGGTCTCCTCCGAGGGGTCACCGTCGGCCAGGCGCACCGAGCCTCGGTCCTCGTCCACGATGTTGCGCCAGATCCGCTGCAGGAGCCGGTAGGCGCCCGGCACCGCCCGGGTCTCCCACGGCCGTGACGCATCCATCGGGCCCATCGCCATCTCGTAGATGCGCAGCGTGTCCGCCCCGTAGGCGTCGTACATCTCGTCGGGCGTGACGGCGTTCTTCAGCGACTTGCCCATCTTCCCGTACTCCCGGGTGACGGGACGGTCCTGGTAGAAGTAGGCGCCGTCGCGCTCGCTGACCTCGGTCGCCTCGACGTAGATCTCGCGCTCGTCCTTGTACGCCGCCGCCAGGATGTAGCCCTGGTTGAACAGTCGGTAGAACGGCTCGCTCGAGGACACGTGGCCGAGGTCGTAGAGCACCTTGTGCCAGAAGCGGGCGTAGAGGAGGTGCAGGACCGCGTGCTCGACGCCGCCGACGTAGAGGTCGGCACCGCCCGGGTGGCCGGGTCGGCTGGGGTCGGGACCCATCCAGTAGCGCTCGACCTCGGGGTCGACGAAGGCCCGGTCGTTGGTGGGATCGAGGTAGCGCAGCTCGTACCAGCACGACCCGGCCCACTGGGGCATGACGTTGGTGTCGCGTCGGTAGGAGCGTGTGCCGCGGCCGTCGCCGAGGTCCATCTCGACCGCCACCCAGTCGCCGAGCCGGTCGAGCGGCGACTCCGGGTTGGAGAACTCGTCGTCGGCATCGAAGGTGCGCGGCGAGAACTGGTCGGTGTCGGGCAGCTCAACCGGCAGCACCGATTCGGGCAGGGCGTGCGCAACGCCGTCCTCGTCGTAGACGATGGGGAAGGGCTCGCCCCAGTAGCGCTGGCGGGAGAACAGCCAGTCGCGCAGCTTGTAGGTGATGGTGCCCTGCCCGCAGCCCTGTTCCTCCAGCCAGGCGATGATGCGCAGCTTGGCCTCGTCGATGCCCAGGCCGTCGAGGAAGGACGAGTTGACGGCCTGGCCGTCTCCGGTGAAGGCCTTTCCGTCGAACCCCTCCGGCGGCTGCACCGTGCGAATGATGGGCAGGTCGAAGGCTTCGGCGAAAGCCCAGTCCCGCTCGTCCTGGCCGGGTACGGCCATGATCGCCCCGGTGCCATAGTCCATCAGGACGTAGTCGGCGATGAAGATCGGCAGCGGCGCGCCGTTGACCGGGTTGGTGGCGAAGCTGCCGGTGAACACGCCGGTCTTGTCGCGGTTGGTCTCCTGCCGGGACACCGAGGACTTGGCCTGGGCGGCGCGCTGGTAGGCCGACACCGCCTCGATGGGGGTCGCTTTGCCGCCGGTCCACGCCGGTCGCGTGCCGTCGGGCCACTGCTCGGTGGTCAGCGCGGCCACCAGCGGGTGCTCCGGCGCCAGGACCATGAACGTGGCCCCGAAGAGGGTGTCCGGCCGTGTCGTGAACACCGTCAGCGGTCCGGCAGGCGAGCCAAAATCGACCCGGGCGCCGTGGGAGCGGCCGATCCAGTTCCGCTGCATGCTCTTGATCGCATCGGGCCAGTCGAGGGTGTCGAGATCGTCGACGAGCCGGTCGGCGTAGGCGGTGATCCGCATGAGCCACTGCCGCATGTTGCGCTTGAAGACCGGGAAGTTGCCCCGGTCGGAGCGCCCGTCGGCGGTGACCTCCTCGTTGGCGACCACGGTGCCCAGACCGGGGCACCAGTTCACCGGGGCGTCGGCGACGTAGGCCAGGCGGTAG
The DNA here is from genome assembly GCA_947476745.1 of Acidimicrobiia bacterium. GTDB lineage: Bacteria > Actinomycetota > Acidimicrobiia > Acidimicrobiales > CAIXPF01 > CAIXPF01. The sequence continues at coordinate 14,723 of CANJRG010000007.1, read as the reverse complement.
CCGTCGAGCACCCGCAGCTGCTCGGCACGATCGTGGGCCGACCACGGACGACCGTCGGGCGTGGGTCGGGACCCGGCGGCGAACTCGGCCTCGAGCTCGGCGATCGGCCGGGCCTTGCGCCGCGACGGGTCATACCAGCTGTTGAAGATCTGTAGGAAGATCCACTGCGTCCAGCGGTAGTAGGCGACGTCGGTGGTGGACACCACCCGGCGGCGGTCGTGGCCGAGGCCGAGCCGGCGCAGCTGGCGGCTGATGTTGGCGACGTTGGCCTCGGTCGAGACCCGCGGGTGTTCGCCGGTCTCCACCGCCCGCTGCTCGGCCGGGAGGCCGAAGGCATCGAAGCCCATCGTGTAGAGCACGTTGTATCCGCACATCCGCTTGAAACGGGTGTAGACGTCGGTGCCGATGTACCCGAGCGGGTGCCCGACGTGCAGACCGCTCCCGGAGGGGTACGGGAACATGTCGAGGACGAACAGCTTGGGTCGGTCCGCATCGCGGCCGCCGGCGCCGACGAGGGTGCCGGAAGGGTTGGAGGCCGCGAAGGTCGATCGCTCGTCCCATCGGTCCTGCCACGCCAGCTCGATCTGCTCGGCCAGTCGGGCGGTGTAGCGATGTTCGGGCAGCTCGGCCCCCGTGCGGTCTGCAGCGTGCTCAGGGCTGGACATGGCGACGTACGGTAGTTGGCCCGGCTGTTCCGGCTGAACTGCTCGGGCCGAAGGGTTCGGGCCGGCCATTGCCATCGGCGGGCACCCGCCAGCTCGCCGTCGACCCGCACGCTGCGGTACCGAACCTTCGGTGTAACGGTTTGGTGGGCCTCTGGGTCTAAGGGCCGTGCAAACCCTCGTGGATCGGATCGAGCAGGCGGCCGGCGTGTCCGGATCGGTCACCTTCGTGGTCGGGGGTGACGAACAGCGGGTGCCGTGGAGCCAACTCCACGAGGAGGCCCGTGGCGTGGCCGCCCGACTCCAGGCCGGCGGCATCGGCGCTGGGGCCCACGTGTCGATCCTGGCGCCGACCTCGCGGGCGCTGGTCACGATGATGCAGGCCACCTGGCTCGTCGGCGGGACCCTCATCGTGCTGCCGCTGCCCATGCGGCTCGGCTCGCTCGAGGAGTTCGTCGAGCAGACCACGAACCGGGTGGCCAACGCCGACACCACCGTCCTGGTGGTCGACAACGACCTGGCGCCCTTCCTTGGCGATGCCGCCACCGCGCCCGGTGCGCCGCCGGTGCTGCTGCTGCAGGACACCGTGAGCGAGGGCATCGCCATCGGCAATGCCGCCTACCAGCGTCCGGACATCGGCCCCGACGACCTGGCGATCCTGCAGTTCACCAGCGGCTCGACCTCGGAGCCGAAGGGGGTCATGATCCCGCACCGGATCATCTGCGCCAATCACGACGCCATGATCAGCCGGGCACAGATGACCCGGGCCGACGTGCTGGTCTCGTGGCTGCCGCTCTACCACGACATGGGCCTGGTCGGGTTGCTGCTGCTGGGCATGGCGGTCGGGGTCGACCTGGTGCTCGCCGCGCCGCAGGACTTCCTCGGCGATCCCGGCCGCTGGATGGAATGGATCGCCCGCTACGGCGGTACGGCCACGGCGGGCCCGAACTTCTCGTGGGTGTTGTCCGCCCGGGCGCTGCGCCAGCGCAAGGACACCCTCGACCTGTCGAGCCTGCGGATCGGCCTCAACGGTGCCGAGCCGGTCGATCCGGCGACGGTGCGGGCGTTCATCGAGGCCGGGGCCCGTCACGGTCTGCGTCCGGGATCGGTGTTCCCGGCCTTCGGCATGGCCGAGGTGGCGATCGGCGGCACCTTCCCCGAGCCGATGGCCGGGTTGCGGACCGATGTCGTAGATGCTGCGGTACTCGAGGCAGAGGGGCGCGCGGTCCCGGTCGAGTCCGGCGTGGAGGGCGGCCGGGAGCTGGTCAGGCTGGGCCGGGTGCTCGACGGCATGGAGCTGCGCATCGTCGAGCGGTCCGACGGATCGTTGCGGGCCGAACGCGAGGTCGGCGAGCTGCAGATCCGCGGGACGTCGGTGACCCCGGGCTACTACAACAACCCAGAGGCAACCGACGAGCTGTTCGACGACGGCTGGCTCGGTACCGGCGACCTCGCGTACCTGGTCGACGGTGAGCTGGTGATCTGCGGCCGCATCAAGGACCTGATCATCGTCGGGGGCCGCAACGTGTACCCGCAGGACATCGAGCGGGTGGTGGGCGAGGTCGAGGGTGTCCGCGCCGGGAATGTCATCGCCTTCGGCGTTGCCGGCCGACACAACAAGGAGACCGTGGTGGTGGTGGCCGAGTCGAGAACCGACGACGGTGACCAGCTGCGTGCCGCCGTGAAACACACCGTCGGCGAGGCGATCGGCCTGCCGGTGCGGGACGTGGTGCTGGTCGCCCCGGGCACGCTGCCCAAGACCAGCTCGGGCAAGCTGCAGCGCGCCCTGTGCAAGCAGCGGTACCTGGCCGAGGAATTGCAGCTCGTCTGAGCCGGGGCAGCCAGAGTTGGGCCCCGAACGGCGGCTCGGCGCGGCGTGGCGATTCGGGCCGTTCGCTACCGGCTGGTTCGGTTAGTCGTCCTGGTTGCGCAGAAAGCGTTCGACCTCGGCGGCGAGTTCGTCGCCCGACGGTACCGCGAAGCTCCCCGGTTGCTCGTCGTAGCTCCGTTCGAGCTGCGCGACCATGGCCAGGTGCTCGGGGTTGCCGGCGACCAGCTCGTCGAGCCGCGCGCCGGCCTCGGCGGCCTGCCGGCGGAGGACGGCGGTGTCCACGCTCACGCCGGTGAGGGCGGCGATCTGGTCGAGCAGGGCCAGTGCCGCCGCCGGGTAGGGCAGGTTGGCGAGGTAGTGGGGCACCTGCGCCCACAGGCCGCAGGCGGCGAGGCCATCTTCGGCGCAGGCCGCTTCCAGGGCGGCGTTGAAGCCGGCCGGGACCTCGAGCCGGCCGGGCACGAAGCCCACCCGGTCGGCCTGCTCCTGGCTGGTGGCGGTGGCGACGACCTTGGCCGGGCGAGTGTGGGGGACCGGGGCCGGGTAGGCACCCACGGTGAGGACCTGCCGAACGCCGGCCTGGCGGGCGAGCTCGACGATGCGGCGGGACAAGGACCGCCACAGGCGGTCGGGTTCCGCCCCGGCCAGCAGCAGGAAACGCCGCCCCTCGGGGTCGGAACCGAGTTGCAGCACGATCTCGGGCCAGTCGAGGCCACTGTTGACGCCGTCGACGAGGTGCATCACCGGCCGGCGGGCCTGATGGTCGACCAGGGTCTCGGCGTCGAAGCGACCGACCATGCTCACGTCGCAGGACTCCAGCAACTGGGTTCGGGCCCGGGCTGCGGCCATGCCGGCGTCGATCCAGCTCTCGATCGCACAGATCAACACCGGGGCGCGCGGAAGATCAGGCGAGTCGAGGCGGAACAGGTCGGTCACGGTCAGGTCCTCCGGCACGCCGATCGACCGATCGACGCTCGGGACCACGGTACCGTTCACCGGGGGAGCTGCCCGCGGCCTGCGCAATCGGTGCCCGGATCCCATCGGGCGCGCAGTACGGTGGCAAGCGGTCGGTGGCACCTGCCTTCGATCGCGACACCGGTGCCCGCGCAGGCGAGGCAGGCAAGGGGTGAGGCCATGATCATCGACGTCACCGATGAAACGTTCGAAGCCGAGGTGCTCGCACGCTCGGACCAGACGCCGGTGGTGGTCGACCTGTGGGCTGACTGGTGTGGTCCGTGCAAGCAGCTCGGGCCGCTACTCGAGCAGGCGGTGTCGGCCACTGGTGGTGCGGTCGTACTGGCCAAGGTCAACGTCGACGAGAACCCGCGCGTGGCGCAGACCTTCCAGGTGCAGTCGATCCCTGCGGTGTTCGCCATGCACGGGCGGAAGGTGGTCGACGGCTTCGTCGGAGCCCAGGGCGAAGCTGCCGTGCAGGAGTTCGTCGCCCGGCTGCTGCCGAGCGAGGGTGAGTTGGAGCTCGCGGCCTTGATGGATCAGGGTGATGAGCCGTCGTTGCGCCAGGCACTCGAACTCGACCCCGGCTTCGAGCCGGCGGTGCATGCCTTGGCGCAGTTGTTGGTGGACACCGGGCGGGGCGATGAGGCTCTCGCGTTGCTGACCCGGATCCCTGATGGTCCCGAGTCGCGACACATTGCGGCCCAGGCCCGCACGGCGGTGCCCGAGGACGGCTATGAGGCGAAACTCGACGCCCTGCTCGACCGGGTCAAGGCCGACGACGAGGCCCGCCAGGAGTTCGTGGACCTACTCGAACTGATGGGGCCGATCGACCCGCGTGCCGCGCAGTATCGCAAGAAGCTGACGTCGCGCCTGTTCTGATCCCGGGTCCGACGCAGTCCTCCTGCAGCCCCGGGCCCCACTAGCCTCGAGTCCGCTTCCCCTACCGCAGCGCAACGCGCCCGGAGGCGAAGCATGTCCGATGTGCCGGTCTGGCAGCCCGGTTTCGAACGAGTCCTGGCGCTGGCGCGTCGGGGCGGCCTGGTGGCGGTGATCGGGGTCAGCGCCGTGGTCGCGGTGGTGGTCGCGACGCTGCTGGTGTGGGGGCGCGACCGGGTCGATGGGCCTCCCGCCCCGGCGGCGCAACTGCCACGTGCGGTGCGGGTGACCACCAGCCAGCCCCCGCCCCCACCGCTGGTGGTCCACGTGGCCGGTGCGGTGCTGCGCCCCGGCTTGGTCGAGTCGGTCGAAGGCGCTCGGGTGTCCGAGGTGGTCGCCGCCGCCGGTGGCCTCAGGCCCGATGCCGATGCATCCCGGCTGAACCTGGCCGCCCGGGTGGTCGACGGCACCCGCCTCTATGTGCCGGTGCTCGGTGAGAGCACGCCGCCCCCGCCGGTGTCGGCCGAGGGTTCGGCGGCCGCGGGACCGGGGGACGGGTCCCCGGTCGATGCCCCGCTCGATCTCAACTCGGCGACCGCGGAACAGCTCGACGACCTGCCGGGGGTGGGTCCGGCCACTGCCGCAGCCATCGTCGCGTATCGCTCCCGAAACGGGCGGTTCGCCACGATCGAGGATCTGGCCGAGGTCCGGGGCATCGGTCCGGCCAAGCTCGAGGCGTTGCGCCCGCTGGTGCGGGTATGACCTCGTTCGGCGCCGCTTCCGCCGTGCCTCCAGATCCGGTGCCCAGGGACGCCGACCTGCGCTCCCGGCCGACGATCAGCGATGGCTGGGTGGTGCTCGCAGCGGTGGCCGCGGTGCTCGGGGCTGCCGTGCCCCGGTCGATTCCCGGGGTGCCGATGCTCGTGGTGCTGGGCGTGGCCATGGCGTGGCGGCGACCGGTCCCGCTCCTGCTGGCGCTGCTGTTGGGCACCTCGCTGCTGTCGGCACGGGCTTGGGCAGGGCTCGACCCTGCCCGAGCGGGCCCGGTGCAGGGCCGGGCGGTGCTCGTCACCGACCCTGAGCGCAAGGTCGCCGGCACCACCGCCGTGGCCCGCCTCGACGGCCAGCGCGTCGAGTTGTGGGCCCACGGTGCAGCCGCCGGGGCGCTACGCGGCGCACTGGCGGGCGACGTGGTGGACCTGCAGGGCACGCGGGCAACGCGGTCCTCGGTGGCGATCGCCGCCGATCCGTGGCGGCGGGTGGTCGGCCGCGTCGAGCTCACGACGGTGCACTCGGTCCGGCCGGGTGCCTGGCCTTACCGCTGGGCGAACGAGGTCCATCGCCGCCTGGATCGCGGGGCTCGTTCGATGCCCGCCGAGGACCGGGCCCTTCTGGCCGGCCTGGTGTTCGGCGACGATCGTGCCCAGTCGCCGGTCGTGCGTGACGCCTTCGCCGTGGTCGGCCTCGGTCACCTGCTGGCCGTGTCCGGGCAGAACGTGGCGTTCGTGCTCGCTGCCGCGGCTCCGCTGCTACACCGCCTGCGGTTGCGCACCCGATTCGTCACGGTGGTGAGCCTGTTGGCGTTCTTCGCGCTGGTTACCCGGTTCGAGCCGTCGGTCCTGCGGGCGGTGGTCATGGCCGGGATGGCGGCCGCGGCGACGGCTGTGGGAAGACCCGTATCGGGGCTCCGGGTCCTCGGCCTGGCGGTCGTCGTGCTGTTGATCGTCGACCCGCTGCTGGTTCGCTCGCTGGGCTTCCAATTGTCGGCGGCGGCCAGTGCCGGGATTCTGGTGCTCGCCCCGGTCATCGGCCGTTGTTTGCCGTTGCCGGCGGGGTTGGCCACTGCCGTGGCCGTTCCGCTGTCGGCCCAGGTGGCGACCGCGCCGCTGCTGGCAACGCGCGCCGATGGCCTGTCGTTGGTGTCCCTGCCGGCCAACGTCCTGGTCGAGCCGGCGGCGGGGCTGGTGATGACCTGGGGGTCATCGGGTGGGCTCGTCGCCGGCTTCCTGCCCGGTCCCCTGGCCCTGCTGCTGGGCCTGCCGAGCCGGGTCCTGCTGTGGTGGATCGCGACGGTGGCGGTGAGCGCCTCGCGACTGCCGGTGATCACCGTCGGTCTCGGCCCCCTGGCCGCGACGTCGTTGGTGACCGCGACCCTGTGGTGGTGGTCGGGTCGGCAGGGCCGCAGCCTGCAGTATCGCCGCCGGTCGGTGCTGGCAGTGGGCCTCGCGTCGATCGCGTTGGGTGCCGCACCGCTCACCCGCCCCACGGCGGAGCTGCCCGTCGGGGTGCGGCTGCACCGCAGCGGTACGGACGAGGTCGTTGTGGTGACACGCCCGGTCGAAGGAGCGGCCCTGCTGCGATCGCTGCGCGGCCGGGTGTCTGGGGAGCTCGAGCTGTTGGTGGTCTCCTCGTCGGCGCGCGGTGCGTGGCAGGCCGGTGCTGCGGTGATGGAGGTCTATCGACCGTCGACGGTCCTGGCCGCCGTACCGCACAGCGGCGTCACGCTCGTCGGCCCCGGCGATCGGTTCGAGGTCGGCGCGATGTCGGTCGCGGTCGAACCAGGCGAGGCGGACGGTCCGCTGGGCATCGAGGTGACCGGCGACGATCCCGACCCGCCATGACCGGCGCGCGGATCACCGGGCAGGGCAGAATCACCGAGGTGCACGCCGGGGTCCGGCGTGGGACGATCACCGGGAGGTGGCAGTGGTGAACGTCGAGGTGGGTCGCGGCCCGGTGCTGGTGCGGGGTGATGACGACGTCTTGGTCCGCGACGCCGTACTCCGGCTGATCGACGAACGGCTCGATGGCGCCGACCGGTCGTTGGCCCTCGCCGAGTTCAGCGGGGAGGACTACCACCTCGCCGACCTGGTCGACGCCGCCCAGACCCAGCCCTTCCTCACCGAGCGACGGGTCGTGGTGGGGTGGGGGATCCACCGGTTCAAGGCCGCCGAGCTCGCTCCGCTCGTCGCTTATCTCGACGATCCCCTCGACACCACCGACCTGCTGTTGGTGTTCCAGGAGGGTCGGGTCCCCAAGGCGCTCACCGATACGTTGGCCCGCGCCGGTGGGACGGTGTTGAACCCGGGCCCTACCGGCGCCCGCGGTGCCAAGCGGGAGTGGATCGACGAGCAGATCGCCCGGGCCGGGCTCCGCTTCGACAAGGCCGCCGTGGCGCTGGTCGAGACCACGCTCGGGGAGGACGTGAACCGGCTGGTTCCGATGCTGCTCACCCTCGGTGCGGTGTACGGCGAAGAGGCCAGGATCGGGGTCGACGAGGTCACGCCGTTCCTGGGCGAGGCCGGCTCGGTGCCGCCGTGGGAACTCACCGACGCCATTGACCGGGGTGACATCGCCGAGGCGGTACGGCGGCTGCGCCGGATGCTGGGTGGCGGCGACCGTCACCCCCTCCAGGTGATGGTGACCCTCACCAGCCATGTCGAGCGGATGCTGGCGCTGTCGGGAAGCAGCGCCCGATCCGAGAAGGATGCCGCGGCGCTGCTCGGGCTCAAGGGCTCGACGTTCCCGGCCCGCAAGGCGCTCGACCAGAGCCGCAAGCTCGGCCCGGCGAAGGTCGCCCGGGCGATCGATCTGCTGGCCGACGCCGATCTGGCCCTGCGAGGCGGTTCGGCCTGGGAGCCGGAGTTGGTGATGGAGGTTCTGGTAGCCCGTTTGGCGGCCCTTACGCGTTGAAGCCCCCCGACTGGCGCCGAGGGGCTCGATCGCGAGGTGAGCCGGTTAGGTCAGGCGATGGTGCCGCCGTTGGACCGGTTCAGGTGGTGAGGGGATTCAGGATGCGGTGGTGGCGTTCACTCGCCGCATGAGGCGGGAGCGGTCGCGAGCGGCCTTGTTCTTGTGAATGACGCCCTTGGAGGCGGCCTTGTCGATCTTCTTGATGGCCAGGCGCAGCAGCTGGTCGGCGTTGTCGACCCCGGCATCGGCGCCAGCAATGGCGTTCTTGCGGCGGGTCTTCAGCTCGGAGCGGACGGCCTTGTTGGCAAGGCGACGACGCTCGTTCTGCAGGTTGCGCTTGATCTGGCTCTTGATGTTTGCCACGGGGCAGGTTCCTCTGGCTCGATTGCAGCTTCTCGAGGATAGCGGCACGGAGCACACGGAGCACGTCGAGGGTCGTGGACGGCCCGAGCTGCCGTGGGGCACCGTGGAGTTGGTAGCTTCATCGTCACTGTCATGGACCTCGCCCGGATACGCAATACCGCGATCATCGCTCACATCGATCACGGCAAATCGACGCTCGCTGACCGCATCCTCGAGCTTTGCCACGCGGTCGATCCGCGAGAGATGCGCGCGCAATACCTCGACTCCATGGATCTCGAACGCGAGCGCGGCATCACCATCAAGTTGCAGTCGGTCCGACTCGACTATCGCGGTCACGTCATCAACCTGATCGACACCCCCGGCCACGTCGACTTCGGCTACGAGGTGTCCCGTTCGCTGGTCGCCACCGAGGGCGTCATCCTGCTCGTCGATGCGGCACAGGGCATCCAGGCCCAGACCCTGGCCAACTGCTACCAGGCGATGGAGAACGACCTCACCATCGTCGCGGCGCTCAACAAGATCGACCTACCTGCGGCCGACCCCGAACGGTGCAAGGAGGAGATCGAGCGGATCCTCGGTATCCCCGGCGACGAGGTCCTGCTCATCAGCGCCAAGACCGGGGCCGGGGTGCCCGAGCTGCTCGATGCGGTCATCGAGCGCATCCCGCCGCCCACCGGCGATCCCGCCGCCGAGTTGCAGGCGCTGATCTTCGATTCGCACTACGACCAGTTCCGCGGGGTCATCAGCTCGCTGCGGGTGGTCAACGGGACGCTGAACACCGGTGCCAAGCTGCGGTTCATACATGCCGGTGCCAGCCACGATGCCGACGAACTCGGTGTCCGCTTGCCGGCGCCCAGCCCGGTGAAGTCGCTCGGGCCCGGCGAGGTCGGCTACCTGGTAGCGGGGATCAAGGACGTCGGCGAGGCCCGCTCGGGCGAGACGGTGACCGAGGCGAGTCGCCCCGCCGCCAAGGCCCTGACGGGGTACCGCGAACCGCAGCCCATGGTCTTCTGCGGCCTCTACCCCATCGAGGGTGATGACTACCCGCGTCTGCGGGACTCGCTCGAGAAGCTGTGTCTCAACGATGCGTCGTTCACCTTCGCCCCCGAGACCTCCGGTGCGTTGGGGTTCGGGTTCCGCTGCGGGTTCCTCGGCCTGCTGCACATGGAGATCATCCGTGAGCGGCTCGAGCGCGAGTTCGATCTGGCTCTCATCGCCACGGCACCGTCGGTGGAGTACCGGGTCACCGTCCACGGTGGCCGTGAGGTGGTGATCGACAACCCGTCGGCGATGCCGCCCATGGGTGAGATCGAGCAGATCGCCGAGCCCTACCTCAAGGCCACGATCCTCGCCCCGTCGGACTACACCGGCACCCTTCTCGATCTCTGCCAGACCCGTCGCGGCGAGATGTTGAAGCTCGAGTACCTCTCGCCGGAGCGTATCGAACTGGCCTACCGGCTTCCGCTCGCGGAGGTGGTGATCGATTTCTTCGACCAGCTCAAGAGCCGGACCCAGGGCTATGCGTCGCTCGACTACGAGCCCGCCGGCTATGCGGTGGGAAACCTGGTCAAGGTCGACATCCTCCTTGCCGGTGACGCGGTGGACGCCTTTTCCGCCATCACTCACCGGGACAAGGCCGACGAGTACGGCCGGGCGATGACCGACAAGCTCAAGCAGCTCATTCCCCGTCAGCAGTTCGATGTCGTCATCCAGTCGGCGATCGGCGGGCGGATCATCTCCCGTTCGACGGTGAAGGCGTACCGCAAGGACGTGACGGCCAAGCTCTACGGCGGTGACATCTCCCGCAAGCGCAAGCTGCTCGAGAAGCAGAAGGCGGGCAAGAAGCGTATGAAGTCGATCGGCCGGGTGGAAGTGCCGCAGGAGGCGTTCATCTCCGCTCTCAAGCTGGATTGATCCGATGCCCGAGAGGTGCTGCGCATCGGGCTGGCGGAATCGGTCGGCGGCTGCGGTCGCCGGTCGATGGCGGATATCATCGGGTTTCGCGTCCGACGGGTGGTTGCCCCATGCTCGATGAACGGAAGTCGGCGATTCTCTCGGCGATCGTCGAGGAGTACATCCAGACCGCTCAGCCGGTGGGTTCGGCCCATCTGGCGTCCGCCGCCCGGGTTGCGGTGTCCTCGGCCACGATCCGTAACGACATGGCCGTCCTCGAACGCGAGGGCTTCCTGCACCAGCCGCACACCAGCGCCGGGCGGGTGCCCACCGAGAAGGGCTATCGCTTCTTCGTCGACCACCTGAGCGAGCCGGACCTGCATCCGGCCCAGGCCCAGACCGTCGGCTCGTTCTTCGATCGGGCCCACACGCAGCTCGAGCAGATGCTGCACGAGACCAGTCAGTTGCTCTCCAAGCTCACCAGCTACGCCGGTGTCGTGGTGGGTCCACCGCGGGAGACCGCCACGGTGCGCAGCGTCCAGGTGGTCGGCCTCGGCGGCCGTCAGGCCATCGTGGTGGTGGTGCTGTCGAATGGGACCGTGGCTCAACATCACCTCGAGGTCGACTCCGCCACGAACGACGTCGACCTGGGCGCGGCGACGGCGCTGCTCAATCCAGCCCTGATCGGCCAGCCGCTGTATTCCTCCCAGGTGCTCCCCCTCACCGGCGACCGCGGCGTCGACGCGGTGGTCGAGCGGGTGGTGGTGGCGATCCGCCATCGTGCCGAGGACGACGCCCAGCGGGTGTACGTCGGGGGTGCCGCGAACGTGGCCGGGGCCTTCTCCGCCACCGAGACGGTTCGCAGCGTGCTGTCGCTGCTCGAGGAGCAGTACGTGGTGGTCGGGCTCATCCGCGAGCTGCTCGGTCGAGGGCTCCAGGTGGCCATCGGCACCGAGACCGGCGTCGCCCCGCTCGCCGAGTGCTCGCTCGTGGTCGCCCCGTATACCGTCGACGGCGAGCCGATGGGGTCGATCGGGGTTCTCGGGCCCACGCGTATGAACTATCCCCAGGCACTCGCCGCGGTGGCGGTGGTCAGTCGGAGCCTGGGACACCGTCTGTCGGAAGGGTCAGAGTCTTGAGCGACTACTACGAGCTGTTGGACGTCTCATCGACGGCGAGCGCCGACGAACTCAAGAAGGCCTACCGGCGGTTGGCTCGCCAGTACCACCCCGATGTGAACCCCGCACCGGAGGCCGAGGCCAAGTTCAAGGAGATCTCGCGGGCCTACGAAACGCTGTCCGATCCAGAGCGGCGGGCCCGCTACGACCGGTTCGGGCCGGAGGAGGCCGGTGCTGCGGGCCCGTCGAACTTTGGTTTCGGCGGCGGGCTCGACGACCTGCTCGGGATGGTCATGGACGGCTTCGGGTTCGGTGGGGGTCGGGGCCCTCGTGGCCGCCCCGGCCCGCCCCGAGGAGCCGACCTCGAGACCGTGGTCGACCTGGCGTTCGAGGACACGGTGTTCGGCACCGAGAAGGACGTGACCGTCCGCACCGCCGTCACCTGCCCGGACTGCTCCGGGAGCGGTGCCGAGGAGGGGACCACGGTCACCACCTGCAGCGATTGTGGGGGTTCCGGCCAGGTGCGTCGAGTACGCCAGTCCTTCCTGGGGCAGATGGTCACCGCCAACCCCTGCGCCCGTTGCGGCGCGTCGGGGGAGATGATCGCCTCACCATGCGCACGCTGTGGCGGGGACGGTCGGGTGACCGAGGAGCGCACCTACCCCGTGGAGATGCCCGCCGGCGTGGACAGCGGCACCACCCTGCGGCTGTCGGGACGCGGCGCCGTCGGGCCCCGTGGTGGCCAGACCGGCGACCTGTACGTACACCTGCGGATAGCGCCGCACCCGTACCTGGTACGCCAGGGGGACGACCTGCATCACCGGCTGCCGATCTCCTTCACCCAGGCGGCGCTCGGCACCACAATCGCCTACGAATCCCTCGATGGGGAGGTCGAGCTCGTGGTGCCGGCCGGAACCCAGACCGGTACCGTGTTCCGCCTCCGGGAGCTCGGCGTACCCCAGGTCCGGGGGCGCGGGCGCGGCGATCTTCTCGTCGAGGTGACCATCGAGACCCCGACCGATCTCACCGAGGAGCAGGAGGAGCTGTTGCGGCGATTCGCCGACTTACGCGGTGAACAAGTTGCCGAACCCGAGAAGGGGTTTCTGGCCCGGCTGCGCTCCGTGATTCGCTGAGGTCGTGTTCAGCGAATCGCCGTTGACGGACCTCGCCGCGTCGAGGGGCCCGGTCGTCTATGTCGAGGACCTGTCGAGCCCGGCGTTGGCGGCTGAGGATCGCCACCATCTCGAACGGGTCCTACGCCTTCGGTCCGGTGACACGGTCCTGCTCAGCGATGGTCGGGGGTCCTGGCGGGCCGCCTCATTCGGTCCCTCGTTGAGCTGGATCGCGGATGGACATCACCAAGATCGTGCCGAACCCGAATTGACGATATCGGTAGCACTACCCAAAGGTGATCGTGCCGATTGGTTGATGCAAAAGGTCACCGAGATCGGGATCGATCGGATTCTGGTTATCGAAGCCGACCATTCGGTGGTGCGTTGGGATCGCTCGAAGGCCCCGCGCCAACTCGAGCGCCTGGCCCGAATCGTGCGCGCCGCCGCGGCGCAGAGCCGCCGGGCGTGGCTGCCCGTGGTGGCTGGTCCGATGACGGTCGAGGCCGCGGCGCAACAGCCCGGTTCGGCCCTCGCGGTGCCGGGTGGGGGACCCATTGCCCCGGCTCACCGGAACGTGATGATCGGCCCAGAGGGCGGTTGGAGCGCCACAGAAACGGGTCGGGGCTTGCCCACGATCGGGCTCGGACCGCAGGTACTGCGGGTGGAAACGGCCGCAATGGCGGCTGGAACACTGTTAGTTGCCATGCGTTCGGGGTTGGTGTTGCCGCCGGTTGCTCCCTCGGAAAACGCTTTCGGTGGTTGATATCCGCTCATCGGGTGCGTACTGTCACACTCCGTAACCAGATCAGGGTAAATCCGTGATGGCGAGCGCGGAGACCTCGGAGCGAAAGAGGGAGAGCGGATGCTCAGCGACAACGAGGTGAGCGGGTCGGAGATGCCGCCCAACTACGGCCGCAAGGTTGGCGAGCGCCTGCGCGGTATCCGCCGACAGAAGCGGCTCTCGCTGCAGGATGTCGAGGCGGCTTCGAACCAGGAGTTCAAGGCGTCGGTGCTCGGTGCCTACGAGCGTGGCGAGCGTGCCATCTCGGTGCCGCGGCTCCAGCGTCTGGCACGTTTCTACAGTGTGCCGGTCGACCAGTTGCTGCCGAAGGATGAGGGTCCTGATTTCGGCAATGGTGCGGGGCGCAGTGGCGGATTCGATGATGCGTCGGTGACCATCGACCTGACCCGTCTGGAGCAACTCGAAGGGCCTGAGGCCGAGATGCTGTCGCGCTACCTGAGCATGATCCAGGTGCAGCGTCAGGATTTCAACGGCCGCGTTTTGACCATTCGCCGCGATGACATCCGTGCGCTGGCATGCATCCTCGGCACGGTGGTGGAGGAGACGACGCCGCGGCTGGAGGGCCTGGGTCTTCGGGTCGTTCGCTGACCAAGACCATCTGCGCGGCTGTAGAAGGTTCGCCAACCGACGAGGAATCGGTGCTGCAGCGGACCGGACTTGCTCGAGTGGGGCGTTTCAGCCGCCACGGGTGAGCTCACTGACGTGACGAACGCCGGGCTACGGCCCGGCGTTCGTCACGTTCAGACCAGGGATTGGTGTCCCTGGCCGGCATGGTTCGAGCCGGCATGGTTCGAGCCGGCATGGTTCGAGCCGGCATGGTTCGAGCCGGCATGGTTCGAGCCGGCATGGTTCGAGCCGGCATGGTTCGAGCCGGCATGGTTCGAGCCGGCATGGTTCAAGCTGGCATGGTTGACCGGGATGTTCGGCGTGTCGGGTCCGGGCGCTGCGATGGGTCCGCAACTGCGCCGGAGGCGGTCATCCGGACGGGGGATAGGACCGGGGGCCTAAGGGCCTATCGCCTCAGCCGGTCCATGTGCGTACGTTCTGTGGTGTGGTGGTCACTAAGAGAGTCAAAACTGTTGCGGTTGGTTTGGCTGCGTGCGTCCTGTTGGTTACCGCAGCGTCGGTTGCGGGAGCGACGAAGGGGACGAGGGACTACGTAGACATCTGCCATGCGACTGGTGATCCAGTGAATCCCTACACCCTCATGCGGGTTCGGTGGTCCTCGATCGACGGCGTGGCGAAGCAGGTGGCGTCACAGAGTGACCTCGACCGGGACCATTTCCTGCAGTCCAAGGCCCTGGGTCCCGCCGCCGGCGCGCTGTGGAAGGCGGGTGCGACGAGTTGGGGTGACATCATCCCACCGCCGAGCAAGCGGCCGAGGAGCAACAAGTACGGCAACAAGAATGTGATCGGCTG
>CANJRG010000006.1 GCA_947476745.1 Acidimicrobiia bacterium | reverse complement strand
TACGGGTACCGTCAATTTCGTTCCCGTCGAAAGAGGTTTACAACCCGAAGGCCTTCATCCCTCACGCGGCGTTGCTGCGTCAGGCTTTCGCCCATTGCGCAAAATTCCCCACTGCTGCCTCCCGTAGGAGTCTGGGCCGTGTCTCAGTCCCAGTGTGGCTGATCGTCCTCTCAGACCAGCTACCCGTCGATGCCTTGGTAGGCCATTACCCCACCAACTAGCTGATAGGCCGCGAGGCCCTCCCAAACCGAAGTTCTTTCGTCACCAAAGGATGCCCTCCGGTGACGGTATCCGGTATTAGCTCGGGTTTCCCCGAGTTATCCCAGAGTCTGGGGCAGGTTCCTCACGTGTTACTCACCCGTTCGCCGCTAGAGCTTCCCCAGTGTTGCCACTGGATGGCTCCCGCTCGACTTGCATGTGTTAAGCACGCCGCCAGCGTTCGTCCTGAGCCAGGATCAAACTCTCCATCGAAATCGTGTCTCCCAGTTGCCTGGTTGAACGATCTTTTGAGAGTCAAGAGCCACACCGAAGTGTGACGACCTGACAATTTGCCTCGATTTTCTGCCCAAGGGCAGATCGATGAGGCACTCGGAATCGACATGGATTACCGATCGGGCGGACCCGATGCGGCATATCCGCACTAGCCGTTTTCGTCCTCTCTTCCGTTTTCAAGGAACGCAGTGCCTGTTAGGCGCTTTGTTGCTCGTTGCAGGTGACAAACCCGGAGGCTTTCAGAGCTGCGGCCCGAATGCGGCGAACCGCTGGGGCGAGGGAACACTGTAGGGAGGGACCAGCGGATCGTCAAGGGTTTTCTCCGGGTTCAGAGAGATTTCCTTCGAGTTCAGCTGGCACTGAGCACATGTGTCGCCCGCCGGCGGCATGGGACCACTCCGGGGTCCGCTGGTTCGGTGCTGTCACGGGTGAGCATCGCCGCTCCTGTTGATGGTCCGAGAGGCGGCGATGGCGTTCCGGGAGGTTCCGATGTTCGAGGTGCGATTGAAACGCCCCGGGTTTCATAGAGGCTCGGTGGTTTGTGTCTTCGCCGGTTCGGCGGAGATGGTTTGACTGTAGTGGTCGGCCTCGAACGCGGCTGGCGTAGTGAAGCCAGGGCCGGGTTCGATCTCGCCGTGGCGGCGACGGTTGTTGAACCAGTCGACATAGGTGAGAGTCTCGAACTCGACATCATCGACGCCGCGTTACGGGCCTTGCGGGTAGATCAGCTCCCACTTGTAGAGCCCGTTGAAGGACTCGGCCATGGCATTGTCGAAGCTGTCGCCCTTCGAGCCCACCGACGCGCCGATCTCGTTCTCGGCGAGCGGCTACGAGTAGCGCACGCTGAGATATTGCCCGCTTTCAACCGGTCGCTGTGATGCGTCAACTGTGACAGGTCGCCGCCGGCGCGTTGACGGTTGAACACGGCCATCTCGAGCGCGTCGATCGCCAGGTCGGAGCGCAGAGACCGGGAGGCCTGCCAGCCCACGACCATGCGCGAGAACACGTCGACGATGAACGCGACGTAGACCCAACCGGAGTGAGTCTTGACGTAGGTCAAGTCCGCCACCCACAGCCGGTTCGGTGCCGGCGCCCGGAACTGGCGCCCGACGACATCGGCGGGTCGGTCGAGACGGCCGTCGCCTTCGGTGGTGCGGACCCAGATCCGGCCACGTCGGCAGCCCTGCAAGCCCATGTCGGCCATCAGCCGCTCGACGGTGCAGCGGGCGACACGGATGCGGTCCTTGTTCAGCTGGTCCCACACCTTGTCCGCGCCGTACACGGCGAGATTCTGTTCCCACACCCGCAGCACCTGCGGGCGGAGTTCAGCGTCACGGATCGACCGCGCTGACGGCGGCCGCTTCTTGGCTTCGTGATACGTCGACGGGGCGATCCCAAGGGTCTAGGCGATCGGCATTCCCCAGCGCAGCAGGCCGCTGCGCCGATCCTGATGTTCGTCGATGAACCGGATCACTTCTTCGACTGGCGGTCGAGCTCCGCCCCGAAGAAATGCGCTGCAGTCTTGAGAATGTCGTTCGCCCGCCGCAGCTCGGAGTTCTCGCGCTTCAACCGCTTCAACTCAGCGAGTTCGACGGTGGTCGCGCCGGGCCGGCGACCGGCATCCTTCTCAGCCTGGCGCACCCACAACCTGACGGTCTCGGGCTTCGGTCCCAGCTTCTCGGCGACCGAACACATCGCTTCCCACTGCGACCCGTACTCGTGCTGATGATCCAGGACCATCCGCACCGCGCGCTCACGTAGCTCGTCCGGGTACTTCCCATTGCTTGGCATGACCCCATCGTTCTCAAAGGCTGGAGCCTCCACCGAACCCGGGGCGCTTCACCTTCGTCGGCGTGGCCGGCGTAGGCGATGGCGACTCGTTCGCCGGCGACGGCGCGGACGTCGTCGAGGGTGGTGTGGCGTAGCCAGTGGATGCCGACGTCGAGGATGCGGGCCCATTCGGTGTGTTCGTCGAGCCGGTCGTAGATGCCCTCGTAGCGCCGGCGGGTGATGGGCTGGCCTTTCCTGGACCGGAAGACCTTGTCGGCGGGGCCGACTGCACCTCGGGTGGTGGCGAAGGTCTTGAGCCGGCGGATCAGGTCGAGATCGAGGGGTAGTTCGCGGGTCTTGCTGTTCTTCTCGGTGAGGGTGACCGAGCAGCGGCGTTCGTCGAGATCGCAGACCCGCAGGTTGACGCCGCCTTCGCGGCGTGCGGCGGTCTTGCGGTGGAATTCGAAGAGCAGTCCGTCGAGTTCGGGGTCGTTGCCGGTGGTGTTGGCGACGAACGCGAACTCTTCGAGTTCGTCCTCGGTGAGTGGCCGTTCGGGTGCGGGTGGCCGTTTGGGGACGGCGACGTCCATGGCCGGGTTGCGGTGCAGCAGCCCTTGTTTGACGGCGACCCGGAAGAAGAACCGGCAGGCTCGCACGCAGTTCTCGGCGGCGCCGTAGCCGTAGGCGTCGGGGTCGCTGGAGCGCAGCGGCCGGCCGGCGCGTTCGGCCCTCTCGAGTTTGGCGGCGGCGGCGCGTTCGCGGGTGGTGTTGCGGAGGGTTTCGATGTCGTCGACGGTGACTTCGTCGAGGCGCTTGTGGCCGACGCTGTCGGCGAGGCGCTTGTGGCCGACGCTGTCGGCGAGGCGGCGGAAGTGCACCCCATAGCTGGGCAGGGTCTTGGCGCTGCAGCGTTCGACGGCGACGGCGACGTAGTCGAGCACGGTGGGTAGTGCCGGGCCGGAGAGTCCTTCGGCGATGGTGCGTAGGTCGCCGGGGCCGAGGCCGAGGCTGGCGGCGAGGGCTTTGATGACCTCGGCGGGGTCGAGGTTGTTCATCGGTCGGTCTCCTCGGTGGTCGGGTCATCGGGGTCGGTGGCGGTGGCGGCGGCGAGGAGGTCGGCGCGGGTGCCGGGTTTGAGCAGCACCATGCGTGTCCCGTCGGGGCTGGCGGTGACCAGCACGTTGTCGGCGATGCGCACGGCGAGCCGGCGGACGAGGCCGACGGGCAGGCGCATGCGGCATTGGGCGTCGATGGTGACCACCCCGAGGGCGCCTGCGGCGCTGTCGTCGCCGTCGAGGGGGGCGAGTTCGATGCAGCCGGTGGCGACGCTGACCGCCAGCCAGCGGCGGCACCGCACCCCGGTGCGGTCGAAGAGGTTCTTGACCCATAGACGGTGTTCGCTGCTGAGGGAGACGAGCACGGCGGGATCCGCGATGGCCGGGGCGACGATGGTGACATCGACCTTGGCGATCTTGCGGGCGGCGACCCGCGGCTGGAGGGTGGTAGGGGTCTCGGTGACCGTGGTACGCAGGAGGGGACGGTTGGACAGCGCTGACAGTCGGGGCATCTCCTCGACCGTCCGCAGCTCCTCGTCGGGCGCACGTCCTGGCCCGGAAATCCCCACTTGTGGTGAGGGCTCCGCCGGTATGGGGGTCCTGAGCAGGCCGGACGGGACCCGGCCACGCACTGGCGTCGGCCTGTCGGCGCCGGGCGCGTTCGGGGCCTGGTTGCGTGGCGCTGCCGCCCCGGTACCGTCGATCGGGCCGGCCCGCAGCTCGGCTCGATTCGGTAAAAGGCCTGGTCGCGGCGCTGTCGCACCCGGTTCCGGCCCCTGCCCCTACCTGTTTGGGGCTTCTCTCTGAGTGTGGTCGAACGACCACTCTGCAGTGTCGGAGGGGGACTCGACCCATAACCCCACGCGCCGCCCACCTCGGCGACTTTCTACTGGCCGCCTGAGAATCGCCTTACCCCACCTCGGACGACCCCGACTCGCGGTCACTCCCACGGGGTTCCGTGCCTCCAAGGCCCTACTTGTGCGGCGCCGACCGAACCACCTTGCCCGCCGTCGTCTCGATCAGCTTCTTCTGACTCTCGTAGAGCGAGTCGACCCCGGTGGGGTGGTTCTTGACGAGGATGCCCAGCTCTTGTCGGTAGGTGCGGTCTTGATCACCTCGAAACGAGAGCCAGTTAAAGCTCGTGGTGATCTGTGAGTCGTCCCAGATCAGGAGCTTCGCGTGGGTGAAACCGAGGCAGCCGACCACGACGTTCGGGAACCGCTCAGCCAGCTTGTTCAGTCGGTCCATCGCGGCCTCGTCGCATCCATCCGCATCCATCGAGATCCCGTAGCCGATATGGATGGCGACGCCTCTGCGGGCAAGCGTGTAGAGGCCGTCCATGAAGCTCTTGTTCACCACCGCGTTGCGTACCCACGCCGAAGTCACCAGGAGCCGGCGGCGTGCTGACTGACAGGCCTCCTTGAGATAGTTGGGATGCTCGAACGTATCGATGTTGCGGATCTGTGCCGCGTCCAGGGCCGGTGGCCGTGTTGGGAGTGGCGATGGAGCGCCCTGCACCTCAGCGACCTGCTCATCAGCGGCGGAAGCCGCCACCGTCTCCCGCCGGAGTGAGTCCACCTCGTCCAGCGACATGACTGGTCCGATGGACGTCGGCACTGCCTCTAGGACGACAGCGACCTCGCGCGCGTTCTGGGGGACGGGACTATCGAACGAGAGCCCGAGGTGTTCGCTTCCTCCGAGTGCGTCCACGGCCGCGCCGATGGCGCCATCGATCCGACCATCGATCGCGATCTCGAGCGCGTGGTCGCGGCCATCGAGCGACTCGTAGACGAGCACGTGACATGGAAGGAACTTCTGCTCCGCTCGGTCGACGCGCTTCACGACCAGGACGTCAGCTTCGCCGAGCGAGCTCCGCATGCTCGCCTTGACCGCAGGATCCACCTGGGACACGGGAAGGTCGTCGATGTCCGGTCGAGCGAGCTTCTTCGGCTTCACTTGAAGCAGGTCCATCTCTCGCACATCTCGCGGCTGGAGAAGCTGCGCAGGGTGTACCCGCGACGGTCGCCACAGGAGGCGGTCGAACGAAAACCAGACGTCCACCTCTTCCGGCGCGATCTCCAGCAACTCCTCCACCGCACGGGTGCCCGCTGCCAGCAGGCGGAGTGTTCGACCCGCGCCGCCCGCCGGCACCTCGATGAGGTCTGCCTGCCACAGGCGAGTTAGAGACCGCGTGACTAGCGCTTCATCCAAGCCGAGGAAGCCAGCGATGCTGCCCGGCGTGTTCAGCCCTGATGCGATGGATCGCATCACGTACTCGTCCAGAGGAGGGATGGGCTTCCTCTGTTGAAGCAGCGCAGGAGCGGTAATGACGAAGAACGGCAGTGCCGCTGGTTCGCATGCCAGAAGTCGGTGCCCGGGCTTCGCAGTCGCGTTCCGCTCGGAAACGGCTTCGGTGTCCATCACGCGGGCACCTCCTCGATGGCGGCGTGCTGTGGATGGGTCTCGATATGGCCCAGCACCTCGCGGAACGGTGATTTGGGTCCGCCGAGAAAGACCGAGTCTCCGACGATGATGAGCCCGCGGCGCGCCCGTGAGAGCGCCACGTTCGCCCGTTTGTCGGACTCAAGAAAGCCGACCTTGTCGGACGAGTTCGACCGAACCGTCGAGAAGACCACCAGGTCGGCCTCTCGCCCTTGGACGGCATCGATGGTGTTCACCTCGACGCGAAAGGCCCCGAGCTGCCCGGCCACGGAGTCCATCTGCCTCCGCAGCTCAGCCACCTGTGCGCTGTACGGGGCGATAACAAGTACCTCAAGTCCCTCGGGCAACGCCGACGCACGCGCCATGAAGCTAAGGCGAGAGACGAGATCGCGGACTACACGCACTTCCAAGGGGTTCGAGTAGCTACGTCCATCGATCCCCCCTGGAACCTCCTGACGGTTCGGCAGTGAACTGGTCGTCCACCACGTCACCGGTCGCGGCAGCAGACCAGGCAGCGCTGGGAGCGGCTCGGGACCGAGAGAGAATAGTGAACCCCCGTAGAAGCAGCGGGACACAAGTTCACCGATCGCCTCCGTCATTCGCCTCTGAACGTTCAGCGCGCACCTGCTATGGGCCGGCAGTCCAGCAAGCATTCGGTCGAACAACGTGCGTGTCAGTTCCACGCTGTCCAGGTCGAACTCCTCGATTAGCTCCCGGTCGCGAAGCGCTTCCTCCTGAAACGGAGGAAGTTGCTTCTGATCGCCAACGAGCACCCAGCGCTTCGAACGCACCATCGGCACGAGGGTCTCCGTCGCCGTCGCTTTCGATGCTTCGTCAACGATGCACAGATCGAACTCCACGGATCGAAGGTCCCGGTACCGTGCCACGCCTATACATGTTCCACCTAAGACCTGGGCGTTCGTTAGCAGGGCCTCAACGAAATCGTCCGCTCGCCCCAACCGTTCCATCCAGGACACAAAGAGCTCAGCGCGCACCTTCTCGGCGCCCAGGCGTTCGAATACTCGACCGGCGAACGAACGCAACTCGTCGGGCTGAGCCTTCCCTACGTCGATCCCTGCTGCCTTCGCACGCTTCTCCACCCTCGCCTCAATAGCTCGACTGTCTCTCCGAAGGCGAGTAGCTCGTTCCTTGAGATGCTCCAAGTCGGCCTCGAGGTCGCGGCGATCCTCAACTGCTGTGTCGTCCATCCCGCCGCTGAGAGCGACCTCGCGCTCCACCACGAGCTTCTCGGCAGCGAACATCGCGTCGCGAAGTCGCGCTATCTCGCTCAAGCCTCCGGCCAGCTCCAGTTCGGCTGGCTTGAGGCCGTGCGATGCGCACCACGCCTCGAAGCCCTTTCTGGATGCAACGCGAGATGCGCCAATCCATCGCTCGACCTGCGCGTCGATCAGAAGATGCTGCGCGTCGCCGGCGACTCTCGCGGCACGCCTATCGGCGAGACGCACGATCCTTCCGATGTCCACGTGATCTGCGATCCGCACTAGGGCGTTATCCAGTGCGACGTTCGTTTGGCTTGTCACCAGAATCCGGGACTTCGGCCGTGCGGAAAGCTCCTGCGCCACGAGTTCTGCGATGAAGGTCGTCTTGCCGGTACCCGGAGGACCTTCAACGGCGAACATCCCAGTGCTCCCGAGCGCCCGCTGAACGACATCCTTCTTGTCTGAGTCCAGATCGGAACGGAACCACTCCGGCACAACGAGGTCGCTCGGAGGGCTCTGACTGGAAGGATCGATAATGATGTCGCGGAGCCCGAGTTCCACAACGTCCGCTGTCCGATGAATAAGCGCCAGAAGTGCGGACTTCTCGCGGTCAATCTTGATGCTCGCCGCGGCGGTATCGAGAACGAGTCTGCCCGAACTAGGGATCGAGGGGGGATCATCGTCGAACCACAGCACAATCTCCGTTGCGCCTACGGACTCGACCTCACCAGAGGCGGGGCGGCCTCGCCGCTCCGACTCGATCCGACGGAGCTCGCCGATCTCGACCCCGTCCGGCTCGTCGTCGAGCGTGAAGGTGAATCGGCGGCCATTGCGCTTGAAGCTGCTGTATCGAAGCGGGTTCTCGCGCCGCTGCTCTACCGCCTGGCGAGCGTGGAGCTGTGCACGCCATTGCTCGAGCAGACGACGCTGTTCACGTTCTTCATCCAGTAGTTCCCGGCTAACGATGTGCTCGTCCAGCTCCGCCACCAGACTCCCGATGTCACTGGCGGCCTGCTTCGCGCTCAGTGGCGGCTCGAACGTGAAGTCGACGTTCGTTAAGACGAGGTCACGGTCGCGCGCGCGGTCCGCGTCCCCGCTACGCATCGCCAGCGCGCTCATGACGAACAGTACGGGTGGGCGCCCGGAAGCCATCTGTGCGGCCACCCTGTAACTCCACGCCGCGCCGGCGAGGTAGATCTGGCGCCCATCCACCTGGCCGAGCACCTCGGGCGGTGCGGCCGACCGGACCGCAGGTGCGTCTGCGAGGTCGGCGACGACAGCTGCCTTCAGCGCTGCACCAGAGAGACCGAGTCCTTCCTCGAGCGTTGTCGAGGACTTCTTGCCAAGTGCAAGGCAGATCCTGAGACGCTCCCGTCGCCGCTTCTGCCTCTCATGGACGATCGCCCGGAGTTCGTCGTGGAGAACGACGCCGTTCTTCGGTCGACGGTCCGGCGTCATGCTGACGCAGCGCTCCAGGAGCTTGGCAATCGACGGATGCACGTCCAAGCCAGCGATGGCCGCCTCGAGGTCGGGGAAATCAGTCACGGCGGACTCAGTGAGCGCGTTGAGCACCAGGACGCCGAAGGCGAAGACATCCCTCGAGAATGTCGAGTCCTTTTCGGGTGGCGCGTAGGGGCGGGAGATGAAGTCGATCGTCGTATGCGGCGATATCGTCAGGTCGGACTTGATCTTCGCTATGCCGAAGTCGGCGAGCTTGGGCGTCCCATCGCTCGTGAGTAGCACGTTCGCTGGTTTGATATCGCGATGGATCACATGGCGCTGATGCGCGAATGCGAGAGCCTCCGCAAGCGGAAGGGCAATCTCGATGACGAAGTCCTCCCACGGAGGACTTGGGTTGCGCTCCAGCCATGACCGGAGGTCGTCCTCGAGCCATTCAAGCACGAGGTAGTACTGGCCAGAAGAGTCGACGCCAGCATCAATTAGGCCGACGATGTTTGGGTGCTCCAAGGTGAGCAGCGACTGCACTTCTCGATCGAATAGGGTCTGAACGATCGGTTCGGTGTCAGCGGCGCCGTCAAGTATCTTTACAGCCACTTCCTTCGGCGGCCGCGAGGCGAGGTCCACTCCTCGATACACCGTGGCGAATCCACCTCGTCGAGACTCATCAGTCTCGTACGAGAACCGGTCTCGGATCAGGTTTCGCACGCCTCTGGGTCCTCTCTAGTCAGTGACTCGGGCGGAAGTACTGGGATCGGACGGTAGTTCATACGCACCTACACAGCACTTGCGTCGCGACCGGGAAGCTCACCCGTCGACGAGGTCCGACGGGCCCGGCCAGATCTCGATGATGAGCTCGGCCAAGGCGGCACCGCGGTCGCGAATGGTGTCCTCGTCCCAGTTCGTCGGGTACCTGGTGCAGATCTGCGTGTTCAGGTTGAGCACGCTCGCTCGCAGGCGCTCGACCTTCTCGACCCAAGGCCGGTTGGACAGCTCGATGTCGAGCTTCGACGTCGTGAGCGTGAGGTTCCCCAACGTGTGAAGCATGTGGTCCCGTTCGAGCCCTGCGCGAGTCGGATCGTGGAGCCCGCTCGACAACGCCCACTCTCCGACGGTACGCCACTGCTGCGGGAGCAGGTGCTCGATCCAGAGGTTGTGGCCGAGCGTGATGGACTCGGCCCGGCCGCCCTCGACGAGCTTGCGCTCGATCGCTTCCAGGACCATCTTCAGCCGGCTCTGCTTGAGCTTGTAGACGTTGGTGTTCAGCACGACGGATCGCATCGTGTCGTCCGATGGCCATCGATCGGCTTCGGCCGTCTTCGCCTCGAGCAGTTGGATGATTCGCACGTCGGCGTCGATCGCCGGCCCCGCTGCCGCTGCCTTCAGCACCTCGGTGAAGAGCGACCCGTAGCTTCGGGTGGAGTCGCGTGCGATGAGTCGCCGAACGAGGAACGACTCGATGGCGACGAGGGCGCGTCGTCTCCGTTCGACCGGGAGGTCGTCGCCCAGCCCGAACAAGTGGAGAAGCGCCGGGTAAACCGTGATGAGGTCCATCTCGCCGATCCGGCGGAAGAACCACCACTCGCGCGAGTCCCCGACGAACCCGTCCAGGCTGTCGAACACCTCGCTGAAGTGGGCGAGGTCCTTCGCGACCGCTTCCGCCGTGAGACGCCCGTGCGCGACGTACTTCTTGAAGGTCCCGAAGATCGCGCCGGCGGGCACCTCCTCGACCATCCGCATCGACAACCAGTGGTTGAGGAACATGTGAAGGCGCTCACGCTGGTGACGACCGTGGGCGACGCGGGTCGCCCACCTCGGCTCGTCGAACTGCCGCCAGCACTGCTCGTGGAGTTGCAGCACGTCGGAGCCCTCATCGTCTGCCTGTCGGAATAGGTGATTCCGGATGAGGTCTGCGTCGGTGAGTCGTTCGCCTCTGCCGTTCAGCGTCTCGAAGATGAGCTGAGCGTTGTCCGTGGCCTCCAGATCGATCTTCACGAGCTTCAGGTGGCGCGTGACCGCCGTGACGAGCGCCTCCATCCGATCGGCTGCACTGTGCTCCTCGTCATCGAGTGGATCATCGAGGTCGCCATGATCGAGCCATGCGCCGATCGAGTTCGCGAAGTAGCGGACCGCCGCCTCCGGCCGGCTGTCGCCCGCCCCAGGACCCATCGCCTCGACGAACCCCGGACGGTCGGCCACATTTGGCCAGACCTTGAACTGGTGCTCGACGCGGTTCTTGACCACGGACGACTTGTTCTCGATGAGACCTGACAGGTACTCCGCATCGTCCGCCATCGCCCGCGCTAGGCAGACGCGTCGCATCGCAGCGAGAAGCAGTTGGAGAGTCGTGAGCCGCTGCTGTCCGTCGATCACGTGCAACGCCTGGGCATCCCGACCGAAGGACGGCTGTTGCTCGGCAACGATCGCCCCCAGGAAGTGGTCCGGCAGGTCCGGGCCCTCGCCGAACTCGAGTATGTCCTCGGCCACGCCGCGAATGTCGTCCCAGAGTGGACCCCAGTGATCGTCCTCGTTCCACTTGTAGTTGCGCTGGAAGATCGGGATCAGGTAGCGGATATCCCGATCGAACAGGCCCAGCAACTCGACGGTGTCTGCCTTCATTGCGTCTCCGGATCGGGCGACCGACGGGGCCCCTCGCCCGCCCGGTCGAACTGGAAAGACGGTACACGGGCCCTGTGACACTGACCGAAGTACGGTCGCTCCGGACCGTGTCGGATACCTCCTTCGGGTCCGATCAGAACGGCGTTGTTCCTCGGGAACTCGACGACGGTGAGCCGGCGCTTCCAGCGGGCCACCTGGAGGTCGCCCCAGATGAGCGGTGGCTTGTCGGCCGCGGACCAGGGGTCGCGGTACCCGTCATCCCAGAGCTCGAGGACCTGGTTCGCGGCCCGGGCCATCCGGCAGCGAGTGCTGGCCTGCCGGTGGCGGCCGACCTGCACGACCAGCTCACCGCAGTCGGGGCAGGCGGTGAACTGCTCGAGGTGCCCCTCTGGCATGAGGTCCTCGAAGGACCGGCGATCGAGCGCCAGGTCGACGACCTCGCCGGCGGGTACGCCGGCATCTAGGTACGGCTTGATGGCCAGCCACCAGACCCGTGGCTCCACATCGGCGAGCGGACTGTGGAGGTGTCCCCCGGCCCAGACCGCGTACGGCTTGCGCCACCGTTCGGCGCCGTCGGCCGTCTGCCGGTCGGCGTGCGCCGTGATCAGATCCGCCGCGGCCGTGTCCTGCAGCATGGCCATGTACTGGGGCTGGATGAAGACCGTCCGGAGCGGCCGGCGGAACCACGCCGTCCCCCGGCAGCTGCCCTCGCGGACGTGACGCTCGATCTGCGAGGGCGTCCCCCATAGCTCGCATCCTCGGCTGCACCGTGCCGTGAGGTAGAGCACGCGGGTCATCGCTGCCCTCCCGCTGCTCGCCTCGGGGTCGGGTCGGATTCACTGCTGCGCTCGCCGAATCCTGCTGCGCCACTCCTCCTCCACACCGGCGAGCTCAGCGGCATGCCACACCGCGAGCGCACGAGCAGCAGCGTCCAGCGCAGCGAACGCGTCGGGTGCGGCAGCGAGCACGAACCGACGATCGTCGACATCGGCGATCCACCCGTAGGCGAACCGTCCGCGCTCGCCGTGGACCTCCAGCACGTGGCCGATCTGGAGATCGAGCGGAGCGACCACGGCCGGCCCGCAAGGCGAGCGTGGCCACCACGCTCGCGCCCAGGCCCTCGGTGTCGCCGGATCGGGCCAGATGTTGGCGATGGCGTGGACGCCGAGTCCCCACGGCGCATCGACCACGCCGCGGTCCGGGCCGAGGCGCACGACGGTCGGGACTGAAGGCCACAGCGGGACGGGCGGTGGGATGGGCACCTGCGGGCTGCCGGCAGGGCGACGGCGACGCCAGGGTCGCACGACGCGATCGTACGCGAGGTATGCGACATCAGGTCGACCCGTTCACGCGACGGCCGCTGCGAGGGCGGCCTCGGCGCGAAGGCGACGCCGGCGAAGGCTGTGCGGGAGGCACTGGTACTCGGGCGCGAGCTCGTCTGCGGGAACGTCGTAGACGCGGGTGAGCACGATGATCCGCGCGTCGCTCGGGTCGACTCGCTTGGCGCGCACCGCTTCGGCGACGAGTTCGATCACCGCAGTGCCGGCAGAGATGGGAGTGGCGGGCGCGGCCAGGATCGCGGGATCGTCGGCGAGCACCTCCGCCACACGCGGTCGGTACAGGGTGCGGCTCACGATCTGGCGGGTGTCGAGGACGATGTTGGCGGCGATGTGGCGCGGCCGACGGTCGACCGGGTAGGTGCGGATCCGCTCGAAGGCAGTGGCGACGACCAGTGCGGCGACCTCGTCTGCGTCGCCGCCGGCGGCGGAGCGGAACCTGGTGGCCAGTTGCGGCAGCGCGTAGAGCACGCACTGCAGGAGGGCCCGCGCTGCGACCTCGTCGGTCTTCGAGCGCCGGGCGAGGCAGCGCAGCGCGTCGTCGCTCGCCGCCGGCTGGCCCGGGGTCTGGGCGAACCGGACGAGGTGGTCGAGGTCGACGAACTCCGCCAGGTCGAGGTCGGCTCGCTGCCACTGCCCGAAACGGCGATGGACCACGGGGCTGTCGACGAAGGTCGACCACTCTGCGTCAATACGGGCAAAGAGGGTTTGTCGCATTGGATTGCGCTCCTTCCACTTGGAAACAGCGCTGACCGTGACGGCTCCACCTCAACGAGAACCTCAACGCGATCCTCGACGACAGCCTCAACGGTGCCTCAACATGCCGGGAAATCCCTGGTGAGATGACCGTTGAGGCCTCAACGAGGGGTCGGATCGGCCTCAACACACCCAATTGGGCATATCGACTGTTTACGAGCGACTGTCCCGCCTGTCACACTCCGTGACCCGAGGCGATATGAGATGACCGGACGTACGGCGACCAGCGGCAATGACCGCTCGACCGCTCTCCGTGCTGGAGGCGGCGACATCGGCGGCCCCGGCGCGCAACCCGGCGAGGTCGATGCCCTGCTGTGGATGGTCACCTACCAGCGAGCGCTGGCCATCGTGAGCCGCAAGTGGGTTGTCGGGATCGTCCGGGCGCTGGAGCACGGGCCGCGCCGGCAGTTCCAGATCCGGATGGAGATCAAGGGCATTCAGCTCAAGGTCCTGCGCGACACGCTCCGAACACTTGAGAAGGAAGACCTCGTCGAGCAGGTGATCATGCGGGAGGACACCAGCACAGGTGTCGGCTGGGCGCTCACCGCCACGGGCCAGAGCCTGCTCGAGCCGATCGCGGCGATCTTCCGCTGGGGCCGGGACCATCTCGACCAACCGGGAGTCATCGACCTCGACGCGGAAGCTCACCGCGCCGCCGTGTGAGTGAACCTCGAGGTTCACTCGGGAACCCTGAGGTGCTCAACAAGTCGTTGAAGTACACCAAGTGCCTGGGGTTCCGTGGGCACCATGCGATCCGGGAGGGGCAAGCGGCAGCGAGCGACGACGAAGCACACATTCGTCGCGATCCCGCTTGTCGCGCGCCGCGAGTCCAGCGCGCTTATCTGGGGCATGGCACGACGTTCCTTCGCTCCGTACCGCCGACAGCTCGCCGTTGCCCTTATCGGGCTGGCCATCTTCTCGTCGGCCTGCTCCTCCGCGACCGATGACCGCAACGAGGCGGCGACCACGACCGGTCGAGCCGGCTCAACGGTTGCCGCGTCGACACCGTCGACCACGTCGACGACTGCCATGGGGTCGAGCACGACGACATCGGCTGCATCCTCGACAACGACGGTCGTGGCCGGTGCGTCGAACGCGGAGCTGACCGCCGCCGTCCGCGCCTTCTGGGACATGTATCTCTCGATCGGCTCGAACGCAGGGCCGTTCGACGGCGAAGCGACGCGAGCGCGTCTCGCCGAGCGGACCACCGGTGCCTCGCTCAACCGGTTGCTCGCCTACTTCTCGTCCAACGCAGCATCGGGCTACGTCGTGCGCGGCGCAGTCGAGATCGCGCCGACCGTCGTCTCGATCAACGGGGACACGGCGCAGGTGCGTGACTGCTACGACGACACCACGGGGCTGTACCGCGCGAGCGACGGCTCACGCGTCGACACCGACAACCCGCTCCGTCATCAGGTGCTGATGACGTTCGTCCGCGAGGGCGGCGTGTGGAAGGTGTCCGCCATCAGCGACGAGGGGGACGGATGCGCCGCGCCACGCTGACCGCCGCCGTGATCATCATCGCCGTGCTCGTCACCGCCACCCCGGCGGCGGCCGACACCGGCGGATCGGCGAACACCGACGGTGGAGGCGTCCACTCCGGAGCTCACACCGGCGGCAACCAGCCCGGCGGCTCCTCCAGCGGTCGACGGCCCGTGTGCACGTACACCGTGCTCAACATCCCCGACGACATCGCTGTCTACGACGAGGACACCGGGCAGCGCGTACAGACCGATGGCACCGGTCAGTGGTACGAGAAGTGGTGCGACGGCGCGTTCGTCGGGTCCGTCTACATCAGCCGCCGCAACCCACAGCAGCTCCTCGCCGAAGCCCGCCGGTATCTCCCGCTCCCCCTTCCGGTGCCGCGGCTCAACCCGGCGGGCGACCAGATCGTCAACCTGCCGACCTGGATGTGGCTCGACGGCAGTTGGACTCGAGAGACGTCCAGCGTGTCCGTTCCTGGGATCACCGTGACGGTGACCGCCGATCCGGTCTCGGCCACGTGGACGATGGGCGATGGCAGCACTGTGGTGTGCGACGGTCCGGGCACTCCGTTCGACCCTTCCCGCCCTGCCGCGACGCAGTCCTCGCCCTGTTCACACACCTACGCACGATCGTCGGCCGGCCAGCCCGGGAGCACCTTCCCCGTATCGGTCACGGTCCGTTGGCGAGCGACGTGGGATGTCGTCGGGTTCGTCGGTGGCGGCGACCTCGGGACGATCGATCGCACCACCACCTTCACCGTTCGGGTGGGTGAGGTGCAGGCCGTGAACACACGCGGGACCTGAGAAAGGCTGACGATGACCACAACGCTCACGCGGCCGGCTGCGCCGCCCCTCAACGGACAGCGTCCGACGGCCGCTCCCCCACCCCCGGCTCGACGCAATCACACACGCATGGCGCTCGGCGTCGTCATCGTGATCCTGTCCGTCCTCGGCGTCGTCGCGCTGTACGGAAACGCCAGCGACCGCATCGAGGTCGTGGCGGTACGCCAGCCGGTCGCTGCGGGCCAGCTGATCACCGCCGCCGACCTCACCGTCGTTTCGATCTCCTCCGACACGGACCTCGCCACGATCGACGCAGCCAATCGCGAGTCACTCATCGGAAAGGTCGCGGTCACGGCGCTCGTTCCCGGCTCGTTGCTCGCCCGTTCCCAGGTGAGCGACGGACCCCGCATCCCCGAGGGCATGGCCCTCGCGGGCGCAACGCTGAAGCCGGGGCAGTACCCGACAGGCCTGCGAGCCGGCGACTCCGTCGTGATCATCGAGTCGCCTCCGGCGACGGCCACCGGGGCTGCGGCGACGCCGATCGAGCGGGGGCGCTCCAGCGTCATCGACCTCGAGGCGCTCGACGACGCCAGCTCGTCGATCTCGGTCTCGCTGCTGGTTCCCGAGGCGTCAGCCTCGGCGATCTCGAGCGCCGGCGCAGCCGGGCGGCTCAGCGTCGTCGTGGTGTCAGGATCATGACCATCATCGCGGTCGGAGGCGTGAAGCACGCCCCTGGTGCCACCACGCTCGCGGTCACGCTGGCGGGCCTCGCCGGTGACGGCGGTCTGGTCGTCGAGGCCGACCCGCAAGGCGGCGACATCGCTGCTCGGTCGGGTCTGCCGCTCGACCCTGGGTTGCTCACTCTCGCCGCGGCGGCGCGCCGGGGCCTGACACCACAGCTGCTCGATGCGCACACGCAGCGGCTGGCGAACGGGGCTACCGCGCTCCTCGCGCCGTCCTCACCGAACCATGCCCACGCAGCGCTCGCCGGTCTGCGGGCACCGCTGGCGTCGCTGTTCGCGACCCGGGCGGGGGTCACGGTGATCGATGTCGGCCGTTGGGATCCGCGCTCCGGCGCGCTCGAAGCCGCGTTGAACGTGGATGTCGCTCTGGTTCTGTTCCGTCCGACCGTCGGCGGCGTCGAGCACGCCAGGACCCGTCTCGAACTCCTCTCCGGCATCCGGGCCGTGCTCGTCGCGGTCGGTGATCATCCCTACGGTGCATCGGAGATCTCCGTCGCGCTCGGCGGCGGTGCGGTGCACGTGATCGCCGATGACCAGCGGGCTGCCGAAATCGCCGGCTCGGCGGCGCCGTTCGACCGGTGGCTGCGGCGCACTGCGTACATCCGCAGCGTCGCCGCGCTCCTCGACGCGCTGACCACGACATCGGCGGCGGAGCGTGCGTCATGACGATCCTCGAACCCGACGACCGTCTCGTCCAACGCATTCGCGCGACCGTCGCGGCCGAACTCACCCGCCGCTCCCGCACTGCAGAGATCGACGGTGGCCGTCGTCTGTCACCCGACGACGAGCGACTGCTCGCTCGTCAGCTGGTCAACGCCGAGCTCGAGCAACTTGCCCAGGATGCGATCACGACGGGCACCCCGGTCCTCTCCGATGACGCAGAGCAGGAGATCGCACGAGCCGTCTTCGACCGCATCTTCCAGCTGGGCCGCCTGCAGCCCTTGCTCGAAGACCAGCGGATCTCGAACATCATCGCCAACGGCTACGACCGGGTGTTCGTCGAGTACGCCGATGGCACCAAGGTCCCCGGGCCCGCCATCGCCGAGAGCGACGACGACCTGATCGACACGCTTCGTGAGATCGGCCGGCGGTACGGGTTGTCGGAGCGCGAGTTCAACCCGGGTCGGCCGTCGCTCAACCTGCAGCTCCCGGACGGGAGTCGGCTCTTCGCTGTTGCGTGGGTGTGCGACCGGCCGTCGGTCGCGATCCGGCGTCATCGCTTCATGAAGGTGACACTCGACGACCTGGTTCGGCTCGGTGCCCTTGATGCCGGCATCAAGGAGTTGCTCGCCGCCGCCGTGCGGGCGAAGCGCCAGATCATCGTGGCCGGCGCCACCGGGGCCGGAAAGACAACGATGCTCCGCGCTCTGGCCGCTGAGATCCCGAGCGACGAACGCATTGTCACCATCGAGACCGAGCTGGAGCTGGGGTTGGACCGCTTCCCTGAGCTCCACCCCGATGTCGTTGCGCTGGAAGCGAGAGAGGCCAACGTCGAAGGCGTCGGCCTGGTCACCGCGGCGGACCTGGTGCGGATGAGCCTGCGGATGAACCCGGACCGGGTGATCGTCGGCGAGGTTCGTGGCGACGAGGTCATCCCGATGCTCAACGCGATGAGCCAGGGCAACGACGGCTCGATGTGCACCCTGCACGCAGACTCCTCGGGAACCGTGTTCAACAAGCTCGCCCTGTACGCCATGCAAGCACCCGAACGGCTCTCACTCGAGGCCACCAACCAGCTCGCCTCCTCGGCGATCGACCTCGTCGTGTTCATCGCGAAGTCGCGCAACGGGCGGCACGTGGCCTCGATCCGTCAGGTCGTCGGCGCGGACGGGCGCCAGGTGATCACCAACGAGCTCTACACACCCGGACCCGACGGCCGTGCCGTCCCGTCGAGCCCGCTGCCCCACGACCTCGCCGACGACCTCGCGGCCAACGGCTACGACCTGCGATGGCACGAACAGGCTGCAGGGTGGTGGCAATGACCGCGCTCGTCGCGCTCTGCGGGCTCGGCATCGGCGCCGGCCTCCTCCTCCTGCTGTCGGGAGCGAGCGGCACCGCTGCCCGGTCGGTTGCGCCGAGCTACGTCCGACGGCTCGATCCCGAACGGCAACGTCGAGCGGCCCGTGCCGCCGTCGCTGCCGTGTTGATCCTGGTCGTGACCAGGTGGCCCGTCGCTGCAGTGGCCTGCGGTCTCCTTGGGTGGTTCGCGTCCGATCTGCTCGGCGGCCGAGCGCAGCGCGAAGCCGGTGTTGCCAGAACCGAAGCGATCGCGTCCTGGACCGAGATGCTGCGCGACACGATCGCTGCCGCGCACGGGCTCGAGGCCGCCATCTCGGCCACTGCTCCGGTGGCCCCTGAGCCGATCCGCGTCGAGGTCATGACCCTCGCTGTCGCGATCGAACGGGAGCCGCTGCCTCGTGCGCTCCGCCGGCTGGCGTCCGATCTCGCACATCCCATCGCCGATCTGGTCGTCTCCGCGCTGTCGGTCGCCGCGAGCGGCTCCGTGCGCGAGCTCGCCGACCTCCTCGGCACGCTCGCCGCAGCGGCACGGGACGAGGCGGCGATGCAGCTGAGGGTCGAAGCGGCCCGAGCGCGCATGCGAACCGCAGTGCGCGTCATCACGGGTTGCACCGTGGTGACCGCCGTCGGCCTGGTCGCGCTCAACCCCGACTACGTCGACGTGTACTCGACTGCGCTCGGCCAAGTGACGCTGTCCCTCATCGCCATCTGCTGGGGCATGGCCCTGTGGTGGCTCGCCAAGATGAGCGAGTTCCGCACGCCCGAGCGGTTCCTGACCGCCGAGCCCGAACCGTCGGGAGCCTGGCGATGACCGTCGCCATCCTGCTCGGGATCGCCGGAGGCATCGGTGTCGCCGTGTTGATCAGCGGGCTCCTTCCACAGCGGCCAGCGCTTGCGACCGCACTCGCACAGCTCCATCGCCCGCGCTCCTCTCGGCTCGACGGGCCACAGGATGCGTCACTCCTCGTGCGTGTCGTGGGCCAACCGCTTGCCCGCACCGGGCTCGCCGCCCGCCTCGCGAGCCGCGTCGGCGCCGACCTCCGGGTGACGGGACGGCGCCCCGACGAGGTGCTCGCCAAGCAGGCGCTCTGCGGACTCGTCGGGCTCCTTTGGGCACCGGCGACGGTCTCGCTCATGGCGCTCGGCGGCGTATCGACATCGCTGATCTTGCCGCTGTGGTGCTCGCTCGCGCTCGGCCTTGCCGGAGCGTTCGTGCCGTTGCTCAGCTTGAGGGTCGCCGCCGCTGAACGTCGTCGAGCGTTCCGACACGCCTTCAGCTGCTACCTCGACCTCGTCGCCGTTCGACTCGCCGGCGGCGCCGGCGTCGAGAGCGCATTGTCCTCGAGCGCGCAAGCGGGACAAGGGTGGGCGTTCGCAGAGATCCGCCAAGCCCTGGCCGAAGCCCGCCTCATGGGCGAGCCCCCGTGGACCGGACTCGCTCGCCTCGGCACCGAGCTCGGCGTCAGCGAGCTCGGCGAGCTGGCTGCGTCGGTCACGCTCGCCGGTGACGAGGGCGCCCGCGTGCGTGGCTCCATCGCCGCCAAGGCACGGTCGATTCGCACACGCGGACTCGCTGACGCCGAGAGCGCCGCACAGTCGGCCAGCGAACGGATGTCGCTCCCCATCGTCCTGCTGATGCTCGGGTTCGTCGTCTTCCTCGGCTACCCGGCCGTCATGCAGGTCCTCACCGGTCTCTGACACGAAAGGAATCCACCATGAGTGAACTGACCTTCATCCACACGGCGATGCAGCTCCTGCGATCACGCTGGGAGATGCTCAAGCACAATGAGCGCGGCGAGGTCACCGAGAAGGTGATCATCGTGGCGATCTTCGCGGCACTGGCGATCGCCGCCGGCGCGATCATCGTCGCCAAGGTCACCGCCAAGGCCAACAGCATCACCACCGAGTGACCCGATGCGTCGGCTCCGCGACGAACGAGGTGACGCAACCGTCGAGGCCGTACTCGCGGTCCCGGTGCTGCTCCTGCTCGTCCTGCTCGTGATCCAGTTCGGGCTCTACTACCACGCCGCGCACACGGCCGAAGCAGCTGCGCAAGAAGGCGCACGCGCTGCTCGCGTCGAGGGCGCGTCCGCTGCCGACGGCGAGGACCAAGCACGAACCTTCATGGCCGACGCCGCACCGACCCTCGTCCACGACGTGACGATCACCGCCACCCGCGACACCGACACGGCACGCGTCGAAGTGCGCGGCGTCGTCCACGCCATCGTCCCGGGACTCAACCTGACCATCCACGCCGACGCCGAGAGCCCCGTCGAGCGCTTCCGCCCGGACACGCCATGACCATGACCCGCCGCGACGACCGGGGCGCGGCCACGACCGAACTCGTGCTGCTCACCCCCGTACTCATCGTCATGCTCCTCTTTGTCGTCGCGCTCGGCCGGATCGCGTCGACCCGTCAAGACGTCGACGCCGCGGCACGCGACGCCGCGCGCGCCGCAGCGAACGCCCGCTCACCAGCCGCCGCACGCGCCGACGGAACGACAGCGGCGGAGGCATCCCTCACCGAGCAAGGCATCACCTGCCGCAACCTCACCGTCACTGTCGACACTGCGGCGTTCCGGGCCGGCGGAACCGTCACGGCAGCCGTCAGCTGCACCGTCGACCTCGCCGACCTCACTTCGTTGTCGATCCCCGCAAGTCGGACCATCACGGCGACCTTCACCGCACCGATCGACCAGTACCGAGGCACGTCATGAATCGCGACGAACGCGGGACCGTGACCGTCTTCGTCACCGTCTTCATGATCGCCCTCCTCGTCGTCGCAGGCCTCGTGATCGACGGCGGCAACACGCTCGCCGCGCGACGCGAGGCGATCAACGTCGCCGAGTCCGCCGCTCGTGCCGGAGTTCAGGGGCTCGACGAGGACGCCGCCCGAGCGTCATCGGGGGTACGCCTCTCCCCCGCCGCTGCTCGCGCTCGCGCCCAGGACTTCCTCGACGCCACCGGACACGACGGCACCGTCACCGTCGAAGGCGACACCGTGATCGTCGAAGTCACGATCACCCAACCGCTGTACATCCTCGGCATCGCCGGCCTCGGCGACACCACCGTCACCGGGCGCGGCTCAGCCCGCGGCGTTCGAGGCGTGACTCAGGAAGGCAACTGATGCACCGTCGCTCACGTCTGCACCGCATCGTCGCCGGCATCAGCGCGCTCGGCACCATCACGGCGCTGCTCGCCGGCGTACCGCTGCTGCTCTACGCACTCGCTGGCTCACCGCTGCCCGGCGCGCTCCCGGCGTGGAACGACGTCGTCGACACACTTGGCTCGCGAGGCATCAGCGACAACCTGCTCATCGACATCCTGGCGCTCATCGGATGGGTTGCCTGGCTGCAGATCGCTGCTTCGGTCGTCATCGAGATCACCGCATGGGGCAGGGGCCGCCCCGCACCGCGCATCCGGCTCGCCGGACCTGCACAACCCGCCGTTCGCAGACTCATCGCAACGGCAGCACTGCTGCTCTCGAGCCCCAACCCCGCAGCCGCACTACCCGCCCGGCCGGTCGTCGCGGTCGCCATGCCCTTCGAAGTAGCCCCACCCGCACCGCTCGCCCCAGCGGGTGCCGAGGTGCGCGCACCATCAGCTCCCGCGGCCCACACCTCTCCGACATACACGGTGGTCCGCTACGACACGCTCTGGGGACTCGCCGAGGCACACCTGGGCGACCCACTCCGGTGGCCCGAGCTGTTCGCTATGAACCAAGGCCGCCCGCAACACGACGGCCGAGCGCTTTCCGACCCCGATCTCATCCGGCCCGGCTGGACACTGCACTTCCCCGCCGACGCCATCGGGCTTCCCGCCGAGCCGACGCCCGCCCCGACACCCCCGCTGAGCACGCCGCCTTCCCCCGCCGAGACCTGCGTGTCACCGGAGCCCACTCCGCCCGAAGCGGCGCCCACCACGACGGCGCTCCCACCGACGTCCATTACGTCGACAATCACTACGACTTCGGTGGCGCCGCAGTCGTCCACGACATCATCACCCGCAGCGGCTCCGTCACCGGCGAACGAGGCACCGTCCGAAACCGCTGTGCCGTGGCCACTCATCGGAGGCGGACTCGCTGCGGCCGGCCTCGTCGCACTGCTCAACCGGCTCCGCCGCGTGCAACAACGACACCGCCCGACCGGGACACGACCGAGGCAACCCCGTCCCGAGCTCGAGGAGATCGAACGACGCCTACGGCACGTCGCCGACCTCGACGCGGCCGAGCGACTCGACGTTGCCTTGCGCGCCCTGGCCGCAGGACTCGCGCCGCTCCCCCGCGCGCCTCACGTCCTCGCCGTTCGGAGCAACGACCAACACACCGAGCTACTTCTCGACGAGCACCCCCCACCCCCACCGAAGGGATTCGTCGCAACCGACCACAAACGCGGCTGGATCACCGACCCCGACCTCGACATCAACGACCTGCGCGCTCTTGCCGCCGGCGCGCCAGCACCGTTCCCCTCGCTCGTGAGCCTCGGCACCATCGACGGCGAACACCTGCTGATCGACCTCGAGACCGCCGGTCTCCTCACCGTGGCAGGAACCGATGCCGACGGCATCCTCCGGTCGGTCATCACGCAGCTCGCCACCACGACCTGGATCGACCACGTCGACCTTCTCGTTGTCACGTCAGCGTCAACAGCCGACGTCGCCGGTGCCGCTCGCGTGCGGCGCGTCGCGGATCTCGACACAGCGATCGCCGAGCTTCGAGCCATCGGTCGTTCTATGGAGGACGCCCTCACAGCGTGCGAGTCGGACAGCACCCTCGAGGCCAGGTTCTCCGACAACCACGACGACGGCTGGATACCGACCATCCTGGTAAGCACCGAAGCGCCCTCCGAAGACCAGCAACGCTCGCTGACCGAGATTGCAGGAGCCGGGTTGCGCGGCGTCGCCGCCGTCTTCCCGTCGACGATCGCCGCGACCTGGCATCTTGACGTCAACGCCAGGCACGCACGCCTCGCCCCGCTCGGCCTCGAGATCGACATCTCGACGATCGAACCGAACGTCGCCGCGTCGCTCGACGAGCTGCTGACGGAGGCGGCCATCACCGACGACCTGGAGGAGGCATCCGCCCGGCCGGACGAGCCCGCGACTGCTCCATCGCACGGGCCGTACGTCGACCCGCCCTTCGAGATCGAGGTTCGAGTCCTGGGCCCGGTCGAGATCCACGGCGTCGACCCAATCGAGCGCCGCCGAGCCGAGGAACTCATCGCGTACCTCGCCCTGCATCCGAAGGGGGCGAGCGACGACCGCATCAAGACCGTGCTGTGGCGAGATCGCGCTCCGACGACCCCTACCTTCAACACGACGGTCTCGTTCGCCCGCACCGCACTCGGACAGAGCTCGGACGGCGAGTTCCACCTGCCGCACTACTCCGCCGCCGAGCGCCTCTACCGGATCGGGCCCGCCGTCACCACTGACCTCGCTCGCCTTGAAGCGCGCATCAAGCACTCCCGATCCTGCTCCGCCGAGCTGGCGATCGAGACGCTGCGATCAGCCCTCGAACTCGTCCGGGGCATGCCCTTCGAGGGCGCACGAGACTACGAGTGGGCCTACAGCGAACACATCGTCGCCCACGCCGAGGCCGCCGTCTCCGACGCGGCCAATCGCCTCGCCGAGCTCTACCTCGCGGCCGGCGACCACGTCGGCGCGACCTGGGCCGCCCGCCAGGGGCTGAAGGTCTGCCCCGCCGACGAGGGGCTCTACCGGGCGCTCATGAAGGCGTGCCACCTCGCTGGCGACCCGGCCGCTGCCGAGGCCGCGTTCCAGGAGCTCTGCGACGCCGTCGACGCCCTCGAGCCATACGACTGCCTGCAGGAGGAGACGCTGACGGTGCGACGGTCGAGGCACAATGGCTGACTGCCGGACGCTGACGAACGCCGAATGTCCGAGATGGTCGCGCCCGGCACGACCTGGGCTGCAGTCAAGGCTGAGCGAGATCGTTCACGATCGCAGAGACGTGCCGCGTCGCCGTGGCTTCGTCAAGCCCGCGCGCCGACAGGCGCCCGACGCCTCGGCCATTGCGCCGAACACGCACCGACCAGCCGCGTCGCCCGCTAACCCACTCGATCTCCCAGCCGCTGTCGGCCGACCTAATGGCCTCGGGGCCGACAACCGCGAACGAGACCGCAGGTGTTGCCCGGTCCACCGAACGCTTGAATGCCTCGATCGATGCGTACCGATCGGCCACCTCGAACTTCGTGGCTTTCAGTAGCACCCGGATGAGGCGTTCGGGCACGTTCAGTCCGAGCAGGGGCCGAAGGGGCGGGAACCCCCGCCACGACAGCTCTGACACAGGTGTCGGAGGCATCGTGCAGGCCGCTCCGCCGGTCAGCAAGTGCGCGAGCGTCATCGCCATCGCGTACTGGTCTGATGCTTCCGTTCCGCAGTAGTCGCGCAGCATCTCGGGTGCTGCGTGCGGGGTGTAGACGTGTGGAACCTTCGCGTTGGTAAGCCACCTCGCAAGGCCGAAGTCCGCCAGCTTCGGCACGCCACCGCTCAGGAGGATGTTCGCGGGCCGGATGTCGAGGTGTACCAGGCCCTGTTGGTGCATGAAGACGAGTCCGCGACACGCCGTCGACACCAGTGCGCAAGCCGCCGCCGGATCCACGGGAACTGCCGGAGGCGAGCACAGCGTCGCAAGGCTTCCGCCGTGACATACCTCGCTGGCGATATAGACGTGGTCTGAGTCCCAATCGCCGGCGTCGAGCACCTGAACAACGTTCTCGTGCGGCGCGAGGGCAGCCATGTTCCGCGCTTCCTCGAGGAGCGCATCGCGATCACTCAGCGCGCCGACGGGAAGCAACTTCACCGCAGCCTCACGACCGAGATCACGATGCCTCGCGAGGTAGACGCCAGCCGTGAAGTGTCCCGTTCCAAGTGGCCGAACTACCTCGTACCTGTCCTCGCTCATGTTGAAGCTGCGAGCGCCAGCAAGTACTGGTGCCGACGCTGCTCGTTACTCCGTGCTGCAACGTCTACACGCTTCATCAGCGTGTCGTACGCCTTTGGCCCTTTCGGTACGCCAAGCGCTGCCCGGACGCTCTCTTTGGTAAGCCGCCGCGCGACAACCCCGGCCTGATGCAGTCCCATTTGCACAGCCGCCTCGACCTCGTTTCGCTCCGACGAAGCTCCGAACGCCCCGCCGCCCGCTGCCTTCTGGACTCCGGCGAAGTCGCACGCGACCGACGAGACAACGCGACGAACCTCCTCTGCGAGCCAGCAGAGTTGCTCTCCGCGAGATAGCAGGTTCGCCGGAACCTCGATGTCATGGTCTTCGGGTACCCCGTCGCGAATGATCGTGCAGCCGAAGCCCTTCTTTCCGCACACGATTCCAGCTGCGGCGCCCACGGAGCGATCCTATCCAGGTCGGTGAGCGGGCTGGCCGATCGCATCGTGGCCAAAGGAGCGTCCATTCTGAATCACGTGTCCGCATCACCGACAGAGGCGAACCGTCACCGGGTACGGGTTCACCGGGTCACCGTCGCCGGGGTGGAGCTGGAAGTGCAGGTGTGGGGAACCGCCTCGGGCGTTGCCGGTGTCGCCGAGGTACGCGATGACCTGACCGACCGCGACCCTGTCCCCCGCCCGAACGGCGTTCCGGGCGTTGTGGGCGTAGTAGTAGCTGGTCCCCGAGTCGCCGCGCAGCCAGACGGTGATGCCGCCGAGGCCCTGTTCGACGTCGGTCGTGTGGTCGATGACGCCGTTCTCGATGGCGACCAGTGGCGTGCCGTAGGGAGCAAAGAGGTCGTTGCCCTGGTGCGTTCGACCGCCTGACCGGGGCGCGCCCCAGTCGTTGCTGAACGTCACGGGACCCGCGACCGGACACGTCATCCCGCCGATGACGACGACGGTCCCACCGCCCGCACCCAGCCCGTACTCGACAGCCTTGTCCAGCACGTCGCGCAGGTACTGCTGGCTCCGGTTGTACGAGAGGATCGCCGCATCGAGGTCGTCGAGCTGGGAGCGGCCGGCGCACAGGTACGCGGCAGCGCTGTAGATCGCGTCCCACGCGTTGTGGGGTGACGGGACGGCACCGACGGGCCGGTTCGGTGCGAGGCGCCCCCAGCGCTGCCAGGTCGTCGGCAGGAACTGCATGGGTCCCTGGGCGTGCATCCAGCCGTCCGGTGATGTCGGGTCGACGAGGCGGGCGGTGCCGTTCGTGCCGTCGAGGGCTGGGCCGAGGATCGGCGGCGCCACGTTCCCGGTGAGCGGGTCGGCTCGGCCTTGGGCGTGGCGGGACTCGATGAAACCGATCGCCGCGAGCACCTGCCACGGCAGGCCGGGACAGGTTGCGGCAGCGCTGACGTACCGCGGCAGCAGATCGGCGGGAATCTCCGCGATCGCAACCGCAGAGGGCGGCGAGTCTCCGCTGGGGCCGGAAGCGATCACGGCGACGCCCAAGACGAGCGAGAAGACGGCGGCGAACCCAGCGGCGAGCAGCTTCATGGCGATCCTCCTTGGCGCATCCGCCTCGGAGCACCGGCTGGGATAAGCGCGCCTGCGGCGCTGAACGCGTCGGAGAACACGGCGGCGTCTCGAAGATCCGCGTCGCGTTTGGGCGTTGGAGCGCGCTTATCGGGACCGAGGCAGTCCCCCCGCTGCCTCGCCCCATCCCGACAACCCCGGCCGGGTGGCGACACCCGGCCGGGAGGAGGCCCCGATGCCCTCGCTACTGCCCGGCGTCCTCGCACAGGTGGACGCCAACCCGACTTCGCAGGGGCTGCCCGGCGCTCAGCTGCTCCAGCAGATGATCGACTGGCTCAGCCAGGTCGCCCTGTGGGGCTCGCTCGCCAGCATCCTGCTGGGTGCCGCCATCTACGGGCTGGCGCAGCAGTCCGGCAACTACGCCGGCGGGTACCGCGGCAAGCAACTTGCCCTCGCAGGTGTGATCGGCGCATGCCTCGCGGGCGTCGCGCCGACGGCGATCAATATGTTCTTCCAGGCGGCCGGCGGATGAGGCGGGCCACCACCATCACGTCACGACCTGGGCTGGCCCGGCTCGCGGCCATCAGCGCTGTCGCTTTCGTGCTCGGCATGGCCGTCCGCGGCTACGTCGGCGTCGACTCACCCACAAACGGCAGCGGAGGTGCGGAGGAGCAGCCGACGTCGTCGGCTCCTACGCCAGGGCCGAGGGAGTACGTCGATGACATCCCGTCGGGCTTCGCTCGCACGAGCGACGGCGCTCGTGCTGCAGCGGTGCATTTCGTTCTCACCGGACAGACGATGATCGGTATGGTCCCCACCCGGGTACCGGACGCGATCCGCAGCATGGCGGCGAGCGGCTCAGCGGACTCCCAGGTCACCGAGGCGCAAGAGCAGCTCCGCCTACTGCGTGAGCGGCTCGCCGGCGGCACAGCGCAGATCCGATACATCCAGTCGATCCTGGCCAGCCGGGTCGACGCCTTCACACCGGAGCGCGCTCGGGTGTCGGTGTGGAGCGTCGGCGTGCTGT
The DNA here is from genome assembly GCA_947476745.1 of Acidimicrobiia bacterium. Lineage (GTDB taxonomy): Bacteria > Actinomycetota > Acidimicrobiia > Acidimicrobiales > CAIXPF01 > CAIXPF01. The sequence goes on along the minus strand of CANJRG010000006.1, from coordinate 148,750 downwards.
CTCGCACCGGAGTCGCTCAACCCCAAGCGGGATGGACGACGTCGACCTTCGAGCTCGTGTGGGAACGCGACGACTGGCGCATCTGGGACAACACGATCACCCCGGGCCCGACCCCCGCGCTGAACGCCTCCGCACTGCCGTCGTCGGCCGAGCAACTCGACCAGGCGCTCGTCGGCTTCACCCCGTGGAACGGTGCGTCGTGATCGCCGTGGTGCTCGCCCAGATCGACGTCCCGAACCCGATCGACGTCGTCACGGACGCCATCACCGCACCCGCGGGATGGGCGTGGGACAAGGTCGCCGAGGGCATCGCCAAGTGGGTCCTCGGCGCAGTCGCCTACTTCGTCGACGGGGTCGTGAACTTCCTGCTCACCTCTGCGCGTCCCGATGTGGAGTCCGCCTGGTTCGCCGGGTCCGGTTCGCCCTACGCAACGGTCCGGGGCATCGCAGTCGCGCTCCTGCTGGCGTTCCTCTTCCTCGGGATCATCCAGGGCCTCATGGCGGGTGACTCCTCGGCGATGATCCGGCGAGTCACGGTCGACCTGCCGGCGGCCGTGTTCGGGATGGTGACGACGACGGTGATCGTTGGCAAGCTCCTCGAGCTCACCGACGCCCTGTCCGCCGCTGTGCTGTCGAACTCGGACCAGCAGGCGGTGCACTTCCTGTCGGGCTTCGGCGTCACCGTCAACAACGCCTCGCAGGGGTTCGCCGCCGTCGTCGTCGGCCTCGTCGCGGTGATCGCCGGGCTGATCGTGTGGGTCGAACTGATGATCCGCTCGGTGCTCGTCTACATCCTCGTCGCGCTCTCGCCGCTGTCGTTCGCCGCGATGGTGTGGCCATCTGCACGCGGCGTGCTGCGTCGCACGATCGAGCTCCTTCTCGCGGTGATCGTGTCGAAGCTGGTCATCTGCATCGCGATCTCCGTCGGCGTCGCCGCGTTGTCGGGGGCCGGAACCGCAGCGCCCGGCGCGGCGGCGCCCGACGAAGCCGCAGCGAGCATGGGCACGTTGTTCGTCGGCACAGCGATCCTGGCCATGGCCGCGTTCGCGCCGTTCCTCGTGCTGAAGCTGATCCCGTGGGCGGAGGCCGCACTGGTCGCGCAAGGCGTGTCCCGCAGTCCGATCCGAGGCGCGCAGGCGACGATGAGCAACGTCTACTACGCCCAGTCGCTGAGCCGGCTCGCGGGTGGTGGCGGTTCGCGCCCCGCACTCGGTGCAGGGGGCGCCGGCGGCGGCTGGAACGTCGGCGCACAAGCACTCGGCGGAGGGACTGCCTCCGGGGCAACGACCGCCCTCGGTGCGGCCGCTGGGCCGGTCGGGGCTGTCGCGGCCGGGACGGCGGCGACCGGGTCCACCGTCGCGACAAGGGCGGCGCGGACCGCCGACACAGCAACCGAAGCGGTGGGCTCGAGCGGGCCGCCACGGAGCGATGGCAAGTCCCGCTCCCCCGACGACCGCGGTCGCAGCGGGGCCGATGCGAGACGAGAGGACCGCGAGTGAGCACCGTCGATCGTCCTCGTCTGTACCGGTTCGCAGCTCGCGATCGCACCGGCTGGCTGCTCGGCCTCCAGGCGGCCCAATGCCTCGTACTCGCCGTCGGCGTGCTCGTCGCCGGCGTGCTGCTCAACAGCGGCGCTTCGGTTCCCGTCGTGTTCATCCCGATGGTCATAGCGGGGGTCGGCGCGTTCGGGCGATGGAACGGTGAGCCGCTGCATGAACGAGTGCCGGTGATGCTGGCGTGGTCGACGCAACGCGCATCGGGCTCGCAGCGATGGTTCGCCGAACCGCCTCGACGTCGCCACCCCCGACCGATCGCTGCACTGCAACCGGAGCTCCCGCCGGTGCTCGCCGGTCAGGACATCGTGGAGTGCAGCGTCGCCGGTTGGACGCGACGTGGCCGCGATGCGGCCGCGGGCATGGTCAGGGACCGGCGGGAACGGACGCTGTCGGCCGTACTGCGCGTGCGTGGCCGCTCGTTCTCGCTGTGCGAGCGCACCGAACAGGAGCGACTGCTCCAGCTCTGGGGCGACGCCACCGCGTCGTTCTGCGCCGAGCGGGGACCGGTCGGACGCATCCGTTGGATCGAGTGGGCCGCACCAGCGGGGCTTGACGAACAGATCGCCTACGTCGCCGAGCATCGCGCCGTCGATGACGACGCCGCGCCGGTGGTGGCGTACCGCGAGCTGCTCGACCAGGCCGGGCCGATGGCGACCCGCCACGAGGTACTTGTCGTGGTCACCGTCGAGGAACGACGCCTTCGACGTCGCCGTCAGCGCAGCAAGAACGGCGACACCACGCAGACGACGGAGGAGACACTCATGGAAGAGCTCCGGCTACTGGCAGCGCGGCTCGACTCAGCGGGGTTGATTGTCGACGCGCCGCTCACCGCGTCGGAGATCGCATCGGCATGGCGGGCCCGACTGGACCCCTTCCACTCGACCCGGGTCGGGCGTGGGCGACGAAGCCTCGCCGCGCACGCCGGGCTCGTGTCGCCGGCCAACGCCGGGCCGCTCCTCGTCGAGAACGAACGAGACCACGTCCGAGTCGACGGCGCCGTGCACGCCGTGTACGTGGTGGCCGAGTGGCCTCGCCTCAACGTACCGCCGGCGTGGATGGAGCCGCTGCTGTTGCACGCCGGCGGGATCCGCACCGTCGCGGTGCACTATGAGCCAGTTGCGCCGTCTCGCTCGCAACGGGCGATCGACCGTGACACCGTGAAGCTCGCGTCCGACGAAGAGCAGCGGTCGCGGTCCGGGTTCCGAATCGGTGCTCGGCATCGCCGGGCCCACTCCGATGTGCTCGAGCGGGAAGCAGAGATCGTCGCCGGCTACGGCGAGTTCGAGTACGTCGGCTTCGTCGCCGTCACCGCCCGCGACCTCGACGAGCTCGACCGATCCTGCGCCGAGTACGAACAGGTGGCCGCGCAGGCCGGGATGGAGCTGCGCCGGCTCGACGCCCGTCACGACCTCGCCCTCGCCTGCGCGCTCCCAATGGGCCGCGGCATCGCTCCCCGGCGGTTCGCATGAGCGCCATCGCCATCGCTACCGCTCGGCGGCTTCGGCTCCCCCACCACCGCTCCACCACCGCGCACCTGTGCTCCGCGTACCCGTTCCTCGCCGAGGCCGGGCTCGGCCCTCGAGGCGTGTACCTCGGAACCAACGTCCTCACCGGAGGAGGCGGGTTCGCCTACGACCCCTTCGAGGCGTACAACGCCGGAACGATCACCAACCCGAACATCCTCCTCGCCGGCGAACCCGGCGTCGGCAAGAGCGCCACGGCGAAGGTGTTCATCTACCGCTCCGTCGGCGTGTTCGGCCGATGGGTGGCCATCGCCGATCCCAAAGGCGAATATCTCCCGCTCGCCGATGCGCTCGGGCTCACCGTCATCAAGCTCCACCCTGGCGGCACGGCGCGCATCAACCCGCTCGACCCGGGGCCCGCCGGCCTCGCCGACGGCCCCGACGAGCTCGCCCGCCGCCAGACCACGATGGTCAGCGCCCTCCTCGGCTCGGTGCTCCACCGCGACCTCACCCCGCTCGAGGACGCCGTGCTCGGATGGGCCATCACCAGCCTCGCACGCAGCGCCCTGTCGACCGTGACCCTCGCCGACGTCGCAGGGGTGATGGCAGAACCGACCGAGGAGATGGCCCGCGCCGCCCGCACGAACCCGATCGAGCTGGCGCGAAGCGTCGAAGCCGCCACATACGGCCTCGGCAAGCTCCTCGACCGATCCTTGCGCGGCATGTTCGACGGGCCCACCACCATCGCGGTCGACTGGAACGGGCCCGGCATCGTGCTCGACCTTTCCGCCGTGCACCACGACCCCGACGCGCTCACGCTCGTGATGATTGCCACCACCGCGTGGCTGCAGGCGATCCTCGCCAACCCCCACGGACCACGCCGGCTCCAGGTACTCGACGAGGCATGGAGCCTCCTCGGATCCGAACGCACCACCAAGTACCTCCAGGCCTGCTGGAAGCTGTCGCGGGCCTACGGCGTGGCGAACCTCGCCATCGTCCACCGGCTGTCCGACCTGCGAGCGCAAGCCGACGATGGGTCGACCGCGTCGAAGGTCTCGATGGGGCTCCTCGCCGACACCCAGACCAGGGTGCTGTTCCGCCAGTCCACCGACCAGGTCCGCGAAGCCACTGAGCTCCTCGACCTCACCGCCACCGAAGCCGCGCTGCTCCCACGCCTCGCCAAGGGCCGAGCGTTGTGGAAGGTCGGCGGCCACTCTGCCGTCGTCGAGCACGTCATCGCCCCTGCCGAGCGCCGGCTCTGCGACACCGACGCCCGCATGGCCACCCGATGATCGGCCTTACGGGCCGCACCGCCGGAGCGCCGCCGGGCCGACCGATCGGCTCCGGAGAAGCGCTCCTCGGTCAGGTAGCGATCGGCGCCATCCTTCTGCTCGGCGGCGCAGGATTCGTCACATGGGCCGGCGCACAGACCGCTGCTGTCCTGTTCGGCGACGGACCGATGCCGGTGAGCATCGCCGACGGCGGCGCTGCAGCACTCGCCCTGCCCGGCCATGCCTCTGACCCAGCGGCGGCGTGGCCACCAGCAGTCCGGGACCAGCTACCCGGTCCGGTCCCCTACTGGGTCAGCACCGCGATCATCGCCCTCGTCAGCGCTGCGCTCGTCGGATGCGCGATCTGGGCGTGGATGCGGTGGCGACAAGGCGGCGCCGGCCCTCTCGGCGTCAAGGCGAACGCCGGCTTCGCCCGGCCCCGCGACCTTCGCCGGCTCGTCGTCGACGCGCCGCAGCCGGGGCGACTCACTCTCGGTCGCGTCGGCCGTCAGCTCATCGCAGCGGAGCCCCAGACCAGCCTCGCCGTCGTCGGACCGACCGGATGCGGCAAGACCATCGGCTTCGCCATCCCGGCCCTGCTCGAATGGCGCGGGCCGATCATCGCCACCTCGGTCAAGAACGACCTCATCGACGCCGCGCTCACCCACCGCCAGCAGCGCGGCACCGTCTGGATCTACGACCCCACCAACACCACCGGCCAACCCGCGGCTCGGTGGTCCCCGCTGAGCGCGTGCACTTCGTGGGCCGGCGCGATGCGCATCGCCGCTTGGCTGTGCGAAGCCGCGCAGCCTCGGATCGACACGGTGAACGACGGCGACTACTGGTACACCCAGGCGCGCAAGGCGCTGGCCCCGTACCTCTACGCGGCAGCGATTGACGGGCGCACAATGCGTGACGTGGTCCGCTGGATCGACACCCAGGAACAGGACCAGCTCATCACCGTCCTGCAGCGCGATGCGGGCGTCAACGACGCCATAGACGACGCGCTGCTCACCGAAGAAGCCGTCCGACGAGAGCACGAGCTCGCCGAGGAGATGACTGCTCGTGAGGTGGCGAACGTCCGCCAGCACCTCGCCCAACTCGGCGGCGGAAGGGGTTCCTGGGAGAGCCAAGATGTCTCGCGCTGGCCGGTCGAGCAGCAGAACCAGCTTCGCGAGCGCGTCACCACTGCGGTGCGGCGACAGCTCGTCGCCGAGCTCTCCGAGCAGATTCTCCCCGCCCTGCGGGCCACGGGCCGTCTCGACCCGCTGATCGCCGCCCAGGCGCTGTGGAACAAGGAGCAGCGGCTTCGAGGGTCGGTGTTCGCCACCGTCGAGAACGTCCTCAGTGGCTACGCCGACCCCGGCGTGGGCCGGGCTGCCGAGACTTCCGACATCGATCTCGACAAGTGGCTCGCCGGCGACAACACGATCTTCGTCGTCGCCACGGCGCATGAGCAGGCACGCCTCCGGCCGGTGCTTACGGTGCTCATCCAGCAGGCCATCCGCAGCGCGTACGACCGAGCCAACGCCAACGGCGGAACTCTCGCAGCGCCGTGCCTCGCACTCCTCGACGAGGCCGGCAACATCGCGCCGCTCCGCGACCTACCCGGCTACGCCTCGACCGCCCGCAGCCACGGCATCACGTTCGTCTCGATCTGGCAGGACCTCGCCCAGATCAAGGCGATCTACGGCGACCGAGCACAGACCGTGCTCAACAACCACCGCGCCAAGCTCTTCGGCACCGGCATCGCCGACGACGCCACGCTGGAGTACCTCAGCCGCATCGTCGGCGACGAGCGCCGCACCGAGGTCAACCTCTCCGGCGACCTTCACGGCGGGCGCCGCAACATCAGCGAGCACGTCAACTACCGGCGCGCTGCTCCGGTCGACGTCCTCCGCAGGATGCGTACCGGCGAGGCCGTCCTCGTCTACGGCAGCGAGCTTCCGGCACACGTTCGTCTGCGAGCGGCACCCTGGCGGGCTCTTGGCGCGCGGGAACGCGAACCTATGTCGGGGCCGCCACCCCAACAAGCTGCATGAGATCGCTGTAGTCCGTGACGACGTCGTACTTCACGGCGTGGCCGTTTTCGCCAAGAGAGGCGAAAAACTTCCGGGCGCACTGGATCTTCGCGTCCTCGACGCCCTTGAGTTGCAGTGAAGACAGTGAACCCTTGGTTTCGGCAACGAAGTAGACGTGCCTGACGCTGCCCTCCTGGAACGCGATCGCCCAGTCGGGGTTGTAGTTGCCGACCGGCGTGGGGATGAAGAAGCCCCGTGGAAGCTTGGCGTACACGACCACCTCGGTGCTGGTGTCGAGCTCGGTGACGAACTGGCGCTCGATCTTCGAGTCGGTAACCACGTAGTCGTAGATGTGCTTGGTCAGCTTCTGGCCGGCATTCGCGAAGTCCTGCTTGGTCTGGTTCTCGGTGAAGATCGCTGTGTCGTAGCGCTGGTCGAGGGTGTCGTAGGCGAGGTGCTCGACGATGACCGAGGCCTTCTGCTCGTTCATGAGACGTGAGGCCTCAGTGATGAACTGCTCAGGGTTCTGGCGGTACTTCGCAAACGTGCCGGGTTGGATGCCCTGCAGGATCGCACAGGCGGTGCGCCGGGTGAGCTGCGTCTTCTCGGTGATCTCGCCAATGAGGTCGTAGCGGACCTGCGACGATGCCGTGGTTGTCTCGGTATGCGTCGAGGTCTCCTCGACAGAGAATCCGGCTCCCTTGTCCAGATCCTCCGCCTCGAGTGCGGCAGCCTGGGTGCCCATCTGCACGACGTACTGCAGGGCTGCGACCTGCAGCTTGGCGTCGAGCGCGGTTACGCACTTGGCGATGAGCTCGGCCGAGTCGAACTCCACCTGGTAGACCGCCTTGCGATTGATCCGCCCCCAGAGCTCCTGGAACTCCTTCCTCGCGAAGTTCTTCGCGTTGAGCGGGATCCGCTTGGGCTTGCGACCGTCGGTGGGCACCGGGACCTGAGCATCGAGGGAGTCGATGATCTCGGCCACCTGATAGTGGAAGGCATCGAGCCCCGCGGGCAGCGGGGGCAGCTCGGTGTCAGCGTCGCGGCGGAGCCACTTGTCAGTGAGCATGTTCTTGTGATCGACGAAATCGTGCTTGATCAGCCAGTGGTGAAGCTGCTCGGCCTGGTCGAGCGTGATCGCAACCTTGTCGTCCGTGGCGGCGTCGACCAGCTCCTTACCGGCGAAGAACTCCGGCGTGGCCTTGCGGGGACGGGCCGACAGCGACTCTGCCATCTCGCGCTGCAGGCCGGCGACGAAGTCGGTGTACGACTCGTCAGTCACGACGGTGAGTTCGTTGATGTCGTGGACCGTGATGGGGTTGTCCTGCCGCTCACCGCTGCGGTCAACGGCGAGGCGCAGGCCGCGGCCGATCTCTTGACGGCGCGAGATCGTGTTGTCGCTCTTCTTCAGCATCCCCATCACGAACACGTTCGGGTTGTCCCAGCCCTCGCGGAGCGCCGAGTGCGAGAAGATGAACCGCACCGGCTCGTCGAGCGACAGGAGCCGTTCCTTGTCCCTCAGGATGAGGTCGTACGCGTCAGCATCGGTCGACTGTCCCTTCTCATCACCCGTCTTCTTCATCTCAGGGTCGATGAGCCGCTTGCTCTTCTTGTCGATCGAGAAGTACCCCTGGTGTACGGCGCCGACGGCGTCGCGCTGCAGGTAGGTGTGATACGCCTCGGTGGAAGGGTCCAGGGCCAGTTCGCCGAGGATGTCGCCCACGGCAGTGGCGTACTCTTCCTCGAACACCCTCGCGTAGTCGCCGAGCGTGTCCTCCCGGCTGTAGTCCCGGTACTTCACGACCTCGTCGATGAAGAAGAGGGAGAGGACCTTGATGCCCTGAGCGTAGAGTTCGCGCTCCTTGTCAAGGTGGGCGCGGATGACCTCACGGATCTGGATGCGCCGCTTCGACTCCTCGGTCACGTCACGATCGGCGAGCTGCCCAGCTACGACGGTGTCGCCATTGCTCAGCTCGATGACATCCCGGTTGGCGTCGATGTCTACGACGAACAGGCCCTTGTAGGCCTCGATCCCGTTTGACAGGTCGTGAAGATTCGTGCCCTGGTCGATCCGCTTGACCTGCCGCTTGATCCCCGAGGCGGTCTGCACCTCGATCTCGACCCGCGCCCGGGGCTTGGCGCCCTTGGCGATCTCGATGGCATCCAGGTACAGGTAGGCCCTGGTGCCGGCCAGGCCCTTTACGGTTATTCCGCGAACCGAGATCCGCTTGACCAGCTTCTGGTTGTAGGCGTCGAGGGCGTCGAGACGATGGACCTTGACGTGCTCGACCCGGTGGGTCGCCGAGTAGCGCAGCACCATCAGCGCGTTGAACCGAGACAGGGCCTCGAGCGACTTGTCGGCCCCGATCTTCTGGGGCTCGTCGATGATCACAATCGGCCGGTTGGCACTGATGACGTCGATTGGCCGCCTGGACTGAAAATCGTCGAGCTCATCGTAGATCCGCCGGTTGTCCTTCCCGGTTGCGTTGAACGCCTGGATATTGATGATCATCACCTGAACGCCGGCGTCGGAACTGAACCGCTCGAGCTCGTGCAGCTGCGACGAGTTGTATATGAACGACCGGGGCTTGGTGCCGTAGAGCTGCTGAAAATGCTCGAACGTGATGTCGAACGACTTCTTCACGCCCTCACGGATGGCGACGCTCGGCACAACCACGATGAACTTGCTCCAACCGTAACGCTGGTGCATCTCCATAATCGTTTTGATGTATACGTACGTCTTGCCGGTCCCGGTCTCCATCTCGATGTCCAGGTTCGGAGCGGCGGGGGCGGCCTTGGAGTCCACCAGCTTCTTGGTAAGTGGCAGGCCACGATCCCTCTGCACGGCGTGCACATTCCCGAGCAACTGAGTGGCGGTCAGGGCAATCTCGGCGTTCCGTAGCCCCGAGTCGGCCATGCCCGGAAGAGCGACCGGCGCGTTCGGATCGAGCTTGCCGGGGTCGATGCGGTAGGAGATGCCGTTCTGCTTGGGTTGACCTGCGAAGCAGTCGACCACTGCGTTGACTGCGTCGGTCTGATACTGCTGGACCTTGAACTGCAGCTTCACGGGTCAGATCACCTTGACATCGGTGGACGGCGACACCTCGGCAAAGATCTGCTCGGCGTTGATGCGGTCGGCATCTGATGCAAACCCCGAATCGCGAAACACCGCACGCAGCGGCTTACGCTGGGCGACACCACGAACGAGCGCGGGGCTGACTGCGTCCTCGAAGCAAGCGACCAATGCGCCATCTTCGACGACGAACAGCCCCTGGCCACCGATCTGCTCAACCGAGATCGCCATAGTCAAATCAAGGCCCCAATCCAGGAGCACCTGAAATAGCAGGTCCTCTCCGGTGCGGTCTGGCTTCAGACTGTCGACAGCCTCGTATAGTGCTGCCTGGACCAAGTCGTCCGCAGTCGCGAGCGTGTCGGCCATGTTGGTCGTAGCCACGTGGAGTGAGCGGAAGCCAACGTCGAGGTCGGCACTCAATAGCCCAGCCGCCTGCTTCGCCTGCTCACCGGCGCGGCGCAGGCGTTCACGGGCAATGTCGGCGATGCTGTTGTAGTCCGGATGATCAACCGCCTCGTCAAGCTGAACGAGGATGTATCTGCGATGCCCGCCATCTACCGCATTGAGGTCCATGATGGCGTGGCCTGTCGAACCAGAGCCCGCGAAGAAGTCGAGGACGACGGCGTCCTTCGCCCCACCGGTGACGAGACGGAACCAACGCGCAAGGACCTGCCGGTCCTTAGGGTTGTCGAAGACGATTTCACCCATGAGATTGCGCATGTCGGTGCTCGCGGCCTTGCGGTCCTGTTCGAACACCGAAATCGCGACCTGCTCGCTTGTCTCGTCAAGGAAGGAAATCCCGCGAGGAATCGCAGTCTCGTCCGGGCCGAACCAGATCTGACCCGCCGCGATCCGGCGATCCATCTCGTCCTTCTGGAAGACCCAGCCGCGCTTCGGAACTGTTACCGGTTTGCGCGTCACCGGATGGAGAACATCGTACGCGGGACCGCCTCCACCGGGCCACGTGATGTTGCCGTAGGTGTTCATCGGCCGGCCGGTCCCAGGCTGAAGCTGGTCGTATCGCGCCACCGAATCAGTGATCTCGCCAGCCGCCTTCTTGCCCTTCAGCCATGCTTTCCACTGGACGGAGGCCTCGTCATCGTTCTGCCGGCTCGACCAAATGGAGGCGGCTTTCGCAAGCGCCGCGTCGAGACCGACCTTGGGCTCGCGCCACCGCACACCGAGCTCGCTGAGCCGCACCTCGTTCTTCGCGTAGATCAGCATGTAGTCGGCGCCGTTGGAGACGTAGCGAGAGTCGTTCTTGCGTCCGCCCTGCCACACGACGTCTGAGATGAAGTTCTGGGCTCCGAAGACCTGATCGAGGAGCAGGCGGAGGTTCGCATGCTCATGGTCACCGATCGCGGTAATGATGACCCCGTCGTCGGCCAGCAGGCCACGCGCCAGCTTCAGCCGGGGGTACAGCATGCTCAGCCAGTCGGAGTGGAAGCGTCCGTTGGCCTCGGTGTTGGCAACGAGGCGTTCGCCCGTCTCCGCCTTCTGGCCTGAACGGGCGAGGTAGTCGGCGCTCGACTCGGCAAAGACGTCGTCGTACACAAAGTCGTTCCCCGTGTTGTACGGCGGGTCGATGTAGATGAGGTTGACCTTGCCGAGGTACGACTCCTGAAGCAGCTTGAGGGCGTCGAGATTGTCACCCTCGATGAACAAGTTCTTGGTCGTATCGAAGTCGACCGACTCCCCGCGCACCGGACGCAGCGTCTTGGCGATGGGAGCATTGGCGGCGAAGAGGGCAGCGCGCTTGCCGGGCCAGTCGAGCTGGTAGCGCTCCTGCGGTCCCTCGACCACGTGGTCCGCTAGCTCCTGGCGCAGCAGGTCGAAGTCGATGGCTCGGACGGGATTGCCTTCGTCATCGAGGCGCTCGGTGACCGCCGTGGGGAACAGGTCAGCAAGCTTGTCGATGTTCTGCCGCGTCAGGTCGGGCGAGTGCATCTTCAGCTTGTCCACTGGGCGTCCTTGGTCGTCGGTCGGCCCGGGTCGAGCACACTGGTGAGCTCGTACTTGCAGGCCTGGATCTGTCGGCGTAACTCGACCTTGCGGTTGAGCTGCGGTTCATTGCGGAGGTGTCGTTCGAGCGAAGCGATCTCCCGTTCGAGCTTCGCCTTGCGCTCGACCCGTTCGGTCGTCTCTGCCAGCGGCTCGCCCGACCGTGGGGCGACGGGCAGGAGCGGAGCGAGAAGCGCTGCATACAGCCCGGGGAGATCGAGCGCCTGTGGGAGCGGAACGCGGTCAGTGCTGGGGGGCTGCCACTCGGTCCGGACGTAATCAGCGAGGTGCGGGGTCTTCCCGCCGAGCCGCTTGTAGGCCGCGACCATGCTGGTCTGTGCTGCGTCGTCGATGGTACGACGCAGTTCGAAGATGATCGGGCTCTGCACGGCTTTGTCGATCGCGGCCAGGGCCGCGTCGGTGACATCGTCGCCCTTTGCGTCGATCTCGAACACCTGGATCTCGGGTACCGCCGCGCTGCCCCGGAGGTGGATGGTGGTGTCGGCGAGCTTGTAGGCCCAGGTGATTCGCTGGATCTCGATGACGAAGCGGTCGCGGCCGGCGGTGGAAACCTTGGCGTGCTCGTAGAGCTTCTTCTTCGGAACAAGGCGGCCGAAACGGGCGGCAGGTGGCCATCGGTAGAGCAGGCTGACCGTCACGGGCTCGACTCTGGTGGCGTGACGATGGCGAGGAATGCGATGAGCTCGAACTCGTCGAGTCCGCCGATGGTCTGGGTGAGAGCGGTGGTCGCTCCGGGCGTAAAGAGGCTGTCGAGGTCCTGATCGTCGGTGGCATCGATCATCGAGCGGACGGCCGCGCCGAGCAGGGCGGAGTACTTCGCCATGTCAGCGCCATCGTTGGTGGCCTCGTTGAAGAGCCGGCAGACCTCGGCAACGGGTTCGTCGTGGTTGCGACAGCCGGCCCGGATGAGGTCGAGGAGGTACTTCACCTCAGTGTGATCCGCGATCACGTTGCCGCCCTCGTCGAGGTACACGAGGTAGTGGGGGTGCAGACGGTTCCCTCGATGGATGCGCTCGTCGGCTTCGACGTTGCGAAGTGCGAAGAGCACGCCGGGACGCAGTCCCTTGTCGGGCATCGCGGGCACGACGGCGTGGAGACCCTTGGGGGCCGCAGCAAGATCGCCGTACTCCTTGACGTAGCCGAGGAGGTCCATGCGGAAGTCGTTGAGGCCGAGATCGGTGATGGACACACCGGTGCGGACGTCCTCAAGCTCGATGACCTCGTCCTGCAGCTTGCGGAGCTGCTCCCGGCGGAAGGCTGCGTCGCTGGACTGCTGGGTGAGCACGTTGTCGTCGGCGGTGGCGGCCAGGTCGGCGATCACCATGCGGTTCTCGACCCGCTCCTTGAGGTTGATGTACTCGTCGAGGGAGATGTCGGGCCAGAAGTTGACGAGCTGGATCGTGGCATTGGTCGAGCCGATCCGGTCGATACGGCCGAACCGCTGGATGATGCGGACCGGGTTCCAGTGGATGTCGTAGTTGACGAGGAAGTCGCAGTCCTGGAGGTTCTGGCCCTCGCTGATGCAGTCGGTTCCGATGAGCACGTCAAGCTCACGGGTTTCGTCGGGCATCACGAGGTGGCGAGACTTCGACCGGGGCGAGAACAGCGTGAGCACCTGTTGGAAGCCAAAGCCCTTGCCCAGTGTGGTTCTCGGGCTGCCCTGTCCGGTGACGATTGCGGCGTCGAGGCCGAGGCCCCGAAGGTGGGGGCTGAGCTCGCGGTAGAGGTACTCGGCGGTGTCGGTGAACGCCGAGAAGATCAGTACCTTGCGATTGCCCGCGTTGAGGGGCGAGGCGACCTTGTCGCCGATGCGGGCCGCGAGGGCCTGCAGCTTGGTGTCGTGGTCCGGTGTGACCGGGGCGATGCCGGCGAGCAGCTCGGCGATGACCGTTGCGTCATTCTCGAGGTCGCGGCGGAACGACTCGATATCCATGTCGTCGAGGTCGATCTGCACCTTCGTTCCGACGGTCCCACTGGTTCGCAGGTCGAAGTCGTCGTCATCGGGGTCGAGGTCAGCGAGTGCAGCGGCCAGGTCACCGAAGGACCCGTCGTGGTTGTCGACCGATCGGATGGCGTCGTCGACCGTGGCACGCAGGCGGCCCAGGGTGAGGCGGAACGCCTCGACGGAGCTTTCGAGCCGCTTCAGGAGGTTGACGGTCATGAGCTTCTGGATGCCGCGCTCGCGGCTCGCCTGGCCGAGGTTGGAGACGTCCCCGCCCCGGGTGTTCTGGCCGGCGGCAACGTTGCCGTAGCGCTGCTCGTACTTCTCCAGCCTGCTGGGGAACACGTACGCCAGCGGCGCGTACACGGCGAGCGTCAGGGAGGACAGAAGGTCGAACAAATCGTTGAACGACGGGACGTCGGGCAGGTCGGTGAGCGGCGGCCGAAGCGAGACGGGTGGACGGCGCTCTGGGAACGCTCCGATCTCGGTGGTGTCGTAGAACGCCTGGATGTGCTTGCGGGACCGAGCGATCGTGACGGCGTCGAGGAGCTCGAAGAAGTCGAAGTCGAGCCGGGCGAGGATCGTCTCGGTGGTTCGCTCCTCCGGGGGAAGCTTGGACCACTCGTTGAACACACGCTGGGCCTGCCGGAACACCTCCTCAACGCTCGTTGCCATGCCGAGTTTGGCCGCTAGCTGCTCCGAATCACCTTCGTAGGCGAGCGCCAGCTGATTGCGTAGGTCGGTGAAGTGGTTGTTGACCGGGGTGGCCGACAGCATCAGGACCTTGGTCTTGACGCCCTGCTGGATGACCTGTCGCATGAGGCGCTGGTAGCGGGACTCCTTCTCGGTCGAGAAGTCGGCGTTGCGGAAGTTGTGCGACTCGTCGATGACGACGAGGTCGTAGTTGCCCCAGTTCACACGGTCCAGGGGGATGCCAAGCGACTCGCCCTTCGTCCGGAGCAGATCCGTGTGGGCGAGGACGTCGTAGTTGAACCGGTCCGACGCGAACAGATTGGTCGTCAGGTTGGCGTTGTAGTTGGTCCAGTTCTCCGCGAGCTTCTTCGGGCACAGCACGAGCACTGACTTGTTGCGCAGCTCGTAGTACTTGATGACCGCCAGCGCCGTGAACGTCTTCCCGAGCCCGACGCTGTCGGCCAGGATGCAACCGTTGAACGTCTCCAGCTTGTTGATCACGCCCGTGGCCGCATCACGCTGAAAGTTGTAGAGCGCCTTCCAGATCGCCGTTTCCTGATAGCCGGTTCGATCGTTGGGAAGAACATCCTCGTTGATGTCCTCCAGGAAGTCAGCGAACAGGTTGTAGAGGATCAGAAAGTAGATCCGGGCTGGCGAGTTCTCCGCGTACACCGAGGCGATGTGGTCGTGGACGGCGACGGTGACGTCCTGGAGCTGTTCGGTGTTGTGCCAGATCTGGTCGAACAAGGCGAGGTACTGCGCCGCCATCGGCGCCTCGTCGAGCTTCGTGACGACATTGGAGACGGCGTGACCCCGCTCGTAGCCCAAGTCGGCGCTCGTGAACCCCTGGAGCGGCAGGTAGGCGGCTCGGTCGTCGACAGTGGCGAACTGCTGCATCGGCGCGCCGGTCGTGTTGGAGCGAAACCGCACCTTCGCCTTCACCCACTCGGCACACTCCCGAGCGATGGCCCGCTGAGTGAGGCGGTTGCGGAGTCGGATCTCGTACGGCGAGCCGTAGAGCGTCGACTCACCGTTGGCGCCGTGGGGGATGAAGAACTGCCGACCCTGTCTCGGGATGCGATCGAGGCCGGCAGCGACGAACGTCGGCGAGGTGAAGATGAACGCCAGCTCGTCGAGCTGCTCGAGCTCGGCCCTCAGCGCCTCGAACGCGTACAGAGAGAACGTCGAAGCGGCCACGCGAAGCTTCGACCCGGGTAGCAGCTCCGCCTTGAGGTCATCGCCCAGGCGTTCGTTGATGTTGTCGATGATCTTCACGGCACGGCGCCCCACATTGGAGGCACGGCGCCCAACGACGAAGCGCCTTCCGCAGCAGCACCTGCGTTGGCTGCCCTACCGCACCTGCGAGCCCTTTGCGGAACCACCACGAGTTACAAGGTACTGGCACCGGGGTGGACCATGCGGTGACCCGACGTTGGCGCCCTCACCCTTCTCCGAGGTCCTCGTCGCGTCTAGCCGCAGATGACGCGCTTATCGCGCACATGACAGACATCGAGGCCTTGAACCGTCCGCCCGCCGCAAGCCACCTGATCGCCGCCTCCGAGCACGCCTGGCGCTCGATCCAGGTGCGGCACACCGCTGTCCCTGACGTCGTTCTCATCCTCGGCACAGGTGTCGAGCGGGGACGCCTCGTCAAGCTCGGGCACTGGTGGGATGGGCGATGGACGGCCGACGGCGAAATTCGTGGCGAGGTCCTGCTGGCCGGCGAGGCCCTGCACCTCCCTCCTGCCCAGGTGTTCGAGGTCCTGCTCCACGAGGCGGCGCATGGCCTGAACGCCGTTCGCGGCGTCAAGGACACTTCCCGTGGCGGGCGCTACCACAATGCGCAGTTCAAGGCGACGGCCGAGGAGCTTGGGCTCGTCGTCGCCCAGATGACGCCCTACGGGTGGGCACGCACCGAACTCGGACCCGACGCCCTGGCGACCTACGGGAGCGAGATCACTGCCATCGGTGACGCGATGCGGATCGCTCGCCGCATCGGAGGGAACGTCCGGCTCGGGGGGGCCGAGGAGACGGCGGAGATCGGCGGCGAGTCGGACGCCGGCGCCGGGGGGACCGACGCCGAGCGAGGCTCTGGGACAGGGCCGGCGATGTGCGGGTGCGGGCGGCGGATGCGTATGGCGCCGTCGGTGTTGGCTCAGGGGCCGGTGTTGTGCGGGCTGTGCGGCCAGGAGTTCGCCACCGAGCGTGGCACCGAGCGGCCCAATCCCTCCGAGGTGGTTGAACCGGTGCGGCACGCAACTCCTGCGGCCGAGCAGCGTTCACCTTCGGCGACCGAGGATGCGATTCGCACCCTCACCGCGATGGCATCGACGGTCGAGGGCGCGTTCATCCTCGCTGAGGTCGGCGCGTGGCGCGAGGCGCATCGGTCGGGCGAGGCGCGAGGGATTGAGGTCGGCACCACGGCCGAGTTGGCCGTTGCGAACAGCGCAGCGAGAGCGCTGCTGCAACTCGAGGGCGCCCTCACAGGTGCGGCTGTCGAGATCGACGGCCGCCAGCTCTTGGTGGGCGAGCTCGTAATCGTCGGAGAGCACCTTGTGCCTCTGGTCGATCTGGACGGCGTCGAGCTGCCCCCGCCTGGCGTGCTCGGGACCGTGATCGGCACCGACCCCGATACTGGGAGCTTCATCGTCGACTTCCCCATTGCGGGCACGAACCGCTTCGACGTCCACTCCCGAGCTGCCTCGGCGCTCGAGTACGGGTACGCCGAGGTCAAGCAACGGGCCGGAGCGCCGTTGATCGACCTGCGGACCCTGCCTGAGGCAGTCCCACCTGATCGACCCGAGCTGAACCTGGTTCCAGAGCTGTCCTGGTAGGGCGCGGTGCAACGGGGCGAGGCCGCCGCCGGGTACGCAGCGCGAGGCTGGCTGGTGTTGCCGTGCCACCATCTCGTGGGCGGTGGCTGCTCGTGTCAGGCGCCCGACTGTGCATCGCCAGGAAAGCACCCTCGTATCTCCCGAGGGCTGCATGCTGCATCGGCCGATGCGTCGGCGGTCGAGCGTTGGTGGCGGCGGTGGCCACAGGCGAATGTCGGTGTCCGCACCGGGGCGGAGAGCGGGTTGGTGGTGGTGGACGTCGATACCGCCCACGGTGGCGGCCGGACCATCCGGGGGCTCATGGACCGCTACGGCGATCTGCGCGATGTACCTCGGGTGCGCACGGGGTCGGGCGGTTGGCACTTGCTGTTCGCGCACCCCGGCGAGCGGGTGCCGAACTCGGCGGGGCGTCTCGGCACCGGCATCGATGTCCGTGGCGACGGCGGCTACGTCATCGCTCCCCCGAGTGTTCACGTCAGCGGACGGGCTTATCGATGGGAGGTGCACGCCGACGACGTACCGCCGCTCCCCGAATGGCTGCGGGAACTCACGACTGCGTCACGCGAACCAGCGACGGCGAGTCGCTCATCATCACTGACCGGTGAGGTCGGGGATGTCTCGGGCTGGGTGCGGGCCGCCGTCGACGGTGAAGCGCGGTCGGTGCGCGGCGCTGCGCAAGGGGTGCGGAATCGGATATTGAACCGATCGGCGTTCAGCCTGGGCCAGATCGTCGGGGCCGGTCTGCTCGACGCCAGCGAGGCGGAGCGTGTGCTCGTCGACAGCGCGCTCGCGGTGGGCCTCGGCGAGCGAGAAGCGGTGCTCACGACGCGCAGCGGTCTTCGGGCCGGGCTCGACCACCCCCGCCGGCCCGTCGAGCGGCCTACTGCGACCCGGCCCACGGACGTCGATCTCGGCGTCGAGATCACCTGAGGGTCACGCTCACGTTCAACCTGAGCAGCCTCGTACACTGGCCGAATGGCTCGACGGCCCGGGCGCCCGCCCAACCCCACCACGATCGACGACGCGACAATGCTCGTCGCCCGCAACGCGCTGGCCGACATGGCGCGAGAGCTCGGTTTGCCCCGGGGCCGCTACCCCGATCCCGACGATCCGACCCGTCTGAAGACGCAGCCGGACCCGTTGGAGGTGGCGGTGTTGGCGCTGCGGGCTCGTGACGCGCTCGAGTTGCTCGCCGCCGAGCACGTCAACCGGGCGCGGGAGCTGAATGGGGTGACTTGGGAGCAGGTGGGCGAGCGGTTCGGCATCTCGATGCAGTCGGCCCACTCGCGGTTCCGGTCTCGTTCATAGCTCGGCCCCGACGTCGAGCCCACGTGCCCGGTTCACCGCGGCGGCGCTGATGGCGGCGAGCGCCTCGGATCGTTCTGCGACACCGAGGGCATCGGACGGCATCGGTCCCAGGACCAAGTCGGGACCGTTGCCGGTCGCGGTGACGCCGTAGCGTTCCCGGTAGATCGCCGCCGACTCGACCGCCTTGCGCCAGGTATGGCGCTCTCGTTGGGAAGCCGGCTCTGGTCCAATGACCGAGTGCAGCGTCGATGGGACGTCGTGGACAGCGGCAGCAGCGATCTGAATCTCGCGTGCACGCTCGGCGCGGCCGACGAGGTCGTACTCGGTCACGACATCCGAATGCTCGGCGAGCCAGGTGCTCCGTTCGGCTGCCTGCTGTTCGGCTGCGCGGAGTCGACGCTCCTGTCGGCTGATGGCGCGGTCGAGGTGGGCGACCGTGCGCTCAGCTCGGCCGTTAGCTCCCTGTTCGGGATGGTTGACGCGGTGGTCGAGCCACGCGTTTCGGCGAGCGCGCAGGGTGTCGATCGTGCGGGTGGTCTCGTCGATGACGTGGTCGACCGCCGGCGGCGCGTCGCGCAGCAGCGTGGCGAGCTCGCGGCGTCGGTGGGTGAGCTGCGCGAGGTTCTGACCGGCGAGGGTGGCGGCGAGGTGGTCGAGGTTGCCGGAGGCGTCGGCGGCCATATGGCTTCCTCGTCGGCGACGGAGCGCGTCGGCTACCTCGGCCATGCCGAACGGAAGTCGCTCTGGTGGGGCGTGCGCGACGTCGTCATCCATCTCGGCGATGTCGCCGTCGACGACGTAGATGCGCGCCGCGCTGCGTGCACGGGTGATGGCGACGTAACCTTCCTCGAAGCTGGAGACGTCGGTCGGGTGATAGCGGGCGACGTCGTGGGTTGCGCCCTGCACGCCGTAGGTGGTGCGGGCATAGCCGTGCTCGAGGTGCCCAGCCGCGAGGTAGCTGTGTGGCACGCGGACGGTGCCTTCGCGTTCGAACTCGACGACCAGGTCTTCGCCCTCGATCTTGTGGACTCGGCCGGCTGATCCGTTCTTCACGTGGTCTCGTGACCCCGTCGTCCGGAGGGTTCGGTCGTTGCGGCGGGCGAGCACGAAATCGCCGACCTGGAACTCCCGGCCTACGACGACGAGGGCGGGGCCGGTCAGCTCGCCGTTGGCCTTCAACAACGACCGAGCGCGGTCGTTGAGGGCGCGGCGGGTGGAGTTCGGCCCGGCGATCATCGGGTCGGCGTCGCCAAGCAGATGGGCGGCGTACCAGTCGGCGACGATCGCATCAAACGACTCCCCCGCCGTGCGCGAACGCACGACCTTGCCGGCTCGGTCGTAGCGGGCGAGCGCCTCGGCGACGAGGCCCTCCCGGTACTCCTCCACCGCGAGACGTTCGGTGTGGTCCTGCTGGCGGTTGTTCTCCACCAGCGACACCTGCGCGTCGCCTCGGTCCGCGCACAGCCGGCGGAACACGCCGCCGACGTCGACGGCGCCGTGCTGGTCGGGGTCACCGATCAGCTTCACCGCTCCCCCGGCGGCGCGTGCAGCGGTCACGAGGCGGTGTAGGTCGCGGGTTGCGGTCATCGATGCCTCGTCGACCACGATCACGGTGCCCGGGCGGAGCCCGCCGGTCGGCTGGTCGAGATCCCACAGCACACGAGCCACCGTCGTCGCCGGAGCTCCGGCGCGGGCGAACCCGGCGGAACGCTCGAGTTCGGCGGCAGCAGTCGCCGAGACCGAGCAGCCGACGATCGGCACGCCGGCCGCGACATGGGCCGCGACGACCGCCTCGGTGGCGTACGTCTTGCCGGCCCCGGGACGGCCGCCGATCGGCTGGATCACCTCGTCCGAAGTGCACGCGGCGCGGACCATCTCCTGCTGCTCGGCCGAGAGCTCGCCGCGCTCAGCGAGCACGGCTTCGACGACCGACGTGTCGATACCGGTGTCGGGACGCCGCTGGTCCGCGGCGTGAAGCAGGTCAACTTCGATCCGGGCAAGGTCGGGGGTCGTGTAGAGCTTCTGGGTCGACGAGCGGCGCACCTTGGCGCGTCGAGGCGCGCTGTGAGGATCGCGTTGAGGATCCTGATCGTCGTTGAGGGGTGCAGTGAGGGGGCTCCGGTCGACCAGCAGCGCCCGATCCGAGGCGATGAACTGGTCGGCCACGGCCTCGATCTGACGGGCGGCGAGCGAGGCGCCCGCTGCGCTGGAGATTGCTTCGATGACGTCGGTGCGGCAGAACGTCGCCGAGCGTTCCGTGAGACCGTGCGGGCCGGCGAGCGAATCGAGCATCGCGTCGATAGCCGCTTCGTCGAGAAGCGTCGCTATCCGGCGGCCGAAGCAGCGCGCCACCTCGGCACCGGTGAAGGCCGCTTCGGCTGCCTCGGCACGCCATCGAGCGTCGAGGGTGTCAGCGTCGACCTCGTAGTCCTTGGTCTTGCGGGTCTCGAGTGTGGCGATCTGCGCGGCCCGCGCTGACGTCGCCCCGGACTCCGAGAGCATCTCAGCGATCTCGCCCTTGCGTTTCGAGAACAAGTCGATGACGTCGTCGGGCACGCCGAGCACATCTGCGTGGCCGTTGACCACGGCGCCGAACTCGACACCGAGACGCTCGGCAAGTAGCCGGCGCAGGTGCGCCTGGTAGAGGTGCCCGGCCGCCTTGGCGTGCTCGAACAGCCCGGCGCCGGGGATCGTGCGCCACTCGACCTCGCCGTCGGGCGAGATGGTCGAGGTCATGTTCGCCGTGACCACGTGCGTGTGCAGCAACGGGTCGCCGGCGCGGCTCGTGCGGTGATCGAACGCTGCAGCAACGATGCCAGCAGCCGGGACCAGGCGTCGCCCGCCGCGTCGGGTCCCCTCGCGCACGTAGACGGCGCGGCTCTCGTAGTAGCGGACGACCTCGTCGACGGCCTCGCGGTGTGCGTCCCGGATCACCAGTCGCTGGTCCGGCTCCGCGAGCGCCCACAACACGCTCACGCTCTTCGGAGGACGAAGCGTCAGGTCGTAGCCAGGACGCGCCTTGGTCTCGTTGCGGCTGGCGGCGAACCGCTCAAGCTCGTCTCGTGTGATCGTCCAGGAGTCGCTGCCCAAGGTGCCATCGCCGTCAGCCTTCGCACCGAGCAGGTAGGCGGACGGTTCTGGCACATCCTCACCGGGCCGAGCGTTGGCCGTCTTGTCTCGGTACTTGTCGCCGGCGTCGAGCAGCATCCGCACGTAGCGCGCCGAGACACCGATGTGCGCCGCGGCCCTGAGCGTGTCGACCTCGTCAGGGACGAGGCTTGTTTCCGACTTACTGGACTTCGCTCGCTGTTGTGCGCGAGTGGACGAGCCCTTCGACGACACGAGGTAGGTCTCGCTGAAGGGGTGCTGGCCGTTCAGCACCCGCCGGAAGTGGTCGGGGTCGACCTCGCCCTGCAACCCGAGCTCCGCGGCGATGGATCCGACCCATCGCCCCTTCGCCTCGCCGTGGCCCGTGTAGTAGTCCTCGGCCGCGGTAGCGACTTCACCGACGTAGTACTCGGCGGCGCCCACACTGAGCTTGCCGATGTTGAGCATGGTCCCTCCCGGACGTCCGACGGTCTCGGGTGGGATAAGCGCGATGGCAGACCGCGACGCGACGGCCCGATGAGCCTCTGCCCCTTCCGCATAGCGGAAGGGGCAAGTCTGTGCCGGTCTTGTCAACGCGTTCGGGGCGCTGCTCGTTGAGGTCGACGGCCGGGGTGGCGACGGGCGGCTGGAGGCCGCTGGGAGGCGCCTGGGGGCGGTTGGCGTCGAGCAGCGTGGCGAGGGAGCGGCGAAGCGGTGCGAGGGCGGAGAGGCGGTGCAGGCGGGCGACGAGGAGCCCGGCGTCGATCGTTCGGGCGACGCTCGGGTCGACGGGCACGGTGGCGACGACCGGGGTGCCGGTGACGTCGGCAACGTCGCGGCTCGTCAGGCTGCGCCCCGGCTCGGCGACGAGGACGATCCCGTCGGGTCGTGACGTCGGCTCGACCACGATCGTGCGCAGGGCCAGGTAGCACGGCCCCCGAAGCACGGTCAGCCGCACGGTGCGCTCGGCGGGGTCGGAGTCCTCGACCGGGCTGTCGAGGATGCGGATGGCCGGCGTGCCGATCGCCGTGCCGACGAGGGTGAGCCGGTCGGTGACCACTGCCGGTTCGCCGCCTTGGGGTGTGACGATGCCAAGCAGCGCAGCGGATGCGGCGGGATCACGGGCGACGAGGTGGGTGTCGACGTGCCCGGCGGCGTAGAGGGCCAGAGCTGCGGCGATGGTGCTCGTTCCCTGTCCGCCACGGGCTCCGTTGAGGATCACGTTGAGGGTGGTCATCGTGGTCGAGGTCTTTCGTTGAGGTGGGCGCCCGGCCTCAACGAGGTGGGCACCGTGCGGTTGAGGTCAGTGTCAGCAGGCGTGCCCGGCGGCGGTGCTGGTCCGCTGGGCGATGAGGTCGCGGTCGTGGCGCTCAGCGAGGTAAGTGGGGAGGCGCCGGAGCTGGCGGGCGGTGAGCGGCGGGATCGTGCTGCGCACGGCGTAGGCGTCCCAGTCGACTTTGGCGACGCCGAATCCGACGAGACGGTCGAGGGTGCGCACGACGGCCGAGTGGCGGCTGGTGCTGTGCCCGAGCCCGAGGCTCAGTGCCAGGTCCTCGAGGGCGACGACGATCCCCGAGGGGTTGTCCTCGAGCCAGTCGGTCAGGCGGCGCAGCGCCAGGATCGACGACGGGCCGAGGACCGACAGCCAGTAGGTCTCGACGTAGTCACTGCGGGGGTCGAAGCCGTCGCCGTCGTCCCACGACACGATCGGAAGTGCCTCGTGCTCGGCGATCCAGGTGGCTGGTGCGGTGGTCGGGATCGGGGTGGTGGTCGGAGCCATCACGTTTCCTCCGGTGTCTGTTCTCATATTCAACATGAGTGGTGTGACAGTCAAGTTCAATCTGTTTTGACGCTGAAGTGTCAACGGCGCTCGGTGGTGGTGTCGGGCTGGTCGAGTCCGTACGTGGCGAGGAACTCGACGTGGCGTTGCGCCGTCGCCGACGTGGCGTTGCACTTGGTGCTCTCCTCGCCGATGGCCAGTGCAGCGGCGAGAAGCGCCCGGTCACGGGCGGTCGCCCCGCTGGCTGCGTGCGCCTCGATTGCACCGCGGTGGTCTGGTCCGAAGCGGCCCTCGATCGGCTCGATGCCCAGCATGGCGCAGGCGATCCGAGCGTGAGCGGCGGAGAGGTCAGCGAGCACCTGCACGGCGATCAGAGCGATGGCATCGCCCTTCGGGACGCGACGTTCGATGAGGGCGCGGGTGAACTCGATGCGCGCCTTGCTCGCCTGGTTGCGGGCCTTGGCCCGAGCACGTTCCTCGGCCATCGGGTCCTGCCGCCGGAGGCCCGGCTCTTGGGTGCCGGCGCCTTTCGCCGGTACTGGATCGCCGCCCTCGTCGGACGTGTCGTCCGGCTCGGCAGCACGCTGTGCCTCGGCGGCGCCCCGTCGTTCCGCGTTGGCCTTCGCCGCCTCTTGCCGGTGCTGTTCGCGCAGCACCGCTCGCTCGATGTCGCGGCGGTTCCACTCGTCGGCGAGCAGTCGCTCGATCACTTCGGGCTGGCCCCGGAACACCAGCAGCGCCTGGCCGTCGGCAACGGTCATCGCTCCACTCTGGAGCTCGTCCTGCACGGTCTTGGGCAGCTCCAGCAGCGCCAGGCGGGCGGCGACATGGCGGGCCGAGCGCCCGATCCGGCGAGCGAGCTCCTTTTGGGTCATGCCGTGCTCGACGAGCCGGAAGTAGCCCGACGCCTCCTCGATCGGGGTTAGGTCCGAACGCTGGAGGTTCTCCACCAGCATGATCTCGACCCGCTCGGCATCACTCAGCTGGCGCACCGTGCACGGCACCTCGGCCAGCCCCGCCTTCACCGCAGCAGCGTAACGGCGGTGCCCGGCAACGATCACGTAACGGTCCTCGGCGATCGGCGACACCAGCAGCGGCTCGATGATCCCCACCGCCATGATGCTGGCGGCGAGATCGCGCACGTCACCGGTGCGACGGCGAAGGTTGTCCTCGGCCGCAACGACCAAGTCGATGGGAAGCATGGTCAGCATCAGGGTCATCCCCGTTCATCCGTGCTCGGCGAGCAGACGTTCACAACGGGAGGGCCACGACGCCGCCCCCCAAGGCGTCACCACGAACCGACCGTCACGACGATCGACCACGACCGCCGACCCGTCGACCGCAACGATCTCCACCCGGCCACCGGCCAGGGCGGCCGCACGGGCCTGCGCCACCGCCATCGCCAAGCTCGACTGCACGGGCCCGAACAACCCGCCCGCCACCCGCACCCTGAACCGCTCCACGACGGCGTTGTCCACCGCCGGGAACAGTCGGGGCTCGCCCCACGCCGCACGGCTCACCTGTCCGCTCCCGCAGGGAGCGGCGAGTCTGTGTGCTCGTCGAACTGGTCTGCTGCCTACGCTGCGAGTCGGAAGGCGTGGAGCCGAGGCGACGACGCCGCCCGTGAGGGTTGAGTCCTTGGACCACGTTGCAGGAGGGTCTGGATGGCGACGGACGAGGAGCTACGCCTCAACCACGAGTTCGTGATGGCCTTCGAGTCTCTGCGCAAGCAATACGGCTACCGCGAGATGAGCGACAGCGCCCTTGAGGAGATCGCCGACAGCACGGGCATCGCGTACACGACGCTGCGGACCGCTCGGCATCTCCGTAATGCCATCGCACACGCCGACCCGGTCAACAGGACGGCGCTCATGCAGGTCCTCGAGATGATCAGCACCCCAACGGAGGCGGCGCGAGCACCTCTTGCGGCAACCACCTCCTCGTCGGCACGCCGCGCCTTTCGTGTTCACGCGTGGCTCGACGAGGATCTCGAGAAGCGAATGCTCGCAAACGGGTTCGTCAGCGTCGGCGGTGATGAGATCGGCGATCTCAGCGCCATCGACGATGCCGAGACCATCCGCGACCTTCTCACTTCGTCCATGAGGGACCGGTCGCCGAGAGCGATTGCGATCTTCGTCGGGTACTGGCGCCGCTTTCTCTGGGAGGCGGCTACGGGCGACCTGGTCGTCCTGCCGCTCCGGGACCGAACCGTCGCCATCGGCGAGTTCGTCGGGCCCTACCACTTCGTGGCGACGGCAGATCCACATGCCCGCCACCGGCGAGCGGTGAGCTGGACCGTCCGCGTTGAGCGGGACGACCTGGACGCTGACCTGGTCAAGATCCTCAACGGTCAGCACACCGTTCAGGAGTTCACGGATCCGAGCGCCGTGGAACGGTTGAGGCGTCTCGCCGGCTGAGGCCACCCTCGAAGACGCGTTGAGGCAGCCGTCCTCGTCGCGTCCGACCTCAACGGTCGCGCTTCTCCCTGGTCATGGAAGTGCTCAGGAGCGGCCAAGGGGAGACGGTCGAGGTCGTGTTCGACGGTGGCGACTTCGTGATCAGTCCGGGCGCAGCTCGGGTGCTGCTCCGCATCATGCGCAAGGCAGCCGCCCGGACCCTCGACGAGGCCGGCAGCGGCGCGGACGCCGACCGCATAGCCTCGTGACCATCATGAAGCGCTTCGCCTTCTACGGACGGGTGAGCACGGAGGACCAGCAAGACCCCCAGTCCTCCCGCAACTGGCAGCTGGCACGCTCCCGGCAGGTCATCGAACCAACCGGTGGCGAGATCGTCGAGGAGTTCTTCGACATCGGCCAGTCACGATCGTTGCCGTGGAAGCGGCGACCCGAGGCAGCACGCCTGCTCGACACGTTCCGGAACCCCCACCGCGGCTTCGACGCCGTGGTCATCGGTGAGCCTCAACGCGCCTTCTACGGCAATCAGTTCGGCCTCACCTTCCCGGTGTTCGTCCACTACGGCGTCGAGCTGTGGGTGCCCGAGGTTGGTGGCGCGGTCGACCCTGGCTCCGAAGCCCACGACCTGGTCATGTCGCTCTACGGCGGGATGAGCAAGGGCGAGCGCTCACGGATCAAGACCCGTGTCCGCACCGCGATGGCATCCCAAGCAGCAATCGAGGGACGGTTCCTCGGCGGCCGGCCACCCTACGGGTACCTCCTCGCCGACGCCGGCCCGCACCCCCACCCGGGCAAGGCCGCCAACGGCCAGCGCCTCCGTGTGCTCGCCCCGGACCCCGCCGCAGCGCCGGTCGTGCAACGCATCTTCGCCGAGTACATCGCCGGCAAGGGGCTCCACCTCATCGCGCAGGACCTCAACCGCGACGGGATCGCCTCCCCCTCCGGGCACGACCCCGACCGCAACTCCCATCGCGCCACCGGGCGAGGCCGCTGGGCCAAGAGCGCCATCCGAGCGATCCTCCAGAACCCCCGCTACACGGGCTACGAGGTGTGGAACAAGCAGCGCAAGGACGAGGTGCTCATCGACGTCGACGACGTCAGCCTCGGTCACGAGACCCGCATGCGCTGGAACGACACCTCGCTGTGGATCTGGTCGCAGGAACCGGTCCACGACCCGCTGATCTCCACCGAGCAGTTCGAGACTGCACAGCTCATCTTTGGGCAGAACACCCGCACCCGCCGGGCACCGACCCAGAGCCGGAACTACCAGCTCGCCGGCCTCATGCGCTGCGGCAAGTGCGGGCGACGCATGCAGGGCCAGTGGAACCACGGCCGCGCCTACTACCGGTGCAAGTTCACGGAGGACTACCCCGGCTGCGACGACCACCCCAAGAGCATCTACGTCAAGGAAGCCGCCGTGGTCGACGGTCTCAACCGGTTCCTCCACGAAGCCTTCCACGCCGACATCGACCGGACGATCCAGACCCTCGCCAGCGTCGACGAGCCCGACCCTCGAGCTGACGAACGCCACGCCGAGCTCACCGCCCAGATCGCCGACTGCGACCGCCGACTTGGGAAGTACCGCGCCGCCCTCGACGAGCCCGACGCCGAGCTCGGACCGTTCATCAAATGGATCGCCGAAGTCGAACGCGAACGCAAGACGCTGCAGGCTCAACTCGGGCGCTCCGTGCCCGGCGGCAAGCTCAACAAGACCCAGGTCCGAGCACTCGTCGAAGCGCTCCAGGACATCGTCACCCTGCTCGCCGACGCCGACGAGACCGATCGCAACGAGCTCTACCAGGAACTGGGAATCTCGCTCACCTACCACCCCGACGGGAGAGTCCTCGTAGAGGCTCTCCCCCGTGGGGTTATGGTGCGTGTCGGAGGGGGGACTTGAACCCCCACGTCCTTGCGGACACTAGCCCCTCAAGCTAGCGCGTCTGCCTATTCCGCCACTCCGACGAGGCCGGGAAAGCTTACCGCATCCACCATTGCGAATGCAGGTCCGATTCCGGCCCGGGCGGGACCGCCAGGTCAGACCCGAGGGGCCGGTTCCGGCGAGGTCTGCATGACCCTTGCGGGCCGGACCCGCCGCGTCAGGCGGGCGAGCCAGACCCGCCTGCCAGTTCCTGGCGGAGCTGAAATTTCTGGATCTTGCCCGACGGCGTCTTGGGCATCGCCTCGACCACCCGCAGCTGCTCGGGCCAGAACTGTTTGGCCATGCCGGCCTCGGCCAGGAACGCGGTCAGCTCGGCCAGGGTGGGCGGGTTCGCCACCGCATGTTCGCGCGGCACGATCACCGCGCAGGCCCGTTCGCCGAGCCGGTCGTCGGGCATGCCCACCACCGCCACCTCCAGCACCGCCGGGTGGGTAAACAACACGTTCTCGATCTCCGCCACAGGGATGTTCTCGCCGCCGCGGATGACCAGGTCCTTGGTGCGGCCGACGATGCGGATGCCGCCGTCGGCCCGGCGCCGAGCCAGGTCGCCGGTGTCGAACCAGCCGTCGCCGGGGCTGGCCGCGGCATAGATGTCGGGCCGCTTGAAGTAGCCCAGCGCCTGGCTCGGACCCCGGCACTGCAATGCCCCCACCCCGTCAACGCCCACCTCGGCCCCCGAGTCGTCGACGATGCGGACCTCCATCCAGTCGACCGGCGTCCCGTCGCTGTCGGCCACCAGCTCGGCCGGGTCACCGGGCCGCGTCGTGGTGGTGATCATGTTCTCGGTCATCCCCCACACCGCCACCAGCTGCGCCCCGAGATACTCCTGGGTCTGGTGCACGACATGGGGCGGGATCGCCGCCCCGCCGCAGATGAACAGCTCGAAGCCCGGCACCTCACGCCGCTGCCGCTGCTGGGCGGCGATCAGGTCCATGGCGAACGTCGTCGCCCCCACCGTCCAGGTCGCCCCCTCGGCGGAGAACAGGTCCAGCGCCTCCTCCGGCTGCCACGCATCCTGGTAGACGACCTTCATCCCCAACGACAGCGGCACCAGCATCCCGTAGCCGAACCCGGTCTGATGAGCCAGCGTCGAGGCCATGAAGCACACGTCGTCGGACCCCAGCCCGTACACGTCGCGCACCGCCCGTCCACCCGAATACACCGTGTTGTGGTTGTGGATCACGCCCTTCGGCTCGCCGGTGGTGCCCGACGTGAACTGGATCTCGATGAGGTCCTCCACCGAGGGCCGCCGCCGTTCGAGCTCGGCCAGCAGCGCCGGGTCGTCCTCGTCGGCCCGGTTGCAGAACACCTCGGCGAAGCTCGACGCCCCGTCCGGCGCATCGCCGACCACCACCACGTGCTGCAGACTCGGCACCTCACCGACCAGCTCCAGGCCCATCGCGGCATGGTCGAACCCGCGGTAGCGGTCGATCACCACCAGCACCCGGGTCTCGGTCCGGTTCAGGATGAACGTGAGCTCACGCCGCCGGAAGATCGGCACCAACGGGTTCACGATCGCCCCCGCCCGCAGCGCCCCGTAGACCAGCGCCGGGAACTCCCACGAGTTCGGCAGCTGGACCGACACCACCTCGCCCGGCTGAACCCCCAGCCCGATGAACGCCGCAGCGAAACGCCGACTCAGCCGTTCGAGCTCACCATAGGTGTGTCGCTCGAGGTGCGGGCTGCCCTGCTTGGCGCTGACCACCGCCACCCGGTCGGGATGAGCAGCAGCCTGGTCGAGAAAATCGTCGAGCTGGGTCCGATCCCGCCACCAGCCCTGCTGGTGATAGTGCGTCGCGGTAGCGGTATCGATCGTTCGCTGGCCTTCGACCATGGTGCCCATGACGGCGACGCTACCGCCACCGCTGTGACCGCAGCCACAAGGTGGATCAGGCGTCGAGGATGAGGCCCAGTGTGATGGTCGAGAAAGTGAACGTCAGCGCCACGACGATGGTCAACCGGTCGAGGTTGCGTTCCATCACGGTCGAGCCCGCCGCAGCCGAGGCCGAGCTACCACCGCCCAACAGGTCGGACATGCCCCCGCCCTTGCCCGAGTGCAGCAACACCAGGAACAGCAGCATCGACGAGGACAGCACCTGGATGGGCATGATCAACCAAATCACATGCGAAGTCTAGCCCCCGGCCGGCCAACCCCTCGACACCGTGCCCGAACAGCTCCGATGCCGGCCCGACGTCAGTCCTTCAGCCGGTACTGCACGATGCCGGCGAAGGGCTCGGACTCGAGGCTCGCCCCGCCGACCAGTGCCCCGTCGATGTCGGGCTGTCCCATCAGTTCCTTGGCGTTGTCGGGCTTGACCGACCCGCCGTACTGGATGCGCACGCCATCCGCGGCGGCCTGCCCGAACGTGTCGGCGATGGTCCGCCGGATCAGGCCGCACACCGCCTGGGCGTCCTCCGCGCTGGCCGTGCGGCCGGTGCCGATGGCCCAGATCGGCTCGTAGGCGACGACCACGCCGGCCACCGTGGCCCCGTCGAGCCCGTCCAGCCCGGCTTTCACCTGACCGACGACCTTGGTGTCGGTGGCGCCGCTCTCACGCTCCTCCAACGTCTCGCCGCAGCACATGATCGGGGTCATCCCGTGCGTGAGGACAGCCTTGACCTTGCGGTTGACGTCCTCATCGGTCTCGCCGAACAGCTCGCGGCGCTCCGAATGGCCGACGATCACGTAGCTGACGTTCAGCTTGGCCAGCATCGCCGGCGACACCTCGCCGGTGAAGGCGCCCTTGTCCTCCCAATGGCAATTCTGGGCGCCGAGGATGAGGGGGATCTTGTCGGCCTCGATCACGGTCTGCACCGACCGCAGATCGGTGAACGGCGGATGCACCGACACGTCGACAGCCTCGACGTCGTCCTTGTCGATGGCGTAACCGAGCTTCTGCACCAGGGTGATGGCGTCGAAGTGGTTGTGGTGCATCTTCCAGTTGCCGCTGATCAGGGGCTTGCGCATGCGACTTCCTTGAGGTTCGACCGGCCGGGCCCGGCCGCTTGCTTAGAAAACATGACGGGAGGATCGAGGTCAGCGAATTCGCCCGTCGGAGCGATTCGACGTCGATTCGCCGCAACGAACAACCAGGTCAGACCCGGCGAAAGCGGCGCGGAGGCCGAATTCGGGCCGGGCGGCGAATTCGCCCCGGGTGGTAGACGTCGGCCGGGCGGTGACAGTGGGTGGGCCCGGTCCTACGATGACGTCGACCGGGCCGCACCGCAGTGGTTCAGGCGTTGACCGCGCCACGCAACGCCTCGAGACCGGGCAGGTCGCCCTGCTCGATCAGCTCCAGGCTGGCGCCACCGCCGGTGGACACGTGGTCGATCTGGTCGTCGAGGCCGAACTGCGCCACCGCCGCCGCCGAATCGCCGCCACCGACCACCGTGAACCCGCGACATGCCGCAACCGCCTCGGCGACGTAGCGCGTCCCCGCGACGAAACGACCGTCCTCGAAGGCCCCCATCGGCCCGTTCCACAGCACCATACGGGCCTCGCCGATGATATCGCCGAACGCCGCCGCTGCACCCGGCCCGATGTCGACGCCCATCCAGCCCTCGGGCAAGGCCCGACCGGTCTGGCGGACCTCGCCACCCGCCGCGGGATCGAACAGCTTCCCGCCCGGCCCCAGCGCGGTGATGTCCTCCGGCAGCACCAGGCGGTCGCCGGCCTTGGCCAGCAACGCCTTGCACACGTCGATCTGATCGGGCTCGACCAGCGACGAACCGGTGCTGCGACCCATCGCCCGGAAGAACGTGAAACACATCGCCCCACCGATGATCAGCGTGTCGCACACGTCGAGCAGCGCCCCGATCACCCCGAGCTTGTCGCTCACCTTCGACCCACCGAGGATGGCCACGAACGGCCGGTCCGGGTGCTCGCGCACCCCGAGCAACACCTCGATCTCGCGTGCCAGCAGCCGCCCGGCCGCCGACGGCAACCCCCGGGCCGGCGGCCCGACGATCGACGCATGGGCCCGGTGCGACGCCCCGAACGCGTCGTTCACGTAGAGATCGAAACCCTCGACCATCCGGTCCACGAACGCCGGGTCGTTCCCCTCCTCCCCCGCGTCGAAACGCAGGTTCTCGAGCAGCTCGACACCCGGCGCCACCGACGCCAGGTGCGCCCGCACCGGGTCCATCGAGTAGGCCGCATCAGGCTTGCCCTTGGGCCGGCCCAGGTGCGAGCAGGCCACGACCCGGGTCGCGCCCTGCTGCTGCAGCCACTGCAGGGTGGGCAGCGCAGCCCGGATGCGCAGGTCGTCGGTGATGACGCCATCCTTCAGGGGGACGTTGAAATCCACCCGGACCAGCACGTTCTTGCCGGCGACCGGCCCGAGGTCCTCCAGCGCGGGAACGCCGAAGACCGCCATCAGCCGGCCTTGCCCACGATCCCCACCAGGTCGACCAGGCGGTTCGAGTAGCCCCACTCGTTGTCGTACCAGCCCATGATCTTCACCAGCGAGCCCATGACCATGGTGATGGGGGCGTCGAAGGTGCACGACGCCGACGAGCCGACGATGTCCGAGGACACGATCGGGTCGTCGGAGTACACCAGCACCTTGGACAGCGGACCCGCCGACGCCGCCTCCTTGAATGCCGCGTTGACCTCGTCGACGGTGACCTCGCGCTTGAGGATGCCGGTGAAGTCGGTGACCGAGCCGTCCGGCACCGGCACCCGCAGGGCCGTACCGTCGAGCTTGCCCTTCATCGCCTGCAGCACCAGGCCGGTGGCCCGGGCCGCACCCGTCGAGGACGGCACGATGTTGATCGCCGCAGCCCGGCCACGGCGCAGGTCGCTGTGGGGCAAATCGAGCAGGTTCTGGTCGTTGGTGTAGGCGTGGACCGTGGTCATGAGGCCCTTCTCCACCCCGAAGGCGTCGTCGAGGACCTTGATCATCGGCACGAAGCAGTTGGTGGTGCACGAGGCGTTCGAGATGACCTTGTGGGCCGCCGGGTCGAAATCGCCGTCGTTCACGCCGACCACGAAGGTGGCGTCGGCACCATCGGCCGGGGCGGACACGATCACCCGCGGGGCCCCACCCTCGAGGTGCAGCGCCGCCTTGTCCCGGGCGGTGAACACGCCGGTCGACTCGATGACCACGTCGACGCCGAGATCGCCCCACGGCAACTTGGCCGGGTCGCGCTCAGCCAGCACCCGCAGCGTGACCCCGCCGATGGCGATGCCACCATCGACGACGGCGACGTCGGAGCCGAGCCGGCCCATCACCGAGTCGTACTTCAACAGGTGCGCCATCGTCTTGAGGTCACCGAGGTCGTTGACCGCAACGATCTCGATGTCCGCGCCCTGCTGCTTGACGGCCCGGAAAAAGTTGCGGCCGATGCGACCGAACCCGTTGATGCCGACCCGTACCGTCATATCTGCCTCCTGAGTACGGACTCTCCCGTTGGAGCCCGGAAATAGCGGGGAATCAAACCTTGGGCAGTGTAGGGCGCGGCCGCTCAGCGGTCGATGTCACGGTGGCTGAGCACCGCATTGACCCCGAGCTCGGCCAGCATCGGGGCCACCGCCTCGGCGATCGCCACCGAACGGTGCCGGCCGCCGGTACAGCCGAAGGCGATGGTCAGATACGCCTTGCCCTCGTTGAGGTACGCCGGCACCAGCGTCTCGAGCAGCGGCTGGAGACGGTCGAGGAACTCCTTGGCCGCCTCATGGCCCAGCACGAAGTCCCGGACCCCCTCGTCGAGACCGGACTGGGCCCGCAGCTCTGGAACCCAGAACGGGTTCGGCAGGAACCGGCAGTCGATCACCATGTCGACATCGAGCGGCAGGCCGTACTTGAACCCGAAGGACTGCACCGACGTGCGCATCCGGTTCGAGGCGTCATCCCGAGAGAACGCCCGCAGCACCCGGTCCTTCAGCTGGTGCACGTTGAGGTTCGACGTGTCGATCACCAGATCGGCGAGCCCCCGCAACTCCTCGAGCGCCGCCTGCTCCAACGCCACCGCATCGGTGAGGGACCCGGTGGAGAACGGGTGACGCCGGCGGGCCTCCCGGTAGCGGCGGACGAGCGTCTCGGCGTTGGCCTCCAGGAACAGGATCCGCAGCTGCACCCCCTGCTCACGCAGCTCGGCGATGGCCGGCGTGATCTCCACCACGTCCGGAGAGGCCCCGACCACCAGCACCACCCGCTCGTAGGACCCGCTGCCCGCCGCGGTCAGCTCCGACACCTTGGGCATCAACGCCAGCGGCAGGTTGTCGATCACGAACCAGCCGAGGTCCTCGAAGACGTCGGCCGCGGTCGATCGACCTGCACCCGAATGACCGGTGACGACGACGATCTCTCCCACGCAGCCGCCAAGGTTACCGGTGGACCGGGCGACGCGTCGCCGGCGTCGGCGCCGGGCGGGCCTGCAGCCACGCCGTGAGCTCCTCGGCCGGCCGGGGCGGGCACAGCAGGTACCCCTGGATCAGGTGGCAGCCACAGGCGGTGAGGGCGTCGACCTGGTCTGGCCGCTCCACGCCCTCGGCTACCACGTCGAGGCCGAGCTGGCTGCCCATCGACACCGTCGAACGCACGATGGCCATGGTGCGCTCGTCCTCGACCATGGCCGCCACGTAACTACGGTCGAGCTTCAGCTCGTCCACCGCGAAGTCACGGAGATAGGTCAGGGCGGCATGCCCGGTGCCGTAGTCGTCGATCGACAAACGCACGCCCAGCTGACGCAACCGCTCCATCGCCGCGACGACCCGAGGCTGGTCGGGCATCAGCGTGGTCTCGGTGATCTCCAGGACCAACCGGCGGGGCTCCACCCCGTAGCGCTCCAGCATCCGGGCCACCCGCCGTGGCAGCGCCGGGTCGAGCAGGTTGCGCGGCGACAGGTTCACCGCCATCGACAGGGTCAGGCCGGCCTCGTCCCAGGACGCGAGCTGGGCCAACGCCTGCTCGAGCAGCGATCGGGTCAGGTCGGTGATCAGGCCGGCTTCCTCGGCCATGGCGATGAACAGGTCAGGCGGGACCATCTCGCCCTCATGACGCCACCGGGCCAACGCCTCGACCCCGACCACCGCACCGCTACGGGTGTCGACCTTCGGCTGGTACCACAGCTGCAGCTCCTCCTGACGCACCGAACGGCGCAGCGAATCGGCCAGGGCGAGGCGACGGGCCCCGACGAGGTCACGCTCGGGATCCCACCGTTCGATGGCGGTCCCCCGCTCACGAGCCAGACGACGGGCCTCGTGCGCATGGCTCAGCAGCCCGTCGGCTGGGGCGGTGTGCCCGGCCCACCAGACCTGTCCGGCGGGCCCGGGGTCGGCGGCCGGTCCGGAGTGCTCCGGCCACACCGCCACGCCGATGCTGATGTCGAGCCGGACGGCGTCCTCGCCGACGCTGAAGGGGAACTCCGCCAGGCTGCGGATCTGCCGGGCCCGGGCCATGGCCTCGGCCACCCCGGCGGTCGGGCAGATCAGCACGAACTCGTCGGCCCCCAGACGTCCCGCCATCTCCAGCTCGGTGGCATTGACCGAGATCCGCTCGGCGAGCTGGCGCAACACATCGTCGGCGGCGCGATGCCCGAGGTACTGGTTCACGTCACGGAACCGGTCGACGTCGATCAGCAGCACCGCACCCGGCCCACGCCGGCACGCCCAGTCCAGTGCATCGGTCACCGCGCGCCGGTTCAGCAGGCCCGACACCTCGTCGGTGTCGGCATCGGCCACGGTCCGGCCCAGGTGCTCCAGGGTCCGGCCGGAGGACACCAGCCGAACCAGGCCCAGTACCAGGGTCACCGCGGCACCGGTCACGACCACCCCAGGCCGTGGACCATCGAACCGGGCGAAGGACACCAGCACCACCGCGGCCAACACCACACAGCCCGCCGTCACCGACCAGCCCGCACGCGGCCCGGCACCGACCGCGGTCAGCGACCGGCCCGGCCCCGGCCCTGCAGCCAAGACACCGGGCTGCGAGGTCCCCGTGGCACCGAGGTGGGCGCCCGGCGCACGGAGCGGTGCACCCGGCAGGACCGGTCGGCCCGGCGGGACCTGCGATCGCCAGGCCAGCACCGACACGACCGCCGCGATGCCCAGGGTCGGCCAGACCGGATCGAGCAACACCGCCGAGGACCAGGGCGAACCGTGGCTGACGGCCAAGGCCTGCTCGACCAGCACCACCGGGTAGGTCGCCGCCACCAACGCCAGGGACACGGAGAACGGGTCCCGTGCGACCCCGGTCGCCACCAGCTGCACCAGCACCAACGCCACGGCCACCGCGACCGCCACGCCCGCCACGACGGGCCAGGTTGCCGACCCGAGCGGTGCGCCACCCAGCAAGATCGGGGTCACCGACACCTCGGGCAGGACCACCTCGGCCAGCACCACCGCCGCAGTCCCCCCTGTGGCAAGGGCCACCGCCACGTCGAGCACCCAGCCCTTGGGCAGCCGGAGTCGGCGCCGCCGCAGCGACACCATCGCCGCGCCACCGAAGGCCGCGGCCGCCGGTACGGCGAGCAGGAATCCGGCGGTACGCCCCGCCGTCCCGTCGGCCGTGCTGAGCAGACGGAGCAGGAACCCGCTAACGGTCGCAGCCGCCAGACCCGCCGTGGTCCAGGCCCAGATCGCCCGATGGGCGGGCTGCCAGCGCCACAACAGCAGGGACAAAACTGCCGCTGCCACCAGCGGCGCCTGCAACAACAGGGCCCGGATGGGCGACATCGTCGCACCTCGGCCGACGAGGAGAGCAGCCACCAACCCAGCGAGGGTCGGGACCCACACCCCGGTCAGGGCGCGCGGGATCTCATCGTCATCGGCCCGGTCCGTCCCAGAGGGACGCCCGGCGCGGAAGGTTGGGTCGAACGTTGCCACGCAGAGTCAGTATGCCGCCTCTTTTGGTGATTGTGACAGCACCAATTTTTGCTAGCACAGTTAGCCGGCGAGGACCATCGGGCGTCCCGCCCGTTCGTCGCTGGTCAGAGCGCGAACAGCCGCTTGGCGTTCCCGCCGAGCACTTTGTTGCGTCGGGCCGCGCTCATCGGCGCGAGCGCCTCGCGGACCTCGTCGATGGCCCGAAGGTGGGAATCGACATGGGGGTAGTCCGAGCCCCACAGGAAGTGGTCCTCGCCCACGAGCTCGCACTGGGCGTCGATGGACCGCTCGGTGGGGTCCATCACGAAGTAGAAGTTCTCGCGGATGTAGTCGCTCGGCTTGCGCTTCAGCGGGCTCGAGGCACGGAAGCGGGCGTACTTCTCGTCGAGGCGGTCCATCAGGTACTGCACGTAGCCGGCGCCGGACTCGACGATGGCCACCTTCAGCGTCGGGAACCGGTCGAACAGCCCGTCGCACACCAGCGCGGCGACGGTGGGGATCAACTGCATGGTGCCGCCCATGCCGAAGGAGAACGTCAGATCGGTGCGCTCCTTCTCGGCATCCCACCACTTCGTGCCGCTCAGGTTGATGGTCCGGTCGAAGCGGACGATGAGGTGGATGCAGATCGGCAGGTCGGCGTCCACCAGCATCTGCCACAGCGGGTCGAAGTCGGGATGCGACGGCCGCTTGCCGCCCACCGGCTCAGGGGCCAGGAACATGCCCTTGAATCCCAGGTCGAGACAGCGCCGCAGCTCCTGGCGGGCCAGGCCCACGTCGTAGAGCGGCACCTGGGCCACCGGCAGGATGCGGTCCAGCGCCGGGCTGGCGAAGTCCCACTGCCAGTTGTTGTAGGCCCGGGCCCAGGCCATCGCCAGGTCGGGATCGTCCTCCTTGTCCCACAGGATGCCGATGGTGGGGAACACCAGCCCGGCATCCACGCCCCACTCATCGAGCAGCTCGACCCGGGCCCTGGTGTCGTAGGAGGCGGGCGGACAGCCGTCGAGGTAGGTGAGATCCCAGCTCTTGAACGCCTCCATGGCGTCGTGCTCGACCCCGCCGATGGCCGCGAGGCGACCCCGGATCATGACCTTGTCGTCGGCGATCAGCGACTCCACACCGTCGGCATCGCGCTCGATGCGGATGGCCCGGTTGCGGTAGCGCGGCTCGAGATAGTTCAGCCACAGATCCGGCGGTTCCATGACATGGGAATCCATGTCGACGACGAAGGTTCCCTCGGATGCGGGCATGGACGCCACCTCACTGTGCTCGTTGTCGCTGACGCTGCTGTCGTTCTCGCCGAGCGGGTTGCGGCCCCCGCCGCACCCGTCGGCAACCGCCGGTACACCGGACGGCCCCGCCAACAGCGTACCTCCCCGCCAGGAACCCTCCCGATCGCGACGGCCGGGCCCTGGTCAGGCCTGCCCCGACTCCTTGCGGGTCACCAGCAACAGCAGCCGCGGGATGGTCGACGCCGCCTCGTACTCGGCGGCCTGGGCCAGGAACCCCGTCGGCGGCGCCGGCTCGTGCATCTGGGTGATGAGCAGTCCGTTATCGGCCAGCGCGTTCACGTACCGCGACAACGGCCGGTGGATGAACGGGATGAACACGTCCTTCTCCACCTCCTCGATCGACAACTCCTCGATCAGGTACGGCCCGATGCGCCAGTACTGCTCGGGCGGGTCGAGGATCTGGTCGTCGATCCAGCCCGAGTTCGGGGTCTGCAACAGCGGATGGTTGAGGAAGAACAGGAACCGGCCGCCGGGTCGCAACACCCGGGCCACCTCGGCGATCGCCCGATCGACCTCGTTGATGTGCTCGAAGACCAGACAGGCCACCACCGTGTCGAAACAGCCCTCGGGGAAGGGCAGGCCGTCGGCCCCCGACCGGGCATAGAGCGGTCCGCCACCACGGGCCTCGGCCTCGGCGATCTGCGCCCGCGTCGGATCGACACCCACCACCAACCGCGCACCCACCTCGATCGCCAGCCGGGCCACCTGGCCCTCACCGCAGCCGATGTCGAGCACCCGCTCCGCCCCGGTGAGGTAGTGGGCTGCGAGCGGCAGGATCTGCTCCTCGTACTCAGGGTCGGCCCCGGCGGTGAAGCCCTCCTGCCACCAGCCCGCGTGGGTCTCCCACAGATCGGTCTCGGTCTCGGTCAGATCACTCTCGGGCAGATCGCTCTCGGGCATGTCGCTCCGGGTCAGTTCGGGCTCGGCCAGCGCCGGCATGCTACCGGCCGCCCCGAGCCCGCCGGTCAGGGACGACGGGCCCGTTCGTAGACCGCCTCGGCCACGGTGTCGGGCAACCAGCTGAGCTGCTTGAGGCTGTCGAGCGAGGCAATCCGAACGGCCTTGGACCCGCCCAACTCGCGGATCAGCCGGGTGCGGCGGGTCGGGCCCAGCCCGGTGATGCCGTCGAGCCAGGACACCGTCATCCGCTTGTTGCGCAGCTGGCGCTGGTAGGAGATGGCGAAGCGGTGCGACTCGTCCCGCAGTCGTTGCAGCAGGTAGAGCGCCTCGGACTGGCGAGGGATGCGCACCGGCTCGGACCGGTCGGGCAGGTAGACCTCCTCGAACTGCTTGGCCAGCGCGCACACCGGGATCTGGTGACGCAGGCCGAGCTGTTCGAGGACCCGCACCGCCACGCCGAGCTGTCCCTTGCCCCCGTCGACCATGAGCAGCTGCGGCGGGTACTGGAACTTGCCCCGCTCCGACACCGGCTTGGCCTGGTCCTCCACGTAGCTGGTCAGACGCCGGGTGAGGACCTCCTCCATGGCTGCGAAGTCGTCGTTATCGGGTACCCAGCGCAGCTTGAAGCGGCGGTACTGGCCCTTGGCGGCGAGGCCGTCCTCGAACACCACCATCGAGCTCACGTAGTCGGTGCCGCTGAGGTGGGAGTTGTCGTAACACTCGATGCGCAGCGGGGCCGCCGGCAGCTCCAGCCACTGCTGCAGCTCCTCGAGGGCCCGGGAGCGGGCGTTGAGGTCCGACGCCCGGCGCAGGCGGTGCCGGGTGAACTCCTCGGTGGCGTTCTGGGTGACCGTGCCCATGAACTCCTTGCGGTCACCGCGCTGCGGAACCCGGATCTCGACCCTGGTACCGCGCTCGCTGGCCAGCCACTCCTCGTACAGCTCGACGTCGTCGGGCAGCTCGGGCACCAGCACCATCTTGGGGTAGCCCTGCACCGGCTCCTCGTCGTAGAGGCCCTCGAGCACCACGCCGATCAGGCGGTCCCCGGTGAGCTCCTCGACCTTGTCGATGATGAACCCCTGACGGCCCACGACCCGACCCTTGCGCACGGTGAACACCTGAACCGCGGCCTCGAGATCGTCATCCGCGATACCGATCACGTCGATGTCCTCGTTGCGGGACCCGACGATCTGCTGCTTCTCGACCGCCTTGCGGACCGTTGCCAGGCGGTCGCGCAGCCGGGCGGCGCGTTCGAACTCCAGGTCGGCCGCCGCGGCGCGCATCTCGGCCTCGAGCCGGTCGATGACGGCGTCGGTGTCGCCCTCGAGGAACTGCAGCAGCTCGTCCACCAGCCGCCCGTACGCCGCCTCGTCGATCTCCCCGACGCACGGCGCCGAGCACTTCTCGATGTGGAACAGCAGGCAGGGCTTGCCCAGCTTGGCGTGACGGTCGAACTTGCCGTCCCGACAGGTGCGAACCGGGAACGTGCGCAGCAGCTGATCGAGTGTCTCGCGAATGGCGTAGGCATGGGCGTAGGGCCCGAAGTAGCGGACGCCCTTCTTCTTGGCCCCGCGCATCACCATCGGACGCGGCCACCGGTCGCCGACGGTGACCGCCAGGTACGGGTAGGACTTGTCGTCGACGAGACGGACGTTGAAGCGCGGCCGGTGCTCCTTGATGAGGGAGAACTCCAGCATCAATGCCTCGACCTCGTTGCGGACCTGGATCCACTCGACGCTGTGGGCAGCGGCCACCATGGCGGCGGTGCGCGGGTGCAGGTTCAACGGGTTCTGGAAGTAGTTCGACAGCCGCTGGCGCAACGAGCGGGCCTTGCCGACGTAGATCACCCGGCCGTCGGCATCCTTGAACTGGTAGGACCCGGGGGTGTCGGGGATGGAACCGGCCGGCGGGCGCTGCAGCACCAGCCCAATCTATTGCCAGGCCCCACCCCCGCCGGGCGACCCGGGCGCGCTCAGCCGATGCGTACCGCGGCCAGCGCCGCGTTGACCTGCGTCAGCAACCCCGGGGCCGCGGCCGCGCTGCCCAGCACCACGTACAGCATGAACCCGCGGCCGTTGACGGAGAAGAACCTCTGGCAGCCGACCTGGTTGGGCAACTGCGTGCGCAGCGCCGCCGGGGAGAAGTCCTGCAGCTTCAACGGCCAGGGAACCGTCGGCGTCTTGGCGAACAGCGGGGTCGCCGCCGACTCGCCGCTGTACTCGAACAGCACCAGGAACACATCGCCGGGGCCGAGCTCGCTGACGATGCCGCCGCCCATGTCACCCCGGACCACCGGCAACGGCCGGGTGCACAGGTGCAGGATCGGGTTGTACACCACGACATGGAGCGCGGCCTGATCGGCGCCGAGACGCTGCAGGGCCAGCTCCGGCTCCTTGCGCTTGTAGATGGAGGCGTCCCAACCGGCGGGCGCCTCGACGGACAGACCGTGAGCGGACAGTGTCGCCATGGTCACCAAGCCTCCTGTACCGGGCGGTACCCGGACTCCTCGACACGACACCGACCGTTCATGCGCCCCGCCACAACACCACCACCACACCGATCAGTATCCCCGAGTCGGCCGCCACTGCGGCGAGCCGCCCCCAGCCGGCGCGCTCCTGCAGACGCCGGTGGAACGACACCAGTGCATCGGGGTCGTCGATACGCCACCCGGCCAGAACCGTGGCCCCGCGGGCCAGCCCGAACGCCACACCCAACAGCGCCGCCGAGCCCACGCCGGCCACCGCGAAGGCCAGCGCACCGAGCACGTACAGGGTCGCCGCGGTGACGATGGTGGTGATGCCCATGCCGAGCTGGAACCCGAAACCGCCGCCGTACACCCAGCCCCGGTAACGACTGAGCCAGTCCTCGTCGACCTGACGGTGGGGACGCCACAACCAGCGGGGCCAGTCGCGACCGTCGACCACCACCGCCACGACCGCCACCGCCGCGACCAGCGCCAGCCGGGCGATCAGCCCGACCCCCGCCGACGCCGCAAGCCGGCCGACCACGCCCAGGAGCGCGCCGACCAGCGCTCCGCCCAGCGCCGAGCCCACGATGTGGGCCGACACGGTGAGCCACCAACGTTGTCCGCGACCCGCCTCGCCGAGGGGGTGGATGCTCGACAGCATCGACTCGCCTCAAGGCGACCAGGTGGAACGCACCGCGCCGGCCACCGCGGCGAGGACGCCCAACACCACCAGGACGGTCATCGGGCGGCTTCACCGGGATCAGTCA
The DNA here is from genome assembly GCA_947476745.1 of Acidimicrobiia bacterium. Taxonomy (GTDB): domain Bacteria; phylum Actinomycetota; class Acidimicrobiia; order Acidimicrobiales; family CAIXPF01; genus CAIXPF01. The sequence continues at coordinate 107,098 of CANJRG010000006.1, read as the reverse complement.
CATCGTCAGGACCGCCTGGACCCCCGGCTCCCCCGGCTGAGTCCAACGGGTTGCGGTAGAGCTGGTCGTCGCGGGGTCCGATCCCGGCAGCGAGCAACGCCGCGTCGGCCCGGGCCTCCCGTCGAGGCCCGGTCTCACCCCCGGCCGCGTCTGCGGTGGCGCGGGCCGCCGGAGTGCCGGCCGCGCCCGGTGACGTCAACCACGTCTGCAGCTCGAAGCCTCGTTCGCGCACCGCCCGCTCCATCAGCCCGACCAGCTGCGCCCAGCCCATGGCCGAGCCCTCCCCCAGGATGCCCTGCCCGCCGTCCACCAGGACGAAGTACGGGGTGGCCGGCACCGCATAGTGCTGCCAGGCCTCGTCGGACATCACCACCACGAGATCCGGCCCGGCCAACGAGGCCACCACCGCGGGTTGCTCGTTGCGCGGCCCACCGGTCACCACCACCAGCCGGACGTCCTGCCCGTTCACCCCAAGGCCCTCGCCACCGCGCAGGGCGGCCCAGAAACCGGCGCAGGTCCCGCAACCGCTCGACAGGAACGCCAGCATCGTGACCCGGCCGCTGCTGCGCAGCCCCACCCCGACGGCGTCACCGTCGGGGGTCACCCCCGCGACGTCGACCACTTCGGGCAGGAACGACTCGTCCACGCCCTGCCGCGGCGGGGCCACCCCGGCATCGAGCCGCAGGGCGATGTCGGCCGCCTCCTCCGCCGCCGAGACCGGCGTCGCCGCGCCGTGGGCCGCCGCGGAGGCCGGTCCGTCGACCCCGATACCGGCGTCGTGCAGACGACGCAGCACCTCGCCGTAGCTGCGCAGCAGCCCGACCACCAGGATGGTCAGCAAGGCCACCACCACCGCAAGCAACACCACGAGCGCGATCATGACGCCGGGGTGCTCCTACGGGCTCGGGGAGAGGGGATCGTCACCCTCACGTCAGGGTCACGGGGATGCATCCGAACAGCGGGTTGACCACCGAGCTGTCGCCGACGTTGATGGCGTACACGCAGACCAACCGCCGCCCCGCCGTGGCCGGGACGACGAACTCGAACCCGTTCCAGCCGCCGTAGCCCGGGTACAACGCCTCGACATCGGGGCGCAGCGTCCCGGTGCGGCCCAGTCCGGCGAACACCCCGTCGATGTAGACGTGCAGATCGACCGGGCCGACGACGTTCGGGTCGATGGCCCAACCGCGCACCCGGGCGCCGCCAGGGTGGTCGGACACCTCGTCGAGCCAGCCGAAGGGAAGGTTGCCCACCACCACCGTCATGCTGCCCAGAAGCGGGTTGATCGCCGTGCTGGCCGGCTTGTTGATGGCGTAGAGGTTGACCTGCCGGATCCCCGGCTGGGCCGGCACCTCGAAGTCGAAGCCGTGGCTCGGCCCGAACGCCGGGAAGACCCCGGGCACGTCGGGCCGGGGCCGGTCGGCCTTGGCCAACCCGGCGAACACCCCGTCGACGTAGGCGTGGATGTCCAACGGTTCGGCCCGGTCGTAGTCCGCCGCCCAGCCCCGGACCCGGATCCCCGCCGGCGAGCGCATCGCCCCGTCGAACCAACCGATCGGCGTGGTGTTGGCGATGGTCACCCGCTGACTGGCGAGTGGGAACGACGGCAGCACCCCATCGAGGTCGGGACTGCGCAGTTCGATCAGGTGCGTGCCCTCGGGCATCGGGATCTGGATGTCGAAGCCGTGCTCGCCGCCATAGCTGCTGTAGATCGCCGCCACGTCGGACCGGTACACGTTCGCGTCCCAGGTGCCGACCAGCGTGCCGTCGACGTAGGCCTGCACCGCCGCCGGGGTGGTGTGATCGGGGTCGATGACCCAGCCGATGGCCCGCACCTTGGCCGGCCCGATCTGCAAATCGGCGTAGCCGAAGGGCTGACCGACACCGACGGGAGCCGACCCGATCACCGGTTGCTCGCTGCCGTCGAGCACGTTGATGGCGTACACGGTGACGTTGTAGCGGCCGGGGCCCATGGGCACGACGGCCTCGAAGCCGTGGTTGATCCCGATGCCCGGGAACGGCCCGGCGAGATCGGGACGTGGCCGGTTGGCGAGCACCCGCTGCACGAACCGCCCGTCTACGTAGATGTGCAGGTCGATCGGGCCGGTGGTCTCGGGGTCGGCGGCCCAGCCGCGCAACCGAAACCCGCCCGCGACCGGCGACACCTGGTCGAGCCAGCCGTAGGGCCGGTACAGGCACGGGGCGATGTGGTAACGGGTGTAGTCGTCGATCGCCACCTCGCGGGTACAGGTGCTGTCGAGCGACCACGGCGGGATACAGGTCACCACCCGGCAGGCGATGGGCCCGATACAGCGGGTCGCCTGGTTGCACTGGCCATAGCGGAACGCGACGCAGCCCGCCTTGCGGTTGTTGCAGGAGTTCAGGGCGCAGCCGCACGTCGTACCCGAGCACGATCCGCTGCAGATGCCGCTGGCGTCACAACCGCAGCCGTTGCACGGCGCGTTGCAGTCCATGAAATACCGCGGAGCGTCGCCGCAGAACTGGGAGTTGTCGACCTTCCACCAGCCGCCGAGGATGTGGCCGGGCGGGCACCGGTTCAGCCCGGTCATGGTGCAGCAGAACTCGGTGTACCCGTCGCAGCACGTGCTGTTGCAATCGCAGCCCGACCGGCAGGTACAGATGGCCTGGTACGCCCCGACCGGTTTGAGCAGGTAGTCGGTCGGTGCCACCGCCATCGCGGTGCCGGCCAACGCCGAGCGGGCCAGGAACCCCCGACGTGACAATCGTCGATCGAGCGCGGTCGCCACCCGGTTGAGCAATGCGGTCACGGAACTCGTACCTCTCAGGGAACTCGGGAACCGGGCGTCGCCGCCGGCGAACCGCTCGGACGTCGACCGATGGTAGGGCCGAAGAGATGGATGCGGGGATCGGGGGCCGGGGCCTGCCGGGCAGCCAACCGGGTCTCCGGCAGCACGGTCAGCAGGGCCACCACCGCCAGCGCACCCGCGCCGACGAGCAGCAGGTGGGCGACACCAGCGGCGGGCAGCTCGGGCCACACCGAACGCAGCGGGCCCACACCGGACCCTGCCGCCACCGCCGCCACGACTGCGGCCACGACATCGACGGCGACATGGGTCAGCCCCACCGGGGCTGAGGACCGGCCGAAGCAACCGCAACCGGCCACCGCGCCGTTGCCACCGCCGGCCGCGGCCGCGCCTGCGGCCGAGCGACGCAACCGCTCGGCGGCACCGGCGAGCGCAAGGTAGACCGCAGCCACCACCGCCCAGGCCCAGCCGCCGAGCACCACTGCGGCGAGGGCGACCGCCGCCTCGACCGCGCCGAGCAGGCGTACGGCCGGGGCGGAATGGGGCAGGTAGAGCACCCGCAGCGCATCGACCGCCGCACCGGGTCGAAGGAGTTTCCCGACCCCGGCCGCCCCGAGCACCACGGCAACGATCCATGCGGGACCCAGGACGACCACGGCGGGGATGCTACCCAGCCGACGGACCCTTCTCGGACCGCCGGGAAGGACCCCGACGAAACGTCGGGCCACGACTTGACCCTTGTGTCAGGAGGTCACCTAGGGTTCAGGTCATGCCGACGAGGCCGGAGGCACGATGCCCGCGGCGGAGCAGCACACCGTGAGCGACAACTCCACCGACGCACCCCTCGCTGACCAACCATCCGGGTTGCATATCGCCATGGAACGGGCGAGAGCAGCGGCAGAGGCCGTGCGTGGAACCACGTCGCCGAACCCCTGGGTGGGTTGCGCCCTGCTGACCGTGGACGGCCGCTGCTTCACCGGTGCCACCGAACCGCCTGGTGGCCGGCACGCCGAGATCGTGGCGCTCGACGCCGCCCGGGAGGCCGGGGCCGAGACGGCCGGAGCCACCGCGGTGGTGACCCTCGAGCCGTGCGCCCACCACGGTCGGACGCCACCGTGCACCGATGCCCTGATCGCTGCGGGGGTGGCGTCGGTGGTGTACGCCGTGGGCGATCCCGACCCCCAGGTGTCCGGACGTGGTGCGGCTGCGCTGCGAGCAGCCGGCATCGCGGTGCAGGCCGGAGTGGGCGAGGCCGAGGCCGCCGAGCAGCTCGCCGCATACCTGCACCACCGCCGCACCGGCCGGCCCTTCGTGGTGCTCAAGCTCGCCGCCAGCCTCGACGGCCGAACGGCCGCGCCTGACGGTAGCTCGCAGTGGATCACCGGCCCCGCTGCCCGCGCCGACGCCCACCGGCTGCGCGCCGAGTCCGACGCCGTGCTGGTGGGTGCCGGCACGGTTCGGGCCGACGACCCGGCCCTGACCGTCCGCGAGGTCCCGGTCGCCCGTCAGCCGCTGCGGGTCGTCCTGGGACGGGCGCCGGAAGGGGCCAAAGTCCATCCCTGCCTGGAGCTGTCCGGTCCGCTGCCCGAGGTGCTCGACGAACTCGGTCGTCGCGGGGTGCTGCAGCTCATGGTCGAAGGCGGGGCGCACGTGGCCGGAGCGTTCCACCGCGCGGGCCTGGTGCAGCGGTACGTGATCTACCTCGCCCCCGCCCTGTTCGGGGGAGTCGGGGCACGTGGCCTCTTCGACGGGCCGGCCGTGCCCTCGATCGACAATCTCTGGCGAGGCCGCATACGGTCGATCGCGCAACTGGGCGATGACCTCCGTATCGTCCTGGAACCCGTAACGTCCCGAGACCGGCTTCGCCCTTGAACCGAGGAGCACCTCTATGAGCAACCCCCAGGGGTTCGCCTCCATCGACGACGCGGTCGCGGCGATCGGACGCGGCGAGATCGTGGTCGTTGTCGACGACGAGGACCGCGAGAACGAGGGCGACCTGATCATGGCGGCCCACGCCGCCACCGCCGAGCAGATGGCGTTCTTCGTCCGCTACACCTCGGGCGTGGTCTGCGCCCCCATGACGGGCGAACGTTGCGACGAGCTGGGGCTTCCCCTGATGGTCGAGAACAACACCGAGTCCATGCGTACTGCGTTCACCGAATCGGTCGATGCTGCCCGGGGCGTCTCGACCGGCATCTCCGCCGCCGACCGGGCCCATACCCTGCGTCTGCTGTGCGCTGTGTCCACGACCACCCACGATCTGGCCCGGCCCGGCCACATCTTCCCGCTGCGCGCCCGGCCCGGTGGCGTCCTGCAACGCACCGGCCACACCGAGGCCGCGGTCGACCTGTGCAAGCTGGCCGGCGTGGCACCCATCGGTGTGCTGGCCGAGGTGGTCAACGACGACGGCACCATGGCCCGGCGACCCGAGCTGGAGCAGTTCTGCACCGAGCACGGCCTGCTGATGATCACCATCGCCGACCTGGTGCGCCATCGCCGCCGAACCGAGCAGCTGGTCGAGCGGGTGGCCACCACCGTGCTCCCCACGCCATGGGCCGAGTTCGGCTGTACCGCCTACCGGTCCCGCCTCGACAGCACCGAGCACCTGGCGATCACCCTCGGCGATCTCGGGCCCGACAGCGGCAGTGCGCCCCTGGTGCGGGTGCACTCCGAGTGCTTGACCGGCGACGTGTTCAACTCCGGTCGGTGTGACTGCGGCGAGCAGCTCCATCTCGCCCTGCAGCGCATCGCCGAAGCCGGCCAAGGGGTGGTGATCTACCTGCGCGGCCACGAAGGGCGAGGCATCGGCCTGGCCCACAAGATCCGCGCCTACCAGCTGCAGGACGAGGGGCTCGACACGGTGGATGCGAACACCGCCCTCGGATTGCCCGTCGACTCACGCGAGTACGGGATCGGCGCCCAGATGCTGGTCGACCTCGGGGTGCGGTCCATGCGACTGATGACCAACAACATGGCCAAGTACAGCGGCTTGTCGGGCTACGGCCTCGAGATCACCGAGCGTCAGCCGCTGCGCATCGAACCGACCGGTAACAACCGGGCCTACCTGACCACCAAGCAGGCCCGCATGGGCCACCTGCTCGACATCGAGATCAGCTGACCCCGAGCTCCCCCTTCCGCCACGGATAGTGGTCATGTTTCGGTGTGCCCCCAGACCTTGGTCGATTTTCACTCGCAGCGATTCGACGTCGATTCGCTGCGACGAGCGAAAAATCCTTCGCCCAGCCCTCTGATTTTCGATGGGATCCTGCCGCGGCGAGGTCGAATTCGCCGAAAGTCGGAGCTCTCGGCTGGGGCTCCGGGTGCAGGGTTCGCGCGCTCCGTGGTTGACCGGGGGTGCATCGACGACGATGCTGTCAGGTACGCGCAGCAGCCTTGCGGGGCGCTCGGGCCGGCTTGGGCGCCGGGCCAGGGTCATCGGCCTTCGTCGAACGCTTTCGTTTCGCCGGGGCCGGGCCACCGGCCGGGCCGGTCAGATCGACCACCTCCGGCGTCGCCGGCGTCGCCCCCGCCCCGCCCAGCAGCTTGCCCAAGAACCGGCCGGTATGGGACTCCGCACAGGCCGCGACTGCTTCCGGTGGCCCTTCGGCCACCACCAACCCGCCGCCGCTGCCACCTTCGGGACCGAGGTCGATCAGCCAGTCGGCGGTCTTGATCACGTCGAGGTTGTGCTCGATCACGATTACCGTGTTGCCCTGCTCGACGAGGCGCTGCAACACGCCGAGCAGCTTGCGCACGTCCTCGAAGTGCAGGCCGGTGGTCGGCTCGTCGAGGATGTAGCAGGTGTGGCCGGTCGAACGTTTGGCCAGCTCCGTGGCCAGCTTCACCCGTTGCGCCTCGCCACCGGACAGGGTCGGGGCCGACTGGCCGAGGCGTACGTACCCCAGCCCCACCTCGACCAAGGTGTCGAGGTAGCGGAAGATCGCCGGTTGGTTGGAAAAGAAGTCCCGGGCCTCTTCACAGGGCATGTCGAGGACCTCGGCGATGGTCTTGCCCCGGAACAGGATGTCGAGCGTGTCCCGGTTGTAGCGCGCCCCTTTGCAGACCTCACACGGCACGTACACGTCAGGCAGGAAGTGCATCTCGATCTTGATCGTGCCGTCGCCAGCGCAGTGCTCGCAGCGTCCACCCTTGACGTTGAAGGAGAACCGGCCCGGCTGATAGCCGCGGACCTTCGCCTCGGTGGTGGCGGCAAACAGCTTGCGCACGTGGTCGAAGACCCCGGTATAAGTCGCGGGGTTCGAGCGGGGGGTCCGGCCGATCGGCGACTGGTCGATGGCGATCACCTTGTCCAGCTGCTCGAGCCCCTCGACCGAACGATGCAGGCCCGGCGGCGTCTTCGAGTGATAGATCCGCTGCATCAGCGCGTGCAGCAGGATCTCGTTGACCAAGGTCGATTTGCCCGACCCCGACACCCCGGTGACCGCGGTGAAGACGCCGAGCGGGAAACGCACGTCGATGTTGCGCAGGTTGTTCTCACGGGCGCCGCGTACGGTGAGCCAACGCTCACCCGGCTCCCGCCGTACCGCAGGCACCTCGATACGCCGCCGACCCGACAGGTACTGCCCGGTCACCGACGTCTCATGGGTCAGCAGACCGGCGACGGGCCCCGAGTAGACGACCTGACCGCCGTGCTCACCGGCACCGGGCCCGACGTCGACGACCCAGTCGGACACCGCGATGGTGTCCTCGTCGTGTTCGACCACCAGAACGGTGTTGCCCAGGTCGCGCAGATGGAGCAGAGTGCTGATCAGACGGTGGTTGTCACGCTGGTGCAACCCGATGGAGGGCTCGTCGAGCACGTAGAGCACCCCGACAAGGCCCGAACCGATCTGGCTGGCGAGCCGGATCCGCTGCGCCTCACCGCCGGCGAGCGTAGCCGCCGACCGTGACAGCGCGAGGTAGTCGAGGCCGACATCGCACAGGAACTGCAGTCGGGCGTTGATCTCCTTGAGCACCCGCTCACCGATGAGGTGTTCCCGCTCGCTCAACGCCAGAGAGCCGATCAGGCGGGCGGCCTCGCCGATGGAGATCGAACACAGCTCGCTGATGTTGTGGCCCCCGACGGTCACCGCCAACGACAGCGGCTTGAGCCGGGCCCCGCCGCATTCGGGGCAGTTCACCTCGCGCATGTAGCCCTGGATGTTCTCGCGCATGCCGTCGCTCTCGGCCTCGGCGTAGCGGCGCCGCAGATACGGCACGACCCCTTCATACCGAGCGGTATAGGCGCGCTTGCGTCCGTAGCGGTTGCGGTAGGAGACCTCGATCTTCTCGTCGGGCCCCATACCGTAGAGCATGGTCTTGCGGGCCTTGGCCGGCAGCTTCTCCCACGGCAGGGTCATGGAGATCCCGTGGTCCTCGGCGACCGCCTCGACCAGACGCTGGAAGAACTTGGCGTGACCCGACGCCCATGGCGCGATCGCGCCCTGGCCCAGGGCCAGCTCGGGGTTGGGGATCACCAGCTCAGGATCGACCTCGTAGCGGGTGCCGAGCCCGTCGCAGTGCTCACAGGCACCGTAGGGCGAGTTGAACGAGAAGTTCCGCGGCGCCAACTCCTCGAAGCTCTTGCCATCCGACGGACGGGCCAGGTGCTCGGAGAAGATCAGGATCTCCGGGTCGGTGTCGCTATGCACCAGCTCGACCTCGGCGACCCCTTCGGCCAGCTTCAGGGCGGTCTCGAGCGACTCGGTCAGACGCCGGTCGATGCCCTCGCGCAGCACCAGCCGGTCGACCACGACCTTGATGGTGTGCACGTCGTACCGGCCGAGGTCGATCTTGCCGCCGAGGTCGTGTGCCTCACCATCCACCACCACCCGGGCGAATCCCTGGCGGGCGAGATCGTCGAAGAGCTGTTCGTAGGTGCCCTTACGACCGCGCACCACCGGGGCCAACACCTGGAAACGGGTGCCCTCGGGCAGCTGCAACACGTGGTCGACGATCTGTTGCGGGGTCTGGCGCACCAGCCGCTCCCCTGTCTCGGGATCGTGCGGAACCCCGATGCGGGCGTAGAGCAGGCGGAGGTAGTCGTAGACCTCGGTGATGGTCCCCACCGTCGAACGCGGGTTACGCGACGCCGTCTTCTGGTCGATCGAGATGGCCGGTGACAGGCCTTCGATGAAATCGACGTCGGGCTTGTCCATCTGTCCGAGGAACTGCCGGGCATAGGCCGACAGCGACTCGACGTAACGGCGCTGACCCTCTGCATAGATCGTGTCGAAGGCCAGGGACGACTTGCCCGACCCGGACAGGCCGGTGAAGGTGATCAGCTGCTCCCGGGGCAACTCCAGGGACACGTTGCGCAGGTTGTGCTCACGCGCCCCGCGGACCACCAGCTTGTCGCTCACGTGTGAGATCCTCCTCCGCCACCCGGGAAACGCCCGAGCCTACCGCCGCGCCCCTCAGCGCCCGAGCACCGCCACACCCCGGGGACGGAACCGGCCTCAGCGCAGCTGGCTCACCTCGCGCAGCTCCCGCTTCAGCTCCTTGACCTCGTCGCGGAGACGGGCGGCATACTCGAAACGCAGGTCGGCGGCGGCCTCGTTCATCTCCTGCTCGAGGGTGAGGATGAGCCGCTCGAGATCGGCGTGGGGAAGGTCCGCCACCTCGTCACGCCGCTTGGCAACCTGACGTCCGCGCTGGATCGCCTTGGTGTCGAGCTTGTCGGGCACAGGGGCGGTGTCGCTCTTGCGGAGATAGGCCAGGATGTCCGTCACGGCTTTGCGCACGGTCTGCGGGTTGATGCCGTGCTCGATGTTGTACTCCTGCTGCATCTTGCGGCGACGCTGGGTGAGGTCGATGGTGCGCCGCATCGAGGCGGTGATCTGGTCGGCGTACATGATCACCCTGCCGTCGACGTTCCGCGCCGCACGACCCACGGTCTGCACCAGTGATGTCTCGCTGCGCAGGAACCCTTCCTTGTCGGCGTCGAGGATGGCTACCAGGGTCACCTCCGGCAGGTCGAGGCCCTCCCGCAACAGGTTGATACCGATCAGTACGTCGAAGTCGCCGAGGCGCAACCCGCGCAGGATCTCGATGCGTTCGATGGTGTCGATGTTGGAGTGCAGGTACCGCACCCGGACCCCGAGCTCGAGCAGGTAGTCGGTGAGATCCTCGGCCATCTTCTTCGTCAGCGTGGTGACCAGGACCCGGTTGCCCAACCCGGTCTCGCGGTTGATCTGCTCGATCAGATCGTCGATCTGACCCTTGGTCGGCTTGACCACGATCTCGGGGTCGACGAGCCCGGTGGGCCGGACCACCTGTTCGACCACCTGGTTGGACTTGCGGATCTCGTAGGCGGCGGGGGTCGCCGACATGAAGATGCACTGGTTGAGCCGGTCCTCCCATTCCTCGAAGCGCAACGGGCGGTTGTCGCCGGCCGAGGGCAGCCGGAATCCGTGCTCGATGAGGGTCGACTTGCGGGAACGGTCGCCCTCGTATTGGCCGTGGATCTGCGGCACCGCCTGGTGGGACTCGTCAAGCACCATCAGGAAGTCCTTGGGGAAGAAGTCGATGAGGGTGCTCGGCGCCTCGCCGGGGCCACGGCCGTCGATGGGGGCCGAGTAGTTCTCGATCCCGGAGCAGAAGCCGACTTCGGCCATCATCTCGAGGTCGTACTGGGTGCGCATGCGCAGCCGCTGGGCCTCGAGCAGCTTGCCCTCCGCCTCGAAGTACGCCAGGCGCACCTGCAGTTCGTGCTCGATTCGGGTGATGGCCCGCTGCATGCGCTCCGCCCCGGTCACGTAGTGGGTCGCCGGGAAAATGGCGATCTCGGACTGGCTGGCGAGGCGTTCCCCGGTCAACGGGTCGACGATGGTGATCTCCTCGACCTCGTCGCCGAACATCGAGATCCGGATCACCGACTCCTCGTAGGCGGCATGGATCTCCAGCGTGTCGCCCCGCACCCGGAACTTGCCCCGTACGAGGCTCATGTCGTTGCGCTCGTACCGCATGTCGACGAGCTTGCGCAGCAGGTGACGCTGGTCGTAGCTGTGGCCGACCTCGACGATGAGCAGGTTCTCGCGGTACTCCTCGGGTGAACCGAGGCCGTAGATGGCCGACACCGAGGCGACCACGATGGTGTCCCGCCGGGTCAGCAACGCCTCGGTGGCCGAATGCCGCAGGCGGTCGATCTCGTCGTTGACCGTCGAGTCCTTCTCGATGTAGGTGTCCGAGGACGGCATGTACGCCTCGGGCTGGTAGTAGTCGTAGTAGCTGACGAAGTATTCGACCCGGTTCTCGGGGAAGAACTCCTTGAACTCGTTGGCCAGCTGCGCTGCGAGGCTCTTGTTGGGCGCGAGCACCAGGGTCGGCTTCTGCACGGCCTCGATGGTCCAGGCGATCGTGGCGCTCTTTCCCGACCCGGTGATGCCCAACAACGTCTGGAACCGATCGCCGCGCTGCACCCCCTCGGTCAGGGCGGCGATGGCCTTGGGCTGGTCCCCCGCCGGCGCGAAGTCCGAGTGCACCTTGAAAGCGGGCATGGCGCCCATGCTAGGCAGCGGCCCGCCCCGCCGACCGGCGGTTCCCCGCCGGCGCCGACCGGTGCGGCGGAGCTCAGCCGGCCGCAGCCGACGCGGTCAGTCGGCGGTCGTGGGGACCGGGACCTCGGGGCTGGCCTGCATCCACTCCCAGCAGCGGGCCACTTCGCTGTCGAGATCCTGCTCGGTTGCGCTGTTGTCCACGACGAACCCGGCGATGGCCAGCCGCTGCTCGCGCGTCGACTGCTTGGCGATGCGGGCCCGAGCGTCCTCCTCGGTGAAACCGCGGAAGCTGATCAGCCGCGACACGGCCAGCTCGGGATCGATGTCGACCACGATGATCCCGGAGTACGGGGGCCGGCCCTCGAGGGTCTCCACCAGCAACGGGATGTCCTGCACCACCGGCTTGCCGGCATCCGCCGCGGCCATGGTCTGCCGGTCGGTCTCCACCCGGATCGGCCGCTTCATGATCTTGCCGAGATCGGCGAGCGCGTGCTTGTCGTTGAAGACGATCGAGGCCACCGCAGGCCGGATCAGGTTGCCGTCCTCGTCGATGATCGACGGACCGAACCGTTCGGCCATCGCGGCGAGCACCGGCGAGCCCGGCTGTTGCAGGTCGCGCACGATGAGGTCCGAGTCCACGATCACCGCGCCCAACGCGGTGAGGCGGTTGGCGACCGAGGACTTCCCCGATCCGATTCCCCCGGTCAGCGCAAACAGTTTCATCGTGGGTCGTTCCTCGTTCTCGTTGGCAGACATCGTGACGACACCGGCCGTCCCGGTCGATCCGAGTTGCGCATTATGGCAGCACCACCACCGGCTCGGGCGCGTGCCCGGGCCCGGCATGGGCGTCGGCGTGGGCTGCCGGCCGGGCGACGCAGAACAGCGACTGCCCGAACGGCGGGAGCTTGCGGGCCTCGATGGCCCGCAAGGCCGGCACCACGGCCCGGTCGTAGGTCAGCGTCGGGCCTCGCGCGGTCGGCGCCTTGCCCAGCAGCCGGGCCACGGTCAGCCAGGCCAGGGCGCCGACCGAGTTCACGTAGTGCAGCGTCTCCGGTTCGAGGCCGGCCGCGGCGAGCGCTCGTCGCAGGCCGGCGCGGCTGTACCGACGGTGATGGCCGACCCGGGCGTCGAACCTCGAGTACAGCGCCTCGAGCGCCGGCACGAACAGCACCACCCGACCGTCGGGACCGAGCCGCTCGCGCATGCGACGCAGGGCCGCCACGTCGTCGGGGATGTGCTCCAGCACGTTCACCAACACGAAGGTGTCGGCCTCGTGGCGATCGACGACCTCGTCCAGATCGCCCTGTTCGACCTCGACCCCGGCGCGGCCGGCGAAGCGCTCCTGGAGCCGGGCCGCACCCACCACCGACGGCTCCGTCGCCACCACCCGGCCGCCCCGGGCCAACCGCTCGGTGATCGTGCCCTGACCAGCACCGATCTCGACCACCCGCTCCCCCCGCCACGGTTCGATCAGCGATGCGATCCAGTCGGCGTAGTTGTCGGCGTCGTCGAGGGAGTGCAACACCTCGGCCATCTGCGCGTCGGCATCGTCGAAGGGCAACGGCGCCGGTTCGGGCTGCACCCGGCGGGTGACACGCTGACCGGGCTGGGAGTAGCGGCCGATGCACCACATGGCCCGCACCCCGTCCCGCCAGCCGATCTTCTTGCCCTCGGCATAGGTGCGCCCGTTGTAGGACACCCCGACCTCGTACACCCGCCAGCCAGCGGCGGCGACCTTGGCGGTGATCTCCGGCTCGAAGCCGAAGCGGTCCTCGCAGATCTCGATCGACTGGATGACCTCACGTCGGAAGGCCTTGTAGCAGGTCTCCATGTCGGTCAGGTTCAGGTTGGTGAGGATGTTGGAGGCCGTGGTCAGGACGCGGTTGCCGACCGAGTGCCAGTAATAGAGGACCCGGTGAGCGCCGCCGCTGAGGAAGCGCGACCCGTAAACCACGTCGGCACGTCCGTCGAGCAGCGGTCCGAGGATGGACGCGTAGTCGGACGGGTCGTACTCGAGGTCGGCGTCCTGGACGATCACGAAGTCCGACGTCGCCTCGGCGAACCCCCGCCGCAGTGCCGCACCCTTGCCCTGGTTGAACGGCTGCACCCGCACCACGACACGAGGGTCGTCGATATGGGCGAGCCGGTCGCGGGTGCCATCGCTCGAGCAGTCGTCGACGACCACGACCTCCCGAACGATCGGCTGGGCCAGGACCCGCCCGAGGACCTCGTCGATGGTCGCCAACTCGTTGTACACCGGTATCACGACGGTAAGTCTCGGTTCCAAGGCAACAAAGCTTAGGCGCCACGGCGGTCCGCGTCGCCACCCCCCCTGGAGCGGTCCCGGCCTGGCCCCAGGCGGCCCCCTGATTCCTGGCGCGGGCCGACCCGCTCACTAGAGTTCGCCTCTCTGACCTGCATCGACACCGCCTCCGAACCCACCGTCAACGAACCGCCCAGGTCGTGGTCCCGGGCGACGGCAGCCGAGGCGCTCGGCGTCGCGTTGTTCACCCTTTGGGTGATCTGGCCGTTGGTTCAGCCGGGTCGGTTCGTGACCGGCTTCGACACCGTCACCTACTCCGGGCCGAACCTCGCTCTTGCCCTCGACGCCGTTCGCCACGGCCGGCTCGCCCAGTGGAACCCGTTCATCTACGGCGGGGTCAGCAACGTGGGCAACATCAACGCGGCCTCGCTGTACCCGCTCAAGTGGCTGTTCGCCTGGGCCGAGCCCGACCGGGCGTGGGGTCTGCTCGTCGCCCTCCACCTCGTCCTGCTCGCCGCCGGGATGTACTGGCTCGCCCGGCGCCGCCTCCGCCTCCTGCCGCCGGCCGGGCTGGTGGCGACGGTGGCCGTGATGGGCTCGGGCATGGTCATGGTCCGGGCCCTGTTCTTCGAACAGATCCTGGTCCTGGCCTGGGCGCCATGGCTGCTCGGCGCGCTCGACGCGGCGATCGGCGAGGACGGCGAGCGCCGCTCCCGGGCAACTGCCGGGCTGGCGCTGGTGGTGGCGGCCATTGCCACGGCCGGCCACGCCCAGATGGGCTATATCCTGTTCCCCCTCGCCGCGGTGTGGGCGCTTGCCCGGGCGGCGGACCACCACGGCCGCCGCTGGTGGCGTCGCCTCGGACCGGTCGTGGCCGGAGGCGTGCTCGGGGTGCTGCTGGCCATGCCACAACTCCTGCCGGCGGCAGAGCTGGCCACTCGTTCGGCCAACACCGGCGGACGAGATCTGGCAGCGGTGTCCGATCCGGCGTACTCGGTGCAGCTGAAATACTTGCCCGGCACCTGGCTGGGCGACCCTCTTCAGACGCTGCACACCACCACCTCCAACGGCTACGAAAATCTGACCTTCGTAGGCGTGGTGGCAACGCTGCTGGCCGCGGTCGCCATCCTCGGCCTGGTCGTGGCGCGCCGCGCTGCGCCGCGACGTTGGCCGTGGACGGTCGGCGCCCTGGGCCTGGTCGTCGCCGGCGGCCTGGTGCTGGCGGTCGGCCCACGGCTGGTGACCTACCGGGTGCTCTTCGCCGTGGTACCCGGCTTCGACCAGGCCCGGGTCCCCGCCCGCTGGGTGACCGATGCCGTGCTGGCCACCGGGTTACTGGCAGGCATCGGCATCGACCTGTTGCGACGGTCCCGCATCGCCCCACGCATCTGCCTGGCGCTGGCCGGTGCGACGCTGGCAGCCGCGGCGCTGTCGGTCATCGGTCCCTTCGCCGGCCCCGGACCTGCCACCATCGCGCTGTGGGCGGGCCTGGTCGCGGCCTGCCTGCTCCTGGTCACGGCGCCGGTGCGCCAAGCCACCACCGCCACGGTCGTCCTGGCCCTGCTGCTGATGGGCGAACTGGGACTGGCCCAGCGGCACAGCGCCCTTCGCGGCCTCAGCGGAGCCGATCTGATCAGCGCCACCCCATCACCCGCTGTCGACTGGCTACGGGATCACCGGGACAGCGTCGGCAGCAAGGTCTTCGCCCTGACCAACGACCAGGTGAGTGGCCTCGCCACCCTGTTGCCGTCGTTGCGGCCGAACGCCAACGTGTGGGCCGGACTGGCCTCACCCGACGGGTACGACGGCGGCATCCAGGCCACCCGGCAGTGGGCCGATGCCTTCGCGCCGCTCGCCGAGAGTCCGTTCCTGCCGGTGGCACCGGCACGGGGCCAGCTCGCCTTGCCGCTCGATCCGGACACCTTCGCCCGGTTCGGGGTGCGCTGGGTACTGCTCGACCGTGGGATCTGGCCGGCGACGCAAGCCGTGCCGGCCTGGGGGGACCCGGTCTTCGAGGACGGGAACGACGCCGTGTTCGAGAACCCCGCAGCGCACGGAGCGGCCCGCCTGCAACCGGCTGCCGGGGGCGAGGACCCCAGAGGCGGCTTGACCGACCTGATGGTGCAACGGCCGGCACCCGAGCACCTGGTGGTGTCCTACCGTGCCCCCGACGCCGGTCGGGTCGTCGTCAGCGAACAGTGGGACCCGGGTTGGACGGCCCAGTTGGACGGGACCCCAGTCGAGGTGGTCCCGGTGGGTCCTCTGGGACTCGGCGTCGCGACCACACCCGGGCCGCACCGGCTGGAGTTGCGCTTCGAGGCCCCTCACCTGGCCTTTGGCAGCTTCCTGTGCGGGCTCGCCCTGGTGGTGGTCTTGGTGATGGGGGCCGAACGACTCACGTCCCGGCGGCGTCGCTGACGTCGGGCATTCCCTCATCGGGGGATGCGGGCACAGCGCGACGTCACCAACCCTGACGAACCTGGTCCCGGATCGGGTACCAGGCTCAAGGTCCCGGTCCTACACGTCGTAGTTGGCCGGGTACGAATGACGTTCCGGGGCCACGAGCCCCGCGGGTGACGCACGGATGCGTCGCTCGGGATACAGACCAAGGAGGCGTTCGATGGCACTGCGACTACTGCTGGCCGATGATCATCCGCTGATCCGCGAGGGGCTCAAGGCGAGCCTGCTCGACCAGGGCTTCACCATCGTGGCGGAGGCGGAGGACGGCAAGTCCGCCGTCAACCTGACCCTCGAGCACCGACCTGACGTGGTCGTGATGGACATCGGGCTGCCCGAACTCGACGGCCTCGAGGCCATCCGCCGCATCGTGCGGGCCCGTCCCCAGTCCCGGGTGATGGTCCTCACCGCGCACGACGACGAGCAGATGCGCAAGGCCGCCAGCGATGCCGGCGCCATGGCCTACGTCTGCAAGAACGCCTCCACCAAGGAGATCTCCGACGCCGTCCGGGCCCTGGCCCGTGGCGAGGTGCTGCTCCCCCGTCCGGACAAGAACGAGCGCAACGCCAACCGGGTGACCCAACTCGACGCCTACTTCGGCTCGAACCAGCCCGGCGATCCGATCCTGACCAAGCGTGAGCAGGAAGTCCTCCAGCACTTCGCCAACGGCAACTCCACCGTCGAGGTCGCCCGCACACTGACCATCTCGCAGAAGACGGTCAAGAACCACCTCACCTCGATCTACCAGAAGCTCAACGTGCGAGACCGCACCGAAGCCGTGCTGCTTGCGGTGCGGATGGGCATCATCAAGCTCGAGCGCCGGACCCGCCCCCGGATCTGAGCGGGGTCTGCTCAAACGGCACGCGCCGTCGGGAACAGTCGAAAAACACCGGTGCCGGGCTCCATGGGCCCGGCACCTGACGTTTTCCGCTCGTGGCGGTCAGCGAAGGAAAACCCTCACTGCCCTTCTTCGGCCACGGCCTCCTCGGCCACCGCCTCCTCGGCCACCGCCTCCTCGGCCACCGCCCCGTCCTCGGCCACCTCACCCTCATCGGTAGCGGCGTAGTACTCCCCCCAGGCCTCCTGGCCCTCGGAGGAGTATTCACCCTCGGCATAGGACGGACCGATGTAGTTGCCTTGGTCGTCGTACATGTGGGCGCCGAACGCCTCCTGGTACTCCGCAGCCACGACACCGCCCTCGGCAGCCTGCTTGATCGACAGACTGATCCGGCGGCGCTGCAGGTCGAGGTCGATGATCTTGACCCACAACTCCTCGGCGGGGGTGACGACCTGCTCCGGCAGATCGACGTGGTGGGCCGACATCTCCGAGATGTGGACCAGACCCTCGATGCCGTCGCCGACTTGGACGAACGCACCGAAGGGCACCAGCTTGGTCACCCGGCCATAGACCAGCTCGCCGACCCGGTGGTTGGAGGCGAACTCCTGCCACGGATCTTGCTGGGTGGCCTTCAACGACAGGCTGATGCGGTCACGGTCGAGATCGACCTCAAGTACCTGTACCTCGACCTCGTCGCCGACCTGCACGACCTGCGACGGGTGGTCCACATGCTTCCATGACAGCTCGGACACGTGGATGAGTCCGTCCATGCCGCCGAGATCGACGAAGGCGCCGAAGTTGACCACCGAAGACACCTTGCCGAGGCGGACCTCGCCGGGCTTGAGGTTGGCGAGGAACTCCTCGCGCTGCTCCTTCTGGGTCTCCTCGAGGAAGAGCCGGCGGGACAGCACCACGTTGTTGCGGTTCTTGTCGAGCTCGATGATCTTGGCCTCGAGCGTTTGGCCGACGTAGGGCTGCAGGTCACGCACCCGGCGCAATTCGACCAGCGATGCAGGAAGGAAGCCGCGTAGACCGATGTCGATGATGAGACCGCCCTTGACGACCTCGATGACGAGTCCGGACACGTATCCGTCGTTTTCCTTGATGGACTCGATCTGGCCCCAGGCCCGCTCGTACTGAGCACGCTTCTTGGAGAGGATCAGGCGGCCGTCCTTGTCCTCGCGCTGCAGCACGAGGGCCTCGACGTGCTCACCGAGGCTGACGACCTCGGAGGGGTCGACGTCGTTGCGGATCGACAGCTCGCGGCTCGGGATCACCCCTTCGGACTTGTAGCCGATGTCGAGCAGAACCTCATCGCGGTCGACTTTGACGACGGTGCCTTGGACGATCTGGCCGTCCTCGACTTCAACCATCGAGGAGGCGTAGGCGTCCTCCATGGACATGCCGACGAGGTCGTTCTCGGTAACCTGCCGGGGGTGGTACTCGCCGCTGTCGTCGAAGGTACCCATGCCGGCGGGTCCGCCGGCGGATTGAGCGGCCTCGTCGGGCCGGTCGATGGTCTGCTCGGTCACGATGTGAGTTGGCTTCTGTTCGAGGGATGGGACACCACAGCGACAGGCATGCCCATCGCACCTCCAGAGGCTAGCAGTACCGGCAAGCCCCTGACGGGCCGGTGCCCAGCGGCCCCCTCCCCCGGAGCCGACCGCCATCATCCCGGCTTAGTGGCGAGGACCAAGAACTCGTGCAACTCGACCGTGGGCGGTCGGGCAGCGTAGTCGCCCGGCGTCACGGACCAGATCGCGTCGACGGCGAGACCGACCGAGCGGCACAGCAGGCGCAGTTCGCGTGGCGTGTAGCACGCCGTCCACAGCTCGACGGCCTGCGTTCGGCCCGACTCCGAGCGAACCTCGGTGTGCTCGAGGTTCACCCCGGTGTCGGCATCGAAGCTGTCCCGGTCGTCCTCCAGATGACGGACCTGGAAGTACGCGGAGAAGGCGCTGAGGGCCAGTCGGCCTCCGGGTCGCAGCACCCGGGCCATCTCGGTCACCACAGCCAGATCGTCGGCCAGCGCCCGCGTGGGATCGGGCAGACCGAACCCGCCCTGACACAACGAGATAGCGGCGTCGCAGGATTCGCTGCGCACCGGCAACCGGCGGGCATCGCCTCGCACGGCGTGCGGTGCAGCGAGCTGCGCGAACCGGGCCGAGATGTCGACGCCGACAGCGTCCACGCCACGACGTCGGAGGGCATGAAGGTGTCGGCCCGGACCGCAGCCGACGTCGAGCACCCGCTGCCGCGGCCCCAGCTCGAGCGTCTCGACGAGAAAGTCCACCTCCTGCTCGGTGCCCATCGTGAACGAGTAGCGGAGGTATGCGGAGCCCAGATGTTCGGCAATGGGCTCGAACCAGTGGGCGGTCCTCGGTTGCATCAGCTGTCCCGGCCTACTTGGCGTCGGCCCAGGTGCGCCCGAAGGACATGTGCACCTCGAGTGGTACGGACAAGGCGAAGGCCGCGCCCATCACCGACGGGACGAGCGCCGCGATCATCTCGTGCTCCTGGGGAGGCACCTCCACGATGATCTCGTCGTGGACCTGCAGCACGATGCGGCTCGCCGCACCCTGCTGCTCGAGAGACGCGGCCAGACGCACCAGCGCCACCTTGAAGATGTCGGCCGCCAGACCCTGGATTCCAGCGTTCATCGCCTGGCGCTCACCGGCCTGGCGGATGCGGAAGTTCGGCGAGGACAGCTCGGGGATCTGCCGGCGCCGCCCGAACAGCGTCTCGGTGTAGCCGCGCTGGCGAGCCTCGTACACCGTGCGTTCCATGTAGGCCTTCACCGCCGGAAAGGCCACGAAGTACGCGTCGAGGATCTCCGAGGCCTCCGCGGTGGGGATGTTGAGCCGCTGACCGAGGCCGTAGGCCTCCATCCCGTAGGCGAGGCCGTAGGACACCATCTTCGCCTTCGATCGCTGCTCCAGGGTGACCGTCTCCGGGGCTACCCCGAACACTCGGGCCGCCGTCGCGTTGTGGATGTCCCGGCGAGCCTCGAACGCATCGATCAGGCCGGGGTCAGAAGCCAGGTGGGCGATACAACGCAGCTCGATCTGGTTGTAGTCGGCGACGCACAGCTCGCAGCCCGGGGCGGCCACGAAAGCCTTGCGGAAGTTCCGGCCGAGCTCGGAACGAACGGGGATGTTGTGCAGGTTCGGTTCCTCGGAGCTGAGGCGACCGGTCCGGGCGACGGTCTGGTTGAAGGTGGCGTGGATCCGGCCGTCGTCGGCGACCTCCATCAGCAGGCCCTCGCCATAGGTCGAGCGGAGCTTCTCGACCTCGCGGTAGCGCAGCAGGTGGTCGATGATCGGATGCTGCCCGACCAGCTTCTCGAGCGTCGCCGCGTCGGTGGAGAACCCGGTCTTGGTCTTCTTGCCCGGGGCGAGCCCGAGTTCCTCGTAGAGGACCTGGCGCAGCTGCAGGGTGGAGTTGACGTTGAACTCGTGGCCGGCGTCGTCGCAGATCACCGCCGTCAGGGCGGACGCCTCCTCGGACAGCTCCCCGTTCAGGCGTTCCAGCTCCGCCCGGTCGACCCCGATGCCGGCATGCTCCATCAGGGCGAGCACCCGCACCAACGGCACCTCGATCGTGTCGTTGAGGACCCGCAGCGACTGTGCGTCGAGCGCGGCCAGCAGCGGTGCGACCAGGCGGGAGGTGGCCAGGGCGGCGCGACACACGGCGGCGGCAGGGTCCAACGTGTCGCTCGCAGCGTCGAAGTCGAACTGGCCCTGGGGGGCCTTCGCCTTGGACGATCCGACGTCGGGATCGCTGGCCAGCTCCACGTCTGCGTAACGGTCGAGCAGATCACCGAGGTCGTAGCGGGACTCCGCCGGGTCGAGCAGGTAGGCGGCGATGCGGGTGTCGAGCCCCAAGCCGACGACGTCGATCCCGAGCCCGAGCAGTGCCCGCATCGCGGCCTTGGCGCCGTGGGCGGCCAGGGAGCGGCCCCCGGGACCGACCAGCACCCGCAATGCCTGCCCGACCCGCTCGTCGTCGAACAACGCCGCTTCGACCCAGGTCACCTCGCTGGTATCGGGATCGCTCACGAGTGCGAGACCGGTGAACTCGCCCTTGTCGCCGGGCCGGCTGAACCCTCCGGCCATCGCCAGCAACGAGTCACCGATACAGAGCCGACCGAGCACCTCCACGGTCTCGGCGACGCCGTCGGGGCGTACGACCTCGGCCTCGAGCACTTCCCGCGCCTCTGCCGCGGACCCGACCCCACCCGGGGCACCGCCGGCAGCCGGGGTCGCAACGAGCGCATCCGCCAATCGGTCGGCGAGCGTGCGGAACTCCAGGAACTCGAACAGTTGGCGCACGGCGGGCCAGTCGATGGGCCCGATGTGCAGCGAGTCCGGATCGACCTCGATGGGAACGTCGCGACGCAGGACCATGATCTCTGCGTGGTGTCGCACCGTCGCCTCGTGGGTGGCGAGGCTCTGGCGCAGCTTCGGCGTCTGCTTGTCGACGTTGGCGAAGATGCCGTCGAGTCCGCCGTAGGCGTTGATCAACTTGGCCGCCGTCTTCTCCCCGACCCCGGGTACCCCGGGCAGGTTGTCGGATGGGTCGCCACGCAGCGCGGCGTACTGCGTGTAGAGCGTCGGCGTCACCCCGGTGCGCTCGACGATGCCCGCCTCGTCGTAGAACGCATAGTCAGACACGCCGCGGCGGTTGTAGAGCACCTTGACGTGGGGGTCCTCGACCAGCTGGTAGGCATCACGGTCACCGGTCACCACGATGACGTCGTCACCGCGGTCGCGGCTGCGCGTCGCCAGGGTTGCAATGAGATCGTCGGCCTCGAACCCGGACAGCTCCAGCACCGGCAGGTTCAGCACCTCGACGACCTGGCGCACCAGCCCGAGCTGCTGGCGCAAGATGTCCGGCGCCTCGGCCCGTCCGGCCTTGTAGGTGGGGATGGCCTGGTGGCGGAAGGTCGGTTCGGGCCGGTCCAAGCACACCGCAACCTGATCGGGCTGGTGATCGCGCAGCAGGTTGATCAGCATCGAGGTGAACCCGAATACCGCGTTGGTGACCTGACCGGAAGCCGTGGCCATGTCGGCGGGCAGGGCGAAGAACGCCCGGTAGGTCAGGGAATTCCCGTCGATCAGCAGCAGCGTCGCCATTGCCGGCGATGCTACGGCAGGGTCAGTCCGGGCGCAGTTCCCCGCCGATGATGCGCTCGGCCACGACCTTCATCGAGGACCGCTCGGCCATGGCGGTCGTCTGGATGAAGCGGAAGGCCGCCTGCTCGCCGAGGCCGCATTCGTCCATCAGCACGCCCTTGGCCCGGTCGAGGAGCTTGCGGGTGGCGAGACGCTCCTCGAGGTCCTGGGACTGTTCCTGCAGCGCCCGCATCTCCGCGAACCGGCCCAGCGCAACCTCTATGGCCGGCACGAGGTCGGAACGTTGGAAGGGCTTGACGAGATAGGCCAGGGCGCCGGCGTCGCGAGCCTGCACGATCAACTCGCGCTGGCTGAACGCGGTGAGGATGAGCACCGCGGCGAGGCGGTCCTCGTTGATGAGCCGGGCGGCCTCGAGGCCGTCCATCCCCGGCATCTTGATGTCGAGGATCACCAGATCGGGAGCGAGGTCCCGCACAAGTTGGACGGCCTCATCGCCCCGACCGGTCTCCCCGACCACCTCGTAACCCTCCTCCACGAGGGTCTCGCGCAGGTCTAGCCGGATGATCGCCTCGTCCTCGGCGATGATCACCCGGGTCATGACGCGCCTCGCCTGAGTTCGCTCAACTCGTCGAGAAGCCCATCCTGGGAGCGTTCGAGCCGTTCGACTTCGGCGCTGAGGTGGTGACGCTGCCGCTGGATGGCGTCGACTGACTTCTGGGCCTCGCGCTGGGCCCGCGGCGCGGCCTTGTCCTCGGAGACGACCGCACGGAGCCGGGCGTCGTCGGCCTCGGCCGCGAAGTGGGCCAGCTCCTCATCGGCGATCCGCAGGTCCTCGCGGAGCCGACGGAGCTCGGTGCCGACCTCCGTCAATCGCCGCTCGATGGCTGCAGGTGCGGTCATGAACAGCCAGTCTAGGTAACTCGTCGCGTCGCCGGACATGCCGAACGATGCGAGTGCCCGGGGCGGGACTCGAACCCGCACGCCTTGCGGCAAAGGATTTTGAGTCCTCCGTGTCTGCCGTTCCACCACCCGGGCGGGCGGCGTCAGGTTAGCAGCAGCGAACCGGTCCGCCACCACGGTGGGTCGACGTGCGATGCTACGCAACGTAAGGAGATCTCACCCACAGCGCGATTGCGTCCGGGTGACCGATCTCACAGCACATTCTCGAGGTCGGCATGAAACCCTCCGTGGTGATCCGAGGTCCAAGCCAACGTCCAGCGCTGCGCCGTCCCGCCGACGTCGCCCCGTCCGCTGCCATCACTCACCGCCGGAGTCCACCCCGATGCTCGCCTTCACCTTTCCCGGCCAGGGATCACAGAAGCCCGCCATGGGCGAGGCCTGGCGTGACGAGCCGTCCTGGGTGCTGGTCGATCAGGCCACAACGGCCACGGGCCGCGATGTTGCCGCGTTGCTGCTGGACGCGGATGCCGACGAGCTGAAGCTCACCCAGAACGCGCAGCTCGCCACCTTCGTGATGTCGATGGTCGTGCTCGACGCCGTCCGCCGTAGCGGGGTGGGCACCAGTCACGTGGCGGGTCACAGCCTCGGTGAATACAGCGCCCTGGTCGCCGCCGGCATCATCGACTTCGCCACCGGCTGTCGGCTGGTGGCCGAACGCGGCGCCGCGATGCGCGAAGCCAGCCTGGAGCGGGTCGGCACCATGGTCGCGGTGCTCGGCCTCGACGACGAGTTGGTCGAGGATGCCTGCGCCGAGGTCCGCGCCGGCGGTGGCGAGGTCTGGCTGGCCAACGCCAACGCCCCCGGACAGGTGGTCATCGCCGGTTCGGCCGACGCCCTCGAGCTGGCCGGCGCCGCCGCCAAGGCACGCGGCGCCAAGCGGGTCATGCCGGTGGCGGTCAGCGGCGCCTTCCACACCCCGTACATGAGCGCCGCCCAGACCCGCCTCGACGCGGCCCTGGCCACGGTGACCTTCGTCGACGCCGTCGTGCCCGTGGCCGCCAACACCGACGCCGCCCTGCACCGTGCCGCCGGCGACTGGCCGGACTTGCTGTCGCGCCAGCTGTGCAGCCCCGTCCGCTGGCGGCAACTGCTCGGCACCCTGGTCGATGACGGGGTATCCGTCCTCGTCGAACTGGGGCCCGGTAACGTACTAACTGGTATGGCAAAGCGCACCGCCGAGAGTGCCCGCACCTACTCCGCCTCGACTCCCCAGGAGGTCGACAAGCTCGTGACCGAGCTCGCCACCATCGCCCCCGACGAGAGACCACCCACCGACGGCGAGCACCTCTTCGCCGTGGAGCGACTGGTGGTCAGCCCGGCAGCGGGCGTCTTCTCCCCCGATGCGAACCTGCGCGACGGGCACCACGTCGAGATCGGCGACGTGCTCGGCCGGGTCGGCGAACACGAGGTCCGCTCCCGGTTCACCGGGTGGTTGATGGGCCTGCTGGCACACCACGGCGAGCGGGTCACCAACCGCCAGCCGGTGGCGTGGCTGCGCACCGCTCCCTGAGCGTCTCCACTCCCCGCTAGCGCCGCGCTGGCCTGTTGGGCTGGGACCCCGACTCCGACGGCCGTGCAGCAGCCATCCTGTACGCCGACATCGGCGGGGTACTCGTGATGGAAGGCGGGGAGGTCTTCCGGCGTGCCGCCAGGGTCCCGGTCGACTCGGCGCAGGATGCTCTCACGGCGGCCGGGGTCGGGGCCGACGACGTGTCGCTCGTGGTCCCCGATCAGGCCAACCTTCCCATCATCGAGTCGGCCTCCACCAAGCTCGACATCCCCATGGAGCGGGTTGCGGTCAACATCGAGCGAGTCGGCAACACCTCCTCCGGCTCAATCCCGATGGCCCTGGACGATGTCGCGCTCCATGGCCGGGTCCGGCAGGGTGATCCCGTAATGTTGGGCCGCTTCGGCACTGGCGTGTCGTGGGCCGGTGCGCTTCTACGGTGGGATGGTGCGTGATCACGTTGGCCGACAAACAGCCCCGAACGGTGTTGGTGACCGGCGGCAACCGAGGCATCGGCCTCGCCTGCGCCCGCCGGTTCGCCGCTGACGGCCACCGGGTCGCCATCACCTATCGCACCGCTGCCCCGGAACCGGGCAGCCTCCCCGACGGGGTGCTCGCCGTGCGGGCTGACGTGACCTCCGCCGCCGACGTCGAAGCCGCCTTCAACGAGGTCGAGGCCGCCTTCGGGCCGGTCGAGATCGTCGTGTCCAACGCCGGGATCACCAAGGACACGCTGATCCTGCGCATGAGCGAGGACGACTTCACCGACGTGCTCGACGCCAACCTCACCGGCGGCTTCCGGGTGGCCAAGCGCGCCGTGAAGTCCATGATGCGTCAGCGCTACGGACGGATCGTGTTCATCTCGTCGGTGGTGGGTCTGGTCGGCCAAGCCGGACAGGCCAACTATGCCGCGTCCAAGGCCGGGCTGGTGGGCCTCGCCCGTTCGCTCGCCCGCGAGTTCGCCTCGCGCAACATCACCGTCAACGTCGTCGCCCCCGGGCCGATCGCCACCGACATGACCGACGCCCTCACCGACGCACAACGAGCCGCGATGGTCAACGGGGTCCCCGCCGGACGCATCGGCGAGGCGGACGAGGTGGCCGAAGCGGTCGCCTTCCTCGCCTCCGACGGCGCCGCGTACGTCACCGGCATCGTCGTCCCGGTCGACGGTGGTCTGACGATGGGCGCCTAAGCGGCGCCGCCGGTCCGAGAGTCACTAGATTTCGTGTACTTCGCATTCCCCCGTCCTTCGCACCACAGGAGCAAGACCCCCCATGGCTGACAACTTCGAACGTTTCAAGGATTGCGCCGTCAAGGTGCTGTCGGTCGATGCGGCCAAGGTGACCATGGAGGCCAGCTTCGCCGACGACCTCGACGCCGACAGCCTCGACCTCGTCGAGCTGGTCATGGCACTCGAGGAAGAGTTCGATGTCACCGTCGAGGAGGAGGAGCTCGAGGGCATCGCCACCGTCGGCCAGGCCTACGAGATGGTGACCGGCAAGCTCTGAGCCCCGGTCGTGCCGCCACGGGCGGCCCCGAGCATCCAGGTCGATCGAAGGGATTGCCAAACATGAGCCGTCGTCGGGTCGTCGTGACCGGCATGGGAGTCGTTGCCCCCTGCGGCATCGGTCTCGACGCGTACTGGCAGGGACTGCTCTCGACACCTCAACCGGGCTACCGGCGGGTCGACGAGTTCGATCCCACGCCCTACTTCGACAATCCCAAAGAGGTCCGGCGCACCGACCGCTTCGCCCAGTTCGGCCTTGCCGCGGCGGCGATGGCCATCGAGCATGCCGGTGACCTCAAGGCCGACCCCGCCCGGATCGGCGTCAACGTCGCGACCGGCGTGGGTGGCCTGGGAACGCTCGAGGAGCAGATCCTCGTCAACTACCAGAAGGACAGCCGCCGGGTCTCGCCGTTCCTGGTCCCGATGATGATGTCGAACGCCGCCTCGGCTGCGGTGTCGATGCGGCACGGGTTCCAGGGGCCGTGCGAGACCACGGTGACGGCATGTGCTGCGTCGACCCACTCCATCGGTTCAGCGATGCGCTACATCCGCTGGAACATGGTCGATGTGATGATCGCCGGTGGGGCCGAATCGGCCCTGACCCCCACGGCCCTGGCCGGCTTCGGCAACATGACGGCGCTGACCCGGACCGGGATCAGCCGGCCCTTCGATGCCGAGCGCGACGGGTTCGCCATCGCCGAGGCCGCCGGTGTGCTGGTGCTCGAGGAGCTCGAACACGCCAAGGCCCGCGGTGCCATCATCTACGGCGAGATCCTCGGGGCGGGCAACAACGCCGACGCCTACCACATCACCGCACCCTCACCGGGTGGCTCCGGCGCGGTGGCCTGCATGGAGCTGGCCCTGGCCGACGCCGGAGTGGACAAGACCGACATCCGTCACATCAACGCCCACGGCACGTCGACCCCGTTGAACGATGCTGCCGAGGCCGAGGCCATCGGCAAGGTGTTCGGCCTGCCGTCGCCGGCGGTGACCTCGACCAAGGGTGTCACCGGCCATGCGCTCGGTGCCGCCGGCGCCATCGAAGCCATTGCGGTACTGCTGGCGATGCGACACCGGCTCATCCCGCCGACCGCCTGCACCACCAGGGTCGACCCGGAGCTGACCCAACTCGACCTCGTGCTCGGTGATCCGCGGCCGTGGGAGCCGGGCATCGCCATGTCGAACAGCTTCGGCTTCGGTGGGCACAACGGCTCGCTGGTCATCGGACCCACGCCGGCCTGACCCCGACACCGCCCCATACGCGTCAGGGCCCGGCGTCATGCCGGGCCCTTTCGCGTGGCGTGGGCGCTCCTCGAGCCGTCAGGCCTCGACGATGACGAAGAACAGCTCGGCCTCGCAGGCCAGTTCGCCACCGACCTCGGCACGGCCGGTTCCCTTGCCCGCTCGGGCCGACAGGCGGGCCATCTCGAAGCTCAGGTGCAGCTGGTCGCCGGGCAGGACCTGGCGGCGGAACCGGGCCTTCTCGACGCCGCCGAACAACCCCAGCTTGCCGGCGAAGCGGTCGTCGCCCCACAGGGTGAGCCCACCGCACTGGGCGATGGCCTCGATCTGCAGGACGCCGGGCAGCACCGGTCGCCCCGGGAAGTGCCCGGGGAAGAAGAACTCCTCACCGGTGAGCTGCCAGCTCGCCTCGGCCCGCACCCCTGGCTCGAGGGCCAGGATCTCGGAGATGAACAGGAAGGGAGCTCGGTGCGGTAGCACCTCGTGCGGAGTGGGAAGCGAAGCCATCGGGCCAGGACCCTACCGGCCGCAGCAGACCTGCTCCTAGCGATCGGCCTGGTTGCGCATTGCGGTGGCGGAGTTCTCGAAGTAGTCCAACAGCAGGCCCTTGACCTCGGGGATGGTCTCGGCGGCATCAACGGCGGCGCGCATGTGGGTCATCCACCGGTCACGCTCGTCCTCGCCGATGGCGAAGGGGAAATGACGCATCCGGAGCCGGGGGTGGCCGCGTTCCTGGCTGTAGGTGTCCGGCCCGCCCCAGAACTGCACCAGGAAGCCACCCAGGCGGCCCTTGGCGCCCTCGAGGTCGTCGACGGGGTACAGGGGCGCCAGGACCGGGTCGGCCATGACCCCGGCGTAGAAGCGGTCGACCAACGTGGCGAAGAACGGCTCGCCGCCGACGAACTCGTAAACGGTTACGTCGACCGTCTCTCGTTCGGGCGAATCGGCGCGGTCGGCGGGCTGCTCGTCGGTCACCCGACCATCATGGCCTCGCGGCCGAAGCCCGGCCACCCGGCATCCGGGCCACCGAGGCTCAGTTGGTCTCGATCAGCAGCCGGGGACCACCGACGGCGCCGCTGTAGCGAGAGGGCTGGCTGCTCCAGCGCCGCTGCTGCCAGCGCCGGTCCCGGGCATGGGAATGGAAATGCCAGGGGATCTGGCGCATGACACGGTCGATGGTGAACGGGTCGTCACCGAAACGCTCACGCCCGGCTGCGGCGAGTTGGGCCATCATGTGCTCGACGTCGGCGTCGGGCGCAGCGGTGCCGTGCTGCTTCCACACCACCATCGGGCAGTCGCAGGCCTCGCAGTCGGCAACCCAGCACACGTCGTCCTCGTGGTACCAATGGGTGAATCGGGCCGCTTCGCACAGCTCGCAGTCCTCCGGTGCCACGTCGGGCACCGACGAACCGCCGGTGATGTCCGGCTCAGCCATCGATGGCCTCCCGAACCTTGCGAGCGGCCGCGGCGACCTCCTGGACCGACGCACCGGCAAGACGAAGCCGCATCAACGCCGAGGCCATGACGATGCCGTCCGCGACCGAGCAGGCCTCGCGAGCCTGATCGGCACTGGAGATCCCGATGCCGATGATCACCGGGCGATCGGTGACCGCCTTGAGTCGCTCGGCCATACCCACGGCGGTTGTGGCCAGCGACTGCCGTTCGCCGGTGACCCCGAGGAGGGACACGGCGTAGACGAAACCCCGCGACCGCTCGCAGATGCGCGGCAAGCGCTCGTCGGGGGCGGTCGGCGCGGCCAGCAACACGGAGGCGACACCGGCCTCGTCGGCGGCCTCGACCCACGGGCCCGCCTCCTCGAGCGGGAGGTCGGGCAGGATCGCTCCCGAGATGGATGCCTCGGCCAATTCGCGAGCGAAGCGCCGGTGGCCGGCCCGGAACACGATGTTGTAGTAGGTCATCACGACGAGGGGCACGCCGATCTCGTCGGACACCCCCCGGAGTTCCGCCACGACGGTGTGGGGCGTCGTTCCCCGCTCCAGGGAACGCACCGAGGCCTCCTGGATCGTCGGGCCGTCCATCACCGGGTCGGAGAAGGGAATGCCAACCTCAACGGCATCGGCCCCGGCATCGGCGAACGCCCGCACCAGGTCCACCCACTCGGCGTCGAGCCCGCCCGACACGTACGGCACGAACAGCTTGCGGCCCTCGGCCCGTCGCTGACGAAGGTGCGCCTCGAGATCAATCATGACATCCTGCTGTCGAGGATCGACTGCACCTGGGCGACGTCTTTGTCGCCGCGACCGGAAAGGTTCATCAACACTGTCTGGCCCTTCATGGTGGCGCGTTCCCGGCTGATCCAGGCCAGGGCGTGGGCGCACTCCAACGCCGGGATGATGCCCTCAGTCCGGGCCATCAGCTGGAAGGCGTCGATGACCTCGTCATCGTTCACCGGGTGGTACTCGGCTCGGCCGATGTCCGCCAGGTGAGAGTGTTCGGGCCCGACGCCGGGGTAGTCGAGGCCGGCGGACACCGATTCGGCCTCCTGCACCTGCCCGAACTCGTCCTGCATGAGATAGCTCAGCATGCCGTGCACCACCCCGGGCACACCCCGGCCGACCGCGGCACCCCCGGCCGGCTCGACCCCGACGAGACGCACGGCGGGCAGCTCGGCAAACCCCGAGAAGATCCCCGCGGCGTTCGACCCACCGCCGACACATGCCACCACGACGTCGGGATCCGCGCCGGTCATCTCGCGGCACTGCTCGCGGGCCTCGTCCCCGATGACCCGGTGGAATTCGCGGACCATCCACGGGTACGGGTGGGGGCCCATGACCGACCCGAGCAGGTAGTGGGTGTCGGCGATGTCGGACACCCAGGCCCGCATCGCCTCGTTCACCGCATCCTTGAGGGTCCGCGAGCCACTCATCGCCGGCCGGACCTCGGCCCCGAGCAACTTCATGCGGAACACGTTGAGCGACTGGCGAACCATGTCGACCTCGCCCATGTAGACCACGCACTCCAGGCCCATCAGCGCCGCTGCGGTAGCGCTGGCGACACCGTGCTGGCCGGCGCCGGTCTCGGCGATCAGCTTGGTCTTGCCCATGCGCTTGGCCAACAGGGCCTGGCCGAGCACGTTGTTGATCTTGTGGCTGCCGGTGTGGTTGAGGTCCTCGCGCTTGAGGATGAGCCGCAGCCCGAGCTGCTCGGACAGCCGGGTGCACTCCGACAGCAGCGAGGGGCGGTTGGCGTAGGTGCGCAGGAGGTGGTCGTACTCGGCACGGAAGGTCGGGTCACCCCAGGCATCACGAAACGCCGCTTCGAGCTCCTGACAGGCAGGAACGAGGGTCTCCGGTACGAAACGGCCGCCGAAGCGACCGAAGCGGCCGTCGTCGGACGGTGTACCCATGACCGGAACGGATGAGGAAGGGGCGAGCGCCATGGATCGATTGTGCTCGCTCCCAGCACGGTCCGGGAAACCGGATCGCAGGAACCTCAGTCGCGCTGCCAGTCGAACGGCGCAGCAGGATCGTCGAAGAGATCGTCGAAGCCACCGGAATCGGGGGCAGCCGCTTTCGCGTTGGCGACGAACCGGCTCACCTTCAGCGCGTCCTTCCGGCCGGGAGCGAACTCGACCCCGCTCGACACGTCGACCCCCCAGGGACGGACCCGACGGATGGCGTCGGCGACGTTGTCCGGCGTGAGCCCACCGGCGAGCAGCAGGCGCCGATTCGGCGGGGCCCCCTCGGCCAGCGACCAGTCGAACACCTGGCCCGAACCGGGCGTCGGCGAGTCGATGAGGGCGATGTCGGCGTGGAAGTCGTCGAACCGCTCGAGTTCGAGTGAGCCGGCCGGGAACCCCTTGATCACCAACCCGACCTTGCTACGCACATACCGGCAATCCTCACCCGATTCGTGGCCGTGCAACTGTGCCGCCCGCAACCCGGCGAGGTGGCAGATCTCCACCACCCGCGCCGGGACCTCGTTGCGGAAGACCCCTACCGTGAGCACCTCGGGCGGAAGCCGCCGGGCGATATCCCGGGCCAGCGACGAGACGACCTGCCGCGGTGACGGTGCGAACACGAACCCGACCGCGTCGGCACCCTGTGCAACGGCGAGAAGCGCATCTTCCTCGCTGGTGATGCCGCAGATCTTTACGAACATGGCCGCTTCAACCTACCCGCGGCGGCGAAGCCCCGGGGGGAAATGGGGTCGCGCCGATCCCGCCGGCCTCCGCCCACACCCGGGGCCTGCGCACGGGCCGTCAGTCGACGAGCCGACCGTTGAGGTAGTCGTCGTAGGCCTGCAGGTCGAGGTGTCCGTGTCCGCAGTAGTTGAACAAGATCACCTTCTCCTCGCCGGTCTCCTTGGCGGCGAGCGCCTCGTCGATGGCGGCCCGGATCCCGTACGCCGCCTCCGGTGCGGGAATCTTGCCCTCGGTCCGGGCGAAGAGCAACGCGGCGTCGAACACCTTGCTCTGCGGGTACGCAACGGCCTCCATCCGGCCGTCCTTCACCAGCTTCGACACGATCGGCGCGTCGCCGTGGTAGCGCAGACCACCGGCGTGGATGATGGGCGGGATGAAGTCATGCCCGAGGGTGTACATCGGCAGCAGAGGCGTCATCTCGCCGGTGTCGGCGAAGTCGTACTCGAAACGGCCCTCGGTGAGGGTCGGGCACGACGACGGCTCGACGGCGAGCAGCCTGACCGAAGGGTCCTCGTAGAACGGCAACGCCACCCCGCCAAGGTTCGAACCGCCACCGCACGGGGCGATCACCACGTCGGGCAGTCGCTCACCGGCCATGTCGAGCTGCTCACGGGCCTCGAGGCCGATCACGGTCTGGTGGAGGAGCACGTGGTTGAGGACCGAGCCGAGCGCGTAGTGGGTGTCGTCGCGGCTCACCGCGTCACGGACGGCGTCGGTGATGGCCGAGCCCAGCGAGCCGGGGTGGTTCGGGTCGTCGACCGGGGACGGCACACACTGGCCGCCCCACGCCTGCATCATGACCTTGCGATAGGGCTTGGAGTCGAAGCTGGCGCGCACCATGTAGACCAGGCACTCGAGGTCGAACTGGGCGCAGGCGAAGCTGAGCGCCGTGCCCCACTGCCCCGCTCCGGTCTCGGTGGTGAGCCGGGTGATGCCCTCCTGCTTGTTGTAGAAGGCCTGGGGCACCGCGGTGTTCGGCTTGTGGGATCCCGCCGGGGACACCGACTCGTCCTTGAAGTAGATCCGCGCCGGCGTGCCGAGGGCCGCCTCGAGCCGGGCGGCCCGCACCAACGGGGTGGGGCGCCACAACCGCAGGATGTCGAGCACCTCACCGGGGATGTCGATCCACGGGTCGGGCGACACCTCCTGCAAGATCAGGCCCATCGGAAACAACGGCGTCAGGTCGTCGGGGCCGATCGGCTGGCGCGTGCGCGGATGCAGCGCCGGGTCCAGCGGGGTCTCGAACCGGGGCAGCACGTTGTACCAGGCGGAGGGGATCCGGTCGGGCGGGAGGGTCCAGCGGGTCACGGCAACAACTCCTTCACCGCCTGTGTCGGGTCGGCCGAGCGCACCAACGTCTCGCCGACCAGCAACCCGTCGTACCCGGCATCGCGCAGCACCAGCGCGTCGTCACGGCAGCGGATACCGGACTCGGCAACCTTGAGGACGCCGTCGGGGATCAGTGCGGCCATGCGCACCGCCCGATCGGTGTCTACCTCGAAGGTGACCAGATCTCGTTGGTTGACCCCGACCAGCGTCGCTCCGGCCGCCAGCGCACGGTCCAGTTCGGCCTCGTCGTGGATCTCCACCAGGACGTCCAGCCCGACGCCGACCGCGGCCGAGTGGAACTGCTTCAGTTCACTGTCGCTCAGCGCCGCGACGATCAGCAGGAGGCAGTCGGCCCCCATCACACGGGCGTCGAACACATCGGCGAGGCAGACCGTGAAGTCCTTGCGCAGGACCGGCATGCTGCACGCCGATCGGGCCAGGCGGAGGTCGTCGCCCGACCCACCGAAGAAGGACTCGTCGGTGAGCACCGACATGCAGGCCGCCCCGCCCTGTTCGTACCGGGTGGCGAGGTCCGCCGGGTCGAGTCCCACCGCGAGGTCACCCTTGGACGGTGAGCGCCGTTTCACCTCGGCGATCACCGCAACCCCCCGATCGGCCGCCGCCCGGCGCAGCGCCTGACGGAACCCGCGCGTCGGCGAGGACTGCCGGGCGCGCCGCTCCAGCGCATCGAGATCGCGCGTCGCGGCCGCGGCAGCGCTGCGATGGGCGGCGAGGATCCGATCGAGGTAGGTCGTCAGAGCGACAACCCCTTACCGGAGACCGGGCTGAGCCGGGTGATCTCGGTCTTGCCGCCGAGCAGCGGGGCGATCTCCTTGCCGAACGCGGCCATCGCCTCGCTGGTGCCGTGGGTGGTGAGAGCGTCCTTGTCGCTGTAGAGCTCGTAGTACCACACCACGTTCTCGTCCTTGCCGTCGGTGTGCAGGACGTACACCTCGGTGCCGGGCTCGGAGGCGGTCACGTAGTCGATCATCTTCTGGCAGGCGGCGATGAGCTCGTCGCGCTTGCCTTCGGCAGCGGTGATCTTGGCGATGAGTGCGGGCTTCGACATGTCGGCGACCTTAGTAGGACCGCTTCGGCCCCCGCCCGCCGCGGCGCGACGAGCCACGGGTCATCGCCAGGATCGGCAGCAGGAAGAACGCCGCGGCGGCGCCGATCAGACAGACCAGCGCCGCCGCGTAGAACGGCGGCCAGCCCACGATCGCGCCCATCAACCCGCACATCCCTGCGGCGACCACCAGCGCTATCGGCGACAACAACAGGAGTTGTTCACCCGCCGGACGGCGATCTGCCGCCGCCGACCCCGGGCTGGCGTAGGCCCGCCAGTGCCGTCCTTCTGCACCCGATGCCGTCCCGTTGCGCCCCGAGCCACTCGGGTTTCCCGACCTCGCTGACGTGCCGGCCCGACCGGCTCCGGTGGCACTGCCGGCTTTGCCGGCGCCCGGCGCAGCCTTCCCGGGCTCGGACCCACTCGCACGGTCACGCTCGCTGCGCGCCCGGTCGCCGAGGCCGAGGTCGTACCGACGACGACGCACCGGATCGCCCAGCACCGCCCAAGCCTCGGTGATCTCACGCATCCGGCGCTCGGCCTCGCGTCGGGTGGTCTCGTCGCCCCCGACATGGCGGTCGGGGTGGAACCGACGAGCGAGCGCCACGAACGCCCGTCGCAACGCCTCGGCGTCGGCGTCGGCAGACACGCCGAGCACGTCGTAATGGCTCACCGCAACGACGATTGGGCGCGTATGGCAGATCTGAACACGCTCAGCCCTCCGGAAGTGAATCGACCCGGACAGCGACCCCATCGGCGAGCTCGACCGTGACGGGCGGCTCCACCGAGCGCTTGAGGTAGGCGAGCGCACTGCGGCCATCGGCCGCGGCCGAGGTCACGACGCCGACCGGTTCCTGACCGGCGAACAGTTCGGCACCGACGACGAGGCCGCCTTCGGCCTCGACCAGGCGCAGCTTACGGGGGGTGTTGCTGCCCCGACTGTCCACCCTGGCCACCAACTCCTGGCCGGTGTAGCAGCCCTTGGTGAAGTTCACGGATCGCTCGATCAGCCAGCTCCCGGCCTCGGCGGGGATGGTGGTGTCGTCGAGTTCGGCACCGAGCGCTGGGACCCCGGCCGCGATGCGGGCCTCGAGATACCGATCGGCATCGGCCACCGCGAAGCCGTCGAGCGGCCCGAGGCCGACCCCGAGAACGTCGAAGCCCGCTGCGCCGGGCCAGTGCGCCGCAACCACCAGGGCCGTCGACCCGATCGCCTCGGGCACAGCAGACGCATCGATTCCGCGCACCGACCAGCACCGCCAGCCGTCGAGCAGCGCAAGGCTGCAGCGGGTGCGCAACTTGAAGCGCTCGAGCCGCCGGATCACCGCGTCGCCCCAGCCGCCTTCGACATCGAGGACGAACGTCTCGTCGCCGGTGCGGATCACCTGCAACCAGGCATCGACCTTGCCCTGGGGTTGCAGCAAGAGGCTGTAACGGCTCTCCCCAACCGCCAAGCCGGCGACGTCCTGGCTCAACTGGCCCTGTAGGAACGTGGCGGTGTCCGGACCCGTTGCCTCCACCAAGTCGCGCCGCAGCTCGACCTGGAAGACGGCACTGGTTGCCGGGTTCGTCGTAGCTGAATCGGTCCTCATCACGTCATCCTCGCGTTTGCTCACGCCGGCCTCGCCGCCGGCATCGCCCGCAGCACGTTGGCGACCAACTGCATACCGGCCTCGTCGCCGAGCGACATGATCGACTCGGGGTGGAACTGCACTGCGGCCACCGGCAGGGTCCGGTGCTCGATCGCCATCAGCACCCCATCATCGCTGTGCGCGGTGGCCTGCAGGACATCGGGGAGTTGCTCGGCACGGGCGAACAGCGAGTGGTACCGCCCGGCCAGGAATGGCGACGGGAGACCGGCGAACAGGCCGGTCGCCTCAGCCACGATGGCGGAAGCCTTCCCGTGCATCGGCGGGTCGAGCACACCGAGCTCGCCGCCGAAGTACTCGACGATCCCTTGCAGGCCAAGGCACACGCCGAACATCGGCAGTCCGCGCTCGAGCACTGCGGCAATCGTGCGGCCCACGCCGAAGTCACTCGGTCGTCCCGGGCCCGGCGAGAGCACCACCAGGTCGGGGGCGACCCGGTCGAGGTCGGCCGGGTCGAGCCCGGCCCCCTCCGGCGGACAACGGAGCGTGACCACCTCGGCTCCCGTGGCCCGGAAATAGTTGGCCAGGGTGTGCACGAAGCTGTCCTGGTGATCGACCAGCAGGACCCGTCGGCCGGCACCGGGTTGGTCGACCACACCGGTCGGAGCCCCGCTGAGCAGGCCCGAGGTCGCCGCGGCGAGGGTCGCCGGCGGGCCGGGGTTGCGGATCGCGTCGAGGAACGCCGACGCCTTCAGCTGGGTCTCGGCCTCCTCAGCCTCGGGATCGGAGTCGAACAACAGAGTCGCGCCGACCCGTACCTGGGCTGCACCTCCGGTCAGGCGGATGGTGCGCAGGGTCAGGCCGGTGTTCATGTTCCCGTTGAAGCCGACCATGCCCACAGCGCCGCCGTACCACGCCCGTGGCGTCCGCTCGTGGGCCTCGATCCACTGCATCGCCCACGCCTTCGGCGCGCCGGTGACCGTCACCGCCCAGGTGTGGCTGAGGAACGCATCGAGCGCGTCGAAGCCCGGACGCAACCGGCCCTCGACATGGTCCACGGTGTGGATGAGCCGGGAGTACATCTCGATCTGGCGGCGACCGATGACCTTGACCGACCCCGGCACGCAGATCCGCGACTTGTCGTTGCGGTCGACGTCGGTGCACATCGTCAGCTCCGACGCATCCTTGTCCGAGTTCAGCAGGGCCAGGATCTGGGCAGCATCGGAGATGGGGTCACGGCCACGGGCGATCGTGCCGGAGATCGGGCACGTCTCCACCCGGGCCTCGTCGACACGGACGTACATCTCCGGGGAAGCACCGACCAGCCACTCCCCCGCCTCGGGCTCGGACTGCGACGGTGCCTCGCCAAGGTTGATCAGGAACCCGTAGGGCGACGGGTTGCGCTCGCGAAGCCGGCGGAACAGCTCCGACGGCGAGGCGGGGCATGGCTCGGTGAAGCACTGACCGGGCACCACCTCGAACAAGTCGCCCCGGCGGAACGAGCCCTTCGCCTCCTCGACCAATGCCGCGTACTCGCCGGGTCGGTGATCGCTGGCGGCGACCACCGCGGCACGCGGCCGGTACGGCAGCGCCACCCCGGAACGTTCGAGGCCCACGGTCGTGACAGGCTGCGCGTCGCTCCCGATGACCGTGAAGTCGTAACGGCGGCGCTGACCCTGTTCCCGTCGATGGTCGACGACGAGCAGCTCGTCGGGCAGGTACAGCACCAGGTCCCGCTGGTCGGAGGGACGTTCGAGGTGCAGATGCAACTCCTCGAACTGGAAGGCCAGGTCGTAGCCGAAGGCACCGTAGAGCCCGAGATGCGGATCCTCCGAGGAGCGGAACAGATCGATGAGGGTCCGGACCACGGAGAAGACCGAGGGTTGGCGGCTCCGTTCTTCCTCCTCGAACCTCCGGTCGGGGCGGCGGACGACGAGATCGATCCCGTCGGGGCGAATCGACGTCGATTCGACGAAATCGGGGCGATTCGGCGTCGATTCGCCCCGGTCGCCGCCGATAGCGCCGAAGCAAGCGGCCACGACCGGCAGCAGCACCGCGCCGCGAGTGTTGAGCGCATCGATGTGGACCTCGCGCTGGCGGGCCCACACCGAGAGCGGCGGGTCGGCGAAACCGAGGTCCCAACGGGTGTAGCGCCCCGGGTACTCGTAGCTGGAGGACAGCAGCACCCCACGACGGGCGTCGAGTCGGTCGATGAGCGATTCGACGGCCGGCGCGGCGGTCACCGATTCGACGGTTCGGTGGACGACGATCCCGCCGAGGGTGCGGTACTGCTGGCTCATCGTGGAAGACTGCTCCGACATGGTGAACGACTTCCTGCCCTGTCAGGGTGGCCGGACCGGCCCGCCGCCCAAAACCGAAAGAGGCCGTCCCGAGCGGGACGGCCTATGTGCTGCGTCAACCGGGACGCGTCACGCCGTCTTGCTGCACCACCACCAACGAGCCGGCACGACGAACTCCATCGTGGCATTGTAGCGCCGCCCCCGCTGCGCGACCCAGTGCGAACCCGTACGTGGCCGGACAGCCGAGCCCGGTCACAGGTAGAGGCCGTGGGCGCTGTCCTCGAGCCGCTCGGCGGCGACCGCGTGAACGTCGCGCTCGCGCAGGATGATGTAGTCATCGCCCCGCACCTCTACCTCGTAGCGGTCCTCGGGGTTGAACAGCACCTTGTCACCCTGTTGCATCGACCGGACGTTGGGGCCGACTGCGACCACCGCCGCCCAGGACAACCGCTTGCCCATCTGCGCGGTGGCCGGGATCAGGATGCCGCCGGTGGAACGCCGGTCGCCTTCAGCCTGCTCCGTCTTCACCAGCACGCGGTCGCTCAACATCGTGATCGGGAGGCCCTCGGCCCCGTTCAGCTTCCGGTTGCGTGGAGCAGTGGTGCTGCCGTCCGTCGTGGTCACGAGCTCGACGCTAGCGTTCGCCGCCATGGCTGCAGAATCGCTGGTGCTCACGACCGCCGACGGCGAACGGCTCGAGGCCGAGATCCATCTCCCCGAGGACGTGCGCGGTGCGGCGGTGCTGTGCCATCCCCACCCGCTCCACGGCGGATCGATGCGTGACGGGGTGCCCGACGCGTTGTTCCGGGCCCTTCCCGAGCGCGGCATCGCGGCCCTGCGGTTCAACTTCCGTGGCGTCGGTGCGTCGAGCGGCACCCACGACCAGGGCGGCGCCGAACAGTTCGACGTCACCGCGGCCATCGATGCCCTGGCCGCTGCGCTGGCCGAGCGCGGCCTCACGGCCCCGGTCGTGGTGTCGGGGTGGTCCTTTGGCGCCGACGTCTCGCTGGCCACCCCGCACCCGGTGGTGGCGGGCTGGACCCCGATCGCCCCACCGCTGCGGGTGGTGGCCGCCGAGCGGTTCGCCGCGGTGGCCGAGGACCCCCGCCCCAAGCTGCTGCTGTGCCCGGAGCACGACCAGTTCAACCCGCCGGCCCAGGCGACCGCCACCGTGGCCGGGTGGACGAACACCGAGGTGGTCACGGTGGCCGGCGCCGACCACTTCCTGTGGGGTCACAGCGCGTTCCTGATCGAAGCGGTCACCGCCTTCGTCGAACGGGTCGGTACCGCCGGCGCCTGACCGGCCGGATGTCGGCTGTTGGATCGGTCTGTTGTTGGATCAGTCGGCCGGGCGGACCGCGAAACCGGCGTCGCGCAGGGTCGCCTTGGCCTCGCCCACGGTGTACTCGCCGAAGTGGAAGATCGACGCCGCGAGCACGGCGTCGGCCTTGCCGTCTCGCACCCCCTCGACGAGGTGATCGAGCGTACCGACCCCGCCGGAGGCGATCACCGGGATGTTGACCGCCTCGCTCACAGCCCGGGTCAGGGGCAGGTCGAAGCCGTCCTTGGTGCCGTCGCGGTCCATCGAGGTGAGCAGGATCTCACCGGCGCCGCGCCGTTCGATCTCCTGGGCCCAGGCCACGGCGTCGAGCCCGGTCGGGGTCCGGCCGCCCCGGATGAACACCTCGAAGCCCGAAGCGGTTGCCCCGCTGCGACGGGCATCGATCGCCACGACCACGCACTGGGCCCCGAACTCGACGGACAGCTCGTCGACCAGATCCGGCCGCTGCACCGCAGCAGTGTTCACCGAGACCTTGTCGGCGCCCTCACGCAGCAACTCCCGGGCGTCCTCGACGCTACGGATTCCCCCACCGATGGTGAAGGGGATGAACAGCGTCTCGGCGGTGCGACGGGCCAGGTCCACGATGGTCCGACGACCGTCGGAGCTGGCGGTGATGTCGAGGAAGACGACCTCGTCGGCACCCTCGGCGTCGTAGCGCGCGGCAAGCTCCACCGGGTCGCCGGCGTCGCGCAGGCCGACGAAGTTGACGCCTTTCACCACCCGGCCGTTGTCGACGTCGAGACAGGGGATCACACGGACCGCGTACACCGGGCGATGTTAGGCGGGCGCTGCGCAAGGTCACCGATTCGCCGAACCGCTGGCACTAGGTTTCGAGGCCGAGCCGTCCGGGATCGGAAGCCAGTGGAAATCCAGCGACTCGTCGTCGAAGAACCCCAGAGCACCTTCACGCTCGACCTGCACGCGGGGTTGACCATCGCGTTCCACGAGAACCCGGCGCTGCGTGGCCGGTGCCTGTCCCTGCTGGTCCATGCGCTCGGACCCGCGGGCGCCGGCCACCATCTCGAGCTGATCGACAACGATCACCGTCACCTCGTCGTCTTCCGGCCCCTGGGAGGGGCAGGCCAGGTCCTCGACGTCGACGCCGGTACCGACGTCACCGACGAGTTTCATACCCCCCACGGGCTCGACGTGCTCAGTTGGGTCGGGATGGACGCAGACCAGGCGCCGCAGCTCCTGCGTCTCGGTGCCCGCCAACTCGACCGGGGCTTCGACACCGGCACCGACGACCACCCCCTGGCCCGTCGCCTTGCGGCGCTGGACCAGGCCCGGCTGTGGGCGGCCGCCGACGCCGTGGTCCGCACCTGCGACGAGCTCGCCGTGGCCCACAACGACCTCCCCGGGGCCGACCTCGATGACGTCGAAGCCTTCGAGAAGCTGGCGGAACTGCACGACGAGACCGTCGTGCAGCTACGCGAGCACCGTCCGGTCCAACGGATCGGGCCGCTGCTGACCGCGGCCTGCGTGGCGATCGGCGCAGCGCTGACTGCCCTGCACGACCGGATCGGGGACAATGCCTTCACGGCGAATGCGTTGTTGCTCCTGGCCGCGGTGGCCGCCGTCATCACCGTCGGGGACCGCTGCATCATGTGGCGCATCCGGCACCGGGAACGGGCCGCTCTGGCTACCCACGGGGTGACCCGCTTCGATCGCCTGGCGTCCACCGTCGGGCCCATGGCCGATCCACTGCTCCGCCAGACCCTGATCGAGGCGCAGCGGGCCCATGCTGCGGCCAACGCCGACTGGGAGACCCTCACCGACGGCGCGTCGCTGTCCTGGGTGCTCGCCTACCGAAGGCAGATCGAGGCCCTGGCCATCCGCAAGACCGAGCTGCGCCGGCTCGGCTCGCATCGGCTCGCCGCCGAGGACTCCATGGCCGCTGACGCAGCCCGGGTACTCCTCGATAGGGTCATCGACCTGCGCGGGCTCGGCGCACACCACGAACGGCTTCCTCTGCTGCTCGACGATCCCTTCGCCGGCCTCGCCCCGACGGAGGTCCAGCAGCTCCTGGCAACGGTGCACCGCCTGGCCAGCTACCACCAGATCGTGCTGGTCACCGGCGACCCCTACATCCAGGCCTGGGCGACGCAGAGCCCCGCCGCCGCCTCGTTGCAGTTCGTGCGACTCGGCCGGCTCGATGTACCGGCCGGGCCGGGGTCAGCGGCCGCAACAGGCTCGGCGGCCGGATCAGAGCCCGGCGAACCGGGGCCCGAACTCGGACTGGTCGGGAGCACCCCGACCAACGCGCCCGCGTCCGAGCACTGAGCCGCGCTGGTCACAGGCCGGACGGGGTCATCGGCCTGACGGTAGGGTCGGTCCCGGCACGGCGGTGGCGGCGACGGGCAGCAACCGCGGCCGAAGCGCTGTTGCCAACGCGGCGACGGCCACGGCCACGGCGAACGCAACGGCGAGGCCCCGGGTCAATCCGGGCGGGACCGGATCGGCCGCCACCAGCAACCCCCCCAGGAGCGGTCCGGCGGCGAATCCGAGTTGCTCGAACAAGGCCATCCACGACGAGGCCCGGCCGGTGGATGCCTCCTGCTGCTGGTCAAGGACCAGCATCGACAACGGCGTCAACGACAGCCCCATCCCAAAGGCCGCGGTGGCCACCCCAGCGAGTCCGACCGGGATGGGCACCGCCGGGACCAACAGCACCATCTGCCACCCCACCCCGACCGTGACCAGCGCCGCTCCCGCAGCGGCGAGTCCCGTGGTGCCGACCCGCGGAACGAGGCGCTCGGCCGCCCATGATCCGGCACTCCAGACCAACGCGCTGACACTGACGGCGACGGAGGCGAAGACAACGGAACGCCCGCGCACATCAGTCAGCACCAACGGGACGAAGGCATCCACGGCCAGAAAGGCGTAGGACAGCAGACCACGCACGGCCACCGCAGCGGCGACCCCGCGGCGAGCCCGCCACCAGCCGACCGGCAACAGCCGGCGGGCCGGTCCCGCGGCGCACAACACGCCGACGGTGGCGATGGCCGCCGCGATGGCCAATGCCACCACGCCAAAGGGCAGCAGCCGATCGACCGCGGCGACGACCAGGCCGACGCCCGCAGCGAACCGGACGGTGTCGAGCACCGGCAGACCGGCGATCGCAGGAAGTCCGGGGATCGCCAATGCAACCTCTACCGGTTCCAGGCGCCCGAGCGGGCGGATCGCGGCGGCGGCGGTCAGCACCACCAACGGGAGCAACCCGCCGAACACCCAACGCCAACCTGCCTGGGCGGCGACGAAACCGGCCAGGCCGGGCCCGATCAGGCCGGGAAGCACCCAGGCCGTCGACAACACCGCCAACATGCGCGGCCGGGCCGGCTCGCAATAGGCCCG
Organism: Acidimicrobiia bacterium; assembly: GCA_947476745.1. GTDB lineage: Bacteria > Actinomycetota > Acidimicrobiia > Acidimicrobiales > CAIXPF01 > CAIXPF01. The sequence continues at coordinate 64,760 of CANJRG010000006.1, read as the reverse complement.
TCCGATGCAGGCGTACCCGACGGCTGGGATGACTCCGGCCCCGAGGCCCTGCAACCCACGGCCGGCGAGCAGCACGGACATCGCCGGCGCCAGTGAGCCGACCGCGAGGCCGACGCCGAACAACCCCATCCCGATCAGGAACGGACGACGGGGCCCGACACGGTCCGTCGCTGGGCCGGCGAGTAGCACCCCGACGATGCTGCCGACGAAGAAGACGCTGAAGGCCAGGCCGTAGCCGACGACCCCGAGCTCGTCGGATACCGCAGGCATCACGGTGGCGATGGCCAGGGTCTCGGATCCCACCAGGGTGACCGAGGCGACGAGCGCTGCGGTCAGCTCACGGCTACCGGGAGCCCAGACGCCGCCGGCCTCGGTCATCCCCCGCAGGCGGCGACGGCGGCAGCCACGGTGAACGCTCCGTCGTAGAGCGCCTTGCCGACGATGATGCCGCCGAGCCGGCGGTCCTCGACGGCCAGTTCCCGTAAGGCGTCGAGGTGGTCGAGCCGGCCGACGCCACCCGAGGCCACCACCTCGACGCCGGTCGCCGTGAGCAGCTCGCGATACAGCACCACGTCGGGTCCGGCGTGGGTGCCGTCCACCTCGATCTGGGTGACCACGAAGGCGTCCACGCCACCGGCCGACGCGACCGTCGCCGAACCGGCCGATCCCTCGAACCGGCGGACGGCGTCGAACACGTCGACGCCGCTGCCTTCGGTCCAGCCGCGGACCGCTACCTCACGGCCGCGCACATCGAGCCCGACCGCCACCCGGCCGAGGCGAGCCACCGCCGGCACCAGGCCCTCGTCGGTCATCGCCGCCGTACCGACCACCACCCGGCTGACCCCCAGTTCGAACAGCGCTGCCGCCGCTTCCACCGAGCGCACGCCACCGCCGGTCTGTACCGGCACGTCGACCGCAGCGGCGATCGCCGCGATGACCGGCCGGTTGACCGGCTCACCGGAGCGGGCGGCATCGAGGTCGACCACGTGGATCCATGACGCACCGGCATCGGCGAACTGCTTGGCCTGGGCGACCGGATCGTCACCGTAGACCGTTTCCTGGGCGTAGTCACCCTGGTAGAGGCGCACGCATCGGCCGCCGCGCAGATCGATGGCCGGGAAAAGCCGGAAGGTCACATCCACTCAGTTCTGCGCCGGGACAGAGGCGCCGGTACAGGCCGCGACGAAGTTCGACAGGATGCGCAGGCCGTTCGCACCGGACTTCTCGGGATGGAACTGGCAGCCCCATACGCTTCCGGCCTCGATCGCCGCCACGATCGTGGTGCCGTAGTCGCAGGTCCCGACCGCATGGGTGGGGTCGTCCGGCGCGTAGGAGTGCACGAAGTAGACCCACGGGTCGGCGCCGAGCCCGTCGAGCAAGGCGCTCGGGCGAACCCGGAGCAGGCGGTTCCACTGCATCTGCGGGCGTTTCACCCCGTCGGGCAGGCGGACGATCGTTCCCGGAACGATGCCCAAGCCAGCGACCCCGGGGCTCTCCTCGGACCGCTCGTAGAGCATCTGCAAGCCGACGCAGATCCCGAGGAACGGCCGTCCTGAACCCGCAGCCTGTACGGCGAGCTGCCCCAGACCTGACGCATGGACGGCCTCCATGCAACGCCCGAAGTTGCCCACGCCGGGCAAAACCACGCCTTTCGCGCCGGCGATGAGCTCGGGATCAGCGGTCAGGCGGGCGTCGGCACCCGCTTTCTCGAGGGCCTTCTGCGCCGAACGGAGGTTGCCGATGCCGTAGTCGAGTACGGCGACCAGGGGACGCTCGGTGCCGGACGAGACGCTCACAGCGTGCCCTTGGTGGAGGGGATGGAGTCGCCCTCGACCCGTACGGCGTCGCGCAGGGCACGGGCGACGGCCTTGAAGGTCGCCTCGACGATGTGGTGGGTGTTGCGACCACGGATCAAGGTGACGTGCAGGGTGATGCCGGCCGCAGTGATGACCGCCCGGAAGAACTCCTCCGCCAGCTGAGCGTCGAAGGGCGGGGTGCCGAACAGCACCGGACCGACCGGGTGGTCGACCTCCCAGTGCAGGTACGGACGACCGGACAGATCGAGGGCGACGTCGACCAGCGCCTCGTCGAGCGGCACCCGCACCGAGGCGAATCGACGTACGCCGGCCTTGTCGCCCAGCGCCTCGGCGAGGACCTCGCCGAGCAGGATGCCGGTGTCCTCCACGCTGTGGTGGGTGTCGATGTGTAGATCGCCCTGGCAACGGACGACCAAATCCATCCCGCTGTGACGGGCCAACTGGTCGAGCATGTGGTCGAAGAAACCGATGCCGGTGGAGATCTCGCTGCGGCCGGTTCCATCGAGAACGATGCGCACCTCGATGGAGGTCTCCTTGGTGACCCGGCTGCGTTGCGCCTGTCGCGCCATCTAGAGAGCCTCCTTCAAGGCGGCGAGGAACAGCTCGTCCTCTGCCGGGGTACCGATCGTGACGCGCAGGCAACCCTCGAGCCGGGGCCACGAGGCGCAGTTTCGCACCAACACACCGTGCTGCAACAACGAGTTCCACACCTCGTCGCCACTACGTTCGCGCGGCCTGAGCAGTACGAAGTTGGCGCCGGACGGCCACACGTCGACGGGGAGCTGCCCGAGAGCGCCCATCACCCGCTCCCGCTCCTCCACCACGGCGGCCACCCGCGCCTCCATGTCCTCGGCGAGGTCGAGGGCGATGACCCCGGCCCGCTGCTTGAGCACGTCGAGGTGGTAGGGAAGCACGATCTTCTCCAGTTCGGCGACCACCCACGCTGGGCCGACCAGGTAACCGAGTCGGGCCGCGGCCATCGACCAGGTCTTCGAGTACGTCCGGGTAACCACCAACGGGGTCTCCTCGGCAATGAGATCCACCGCCGACCACGACGCGAACTGCCCGTACGCCTCGTCCACGACCAGCAGGCCGCCTTGGGCGGTCATACGCTCGAGGACTGCCTCGACCAACTCCCGTGACTCCTCTCGGCCGGTCGGGTTGTTGGGCGAGCACAGGAACAACACCCGGGGGTTGCCGACGGTGAGGACGCGATCGACCTCATCGAGATGCAGGACGAACTCGTCGTCCCGTTCCCCCTCGATCACCCCGGCCCCGGTCAGGCGGGCGATGTGGGCGTGCAGGGCATAGGTCGGCTCGAAGGTGGCGACGGTACGCCCAAAACCCGCGTAGGTCAGCAGCAGGGTCTGCAGCACCTCGTTCGAACCGTTCGCGGCAAAGACCTGCTCGGGGCCGACCCCGTGCAAGGCGCCGATTCGGGTGCGTAGCTCATTCGCTGCCCGGTCGGGGTAACGGTGCCACTGCACGTCGGCGACCGCGGCTGCGAGACGCTGGCCGAACGCGGCCGGTGGCGGAAACGGCGACTCGTTGGTGTTCAACCGCACGGCTACGTCGACCTGCGGGGAGTGGTAGCCCTCCATGAGGGCGAGGTCGTCACGGGGTTGGATGCGTTGAGTGGTCATCGGGCAGCCTGCCGCAGGGTGATGGAGGAGGCGTGGGCATCGAAACCCTCGGCGAGAGCCAGGGCGACGACATGGGGGCCCAGCCGCTCGAAACCGGCGGCCGTCACCTCGATGGTGTGCATGTGCTTGGTGAAGTCGTCCACCGAGAGCACCGAGGCGAAGCGGGCAGACCCGTAGGTCGGCAGCGTGTGACTCGGTCCGGCGGCGTAGTCGCCGATCGACGCCGGCGAGTGCTGACCGAGGAACACGGCACCCGCGTTTCGCACCCGGCCGACCTCGGCGACCGCGGCGTCACACAGCAGCTGCAGATGCTCCGGGGCAATGAGGTTCGCCACCTCGATGGCCTGGGCCGGACCGTCGCAGACGACCACGTAGCCGTTGAGCTCGAGTGTTGCGAGGATCTCTGCCTTACGTGGCGCCGACTCCACGAGCCGCTCGATGGCCGCGCTCACCGTGTCCGCCACGCTGTCGGACCAGCAAACCAACCACGCCAGGCCGTCAGGGCCGTGCTCGGCCTGCACGATGACATCGATGGCCGCGAAATCGGCCGGCACCGTCTCGTCGGCCACGACGACCACCTCGGAGGGCCCGGCGAAGGCCGACGGAATCGCCACCAAACCGCGGCCGGCCACCTCACGCTTGGCGATCGCCACGTAGACGTTGCCCGGACCGACAATCACATCCACCGGCCGGATGGACTCCGTTCCGAACGCGAGGGCTGCGATGGCCTGGGCCCCGCCGATGGCGTACACCTCATCCACCCCGGCCACGGCTGCGGCCGCCAGCGTGACCGCCGGGACACGCCCCTCCCGATCGGGCGGCACACAGAGCGCAACCTCCTCGACCCCCGCCACCTTGGCCGGAATCGCCGTCATCAGGACCGTCGACGGGTAGACGGCGCGACCTCCGGGCACATAGCAGCCCGCCCGGGCCACCGGCTGTCGCCAGGAACGGATGATCACCCCGTCCGCCTGGTGGGTATGCGGCGGCGTGAGCGTGGCCCGCTGGTACGCCGTGATCGATGCCGCCGCGGCCTCGAGCGCCGACCTGGTCGTGGGGTCGAGGCCCTCTAGCGCAGCGTCCAGGTCCCCGACGGGGACACGGAGGCGCGCCAAGCGGACCTTGTCGAATCGCTCGGTGTAGGCGCGCACCGCCTCGTCCCCGCCGGATTCGACCGCATCCAGGATTTCTCGTACGGCGGCGACCGGTTCATCGCCGGCAGCCAGCGGCTTGGGTAGGGCGTGGCGGAGAGCCTCGAGCGGCACACCGCGGACATCGAGTCGCTTCAACATGGCACCCCAACGCTACCGACCGGGCCGAACGCTCGTCCCGTTCGGACCTATCGGCGCGCCTACCGTGGCCCGATGACCAGCCTCGCCGCGCAGCTGTCCACCATCACTTCCTCGCTCGAGGAGCTCACGGCACGTGTGTCAGCCCTGGCCGACGAGCAGTACCGGGTGAAAGCCGAACAGCATGCCGTCGAGCTCGAGGAGGCTGAACGCTCCTTGCGTTCGGGCGTGCGTCGACTCGATCGCCTCCTCCGCACCCTCCCTCGGCAATAGTCACGAAGAGTGGTCAATTTCACGATCGGCGGTTGAGTGGGTGTGCGGATCACCCACGGCGTTGACTCGGCGTGAATCGACGTCGATTCGCCCGGAGTCAACGCAGCGGATCAGCGCAGAGGGGCGGAAACTCCTTGACGTGGTCATTCGCTGACTCTTTGCAGCTGACGTTCGCTGTCACAGCGGGTGGGGATACTGGCGTAGATCGATCAGGCCAGGCGATTGCATCTGATGTTCCGGCCTCTCCGAAACGCCATCTCCCAATGGTGGTTGCCATGTCCGTCACCCATTCCTTCGACCGCACCCGTATCGATCCCGTGCGCGAGTTCGGCCTCCCGCTGGGACCGCGCCGCCAGCAACTCACCGAACGGTGCGCCCAGCTCGAGGCCGAACTCGCCGCCCTGGGAGCAGAGATGGCCGAACGCGCCGGGCGACACGCGCAGCTCCGACGAACGCTCGAACAGCACCGGCGCGCGCTCTTCCCGAACTTCGGACACCGCCGAGGGCGTAAGCCGGGCCTCGCAGGCCAGGAGCAACCCACGCCGCTCGACCATCGGGTCGTCCCCCGGTGGGGTCGGCGGCTCCGATCGATCTGCACGGCCCTGATCCGAGCGAGTGGGGCTTTCCCCTTACCGGCCTTGCACGCGCTCCTCCATCGACACGGCCACGAAGTCGCCGGCGCTCACCCGGTCAAGGGTCTGGCTGACGCGCTCGCGTACGAGGTCGAACAGGGTCGAGCGCGTCGGGTTCGCCGCGGTGTGTGCGAGTGCAACGGCACGGGAACTCCAGGAATGGGCCGACGCGGTGACCCCGACGGGTTCCTCCTCGCCGGCTGAGGCCGGCCGGAGCGCCGAGACGCAGCGAAAACGGCGTCAGCGCCGCTCATAGCGGCGCTGACGGGGCGACACTGGGCGGCGGAGCCCTGTGTCGCCGGTTACCAGGTGGCGGGAACCTGGTAACCCAGAGTGTACCTCAGGCCACGGAGCGTCGTGGTGGCAATCAAAGCAGAAATAGCCCATTTTCCCTATTGCTTACTGCGTTAGGACTGCTAGCGGACATAACGTGGCACTTGGCTCGACGGGCAGATCTCTTCCAACGAACAGGCTGGGCAGTTCGGCTTGCGGGCGCCGCACACCCGACGACCGTGCAGGATCAGCCGAAGGCTGAACTCCCCGAGTTCCCGAGCAGGCAACAGCGCGTTGATCTCGTGCTCCACCTTCACCGGGTCGGACTCGGTGGTGATACCGAGCCGATTCGACAGACGCAGCACGTGGGTGTCCACAGGCAGGCCGGGCAGGCCGAGCGCGACACTGCGCACCACGTTCGCGGTCTTGCGGCCCACCCCCGGCAAGCTGACCAAATCGGCCATCGCGCCCGGCACCTCGCTGCGGTACACCTCGACCAATCGGTTCGCCATACCCAGCAAGCTCCGGGTCTTTGCCTTGTAGAACCCGGTCGCGAACACCAGTTGCTCGACCTCGGCCGGATCTGCATGGGCCAGGTCCTCGGCCGTCGGGAAGCGGGCGAACAACGCCGGAGTCACCTTGTTGACGTTCGCGTCGGTCGACTGGGCGGACAGAATGGTAGCTACGAGCAACTCAAACGCATTGCGGTGATCGAGCTCACACTCCGCCTCGGGGTACGACTCGGCGAGTCGCCGGGCAACCTCACGGGTCCGTCCCTTCGGTGTCCTCGGTTTGCCCATCGTGATCGCGCCTCCCGTGCCGCACCGTAGCCTCGGCCGACGCACACGCCCATCACCGCCTCCGGCGATAGTGTCGGCACGATGTCGCTGCACGGACCGGTTCATCATCTCGACAGCGACAACCGGGCTGCGGTGCAGCACCTGTTCGGCCGGTTGACGCCGGCGTTGCGTCATGCGCCGCTCGGCGACGGTGAGTGGGCCCGACTCGCCGCCACCGCGAGCCCGGACTTCGCGTGCGCGTGGGCCACCCACGACGACGTCCTGATCGCCTACGCCCAAGTCACCCGCCTTCCCGCGGAGGCCATTTGGGTCGCCGAGCTGGTCGTCGACCCCGAGCACATCGGCCGCCTGGTCGATCTCGGAGCCCCGCTGCTCGCCCGCGCGCTGAAGGGCTCCGGCGAGCACACCCACTATTGGGTGAGTGATCCGACCCCCGCGCACCTCGAGGTCGTCGCCCGCCTCGGGCTGCACCAGCACCGCATCCTCCACCAGATGAAGCGTCCGCTCCCGCTGGAGTTGCCCGATGAACTACGCGGCCTGGCCACCCGGCCCTTCGTGGTGGGCCAGGACGAACCGGCCCTCCTCGACCTCAATCGCCGGGCCTTCGCCTCCCACCCCGATCAGGGCCGCATGACCCGAGCCCAGCTCGACCAGCGCATGGCACAGCCGTGGTTCGACCCGGCGGGCTGTCTCATGTGCGAGATCGATGGCCGGCTCGCCGGGTTCTGCTGGACCAAGCTGTTCATCGAGTACGACCCACCGCTCGGGGAGATCCACATCATCGCAGTGGCCCCCGAGCACGCCGGCCACGGTCTTGGCCCACGTCTGGTGGCCGCTGGCCTCGAGCACCTGACCGCCGAGGGTGCCGGTGAAGGCGTTCTGTTCGTCGAGGGAGACAACCTCGGCGCGCTCGCCATGTACGAACGACTCGGCTTCATCGTCACCAGGACCGACCGGGCGTTCGCCACCTCGCCCCATGGCTGAGCGCCCCGCCCGCTCCCGCTACGACCTCGACCGGGGGGAACTCGCCGAACTGCTCGTCGGGCACCCTCGTTACCGGATCGATCAGGTGTGGCAAGGGCTCTACCTCCAGGGCAGGGACCCCGCCGAGCTGACCAACGTCCCCAAGGCCCTCCGCGGGCAACTCGACGACGTCGCACCGTCGGCGCTGCGCGTCGCCGCGCAGCAACACGCCGACCGGGGCGACACCATCAAGACCCTGTGGGAACTTCACGACGGACGGCTGATCGAGTCAGTGCTGATGCACTACCCGGGCCGGACCACGGTCTGTGTCTCGACCCAGGCAGGGTGCGCCATGGCCTGCGGGTTCTGCGCCACCGGCCAGGCGGGCTTCGATCGTCACCTCAGCGTCGGCGAGATCGTCGAGCAGGTCGTCCGGGCCCGGCGCAGCGCCGCCGACTCCGAACGGCGCCTGTCCAACGTGGTGTTCATGGGGATGGGCGAGCCGCTGGCCAACTATGACCGGCTGTGGGGCGCCATTCGGCGGCTGCACGGCGACATCGGCCTGTCCGCCCGCCACCTCACCGTGTCGACCGTCGGCATCGTGCCCGGGATCCGCCGCATGGCCACCGAGCCCGAACCGGTCAACCTGGCGGTGTCGCTCCATGCCGCCGACGACGAACTGCGCGATTCGCTGGTCCCGATCAATCGGCGCTATCCCCTCCGCGAGCTCACCGCGGCCTGCGAGGACTACCTTGCCGCCAAAGGCCGCCGCCTCTCCTTCGAGTGGGCCCTCATCGACGGGGTGAACGACCGAGTCGTCGACGCCGAGCGCCTCGCCGCGCTGGCCAGGCGACTTCGCGCGCACGTGAACCTGATCCCCCTCAATGCCACCCCCGGCTACCCGACCACCGGAACCCCGCCCGAACGGGTCGCCGCCTTCCGGGCCCGCCTCGAGGACCTCGGCGCCAATGCCACCGTGCGCCGCAACCGAGGCAACGACATCGACGCGGCCTGCGGCCAGCTCGCGGCGCGGCCCCGGAACAACCCGGAGCCTCAGGTCACCGAGGTGCCGACGCCGACGCGTCGGCCTTGAAGGTCCGTCCCGAGTCGGTTCGCACGATGTCGGAGAGGTCCTCGTCCGGGCCTATCTGCGCCCCCGGCCATACCACGCAACGGTCGACCCGCCCCGCCACCGTCGCTCCTGCACCGATCACCGACCCGATCACCACGGCGCCGGCGGTCACTGTCGCCGTGGGGTGCACGGCGCTTCCCGCGGCGATCCCGCTCGACCCGGTGGCCAGCCACCCGAGGTTGGCCTGCAGGTAGTCGGCCACGGTGGCACAGTCCACGAACGGCCCGGCGACGCCAGCCACCTCGATCACGTCGGCAGTGAGCCGGTCGCGCCAGAACCGCTCCCACAAACCTGCCGGGACCGGTTGCACCCCACGTGCATCGTTCCACGGCAGGATCGACGCCACGATGGGAGAACGCCCGTGCAACGGCGGCGAGCCGTGCACGGCCACGGCGATGCGTTCACCGTCCCAGGCCGCGACGAACCCGTGCAACCCAGCCGGGCACCACGTATCGCCGTTGACGATGAGCAGCCCACGGCCGTCCAGCCAGCCGCGCAGCGGGGCAACCGCTCCAGCCGTGCCCAACGCGACCGGCTCGAAGGAGCGATGCACCCAGTCCCACGGCCCCGCAGCGAGATGGGCATCGACCATCGTGGCCCCATGGCAGAGGTTGACCGCCAGCCCGGCGTCCGCTCCGAGGGCCTCGGCCACCCGGGTGAGCGCCCCGTCGAGCAGGGGATCGAAGCCCACCGGGCACAGCGGTTTCGGCCGCTCGTCACTCAAGGGCCGCAGACGGGTGCCGGCACCGGCCGCCAATACCAGGCCGGCCAACTCGGAACGTAGCGCGGCACGCCGGTTCACCGGCGCACCCGAGCGGGCATCACTCGAAGGGTTTGGGCGGAATCGTCGTCGGCGGGTAGGCCGGCTTCGAGGGCGGGATCAGCACGACGTCGATGACCTGAATGATCCCGTTGGGGGCCTGGATGTCGGCCTCGATGACCTTGGCCTTCTTCGTGGGCGCGTCGACGGTGCTGACCGACTTGTCGGGCGTGACCACCAGCGCCGTACCCGCAGCGTCGAGCAGGATGCTGTCCACCGTCACCGGACGGGTGTTGACCAGCTCGAGCCCTAGCGGCGGCTTCTTGGCGTCGTAGTTCGCCGGGGGGCTGAACCGGACGTCGGTGTCCGTCACGTGCTGGGCCAATGTCCGCAGCAGGGCGGCGGACTGCGACTCGCTCAACTTGCTGTCCTTCGAGTTGCTGTCCTTCGAGCAGCTGACCCCGGCCTTGGCGAAGGCGGAGTTCGTCGGAGCGAACAGCGTGACCGGACCCGTGCCGGTGATGGCGGCCCCCGCCCCGGTGAGCTGTGCGCAAGCCAGCAACGTGGTGAAGCGGCCGTCCTTGTCGGCGGCAAGCACCTCGGCGATATTGGCGAACGCCGCCTCGGCCTTGGGGTCGCCACTGACGTTGACGGTCGGCTTGACCCCACCACAGGCCATGGCCCCGGAGGCCAGACACAGAACGAGCGCGGTCATCGTGAGCGGTCGGCGTCGACGCATGATCTGTTTCTACCACCGTGGCATGACCGGCTGGGAAATGGTCCCCGCGGGATGGGCCTCGCCGCAGGCCGAGACCGGCGATTTCGTGACGAAGGTCACCCACTGAGTACCTTCGGGGATCGACGTGGACTCACCCGCCGCCTTCAATGTTGCCGATCTGTTCGAAGCGGTGGCCGACCGGCGCGGCGACCGCTCGGCACTCGTCGCGGGCCGCGAACGCCTCACCTACCACACCCTCGAGGACACTGCGGCGCGCTGGGCCGCGCTGTTCGCCGAGCTCGGCGTCGGACCGTGTGACCGGGTGGCCCTGATGCTGCGCAACTCCGCCCACCACGTGGCGGCCATGCTCGGTGCCTTCAAGCTCCGGGCCGTGCCGTTCAACGTCAACCAGCACTACACCGCCGAGGAGCTCCGACACCTCCTCACCGACGCCGACCCGGCGCTCGTCGTCTGCGAGGACTCCATGGAGCCCACAGTCAGGGCGGCCACGGACCTGCTGCCGGCCGGGACCGTGACCCCGGGACCGCCCGTCCATCCGATCGGCACGTTCGCCGAGCACCTGGCCCGCCTCGACCCGCTCCCCCGCCGGCACGACCGCCGAGGCGACGACCTGTACCTGCTCTACACCGGGGGCACGACCGGGTTGCCCAAGGGGGTCGAGTGGCGTCAGGAGGACCTGTTCTTCGCCGCGCTGGGCGGCGACCATCACATCGGGCGCCCCCTCGAAGCGCCCGCCGACGTCGCTCGGACCCTCCCTGATCACGGCACCCGAATGCTGGTGGCATGCCCGTTGATGCACGGAACGGCGCAATGGGTCACGCTGGGGACCCTGCTGTCGGGGGGAACGGTGGTGCTGTTCACCGACGACACCTTCGACGCGGTGGCCATGCTCGATCTCGCCGAACGCGAGCAGGTCGCACAGCTGATCCTGGTCGGCGACGCCTTCGCCGTGCCACTGGCCGACGAGCTGGATCGCCACCCCGGACGTTGGGACCTCGACCGCCTGGTGGCGGTGGCCAGTGGCGGAGCAGCGCTCGCGCCCGGCACCGCGGCCCGTCTGCTGCGCCATCTCGACGGCGCCGTCGTCGTCGACGGCTACGGCACCTCCGAGACCGGCGGCCAGGCCCGGCGGGTGCATCTGGCCGGCGTCGTGGACCGCTCCCACGGCTTCGTCCCGGACGCCGACACGACACTGGTCGGCTTCGACGGCAGGCCCCTGGATCGCGACAGCCCGGTGTTGGGCCGCATCGGGCGAACCGGACGTCTCCCGCTGCGCTATCGCAACGACCCCGATCGCAGCGCCGCCACCTTCCCCACGATCGACGGGGTCCGCTGGGCGCTGACCGGCGACCTCGGGCGCTGGATGTCCGATGGCACCATCGAGCTGGTCGGCCGCGGCGAGCGCACGGTGAACTCAGGCGGGGAGAAGGTCGATGCGCTCGAGGTGGAAGGGGTCGTACGCAGTCATCCTGCAGTGGCCGACGCCATGGTGGTCGGGATCCCAGATCAGCGCTTCGGGGAGGTCGTCGGGCTCCTGGTGCGCGTGGCCCCGGGGGCCTCGTTGTCGACGGAGCAACTTGCCCGCTTCTGCCGGAGCTCCCTCGCCCGCTTCAAGCTGCCGCGGCAGGTACTGGTCGTGGCCGACCTGCCCCGCACGCCCGCCGGCAAGCCCGACTACCGAGCTGCCGTGACCCGCCTGAGCAGCCACGGACGGTCCCCGTGACGCGGATGCGCCACACCATGGAGCAGGTGCCTACCATCTCCTGACGTGAGCCGCACCGAAACGCCCCTGCCAACCGGCGAGGAGAAGGTGGCGGCGGTGCGCAACATGTTCGACCGCATCGCCCCGCGCTATGACCTCGTCAACCGGGTCATGACCTTCCGTATGGACGTGGGGTGGCGGCGCCGCACCGTCCGGGATCTTGGACTGGCCCCGGGTTCTTTGGTCGCCGACCTGGCATGCGGCACCGGCGATTTCTGCCGGGACCTCGAGCGGGCGGACTTGCGTGCGGTCGGCTTCGACCTCTCCTACGGCATGCTGCACCACGCCAGGACCAGCGCCCCGCTGTCCCAGGCCGACATCCTGCGCCTCCCGCTGCGCGACGGTTACCTCGACGGCATCACCTGCGGCTTCGCCCTGCGGAACCTGCGAGCTCTCGAACCGTTCTTCGCCGAGTGTGCCCGGGTCCTACGACCGGGCGGGCGCCTCGCGCTGCTCGAGGTGAGCAGCCCCCGCAACCCGCTACTCGCCACCGGCCACCGAATCTACTTCGGCAAGGTCGTGCCGTTCGTCGGCGGTCGCCTGTCGGACAAGTCCGCCTACCAGTACCTACCCCGTTCGGTTGCCTACCTGCCGGAGACGCCGGTCCTGACCACCATGCTGCGCGACGCCGGATTCGACAACGTCGTGCAGCGCCAGCTCTCCACCGGCATCGCCCAGCTGCTGGTGGGCACCCGCCGGCCCTGATGAACGCCGGCGACCCCGCTTCGGCCCCGGGCCCGTTGCGAGCCCATGGCTTCCGGGTCGATGATGATCTCGACCTTGTCGAGTTCGCCGGGCCGAACGGCATGGTCATCACCCACGACGGATCAGCCGTGGCCGGAATCGGATGTGCCGCCACGATCGAGTTCGGTCCGGAAGACCGGGGCCGGCTCGCCGTAAACGTCCACGCCATGCTGAACGATATGGAGCGGTCAGGGGTGCCGGATGCACCGGGACCACTCGCATTCGGGGCACTCCCGTTCCGGACCGACGTACCGGGCCGTATGGTGATCCCTGCCGTCCAACTGCACCGCCAGCCCGACGGAGCGCGGTGGGCCGTCGTCGTCGGCCGCGACGAACCGGTCGGCCCCCCCGAGGTGCGACCCGAGCAGCCGATGGCCCTGCCCTCCCGCTTCGACGTCGTGGCCAGCCGGGAACCGTCGTGGTGGATGGACCTCGTCGAACGGGCCACCACACGCATCCGCGCCGGCGAGCTGCGCAAGGTCGTGCTGGCCCGGGAAGTGGTGGTCACGGCCGACCGGCCCGTCGACCCGCGGCCGGCACTGCGACGTCTTCGGGCCGCGTACCCGACCTGCTATGTCAGCTTCATCGACGGTTTTCTGTGCGCCAGCCCCGAGCTGCTGGTGTCCCGCCACGGTGACGTGGTGCGCGCCCACCCGATGGCCGGAACCGTGCCGCGGCTCGGCGACCCCGCGGCGGACGCCAAGCTGGCCGCCTCGCTGCTGTCCAACGCCAACTACCGCCACGAGCACCAGGTCACCATCGACATGGTGCACGACACGCTGCTGCCGTGGTGCTCCTTCCTCGACGCCGAACCACAGCCGTCGGTGGTGGCGGTGGCCAACGTGCAGCACCTCGCCACGATGGTCGAGGGCCGGCTGTCACGTCCGGAACCATCGGTGCTCGACCTGGTCCATGCATTGCACCCCACGCCGGCAGTGGGCGGCGATCCCCGCGAGAGTGCCCTGGAGCTGCAGCGCGAGCTCGAGGAACTCGACCGTCGCCGTTACGCCGGGCCGGTCGGCTGGGTCGACGCCGACGGGAACGGCGCCTGGGCCGTCGGGGTGCGCTCCGCCGAGTTCAACGGGGCCACCGTGCGGGTCTACGCCGGCAACGGGATCGTGGCCGACTCCGACCCCGCATCGGAACTCGCCGAGACGCAGGCCAAGTTCGCCGCCGTGCTCGGGGCGCTGGTACGGCCCTGACCGCAGGGCTGACCCATCGAGGCAGGACCCTGCACAGTGCCTAAGTTGGACCGGTGACGTCAACCCCTGCCAACACCGACCCGACCGAGCATGGACCCGACCAACGGTTGCCGGACGGACCGGTGCTCGTCGTGACCGCCCACCCCGACGACGTCGACTTCGGCATGGCAGGCACGGTTGCCCGCTGGACCGCTGCCGGGATCGAGGTGTCCTACTGCATCGTCACCGATGGGGATGCCGGCGGGTTCGATGCCTCCATCAGCCGGGCTGACATGGCGGCGCTGCGCCAGCGCGAGCAACGGGCCGCCGCAGCGGCGGTCGGCGTCGACCATGTGGTGTTCCTCGGCTATCCCGACGGGCGGGTGACCCCGACGCTCGAGTTGCGCCGTGACGTCTCGCGGGTGATCCGCCAGCTCACACCGACCTGGGTGCTCACCCAGTCCCCGGTTCGGAACTTCGAGCGGATCTTCGCAAGCCACCCCGATCATCTGGCCGTCGGGGAGGCCACCCTGTGCGCGGTCTATCCCGACGCCCGCAATCAGTTCGCCCATCCTGAGCTCCTGGCGGAAGGGTGGCGTGAGCACACCGTGCAGGAGGTCTGGCTGGCGGGCGGGCCCAACGAGAACGTGTTCGTCGACGTCTCCGACACCTTCGAGCGCAAGCTGCAGGCGCTGGCCTGCCACCGCTCACAGGTATCCCACCACGAGCCCGCGGCGTTCGAGGAACGGCTGCGGGGCTGGGGACGGGCCAAGGCCGCGGCAGCCGGCATGCCGGAGGGTCGTCTGGCCGAAGGGTTCCAGCGGGTCCCCACCGGCTGAGCCGGGCGCCGCGTCGATCAGGCCCCGGCGGCCGGTTGCACTGCGGGAAGGGCTGCGGCCACGGCCGCGTGCAGGCGGTCATGGGCCGCCACGTTCGACGCCCGGTCGCCGGTACGGACCACCAGCGCCGCGACCCTGGAAGGGCAGTGCAGCAACTCCTCGAAGCCCCGCTCGAGGCGATCGGCACGATCGACCTCGACGGTTTCGATGTCGTGCGCGCGCAACAGCGCCGCCGGGTCGAGCTGCTGTCGGGTCCCGAACAACCGCTCGAAGGTGGCACCGTCCACTGCGGAGGCCTGCGGCAGGAACGAGAAGATGCCGCCGCCGCGGTTGTCCACGATCACCAGCCGCACCGTGACATCACGCTCGGCCACGTTCAGCAGCGCATTGCCGTCGTGTAGGAAGGCCAGATCGCCGATCAACACCCAGACCGGCGCCGGGGCCAAGGCCACCGCAGCACCGACCGCCGTCGAGACGACCCCATCGATCCCGTTCGCCCCACGGTTGGACAACACCTGCGGGGCGGTGTCTCCTGTCGGGGTCCGGGGCAGGTACCACTCGAGGTCACGAACCGGCATCGAGGAGGACACCACCAGGGCCCCGGCGCCCTGGCGGTGCGCGGCAGCTGCAGCCCCACGGGCCACCGCTGGTTCGGTGGGCATGGCCCCGCCCGTGACCCGGGCCAGCTCATCTCCGAGGGCGGTCGCCGCTGCGTCGTCGGCGGCGCGCCACGCGGCGAGCCACCCGACGGGCGGCGAATCGACGTCGAATCGCTGCACCGGCGCGTCGAACCCGGTCGCCGACCCGGCCCGGCTCACCCGCTCGGCCCGCAGCCGCTCGCACAGCCCGGCCGCGAGGCGGCCCGGCGTACAGGCCACGACGAGCGCAGCTTGGCGGTCGGGGTCCCACCACGAGCCGGCCTCGTTGACGACCACCCGCTCGGCCGGCGCCGCGCCGGTTGCGCCGGTTGCGCCGGGCACCGACGCCGCTGCGGCAGTCCAACCGGCGAGGACCTTCGACGCCGGCATCTGACCGAGCTGCACCACCACCTCGGGCCGCAACCGTTCGGACCAGGCCTTCACCCGGACGATGGCATCGGCATGGGCGACGACCACCGGGGCGGCGACGCGGGCGTTGCTGCGTGGTTCGGCCAGCACCGGCCAGCCCAGCTCCTCGGCCAGGTCCAGCACCGCCTGCGGATCATCGACCCCGGCCCCGGCCAGCAACACCCCGCGTCGACCCCGCCAGGACTCGGCCAACTCGCCGAGCAGCGCCTCGGACGGAGTCGCCGCCGGCACCACCCGACGATGCCACGGTCGCCCATCGGAACGACCCGGTGGGATCGGGCCTCCGTCGCCGACCAGCGGTTCACGGAAGCTGAGGTTCAGCTGCACCGGACCGGCAGGGACGCCCATCGTCTCGGCCAACGCTCGGGCGGCCAGGGACCGCCAGGCGCTGCGGTTGTGCTCGTCGGGCACCCCGAGATCGAGGTAGGCGCGCACGGCGGTACCGAAGATCCGCTGCTGGTCGATGGTCTGCGCCGCCCCGACGCCGTACAGCTCGGGGGGCCGGTCCGCGGTGCACACCAACAGCGGTACCTCCGACAGGTGAGCCTCGACCACGGCGGCGTGCAGATGGGTTACGGCGGTGCCCGAGGTCGTGAGCACCACCGCTGGCCGGCTCGAGGCCAGCGCCGACCCGAGCGCCATGAACGCCGCTACCCGTTCGTCGAGGACGACCTCGTCGTGGACCTCGCGATGGCCGGCGAGCGCCAGTGCCAGCGGGGTGGATCGCGAGCCGGGAGCGATGAACGCCTCGCGGATCCCGCCCCGGACCCACTCATCGACGAGGGTCGCGCAGAATGCCGTCGCCACGTTGCCCATCTGACTCCCTCCCGACTGCGCCGGCGGCGCACCCCACGATGATCCCCGGTGAGCGGACACGATGCCGCATCGTCAGAGGCCGGCATCGTCCAACGGGGAGCGGGTCCGGACCCGGGGACGCCGGCCCTAAGGCTCCGACAACTGCCTTCCCGGTCGAGTCGGCAACCACACCGCCCGGTAAGGTGCTGGTAATGCTGCGTTCCTCTTGCGGAGGGGCGCTGCGACAACGGCGGGTGGCGGTTGCGGTGGGCACGGCGGATTCAGTTTCGAAGGGCGTGACCCGACGACTTCTGGTCTGGGACGCGCCCGACATGGACCAGAACCTGTCGGAGATCCTCGGCCGCAAGGCCTCCCCCGCCCACCGCCCCCGGATGGATCGCCTGGTGACCTGGTTCGCCGAGGGAGCCGGCGCCGAGGACCGGGTCGACGCCTGCGTGTTCGCCACGGTGGCACCCGGGCACGAGGCGCGCCTCGCCGCGTGGTTGTCCAACCTGCGGCAATGGGGCTGGTCGGTCTTCGTCCGGCCTCGGCTACAACGCACCGACACCGTGACCGACGCCCTCGCCCGCCACATCGAGCATCACTTCCGCCACGGCCACCTCGCCGAGGTGGTGATCGCCTCGCACGAGGGCGCGGCCTTCGGCGAGGCGCTCAGCCGCTACGTCCAGGCCGGCGTGAAGGTCACCGTGCTGGGATACCGGGAACGCATGAGTTTCGACCGCGGTGTGGACGGGGTCGACCTGGTCGACCTCGAGGATCTGCCCGGGGTGTTCACGGCGCCGTTGCCGCGCACCAACCTGTTCGACCTTCCATCCGGCGGACGCTGGTTCGAAGCGCTGCGACCACTCGAAGGGGCCCGCGACCCCAGGTCCACCACCCCGTCAGCGGCTGTGGACCGGTCGAGCGTGGTCGACCGGTCCGGCGTGGTCGAGTTCGTCATCGAGGCCCTCGACGCCCGTCAGCCGTCGGGCCTCACTCTGCAGGAGGTCGGCGAACGGCTTCGCACCAACTTCCCGGGCTTCAGTCTCGAGGGATCCGGGTACCGCTCGGTCGGCGACCTGCTCGAGGAGCTGCAGGCGTGCGGTGTGATCGTCGTCAGCAGGGCCGAGCAAGGTCACCTGCTCGCGGTCGTGGACCGAGGCGATCCCGACGAGGACCCGATCATCGACCTGACAGACGGTCCGGCTGGTGGTCAGGTCGGCGGTCAAGTCCGCAAGGTACGCCCCGACGAACCCACCGGCGAAGGCGTTCCGTCGGCGTCCACCGCAACACCGGCACCGACCACCGAACCAGCCACTTCGCCCGCAGTGACCGCACCGGGGCGACCACCCGCACCGGACCACCCGGGTTCCGCCAATCCGATCTACCGGCTGTTCGGCTTCGACCCGCGTCCCGACCGCTGAGGCGCGTCTGCTGGACTGGGGCCATGACCCTTGCCGTCGAGGAGTACCCCCGACCGGGGGCACCCACCATCGTCCTGGTCCACGGCTTCACCCAGAACGCCCGGTGCTGGGGCAACCTGCCGCAGCAGCTGAACCGGCGGTTCCGGGTCCTCGCCATCGACGCCCCCGGGCACGGCGCCAGTCCCGTCCGCCACGATGGCGCCGACCCTGCCGAGGCTGCTCGCCTCATCGGCGAGGTGGGCGGGACAGCGCACTATCTGGGCTATTCCATGGGGGGCCGTCTCTGCCTGCAGCTCGCCTGTGACCAGCCCGACCTGGTGGAGGAACTCGTCCTCATCGGCGCCACACCCGGTCTGACGAGCTCCGAATCCCGTGAGACGCGCAACCGTGCCGACGCCGAACTCGCCGACCGCCTCGAGGGCGGGGGCCTGGCAGCGTTTCTCGACCACTGGCTGTCCCTGCCCCTCTTCGCCGGCCTCGACGATGTCGCTGCAGCTCGAGCAGCCCGCCTGCGCAACCGTTCGGAGGGCGTCGCTTCCAGCCTGCGCCACTGTGGTACCGGGCGGATGGAACCGCTGTGGGACCGGCTGCCGCTGCTGTCCATGCCGGTGTTGCTGCTGGCCGGGGCGCTCGACACCAAGTTCGCAGCCGAGGCCGAGACGATGGCCGCTTCCCTGCACAACGCCACCGGCCGCACCGACGGCCGGCCCGGACCGGCGCTGGCTCTGGTGGATGAGGCCGGGCATACGGCCCACCTCGAGCAGCCGGGTCGTTTCCTCGGCCTGCTCGAGGGCTGGTGGGAGGCCCGACACGCTGTACCCGGGCACGGCTGAACACAGACCGGGACGGAGCACGGCGGTACGCCTGTCGGCCAGCGACCCGGCCATGACCCTGAAAATCCCACGGCTCCTTGCTAGTTTTTCCGTTACTTTCATGTCATGACGGACACAGGGTTCTTCCAGAATGTCGGCGTCGACTTCGAGGCGCTCGACTGGCTTGTGACCATTTCTCGGCGAACGGCATCAACGTTGGAGCAGGTCGCCGAGGACCGTCGTCGGGCGGCGGCCGCCAAGCTCGCCCGATGTCGTGGCCCGTTCGTCCAACAGCTGCAGGACCAGGTCCTGCGCCGCGCGACAGAGGAGCTCGCTCTCGCCGAACGCTGCCGCCGGCTTGCCGAGGTCGCGCTCGACGCCGCCGCCGTCGCCAGCCGCGACCAGGCCGAGCGCCTGCAGCTGCAGGCGACCGGCCTCGCCGGTCCTCCGGTCGGGCACGCCGGCGGTGGCGGCAGCGGGGAGGGCTGGTGACCAGCGTCCAAGGCATGCTCATCGACCTCGGTGAACTCACCGAGGAGCTGGCGCGGCTCGAGGACGAGCTGCGGCGTCTGCCGGGTCCGCTCCAGGCGGCGGTGGACATGGCCTGGGCCTCGTCAGCGGGATACCTCGGTGCTCGACCAGCGCTCGCCGACGACCTGCTCACAGCCCGAAGGCGAGCCGGCGACGCCGCCGAAGCGGTGGTACGCGCCCGCCAGGCGCTGGCCCGCGCCGGCGGCGCCGGTGAGCGGCCCTGGCTCGCCGCCGGCCGTCCCGGCGCCGCGGCCACCGGCCTCCTCGCCGCGGGAGCCATCGGATCCGCCGCAGCGCAACGGATGCGACAATGGCTCGCACTGTCCTTCCACGGCCGCCTCGTACCGCCCGGCCCGGCCCCCTACGTGGTCTCGACACGAAGCGAGACCTACGGCCTGCGGTTCAAGGCCGATGCCGCGGTGACCTTCGTCCGGGAGGAGCTCTCCGACGGCCGGGTGCGGATAACCGAGCTGACCGACACCAGCATCGACGAGGGTGGAGGATTCGGTGCGGCGTGCACCCTGACGGTTGACGGCCACACCATCGTCGACGAAGGCCTCTCACTGTCCGCCGGCCTGGCCCTCAACGGCACCACCGGGCTCACCTGGCTGTTCGACGACGCTGACGACGCCGACCGTTGGTGGCGGGATCACCGACGCGAGCTGCGAACCGGCATCCTGACCCGGGTGATCCCGGGCGCCGGGGTGCTGTGGGACATCGCCCGGCGGCTCGGCAGCCACGGGTGGAGGCCCGGTCAGGCGGCGACCAAGCCGGACGAGACCTTCGAGCAGGTGTCGGCCACCGCCTCACTCAGTGCCGAATTTCGCTCCGCCCTCGGCAGCATCGGCGCCGTGGCCGCCGACGGGGCCTCCTTTCGTCACAACAACGACGGCACAGTGACGGTTACCGTCCATGTCGGCGGTTCGGCAGTAGCCGCGGCCGAGGCGATCCCGCTGCCGCTTCCCTGGCAGCACGGTTGGGTCGGCGGCGGTCTCGTCGTGGCGTTCACCATCGCCGGGGAGGCGGTCACCAAGGTGGTTCTGCAGTCGACCACCTGGAACGTTCCCGGCCTCCGCCTCGACCTGCTCGAGGCGCTCCGCGCCCCCGCCGCGGCTGCTGCAAGCAAGGAGGACCTCCACGCCTACCAGACAACGGTGGTCCTCGACCTGGGCAACCCGGCGGTCAGCCAAGCCGTGGCCGGCCGACTCGGGGTCGATCTGCAGGAACCAGCGGCGCAGCTCCGCACCGCCCTGCAGGCCTTGACCCTAGACGAACGGTTGTTGGACCTCGCCGAGGTCACCGTGATCGAGCAGACCGCCCCAGACCTCCAGCTGTGGCGAGCCGACTGCTCGATCAGCCTGCCCCTGCTGTCGGTCTCGGGGGGTGTCGTGCAGGGCATCGGCACCCAACACACGGTGCACGCATGGGAGAAGCCCTCCGGGTCGCTCGGGCTGGTTCGGGTCCTCTGAGCCCATCAGGACGGTGGCCGCAGACCCTCGATCCGGCGGGCGACCGCTAGGGTCGGCGGCGTGCGCCAGTCCCGGGTGTTCGCATCGGTCATCGCCACGTCGACCGCCGGCGTGCTGCCCGTATTCCTGCTCGGCGGCATGGCCGTGCAGGTCCGCACCGATCTCGCCTTCCCCGAGTCGTCGCAGGGCTGGATCGCCTTCGGCTACTTCGGGGTGTCGGCGCTCGCCTCGGCGGCCTTCGGTCGCCTGGTCGAACGGGTCGGACCGGTGGCGGCGATGCGTACGTCCTCGATCATGTCCGCAATCGCCCTTCTCGGCGCGTCCACTGCCACCAGCATGCGGGCGTTGCTGCTGTGGCTGGCCTTCGGTGGCCTCGGCAACGCCCTGGCCCAACCCGGATCGAACGCCCTGATCGTGGCAGGTGTCAAGGCCCGCCGCAACGGGCTGGCCTTCGGGGTGAAGCAGTCGGCCATCCCCGCGGCCACCCTGCTCGCCGGCCTGGCTGTGCCCACCCTGGCATTGACGGTCGGCTGGCGCTGGGCCTTCGCCCTGGCAGGCGTACTCGCCGCTTCGGCCTCGCTGGTGGTGCCCGGCCGCATCAGCACGGCCGGGCTCGGGGCTGACCATCCCGACCCCGGCCATCCCAAATCCACCTGGCAGGACACCGGCGGCCGCACGGTGTCCGCCGCAGCACTGAGTTCGGCATCTGCCGGCGCGTCCGACACCCAGGTTCGCCGTGGCAGACCGGAGGCGGCGATGTCGGCGCTGATCGTGCTCGGCCTCGGGGCCGGGCTGGGCTCGGCGATGGTGAACTGCCTGGGCGCCTTCCTCACCTCGACCGCCGTGCATGCCGGCGTCGGCCGCGGGTCTGCGGGGCTGTTGCTCTCGGTCGGAAGCCTGATCGGCCTGTCCTCGCGACTGTTCGGCGGGTGGCGGGCGGACACGATGACCCGCAGCCATTTCCGGGTCGTCGTCACCATGCTGATCATCGGATCGGTCGGGCTGGTGCTGCTGTCGATCGGCAGCGTCAGCGCCGTGCTGGCAGGCACCCTGATCGGCTTCGGTGCCGGCTGGTCGTGGCCGGGGATCTTCAACCTGGCGGTCGTCTCCCACAATCGAGGGGCGCCCGCCGCGGCCACCGGTGTGACCCAGACCGGCACCTACGCCGGTGGCGCCATCGGGCCGGTGGTGTTCGGGTACCTCGTCACCGGTAGCAGTTACCGCGTCGGGTGGTTGGTGTTCGCCGCAGTGGCGCTCTCGGCCGCCGCCGTCATCGAGATCGGCCGGAGGATGATCGAGACCCCGACCCCGACCCACCTGGCGAGAGTACGGGCACCCGTCTGACGAGGTCGGCCCCCGGAGCGGGGTCGCTCAGCGGTCGAGCAGGATGGCTGAGATGAGGATCCCGATCGAGAAGACCGTCCCGAAGATCAACTGGACCCTCCCGGTCGCGCCGAGCACCGGGATCAGGTCGCGGCCGCTGGCGCCCCCCAACACCGCGATGGCCGGCTTGCGAGCGGAGGCGATGGCCACCAGCGACAGCACTCCGGCCGGCCGGGCGTACCAGCCCGACACCACCGAGGCCACGGCGAAGGTCGCGGCGAGCAGCCCGACATAGAAGATCCGCGTCTGCCGGTCGCCCAGCCGCACCGCCAGGGTTCGCTTGCCCACCTGGCGATCGGTCGGCAGGTCGCGCAGGTTGTTGACCACCAGCAGCGCCATCGCCAGGAAGCCGACCGGGACCCCGGCCCCGATCGTCAGGCCGGTGAGGTGCTCGGTCATGACGAACGTCGTCCCCGCCGTGGCGACCAGACCGAAGAACACGAACACGAAGACCTCGCCCAGCCCGAGATAGCCGTACGGCTTGGGCCCCCCGGTGTAGAACCACGCAGCCGCGATGCTCGCCGCGCCCACGGCGATCAGCCACCACGTCGTAGTGGCCGCGAGGACCAGGCCCGCCACCGCCGCCACGGCGAAGGCCAGCAGCGCGGCCCGCTTGACCGCGGCCGCAGGTGCCAAGCCGGAGGCCACGAGGCGCACCGGACCGACCCGCTCGGCGTCGGTCCCGCGTACCCCGTCGGAGTAGTCGTTGGCGTAGTTGGTGCCGATCTGCAGGGCCAGACTGACGACCAACGCAAGCGCGCCCCGCCAGACGGTGACGGCGGCGCCGGTGCCGACGGCGCAAGCCGCGCCCACCCCCACGGGGACGACGGCAGCCGGCAACGTACGGGGTCGGGCACCGAGCACCCAGGGGTTCGTCACGTCCGGTCACCGTAGTACCCCTGGCGGCACCGGCCCCATCCGTCGATTGCCGGGGGAGCACGATGCGACGTTGCGCGACAAGGGGCGATGGACATGGAGACGGCCAAGCCCGGGGTGTCTGTAGCGAAATGGTTCCGGTGAGGCGTGATGGCCCGTCGCGCCGACGCGAACTACCTGGTCAGGACGTTGCGCCGTTTCGGTCGGCGGGACGGTCGAACCATTTGGCGAGAAACACGATGGACGCGGCATCGAGTCGGCGGCGGCTGCGCCGAGGCCCGGCCGGCCAAGGGCACCCGCCAACCCTGACCACCCGAAACCGCCGCGGCGATCCACGGCGATCCCCTCGGGCCGATTCTGCAGCGATTCGCTGCGACGTCGAGCGCGCCGATCCGGCAGCGATTCGGCGGTACAGCCGGGGCGAATCGGTGGAACGAGGTGCACGTCGCCCTTCAGATCGCCCGCCGGACGACCGTTGACTGTACCGAGGGGTCAACGGGTCCATCGTCCCGGGGACCCTGCGCCCGCAACGGAGAGGGGGATCGATGCCCAAGGCCTACGACGACCAGCAGACCGAACTCCTCACGGTGTCGATCTGCATCTCCCCCTCCGCGATGCGGTTCGGCCCCGAACCGGGCCGTCGCGGCGGTCGCCTCGACTGCCGCTCCGGTGGGGTCGCGGCCGCCCTCGCGGCTGCCCAGGCCTGGATGCGCGACGCAGAGGGCAACCGGTATCCACTGGCGCGACGGGCCTCCCCCCGGCTGACCTCCGGCGTCCTGTTCTCGGCGTCGGTACCCGCCGGCGACTACGTACTGTGCGCCGGCCCGGTCGGGACCCCGTTCCACTTCCCGCCGCGGCCGGTCACCGTCGAGCGGGGCAGTACCCAGCACACCTACCGACTGCTCGAAGGCGATCACCCCTACGTCAGGCTCGGCACCTTGCTGGTGCCCTTCGGCCGACCGAGCGAGCAGCTCGCCGCCGTCCTGCGCCCCGCGCGCCCCGACGAGCCGGTGATCGAACCGCTGCTCGCCGCGCTCGACCGCTACGGCTACGAGCCGCTCATCGATCTCACCCGCCGTCTCGCCACCATCGAGTGCGACGCCGTGGACCGCGACCCGGACCACGGTATCGAGGGCGACGTCGCCGCCGAACTGCTGGTCGTCGGGTTCGTCGCCAAGGCCGGCATCGCCAGGCCATCGGTGGGCGACCTCATCCGCTCCACCGGCGCCATCACCGCCGCGGCCGGGCTGCCAACGGGTGGGCTCCGGCTCGGCCGGTTCGTCGAGTCTCCCCACGGCCCGATCGTGGTCGACAACGAGGTCGTTCTCGGCTTCACCAGGACCGTCGACGTCGAGCAGGCCCGCCGCCATGTCATCTCCGCCGGCGGGCGCATCGTCGAGGACCTGTCCGACCCGGAGACCGGGGACCTCGTGTACGTCGTTCGTTTCGAGCACGCCGAGCCCGAAGCCGCGCTCGAGGTCGCCGAGTCCTGGCTGGCTCAAGGCGTGCTGCACTGGGTGCAGCCCAACGTCGTCGAGCCCTGATCTACCGGGCCCGGCGGGCGGCGACCATCAGCCAACCCGCTCCCCCACCATGCCTATGCTCCAAACCGATCGCGGCTCGCTGCGTGCATCCGGTTGACATCGGCACCCGAGGGAGGGTCATGGCAGTCCTCGACCATGTCCCGGCCCCGACCGAAGTTCCGCTGTGGCGGATCCTCGAAGCGATCAGCACCGGCGAGGTCCGACCCCATTACCAACCCATCGTGTCGCTGACGTCCGGCGAGATGGTGGCCGTGGAGGCGCTCGCCCGGTGGACCATTCCCGAGACGGGCACCATGCCCGCGGCGCTGTTCGTCCCGGTGCTGGAACGATGCCGGCGGGTCACCGATCTGACCGCCTTCATGCTCGACCGGGCCTGCGCCGACCTCGCCTCGTGGCAAGCCGACTGCCCGCTCCGGGCCGGGTTCCGGGTGGCGATCAACGTGTCCGCGACAGAGCTCGCCGACGGGCGCCTGGCTGCGCTGGTTCGGGAAGCCCTCGCCCAGCATCACGTCAGCGCCCGGTCGATCTGCATCGAGGTCACCGAGACTGCGAAGGTCGATGACATGGTGCTCGCCGGCAACGTGCTCGCCGAACTGGTGACCGGAATCGGGGTTCGTCTGGCCCTCGACGACTTCGGTACCGGTTTCGCCGACGGCGAGTACCTCGAGACCTTCCCCTTCGACACGGTCAAGATCGATCGGTCCTTCGTCGACGGGATGGGCAGCCGCGATGACCATGCCGCCTTCGTCCGGGCCACCGTCGGCTATGCCCGGCGTCGCTCGATGGGAGTGGTGGCCGAGGGCGTCCAGCATCGCCATCAGGCCGCGGCCCTGCTGTCGGCCGGCTGTTCGGTCGGTCAGGGGTTCGGCCTCGGCATGCCCTGCCCAGCAGAAGAGATCCTCGAGCGCTGGATACCCCCGTGTACCCGCACCCGGTCCACCGAGCTCTGAGCGGACCCTCCAGGGGCACGTCCCCGGCCCGCCCGCCATTCCGGTAGATATGTCCGGTACACGAACCAGCCGTTACACGAACCAGCCGGTATGGATGATCGGTGATGTCCCGCATGCTCGAGAAAAGACAAGATGCCCGACCGGAGCGGCGACTCTGGTCGGGCATCTCTTGAGTGCGCCGAGCCATTGGCGGGCGGGATGCCGGCTCAGGCGCTTCGTCCCAGCTCCCGAGGTGGGCTTTGGTCGCTAGGACATGCAGGTTCTCGACGCGGCAGGGCATCTCCTTGAACGGAGCCACCGCATTTCCCCAATTGTGCCGACGTCCGAGCATGCGCGACGCGGCGCCTAGCCTCGGGCAATGAACCGGCTCGCTCAGGAAACCAGCCCCTACCTGCGCCAGCACGCCGACAACCCGGTCGACTGGTACCCGTGGGGTCCGGAAGCCTTCGACGAGGCCCGGCGCCGTGGGGTACCCGTCCTGCTGAGCGTCGGTTACTCGGCCTGCCACTGGTGCCACGTCATGGCCCACGAGAGCTTCGAGGACCCGGCCACGGCCGAGGTGCTCAACGAGCTCTTCGTAAGCGTCAAGGTCGACCGGGAGGAACGCCCCGACATCGACGCCATCTACCTCGAAGCCGTTCAGACCCAGACCGCTCACGGCGGCTGGCCCATGACGGTGTTCCTCACCCCCGACGGCAAGCCCTTCTACTGCGGCACCTACTACCCGCCCCAGCCCCGCCACGGGCTGCCGGCATTCGTGGAGCTGTGCCGGGCCATCCACGACGCCTGGACCAACCGACGCGACGAGATCGACGCCCATGCCACGGAGCTTGCGGCGTCCCTCGGACGCGACATCGCGCTGGGCATCCCCGCCGCCGCGGCGACCGGAATGGGTCTGAACGGCGCAGTCGACCGCCTCGTCGCCCAGTTCGACCCCGAATGGGGCGGATTCGGCGGTGCCCCGAAGTTCCCCCAGGCCATGGCGCTCGACTTCCTGCTTCGCTGCCATGTCCGCACCGGCTCGCCGGCGGCGCTCGAGGTTGCGTGCACCACGCTCGACGCCATGGCCGGCGGCGGGATCTACGACCACCTCGACGGCGGGTTCGCCCGCTACAGCACCGACCGGGAATGGCTGGTGCCGCACTTCGAGAAGATGCTCTACGACAACGCACTGCTGGTTCGGGTGTATCTGCACGCTTGGCAGGTCACCGGCGAGGCCCGCTACCGACAGGTGGTCGAGGAGACCGTCGGGTATGTCCT
The DNA here is from genome assembly GCA_947476745.1 of Acidimicrobiia bacterium. Taxonomy (GTDB): domain Bacteria; phylum Actinomycetota; class Acidimicrobiia; order Acidimicrobiales; family CAIXPF01; genus CAIXPF01. The sequence goes on along the minus strand of CANJRG010000006.1, from coordinate 37,802 downwards.
GGGCCGGCTCACCCGTCCCGGCGGCGGCTGGGCCTCGGCGGAAGACGCCGATTCCGAAGGGGAGGAGGGCCGCTTCTACGTGTGGTCCGCCTCCGAGATCACCGAGGTGGTCGGCCACGACGCCGACGAGGTTCGTTCCTGGTACGGGGTCACCGAAGCCGGCAACTTTGAAGGCCACAACATCCTGAACTGCCGTGACCATCGGCGCGACCTGCTGCGTCCTCCCGAGGTCGAGGTTGCGCGGCAGCGGCTGGCGGCTGTCCGTGACGAGCGGGTGCGACCCGGGCTCGACGACAAGTGTCTCACCGAATGGAACGCCCTGATGCTGAGCAGCCTGGCCGAGGCCGCGGTCGCCCTACGTCGAGACGACTGGCTGGAGGCGGCCCGGGTCAATGGCACGTTCCTGTTGTCGCAGCTGCGCCGTGCAGACGGCCGCTGGTTACGCAGCTGGCAGACCGAGAGCGGGCCGTCCCCGGTTCCGGCGTTCGCCGCTGACCACGCGGCCCTCGTCGATGCCTTCGTCCGGCTCGGCGAGGCCAGCGGCGAGGCCCGCTGGATCGACGCGGCGGTGTACACCGCCGACGCACTGCTGAGCCTGTTCTGGGACGACGTCAACGGCGGCTTGTTCACCACAGGACGCGACGCCGAGGTGCTGGTGGCCCGGCCGAAGGAGATCATGGACAACGCCGTGCCCTCGGCCGATTCGACCGCGGCGTCGGGCCTGCGCCGCCTGGCCGCGCTGACCGGCGAGAACCGCTACCGGGCCGCGGCGGACGCAATCGTCGCACGCACCGGCAGCCTGGCGCTCGAACATCCCACCGGGTTCGGCCAGTTGCTGGTGGCCATGGACCTCGCCGCCGACGACCGTCCCCTCACCGAGGTGGTGGTGACCGGAAACCGACCAGACCTGCTCGAGGTGGTGCGAAGCCGCTGGCGACCACTGGTCGTACTGGCCTGGGGTGAGCCGTTCGCCTCGCCGCTGTGGTCGCAGCGGCCACCGGGTTTCGCCTACGTGTGCGAGGGTGGGGCCTGCCGGATGCCGGCCGGCGACCCCGACGCCCTTGCCGCCCAACTGGCATCACGAGACGTCCGCTGACCGGGAGAAAAGCCACGTGCACGACCTGATCGCCATCGCCCTACCTGGCGGGGACCGTTTCGTCGAGGAGGTCCGTCGGGCCTGGGCCGACGGCGACGCCGTGCTGCCCGTCGACCGCCGCCTGCCCGAGCAGGCCGTGGCCCGCCTGCTGGCCGGGCTCGGGCCGGCCTGGATCGTGGAAGGGAACGGCCGCCGCCGACTCGACCCCGCCGACGCCCGACCGCTGCAGGACGGCGACGCTCTGGTGATGGCCACCTCGGGGACCACCGGCGAGCCAAAGGGGGTGGTCCACACCCATGCGAGTATCGCCGCGTCCGCAGCGGCGACCTCGGCCCATCTCGGCATCGACCCGGACCGCCATCACTGGCTGGCCTGCCTCCCGCTCGCCCACATCGGCGGGCTCTCAGTGGTCTTGCGGGCCTTGTGGGCCGGTACCGGTCTCACGGTGGTCGACGGGTTCGACGTCGAGACCGCCCTGGCCTCGACAGCGACCCACCTATCGCTGGTGCCCACCGCGCTACAGCGCCTCGGCGATCGGGCCGACCGCTTCGAGCGCATCGTGCTCGGTGGCTCGGCCCCGCCGCAGCAGTTGGCCGCGAACGTGGTCACCACCTACGGCCTGACCGAGACCGGAAGCGGGATCGTCTACGACGGTTGGCCGCTGCCCGGGGTCGAGGTCCGCGAGCAACACGGCGAACTCCAGGTCCGCGGCGCCATGCTGCTGCGGGCCTACCGCGACGGTGTCGACCCCCGCAACGCCGACGGCTGGTTCGCGACCGGGGACGGCGGAAGCGTCGACGCAGACGGCTTCGTGCGGGTCTACGGCCGCACCGACGACCTCATCATCACCGGCGCCCAGAAGGTGTGGCCGGACCCGGTCGAGCGGATCGTGGCCCGCCTCGACGGGGTGGCGGAGGTGGCGGTGGTCGGCCGTGCACACCCGGAGTGGGGCCGGCAGGTGACCGCGGTGATCGTGCCCAACGGCCGGCCCCCGACCCTGCAGGCCGTGCGGGACGCGGTGAAAGCCGAGCTCGCCCCCTACTGCGCACCGGGCGCCATCGAGCTGGTCGATGCCCTGCCCCGCACCGCATTGGGCAAGGTACGCCGGGCCGCGCTCTGAGCGACCGCGGCCGCAACCGCAGCAATCACCGGCTGGCCCGCCGGTTCAGCCCGGTGCGGTCACAGCGGCAAGCACCGGGCCGAGGTCGCCGCGCGGCGTCACGTCGATGCCGTCGAGACCGAGGAAACCGGCAAGGCACGACAGCTCGGCGGCCAGTTCCTCGGCCACCATGCCCGCCGCGAGCCGGCCCGAGCGCCGGCCGTCGCGAAGGCCGTCGAGGGCGACCGACGGTTCGGCGAAGGCACCGAGCACCAGCAGACGCCCGCGCCGCCGGTCAGCCTTGAGGTCGACCCGGGCGGGGAGCGCGTCGCCGAGCAGGAACGGCATCACGTAGTAGCCGTAGGTACGCCGCGCGGCCGGTGTGTAGAACTCGAGCCGGTAGCGGAACCCGAAGAGCCGTTCGGTGCGGTCCCGCTCCCACACCAGCGAGTCGAACGGGGACAGCAGCGCTCGGGCAGTGATGCGACGTGGCAGTCGCGCTCCCGGCCACAGGTAGCCACGGCCCCGCCAGCCCTCGACCTCGGCCGCCACCAGACGACCGTCCTCGACCAGCTCGTCGAGCAACGGGCGGGCCAGCGCGGCCTTGATGCGGAAGTAGTCGGCAAGATCGGTCGCAGTGGCGACCCCGAGGCTGCGGGCGGCGCGCAGCAACAACTCGCGCCGCTGCTCGGCCGGGTCGGGGGTGGGCAACGCCAGGACCGACGCCGGCACTATCCGTTGGGGCAGCGCATACTCACGCTCGAACGTGGGCCGTCGTCGGGCGCTCAACCGGCCGCACCAGAACAGCCACTCGAGGGCCTTCTTAGCGTCGTTCCAGCCCCACCACGGTCCGGTACGACCGCCACCCATCGACAGCTCGCCTGCCGAAAGCGGCCCGCGTTCGGCGGCTTCGGCGAACACGTCCTCGATGAACTGCGGCCGTGTGGCGGCCAGCCGCACCAGACCCGACCAGGCCGCGCCGGCCGCGGCCGCGGCCATCCGGTGGCGGAACAGCGGGTGACACTCGACGGGGATGAAGCTGGCCTCGTGCCCCCAGTACTCGAAGACCTCCCCCCGATGGGTGGCCGCAACCAGGCTGTTGCGCGGATGGCTTCCCAGCCGGGCGTACAGCGGCAGATCGTGGCTACGGGCGACGATGTTGACCGAGTCGATCTGGACCACGCCGACCCGGTCGAGCACGCTGCGCACGTGGCGACGATCGACCCGACCTCGCGGCCGGGGCCGATCGAACCCCTGGGCGGCCAGCGCCAGGCGACGCGCCTCGGCCGCTGACAGGGTCACAGGCCGGTTGGACACGATGGTCGAGGTTACCGGCCCTAGGATTGCCGCCATCGTCATCGTCTACGTGTGCACCGCCAACGTCAACCGCTCCCCCATGGCGGCCGCGCTCACCAGCCACCTCGCCGCAACTCGCGGCCTCGAGCTGACCGTCGGCTCGGCGTCGACCCTGCTCCGCCCGGGCCACCGGGCATCTCCCGCCACGCTGGCGGTGCTGCGGGCCCGTGGCATCGATGCCGAGAGCCATCGCTCACGTACCCTGACCCCCGAGCTCGTCGCCGACGCCGAGCTGGTGCTGACCATGGAACGCGCCCATCTCCGGGTGGCGGCGTTGATGGCGCCGGGTGCCTTCGACAAGACCTTCACCCTCAAGGAGTTCCTGCGGCGGGCGTTGCGCACCGACGCCCGCTACGCCTACGAGCCGCTGGATCGCTACCTGCAGCGCATCAGCATCGGTCGTGACCCGGTCGAGCTGCTGACGACCAACGAGGCCGACGAGGTCGCCGACCCGCAGGGCGGCCCCCAAGCCGGTTTCGTGGCCATCTGCGACGAGCTGGCCCTGCTGTGCGAAGGCGCGGTGGAGCTGCTCTTCGGAAACGCCCAGCCGGGCTGACCAGCGTCGGTCAGCGCTCCGCTGAACCCCAGCGACCGCGATGCACGACGTGGTCGATCGGGGGTCGAGGCCGCTGCCGGACCGAGCGGCTCGAACGGTCGGCGTAATCGGGCCGGCCCAGCGCCACGGTGCCGATGGGCTGGAACGCATCGGGGATACCGAAGGCCGCGCGCACCGCCGGCTCGTGCTCGAACTGCCCGAAGAAGCACGCGCCGAGACCGGCATCGACCGCACCGAGCAGCAGGGTCATGGTGGCCATGGCGGTGTCGACCATCCAGTACGGCACCGCCCAGGCTTCCGCCGTGGAGGCCAATGCCGCCTTCTCGCCGCCGCTGGCGGCCACCCGCTGCGCCTTGTCCGCTTCCCCGTAGCGGGTGACGTAGGCCGATGCATCGGCGCACGGCACGATCAGCACCGGCGCCCGGAGCAACCCCGGCCAGGGGAACCGGGCGCGTCGAGACTCGGGCAGGGTGGCGGCCCAGTAGCGCGCAACCGCTTCTGGATCGTCGAGCACGAGGAACTGCCAACCCTGGGTGTTGCCCGCCGCGGGTGCCCGTTGGGCGGCGAGCAGCAGTCCATCGACAACGGCCGGGTCGAGCGGGATTCCGTCGAAGGAACGACACATACGACGGCCGTACACCACGTCGAGGAACTCCACGGTGCGGCCGTCGCGGGGGCCGAAGGGGCCCGGACTCAGATGCGGGCCAGCGGCACCGCGACGCCGGGCACGTCGGCCCGGGTCCGGAACACCGTGCCGGCCCGGCTTCGGTCCTCGGTGTTGTCGGCCGTCACGATGTAGAGATCCCGTCGATCGGGCCCGCCGAAGCACACCGAGGTGATCTGTTTGGCCGGCACCCAGACCGAGCCCACGACGGAGCCGTCGGGCCCGAAGCCGGTCACGCACCCGCCCCCGAACTCGGCGGCCCACACCACACCGGCCTCATCCACGGCGAGCCCGTCGGGCTGGAAGCCCGGCCGCTGGACCAGGTTGCGACGGTTCCCGCAGGTGCCGTCGGCCGCCACGTCGTGGGCGACGATGGCGTTGGCGGTGGTATCGGCGTGGTAGATCACCGTGCCGTCGGGCGAATAGCCGATCCCGTTGGTGAGTCCGATCCCGCCGTAGAGCTTGGTGGTCACCCCGGGAGCGTCGATCCGCCAGCAGTCGCCGGTCTTGCGCTCGCCGTCCATGTCGAAGGGGTTCGTCATCAGCGTGCCGACCACCACCCGTCCGGCCGCATCCACGAACAGGTCGTTGGTCCCAATCCCATCGAAGACGGCGAGTTGCCGGCTCTCCCCGTTGCGGACATGGCTGATGTCACGCCCCGATACCACCAGCCCGCCGTCGGCGTGCAGGGCGATGCCGCCGACGCCGCGCCGCTTGGGGATGACCAGATCGACGGTGCCGTCGGGCCGACGGCAGTACACCCCGCCGTTGGGCACGTCGGAGAAGTAGAGGTTGTCCTCGGCGTCGACGCGAGGACCTTCCAGCAGGCCGTAGCCCCAACAGAGGGATTCGATGGTGGTCATGGCGGCTGAGCGGCTCAGAGGCCGCCGGTCTCCTTCAGCAGGGCGTCGAGGTCCTCGGCCATGGCCCAACCGAAGCCGATGAGCACGTCGCCGGCGGTGGGGTCCAGCGGGTCGAACAGGGCTGCCACCTCGACCTCGACCACGTAGTGGTCGGGGGCGACGTAGTCGAAGATCGGCGAGGGTGAGCCGTCGCCGGACACGGTGAAGGCACGGTCGTTGTAGCTGGCGGTCTCGATGCCGAACCGCTTGGCCAGACGGCGGCCCCAGGCCCGTTCCTCGCCACTGGCCTTGTGGCCGGGTCGCGGGATCACCTCGTTGAACCGGCCGAACGCGCTGAACGTCGACGGGGTCGCCAGGCGGGATCCGACCAGCACGTCCTCGTCCGGGAAGGCCAGCACAGCCCGTCGCATCTGGTCGCGCATGATCGAGTCGAGGATCTCCTCGCGGTGGTCGTGCATCTCGATCGACGCCAGGCCGATCAACACGCTCGGCGTCCCGCCGATGCGCTCGAGGGTGCAAAACGAGTAGCCCACCAGGGCGTCATGGGGATCACGGGCAAGGGTGACCAGAACCCAGGACTCGGCTTGCTTGGACAGCACACCGATCTCGAACGCACAGCCCGATCCCCCGCACAGCTCGGCCATCTCTGCGAGATCGGCATCGCTCAGTGCAGTGCAGTCCTTCGTCACGACAAGGGTCGCCATCGTCGCTACAGCCCCCAACATAGGCATTGCACAATTACACCAGTTCAGTCTCTGCCCTTGTCCGGATGCAAGCTCACGACCCCTTCGCGGCACCTCACACGGCGACGCAGTCCTCGCCGAGCAACGCCCGCAGTTCGCCGACCAGCCCGTTCGAGGTGTCCACGCTGAACTGGTCGGGAAGGCGCACCGTTCGTTCGGCCAGCTGGATGAACACCGTGGCGTCGCCGGGGTGGTCCACGAGGGTGGTCTTGAGCTCCCCCAGCAGGCGCTGGTCGAGCCGGTTCGGCGACACCCGCAGCCGCAGGGGCGGGGTCTCGGTGAACGCCGACAGATCGAGCACCTCGATCGAGCCGACGATGAGCTTGGGCAGATCGTCACGCTTGTCGACCCGGGCATCGAGCAGGACCACCTGATCGTTCGTCTGCTCACCGAGCAGGTGACCGAACAGGGTCATGGTCTTGGGGAAGACCATGCACTCGACGGCATCGGTCAGATCCTCGAGGGTGAACACCGCCATCAGCTCACCCTTCTTGGTCCACTTGCGCACCAGGTTGGTGACGACGCCACCGATGATGACCCGCGTGCCGTCGTCCTTGTCCCTGAGATCCCCGAGACCGCAGTCCATCTTGCGCTGCAGGACCCTCTCGTAGCCCATCAGCGGATGGTCGGACACGTAGAGGCCGAGCATCTCCTTCTCGAAGGCCAGCTTGGGACGCTTGGCGAACTCCACATCGGGGATGGCGATGTGCTCGTCGAAGAGCGGGCCGTCGCCGTCGTCGAGGGCGCCGAAGAGGGTCTGCACGCCCATCTCGTGCTCCCGGCGCCGGGCGATGGTCTGATCGATGATCTGCTCGAAGACCGTCAGCAGGCCTTGCCGGGGATGGTCGAAGGAGTCGAACCCCCCCGCCTTGATCAGCGATTCCACCGTGCGCTTGTTCAGCACCTTCTCGTCGACCCGCTGGGCGAAGTCGTAGAAGTCCCCGAACGGGCCGTTGGCCTCGCGCTCGGCCACGATCAGCTCGACGAGGCCCTCACCGACGTTCCGCACCGCCGACAGGCCGAACAGGATGTTGCCGCTGTTGTCGGGGGCGAAGTCGCTGAAGGAGCGGTTGACGTCCGGCACCCGCACGGTGATGCCGAGGGTGCGGCACTCGTTGAGGTAGACGGCCGCTTTGTCGAGGTTGCTCTTGACCGACGTCAGCAGGCAGGACAGGTACTCGACCGCGTAGTTCGCCTTGAGGTACGCAGTCTGGTACGCCACGTAACCATACCCGTAGGAATGGCTCTTGTTGAAGGCGTAGTCGGCGAACGGCTCGATGATGTCGAACCAGGCAGTGCCGAGGTCGCGCCCGTAGCCGGTGGCCTCGCAGCCCTCGACGAACTTCTCGCGCTCCTTGGCGATGAGCTCGCGGATCTTCTTGCCGCAGGCCTTGCGAAGGTTGTCCGCCTCGGCGAGGGAGTAGCCGGCGAATCGCTGGGCGATCCGCATCATCGATTCCTGATAGATCATCAGGCCGTAGGTGTCGCCGAGGATCTCCTCGGCGTCGGCGTGGAGGTATTCCGTGGACTTCCGGCCGTTCTTGCGGTCGGCGTAGTCGTTGTGCATGTTCGCGGCCATCGGACCCGGCCGGTACAGCGCCACCAGTGCCGCCACGTCCTCGAAACGGCTCGGCTGCATCGAGCGGATCAAGGCCCGCATCGGGGTCGATTCGAGCTGGAACACCCCGATGGTGTCGCCCCGTCCCAGCAAGTCGTAGGTCTTGGCATCCTCGAGGTCGACGTTGTCGATGTCGACCTCGACCCCTCGGGTACGCCCGATCATGGCCAGCGCGTCGCTGATCACGTCGAGGTTGCGCAGACCCAGGAAGTCCATCTTCAGCAGGCCGAGCTCCTCGACCCCGTGCATCTCGTACTGGGTGACCACCGGAGCGTCCTCGGGCTTCTGGCCCGATTCCGGTTTGCGCTGGATCGGCAGATACTCGGTGAGACTGTCCCGGGTGATCACCACGGCGGCGGCGTGGATACCGTCCTGGCGGCGCAGGCCCTCGAGGCCCTTGGCCACGTCGACGACCCGCTTGACCTCGGGGTCGTTCTCGTACATGCCGCGCAGTTCGCCGGCCATCTTGTAGCCGTCCTCGTACTTCGGGTGCGGCTCGAGGCAGGCGTACAGCGGAGTGTCGCGGCCCATGATCAGTGGCGGCATCGACTTGGCCACCCGGTCGCCCATGGCGTAGGGGTAGCCGAGCACCCGGGCGGCGTCGCGCACGGCGGCGCGGGCCTTGATCTGCGAGAACGTGACGATCTGCGCCACGTGATCGCGTCCGTACCGCTCGGCGGCGTAGCGGATCATCTCGTCCCGGTAGCGGGAGTCGAAGTCCATGTCGATGTCGGGCATGGAGACGCGCGAGGGGTTCAGGAAACGCTCGAAGAGCAGGTCGTAACGGATCGGATCGAGGTCGGTGATCCGCAGGCTGTAGGCCACGGCGCAGCCGGCAGCGCTGCCACGACCCGGCCCCACGCGGATATTCGCCCGGCGGGCGTGGTCGATGAGGTCCCACACGATCAGGAAGTACGAGCTGAACCCCATGTCCGAGATGACCTTCAGTTCGAAGGCAAGGCGCTCGACGACGTCGGCGGCGAGGGTGTCGCCCCAGCGCGCCCGGGCGCCTTCGAAGGTGAGGTGCTCGAGGTACGCAGTGTCGCTCTCGAAGCCTTCCGGTAGCGGGAAGCGCGGCAGCTGCGACTCGCCGAAGGCGATCTCGGTGTTGCACCGCTCGGCCACCCATAGCGTGTTGTCGCAGGCCACCTCGACCTCGCGGAACAGGTAGCGCATCTCCTCGGCAGACTTCAGGTAGTGCTGGTCGCCGTGGAACTTGAACCGGTTGGTGTCGGCCATCAGTGCACCGGTCTGCACGCACAGCAGGGCATCGTGAGCCTCGCAGTCGTGCTGGTGGGTGTAATGGCTGTCGTTGGTGGCCAGCAGGGGCGCGCCGATCCGCTTGGCGATCTCGAGGAGCTGGGGGTTGGTCTGCTTCTGGGCGGGTATCCCGTGGTCCTGGATCTCGACGAAGAGGTTGTCCTTGCCGAAGATCTCCTGCAATCTGCCGGCGCGTTCCAGCGCCAACTGCTGGTCGCCCTGGAGCAACGCCTGCAGCACATGCCCGCCGAGGCAGCCGGTGGTGGCGATCAGGCCCTCACTGTGTTCCGCCAGCACCTCCCAGTCGACCCGGGGCTTGTAGTAGTAGCCCTCCATGTACGCCCGTGACGCAACCTGGATGAGGTTCTTGTAGCCGACGTTGTTCTCGGCGAGCAGGGTCAGGTGGTAGTAGAGCTTTCGGCCACCCTCCGCCTCACCGCCCGAGTCGTCGACCTTGCCGCCCCGGCGAACCGGGCGCTCGGACCGGTGCTCATGGGCAAGATACGCCTCGGTGCCGATGATCGGTTTCACGCCGACCTTGCGGGCCGCCTTGTAGAAGTCGAGGACCCCGTACATGTTGCCGTGGTCGGTGATGCCGACCGCCGGCTGACCGTCGTCCTTGGCCTTCGCCACCACCGCTTCGACGCGCGCCGCACCGTCGAGCATCGAGTACTCGGTGTGCACGTGCAGGTGCGTGAAGGACTTGGCCATGGACGCGTTCTCCTAGCTCTCACCCGGGCGTCATCCACAGCCCGTCCACAGGGTTCATCCCCAGGATGTGGACAAATGACACCGTGGTGATTTGCACGCTACTCGGGAACGGCGGGGCACGGCCCGCCCGAACGCGTCGGCCGACGCGCCGGCGTCAGAGATAGGTGCCGGGTCGGTGGTCGCCACCGGGCAGGCCCATGGCCGAACCCATCCCCGGCCCCTGCGGGTCACCCGGTTGGAGCTGGCGCATCTGCTCGAGCTGCTGGCGGGCCATCACCTGCTGGGCGAACATCGTCGCCTGGATGCCCTGGAACAGCCCCTCGAGCCACCCGACCAGCTGGGCCTGGGCGATGCGCAGCTCGGCACCCGACGGGGGCGCACCGTCATCGGCGAACGGCATGGTCAGCCGGGCCAGCTCGAGACGCAGATCGGGCGAGAGGGTGCTGGCCAGCTCGTTCACCGACAACTCGTAGATGTCCCGCATGCGGTCCCGTGAGCGCTCGTCGAGCTCGGCCCCGCGAACCTCTTCGAGCAACTGGCGGATCATCGAACCGATCCGCATGATCTTGGCTGGCTGCTCGATCACCTCGGTCGGGGAGGCTGTCTCCCCGACCGCCGCTCCCGGAGCGGTCGACTCGATGATCTCGGGGTGTTCAGGCTCGACGGTCACGCAGCACACGTTAGCCAGGGCCGACCTTCAGCGGGCGAGCGCTGCCACCAGCGGGACCAGCATCTCCGCCCGGGTCAGCGACCCGTGACGACCGACCAGAGTGAACGAGCCGGTGTCCGCAGGGTCGTCGAACGCAACCGTTCCCTTCGCCACCAGGCACACGTCCCCGAGCCGGGCGGCGAGCTGCTCGTCGACCACCGGCCCGAACCAACCCTCGGCCAGCACCTCGTCGCGGGTACGCACCCACGCATGGGCGCCGTGGTGGGTCAGCGCCGCCTCGTGCAGGGCGCGCGCCCGACCCGGACGGGCGTGGAACCATCGGAAGCGAGCCTCGCCCGACTGCACCGTCGTGGCGGCCAACACGTCGGGGTGGGGCAGCACGACGTTCGTCCCGGTCTCCACCTGGCCGTGATCGGCGGTGACCAGCAGGGCGGTACCGGCGGGCAGCTCGGCCAGCAACCACTCGACCAGCCGGTCGGCGCTCTGCAGCTCCGCCCGGTAGTAGCGGCCGAGCCCGTACTCGTGGGACACCTTGTCGATACCGTCGTAGTAGGCGTACACGAACGGCTCGCCCGCCCGGACCAGCTCGACGACCTGGGTGACCAGCGAGCTGGACTGGCGATAACCGTGGAATCGGGCCCCGGCCAGGTGGGCCGCGGTGAAGCCGGTGGTCGAGAACTCGGCCTTGGTCACGATGCACGGTCGCTGGCCGCAGAAGGCCTCATGGGGCTGCACCGTGGCCGGCGGGTGGGTCCGGCGGGCGTCGCCGCGCTCCATGGTCCAGCGCAGCATGTTCACGACGTCGTGGCCGAGCAACACCCGGTAGCCAACGACGCCGTGCTCCCCGGGTGCCAGCCCGGTGGCAATCGACGTCAGCGCCGCCGCAGTGGTCGACGGGGCAACGGTGGTGATGAAGTCGCCCTCGAAGCCGTGCAGGACCGGCATGACCGCACGATGCTGCTGCAGCTGGTCCCAGCCCAGCCCATCGAGCACCAGGAGCACCACCTGCGAGGCATCGGTTGCGATCGCCGGCAGCCACGGCGGGAGGTCGGGCCATTCCAGCAGGGCCGGTACCACGTTGCTGACGCACCGCCCGGCGTAGTCGGGCACGACGTAGCTGTCAAGATCCTCGGCATCGGGCAGCGGTACCACCGGCCCAGCTTGCCCGGTGGCCGCCCCCGGGGCCAACCACCCCCAGGAGCACGCGTCGGCGTGCATGACGCGCAGCCCGCCGAGCGGTGCCGCGCCGCACGGTCCCCCCGTCGGAGGGCCCGCCGCCTACGATGACGTTATGAAGGTGTCCACCCGAGGCGATTACGCCAGCCGCGCGTTGCTGTCGCTGGCGCTGCACGCCGACGACGGACGCCCCAACTCGGTGCGCGACATCGCCGAGCGCACGGCACTGCCCCAGCCGTACCTCGAGCAGATCCTGCTCGCCCTGAAGGGCGCTGGCTTGGTCCGGTCCAAGCGTGGGGTCGGCGGTGGGTACATCCTGGCCCGGCCCACCGACGAGATCACCCTGGCCGAGATCGTCGGTGCCGTGGACGGACCGATCGCCGCCGGCGACTTCGGCGCGCCGCATGCCGACGGGGCCTGCGACCACGAGGGCCAGTGTGTGCTGCTGTCCATCTGGGGCGACGTCGGCAGTCGGATGCGGGCCATGCTGCAGGCGATCACCCTGGCCGACATCGCCAACATGGCGCGGGGCCAGAAGACGTGGCCGAGCAGCGACGGAGGCCGATGAACACCGCCTCGGGCCGTCACGCCTCGGGCGACAGCAGCGGGCCGCGGTGGGCCCGCAGTTCGGCCAGGACCCCGGCCAGATCGTCCGGCAACGGTGCCTCGAAGGACCGCTCCTCGCCGCTCGCCGGGTGGATGAAGGCCAGCTGCGTTGCGTGCAAGAAGGGCCGGCGCAACCCCATCCGCTGACGGGAGCCGCCGTAGATCGGGTCGGCCACCACCGGCAGGCCGATGGCCAACAGGTGCACCCGGATCTGGTGAGTGCGCCCGGTCTCGAGCTCACAGGCCAGCAAGGCCAGCGACTCGGGCTGCTCGAAGGATTCCAGCACCTGGTAGCGGGTTCGGGCTTCGCGCCCGTCGGCGACGACCGCCCGTCGCGTGGGGTCGTGGCGGGAACGGCCGATGGGGGCATCGACCAGCCCGGTGGTGGCCTCCGGGCGTCCGATGACCAGCGCGAGGTAGCGCCGGTGCACGGTCCGAGCGGCGAGCTGGGCCACCAGGTCGTGGTAGGCATCCCCGGTACGGGCCACCACCAGCAGCCCCGACGTGCCGCGATCGAGCCGATGCACAATGCCCGGCCGGTGTGGCTCACCCACTGCGGCGAGCTCCGGGTAGCGGGCGAGCAGGCCCTGCACCAACGTGGTGTCGTGCACGCCGTTACCGGGATGCACGACCACCCCGGGAGCCTTGTTCACCACGATCACCGTGTCGTCCTCGTAGAGCACCTCGACCGGTAGTTCCGGTGCCGGGAGCAGAGTGGTGTCCTGCGCCGGGACCTCCACCCAGTCGATGGTGAACTGCTGGCCGGCATGCAACCGCTGCGAGCGACTGGACACCACCGTGCCGTCGACGGTGATGCGTCCGGCCTCGACGAGATCGGCCGACGCCTTGCGCGACAACCCCGTGAGCATCGACACGATCCGGTCGACCCGCTCGCCTTCAAGAGCGGCGGCCACCTCGGACTGCAGGGTCATGCGATCACGCCGATCCACGTTTGCCGGAGCTCGTCAGGCCGACGACCAGCAGCAGCACGCCGCCGACGGTGAGGGCGATGTCGGCGACGTTGAATATGGGCCACCACTGCAGATCGATGAAGTCGGTGACCTTGCCGCCGAAGATGCCGTCACCCGGTTGCACGGCACGGTCGGCCAGGTTGCCGAGCGCCCCGCCGAGCACGGCACCCATACAGATCACACCGATGCGGTTGGTCAGGTGAAGGCTCGACCGCAACAACACCGCCACGATCACGATGCCCACCACACCGATGACCGAGCCCCATCCCTCGAATCGGCTGAACGCAGCACCCGAGTTGAACGCAAGGTTGAAACGCAGACTGCCGATGAGGTCGATCGGCCCGTCGAGAGAGCGGGCCCACCACTTCGTCATCTGGTCGAGGGCAATGACCACCGCAGCCGTGCCGCACAGGTAGCCCCACCGTGCCGCCGTACTCAGCGACGGCCCGGACTCATCGTCCGCATCGTCGTTCTCGGTGGCCGTTCCGCCGGCGCGGTCGGGGACATAGTCGGACTCAGCGGACGAAGTCTCGGGGGGCGCGTCGATGATGCTTGCTCCAGCGCTTGGACGGATAGGGCCACTATAGGACGCCGCCGCCGGCCGGCCGGATCGGCCCGAGCGGCCTCCCCCGTCTGCTCCGCCCTCGCAGACCACGAGTCGAAGCACGAGTTCCCAAGCGTCGAGCGCGTCGATGCTGACGGTCTTGGTCCGACTCTTCCTACCGCGAACCAGCCGCACCTGGTGGGGCGAGGCCGCCACCAGGTCGCCGATCAGCTGCAGGACCACCCGGTTGGCCTTGATGTCCTCCGCTGGCGCGGTCACCGCAAGACGCAGCCGGCCGTCTTGCACACCACGTACGGCCGAGCGGGATCCGCCCGGCACCACCCACACGTCGAGCTCGACATCGTCTGCCGTTGCTCGGCACCACACCGGCAATGCCGGTTCCGGCCCGTGCTCAGCGGCGGCGGAACCGGGACCGGGTGTCGTCGGGTTCCTCGAAGAAACGCAGCGCCGGATCGGTGGGATCGCGGTCCTCGAAGAAGCGGATGGCCTCATCGTCCTCGGGCTCCTCGCCCACGGCCCGGCGCAACTCCTCGAGGAACGGATCGCCCTTGGCCGCCGAGTAGGAAGACTCGGGGGCGGGGGGCGGCGGCGGCACCAGGCCGGCCTCGGTGCCGGCCACCTGGGCCATACGGGAGGCGGGCGGTGGAGGCGGGCGGGGCGGCGAGACGCTCAGACGGGATGCAGACACCGCCGGCGTCTCCTCGGTGCGCGGCGCGCTTATCCCTGCAGCGGGCTCTACGGCGACCAGGTCGACGATCTCCTCGTCGGCGGCCACCGTGGTGGGTGCCTCCGACGGCTCACCCACTGTGTCGGGAATGTTCCGGAAGATCGAAAGCACCGATGACTTCGCGATCGCCTCCATACCGGAAAGTACGATGTCGGGTTCGGTCTCCGCAACCGAGGCCTCAGGCTCGTCAATCGCGTGCGTGGTTTCCGCTTCCGTCAGCCCGGACATCTCGTCCGCCGATCCCGCCAACTCCGACTCGGTACTCGCCGTGTCACGGGAGGTCGACTCCGACACCACGCGCCACAGGCTTCCCACGTCGGACGCGCTCGTCGAGGCGCGAGGGGCCTCAGGCGTCTCGGCCACCGCGTCATCCGTGGCCGGTGCCGCGGCGCGGGCCACATGGGCAGCCACGGCACCCTCGAAGCTGTCCGACAGAAGCGTCGGCATGGGGATCTCGCCCAGCACGGAGGACTCCTCGGCGAGAAGGCGCAGATCGCCCAGCGCCCGGTGCAGACGCTCGCGCTGGACGGTGGTGTGGGCGTCGAGGGCGTTGGCGTCGTGGGCCAGCGCGTCACGTCGCCGCTCGAGCACCGCGACCTCGTCGGTCAGGCGGGCCAACTTCTCCTCGGCCTGACGGATCGCCGCCGACTCGGTCTCGGCGACCACGCGTTCGGCCCTCTGCTTGGCGTCGATCAGCAACCGGCCGGCCTGGTCCTGGGAGCGGGCCCGCACCGCTTCGGCATCGGTATCGGCCTCAACGCGGACGACCTCGGCCCGATCAGCCGCCTCGCCCTCGACGGCCTTGGCCGACTCATCAGCGCGTTTCAGCAGCTCCGCCGCTCGTTCCTCGGCCGCGTTCTGGTGCTGACGGGCCTCAGCCTGCGCCGCGGACACGATGGCCGCAGCTGATTCCTCGGCCTCCTTGATGGCGGCATCGGCGGTACGCTGAGCCAACACCAAGGTGCGGCGCAGGACATCGTCGGTATCGGCTGACGCACGGGCACGGGACTCGGCCCGAGCGGCACGGGCGTTCGCCGCCTCGATCTGCTGACCGCCATCACGCAGCCGATCGTGGAGGTTTCCGAAGGCGACGGCAACCCGTTCGAGAAAATCGTCCACCTCTTCTGGGTCGTAGCCCCGGAACTTCTCACGGAACTCGACCTCTTCCAGAAGCTTCGGCGTGACGTCCATGTCAAAAGCCTATCGAGTGGATCTCCCAATTTGAGGGATACCACCTGCGAAAATCCTGCCCATCGTTGCTGACCGAACAGTGATTGCGCGATGACGGGAGTCAGCAGATGACGGCGCGCAACACGATGATGGCGACGCCCACGACCAGCGGAGCGAGGTCCAGGCCGGCGTTGCCCACCTGGATCGGCCGGACCACCCGACGCACCGGGCGGAGAACCGGCTCGGTCACTTTCTCGAGCAGGATGCCGAACGAGCTGTTCGCCGCACCCGGCAAGAAGCTCAGCAACGAGCGCACCACGATCACCAACAGGGCGATCGAGAACAGCACACAGACGATGCCCATCAGCGAGCTTCGTCGAAGTCCCGCTCGCTCATGCGGCGGCGATCTTCCTCGGGCACCTGGACATCGGCGGGGGTGAGCAGGAACACCTGCTCGGCGACCTTGTCGAGCTTGCCTCCGAGGCCGTAGCAGAGGCCACTGGCGAAATCGATCAGCCGGCGCCGCAGATCACGGTCGAGGCCCTGCAGGTTCATGATGACGGGCCGATTGGCCTTGAACTTGTCGGCCACCTCTTGGGCGGCACCGAAACTCGACGGGGAGACCACCTGCGGGCGGGCCAGCGCGGGCTCGGCCGCCGGTCGCACCACGACGGAGCCGCTGTTCTGGGGACGGGCCACCACCCGATTGCGCTCGTCGTCGTCGGGATACACGGCGGCGGGGCGCACGGGCTGCATTGGGAGCGGCCGCACCGACGCGTTCCATTCCGACTCCTGTGGTGCCGTGGCGGGGATCCGATGGGCCGGGGCCGCCGGGCCACGGACGACACGCTGTTGGCCGGTAGGAGCGCGTTCGTCGCGCTCCTCGAAGCCGTCGTACTCGCCGTATTCGTCGTAGTCGTCGTCGGGCGCCAAACCGAGATACTCGGTGACCCTGCGCATCCAGCTCATCCGTCCTCCTGCACCTCGAGAAGCTACCGCCCGGCGGCGCACCGGGCGCGGAACCCTGCCGCATGGTCGGGAATCCGGCTCGGCCGGCACCCACCGGAGTCGGTGGCGCGGTTCGAAGTCGGTGTCAGTCTCGCACAGCGAGCGAGGTCGAGCGAGGACCGAACAATGCGGTCCCGACGCGAACCATGGTCGAGCCGCAACGGACAGCGACCTCGAGATCGTCGGTCATCCCCATCGAGCAGACGGACAGCGCGAGCCGGTCGACCAGACCCCGCACCACATCGAATCCCGGACGTGGATCGACGGTGGCGTCGGTGGGACCCACCGTCATCAAGCCCGCCACGTCGAGCCCCAACCCGCCGGCGTGATCCACCAGGGCGGTGGTCTGCGCGACCGGGCAACCCGCCTTCTGCGGTTCGCCGGTGGCGTTGACCTGGATCAGCACCCGGGCCCCCGGGGCCCGTCGGGCCACCTCGGTGGCCAGCTCAGCCCGGTCGATGCTCTGCCACAACGCCACGTGCGCGGCGAGCTGGCGGACTTTGTTGCGCTGGAGGTGGCCGATGAAGTGCCACCGGGCCGGGCCGCCGGAGGCCGGGTGTTGCTCACTCCATGCCACCTTGGCCAGCAACTCCTGGGCATAGTTCTCGCCGAGCTCGGTCAGACCGGCCCCGCGGGCGACGTCGACCACCGCAGCCGGATGGCCCTTCGTGACCGCCAGCACCGTCACCACGTCCGGATCGCCGCCGGCTGCGACGATGCGGGCCCGCAGCCGCTCGAGCCGCGCCCGAACGTCCTGTGCGCTCGGCGGACCGTCCGGCACGGTGGGCGGCACTGCGGTCACGCGCCCTCCATCCAGATCGCCGCAAGATGCCGGCCGCGCTCGCCCCGCGTCCGGTGGGAGTACCACGACTCGTCGCCGGCGGTGCAGCGATGGCTCTGCAGATCAACCGTCACCCCGCTCGTGGCCAACGAGGCGATCACCCCGGCAACTAGGTCGAGCGCAGGACGATCCCGCTCGGTACGGCCCTGGACGCCGACGCCGAGCACCGCCACCGCCTGGGCGAGGTCGTCCTCGCCGAACTCGTAGCGGGCGGCGCTGATGCAGGGGCCGAGCACCGCGGAGACCTCGGTCGCACCGCAATCCCGCATCGCCGCCACCGTACGGGGCAGTACGCCGGCCAGCAACCCGCGCCAGCCGGCGTGGGCCAGGGCGACGACGCCCTGCTTGCTGACGAAGGCGACCAGCGGACAATCGGCACCCCGCATCGTCAGGAGCGCACCCGGGATCGACGCCACCAACGCATCCGCCTCACGCCCGCAGCCGCCGCCGGGTTCGGTGACCACCACGACCGCGTCACCGTGCACCTGGCGCACCCACGACCAGGGAAGATCGGCCAAGGCGCGCACCTCCCGGTCGCACCGGCCGGGGTCGCCGCCGCCGGCGAAATCGCCGTGATCACGGTTGGTGAAAACCAACCGAGCACGGCCGCCGTCAGTCGGAAAGGACCGTTGCGCCCTCATCGGGGACGGCGGCGCCCGGGACGATGCGCAGCGTCAGCGCAGGAACGACGGGACATCGAAGTCGTCGTCGTCGGCGAGCCCGAGATCGTCGTCGTCGTCGCCGAAGATGTCAGCAACCCCACGGGTCCGCTTGGCGCCGCTGTCGTCGCGGGTGCTCTTAGCCGTGGAGGACTTGGCCTTCTCGTCGAAGCGGTCGAACCCCGCAGCGATGACAGTGACCCGGACCTCGTCGCCCATGGCGTCGTCGATGACGGCACCGAAGATGATGTTGGCGTCGGGATGGGCGACCGCGTGGATCACCTCGGCGGCGTCGTTCACCTCGAGGATGCCGAGATCGGACCCGCCGGAGATGTTCAACAGGATCCCCCGGGCACCCTCGATGGAGCTCTCGAGCAGCGGGCTGGAGATGGCCGCCCGGGCTGCGATGAGGCCACGACCTTCGCCGGACCCGTAGCCGATGCCCATGAGTGCCGAGCCGGCGTCGGACATGATCATGCGGACGTCGGCGAAGTCGGTGTTGATCAGGCCGGGCGTGGTGATCAGGTCGGTGATGCCCTGCACGCCCTGCAGGAGGATCTCGTCGGCCATGTTGAAGGCATTGATCATCGAGGTCTTCTCGTCGGCCACCGTGAGCAGGCGGTCGTTCGGGATGACGATCTGCGTGTCGACCTTTTCGCGGAGCTTGGCGATGCCTTCCTCCGCCTGCAGCGAACGACGGCGACCCTCGAAGGTGAACGGGCGGGTGACCACACCGATGGTCAGCGCACCACCGCCCTTGGCAATCTCGGCGATTATCGGCGCAGCACCGGTTCCGGTACCACCGCCTTCGCCGGCGGTGATGAAGACCATGTCAGCCCCGGCAAGGGCATCGGCGAGGTCGGAACGGGCCTCGACGGCGGCTTCACGCCCGACGTCGGGGTCGGAACCGGCGCCGAGACCGCGGGTGATCTCACGACCGATGGCGATCTTCACGTCGGCGTCACTCATCAGCAACGCTTGGGCATCGGTGTTCACGGCGATGAACTCGACACCCTTGAGACCGGCGTCGATCATCCGGTTGATGGCGTTGACACCAGCGCCGCCGATACCGACGACCTTGATGACCGCCAAATAGTTCTGCGGGATTCCGGCCATGACGCTGCCTACCTTTCCCGAGTCCTCATGGCATTCGATAGCGGAAAGCTGCGTCCCTTGAGACGCAGCCTCGAACCGCGAGTATACCGTCGGATTTCGGATTCGATTGAACACCCTACGTAGTAGAACAAGTTCTTCCGCCCCGCCGCCGCCATCGGAGACCGCCCAACGCGGTCGACGCAACACCCCGTGGACGGGTTCATCAGCCGGCCTCGGCTTCGCAATCGGCATCGCGCCGCACCAGCGGACGGCGCGGTACCCGCACGTCAATTGCCACCAGACAGCTCAGATCGACCCGGGCCAGCACGGTCTCGAGTGCCAGAAGCTTCATCTGTACCTGGTCCGCGGGACCGAACGCGACCGTTCCCTGCGGGAGCATTATCAACTCGACGTCGCTGCCCCGCAAACGCATCCCGCCGATCCGACTCGACACCCCCGGCGACATCTGGGCGAGCACCCCCACCCCCCGGGCGGCGGCCTCATCGAGCACCGCCCCGCTCACGGCGCCGGGCACGACACCCTCGAGGACCGTCAGGGCGGCCTCGGCCACCGGGGTCGACTCCAACAGGTGCCCGGCCTGGTCGAGCAATACCCAGGTGCCGTCC
This sequence comes from Acidimicrobiia bacterium, assembly GCA_947476745.1. GTDB lineage: Bacteria > Actinomycetota > Acidimicrobiia > Acidimicrobiales > CAIXPF01 > CAIXPF01. Next base: position 17,722 of record CANJRG010000006.1, on the reverse strand, counting down.
TCGGCACGGACCTGGGCCACCGGCTTGCGCTCCACCACGGTGATCCGAACCGAGGACGGCCAGATCCGGGCGACCCGCGCCGTGCCGACCCAGGGAACGAGGGCTTCCACCCGACGGGCCACGGCCTCGCTGTCGACGTCGGTGAGTTGTTGGCCGGGCTCGATGCCGCTCGCCGCCGCGATCTGCTGGCGATCGGCGCGGGTCCAGCCGGTGACGGTCACCACGTCGACGTCGGTCAGCGAGGAGCGGGTGAGACCGAACACCGCCATGGCCGAGGCCAGGATCAGCGCCACCAGGCCGATGCGGGTGAGCCGCTGCCGTCGCTCGTCTCGCGCCACCGCGGCCCGGCGGGCGGCGAAGCGGGGATCGACCTCGGCCTCCCCGGTGGCTGCGCCCGCGCGTTCCTCGGTGATCGTCGGCGGGGTCACGGGGCCACCTCTGGGGGGATGGCAGCCGCATCGACGGGCGGCAGGGGTTCCGCAAAGCCGATCATCCGGGTCTCCGGCACCAGCAACGGTCCGCCGGCGGCCAGGACCCGGACCCGTACCTCGCCCATCAGGGCGTACACGTCCTCGGCGCGGCCGCCCGCTCCGGCCTGGATGAAGTTGGCGTGCTTCGGGGACACCTCGGCCGTGCCGTGACGCATCCCCTTCGCTCCGGCGGCATCGATGATCCGGCCCGCCGAGTCGCCCGGGGGGTTGGTGAAGACGGACCCCGCGTTCTGCCCACCGGGCTGGTTCGCCCGTCGCCAGGCCACGATTTCCGCCAGCAGCGACTCGGCAGCCTCGCCGTCTCCCGGGGAGAGGGCCAGCTCGGCCTGCACCACCAGGTGGGACGGGCGCAACGCCGAACCGCGGTAGCGAAACCGCAACTCCTCGACCGTCCACCAGCGACGCGACCCGGCCACGTGCAGATCCACCACCTCGGCCCGGACCAGCGACGATGCCATGTCCGCACCGTGGCCACCGGCGTTCATCGCCACCGCACCCCCCATCGACCCCGGCACGCCGACCGCCCACTCGAATCCCCGGAGGCCTGCCGCCACCGTGCGGCGCGCCAGGACCGGCAACGCCGTGGCACCGCCGGCGATCACGCGACCGGGCGGGCTGTCCAGGCTGTCCATGACGGTGATCTCGGCCAGGCCCTCGCCCAGCACGACCGCGACGCCCTCGAACCCGCGCTCGCTCACCAGCAGATTCGACCCGCGACCGATACAGAGCACATCGACGGGATCCTCGGCCAGGATCGAGGCGAGCGCGTCGAGGTCGTCGGCGCGTTCGACCACGACGAGCACCCGGGCCGCACCACCGACCCGATAGGTGCAGCGCTGGCCGAGCGGCTCGTTGCGCAGGGCGCGCGGACCGAACTGATCGACCAGCCGTTCAACGACGGCATCGAGCGCCCGGCCAGGGCGAGCGGGCAGGGCCACGGTCACCGCTGCCGTCCCGCCAGTAACGACTGCAGTTCGTCGGGCAAGGTGGTCAGGTCGCCCGCCCCGAGGGTGACACAGCAGTCGCCGGGACGCAGGGTGGCCAGCAGGTAGGTCACGACGTCCTTGTGGTGGGGCAAGAACGCCAGGGGCCGCCACGGATGGGCATCGAGCGCGGCGTTGACCACCAGCTTGCCGCTCACCCCGGGCCTCGGCCGTTCACCGGCCGCGTAGATCTCGGTGACCGCGACGAGGTCGGCATCGACGAAGGCGTCGGCGAAGTCCTGCCACACCGCCTCGATCCGGCTGTAACGGTGCGGCTGGTAGACCGCCACCACCCTCGGCCATCCCGCCGAGCGCACCGCGGCGAGAGCGGCCGCCACCTCGGTCGGCAGATGGGCGTAGTCGTCGATGAAGGTGATCCCTGCGGTCTCGCCGCGGAACTGCAGGCGCCGGGCTACGCCCGCAAAGCGGCTCAAGGCGGCGCGCGCGGCGTCGATGCCGACGCCGAGCTCGAGGGCGCACGCTGCCGCCGCGGTGGCGTTCGAGGCGTTGTGCAGGCCGACGATGGGCAGGCTCAGCCTGCCGAGGTCCTCGCCGCGTCGGTACAGGGTCCAGCTGACACCGTCCGGCCCGCTGTGGGCGTCGGCGATCCGGTAGTCGGCCGCCGGCTCGACCCCGAAGGTCACCACCGGCGCGCCCTCCGAGCGGGCCTGCGCAGCGAGCGCGGCGCCGTCGGGCAGGTCGATACCCACCACGGCGGGCCCGTCGGTGCCGACGACGAACCGGGCGAACGCGGCCCGGACCGCCTCGTAGCTGCCGTAATGATCGAGGTGGTCAGGCTCGACGTTGGTCACGATCGAGGCCTTGGGCCCGAGCACTAGGAAGGTCCCGTCGCTCTCGTCGGCCTCGACCACGAAATGCTCGCCGCTGTCCCAGGCCGCGCCGGTGCCGATCTCGTTGAGATCGCCGCCGATCAGGAACGACGGCCGCACCCCGGCCTCGACCAGGATCAGGGCGAGCATCGACGAGGTGGTGGTCTTACCGTGCGTACCGGCCACGGCCACGGTCCGGCGCAACCGGCACAACGCCGCCAGCATGTCGGCCCGCCGGAGCACCGCCAGACCCGCCACCTGTGCGGCCTGCACCTCGGGGTTGCGAGCCGGGATCGCGGTTGAGATACACACCACCTCGGCGTCACCGAGGTTCACGGCGTCGTGGCCGACCTGCACCGTCAGGCCCAACGCCCGCAGCCGTTCGACGGTGGGGCCGTCCTTGAGATCGCTGCCGGTCACCCGGTGGCCCAGGGCGGTGAGGATCTCGGCGATGGCGCACATGCCGGCACCACCCACCCCCACGATGTGGATGCGGCGAGGCCGGCCGAGATCGATCTCGGTGACCACCAGGTCGATGGCGATGGCATCGGGCGAACTGGTCACGAGGCCTCCCAAGGACGCCGGGCGTGACGGACCAGCAGGTCGGCCACCCGTTCGGCGGCGTCCGGTCGGCCGACCGTCCGGGCGTTGGCCGCCATCGCCTCCAGACGGCCGGGAGCGGCGAGCAGGCCGTCGAGTTCCGCGACCAGGCGTGCCCCGTCGAACTCGGCGTCGGGAACCACGACTGCGGCACCGGCCTGTTCGAGCACGCGGGCGTTCGCCGTCTGATGATCCTCGGTGGCGATGGGCAGCGGGACCAGGATCGAGCCGACCCCGACCGCGGCCAGTTCGAACACCGTGGAGGCACCGGCCCGGCTCAGCACCACATCCGCAGCGCACAGGGCGGACGGCATGTCCTCCTCGTAGCGCACGGCCTGGTAGACCAGCCCGACCCCGGCCCCGGCCCCGTCGGTGGCGGGGCCCTCGCCGCGTCCACCGGGCGGGCGCTCCTGCCAGCCGCGGTCGCCGATGACGTGGCGGACGGCAAGATCGGACCGGTCGGCCAGCGTATCGAGCGCGCTCCATACCGCGCGGTTCACCGTCCGGGCCCCGAGCGAACCGCCATAGGCGAGGATCAGGGTACGTCCGGCATCGATGCCGAGCCGGGCCCGGGCCGCGTCGCGATCGGCGCGGCGATCGACGGCGAGGACCTCGGGGCGCACCGGGTTGCCGGTCAGCACCGCATGGGGCAGGTCGGTGCCCTCGAAGGACACCGCGCAGGCCCTTGCCGCCCGGCCGACGAGACGGTTGGCCGCACCGGGTATGGCGTTCTGCTCGGCGACCACGATGGGGATGCGCAGCAGCGCGGCTGCCACGCCGCAAGGTACCGAAGCGTACCCGCCGAGCGAGAGGACCACCCGGGGACGGTGGCGCACCAACAACGCGAAGGCCGCCACGAAAGCTGCCCCGAGCCCGGTGACCGCCCCGATGTTCTCGGCGGTGAGACGGCGCTGGATGCCCCGGCCGGGCAGCAGGGTGAGCGAGAAACCGGCCCCGGGCACCCGGGTGGCCTCGACCCCGCGGCGCGACCCGACGAAATGGATCCGCTGGCGCGGGCAGCCCCGCCGGACCAGGGCTTCGGCGATCGCCACCCCGGGGCTGACATGGCCGACCGTTCCCCCACCGGCCACGACGATCCACGGGCTCGGCCCCGGACCGGCAGGCTGCGCCGGTCCGAGCGGTTCTTCGCCCGGCGCTCCGGCGGGAGGGTTCGAAGCACTGTGCACCACAGCAGATTTTGGCACAGCGGGCCCGCCCTCCGGTGGATGGCCGCTCGGACTCACGACCGTCGGGTCACACGCGCACCGGCGTGCCGGCGGCTGGTCGGCGGGTACGGGCCGGGCGCTCGGCGCGGGGACGGCTCGCGTTCGTCGGGCGGGCTGTGGGGCCTGCCGGTTCGTCGACGTCGCGGCGACCGGGTCGGACCTGGCGGGCGACGTTGAGCAACAGCCCGCATGCGGCCATCGAGGTCACCAACGACGACCCGCCGGAACTGACGAAGGGAAGCGGCACCCCGGTTATGGGCAGCACCCCGACGACGGCACCGATGTTGACGAAGGCCTGCACCACGAACCAGGCGGTGATCCCGGCGGCGAGCAGCATGCCGAACGCGTCCGGCGCCCGCATGGCGGTACGCACGCCGAGCAATGCCAGGGCACCGAAGAGGGAGATGACGATGGCAGCGCCGATGAAACCGAACTCCTCGGCGATGATGGCGAAGATGAAGTCGGTGTGCGCGAAGGGCAGAAAGCCCCACTTGGCCCGGCTAGCGCCCACGCCGACCCCGGAGACGCCGCCTTCGGCCATGGCCATCCAGGCCTGCAACGTCTGGTAGCCGCTGCCCTGCGGATCGGCCTCGGGGTGCAGGAACGTGAGGATGCGCGCCCGTCGGTACGGTGCGGCCCAGGCCAGCAGGCCGGTGATGGTCACCACAACGACACCGAGCCCGACGATCGGCTTCCAAGGGGTACCGGCCACGAACAGGACGGTCACCATGATGGTGCCGAGCACGATGGACGTTCCGAGGTTGGGCTGCAGCATGACCAGGCCGGTGATGGCTAAGGACACGGTGACTACCGGACGCAGCGTGAGCTTCCAGTCGTGCATCCGCCTGATACGCCGACCGAGCAGTTCGGCGCAATACAGCAGCAGACCGAGCTTGGCCACCTCGGAGGGCTGGATCACCACGGGTCCGTAGCCGAGCCACCGGGTGGCCCCGTTGGCATTCACCCCGACGCCGGGGATGAGCACGGCGACGAGCAGGCCGAAGGTGACCCACAGCGCCAGGGGTGCGAAGCGTCGCCAACGGTGGTAGTCGACCCGCTGGACGATCAACATGACCAGCAGGCCGATGCCCGCCCAGATGGCCTGGCGCTTGAAGTAGTACCAGGACGTGTCGTAGATCTCGAGCGAGACGACGGAGCTGGCCGAGAGCACCATCACCAACCCGATGAGGTTGAGGCTCACGATCACGCCGAGCAGGCCCACCGACTCGGCGGTGCGCCGGCCGCTGGGTGCGCTGTTCAACAACCGGTGGAGACGGGACCCACCGCGTGGCGTCTTGTGCGGTCGAGGCTTGACCAGTCCTCGGATTCGGCTCACAGCTTTACCGTCCCGATGGTGAGGAAGTCGGCGTAGAACAGCCCGAGGGCGACGGCTACGAAGAAGCCGGCCACCAGCCACAGGCGGATGATGACCCGGGTCTCGGGCCACCCGCCGAGCTCGAAGTGGTGGTGCAACGGTGCCATGCGGAAGGGTCGCCAACGCTGCTTGCGCGGGGTGTGCCGTTGGAGCCGATAGGCCATCACCTGGGCGATGACCGAAAGCGTCTCGATCACGAACAGGCCACCGAGGATCGGCAACAGCATCTGGGTGTCGGTGGTCAGCGCCAGCGTGGCGAACGCCGCCCCGATGGCCAACGAACCGGTGTCGCCCATGAAGATCTGGGCCGGCGCGGCATTCCACCACAGGAACCCGACACACCCCCCGAGCATCGACACCGAGACCACCGCGAGGTCCTGGGCGTGGAAGTTGCCGTACAGGTCGAAGTTCCGGAACTGCCAGAAGCAGATCACGGTGTAGGCGGCAAACCCGAGGATGGAGGACCCGGCCGCCAACCCGTCGAGGCCGTCGGTGAGGTTGACCGCGTTTGAGAAGCCGATGATCCACACCATGGCCAGGATCACCCACGGGATGCGACCGAGCTCGATGCCGGGCACGGCGGCCCGGGTGAAGCTCAACATCGTCGATTCCGCCGTAAACACGATGATGGCCACGGCGAATCCGCCGGCCACGAGCAACTGTCCGGCGATCTTGGTCTTCTTGGTGAGCCCGAGGTTGCGGTATCGGGTGACCTTGATCCAGTCGTCGAGGCCACCGACGAAGGCGGCGGCGACGACGGTCGCCATCACGATGACGCCGGTACGGGTGAAAATGCCGCCGGGCAACGTCGACAGCACGTAGCCCGCTACGGCCCCACCGACGATGGCGATGCCACCCATGGTGGGCGTGCCCGCCTTAACCGAGTGCCCGCTCGGACCCTCCTCGCGGATGGGCTGGCCGACCCGGTGCGAGGTGAGCCAGCGGATCAGGTAGCGGGTGCCGAACAGTGACACCAGGGTGGAGGTGGCCACCGCCACGAGCAGGCGAATCACCGGGCACGCTCCACCAGCAATGCGCGGGCGACGGCACGATCGTCGAACTCGGTACTGCCCTCGGCGAAGATCTGCGTGGTCTCATGCCCCTTGCCGGCGATGACCACCAGGTCTCCGGGACGGGCCCGGTCCAAGGCCAGAGCGATCGCCGCCCGGCGGTCGGGTTCGACGACCACCTCAACTCCCGCCACGACCCCGACCCGTATCTGTTCGATGATGCCGAGTGGTGGCTCGCTGCGGGGATTGTCATTGGTGATGACGACGACGTCGGCCAGCCGGCCGGCGATCTCGCCCATCGGTGCACGTTTGGTTCGGTCACGGTCGCCACCGCAACCGAAGACCACTACGACCCGGTTCTGTGACGGAACCATCTCCCGGGCCGATTCGAGCACCTGACCCAACCCATCGGGGGTGTGGGCGTAGTCGACCAGCACACTGAAGGACTGGCCGGCGTCGACGGCCTCGAAACGGCCGGGCACCGGTTGAAGGGCAGCGAGGCCCGCCCCGACGGCGTCGGGCCCGAGACCGAGCTGTTCGGCTGCCGTCGCTGCAGCGAGGGCGTTGGAGAGGTTGTGGCGGCCGGCGAGCGGCAGCCACATTGAACGGCCTCGCCATGTGAACCGGGTCCCGGAAGCGCGGAACTCGACGTCGGCGACGTCGGCGAACTCATAGCCCACGGTGGGCACCACCGCGGCGACCCGCAGCAGACGCCCGTGGGGGTCGTCAAGGTTCACCACCGCCTGGTCGGTCCTTTCCGGCTCGAACAGCCGGGCCTTGGCCTGGAAGTAGGCCTCCATCGTGGGGTGGAAGTCGAGGTGGTCGCGGGTGAGGTTGGTGAAGATCGCCAACCGGAAGCGGACGCCGTCCACCCGGTGCAGCGCCAGGGCATGGCTCGACACCTCCATCGCCACCGTGTCGACGCCGTCGTCGGCGAGGCCGGCCAGGATCGCCTGGAGATCGGCGGCTTCGGGTGTGGTCCGTGGGCCGCTGAGGGTGCCGAGTACCTCAGTACGCCGCCCGCCGGCGCCCAGGATGGCGGCCAGCATGTGGGTAACGGTGGTCTTGCCGTTGGTGCCGGTCACCCCGATCACGGTCAGACGCTGTGACGGGCGGCCCCAGAATGCGTCGGCCAACACAGCCATGCTGAGACGGGCGTCGGCCACCTCGATCTGCGGTAGGTCGGTGGCGAGCGGATGCTCGACCAGCAGGACTGCTGCACCGCGGTCCGCCGCCTCGTCGGCGAAACGGTGACCGTCGACGTTGCTGCCCGGCACGCAGCAGAACAACCAGCCCGGCTCGACCAGTCGGGAGTCGTAGGTGACGCCGCGGATCACGATCCGGCCGGCAGTCTCGTCGGTTGTCCTGATGAGTCGGGCGGCCGGTCCGAGAGCGTCGAGGAGCTCGGCCAGTTGGATCGATCGCGGCACCGGCACCCCCGTCCCGGACGACGGGTCGGTGGTGAGTTCGGCCGCCGGGTCGCCAGGGCGGGCAGGAGTCGGTTCAGGAGCCACTTCAGCGGACACGATCGTCGCCCGAACGACGGGTCCCGTCCCGGCGGAGCTGGACGGGAAGCAATGCCTGGAGCACGTACGCGGCCGGATCGCTCATGTGCGCGCCGGTGGCGACGTGGCAGGAGCCCGCTGCCCGACCACTGCGGCGGTCGGCTTGGCCGAGGACGGCTCGGCCGCAGTCGTCGCGGCGGACCCACCCGCCGCAGGACCCGGGGTCGGGACGGCCGGCGCGGCCGTCGAAGGTGGGGCCATCACCATGACGGGATCGGGAAGCGGCGCCGCCTCAGCAGCACGGGCACGAAGGTTCGTCCCGTTCGACGGCTGGGTCCAGCCCGGGGCGCTAGGGGCGATGTCGTAACGCAGCAGCGCCTGACGAGCGATCACCGAGAACACCGGCGCCGCCGCCAGGCCGCCGGTGTAGACGCCGCTGCGGGGCTCGTCGATGACCACGATGATCGAGAACTTGGGGTCCTTTGCCGGGGCGAATCCGACGAAGGTGGCGACGTAGTCACGGTCGCCGGTGCTGCCGTAGCCGCCACCCGCCCGGAACTTCCAGGCCGTTCCGGTCTTGCCGGCAACGTCGTAACCCGCCACCTGGGCCCGAACTCCCGTGCCCCGGCTGACCACCGCCCCCAACATCGTGCGGACCTGCTCCGCGGTCTGGGGACTGACCACCGTGCGGTGGTCGGCGACGACGCGCGTCGCTTCTTCGCGGTCGGGCGAGAGGACCGAGCGCACCACGGTGGGGCTGACGTACTCGCCGTCATTGGCGATGGTGTTGTAGGCGGCGAGTACCTGCAGCGGCGTGGCGGTCAGGCCCTGGCCGATGGCCAGGGTCGGCAGGGAGGTCCCCGACCATTCCTCGAGCGGCGGAACGATGCCGGTCTCCTCCTGATCGAGGCCGACCCCGGTGGCGGCGCCGAACCCGAAGCTCTCGATGTTCTCGGCCAATCGGCGTTCGCCGAGTTCCTGGGCCACCCCGATGGTCCCCACATTCGACGAGCGGGCAAGGATGTCGGTGAGGGTCATGTCCTCGTCGGCGTACCGGCTGTCGTCGCTGAAGGAGTCTTCGTAGAAGTCGACCTTGGCCGGGACGTGGCGGACGGTGGCGGCGTTGACCAGGCCGTTCTCGATCGCACCGGACATGGTCACGATCTTCATGGTCGACCCCGGGTCGTAGGTGGTGGTGATAGCCCGGTTCTGCGCGTCGTTGTAGGTCTTGTCGGTCTTCGCGTCGCGGGCGACGGAGGCCATGGCCACAATCTCGCCGCTGCGCCGGTCCATGACGACGGCAATGCCGGCGGCGGCCCGCAGCGCCACGATCTGATCGGCCACCGCGCGTTCCGCCACCTGCTGGAGATTCCGGTCGATGGTCAGCATGACGGTCGACCCGGGCACCGCCGGCCGGACCGCCTGCCGGCCCGAGGGAATGGTGTGGTCGCCGCCGAGGCTGCGGTCCTGCAAGGACTCGCCTGGCGTACCGCTCAGCATGGTGTCGTAGGCGCGCTCCACCCCGGAGATTCCCATGTTCTCGGTGTCGACGCTGCCGATCACGCTGAGGGCCAGGTCGTCGGCGGGCTTGAGCCGGGTCCGTTCGTCGAGCGTGTAGATGCCGGAGTACCCCAGTGCCATCACTGCGTCGGCGGTCGGTTCGTCGACCTTACGGGCGAGATAGCTGAAGTTCGAGTCAGCCTCGAGACCGGCCTGCAACTCGCCGGCCGGCACCCCGAGCAAGGGCGAGAGGGCTGCGGCGATCTCCGGCGCTTTGCCCGGCTCGACGTTCGCAGGGTCGGTGTAGATCGTCTTTCGCTTCTCGGTGGTGACCAGGGGCTCGCCGTTGCGGTCGACGATGGCACCCCGGACCGCGGGCAAAGCTTCGACGGCGAGTCGCTGCTCCTTGGCCCGCTCGGCGAATCGATCGGGGCTGATGGCCTGCAGACCGGCGAGCTTGACCAGCAGGCCGAGCAGACCGATGACCGTGGCGAACATGATCAGGGTGAGCCGTGAGGCCGATACCTTGCGGTACGACGTGGGTACCCTGCCATGGTGTATGGCCGTTCCCTTGGCCCCCGCCGCGGTCGAGCGTCCTCGGGCGCGTGCCGGTGGCCGCGCTGATCCGCTCGCCGCCAGGGCCCGACGGGGGTCACCCGTTCGGGTACGCCTGGGGTCGCCCGACGGGTAACGCTCGGAGCGCGTGCCGGTCGGACGCGACGCCTTTGCGGTCGTGCGGGCGTCGGCACCGGTGGTCGCGGCCCTGCGGTGAGGGTTCGTCGTCTGTGAGGTGGCCCGCTCAGGGGTGGGCCGGGCTGCTGAGCGAGCCGACGGCTTGCGACTCGGGGCCGTGGTGCGGCCGTTCGTGGTCCGGGCGTCGCCGGCAGCGAACCGGGCGCGCGGTGGCGCCGGGCGCTGCGTCCCCGGCTGCTTCGCGCTGCGACGGCTCGTCGCGTTGGTGGCCTTCGCAGAGGCGGACTTGGCCGTGGTGCGGCCGTTCCTTGCCGGGCGAGCCCCGACCTCGACACCCGCGCCGCGGCTCGACGGGCGCGGCGCGGCTACCGCGATAGCGCTCTTCGCCTGCGACGCGCGGGATGGGTCGGGACGGGGACGGCTCCGGCGACGCGGCGGCGGATCGTCGAGTTCGTCGTCCATCATTGTCCGGCCACCAGTGCGTTCGGCGACGAGTCCGGCGCCGGCGCTGCCAACGGCGCCGGCCGTTCGGTCGAGTCGAGCTGCAGCGTGACATTGCGGGTGGGCGCAGCGATCGGATCGACGGTGGCCCGCTCGAGGAAGACCACGTCGGGCGGAGTCACCAAACCGTGGCTGACCGCTTCGGCCTGGATGCGGTCCGGAGACTCGGCCGTGGCGACCTCCACCTCACGACGCGAACGTTCGGCCTCGAGCTGGCGGATCTCGCGGTCGAGTTGGTCGAGCTTGAGCTGTCCCTGCACCAGGACCGCCTGGAGCACCGCGAGCACGAACAGGGTGCTGAACACCAGGGATATGACCACTGTGCCCACGATGCCCGGCCGCAGGCCGCCGACCTGGCGGACAAGCTGCAACCGAGGGCGCGTCGGCGCCGCCTTCTGCTGCGGGCGGGTCCGAACCGCGGCGCTGGTTCCGTTGCTCGTCGCCATCAGCGGCTCTCCAGCTTCGTGGCCGCCCGGAAACGGGCGCTCTCGGATCGAGGGTTCGCCGCCAGCTCGGCAGCAGAGGCGGTATGCGAACCGCGCCAAAGCAACTTCACAGTGCGCAGGGCGCCGCAACGGCAGCCCAGCTGCGGTGGGCAGGTGCAGCCACCGGTTTCGTGGTGGCGGAACCGGGCCTTGACGATACGGTCCTCTCCCGAGTGGTACGACAGCACCCCGATGCGCCCTCCGGGCTGCAGGGCGTCGACCGCGGCGTCGAGCGCCGGGGCCAGCACGTCGAGCTCGCCATTCACCTCGATGCGCAGGGCTTGGAAGGTGCGCTTGGCCGGGTGGCCACCGCGACGGCGGGCCGGCGCGGGGATGGTGTCCTCGAGGAGGGCGACCAACTCACCGGTTCGCTGCAGCGGGCGGCGGGCCACCATGGCGCGCGCGATGCGGCGGGCGTTGGGTTCGTCGCCGTAGGTGCGCAAGATGTGGACGAGATCCGCTTCGCTCGATTGGTTCACCACGTCGGCGGCGGTGCGGGTCTGGGTGGTGTCCATGCGCATGTCGAGAGGGGCGTCGAAGCGGTAGCTGAACCCTCGTTCGGCCCGATCGAGCTGGGGCGAACTGACCCCCAGGTCGAACAGCGCCCCCACCAGACCGGCACCACCGAAGGGCGGCGGCTGGGCGGCGAGCACCTCGGCGAGGCGATCGAACCGGGCGTGCACCAGGCGGTAGCGGCCGGCGAAGCGGACGAGGCGGCGTTCGGCCGCCTCGAGAGCCGCCCGATCCCGGTCGAGTCCCAGTACCCGGAGCTGACGGTGGCGGTCGAGCAACGCTTCGGCGTGCCCGGCCCCTCCCACGGTCGCATCCAGAACCGTACCTTCAGGTACGGGAGCGAACAGCTCGACGATCTCGTCGAGCATGACGGGCAGGTGCCCGAACTCCCGCCCCGGTCGGGGCTCGGTCTGTGGTGTCGGGTGTGCGCCCGGTTCGGTGGGATTCACCTGGTTGTCAGCGGTCTTCCTGGTGTATCCCTGCCCGGGGGCAGGCACTTGGTCCTGTGGGTTCGGTCGAGCTCAGCTCCAGGTCCGTTGCGATCGCTCATCGGCAGCCCTCCGGCCAACTGGCGCCCGTCGGGTTGTCTCTCCCGATGCGGACAAGATGGTAAAGCGGGCGGAGTTGGGGGCCTTCCATCTCGCCGGCCGGAAGGCAGCGGATGAGCGATCACCTGGTTCTGGTCTGCAGCTTCGTGTTCTCGTTCTCCCTTTTCGTTGCTGATGGTGCGCCCTGGGCGATGGCCCGGGGCGCTTCGGTCAGAAGATCCCCAGGTTGGCGACGGCATCGGCGAGGCTGGCCTCACCCTCGGCGCTGACCGCGTTCCAACGATCGGCGTTCCACAGCTCGATGTGGTCGAGCGACCCGCTGAGCACGATCGCTCCCCCGTCGAGACCCACCGATGCCCGCAGCCGGGGTGGGATGGCGATGCGCCCCTGCGCGTCGGGCTTGATCTCCGCGGCGTTGGCGACGAGGGCGCGCAGGGCGTTGGGGGCCGCCTCCTGGTTGCGCAGCTTGTCCCGCAAACGTTCCACGAAATCCTCGAAGTCCTTCGGGGTCCACACCGCCAGGCAGTGCTGGTACGGCGTCAGGAACCCGCCCTCGGCGAGCCGGGAACGGAACGTCGTGGGCAGGACAACCCTGCCCTTGTCGTCGAGCGCATGCTCGAACGTCCCGACGAACACCGCCACTCCCGCAGGTCAAGAACGGAATCCAGCCACCACCTTGGCCACTGGCCGTGGGCCTATTCCCCACTGGGTGACATTCTGCCCCACCAAGCCCCATTTCGCAACAAGATCGGCCCAGAAGTGGGCCGCCTTCGGAGACAAAAAGGCCGGTGACACCGCCTACCACCTGCCCGAACACCGTTCTGGACGGTGGCGAGTCGCCCGAAACCGCCTGATCACGGGGCGCGAACGACCGAACCCGGAGCGTGAGGAGACGTCGGCCCGGGCCACCCACCGGAGAGGGCCGGGGCCCGGGCGACCGCCGGATCAGGCCGGTTGACCGACCGGCGAGCGCGCGGTCACCCGGTCCGTGGCGGACCGCTCCCCGGTCCGGTCAGCGGGTCAGCGACAAGACGCCGGCGCTCACGCCGGCAGGGCGGACACCATTGCAGCCGCCACCTCGTCCGCGGCCAGGCCGAGCCCGACGGCCGCATCGGCAAGGGCCGGGGGCACGGGGTCGCAGAGCCGGCCGATGCCGCACAGGGCGGCGAGCACGCCCGGCTCCCACTGCAACAGCGCCGCGGTCTGGAACCGGGCGGCGTCGCGGGTGCGGCGCTGGGACACCCCGACCACCTTCCGTCCCGCGACCTGCACCTCGCCGGGACCGAGGCCGGCGAAGCACACCCGGTCGCCGTACTCGCCGCGCTGCAACGGCCCGCGGTGGACGGTGGCCGCGATGCCGAACTGGCGCAGGGCGGTGGCCCACAGCTCGCCGACCCACCAGGCGGCCCGTCCCACGTCGTCGTGCCACAGCGGGTCGTCCCGGCCGATGACCAGGTCGGCCCACACCAGCCGGCCGGGCTCGAGCAGGACCGCCGCTCCCCCGCTCCGACGACGCACGACGTCGATCCCCTGGGCAGCCGCCAGGACCTGATCCACCGCATCGGCCGGCTGCGCGCTCCCCAACACCACCGCGGGCCGGTCGACCTCGAGCAGCCACAGCGACCGCACCGGCGGCGCCGGCAGGTCACGCTGGTGGAAGGTGCCGGCGTCGCCACGGATCCGCTCGATCGTCCAACGGCGGTCCACCTCAGCGGCTCCGGATGAGCGTGGCGTGCTCGACGGTGGCACGCTCGAGGCGGTCCCGGTGAAGAGTGACCCCGATGCCCGGTCCCGACGGCACGACCAGACGCCCGGCGGCGTCGGTGAGCACCGGGTCGGTCAGGTCCTCGACGACGTAGGCCGCGGATGGACCGAGGTCGGTGGGCAGACCTGCGCCACCCGGGACCCCGTCACCGACCAGCGCGGCCAGCGCCGCGACCGCAGCCGCTGCGGCCCGACCGACGCCGAGTTCGAGCATGCCCCCGCAGAACGCCCCGATCCCCTCTTGCGCCGCCCAGTGCAGCACGGCGGCGGCCTCGGCCGGCCCGCCGAGACGGGCCGGTTTCACGTTCACCAGGTCGAGTGCGCCGAGGGTGTGGGCCACCCGCGCAGCACCGAGCGACCCGATCGACTCGTCGAGGCAGACCGGGGTGTCGACCGCCCGCCGCAGCTCGGCCAACTGCACCAACGCGTCGGGCGCATAGGGCTGCTCGAGATAGCGCAGGCCGAGCCGGTCGAGCCCGGCCCGGCGCAACTCGGTGGGCTCGAACCCCTGCAGGGCCCCGTTGGCGTCAGCGGCCAGGTCCAGGTCGGGAAAGGCCCGACACACCTCCATCGCGGCGTCGATGTCGTGTGGCCCGGCGATCTTCAGCTTGACCAGGGCGGCACCGTCACGCTTCGCCGTGTCGACCCAGCTCAGCAGCTGCTCGATCGAACCAGCCCGGCCGAGCACCGCGGTGCGGGCCAGGTGGCGCCCATCGGCACGGTCGGGCACGCCGAGCGCTTCGGCCAAGCTGCGCCCGACCCGCCGCAGACCACCGTCGAGCCGGGCGGTGGCGAGCGCGGCACGGGTCATGGGATGCCAGCGGGTCAGGGCGTCGGATGCCGCGCTGTCCCCCCGCAGCAACGCCGGGACGACCTCGTCGCGGAGCAGGACGAAGGACCCGGCGGCGTACTCATGGGTGTAGGTGGGGTGGCTGAGGGCGTCGACCTCGCCGAGACCGATGGTGCCGTCGGCGGCGACCAGCTGCACGATCACCACCTGGCGCAGCGCCTCGGTGCCGTGCGATGCCTCGAACGCCGACGTCAACGGCAGCGCGACCCTGGTGAGCTCGACCCTGACGATCTCGGCGTCGGTCAACCCCATCTCAGCCCCCACCGTCATGCCGGGAACCACCTGTGGCCCAGCGGCGTCCGTGCCGGGACGCGGGGTGCGGCACCGTCGTTCCGCGTCGAGCCGGGTCCCATGACCCGAGCGTAGCGACACCCGGGTGGAGCGACGTCGCCCCAGGTCAACGACCCGCGGCGCGACCGATCAGCCGACTCGAGCTCTGGCTCGAGCTCTGGCTCGAGCTCTGGCTCGAGCTCTGGCTCGAGCTCTGACCGGACGACTGGCCGAGCTGACGGCCGAGCTCGGCGATGGCCCCGGCGAGGCCGCCGCCCTGCTGACTCGACAGGCCGTCGGACGCGTTGCTGGTGTGCAGCCGGCGCAGCAACTGGGCGTTGGACCCGCCCAACTGGTCGGAAACGGCAGACGTGGTGGTCTTGGTGAAGCGCAGCCCGCTCCCGGCGACGGAGATCCCGAACACGTCGGCGAGGACCGCCTTCTCGGCGCCGGAGACCTTGCCGATCGTCTGCAGCATCGACTTGCGCACGCCCGCCTGGTCGGCGCCCGACCCGGTGTTCCACAACGCGTTGAGATCGGAGCGCACCTCGACAATGCGTTTCGCGAGATCACGCCGTCGCGCTGCGCTCATCGCCGTCGCACCGGCGGCGGCCGACTTCACCGTGCCGGCCTCGAGACCCAAGGCCGACAACAAGCCGGTGTTGCCCTCCGCCAGCGTCATCGTGCCGCCCTTACGCGACCCGGTGAGCAGCACCGACTGATGGTCCTCGGCCAGCTTGGCTCGGACCATGACGTTGGCGGCAGCGTTGATCCTGGCGATGACGTCGCGCACCGAATCCTGTGACGGGTCGAAAGCGATCGACACCCCATTGATCGTCAGCGTGCCCGACCGCACCGAACTGAACCGGGCCAGGGTTCCCATCGCCTCGTCGGCCTCGACCACGGTGACGCTGGGGGCAGCAACCGCATTGACACCGGCCACCGACGTGCCGTTGCCGAGCTTCAACGCCGCCACCAGGCCACTCGTGTCATCGCTCACCGTCACCGCCGTCGATCCGGTGCTGCGGTTGGTGAGCACGACCCGTTCCTCGGAGGCGTCGTACACCGCGTCGACCCCAGCCCCCGAGGCGTTCACCCGGGCCAGCACGTCATTGACCGACTCACCCGCAGACACGCTGATCTGCACACCGTTCACCCGGAACGAACCATTGGTCACGGTGAAACCATCTTCGAGCTTCGCGCTGTTCAACCCGGTGCCGTTCAACGCCTTGGTCACATCCACCACGACCGGGCCCGCGGCGTACGCCTCCACCGCGAAGCTGTCCCCGGTGGCGAGCGAGCCGGAACCGAAGCTCACCGTCAGCCCGTCGGCCACGTTGTGGGAAGCCCCGGCCGTGTTGGTGAGCGTCGTGACCGCATCGCCGGCGAGGTTCGTCACCAGTACCTGTTCGGATCCACCGACGGCCACACCGTCATCGAGCTTCAACGCCGCCGCCACCCCGCTGGAGTCCGCACCGATACTGATCGTCTCCCCCGAACCGGCGGTGCTGTTGGTGAGCACGATCTTCTGGTCCGTCGCATCGAACGACGCCGTCACACCCGCAGCGGAACTGTTGATCCGCGAGATGAGCGAGTTGATCGAGTCCGACGTCGACACACTGATCGTGGCCCCGTTGATCGTGAAGGAACCATCGACGATCTGGTCCGACGACGCCAGATTGGCACTCGAGAAACCCGAACCGCTGAACGACCGAGACGCGTTCACCGCCGCGGTTCCCGCAGCCAGCGTTGCGACGTCGAACCTGTCGCCCAGGTCCAGCACCCCCGCACCGAAGGACACCGACAGCCCGTCGACCACCGCATTGGTCGCCCCGTCGGAGTTCGTGAACGTCGCCACCGTCGAACCGGCCTGGTTCGTCACTGTGACCACATCGGTCCCCGACGTTCTCGCACCAACCCCCGAACCGATCTTCAACGCCGCCACCAGACCACTGGTGTCGTTCGCCACCGTGATCGAACGACCCGAACCAGCCGTGTTGTTCGTCAACGTGATCTTCTCACTCGACGCGTCATACGCCGCAGTCACCCCGGCAGCGGACGCATTGATCTTCGCCACCACCGAATCGATCGAATCCGACGCCAGAACACTGATCGACGCGCCGTTGATCGTGAAGGACCCCGCCGACACCGCCGACTCCAAATTCGCGCTGTCGAGCCCCGTTCCGTTGAATGCCTTGGCCGCGTTCACCGCCACCGCACCGCCGGCGAGTTCGTCGAGCCGGAAACTGTCGCCCTGTTCGAGCACCCCGGCACCGAACCCCAACAACACCGAACCATCACCGGCCACGTCCCACTGATAACCGTCATAGTTGGTGAGCGTCGCCACCGACGCACCGGACCCGTCGGTCACCGCCAGTTGCTCGGTCCCGCTAGCCACCTCACCGACACCGCTGTCGATCTTCAACGCCGCGACCAGGCCACTGGTGTCGTTCGCCACCGTGATCGAACGACCCGAACCCGCCGTGTTGTTCGTCAACGTGATCTTCTCACTCGACGCGTCATACACCGCAGTCACCCCAGCAGCGGACGCATTGATCTTCGCCAACACCGAGCTGAT
>CANJRG010000005.1 GCA_947476745.1 Acidimicrobiia bacterium | reverse complement strand
GTGGCGACGGCGAAGCTCGAACCCTGGCCGATGACCTTGGCCACGAGCGAGTCGTAGCTGGGGCTGGTCGCGTAGCCCGCATAGCCATACCCATCGGTACGTACGCCGGGGCCGGAGGGTGGGTCGTAGGTGGCCAGCACCCCACCGGAAGGCCGGGCCGTGCCGTCGGCCTGCATGGTCTCGAGGTTCACCCGGGCCTGCACCGCATAGCCGTCGGGCGCGGGGATCCGGTCCTGGGTCAGGCCCACGACGGCCAGCGTGTCGCCGCCGGCGATCAGCAGCTGGGCCGCCACGAGGTCGATGCCGGTCACCTGCTCGGTCACCGTGTGCTCCACCTGGACCCGGGCGTTGGCCTCGATGAAGGCGAAGGTGGCGTCGGGCCCGTCGTCGGTGGCGTCCACCAGGAACTCGACGGTGCCGAGGCTGCGGTAGCCGATCTCGCGGCCGAGTCGCACCGCGGCGTCGAGCAGCCGGTCTCGTACCGCCGGGTGCAACGCCGGAGCGGGGGCGATCTCCACCAGCTTCTGGCGCTGGCGCTGGATACTGCACTCGCGTTCCCAGACGTGGGCGATGGCGCCCTGCCCGTCGCCGACGATCTGCACCTCGACGTGCCGGGCCTCGGTGAGCAGCTGCTCGACGTAGACGTCACCGTTGCCGAAGGCGCTGCGGGCTTCGGAGGCGCAGCGCTGCATGGCCTCGTCGAGGTCCTCGAGGTGCAGCACGGGGCGCATGCCCCGCCCGCCGCCGCCGGCGAGGGCCTTCACCATCACCGCGCCGCTTGCGCCGAGCGAATGGAAGAACGTCGTCGCCGCCTCGAGATCGGTGGGACCGGACGTACCGGCGAGGACCGGAACCGCGCAGCGTTCGGCCAGGGCCCGGGCGGCCACCTTGTCGCCGAAGAGCTCCAACATGGCCGGGGTGGGGCCGACGAAGGTCAACCCTGCGGCCTCGCAGGCGGCGGCGAACGCCGGGTTCTCGGCCAGGAAGCCGTAGCCGGGGTGGACGGCATCGCAGCCGGTGTGGCGGGCCACGGCGACCAGCTGCTCGATGTCGAGGTAGGCCGCTGCGCCGCGGCCCTCGAGCCGGTGGGTCTCGTCGGTGGCCCGGGTGTGCAACGAGGCCGCATCGTCGGCCGGGTGGACGGAGACCGTGGCGATCCCCAGGTCAGCGGCGGCGCGGGCCACCCGGATGGCGATCTCCCCGCGGTTCGCGACCAACAGCTTCTGCAACGCCATGATGAGCCATCTCCCCGTTCGGTTTGGCGGACGGCCTGCCGGCGGCCCGCTCCCGAGGAGGTTCTATCGGATCGGAGCGCCCGGGATCGACCCATCGTCCTGGGCGGGCGGACCGCCGGCCGGGCGTCGGTCGGGCCCGGCAGGTCGGGCCCGGCAGGTCGGGCCCGGCAGGTCAGCGGGCTGCGGTACCCGTAGGGCTCCAGCGGAAGATCCGGCTGAGCGTGCCCCCCATCAGCGCGTCGCGTTCGGCCGGACCGATCCGGTCGGTCTCGCCGAACGCCGCTACGGCCTCGTCGTAGGTGACCAGCTCGACCGCCCGGGTCCAGTCGGTTCCCCACATGCACCGGTCGATGCCGAAGGCGTCGAAGATCCGGCCGAGCGGGTCCCACAGGTCCTCGAAGGGGTAGGGCCGTTGCGACAGCGTGGCGGCACCGGTGATCTTCACCGCCACGTTGGGGTGGCGGGCCAAGGCCAGTAGGGCAGGTAGATCGGCGAAGCCATCGGCGGGAACCGGTCGCTCGAACGGCTGACGGAGGCCGAGATGGTCGATGACCAGCTGCGTGGAGGGATGGGCCGCGGCGAGTTGGGCGATGCGGTCGAGTTTGCCCCAGGCCAGGGTGCAAACCGGCAGGTCGTGACGGGCTGCGGCGTCGAGGACCCGTCCGACGTTGGGATGGTCGATGTCGTCGGAGGCCGAGCTCCAGAACAGCAGCCGAACCCCCACCGCCCCCGGCCGGGTTGCCCACTGCTCGACCTGCTCGACCACGTCGTCGCGTCGGGGGTCCATCGGCGCCACCATCGCGAAACGATCCGGGTGGGCGGCGTGGACCTCGACGGCGTAGCTGGGGTCGAAGCGGTACATCGACCAGGCGGACACCAGCAGGGCACCGTCGACGCCGACGCGGTCGAGCGCGGCCACCATGTCCGCACCGGTGACCTCTGCGGGGCCGTGGAGGTCGCCGGCCCAAGGGCGACCGGGGTGGTTGCGTTCGTAGACGTGGACCTGGGCATCGATGACGGCCATGGCCCAATCTCCCACACCGGCCCGGTGCCGCGCCGCGGTCCCGGCTGACCGACCTGGCTGGCCCGGCGGGGTTGGTCCGGTCAGTCGAGTCCGCCGGCGACGGCGAGGTTGACGATCTGGTCGTCGTCGTAGCCCAACACGCCGCGCAGTATCTCGTCGTTGTGCTCGCCCCAGCAGGGCCCGGCCCGGCGGGGGGCTCGCCCGGTTCGAGACGAGCGCACGCCGAACCGTTCGGCCCAGCTCCAGCCGTACACCGAGTGGGGAACCCGGGTGTAGTGGCCCCGGTGCTGCAGTTGGGGGTCGGCGATCATCTCGGGGCTGTTCTGCACCTGGTGCACCGGCAAGCGGCGGGCCTGGCCCTCGAGTTGGAACTGTTCGGGCTCCCAGGCCGCGGTCCAGGCGGCGAGCAGCTCGTCGAGTTCGGCGGCGCGGGAGCGTCGTTGGGCCGTGTCGAGCTCGGCCAGGTCGGTGCGTCCCCACCAGCTGCACAGCTGTCGCCAGTCCTCGTCGTGGCGACAGGCCAGGGCGACCCAGCGGTCCTCACCCCGCGCGGGGTAGATACCGTGCGGTACGAAGTGCGGGTCGGCGTTTCCCAGCCGGGTGAGGTTCTCGCCGTTGAGCTCGTAGGCCAGCAGCGCCGGGCTGAGGAAGTGGACCCCGCCCTCGATCTGCGAGAAATCGATGGTGGTGCCCCGGCCGCTGCGCCGCCGCCAGTCCAGAGCGGCCACGATCGCGGCCACCGTGAAACGAGGGGAGGTGGCGTCGGTATAGGCAAGGTAGGGCCCGGCCGGCAGGCGGTCGGGCCAGCCGGTGAGCGCGTAGAAACCCCCGGCGGCTGCTCCCATGTTGCCGAAACCCGGCACCTTCGACAGCGGCCCGGTTTGGCCGAACAGGGCGGTCGACACGTAGATCAACTGGTCGTTGACTGCATGCAGTTCGTCAGGGCCGAGTCCCATACGGCGCAGTACACCCGGCGCGAAGCTCTCCACCAGCACGTCGCTGCGGCGGGCGAGGTCGAGAACGACCTGACGGGCCTCGGCGACCGCGAGGTTGAGCTGCAGGCTCTGCTTGTCCGCGTTGACGTTGTGCCACTGCAGCGAGTCCTCGGGGCCACCCTGGCGATCGAAGGGCTGGCCCGCGCCGCGCACCTGGTCGGGCCGGGTGGTCGACTCGATGCGCATGACCTGTGCGCCCTCGTAGGCCAGCCAGCGGGTGGCGAAGGGTCCGGCGTAGACCCAGGTCAGGTCGATGACCCGGATACCGTCGAGTGCCGGCCGGGTCGGGTCGGCCCCGGTGGGGACCGGGCTCGGCCCGCCGGCGGGGACGCCCGTCGACGGATGCCGGGTGGCCGCTGAGGCCAGGACGGTCTCGGTGTGTCGGCCCAGTTGGGGTGGTGGCCCGAGCCGCCGCAACGGGGCGTCGGCGACCTGGGCGAACGGGCCGGGGAACCGCACGGTGCGCGCCGGGTCCGACAGGCCCAGCTCGGCCCCGCTCATCTCGTCCCAGAAGCCCCGGGCGGCCAGCTGCGGTGAGGCCATCACGTCGCCCGGAGTGGCCAGGGGCATGACCAGCAGGTGGCGTTCGAGCGACAGGGCGAACAGCTCGCTCTTGGTGCGCTTGGACACGAAGGCATCCACCGTCTCGCAGGTGGCGCTCACAATATCGGCAAGTACGGCAACCTCGTAGCGGGTCACGAGGTCAACCCAGTTCTCCGCCGCAAGTTCGACCGGGCACTCGCCGAGCTCGGCCATCACCGCCAGCAGCCGGTTGACGAAGGGGCCGGTCATCGAACCGGGCAGGATGCCGAAGGTGATGTGACCGTCGAGCGCGGCGTACACGAATCGGAAGCGGCAGCCGAGCAGCACCGCGCCGCCGGCGACGCGGATCACCGAGGGCCAGTCGACCAGTGCCGGGCCGGTCCAGCTCTGGGTGGTCAGGATCATGGCCTCCTGCGCCGACACGTCGAGATGCTGGCCGAGGCCGGAACGACCGCGTTCGTACAGGGCGCAGACGGTGCCGGCCGCGGCCTCCGCTGCGGCGTTGACCCACACCTGCGGGGCGCTGATGCGCACCGGCGGTCGGTCGGTGTCCCCGGTGATGGCCAGGCGCCCGCTGGCGGCGTCGAGGGTGAGGTCGGTGGCCACCCAGTCGGCCTTTGGCCCGTCGCCGCCGAAGGGGGTGAGCGACACCGTGATCAGGCTCGGGTTGCGCCGTCGCAGTTCGTCGAGGTCCACGGGGAAGGCGCCGCACTCGATCAACACGTCGGCGCCCGCGGCCAGGACCGCCAGTTGCTGCGGGTCGTCGAGCACGACCGAGGCCTTGCCACGGTTGTAGGCCCAGTGGCCCAGTGCACGGTCCACCCCGGCGACGCCCTCGGCGAAGGGCCCGACGTGGCGCCGGGTCTGGCCGGCCGGGGGTTCGACGGCGATGACCTCGGCCCCGAGCTGCGCCAACAGGAAGCCGGCTGCGTCGCCCCGCTCGTCTGTCAGGTCAAGGATGCGGTAACAGGACAGCATGGCCACCTCCGAGTTGCCGGGTCCGGCTGGTGGCGCAGCAATCTACCGGACCGGCGGACCGGCGGACCGGCGTCGGCTCAGCTGACGGGACCGCCGGTGGCTGCTACGACGGTCGTCGTGTCGGCCACTGCATGGCGGGGAGGATCGGGCGGGGAGGCGAGGGCGAAGAACACCATGCCCAAGGTGGCCATGACCGCGACCAGGGCGAAGCCGGTCTGGTACGAGCCGGTCTTGTCGTCGAGGTAGCCGGCCAGCAGTGGTCCGCTGATCTGGCCGATCATGATGATCAGCGACGAGATACCCATGATCTGCCCGAAGCTGGCCGCACCGAAGTAGTCGGCCCGCATGGCCTGCATCAACGGGCCGCGCACGCCCCAGGCCAACCCGTGTAACGGGATGAACAGCCAGATCATCCACAGCTCGTCGGCGTAGGCCAACAGCAGCAGACCGGCCACGTGGCCGACCATGGCCACGACGACGATCAGTTGCTTGGAGATGCGGTCCCCGAGAAAGCCGCCCCCGATCTGTCCCGCCAGTTGCACCAGGGGCAGTACGGCGGCGACGCGGGCTGCCTGCTGCGGGGTGAAGCCCTGGTCCTGCGTGAGGTACAGCTGCAGGTGGGCCATCACGGCGCCCACCACCAGCAGCGCCGAGGCGTGACCCAGCGAGATCATCCAGAACGCCCGGGTCCGAATGGCCTGTGACGCGGTGAACGACACGGTGGAGACGCGGGCGCGTTGCGCCGCCCGCTTCAGGTCAAAGGCCGCCTTCTCCTCGTCGGTCATCCCGTCGATCGGCTGCCCGATGCTCTGCGGGGTCGGCCCGAACACGAAGGACAGCGGCATGAGGACCACGAAGGAGAGCACGCCGGTGGCGAATGCGGTGGTCCGCCACCCGAACACGGCGAAACACCACACGAGTACCGGGGTGAACAACCCTCCCACGGCGAAGCCGGACTGGGACACGGCAAGCGCCTTGGACCGCTTGCGGTCGAACCACTGCACCGTGGCGGTGACCACGGTGAGGAAGCCCGCCAGGGAAGCACCGATGGCGGCGATCAGGTAGAAGCCGAAGAACTGCGTGGCATCGTGCAATTGGCTGAACAGCATCAGCCCGATGCTCATCACCACGGTGCCGACCTGCATGACCCGCTTGATGCCGAAGCGTTGTAGTGCCCAGCCGTGCAGCGGCCCGAGCAACCCGCTCTCCAGCCGGTTCATCGAGTACGCCGCGGACAGCAACGTGGAGGACCAGCCGAACTCGGCCTTCAGCTCGACGGCGTAGGACCCGAAGGCCTGCTGCATCAAGCCGCCCTGCAGCGTCTGGACGCCGAGCCCGGCCCGCACCACCCGCCAGCCCCAGAACGGGGTGCGTTCGTGCGGATCCGCTGCGGCTACGGAGGTGCCGGCGGGCGGTGGTGAGGACGACGGTTCTTCGAGGGCTGCGCTCATGGGCTGCCGGGAGGCCCGGGGTTGCGTCGATCGGCGCCTCCCCCGGGTTCCCGTTCGTCAGAGAATGGCCCCGCCGTCGACCGGGACATGGGCCCCGGTCATGAACGACGACTCGTCCGAGGCCAGGAACAGCACGGCCTGGGCGATCTCGAGGGGCTCGCCCATGCGTCGCATCGGCGAGTGCGCCACCATCGCGGCGTTCATCTCGGGGCTGTTGGCGTCGAGCATCGGGGTGGCGATGACGCCGGGATGCACCGAGTTGACCCGGATGCGGTAGCGGGCCAGTTCCATCGCGGCGGCGGCGGTCATGCCGGTCACCGCGTACTTGGATGCGGCGTAGGCGATCATGTACTTGGTCGCCCGCAGCCCGGCCCCGGACGAGATGTTGACGATCGAGCCGCCACCGGCCTTCGACATCGGCTCGATGGCGCTGCGGATGCCGAGGAACACCCCGAGCTGGTTGACCGCCTGGACCCGCTCGAAATCGGCCACGGTGTGGGCCGCGATCGGGCCGGTGTGGGCAATGCCGGCATTGTTCACCAGGACGTCGAACCCACCGAAGCGCTCCTGGGCCAGCGCCACCGCATTGGCCCATTCCTCCTCGCTGGACACGTCGTGACGGGTGAAGACCGCCGCGTTGCCCAACTCGGCGGCCAGCGCCTGGGCGGCCTCGACGAGCACATCGGAGATGACCACCTTGGCACCCTCGGCCACGAAGAGACGGACCTCCGCCTCTCCCTGGCCGCGGGCGCCGCCGGTGACGATGGCGACCTTGCCGTCGAGCCGGCCCATCGGGCTCAGTTCCAGCTCTGCAGGACGGGCATCACCTCGGAGGCGAACAGGCGCATCGACGCCGTGGCCTCCTCGTAGGGGATGCCGCCGTAGCGGAAGGCGACGGTGTGCTCGTAGGCGCCGAGCAGCTCGCGGCGCTCCTCGAGCTTGGCCAGGATCATGTCCGGGGTGCCCCAGGTGGCCGCACTCATGAACATCTGCAGGAAGCCGGTCTCGCCGACCTTGCGCAGCACGTCGGCCGCCTTGGCGTAGGCGTCGTAGCCCTCGGTGGTGGCGAAATGGTCGCCCATGACCTCGTAGTGGGCCAGCAGGCTGCCGAGGTAGGTGCCCATGTACTGGGTGGCCTTGGCCTCGGCCTCCTCGGCGGTGGGGGCGCAAAGGCAGAAGTCGGCGGTCATCACCGGCGGCGCCTGGCGGCCGTGCAGTTCCTGGAAACGCTTGCGGTAGGTCTCGATGGAGGGCATGCGGTGCTCCCACGCCCGGTCGGCGAACATCGTCATGCGGCCGGCGAAGCGGGCGGCGGACTCCACCGAGTCGTCGCTGGAGGCGACGCAGTAGAAGCGGTCGTCGAAGGAACGCTCGGGGCGGGGCCGGATCTCGGTGCGGGGCTGCGGGAAGTAGGGCCCGTCACCCTCGATGAAGCCGGTGCGCAGGGCCTCGATGACCATGGCGGTGCCCTCGTCGAAACGGCCGCGGGACTCGTCCATCTCGACGCCCCTGAACGGCACGTACTCCCGCCGGGACAGGCCGCGGCCCACGCCGAAGCGGAATCGGCCCTGGGCCACGTTGTCGAGCAGGGCCGCTTTCTCGGCGACCCGCAGCGGCTCGTTCCAGGGCATGATGACCGCGGCGGTGCCGACGTCGATCTGGGAGGTCACGCCGACGAGGTAGGACAGCAGCTGGGTGTTGTCCGGGCAGAACGAGTAACCGAAGAAGTGGTGCTCCGCCGCCCAGGCGACGTTGAAGCCGAGCTGGTCGGCGAGCTTGGCCAGGCCGATCTCCTCGCCGTACACCTGGCTGTCCGTGACGTTGTGCCAGCCGTCGCTGGCGAAGGGCATCAAAATCCCGACGTCCACCTGGTTCCCCCTTGGTCGTCGCGCCGCGCGCGAACGTTCGTGAAGAGATCACCTTACCGACCAGATTCCTGGGCCGTCACGGTGGAGCCGGGCGTCGGGCCGCCCCACCGGCGGTCGACGACCCTGCGACCCTGCGACTCAGCGACTCAGCGACTCAGCGACTCAGCGACTCAGCGGCTCAGCGGCTCGTGGTCGCCCGGGCCTCCGCCTTGGCCGCGGTCTCGGCCTCGTGGCGGGCGATCATCTGGTTGGCGGCAGCGATGCGCTTGTCGACGATCTCGGTCTGGTGCTCGCTCACCCAGTGGTAGGAGTCCACCCGGTTGACGTTGGCCTGGTCGAAGTGCGGCATCACGTAGCGGGCGTACAGCTCGTAGGAGCGCGTTGTCGCGGCCCAGTCGGCCCAGTTGGTGGCCAGGATCAGCACGCAGCCGAACTCGCCCTGCTTGGCGTAGAGCTGCTCGATGCGCTCGATGACGTCCTCGGGGGTGCCGACCACGGCGATACGGTTCTCGACCAGCCAGTCGACGGTGTCCTTTCCCGGGGGCACGTGGAGGCGCGGCTGGTTGTTGTTGAGGTAGTCGACGTACTCCTCGGCCCCGAAGCGGATGTCGGCGATGGCCTGTTCGCGGGTCTCGGCCACGTGCACTCCGATCACGCAGCGAAGCCGGGAGCGGTCCATCTCCCGGCCGTTCTCGGCGGCGAGGTCCGAGGCCACCTTCCAGTTCACGTCGAGGGCGTCGAAACCGGCCTGCACGCCGGCCGACACGCACAGCATGCCCAGGTCGTACTTGCCGGCGAGGCGGCCGCCGGAGGGGGTGACGGCGCTGGCCACGCAGACCTCGGGGTGGGGCCGGGTGTAGGGGCGCAGGTGGGTACGGGCCTCGTTGAGGGTGTACCAGTCGGTGGTCTCGGTCACCACGTCGCCGCGGAACAGCCGCAGGATGGCGTCGAGGCCCTCCTCGAGCCGGTCGCGGGTCACCTCGGGCTCGACGCCCATCATCAACGCATCGGAGGCCAGCAGGCCCGGCCCGGCGCCGAACATCACCCGGCCACGGGTCATGTGGTCGAGCTGAATGATGCGGTTCGCCACGTTGAGCGGGTGGTGGTAGGGCAGCGAGATCACGCCGGTACCGAATCGGAGGTGCTTGGTCCGTTCGGCCGCCGCGGCGATGAACAGCTCGGGGGAGTCGATGGTCTCCATGCCGGCCGAGTGGTGCTCGCCGATCCAGGCCTCGTGGTAGCCGAGCTCGTCGAGCAACTGCATCAGCTTCAGGTCGCGTTCAAGGGCCAGCGTGGGGTTCTCCCGCACGGAATGGAACGGAGCGAGGAAGACGCCGTGGCGCAACGGGATGCTCATGGCCGCACCCTAGAACACCGCGCGCTAGCGGCTGCGGGCGTGGCCGGCCTCGGTCAGCGGAACGCCGCGAGCTGCTGGTCGAGCGCCGCCCGGTAGCGGGTCACGTTGAACAGCTTGATGTGCTCGTAGCCGCGGACCTGGTCGGGCAGTGAGGCCAGCGACACTGCGGCGTCGAGCCGATCGGCGTGCAGACCGGCCAGTACGGTGTCGATCGCCGCCACATACTCGGCGGGCAGCTGCCGTTCGACCTTGCGGACCTCGGCCCACCGGAACGGATCGGCCAAGGTGCCGCGCAGCCGCTTCGCCCGGGCCAGGGCGCGGACGGCGGGCTCGGCCCGACCGCTGATGGTGATCTTGTGGTCCAGGCCCAGGGCCCGCAGCAGGGGCGGGTGCAGCCGCCAGGCGATGCGCCGGGACGAGCCACCGGCGAGCTCGGCCGCGTGGGCGAGGGCCGCCGGGTCAGTCATCAGACGGGCCACCTCGTACTCGTCCTTGTAGGCGGTCAGCTTGTAGAGGTTGGCCGCCACCGCCGCGGTCAGGGCGGTACTGGCGGGATCGACGGCCCGTTCGGCTTGCGCCACCCGTTCCACCACGTCGAGCCAGCGGCCTGCGGTGCGCTCGTCCTGCCAGGCGATCAGCTCCGCGGCGAACACGCCGAGGTCGGCACGCGCTGCGGTGTCGAGCCCGAGACGGTCGAGCCGGTTGCGGACGTCGTCGGGCAGGGTCACCGGGGGTACATACCGATCAGCATGGTCCGGGTCGCCCGCCTGTTCCCGGGCCCGATGCACCGCCGCGGGGTCCGCGATCTGTGCCCGGCCCCAGCGAAATGCCGCCAGGTTGGCCTGCACCATGGTGCCGTTCAGTTCGATCGCGGCCTCGAGGCCGGCCGGGGTGAGAGGCAGGCATCCGGCCTGCACGGCCATGCCGACCACGAAGAGGTTCGCCATGGTGGCCGAACCGAACAGGTCCTCGGTGATCTGGTCGGCGTCGGCCCAGAACTGGGCCTCGGGGCGGGTGACCGAGGCGATGCGGACCTCGAGGTCGGCCTCGGGCGGCAGGCGCAGGTCGAGGTGGGTGATCATCTCGCCGGTGGGCGTCTGCGCGGTGGAGCCCACGACGGCGGTCCGCTGCGGGTCGGTGGTCAACAGCCCCCGCTCCGAGGCCGCCACGAGTTGGTCGAGCGCCAGCAGCAGGTCGGCCTGGGCCTCGCCGAGGCGGTTGGTGGCGGTCGGCGCCCGGCGGGACATCCGCACGTCGCTGACCACGGGCCCGGCCTTCTGGGACAGGCCGATCTGGTCGAGGCCGCGTACGTGGAAGCCGCCGAGCATCGCTGCGGTACCGATGATCTGGGCCACGGTGACCACCCCGGTACCGCCGATCCCGGTGATGCGCAGGGCGAAGTCATCGTGGGGGACCAGCAGCGACGGCTCGGGAAGTGTGGGCAGGGCCGGCAGCGTTGCCGGTCCGGCGCGGCCTGCTCCACGACGGCTCGACGCCTGTGCGCTCCGGCCGGCCGGCTCGACCTCGACGGTCATGAACGACGGGCAGTCGCCTTCCAGGCAGGAATAATCGAAGTTGCAGGTAGTCTGGTCGATCTGGGTCTTGCGGCCGAACAGGGTGCTGACCGGCTGCACCGACAGACAGTTGCTGATCCGCCCGCAGTCGCCGCAGCCCTCGCAGAGCCGTTCGTTGATCACCACCCGGAACTTCGGGGTGGGGACCAGGCCCCGACGGCGGTCCCGGCGGGCTTCGGCGGCGCAGGCCTGGTCGTGGATCAGCACGGTCACACCGCGTACCCCGGAGAGGTGTTCCTGGGCTTCGATCAGACGGGTGCGGTCCCAAACCTGCACCCCGCTCGGCAGCTCGACCTGACGATACCGATCGGTATCCTCAGTGGTGATCAGCACCTCGGACACCCCGCCCGCGAGCAGCGAGCGCGTCACCGACGCCACGTCGCGTTGGCCCTCGGGGTCCTGGCCGCCGGTCATGGCAACGGTGCCGTTGTAGAGCAGCTTGTAGGTGATGTCGACCCCGGCGGCCACGGTGGCGGCGATGGCCAGTTGGCCGGAGTGGAAGTACGTGCCGTCGCCGAGGTTCTGGATGAAGTGGGACCGTTCGAGGAACTCGGCCATGCCGATCCACTGGGTGCCCTCGTTGCCCATGGAGGTGATGGCCGCGATGTCGCCGACCCGCTGCGGGTCCATCAGCAGGGTCATGGTGTGACAGCCGATACCGGCGCCGACCAACGAGCCCTTCGGGGTCTCGGTGCTGCGGTTGTGGGGGCAGCCCGAACAGAAGAACGGCACCCGCTGCACCGTCAGCGGTTCGACCGCGAGCCGGATGCGGCGCCGTTCCGGCCGATCGGGCACCAACCGGTCACCAAGTGTGGGGCCGAGGCGCCGGCGCAGGATGGTCACGATGGTGTCGGCGTCGAGCGCGCCGTAGGTCGGGCACAGCTGCTGGTTGTGTTCGTCCACCTTGCCTACCACGCGCGGGCGCTCTGCCAGGTCGTAGAGCGCATCCTTGACCAGGGACTCGAGGTTGGGGGCCTTCTCCTCGATGACCAGCAGCTCGCGTACCCCCCGGGCCGCCCGGCGGACCACCGCCGGGTCGAAGGGGATCGGCATGCCCATCTTCAGCAAACGGATCCCGCAGGCGCCGATGGCCTCCTCGTCGGCCAGACCGAGGCGGGCGAAGGCCTCCATGACCTCGCGGTAGGTGATGCCCGAGGCCATGATGGCGATCCAGGCGTCGGGCGGGTCGGCGGTGAGCCGGTTGAGCTTGTTGTCGTCGGCGTAGCGCCGGGCCAGCTCGTAACGCACCTCAACGATCTCGCGTTCGAGCTCGAGGGTGTGCGGCGTCAGCAGGCGGCCGTCGGGGCCGTGGCGGTACGGGGCCCCGTGGTGCAGCGGGATGATCGGCGTGACCGCGTCGGGGGCGAGCTCGACGCTGGCGGTGGCGTCGGCCACGTCGGCCACGATCTTCATGGCCACCCACAGGCCGGTGGCCCGGCTCATGGCCACGGCGTGGCGACCGAGCCGCAGGGCCTCGGCAGGGTCACCTGGGTACATGATCGGCATGTGCATGGCAGCGAGCAACCCGGCCGAGGAGGACGGGATGGTCGAGCTCTTGGCGGCCGGGTCGTCGCCGACCACCGCCACGGCACCACCCTGCATCGAGGTACCGGCGAACACGGCGTGGCGCAGCGCGTCCGACGCCCGGTCGACGCCGGGCGCCTTGCCGTACCAGATGCCGACGATGCCGTCGTAGCGACAGTCCGGCTGGACCGAGGCGAGTTGGCTGCCCATCACCGCGGTGGCGGCGAACTCCTCGTTGAGCGCCTGACGGAACACCACCGGTAGGTCGGGGGCCAGCGCCGCCGCATCACGGACGGCGTCGCCGAAACCGCCGAGTGGTGAGCCCTGGTAGCCCGACACGAACGCCGCGGTGCGCAGCCCCTGGCGCCGGTCGGCGCGAAGCTGCTCGAGGGGCAGGCGGGCGAGGGCCTGCACCCCGCTGAGGAAGACCGTGCCCTCGTCGGAGAGGAATCGGTCCTCGAGTCCGTAGGTCGTGGTCCTCGCCATGGTGCGGCCTCCTCGGGTGTGCCGGCAACGTTAGCGATCGCCCCGCCGGGTCCCGCGGGGTTGGTGGGACCGTCGGGGAGACCGGCTGACGGGCATCCCCGATGCATCGTCCCGGCCGGAGCGGTACGGTCCGGCCCGGACAATGAAGGACTGCGGAGGATCGAGATGGATGTCGGCTTCTTCTCAATGAACACCGACTTCGGCGTGCGCGTCGAGGTGATGGCCCGGGCCCTCGAGGAGCGCGGGTTCGCGTCGCTGTGGGTGGGGGAGCACAGCCACATCCCGGTCAGCCGGGCCACGGCGTACCCGGCGGGCGGCGAGTTGCCCGAAGGCTACTGGCACATGCTCGATCCGTTCGTCTCCCTGGCCGCAGCGGCGGCGGTGACCACCAAGCTGCGCCTCGGTACCGGCGTCTGCCTGGTGCTCGAACGCGATCTCGTGGCCCTGGCCAAGGAAGTGGCGTCGCTCGACCTGCTGTCGGAGGGCCGTTTCGACTTCGGTGTCGGGGTGGGTTGGAACGTGGAGGAACTGGCTACGCATTCGCCGATCCCGTTCCGCAAGCGCTACCGGGCGTTACGCGAGGCGATCGCCGCCCTGCGGGTGATCTGGACCGAGGACGAAGCGGCCTTCGAGGGGGAGTTCTTCAACTTCGAGGCGCTGTGGAGTTATCCCAAGCCGGTCCAGCGTCCGAACCCGCCGGTGTACTTCGGGGCAGCCGGACGGTTGGGTATGGCCCATACCGCCGAGTGGTCCGACGGTTGGTGCCCGATCGAGACGGCGTTGCGCGATCTGTCCGTCGGAATCGACCGGATGAAGGCCAAGATGGAGGAGGCAGGACGCGACCCTGCTTCGTTGCCCATCACCCTGTTCGCCTGGGGCCGGCCCGATGTCGCCAAGCTCGAACGGTTCCGTGAACTCGGGGTCGACCAGGTGATGCTCGGGACGGGCACCGGTACCAGCGCCGGTACGAACCTCGACGCCACCCTGGCGTTGCTCGACGAACTCGCCCCTGCGGTCGCTGCGGTCGCCTGATGGCCTGATCGACCCGCCCGGCTCCTGACCGACCGGTCCGCCCGGCAGGACCGGGCATTCCCGGTCGTGCCGACCTCCCGCACCAACACCCCTTGCACCCTCCCTCCACCGCACCCACACGGAGCAACGATGAAACTCGGCCTCATGCTCGGCTATTCCGGCGCCCGGCTCGACCTCCCGGTCGACCTCGTCAAGCGCGCCGAGGAAATCGGCTACGACTCGGTATGGACAGCGGAGGCTTACGGCTCCGATGCCATCACGCCGTTGGCTTACCTCGCCGCCCACACCAGCCGCATACGGCTCGGTACGGGCATCATGCAGCTGGCCGGCCGCGCCCCGGCGATGTGCGCGATGCAGGCGCAGACCGTCGACGCCCTCGCCGGCGGTGGCCGGGTGATCGCCGGGCTCGGGGTGTCCGGCCCGCAGATCGTCGAGGGCTGGTACGGCCAGCCGTGGGGCAAGCCGTACTACCGGCTCAAGGACTACATCCAGATCATGCGCAAGATCTTCGCCCGGGACGAGCCGGTGAGCCATGACGGGCCGGAGTACCAGCTGCCCTACACCGGGCCGGGCACCATCGGGCTGGGCAAGCCGCTGATGTCGATCCTGCACACCAACCCGGACCTGCCGATCTGGTTGGGCGCCGCCTCGCCCGACACCATCCGGCTGTGTGCCGAGCTGTGCGACGGCTGGTTCCCGATGCATTTCACCCCGCAGCGCTGGCCGCAGTGGAAGCCGTTCGTGGAGGAGGGTTTCCGCCGGGCCGCCGCCGGTGGTGGCCCGGCCAAGAGCTGGAACGACTTCGAGATCCAGCCCATGGTGACGGTGTTGATCACCGACGATGTGCGCAAGGCCCTCGACGCCCAGAAGCCGGGGATCGCCCTCTACGTCGGCGGCATGGGTGCCCGGGGCATGAACTTCCACAACGACCATATGGTGCAGCGCGGCTACGGCGAGGCTGCGGCCCGGGTGCAGGAGCTGTTCCTGGCCGGTCGCAAGCGTGAGGCGGCCGACGCCATCCCCGACGAGTACATCGACGAGGCCTGCCTGGTCGGCTCGCCAGCGCGCATCCGGCAGCGGTTCGTGACCTGGGCCGACACCGGAATCACCGGCATCACCATCAGTACCAACCAGGCCCATGCGGTCGAGGTCATGGCCGAGGTGGCCGAGCTGGAGCCGATGGCCTGACCGGACCGACCCGGCCCACCCGTCGCCTGCTCCGGTCCGAACCCGCCCGGTGCGGACCGGCGCGGACCGGGTGATCTGCTAGACAGCCGTCCGGGCGCTGTTGACGTGGCGGCGAGAACCACGGCCGGTTGGAGGTTCAGATGCAGCGGGTCCGGGTGGCGGTCGTCGGAGGTTCGCTCGGTGGGCTCACCGCAGCGTGCCTGTTGCGCGACGACGGCCACGACGTCACGCTCTATGAGCGTTCCCCCCGCGAGATGGAGGAGCGCGGTGCCGGCATCGGGCTGATGGAGGCGACCTCGCGCTACCTGACCCAGCGGCTGGGTCTCGCCCTCGACGAGGTGAGCATCCACACCGACGTGGTGCGGTACCTGGCGCGCGACGGCTCGGTCGTCCACGAGACGCACCAGCCCTACTACTTCAGCTCGTGGACCACCGTGTACCGGCATCTGCTGCAGCATTGGGGTACCGATCGGTATCTCTTGGGCCACGAGATGACGGGCTTCGAGCAGGACGCCGACAGGGTGACGGTGCGCTTCGGCAACGGTCGGGTTGCCGACGCCGAGTTGTTGGTGTGCGCGGACGGGGTCGGTTCAGTGGCTCGCGAGTTGCTCCAGCCGAACGCCGCACCGGCCTACGCCGGGTATGTCGTGTGGCGGGCGATGGTGCCCGAGAACGACGTGCCCGCCGCGGTGCGCGACCGGCTGACCGATGCCTTGACGTACTACGTCATGCCGAACAGCCATTTCCTCGTGTACCCCATCCCCGGTCGGGACGGGAGCCTGCGACCGGGCGAACGGCTCATCAACGTGGTCTGGTACCGCAACTACCTCGCAGGCGGCGATCTCGACGACGTGATGACCGGCAACGACGGGGTGCTCCGGGAGATCTCCCTACCGCCCGGTACGGTGTCGGCGCAGCACGATGCCGAGATCCGCGCTGTTGCCGCCGCCCGGCTGCCGTGGCCGTTGGCCGAGGTGGTGGCGGCGGCGAAGCAGCTGTTTCTCCAGGTGATCTACGACATCGAGATCGAGCGGATGGCCTTCGGGCGGGTGTGCCTGCTCGGTGACGCGGCCTACCTGGCCCGGCCCCATGCCGCGGCCGGCACGGCCAAGGCGGCCGACGACGGCTGGGCGCTGGCCGAGGCGCTGCGGTCGGAACCCGAGGTCGTCTCCGCCCTGGCGGCGTGGGAGCCGTCCCAGCTCGCCCTCGGGGCACAGCTGCTGGAGCGGACCCGTCGCATGGGCCACCGCTCGCAGGTCGACAACACCTGGACGCCGGGCCATCCCGATCTGGTGCTGGGTCTGTACGGTCCCGGCCGCTGACGCCGGTCCCGGTCGGGCCGCAACCGGCGTACCCCGCGTTCAGTCCACCCAGCGCACCGGCAGGGACCCGATGGCGCCGACGTGCAGGTTGGGCAGCCGGGCGGGTTCGCCGGCGAGCTCGAGGTTTCCCAGGTGCGGGGCCAGCTCGCGGAAGACGGCCCGCAGCTCCCAGCGGGCCAGGTTGGCGCCGAGGCAGAAGTGCTGACCGTGGCCGAAGGCCAGGTGGTAGTTCGGGGTGCGTCCGAGGTCGAGCCGGTACGGCTCGTCGAACTGGCGCTCGTCGCGGTTGGCGGACGGGTACCACAGCACGACGGTGTCGCCCGCAGAGATGGTGGACCCTGCAAGCTCGAAGTCTTCGGTGGCGGTGCGGGCGAACTGGATGACCGGGGAGGTCCAGCGCAGCAGTTCCTCGATCGCGGTGTCGATGAGGCCGTCGGGGTCCTTGGCGAGGTGGTCGCGCTGTTCGGGGTGGTCGAGCAGTGCCTTGACCCCGCCGGTGATGGCGTTGCGGGTGGTCTCGTTGCCTGCGCCGATGAGCAGCGTCAGGTACCCGTGCAACTCCTGGTCGTCGAGTGGCCGTCCGTCGATGGTGGCATGGACGAGCAAGGTGGCGAGGTCGTCGCCGCCGTCGGGACCGGCCGCCCGACGATCGGCGATGAGCTGGTCGCGGAACTCGTGGAACTCGCGGCCGAGGCGTCGGCGGATGTCTCGGGCGGTCTCACCGGGTTGCACGTGTTCGGCGGCCACGTCGGGGAACAGCAGCATGTCGGTCCATGCCAGGATGCGTGACCAATCGCTGCGGGGCAGGCCCATCAGCCCACAGATGGTGGCCAGCGGCACCCCGACCGACAGGTTGGCGACAAGGTCGAGCGGCTCGCCGGCGGCGGCCTTGGCCCGGTCGACGAAGTCGGCCACGAAGTGGCGGGCCATCTCGGCGAGGTCGGTCTCCAGCTTGCGCATCGACGCCGGGGTGAATCGCCGCATGGTCAGCATGCGCAGGTCGAGGTGCTCGGGCCGGTCGAGGAACACCATGTCCATCGGCGCCTCGGGGTTCCAGCCGTAGCGTTCGAACTGGCGGCGCTTGAAGCGCTCCATGCCCTCGAGCCCGGTCTCGGTGTCGAGCCGTAGGATCGGCCCGCCGTTGATGAACACCTCGGGGTGGGAGTGCACGGTGTGCACGTCCTGGTAGCGGGTCACCGCCCAGAACGGCGGGAAACCCGGGCGTTCGTAGCGGTACACCGGTGCCCAGGCGCGCAGCAGGTCCCACGCCTGCCACGGGTAGCCGTCGCGCACGTAGCGGTCGAGCGTGGTGATGTCGAGCTCGTCGAGCTCGGGAACCTGATCGGTGACGGCCACGGCGTACCCCTTCGGTGGATCTTGGCCGGATCGTAGCGGTCGGGTGCGGCCCGCGGAACGCGAACGGGCCGGCACCGTCGGGTGCCGGCCCGTCGTCGGTTCCGGCCCGTCGCCCGGCCGGTGTCAGGGTGTCAACCGCAGGCCGCGGCCGAGGAGTTCCACGAGCAGGTCTTCGAGCGGCCCGACAGGTCGATGATGTCGCCCTTCTGGTCCCATTGCTGCTTGGCCGAGTCGTACTGGGCGACCTCGGAGCCCTCGACCCAGTAGGCGTCCTTGTTGCCGTTCATGTTGAGCTTGATGCCCCACAGGTAGCCGGCCGGGGTCATCTCGATGGTCCGCATCGCGGTGAGCACGTTCGCCCGGGTCAGGCCGCCGTCGAGTTGCCCGGCGATCGCGTACACCTGGGCCCGGCTCCAGCCGAAGTTGAGGCCCCAGCCGTAGAAGCCGTTCGACTTGTAGTCGTAGCCGGCATCGGCGAGCAGCTTGCGGGCCCACTGGGCGTAGGGGTTGGCGTCCTCACCTGGTGAGTTGATGTCGCGAAGGCCGCCGCCGACGATCCACCAGCCGTCCGACGCGTTACCCACGGCGTCCTTGCCGACGAAGTTGGCTCCCTTGCAGACCGAGGGCTGGAACTTGTACTTGGCCTTCTGGTTCAGGCCGTTCTGGGCCGCTTCGGTGATCGCCTGGCTGCACGGGGTGCCGGTCTGCATCACGATGAACACCTGCGGGTTCTTGGAGGCCAGCGTCGTCATCTGATCGGTGACGGTCGGTGCCTGGGCCTCGTTGAACTCGGTGACGTACGTGTAGCGGTCCTTGTTCGGGGAGGTGGCGAGGTAGGCCTTGAACGCCTGGTCGTACACCTTGCCGAAGTCGTTGTTCATGACCAACGCGCCGATGGTGATCTTGCCCGGAGGGAACTCGGCGATGTGGTCGTCGATGAACTTGCCCCACAGCAGGGCCTCGATGTTGTAGGCCATGAGCATGCCGTTGGTCCACGGGTGCTTCTGGGGATCGCCCCATGCCGGGTGCCCGGTGCTGTTGAACAGGTGCGGGATGCAGCGGGCGTTCAGCTTGTCGTAGGTCTTCAGCGTGCTCGGAGAACCCTGGGTCATCACGTCGAAGACCTTTTCCGAGTCGATCAACTCGTCGACGATGGGGATCGTCCGGGTCGGGTCGTACCCGTCGTCCTTGATGATGTGGTTGACCTTGCGGTTCTTGCCATTGACGTCCTTGAACAGACCCTTGCCGGCGTAGTAATCGAAGATCACCGTCATCGCCTTGTTGATGTTGACGGCGGTGGCCTGGGTGCCTGACGCTGGTGCGGAAGAGCCGAGCTTGATCTCGGTGTCGGTGACGCCCTCGGTGTTGCTCCAGCCCGGACCGCAGGTGCTGAGGTCGACCTTGAAGCCCTCAGGCCCGAGGACGGTCTTGCCGTCGGGCTGCAGACCCCACTTGTTGTCCTTGATCCGCTTGACGACGGCGGCCCGCTGCTCGGTCCACAGTTTCTCCCACTCGTCCATCGTCGTGGGCTCCTTGATCGCCGCCACGGTGGCCGCGGTCCCCCCGCCGGCCACCGTGGTACTAGCCTGATCGCCGATGGCCTTGGTGAGATCCTGGTCGATCAGGTTGCCCGACGCGTCGCCGTCGCCCGAGCCACCGCATGCCGCGGCGACCAAGGCCACGGCGGCAGCCAGGCCGATCATTGTTCTCTTCATCTGTGTCCCCCAATGTCGATGTGACCCAGGGAAACATAGCCGTGCCGGTGTGGTCGCTTCGCGCCGCGGTCGCCGTCGTGGCGATGAGGGTCCGTCGGGGCGTGCCATACCGTAAGGTATGGTGCGCGGCTCAGCCCTGAGTGTCGGCCGACGGGTCGCCGTCCCGGGCGGCGATCGCTGCGGCGATCCAGGGCACCGTGCGCGGGTCGACCTGGATGTAGACCGCGTCGGCCTCGGCGAAGGTGCCTTCGGGCCCGGTTGCCACGCAGCGCACGAACAGCTTCCGGCCCTCCTCGCCGACGAGTCGCGAGCGGAAATGCACGTCGACACCGAGCGGTGCTGGAGCTACCAGCTTGAGCGACATCGACCCGGTGAAGCCGAAGCGCCCCTCCATCGGCAGCACCGTGGCGGTGGCCTCGTCGATCACGAGGGCGACCGCACCACCATGGACCCGGCCGGGCGGCCCTTCGAAGGCCGGTCCGAAGTTCACGGTGGTGACCGCCTCGTCGCCGTCGCGGTGGTGGCGGGCGTCGAGCCCGAAGGGGTTCAGCCGCCCGCCGACGATGGAGGTGCGATCGAACTCGATCTCGTGGCCGTGGGGGGTGGGATCGGGCATGCGGCCCTCGAGCAGCGCGGTGTAGCGGGTGGAGTGCTTGGCGTGCTCGACGTGCTTGTCGCGCCGGGGCGCGGCGTCCACCTCGTCGGCGAGGGCTCCGAGGGTCGCGGCGATGCGCTCGGCGAGCGCGGCATCGACCGTGGCTGCCGCCAGGGCATGGCCGAGCCGCCGGACCGCGATCGCGGCGGTGTGGTCGGCACCTTCGTGGGCGGCGAATGCAGTGGGCACATCGGGGTCCATCAGGTCCAGACCGTACCGCGTGCGAGACTGCCCTCCATGGCCCGTGCGAGCGACGCGCAGATCCGTCACTGGCAGGACGAGGGCTGGGTGCTCGTCGAGGATCTGGTGCCCGTTGAGGAGATCGACGCCGCCGTCGAGGACCTGTGGTTGCTGTACCCCCGGCCCGACGAGTTCCACGCCGGTGAGGGCGGGGCGCGCCGGGCGGCGTTCCTCGGCGGGGCCGACGACCGCAACCTGTTCCGCTCGAAGGAGCCGGACGGGTCAGCGGGCGCGTCAGGTCCGGCGTTCCGTCCCGACCAGTTCCTGGGCCGCAGCCTGTTCCCGTTCCCCGGGTCGGGCCGGCTGAACCGCCTCGCCGTGCATCCGGGCGTCGTCGACTTCGCCGAGCGGGCGTTGGCGAGCAGCGATCTGCGTCTGTACCAGATGTCGTTGTGGGCCAAGTACCACGGGGTCGCCGACTACGAGCAGCCGATGCACCAGGACCACAACCACTCGGTCGTGCCGCCACGCAGCGAGCCGGGCTGGTGGCATCTCGAGGGGTTCCTGTACCTCAGCGACGTGGAGGAGGGCACCGGGCCGACCCGTCTGGTGCGCGTCGGCGACAGCGGCGGCCGGCTCGAGCTGTCGCCCCAGCCGCCGGCGGCCGCCCCCGGGCTGTACGCCGCCGAGGTGGCGGCGCCGGGCCGGCGCGGGTCGTTCCTCGCCTACCGCCCCGACGTGTTCCACCGGGGGGTCGACCTGACCCGGCCCGAAGGCTCGCGGTTCCTGTTCGGGCTGAGCTTCAAGCTCGGGGGACAGGACTGGATCGGCTACGACACGGTGCAGCCGCGTTCGTCGGTGGGGCGGTTCATCCGCTTCGTCGAGGGGTGCAGCGCGCGTGAACTGGCCCTGTTCGGGGTGCCGCTGCCCGGGCACCCGTTCTGGACCCCCGCCGGGCTCGAGGCGATGGCGGCGCGCTACCCGGCATTGGATCTGACCCCGTGGTGGGATGGAATGGACGACGACCGGCCGGCGAGCGGCCCGGGCGAGACGGGAGAGCAACGGTGAGGCGCATCCTTGTGACCAACGACGACGGCATCGAGTCGGTGGGCCTGCATGCCCTGGCCGCTGCACTGGTCCCGTTGGGGGAGGTGATCGTGTTCGCCCCGTCGCGGGAGTATTCCGGTGCAGGTGCCGCGATCGGCCATCTCAGCGACGGCATTGCCGACGTCCACGAGGTGCGGCGGCCCGAGCTGGCCGACGTGGCGGCGGCCTATACCTTCGACGGTCCGCCGGCGCTGGCGGCGTTGCTCGCTGTCCAGGGGCTGTTCGGCGCGACCCCCGATGTGGTGGTCTCCGGCATCAACCCGGGATGGAACGTGGGCCGCTCGGTGCATTTCTCCGGCACCATCGGAGCGGTGCTCACCGCCGAGCAGCTCGGGGTGCCGGGTGTGGCGGTGAGCCAGCACACCGGCGGAGTGCAGCTTTGGGACACCGCCGCCCGGGTGGCGGCGCAGATGGTGGCCGAGATGGTGGCCGATCTCGACGGCGAGGTGGTGGGCCTCAACGTCAACGTGCCCAACGTGGCCTACGAGGACCTCGCCGGGACCCGCTGGACCGAGCTGAGCGACCGCCTGCCCTACCAGCTGAACGCGCCGCGTTTGCATCTGGTGGCGCCGGGCCGTCACCGGGTCCACTTCGAGCGTGACGGTGCCTACGACAGCCGTCCCGGGACCGACACCGAAGCGGTGGAGAGCGGGTTCGTGTCGGTGACCCGGCTGCGGCCGACGGCGTCCTGGTAGTCCCACGGCAGCGACCGTGCACCGCCCGGCCGGCTGGGCCGGGCAGGCCCGGCGGCGCTGGCAATCAGCCCAGCAGGGCGCGTCCGGTGGGGCCGAGGTCGACTGCTTCGACCCGAAAGCGCTGCTGCTGGCCACTGAGGCGGAGGAACGGGGCGGCGATGGTCTCGGCCACCACGTCCGGCTCGGCACTGCAACGGGGGCAGTGGCACGGCGGTGCCATCAGCGGGTTGACCGGGTTGCGGGGGTCCTCCGGGATGCGGGTGCAGGTGATCTCGCTCATCGCCGCCGCCAGCCTATTGGATCGCCGCCCGCCGCGAACCGGCCCCGGTGGCCGGCGGCCCGCCGGGGCCGATCGCCCCGGTGGCCGGCTTGTCCGCGGTCAGCTTCCCTGGCCCTGGCGGGCCTCGATTTCCCGTAGGGCCCGGAATCCCTCGACCGCGGTCGGGAAGCCGACATAGCCGATGACGGTGATCATCAGCTCCTCGAGTTCGGCGGCGGTCACCCCGTGGTTGAGCGCACCTTGGAGGTGGAAACGCAGCTCGGTGGGCTTGTCCTGGGTGGTCAGCGTGGCGCACACCACCAGCGAACGGTCGCGGCGGCTCAGCTGGGTTCGGGCCCACAGCTCGCCGAAGGCGAAACGGCCCGCGGCGCCCGTGAACGAGCCCATGTCGACGCCGGCCCCGGTCCGTGGCTGGTTGCGGCTGAGCAGGGCCATGACCTCCCGGGCGGCGGCACTGCGGGCGTCGTCGTCGAGCGCCTCGGCCGGCGGGCTGGGCTCGAGCCGCTCGACGCCCTGCAGCTCGGCGATGGCCTGGCGTGCGGTGGTCATGGCGTCGATGGCCCGGGGGAAGCCGGCGTATCCGCCGAGCTGCACGAAGATCTCCTCGATCTCGGTGCGGCTGAGCCCGTGGTTGACGCCGCCCTGGACGTGCACCTTGAGCTGGTTGAGCTGGTTCAGGGTGGCCAGGATCGAGATGACGACGAGGCTGCGGTCCCTGCGGCTCAGCCCTGGCCGGGTCCAGATCTCGCCGAGGGCGAAGTCGATCACGAACGAGCCGAGTGGTCCGAGCCGGGCCTCGGTAGCGGCGGCGACCGCGACACCGTCGATATCGCCGCCGCGCAGTGTGCGCTGGACGTCCATGCCGGCGGCGCGGCGAGCAGCGTGGGTCTTCTTGGGCATCGGGTTCTCCTCGGCAGGCGTGGGGTCACCCTTCCACACGCCCGGACCATGCCGAGAGGTATCTTTTCTGTGGGTCCTGCCCCGGTGCGCTCGGCAGGGATTCGGTAGGCCGCCCGGGACTCGAACCCGGCACCTTGGGATTAAAAGTCCCCTGCTCTAACCCGATGAGCTAGCGGCCCGCCAGCCAGACTAGTCACCGCGCCCCACCGCTAGGATCGCCCGGGTGGAGCACCCGCACCCCGACCCTCAGATCGACCCGGCCACCCTGTTGGCGGCTGCGGAGGTCGAGCTCGCGGCGATCGACGAGACGTTACGGCGGCTCGACGAGGGCACCTACGGCCGTTGCAAGCAATGCGGGAGCGACCTCGGCGACGACCGGCTGGCGGCCGATCCGCTGGCGGTGCTCTGCGCTTCGTGCCACGGAGCTTGAGCGATAGCGCCGGTTCGGTCCGGAACCACCGGCGCCGTGCCCGCCTGGGTCACTGGGTTCGGCGCACCGGGCCGCTGCTCGGCCTGGGTGTGCGGCGGGCAGCGGCCCTGCTTCCTCATGTCGCGCGCCGGTTGACGACCGCGGACCGGGCGGCTCGGGAAGAGCTCGACCGGCAGTTCGTCATCCGCACCGCCCAGGACGTGGCCCGCGAGCTGGGCAACATGAAGGGCGCGGTGATGAAGGCCGGCCAGCTGGTCAGCTTCATCGTCGAGGCGCTGCCCGCCGAGGCGCAGCAGGCCCTGGCCTCGCTGCAGAGCGAGGCGCCGCCGATGGCCCCGTCGCTGGCCGAACAGGTCCTCGTCGAGGAGCTGGGCTGTCACCCGACCCGGTTGTTCCGCGACTGGGAGCCGGTACCGGTGGCGGCGGCGTCGATCGGGCAGGTGCACCGGGCGGTGTTGCGCGACGGCCGGCGGGTGGCGGTCAAGGTGCAGTATCCCGGTGTCGGCGACGCCATCGGGGCCGACCTCGCCAACGTGGAGCTGCTCTACGCCATGTTCTCGGCCTTCGCCCTCAAGAGCCTCGACGTCAAGGGCATGGTCGACGAGCTGCGCGAGCGGATGATCGAGGAACTCGACTACCGGCGCGAGGCCGACAACCAGCGGCTGTTCGGCCGGATCTACGCCGGCCATCCCTTCATCCGGGTCCCGTCGGTGATCGACGAGTTCAGCACCGGCAAGGTGTTGGTGACGGAGTGGGTCGACGGGCTGAGCTGGGCCGAGTTCGAGGCGTCGGCATCGCCGCAGGCCCGCCAGCAG
Organism: Acidimicrobiia bacterium; assembly: GCA_947476745.1. Taxonomy (GTDB): domain Bacteria; phylum Actinomycetota; class Acidimicrobiia; order Acidimicrobiales; family CAIXPF01; genus CAIXPF01. The sequence goes on along the minus strand of CANJRG010000005.1, from coordinate 157,639 downwards.
GCCGCCGAGGTCCTTTTCCGCTGGTCCCAGCAGTGCGTGTACCGCCATCGGGTCTTCAACGGCGATCCCCAGCCCGGCAACTATCGCTTCCATCCCGACGGTTCGGTGTCCTTCCTGGACTTCGGCATGGTCAAGCGCTGGAGCGACGCAGAGGTGACGACGTTGTGGCCGGTCATCGAGCCGCTGCTGGGCGCCGACCCGGCCGGCACCGTGCGCGAGATGGTGACCGCCGGGTTCCTGGCGCCCGACCACGGTCTCGATCCCGCCGACGTCTTCGCTTACGTGTCGACGCCCTACCAGCCGTACCTGGCCGACCGGTTCAGCTTCACCCGGCGCTACGTCGCCGACGCCCTTGGCGCGATCCTCGACGTCAAGGGCCCGTTCCAGGCGGTGATCGAGCGGCTGAACCTGCCGACCAGCTTCGTCATCCTCGACCGGGTGGTGTGGGGGATGAGCGCGCTGATGGGCAAGCTCGAGGCCGACAACTGCTGGCGGGCCATCCTCGACGAGTACCGGCTCGACGCGCCCGCCGCCACCGAGCTCGGTCGCCGGGAGGCGCGGTGGCGGGCCAGCGGCGATACTGGTCCGCGCCCCCCAGCTGCGACCGAGGACCGACCGTGAGCGAGCCGCTACAGACCTTGATCGCCGGGACGCCGGTCGTCTTCGGTGGCGACCGGATCACCCGCATCCCACCGGATCTGGCCGACGCCTTCGTGGCGGGCGACCGGCTGGTGGTCTGCCAGGGTGACGGGGCGCTGCTGCACATCCCGGCTGCGGACGCTGCGGTGGTGGCCGCCGCGGTCGACGATGCGGTGGCGGCCTTCGCGCAGCTCAATGCCTGCCCGGACGAGTGGATCACCGAGTTCTTCGAGGCCTTCGCCGAACGGCTGGCCGACCCCGAGGCGTTCGCGGTCATCGCCGCCGCCAACGCCGCTGACGTCGAGTCGGCGCGCGGCCGCGGTCGCTCCACGACCCGGCTGGCGCTGACCGAGCGGATGCGTCAGGACATGATCGCCGGGCTGACCGGCTGGGCCTCGACGCCCTCGGGGCGTGGTGCGGTCATCGAGCGGATCGAACACGACGGGTTCGTGGTCGAGCAGCGCCGGGCCGGGCTCGGCGTGGTGGGTTTCGTGTTCGAGGGTCGGCCCAACGTGTTCGCCGACGCCTGCGGGGTCCTGCGCAGCGGCAACGCCGTGGTCTTCCGCATCGGCAGCGATGCCCTCGGCACGGCCCGGGCCATCGTCAACGCCGCACTGGCCCCGGCACTGGCTGCGGCCGGCCTGCCGGAGGGGGCGGTCCGCCTGGTCGATGCCCCGTCGCGGGCCGCCGGCTGGGCGTTGTTCTCCGACAGCCGTCTCGCCTTGGCGGTGGCCCGCGGGTCGGGGGAGGCGGTGGCCCAACTGGGGGCGGTGGCCCGTCAGGCTGGTATCCCCGTCAGCTTGCACGGGACCGGTGGCGCCTGGTTGGTGGCTTCGCCCGCGGCCGATCCCGACCGCCTGGTCGCCGCGGTGACCCGCTCACTCGATCGCAAGGTGTGCAACACCCTCAACGTCTGTGTGGTCCTGGCATCGTGCGCTGCGGAGTTCGTGCCGCTGGTGGTCGCGGCGGTTGACGACGCAGCGGCGCGGCGCGCAACGGTGGCCAAGTTCCACGTGGCCGGTGCGGTGGCCGGCTTCCCGGTCGAGCGCTTCGCCCGGATCGTCCCGATCGGGCGGGCCGAGGGCGTGGTCGAGGAGCCCCAGGCCGAGCCGCTCGAACCGGCGGAGCTGGGTACCGAGTGGGAGTGGGAGGACAGCCCCGAGCTGTCGTTGGTCGTCGTCGAGGATCTCGGTGCGGCCATCGAGCTGTTCAACCGCTGCAGCCCCAGGCTGGTGGCGACCCTTCTCAGCGAGGACCCCGCCGAGCATCGCCGGTTCTACGACGGGATCGACGCCCCGTTCGTCGGGACGGGGTTCACCCGGTGGGTCGACGGCCAGTACGCCCTGAGCCGGCCCGAGCTGGGCCTGTCCAACTGGGAGGGCGGCCGGCTGTTCGGACGCAGCGCCGTGCTGTCGGGTGACGCGGTGTTCACGGTGCGGACCCACCTCGAGCAGCTCGTCGCCGACCTGCACCGCTGAACTCGACGGTTCGGTCGGATCCGGTTCAGGCGGGTTGCTCCGGCGGCGCATTCAGGGTCGCCCGGGTGAGCACCTCGTCGACGCCGTGACAGGCCAGTCCCAGCGCCCGGGCCCGGTCCAGCCCCAGGCGGAGGTCGAGTGCGACGGCCGGGAACGTCGGCGCAGCACGACCGTCGACGACGCGGTCGAACGCGGACCGCTCGAGACCCCACCAGGCGAGCATCCGCCGACCGAACGCGGCCCGGTCGAGGGCCTGGTCGCCGGCCAGGTTGAGGGTGCCGGACACTGCGGGGAGTTCGACGGCGAGGCGGACCAGGCCTGCGGCGAGGGCATCCACCCACACCGGCTGGCGCACGACATCGGTGAACAGTTCGAGAGGTTCGCCGCGACGAAGCCGGTCCAGGAAGCCGGCCGTGGACCGGTCGATGCGGTGCAGGCCGTAGATGATCGAGGTCCGTACGACCGCTGCCGTCGGGTCGATGCGGCGCACCTCTGCCTCGGCCGCCGCCTTTGACCGGCCGTAGGCGCCGAGCGGATCGGCCGCTGCGTCGTCGGCGTAGGGCCCGGCCCGGCCGCTGAGCACCAGGTCCGTGGAGACGTGCACGAGGCGGGCGCCGATGCTCGCCGTCGCAGTTGCCACCGCGGCCGACCCCACCCGGTTGACCGCGTCGAAGCTGTCCTCGAGGCGCCCGGGGTTGGCGGCGGCGGCGGCGTGGATGACGGTGTCGGGGGCGAGTGCCATCACGACGTCCTGGACCGAGCCGGGGTCGAGCAGGTCGAGCCCGTTGGAGCGGCCGAGGTCGACGGGGTGGTGGCCGGCCTGCTGCACGGCGACGGCGAGGCGTTCGCCCAGGTACCCGCTCAGCCCGGTGATACCGATGCGTCGGACCCGGCCGTATCGGCGCTCCCCCGTCGGGGCGGACCCGTCGTCGCGGTGGGCCATGGGGTCGTCGTGGTCAGTCGGTGACGTCGTCGTCGGCTTCGGTCTCGGTGCCCTTGGCGAGCAGGTAACCGCGTGCCCGTTCGGCCAGCGGGTAGCGGTTGACCAGCTTCCAGAAGGCGGGGGAGTGGTCCGCCACCGACAGATGGCACAGCTCGTGGACGATCACGTAGTCGAGGACCCAGTCGGGGTAGGCGGCCAGCCGGTCCGAGATCCGGATGTCGCCGGTGCTGATGGTGCACGAACCCCACCGTGACGACATGTTGCCGACCCAGCGGACCGAGCGCGGCGATCGCAGCCCGAAGCGGCGGACGAGACCGTCGGCCCGTGCCGCCAGGTCGATCGGCCCGGCGGCCCGACTGCGTTCGAAGCGGGTCACGAAGCCCTTGACCAGGCGGTCCTCCTCGGTCGGGGGGAGACCGGCGGGCACCCTGACCTGGAGCACCCCGTCGACCAGGCGGGCCTGGGCCGTCGATCGCCGTCGCGGGCTGCGAATGATCTCGATGCGCACGGGTGCCCTCCCAGCAGCCTTTCAGACCTGTTCGCTCACATCGGAGGGCCCTTGGACCGGCCCGTGCTCCGCCAGGAGCGGCACCCGCTCGCCGAGCTGCACGCGGCCGTCGAGGGTGACGTCGACCCACTGCGCCCCGAGGTTCGGGATACGGCTGGCCTGGCCGGTCAGGTGCCGTGCCAGGGTGAAGATCACCCCGCCATGGGTGACGGCGAGAACGCTGCCCCCGACGAAGGCCTCGCCGAGCTCGGTGAGCGCCGGGAGGACCCGTTCGAGCAGCTGTTCGTCGGTCTCGAAGCCGGGCGGGGTCCGTCCCGCCTGACGATCGCCGGGGAAGCGTTGGTCGATCTCGTCCACGGTGAGGCCGGTCCATTCGCCGGCGTCGCGTTCGACGAGCCGCTCGTCGAGATGGACGGGGCCGATCCCGATGAACTCGCTGAGGATCACCGCAGTGTGGTGGGCCCGCTGTAAGGAGGAGGCGACGATGGCATCGACGGCGCCGATGGCCTCGGCTGCCGCTGCGGCCTGCCGTTGCCCGACTTCGGTGAGCGGCGGGTCGGCACGGCCCTGCCACCGTGCGGCCGCGTTCCAGGTCGACTCCCCGTGGCGAACGAGCAGGATCCGGGCGGAGGTCACGGGTGGAATGTAGCCACCGGACCGACCCGACGCAGCGGCGGAGCGGGGTCCCGCGGGCCATGGGGGACGATCGCTAACATAAGACCTTGATGGCTCAGGTCACCCTCCGTCTGTTCGCCGCTGCCCGCGTCGCTGCCGGTGTGGGACGCGACGAGGTGCAGGCGGACACCGTCGGTGCCGCCTTGGAACTGGCGGTCGTTCGGTACGGTGCCGGCTTCGCCGAGGTGCTCGCCGGCTGCCGGGTCTGGTGCAACGGGGAACCGGCGGTGGCGGCTGACGTGCTTTCCGACGGCGACGAGGTCGCCGTGCTTCCGCCGGTTTCGGGAGGGTGATGGACTCGGGCGTGATGGACTCGGGCGTGATGGACTCGGGCGTGATGCCGGTGTTGTCCGCCGTGGCGGCCCGGCCGGGCAGGCGGCAGGTCAGGGAGACCACCGTCGAGGAACTGTTCGGTACCTTCGGCCCGGGGCCCTCCAGCCAGGCGGCGACGTCGGCGACGCCGGTGCTCATCGTGGACGATGCCTTGCTCGACGATGCCGAGCTGGTGGGCTACGACCCGGCACCCGGGCTCACCCGCAGCCGGGCCGAGATGTCGGTCGAGGACCTCCGCCGCCGTGAGCGGCTCGGGGTGGTGGCCGACGCCGGTGGCCCGCGGGCGGAGCTCGGCCTGCTGTGGTTCCTCGTCGGCGGCCTGTCGCTGTGGGCCGGTCGCTACCTGGCGCTGGCGGTCTTCGCCCCGGTCGCCGTCATCGGGGCGGTCCAGACGGCGGCGGCACTTCGCAGAGCCGGCGACCGCACCCGACCGCTGCTGGCGGCGCTGTGCGCGGCGGTGGTGGTCGGCGCCGCAGTGGCGCCCAGCTCGAAGGCCGTCGGCGTCGCCATCCTCGGCGCCGTGCTGGTCAGCCTCCTCGGCGGCATCCACGCCGGCGGGTTCGATGTGGTGAGCGCCACCACGACGGTGCGCAGCTGGCTCGGCGTAGGCCTCGCCGCTGCGGTGCCGGTTGTGTTCGCCGGGTCCGAACCGGCCCTGGCCGTGCTGTTGTTCGTGCTGGCCTGCAGTCATGACGCCGGCGATCACCTCGTCGGTGCGACGGCGGCCGGCTGGTACGAGGGGCCGCTGGCCGGTTCGGTCGCCGTGGTGGCGGCGGGCTTCGCCGCGGTGGTGCTCGAGCCGGGCACCCTGGCCGATCACCAGCTGTGGGCTGCGGTGGCGGTGGCGGCGGTGGCCTGTCCGCTGGGGCGGCTGGTGGGCTCGCTCACCCTGCCCCGTTCCGGTGGTTTCGCCCCGGGCCTGCGCCGCCTCGACAGCCTGATCGTGCTCGCCCCGCTGTGGGTGCTGCTGTTCGGCTGAGTCCCGGCCCGACCACCCAGCGCGATCGGGGCGCGCCGCCGGGCACGAGTTGGGACGATGGCGTCTCGAATGGGGTAACGGCAGATACCCTGGATGGCGTATACATCTCACCGAGGAGGTTGGTCGATGACGATCCGGGTTCTAGGAGGACTGGTGAGCTTTCCGCTCTCGGATCAGGTGCTGCGCGACGACTACCTCGTCGAACTCGGCGATCGGCCGGTCGCGGAGATCCGGGCCATGCGCGCCGAATGCGAGGAGGCCGAGGTGGGGGTGTCCTTCGCCCGGCGGATCCTGCAGGGCCACCTCGACATCGTCGAGAGCGAGCTGCGCCGCCGTCACGCCGGTGGTGTCGCCGATGCGAACAGCCTGCACGACCTCGTCGAGCGCCTCCCCCAGATCCTCGCCGACGATCACGTCCGTAGTGGTTTGCCGACGAGCCGCGCCATCGACCTTGCGCCGGACATGCCGGCCCAGGAGTTGCTCGTCGCCATCGACCATGCCGTGGGCGGCGGCGCCGCTCTCGCCGATCTCGACCGTCGCAGCGAGGCCGAGGTGGTCGCGGTGGCCGACCGCCTGCGCGAGCTCGAGCGCGAGTTCTCCCGGATGCGCCGGGAGCTGCACGAGCGGATCGACCTGCTCAAAGTCGAGCTCTCCGGTCGCTACGAGCGCGGTGAGATCACCGTCGACGGCTTTCTGAGCTGATCGCCGCCACGCCACGCGGCGTGGCCGGTTGCAGGTGCGGGGCCACGCGTGGTGGCAGGTCCGTCGATACGAGGTTGGACGAGGTCGTGGCTGAGCCCGGGGATGGCGGTCAGGTTCTCGGCCCGTTCGTCCGGGAGCAGCGGCGGCTCGCCGGGCTTTCGCTGCGCAAGCTGTCGGAGCTGTCCGGCGTCTCCAACCCCTACTTGTCGCAGGTCGAACGGGGTCTACGGCGGCCGTCCGCCGACGTGCTGCGGCGGCTCGCCGTGGCGTTGGAGGTCTCGGTCGAGGCGTTCTACGTCCGGGCCGGGATGCTCGCTGCTGCCGGTCCGCCGGTGGAACTCGCCGAGGCGATCCGGCGGGCTCCCGAGCTCTCCGAAGCGCAGAAACGGACCCTGCTGCACGTCTATTCGTCGTTCCGTGAAGGTTCGGGAGCGAGCGACGCGGCAGGCTCGCTAGGGTCAGCAGCGGTGTCGACAGGTTTCGAACAGCGGGAATCCGAACAGGGGGGCGACGGTTGAGGCCCCTGATGGACACGCTCGCGGTCATCTCGATGCACACGTCGCCGCTCGCCCAGCCGGGCTCGGGTGACAGCGGAGGTATGAACGTGTACGTCCGCGAGTTGGTGGCTGCCGTCGCTCAGGCCGGGGTCAACTGCCACGTCTACGTGCGGCGTTGGGCCGATCACCTGCCCGAGGTGGTCGACGTGGAGCCCGGCTTCCGGGTGGTGCACGTGCCGGCCGGCCCGGTCGACCTGCCCAAGGAACGCCTCCCCGATGTGGTCGAGCCGTTCCAGCGTTGGGTGCAGCGTCACATCGAGCAGGACGGGACGACCGATGCCCTCCATGCGAATTACTGGCTGTCGGGCGTGGCGGCGCACGGTATCAAGCACGCCTTGGACCTGCCGCTCGTCTGCACGTTCCACACCCTGGCCCGGGTCAAGGCGGACACCGGCGACGAGGAGCCGCAGCGACGCATCGACGCCGAGACCGAGGTCATTCGGTGCAGCGACGCCATTCTCGCCAACTCCGCCGAGGAGGCCGCGCAGCTGGAGCGGTTCTACGGCGCCGATCCGGCCCGGGTGGAGATCGTGCCTCCCGGTGTCGATCATGCGTTTTTCGCCCCGGGCGATCGACGGGGGGCCCGCTCGGCCCTCGGGATCGACGAGGGTGGTCCGTTGCTGCTCTTCGTCGGCCGTATCCAGCCGCTGAAGGGCCTCGACGTCGCCATCGAGGCGTTGGTCCACATCCCCGGGGCCCGTCTGGTGGTGGTGGGTGGCCCCAGCGGGGCCGAGGGTTCCTATCACGAGCGCTACTGCCGCGAGCTGGTGGCTCGAGCCGGCCTGGGCGACCGGGTGATCTTCCGGCCGCCGCAACCGCATCACCTGTTGTCGAGCTACTACCGGGCGGCCGACGTCTGCCTCGTGCCGAGCCGTTCGGAGTCCTTCGGGTTGGTGGCCCTCGAGGCGGCGGCCTGCGGTACGCCGGTGGTGGCCGCGGCGGTGGGTGGGTTGCTCACGCTGGTCGATGACGGCCGCACGGGCCTGCTGGTCGAGGGCCGCGACCCGAGCGCGTATGCCGCTGCGGTCCGGCGGATCATCGACTCGCCGGACTTCGCCGGTGCACTCGGCCGGCAGGCGGCGAACCAGGCCCGGGGCTACACCTGGTCGACGACCGCGGCGCGGCTCCGCCGGCTCTACGCCGATCTGACCTCTCGCTCACTGGTCGAGTGTGGAGGAGGGCGAGCGTGATCGACGACGGGCGCCCACCCTCGAGCGAGACGGAGCTGCTGGGCCTGTGCCGGCTGATCGAGGCGTGGCTGGCGAAGCAGGCGGCGGAGAACCCGTTGGTGCAGTCGGTGGCACGCGACGGCCAGGAGCGCCGCTGGGTCATCCGGGTCACGGGCGACGAGAAGCCGCTGTCCGCGCTGTGGCTGGCGCTCGGCCAGCGATCGCTGGCCTATGAGACCTACCTCATGCCGGCCCCGGAGGAGAACCACGGGCAGCTGTTCGAGCACCTGCTGCGTCGCAACGAGAAGTTGCGTGGGGTAACGCTCGCCATCGGTGCCGAGGACGCGATCTATCTGATGGGTCGAGTACCGAACGGGACCGTCGACGAGGTCGAGCTCGACGTGATCCTCGGGACGCTCTATCAGGCGATCGAGCTGTTCTTCCGGACGGCTCTGCGTATCGGGTTCGCCAGCCGGCTGGCCGACTGACGGTCGCCAAATATTTGAGTATCTTTCATAGGTTTTGATGTATACTGACCCTGGCGTTGGCCGGGGTTCGGATTTGGGGAAGTCGGAACCCCGGCCATCGCCCACGTCGAGCCCTGTGAGGCGGTGGCGCCGAGGAACTGTGGTCAGGCGCTGACGGAAGGATGTCGATTTCTCCAATTCAGGCCGCGGTCGGGATGGGCCGGGGAATACTGTGACCGCCTTGAACGTTTGGAAGGCCGAACTCGCCTAAGGACGCTCCTGTTCGGGATGGAAAGCGAAACTGATCGCCATGGCCAAGACCACGAAGAAGAGCGACAACTCGAAGGGGGCTCCGGCCGAGAGCCCCTTCGATGCCAAGTTCCTCGCCGAACAGCGTGAGGTGCTCCTCACTGAGCGTGCCCGCTACGTCAAGTCGGCCGACGTGCTCAAGGCCGAAGCCGATTACTTGATGAGCGAGCGGGAGCCGGGCGACGTCCAGTTCGACGAGGAGTCGGGCGAGGGCGACAGCCTCGCCGTGGAGCGCGAGCGTGACCTCGCCCTATCGGCGCAGGCCCGTGCTTCGGTCGAGTTGATCGACGCCGCGTTGCTCCGTCTCGATGCCGGCACCTACGGCATCTGCGTGCACTCGGGCCAGCCGATCCCGGTGGAGCGCCTCGAGGCCATCCCGTGGGCGATCGAGCGGGTCGAGTTCAAGACCGGATCGTTCCGGAACTGACCCGACGCCGACGCGTGCTGCGTCGTGGGTCGGGTCAGCCCGAACCGATCAGTAATCGAAACGGACGCGGTCCCCGTCGAGGACCAGCCGCCCGGCGGTCGGCCCGGCGAAGTGGGTGCCGATGATGAGCGTCGGGGTGTCGCGGTAGCGACTGATGAATTCCGCTCGGGTCCGATCGGCCAGTGCGCTGTCGGTGTCCGCGGCGCTGGTCAGCGGATAGGCGAACTGGATGGGGCTGTGGGTCATGTCGCCGGTGATCACGGCGTTCTCGCCGGCCGACGAGATGTGCACGCTGCAGTGACCCGGGGTGTGCCCGGGGGTCGACTCCAGCCAGACCTCGTCGGTGATGCGGTGGTCGACGTCGACGAAGTCGGCCAGACCGGCGTCGACGATCGGGCGGACCGAGTCCCCCATGACGTCGCCGAAGTAGGCCGACTCGTCGTTGAGCGCCCAATGGTCGTACTCGGCGCGGGCGAAGAGGTGGCGGGCCTTGGTGAAGGTCGGGACCCACTTGCCGTCCACGAGCCGGGTGTTCCAGCCCACGTGGTCGACGTGGAGATGCGTGCAGAAGACCGTGTCGATGGCATCGGTGGTGAACCCGGCGTCGGCCAGGGTCTCGAGGAACGGCGTGTTCAGCTCGTTGAAGGGCCGCGCAGGTCGCGGTTTGTCGTTGCCGATGCAGGTGTCCACGATGATGGTCCGCCCCTGCGACTCGATGACCAGCGCATGCATGGACAGCACGAGCTTGCCGTTCTCGTCGACGAAGTGCGGCGCCATCCACGGTGTGGTGGCAAGCAGTTCCGGGGTGACATCCGGAACGAGCGCCTTCCACGGCCAGTGGAGCACGGTTTCGGGAACCTTCGTGATTCGGACGTCACCGATTTGCCAGCGTGTGTATTCCCCCATGTGACGGACCCTACGCCGCCCGGGCGCTCACGGTAGAGTCCGCGCTGATGTTCGAGCTGTTGATGATCGGTGGCGGCAAGATGGGTGAGGCGCTCCTCGGCGGCTTGCTCCAAGCCGGGTGGGCGTCGCCGGATCGGCTGGCCGTGGTGGAGAAGCTGCCCGGTCGTGCCGAGGAGCTCCGTCGGCTGTTCCCCGGTGTCGCCGTGCTCGACGAGGTGGAGCCGTGCACTGCGGCGGTGCTGGCGGTCAAGCCCAACGACATCCCGACGGCTTGTGCGGCGCTCGCCGGCCTGGGGGAAGGCTCGCCGCGCCGGGTGCTCTCCATCGCTGCCGGCGTGACGCTGGCTGCGCTGGAAGGTGGCCTTCCGGCCACGGTCGCGGTGGTGCGTGCCATGCCGAACACGCCTGCCCTGGTGGGCAAGGGCGCTGCGGCCATCGCCCCCGGAACGTCGGCCGGGGCCGAGGACCTCGCCTGGGCCGAGTCGATCCTGGCGGCGGTCGGGACGGTGGTCACCGTCACCGAGTCCCAGCTCGATGCGGTCACCGGGCTCTCCGGTTCCGGCCCGGCTTACGTGTTCCTGGTGGCCGAGGCCCTGATCGAGGCCGGGGTGTTGTGTGGTCTGGCCCGGCCGGTCGCCCAGGAGCTCGCCATCGCCACCCTGCTGGGTTCGGCCTCCCTGTTGGCCGCCGGGCAGCGCAGCGCCGCCGATCTTCGGGCTGATGTGACCTCGCCCGGTGGGACGACCGCCGCCGGCCTGCGGGTACTCGAACAGCGGGCGGTTCGCGCGGCCTTCCTCGACGCGGTGGCGGCCGCCACCGCCCGCTCGGCCGAGCTCGGTCGGTCCTGACCCTCGTCGTCCGGGCGCGGTGCCCGAACCGTGCATCGTGTCCGAACCGATTCGGCTGATCTCGGCACGGTTGTGCCGAATGGCCGAAGGGCCTCTAGATTGATGCTGCGGGGTGAAGGGGTTATTTCCATGTCCTTTCTTGGCGCGCTCGTCGGGTTGTCCACCTCGGCGGATCGATCCGTGCAGTTCCGAATCGCCCCCATGACCGTTGCGGCCTCGAGCCCCCACCAGGCAGGGTGAGTTCCTTTCCCGTGTCCAGCTACGACACCGTCACCCTGCTCACCGATTTCGGCACCGAGGACGAGTTCGTCGGGGTCATCAAGTCGGTCATCTGGTCCGTGGCCCCGCATGTGCGGATCGTCGACCTCTGCCACGAGGTTGCCCCGTTCGACGTGCGCGGGGGCGGCCTGATGCTGGCCCGTTCGGCCCAGTACCTCTGCCCCGGGGTGGTGCTCGCCGTCGTCGACCCCGGTGTGGGTACGGCCCGCCGGGCCATCGCCGTCGAGGTGGGTGGCGGCCAGTCCGTGTTGATCGGTCCCGACAACGGGCTGCTGGCACCGGCGGTGGCCATGGTCGGCGGTGCGGGCAGGGTCGTGGAGTTGACCAACCCCGAGGTGCAGCTATCCGCTCCGAGCGGAACGTTCGCGGGTCGGGACGTGTTCGCCCCGGCCGCCGGCCACCTCTGTGCCGGCCTGTCCTTCGAGTTGCTCGGCCCTGCCGTCGACGCCGTCTCGTTGCTGCCCGGCCTGATGCCGATCAGCCGCGACGAGGACGGCGGGATCGAGTCCGAGGTGCTGTGGGCGGATCGCTACGGCAACCTGCAGCTCAACGTCGATCCCGACGAGGTGCAGGCCTGGGGTGACCAGGTCGTGGTCGTCGTCGGTGGCCGTCGGCGGGTGGCCCGCCGGATCCGGACCTTCGGCGAGCTACGCACCGGTGAGCTCGGCATGCTGGTCGACAGCTACGGCTTGGCCGCGCTGGTCGCCAACCGGTCCTCGGCCGGGGCGGAGTTGGCGATCGCCGCCGGCGATCAGGTCCGTCTCGAGCCGCTGGGCGATGACGCCGGTGCCGCGGACACCGTCGGCGAGGTCATCGTGTCGTTCGGCCGGAGGTCCTCCTGATGCGCCCGACGACGACGCTGGCCGTAGCCGTACTGCTGGGGCTCATCCTGCTGGCCGCGGTGGCGCAGTTCTTCTTCCTCGCCCGCTGAGGAGTGGTTCGCGCCAGGCTCGATCGACGGTGTTGGTTCGACGGTGTTGGTTCGACGGCGCCGCGAGGGTGTGGGGTGTCGTGAGGGCTGGCTCGTGGGCCTTCGGCGGCGGTGCCGTCGAGCGGCGAAGGTCACACTGCACATGCTTGTGACTTTGTGCACAAGCTCGGTAAGGTGTGAGATGTGGACGGTCACGCGAGGCGCATTCCCGATGCAACGGTCGCCCGCCTGCCCGAATACCTGCGCATCCTGATCGAACTGGCCGAACAGCGCATCGGGACCGTCTCCTCGGAGCGGCTGGCCGAACTGGCCGGGGTGAACGCCGCCAAGGTGCGCAAGGATCTTTCCTACCTCGGCACCTACGGCACCCGAGGGGTCGGCTACGACGTCGACTACCTGCTGTTCCAGATGCGCCAAGCGCTTGGCGTCACCCGGGACTGTCCGGTGGTTGTGGTCGGTGCCGGCAACCTCGGTCGGGCCCTCGCCAACTACGCCGGCTTCAGCGATCGCGGGTTCCCGCTCGCCGCCGTGGTTGACGCCGACGAAGCCAAGGTCGGCACCAACGTGGGTGACGTCACGGTGCGCCCGATGTCAGACCTCGCGGAGTTGGTACGGGCCAACCAACCGGTCATCGGCGTCATCGCCACCCCGGGACCGGTCGCCCAACTCGTGGCCGACCAGTTGGTGGCGGCCGGGGTGACCGCCATCTTGAACTTCGCTCCGGCACTGGTGTCGGTCCCGCCGAACATCTCCTTGCGCAAGGTGGACCTGGCCCTGGAGCTGCAGATTCTGAGCTTCTACCAGTCCCATCGCGAGTCCGGATCAGCGTCACGGGGCTGGACCTGACATGGGGTCCGGCATGGCGGGTGTCACCGCGATTGGTCCCCGCTGCGGATTCTCCGGGTAACTTCTGCAAACCGTGGTCACCATCGCGTTCGGCCTCAACCATCGCCATGTGCCGCTCGACGTGCTCGAGGCGGTGAGCGTGTCGCCCGAGGGGAAAGCCAAGCTGGCGCTCGACCTGATCGAGCCCGGCCTGGTGCGCGGCGCTGTGGTGCTGGCCACCTGCCACCGGCTGGAGATCTATCTCGATGCCGAACGCTTCCACGACTCGTTCCGGGTGGTCCGTTCCGCCGTGGCCACGCACACCGGTGCCGACCCGGCGCTGTTGTCGGACCGGTTCGTGCCGTACTTCGACACCGAGGCCACCGAGCACCTCTTCACGGTGTCCGCCGGCCTGGACTCGGCGGTGCTGGGCGAGCACGAGATTCTCGGGCAGGTGCGCAGTAGTTGGGAGGCGGCACAGGCTGAAGGGGTCTGCACCCCGTCGCTCAACCTGCTGTTCCGCCGGGCCGTCGAGGTCGGTAAGCGGGTTCGCAGCGAGACCGGGCTGGGCCGCGGCACGGCGTCCATCTCCCACGCCGCCGTCGAGCTGGCCTCGGAAGTACTCGGCCGGCTCGATGGGCGCCGACTGGTGGTGCTCGGTGCCGGTGACATGGGCAGTGGCATCGCCACCGCTGCGGTCGCAGCCGGGGTCGCCGGGGTCGTGGTGGCCAACCGCAGCCTCGATCGTGCCGAGAGCCTGTGCCGCCAGATCCGTGGCGCCGCGTCGGCTCGGGCGGTGACCCTCGACCGCCTCGATGACGTCCTCGTCGAGGCCGATGTGGTCATCTCCTCGACCGGTTCGTCCCGCCCGGTGCTCACGGCTGCGCATCTCGCCGAAGTCTGCGCCCGCCGCGTCGGGCGTTCCCGCCTGGTCGTGGTCGACGTCGCCATGCCCCGCGACGTCGACCCGGCGGCGCGTGGCCTAAACGGCCTGCACCTGATCGATCTCGAGGACCTGCGGGCCCACACCGATCGTGGGCTCGAGGAGCGGCGCCATGCCGTGGGGGAGGCCCGGGAGTTGGTCCGTGGCGCCATCGAGCGCTACGAGGCCGAACAGGCCGGCCGCACCGCTGATCCGGTGGTCGCCGCCCTGTACCGACACGGTGAGGAACTCCGCCAGGCCGAATGGGAACGGCTCGGTGCCCGGTTGGAGCGCCTGTCCGAGCGCGAGCGGGCCGCAGTCGAGGCCCTGAGCAGGTCCCTCGTGGCGAAGCTGCTGCACACCCCGACCATGGCGCTCAAGGACAGCGCGGGCACCCCGCACGGTGCGCGTCTGGCCGAGTCGGCTGCGGCCCTGTTCGACCTCGAGCCCTGAGCCGTGCTGATCCGTATCGCCACGCGCTCGTCGGCTCAGGCCCTGGCACAGACGACCTGGGTGGCCGACCGTCTGCGGGCCCTGCACCCGGGGCTCGAGACCCGGCTGGTCCCTACCGACACCACGGGCGATCTCGACAAGACCACCCCGATCTGGGAGCTCGGCGGCAAGGGGGTGTTCGCCAAGGAGGTGCAACTCGCCGTGCTGTCGGGTCAGGCCGACATCGCGGTGCACTCCGGCAAGGACCTGCCGTCGCAGACCCCCGACGGGCTAGCGATTGCCGCAGTGCCGATCCGGCGCGACCCCCGTGACGCCCTGGTGGGTTGCCGGTTGGCCGATCTGCCACCGGGGGCTCGGGTGGCGACCGGCTCGATCCGTCGCCGTACCCAACTTGCCTGGCTGCGTCCCGATCTGACCTTCGCCGGACTGCGGGGCAACATCGGGACGCGCCTGGACAAGGCCACCGAGCACGACGCCATCGTCGTGGCGGCCGCGGCGCTCGGGTGGCTCGGGCTGACCGGACGCGCCGCCGAGATCCTCGAGCCCGCGGTCATGTTGCCGCAGGTCGCCCAGGGCAGTCTGGCCGTGGAGTGCCGGGCCGATGACGGAGAGGTGGCCGGGGTGCTCGCCGACCTCGAGGATCCGCTCAGCCGCCGCTGCTTCGATGCCGAACGGGCCTTCCTGGCCACTCTGGGGGGCGACTGCAACCTGCCCGCCGGGGCCTATGCCACCGCCGCCGAGGATGGCGAGGTATTGGTCCGGGGGCTGATCGGCTCGCTCGACGGGCACGTCGTGCTGCGGGCCGAGCGACAGGCCGCCAATGCCTGCGAGGTCGGTCGCTCGGTGGCCGAGCACCTGCTCGACCAGGGCGGACGATCATTGCTGGAGGGCTGAGCCCGTGCTGTGGTTGGTCGGTGCCGGTCCGGGCGACCCCGACCTGGTGACGCGCCGTGGTGCCGAACTGCTCGGCGAGGCCGTTGTCGTGTTGGCCGATCGGTCCTTGTGGCCGTTGGCCCGGACCCTCGCACCAGCCGCGTCGCTCAACGAGCCGGCCGAACCGGCATTGTGGCCGACTGGCGAGGTCGTCGTGCGGCTCTATCACGGTGATGGTGTGGCCGACTCGCTCGGCGAGCGTGGCGTGCTCGACGCCCTGGAACGGCCCTTTGACCTCGTCCCCGGGCCGGATCGTTCCGTCGCCGATGCCGCTCGATCCGCCTTGGGGAGCCGGACCGCCGAACGTCGGCCGCTGCTGGGGTCCGTCATCGTGGTGACCCGACCGGCGGGTCAGCAGGCCTCGCTGAGCGACCCGCTACGACGCTGGGGCGCGCAGGTCGTCGAGATGCCCACCATCGCCATCGATTCGCCGCTCGATGGTGGGGCGGGGCTGTCCGCCGCCTTGCAGCAGGTGGGAACCTACGACTGGGTCGTCGTCACCTCGGCCAACGGTGCCGCCGCGCTGCTCGACGTCGTCGCCGATGTCCGGACCCTGGCCGGGGTGGGTGTGGCCGCCATCGGCCCGGCGACGGCATCGGTGTTGGCCGCGGGGCATCTTCCCCCCGACCTGGTCCCGGCCACCTTCGTCGCCGAGGGCCTGCTCGCGGCCTTCCCGCCACCGCCGCACGGCGGGGCTGGGCGGGTGCTGCTGGTTCGGGCGGAGGTGGCCCGCGACGTACTGCCCGAGGGGTTGCGCGCCGCAGGCTGGAAGGTCGAGGTGGTTCCGGCCTATCGGACCGTGGCCGCGACGGTGCCCGACGACGTCAGCACCGCGGCCGCCGCCGCCGATGCCGTGCTGTTCAGCTCGCCGTCCACGGTGCAGCAGTTCGTCGCCCGGGTGGGTGCGGACCGGCTGCGCCACGCGCCGTCGGAGGGTCCGACGCTGTTCGCCATCGGGCCGGTGACCGCCGCCGCCCTGGTCGCAGCAGGCCTGCGGGCAGATGTCGTCGCCGAGCGGTACGACGTGACGGGCCTGCTCGACGCAGTGCTGGCCTGGGCTGGTCGCTGAGGGCCCGGAGCGTCGGCGTCGGCGTCGATAGCCTGGATGCCGTGCTGGATGCGGTGGTGTTCGACTTCGACGGGCTGATCGTGGACACCGAGTGGCCCGAGTACCGGGCGATCGCTGACATCTTCGAGGAGCACGGGCTGAACTTCGCACCCGAGCGGTGGGTGCACGTCATCGGTTCGAGCTGGGATGTCGACTGGGTTTCTGAGCTCGAGGTTGGAGTCGGCCGGGGTCTCGACCGGGAGGACCTTGAGGTACAGCGGCGGGAACGATCCCGGCGCCTGCGCGACCCCTTGATCGTCCTGCCCGGGGTCGTGGCCCTCATCGACGCGGCCGCCGCTGCCGGCGTGGGCTTGGCGGTGGCGTCGAGCTCGCCCCGGAGCTGGGTCGAACCCCACCTCGAGGATCTCGGTCTGCTGTCGCGCTTCGCGTTCACCCGCTGCCGCGATGACGTGGCCGAGGCGAAACCGTCGCCCGAACTGTACCTCGCGGCCTGCGCCGGGTTGGGGGTCGATCCGGCCAGCGCGGTGGCCCTGGAGGACTCGGCCAACGGGGTCACGGCGGCGAACGCTGCCGGGATGCGTTCGGTGGCGGTGCCCAACCGTCTGACCCGCTACCTTGATCTCGGCCACGCCCACCTCGTGGTCGACAGCCTGGCGGAGATCGATCTGGCCCGTCTGACCGCCCTGTTCTAACCCGACCGACCGGTCCCCGACGGTGGTCGGTGGGGCCCGGTCCGGGCCCGGCCGCTCGGGACCAACGGTCGCCCCGGCAGTACGATCGGCACCGTGACCTTCCCTCAACGCCGTCTGCGTCGGCTGCGACGCACGCCCGCCCTCCGTCGGCTCGTGGCCGAGACCCGTCTCGGCGTCGACGATCTGATTGCGCCGTTGTTCGTGCGGGAGGGCATCGACCGGCCGGAGCCGATCGTGTCCCTGCCAGGCGTGATGCAGCACTCCCGCGCCTCGTTGCGTCAGGAGGTGGCCGAGCTGCGCTCGATGGGGATCAGCGCCGTGATCCTCTTCGGTATCCCGGCACACAAGGACCCGGAGGGGAGTCAGGCCTGGGCCAGCGACGGCATCGTCCAGGTCGCCCTGCGCGATCTGCGCGACGACGTGGGTGACGACCTGGTGCTGATGGCCGACCTGTGCCTCGACGAGTACACGTCGCACGGGCACTGCGGCGTACTCGATGAGCGGGGACAGCCCGACAACGACGCCACGATCGAGCTGTACGGCCAGGTGGCCGTGGCCCAGGCCGAGGCTGGCGCCTCGATCGTCGCCCCCAGCGGGATGATGGACGGCCAGGTGCTGGCCATCCGCGAGGCCCTCGACGACGAGGGGTTCGACGAGGTCGCCGTCATGGCCTATGCCGCGAAGTACGCCTCGGCGCTCTACGGCCCGTTCCGTGACGCCGTCGACGTCACCATCGAGGGCGGTGGCGACCGCAAGGGGTACCAGCAGGACTACCGCAATGCCCGCGAGGCGCTCGAGGAGATCCGCTTCGATCTCGCCGAGGGTGCCGACCTGGTCATGGTGAAGCCGGCGCTGGCCTATCTCGACATCATCAGCCGGGCCCGGGCGGAGGTCGACGTGCCGCTGGCCGCCTATCACGTGTCCGGTGAGTACGCCATGATCAAGGCTGCGGCCGAGCGGGGCTGGATCGACGGCGACGCAGTGGCGCTCGAGCACCTCACGGCCATCAAGCGGGCCGGTGCCGACCTGATCCTGACCTACCTCGCCCGCGACGTCGCGGAGGCGCTGTGACCGCCACCAATGCCGAGTGGTTCGAGCGGGCCAAGCGGGTCGTGCCCGGCGGGGTCAACTCGCCGGTGCGCTCGTTCCGCTCGGTGGGCGGCACCCCGTACTTCGTCGCCTCGGCCGAGGGCGCCTACGTGACCGACGTCGAGGGCCGCCGCTACATCGACTACGTGCAGAGCTATGGGGCCTCGATTCTGGGCCATGCCCACCCGGCGGTCATCGGGGCCATCGTCGCCGCGGCCCCGCAGGGCACCACCTACGGTGCGCCGACCGAGCGCGAGGTGCTGCTGGCCGAGGCCATCGTCGGCCGGATCGACGGGGTCGAGCAGGTTCGGTTGGTCTCCTCCGGTACCGAAGCCGTCATGTCCGCCCTGCGGCTGGCCCGCGGCGCCACCGGTCGCCGCAAGATCGTGAAGTTCGCCGGCCACTATCACGGCCACAGCGATTCGTTGCTCGCCGCCGGGGGCAGCGGCGTGGCCAACCAGGGCCTGTCCGGCTCGGCCGGCGTGCCCGATGCTGCGGTCGCCGACACCGTCGTGGCTCCGTTCAACGTCCTGCCGGACCTCGACGAGGACACCGCGGTCGTGGTGGTCGAGCCCGTCGCGGCGAACATGGGTCTGGTCGAGCCCGAGCCCGGGTTCCTCGCCGCCCTGCGCAGGGCCTGCGACGAGCACGGCGTGCTGCTGTGTTTCGACGAGGTCATCACCGGGTTCCGTCTCGCCTACGGCGGCGCAGAGGAGTGGTCGGGGGTCCGGCCCGATCTGTGGTGCTTCGGCAAGGTCATCGGTGGGGGCCTGCCGGTCGGCGCGTTCGCCGGCTCGAGCGAGGTCATGAGCCACCTCGCACCGCTGGGACCGGTGTACCAGGCGGGCACGTTGTCAGGGAACCCGCTGGCCACCGCGGCCGGTCTCGCCGCCCTCGAGCAGCTCGACCGCGACGCCTACCGTGAACTCGACCGGATTGCCACCCGCCTTGCCGACGGGCTCGCCCAGGCCATCGGTGGTGCCGGCCTGGCCGTGCAGGTGCCGCGGGTCGGGCCGCTGGTCGGCTTGTTCTTCGCCGAGGCACCCGTGCGTTCCTTCGACGATGCGCAGGCTGCGGCCGGCAACGGTCGCTACGCAGCGTTCTTCCATGCGATGTTGCGTCGTGGAGTGGCCCTGGCCCCCGGGCCCTACGAGGCGCTCTTCCCGAGTCTGGCCCACCACGACGCCATCGTCGACGAGACCGTGGCTCTCGCCGCCGAGGCTGCGGCCGAGGTCGTCGCCATGTCCGGCGAGGCCTGACCGACACGATGCCGACGGGCACGACGCCTGACGGGCACGACGCCTGACGGGCACGACGCCTGACGGAGCATCGGCCGGACGACGTTGCGGGGTAGCTGATGTCGCTGGTCCGCAAGGCGGGGAGGTGCACGGCTCCCCGTTGCCGGTCATGCGGGACCCGCTACCGGGGCGCTACGGTCGGTGTGAACGTAGCCCCGGCCGAGTGGGAGAGACCCGTGCGAGCAGCAGTTCTGAACCAGATTCCCGGCGAACTGGAGATCGAGGAGGTCTCGATCGACAAGCCGGCGGCCAACGAGGTGCTGATGCGGGTGGTGGCTTCCGGCCTGTGCCACTCCGACCTGCACTTCATGGATGGCCTGTGGCAGACCAAGCTGCCGGCGGTCATGGGCCACGAGGCTGCGGGTGTGGTCGAGGCCGTCGGCGAGGACGTCACCTACGTCAAGCCGGGCGACCATGTCATCTCCTGCCTCTCGGTTTTCTGCGGTAAGTGCCGCTACTGCCTGGCCGGTCACCTCTCGATCTGCGAGAACCCCGGTGCGGTGTCCCGTCCGCGCGGCGGGGCATCCCGCCTGAACAACGCTAAGGGCGAGGCGCTGGCCCAGTTCGCCCGCCTCGGTGCCTTCGCCGAGATGATGCTGGTGCACGAGAACGCCGTGGTGAAGATCCGCGAGGAGATGCCCCTCGACCGGGCGTCGCTCATCGGCTGCGGGGTGACCACCGGCCTCGGTGCGGTGTTCCGTACCGCCCGTGTGGAGCCCGGCTCGGAGGTCGCGGTGATCGGCGCCGGCGGTATCGGTCTGTCGGCCATCCAGGGAGCTCGCATCGCGGGTGCCTCGAAGATCATCGCCATCGACGTGACCGCCCCCAAGCTCGATGTCGCCCGCCAGTTGGGCGCGACCCACGTCGTCAACGCCACCGAGGGCGACCCTGTGGAGCAGGTGAAGGAGCTCACCGGCGGCGGAGTCGACTTCGCCTTCGAGGCCATCGGTAGCAAGCAGACCGGCGAGCAGGCGTTCCGCATGCTGCGCCCGCGTGGCGTCGCCACCATCATCGGTATGGCCCCGATGGGCACGAACTTCGAGCTGCCGGCCCACGAGGTGTTCATGGGCGAGAAGACCTTCAAGGGCTCGATGATGGGCTCGAACCAGTTCCGCCTCGACATGCCACGCTTCATCGACCTGTACCTCGACGGCAAGCTGATGCTCGACGAGATGGTGTCCCACCGCATCAAGCTCGATGAGATCAACCACGGCTACGACCTGATGCGTAACCGCCAGACAACCCGTACCGTCATCACCTTCGACTGAGCTGGCTCTTCGACGATGAGTGAAGCGAGACGTGACTGGCGCGACGACGGGATCAAGGTGATTCCGTCGTCGGCGCTCGACACCAACACCGCGCAGACACCGGGTATGAACCGGGCGGCTGCCATCACCCATGCCAGCGCGGGTGCCGAGAAGCTCTGGGCGGGTACGGTGGTCATCCACCCCGACGCCCGTACCGGTGCCCACCACCACGGTGCGGTCGAGAGCGTCATCTACGTCGTGAGCGGCAAGGCCCGGATGCGCTGGGGCGAGCAGCTGGAGTACACCGCCGAGGCCGGGCCGGGTGATTTCATCTTCGTGCCGCCCTACGTGCCCCACCAGGAGATCAACGCCGCACCGGATGCGGAGCTGTCCTGCGTGTTGGTACGCAGCGGTCAGGAGCCGGTGGTCGTGAACCTCCAGCTCGACGTCGTCGAGGATCCCGAGCACGTGCCCTGGGTGGACGACCTGCACCCCTGATCCGGTTGCCCCTCGGACCCCACGGGTCCGAGGGCGCAGTCGGTTCCGGTGACGTCGGCGCCCGTAACGTGGGCGCACGAGTTGACGGTGACCGCGGTGACGGTGGTCGCGCCGCTGGTGACGGGGTCGGCTCAGGCGGCGTGGCGCTCGGGGACGACCCGGGAAAGCGCCGCCACCGCCTTGTAGGCCGCTTCGGCCGGGCCGAGCTCGTCGGGCCGCAGCAGGTTGGCCATGATCCGCAGCACCCATTCCATAAGGGGCCGGGAGTGCAGGCCGACCCGGGTCAGCTCGCGCATCAGCGCCGGACGGCCGATGACCTTGGCGAAGAGCCGGGCGACCTTGAAGTAACGGCCGTACTCCGCGTCGAGCATCGCCGGGTACCGGCTCAACAGCGCCGGATCGTTCAGGCGGATGGCCTCGCTGATGACCTCGGCAGCCATCCGGCCGGTTTCGTAGGCGTAGTCGATGCCCTCGCCATTGAAGGGGTTGACCGTGCCCGCCGAGTCGCCGGCCAGCAGCCAGCCCGGCCCGGCCTTCGGGCCCACCGAGCCCCCCATGGGAAGTCGCCCGCCGGTGGCGCGCCCGACGGCGGTCTCGGCCGAGATGCCCCAGTACGACGGGGCGGTGGCCACGTATTCGTTGAGCAGGTGCGTGGTGTTGATCTGCTTGTAGTGCTTGAAGGTCGACAACAGGCCGACCCCAACGTTGATCGTGCCGTTGCCGACCGGGAAGATCCAGCCGTAGCCCGGCAGCGAATGTCCCTCACGATCACGGAGGTCGAGCGCGGACTCGATCCACGGGTCGTCGTGGAGCGGCGAGCGAAAGTAACCACGCAGGGCCATACCCTGCGGATACCCACGGTTCTGCACGGTACCGAGCTCGCGTCCGAAGGTCGTCTTGGCCCCTTCGGCGATAACCACGAAGCGGGACCGGACCTCCTCGTAGCTGCCGTCCTCCCGCTTGAGGGTGGCCCCCACGACGCGTCCGTCCTCGTGGAGCGGAGCGACTGCGGTGGTGGCCTGGCGCAGCTCGACACCCGCGCCGACGGCATGGTCGGCCACGAAGGCGTCGAGGTCGCAGCGTCGTACCACGTACCCGTAGGGCGGGAACGTGCCGTGCGAGGGCCACTGCAGCTCGAGGCTCCGACCGTGCCCGGTGGCTCGGAGGCCGTCGAAGCGGTGGTAGCCGGCCAGTACGTCGCCCAGGCCCATGCCCTGCAACTCGTGGACGGCTCGAGGCGTCAGCCCGTCGCCGCAGGTTTTGTCCCGCGGGAAGGTCGACTTCTCGACGGTGAGCACCCGGTGTCCCGCTTGGGCGAGCCAGTAGGACGTCGAGGCGCCGGCGGGTCCGGCACCGACCACGAGCACGTCATAGGTCATCGGGACAGCTTGCGTGGTCGGGAAGGGTTAGAACGACTCAGGGACAGGACCGGTGCCGAACGACGTGCGGTCACTCGCCCTCGGGGATCGTGACGCCTTCCTGCGCCGAGATCTCCTCGAGGATCCGCTCGACCTGATCCTTGGTGTAGCCGAGGTCGGGGAACTCCTCGGGGACCTTGCGCAGGTCGGCCCAGCCCTCAGCGTCGGCCTCGGGCTTCTGGCCGGAGATGGTCTGGCGCTCGTGGAGCACCACCTCGACGATCTGGTCCAGGGTGAGGGTCTTACCGAAGGCCGGCATTCCGCCCTTGGAGGCCTTGCCCGCCTTGGCGTACAGCTCGCCGCCGCCGGCGGATCCCAGGATCAACCAGCGAACCTGGTCGACCGGGTTCGGATAGGTGGCGATGACCGCGCCCTTGGCCAATGCCGGACCCACGCCGCCGCCGCCACCTGCGCCGTGGCAGCCCGCGCAGCCTGCAGCACCGTAGACCTCAGACCCGGCCTCTACGAGCGTCAGGGTCGTGGACGGCGGCTTCGTCATGGTTCCGGCGTAGAGGAAGGCCCACAGAGGAAGAATCGCCACCACGGGCATCGCCCACACGGGGATCCGGGTGCGCCGGGCGGATGCCACGTCGTAGGGGGCCAGGGGCTTCGCCGCAGCCTTGGTGGTGGAGATGGGACCGGAGGGTGCCGCCGGGCCCTTCGGCAGGTTTCCGCCGGTCACCGCGACTGCGCCGCCTCCACCGCCGCCTGCAACGGGAACCGGAGCGCCCGCATCGCCTGCGCCGTCGCCCCCACTGACGGGGAGGCCGAGTGCCTGTCGACGGGACCTCGTGCGTTGGAGGAGGTGGTCGGGGATCTCGGTCACAATGCCTCGATGGTCGTTCCTGCGGGCGGCGAGCCCGGCCGGGAGCAGGACTGCCCCAGCCACGGTTCCGGACATGACGCTATCGCCCCGGAGGGCGAGCATGGCGCTCCCATCATCATCGCAGGGCGATCCGGGCGTGACCAACCTGGCAGCGGCCTGCCGGCACCGGCCCCGTGGCCAAGGGGCCGGTGCCGCTCTAGGGACCCACCGGTCATTGCCGGTCCTCGACGGCCGTGCTGACCACGGTCGTCACGCCGCCCTTCACCGTGCCGCAGCGTCGGCTCGGCCACCGGAGTGGACCGTACTTCGTTCGACACCCATCAGGTTTGGTAGACAATGGAAGACCCGGTTTCCGTCGACACGTTGCAGCCCGCCGTGCCCGTTGTGAAAACCGAGGACTACGCTTGTGCAGAGATTCACGAGGAGGACGGCCCCAACGTGGTAGCCCTGATCACATCGATCCTGATCGGCACGGTCCTGCTCGTCGTCCCGTTCCGGTATTTCTCCAAGCACCGTCCGGTGGGCACCCCGCTGAGTTGGGGTGAGGCGATGGTCAGCGCCACGTGGGCCTTCTTCTTGATGTTCTGGTGGTACGGCGTCGTACCACACCAGTGGCTCACCCTGGCCGACAACGAGTGGAACTGGCGCCCCGACCGGTACTGGCACGGGCCGGCCGACGTGCTCACCAAGCTGCCGTTCACCCTCCATTACCAGCACGCCCGCGACTTCATCGCCGGTGCCATCTACGTGGTGGTGCTCGGCCTCAACGGCGCGCTGTTCGTGAGGTGGCAGAGCCGGGGCAAGAAGGCCACCGGTACCGACATCCAGCGCTCGGACTACGGCCGCCCGTTGGTCCGGGCCTGACGCTCCGGCGTCAACCGGTTTCCCCGAATTCCGTTACCCCCGACCGAGAAAGGACGGCGCAAATGGCTCGCACCGATGCAAATCCGCCGATGCCAGAGTTCCGCTCGGATTACGTCCTCTACGAAGTCGACGCCCAATGGCTGAGTGCCGCGGTCAAGCCGAAGCAGTTCATCCACATCGACCAGTCCGAGTGCATCATGTGCGAGGGCTGCGTGGACATCTGCCCGTGGAAGTGCATCCACATGGTCTCGCCGTCCGCCATCGCCGAGGCCTACGACGTCGAGAAGCCAGGCACCGATCCGGCGGACCACGTGGTCTTCACCATTGACGACGATGTCTGCACCCGGTGCGCGCTGTGTGTGGACCGCTGTCCGACCGGCGTCATCATCCTGGGGAAGCTGGTCGATCCGGGAGCGGAGGGTGAATTGCACATGCGCACGAACACCCACGGGTATGCCTACGGCATGAGGTTGGGGTAGTACGGGTGCTCTGGCCGGAGCGATCCGGCCGCAGTGAGTTCGCCGCCGACCGGTGGACTTACGTAATGTCGGCGCTGATGGGCCTGGGACGGGCTCCTCAGCAGGAACTGCGAGGGTAGGGAGAGGCATCGGTGGCGAAGACGGCACCACGCCGGAGCGATCAGCTGTCCGACAAGGTCAGCGAAGTGACCGGCAAGGTCCAAGACAGCCAGGCATGGAACTCGATTTTCCGCCCGGGCTCCATCTTCCGGAAGGGCTATACCGACAGCCCTCGTAACCGGTCGTACGTGATCATGAACAGCGTGCTGTACCACCTTCACCCGGTGAAGGTGAAGCGCCACGCGGTGAAGGTCAGCTACACGCTGTGTCTCGGCGGATTGAGCTTCTTCCTGTTCATCCTGCTCACCGTGACGGGCATCTTCCTGATGTTCTTCTACCGGCCCACCGCGTCCCAGGCCTGGGACGACATCTACTCCCTGCAGACGGCGGTGGCGTTCGGGCTCCTGGTGCGGAACATGCACAGGTGGGGGGCGCACCTCATGGTGCTCTCCGTCTTCTTGCACATGGCCCGGGTCTTCTATCACGGTGCCTACAAGCCACCCCGGGAGTTCAATTGGGTCATCGGCGTGATGCTGCTGCAGTTCACGCTGCTGCTGTCCTTCACCGGCTACCTGCTGCCGTGGGACCAGCTCGCCCTGTGGGCGGTGACGGTGGGTACGAACATGATGGGGTACACCCCGGTGTTCGGGAAGCAGGTTCGCTTCGTTCTCCTCGGCGGGTTCGAGATCGGCTCCGACACGCTGCTGCGCTGGTACGTGCTGCACGTGCTGATGCTGCCGTTTGTCACGGTCATCTTCATGGCCATTCACTTCTGGCGAGTCCGCAAGGACGGCGGGATCTCCGGACCGCTGTGATCGAGGCTGGGAAAGGGAAAAGCGAATGACTGAGATCCCTGAGCATCTTCGGAAGCGGGCCGAGGCCGCCAAGGCCAAGGCCGAGGGCAACAAGGCCGGCGAGGCCGTACCAGCAGCTGCCGAGGCGGCCGCTGCGCCGGCTGTTGCTGCTGTCGCCGCTGGCGGTGGTGGTGGCGACAAGATCCCCGACTACCTGTTCGACCGTGGTCGTTCCGCTGCGCAGAACGCCGGCCTAGCGGTCGCTGCGCCGGCCGGTGCGGTGGCCACGGCACCGGCGGACACCCGTCCGGTCGCTTCGGGCCCGGGCGGTCACACCCAGCGTTTGCTGACCGTCGTGAAGTCCGGCTCGATCCAGGACGTCCGGGCCACCCCGCAGGACAAGGTCCACACCTGGCCGCACCTGATCGTGGCGGAGTTCGTGGCGGCCCTGTTGATCACGGCATTCACGTTCATCTTCTCGGTATTCGTCAATGCCCCGCTTCTCGAGCTGGCGAACCTCAACCGGACGCCCAATCCCTCGAAGGCCCCGTGGTATTTCCTTGGTCTGCAGGAACTGCTGACCATGTTCCACCCGATGGTCGCAGGGGTGACCATCCCCGGCATGGGGTTGTTCGTCCTGGGCATGGCGCCCTACGTCGACAAGAACCCGTCGAACAAGCCGGAGGACCGCAAGTTCACCGTGGCGCTCTTGACGGTGTTCCTGATGTTCTGGGCGGTCCTGGTATGCATCGGCTCGTTCTTCCGGGGTCCGGGCTTCAACTTCGTCTTCCCGTGGACCCGCGGTCTCTTCTTCGAGTTGTGACGGTCGGAGCATCAACGTGAGCAAATACACCATCATCGTCATCGTCGCCGTCGCCCTCGTGGCGCTGGCTGCGATCATGCTGCTCGGCACGGCTCGGCGCCGGGACCGAGACAGCGCGGTCGGCCAGATGAGCCGCGAGACGCATCAACGCGACGCCGGGGCCCGGCTAGGGGCCAAGGCACCCGGCACGCCGACCGGCCGGGAGTACGAGCGGTCCGTCGCTCTCGCCCGCAGCGGCAAGGCAGAGATCGAGCCGGTGGCTGCCAAGCCGCCAGTCGCCTACGTACCGCCCGACCCCGAGACGCTGGGCGTCACCCGCCGGCAGTTCCTCAATCGGTCCATCGTGGGATTCATGGTCATGTCGCTGTCCGGTTTCGGGGCGGCGGTCATCGCCTTCCTGTGGCCGAGCGCGAGCGGTGGCTTCGGGGCTCAGATCACCATCGGCTCGGTGGCTGACGTCCGGGCCCGTGTGAAGGCCAACAACGGCTTCCTGTACGTGCCCGAAGGTCGGGCCTGGGTGACGGAGTATCCCGCCACTGCTATTCCAAAGGCCGAAAAGGCCTACAGCCCGGTCCTGCTACCGATCATGAAGGCCGGATTCACTGCGCTGTGGCAGACCTGCCCCCACCTCGGGTGCCGCGTGCCGGACTGCAAGACGTCCCAGTGGTTCGAGTGCCCCTGCCACGGGTCCCAATACAACCGCAACGGCGAGAAGAAGGGTGGCCCGGCCCCGCGCGGCATGGATCGCTTCCCCGGCGTGCTCGACCCCAAGGGAAACCTGGTGATCAACACCGGACAGATCATCCAGGGTCCGCCGATCGGCACCAACACGACCGGCCAAGAAGCTGAAGGGCCCCACTGCATCGGGTCCGCCGGAGGGCACGGGGCATGATCGCACTAGTTCTCGCATCCACCGTGCAGCGGGCCGTAGGCCTGGTCCTGGCGTGGATCGTCATCGTCGGCTTCGGCGTGTACATCTTCGCCAACATGCGCAAGGCCAAGGCCGAAATCGGCAACGAGGTCGAGAATGCGCCGAACCGCAAGCCGTACTACTCCGACGAGGAGCTCGAGGGGCCACGGCTCGACCGGTTCCTGACGATGGCCCTGGTGCTGCTCGGGGTGATTGCCCTGGGCCTGCCGCTGTACTGGTTGGCCGAACCCGGTCGGCAAGAGTCGTCGATCGCGCGGTTCGATGCCGTCTTCGCCAGCCGTGGCGAGACATTGTTCAACACCAACTGCGCCGGCTGCCACGGCCGCGGCGCGGTCGGCGGTGTCGCCCCGTATGTACTGCAGAGCAAGAGCGGCACGTTCTCCGCCAACGTGACCTGGAAGGCCCCTGCGCTCAACAACGTGCTGTTGCGTTACACCCGCGACGAGGTGCAGTACGTGCTCGACCACGGCCGAGCGTTCTCGCCGATGCAGCCCTGGTCCACGGTCGGCGGGGGCGCCATGAACACCCAGCAGATCCAGAACCTGATCGACTACCTGGGCTCCGTCGTCATAACCAACGGCGACGCCGAGGTGCAAGTCCGAGAAGGCTTGGTGGCCCGGGTGACCGAGGAGATGTCGGTCGGGGTCACCGACGCTGCGAAGCGCAAAGAGATCTCCGACAACGTCAAGAAGACGTTCGCCGCAACCCCGTCGAACGCATCGGCGCTGATCAAGCTTGGTGTGGCGACCAGCGACTCCTCCGCCCAGCTGAAGCTCGGCCAGTTGATGTTCAACAACGAGGCGGCCGCCGGCTCCTACTCCTGCGCCCGCTGTCACACACCCGGCTGGTCCTACGAACGGCCCGGCACGACCGGGGCCGGTGCGTACGGGCCGAACCTCTGGGCTGCGGCGCAGAAGTTCAACGATCTCGAACAGCTGTCAAACTTCCTCTCCTACGGCTGTGAGACCGGCTTGGTGTACGGCCGTCAGTCGCAGTGCAAGAGCGGCATGATGCCGGCCTTCGGCAACATGTACACGCAGGAGCAACTCGACGCGGTGACGGCCTATGTGGCTGCCCTCGACGGTGAACAGCAATACGTTCCCAACCCGCAGACGCCGCAGGAGGCGCAGGCCCAGTGAGCGCCTTCATCACCATCAACGGCCTCGACTTCGGGGTCTTCATCCGTGGTCTGCTCGTCGTCGGTGTCGGGGTGGTGGTGCTCATGGGCTCCGTCTTCCTGCTGCTCGCGACCAATACCGGATTCCGCACCGGCCTATTCCTGACGTTGACCGGCTTCTTCGGCTGGATGTTCGCCATGGGGATCATCTGGACGATCTACGGGATCGGCCTGCAGGGACGTCTTCCGGGCTGGAAGGTCATGGAGATGAATCGCGGCGACCTGACCGCGGCGCAGTTCGAGCAAGCCGCATCCCTGGGTCAAGGCCTCGGGGAACTCGAAGCTGGCGGATCGACGCCCACCGACGGCCTGGTCGAGGCGTTCAAGGCGGCCGAGGAGGCCGGTAAGGCACCCGAGGTTGCCGGATGGACAGGACTGTTGGCCTCGAACCGCTCGCGCGGTGAGGCCCAGGCAGCAGTGGATGCCTTCCTCCTCAGTCGCAAAGAGTTCACCGCCGGTTCATACCTGCCCGTCGGTGCGTTCGAGATCGGTGGCAAGGAGCGACGTCCGGACGCCGTGTGCAAGACCCGGATCGTAAACTCGGACTGGTCGGGCTGCCCCGAACGGGCGTGGCACCGGATCAAGATCGCTTTCACGCCGCGTCACCCGGCCCACTACTCGGCCATCATGGTGCAGGGTGCGACGCCCCAGTCGCTCAACGTGCGCCCGGGTGAGGCCCCGCCGGCCAAGGTGATCGACGAGACCCAGCCGATGTACACGGTCATCATGGTCCGCGACCTGGGCTCCAAGCGGGTTCCTCCGGCCAACATCGCAATCGGCTCCGGCATCATCTTCGGCACACTGGCCTGGCGTCTGCACCGCCGGGACAAGCAGGATGCGGCCAACCGCGCCGCCTACGCAGCGGCGACCTGAGTGATGGGTCAGTACCTCCCGATCCTCTGCCTGGCGGTACTGGCCGTCCTGTTCGCGGTTCTCAGCTTTGCGGCATCGAAGCTGCTCGCCCCGAGGCTGCCCACGGTGCCCAAGCAGCAGCCCTACGAATCGGGCATCGTTCCGGGCAAGGAGCCGCCCCGGCGGTTCCCGGTCCGCTTCTACCTGATCGCCATGATCTTCATCGTCTTCGACATCGAGATCATTTTCCTCTACCCCTACGCGATCGTGCACCAGGAGCTGGGCCTGTTCGGCCTGTTGGCCGTTGCCGTGTTCTCGGCGTCGGTCTTCGAGTCCTTCCTGTACCTGCTGTCCAAGGGTGCTCTCGACTGGAGTCCCTTGAAGAAGGTGCAGCGCCCGGCGCACATGCGCAGTGCCCAGCGCACCGCCGCCACGACGGTGCGGCGGGTTGGGCTCGAAGGGCGGCACAGCCCGGAGGAGACCCAGATCATGATCGATGAGGGATTGGTCGAGACCGACGACATCCCGGCCACCAGCGGAGCGCACTGACATGGTCCAGGTTGGCGGCAAGGGATTCCTCGACAACGGCCTGGCCGGTATCGACCACAACGTCCTCACGGGTCGTCTGGAAGACCTGGTGCAGTGGGCACGGGCGCGGAGCCTGTGGCCGGCTACGTTCGGGTTGGCGTGCTGCGCGATCGAGATGATGGCTGCCGGGGGAGCCCACTTCGACCTGTCCCGTTTCGGCATGGAAGTGTTCCGAGCCTCGCCCCGCCAGGCGGACCTGATGATCGTTGCCGGGCGTGTCTCGCAGAAGATGGCGCCGGTCCTGCGTCAGATCTACGACCAGATGATGGAGCCCAAGTGGGTGCTCTCGATGGGGGTCTGCGCCAGCTCGGGTGGCATGTTCAACAACTACGCCATCGTGCAGGGCGTCGATCAGATCGTGCCGGTAGACGTCTATGCGCCCGGTTGCCCTCCCGGTCCCGAGACGTTGTTGCACGCCATCATCACCATCCACGAGCAGATCCTCAACGGCGACATCCTGCGTCGGCGCGGCGAAGGCGCCGGCCCCTTGGTGATCGAGCAGCGTGACGGCCAGACCGAACGCGGCGTGCAAATCGGGGTGCGGGCATGAGCGACGAGGACAGCGGCGGCCAGGAGGCCCCGGTCGAAGGCCCGGACTCCGAGTTCGGTGTTCTGCGGTCGTGGTCGCGGGGCCAGAAGGTGCTGCACCCCAGCCGGGACCAGTACCTCGAGCTGGCCCGGGCCCTCTACGACGCCGGCTACCTGATGTGTGTCGATGTCACGGCGGTGGACTTCTGCGCTGCCAAGCAGCAGCGGACATTGCCCGATGGCGTTGTAGCCGAACGTTTCGAGATCGTGGCCGGCTTCATCAGCCACGTCGACCGCAGCCGCGTGCGGCTGCGGGTCCAGGTCCCCGAATCCGATCCGACCTGCCCGTCGTTGTGGGAGCTCCACGCTGGCGTCGAGGCGCTCGAGCGCGAGGTGTACGACCTCTTCGGGATCAGCTTCGAGGGTCACCCGGACATGACCCGCATCCTCATGCCCGAGAACTGGCAGGGTCATCCGTTGCGTAAGGACTACGCGATGGGCCGTATCCCGGTGCAGTTCAAGGGCGCACCATCGTCGTGAGCGCCGGCTGACCGGCCTCTCTCTGCCCTCAGCCCGCGCCCACCCACACCACTGGGACACGCCGTGACCGTTGTCGAAAGCCAGGACTCCATCGATTATCACGCCCGCTTGCGCAGCGGGCGTGGTGTGCTGCGCATGTCCGAAGTGCAGGCTGCTCAGCGCGGCGAGATGCTCGCCGATGAGAACGACGAGACCATGATCATCAACATGGGCCCGCAGCACCCCTCGACCCACGGGGTGCTCCGGTTGATGCTCGAACTGCAGGGCGAGCAGGTGGTGCGGTCCAAACCAATCATCGGGTATCTGCACACCGGCATGGAGAAGACCGCGGAGGACCTGACCTTCCTGCAGGGCCCCACCAACGTCACCCGCATGGACTACGCCAGCCCGTTGTTCAACGAGCTCGTGTTCTCCATGGCTGTCGAGGAGCTGCTCGGCATCGAGGTCCCCGAGAGGGGCCAGTGGATCCGCATGCTGATGTGCGAGCTGAACCGAATGAGCTCCCACTTGCTGTTCCAGGCCACCAACGGCATGGACCTCGGCGCCGTCTCGGTCATGATCTACGGCTGGCGCGACCGCGAGGAGTTGCTCCGGCTGTTCGAGAAGATCACCGGCGTTCGGATGAACCACAACTTCATCCGCCCCGGCGGCGTGGCGGCGGACCTGCCGGACGGATGGCGGGATGACCTGTTGCGCATCCTCGAGCCGCTGCCCGCCCGTCTCGACGACCTCGACGTGTTGCTCACTGGGCAGAACATCTGGCGTGACCGCCTGCAGGGCGTCGGCGTGATCACCACCCAGGAAGCTCTCGATCTCGGTGCAACCGGTCCCATCCTGCGTTCGACCGGCTACGGATGGGACCTGCGTCGCGACCTGCCGTACTTGCATTACGACCAGGTCGACTTCGACGTCGTGGTCGGGACCTTCGGCGACTGCTTCGATCGCTACGCAATCCGGCTCAACGAGATCCGGGAGTCGATGAAGATCGTCTACCAGATCCTTGAGAAGCTGCCGAAGGGCGACTACAAGGTCCAGGACAAGAAGGTCACGCCGCCGCCGCGTGCCCGCATCGACGAGTCGATGGAGGCGCTGATCCACCACTTCAAGATCTACACCGAGGGCTACAAGGTGCCCGAGGGCGAAATCTACGTGGCGGTCGAGTCGCCACGGGGCGAGTTGGGCTGCTACCTGGTCTCCGACGGGACGTCCAAGCCGTACCGCATGCACATCCGAGGACCTAGTTTCGTGAACCTGCAGTGCCTGCCCCACATGATGGCGGACAGCCTGATCGCCGACACCGTGGCCGTGATATCGAGCGTGGATCCAATCATGGGGGAGGTCGACCGGTGAGCAGGTTGACCCCACAGAACGAAGCCATCGCCCTCGAGATCATCTCGCGGTACCCCAGGAAGAAGTCGGCGCTCATCCCGCTGCTGCACCTGGCCCAGGAGCAGGACGGCTACGTGTCCGACGATGCCATGCGGCATCTCGCCGAGCTTGTCGAGGTCACCCCGGCCGAGGTCATCGGTACCTGCTCGTTCTACGAGATGTTCAAGCGGGAGCCGGTCGGCACGTACCTGGTGAACATCTGCACCAACATCGCCTGCCAGCTGCTCGGTGCGGAGGAACTGCTGCACCATGCCGAGCACGCCCTCGGCATCAAGGCCGGGAACACCACATCGGACGGTCTGTTCACGATCGAGGATGTGGAGTGCATAGCGGCGTGCACCGAGGCCCCTTGCCTGACGGTGAACTACCGGTACTTCTACAAGGTCGACGGGGGCGACTTCGACGCCATCGTCGAAGACCTGCGTAGCGGCCGGCAGCCGACGCGCAAGGCCGCGGAAACCGGTCCGGACGGTCACATCCCGCCCCACGGCACGCTGGCCCTGCAGCGGCAGCACATCCCGGCCGATCGCGTCGCCGGAAACGCCGATCCCGACAGCGCCCCCGCACCTGCGTGGCTGGAGCAACCATGACCGCACCCATCGTCCAGCTCGTGAGCTCGCGCTTCCAGTACCCGGACTCCTTCACCCTGGCCCGCTCTGAGGCCACGGGTGGCTATCAGGGGTTGCGCAAGGCGCTGACCATGACCCCGACCGCCGTGCACGACGAGGTCAAGGCGGCCACGCTGCTCGGACGGGGCGGCGCAGGCTTCCCCGCCGGGGTGAAGTGGGGTTTCACCCCTCCCGGTGTTTGGCCGCGTTACCTGGTGGTGAACGGCGACGAGTCCGAGCCGGGTACCTACAAGGACCGCCTGCTCATGGAACGTGATCCGCACCAGCTGATCGAGGGCTGCCTCATCGCCTGCTACGCAGCGGGGTTGTCCCAGTGCTTCCTGTACATCCGCGGTGAGATGGCCTTGGCGCAGACCCGCGTGGCGGTTGCGCTCAACGACGCCTATGCCGCCGGGTACGTCGGACGGAATGTCCTCGGGAGCAACTTCTCGGTGGACATCGTGTTGCACTGGGGTGCCGGCGCCTACATCGTGGGGGAGGAGACGGCGTTGATCGAGTCCCTCGAGGGCAATCGCGGCATGCCGCGTCTGAAGCCCCCGTTCTTCCCAGCTGCTATCGGGCTGTACGGCAAGCCGACTATCGTCAACAACGTCGAGACGCTCTCGAACCTCGGCGGGATCATTGTGCGGGGTTCCGAGGAGTACAAGCAGTACGGCTCGGAGACCTCTCCCGGTACTCGCATGTTCGCGGTGTCCGGCCACGTACGCCGCCCCGGCGTGTACGAGGTCCAGCACGGGGTGACCACCTTCCGTGAACTGCTCTACGACGACCAGTTCTGCGGCGGCATCCGTGACGGGAACCAATTGAAGGCGTTCATCCCCGGTGGTGGCTCATCACCGTGGTTCTTCGAGGAGCAGCTCGACCTCCCGCTCGAGGCTCGTCCCGTCGGTGGCGCCGGCTCGATGCTCGGTTCGGGTGCCATCGTCGTGATGGACGACACCACCGATGCGGTGAAGGCCTGCCTTCGGGTCGTGCGGTTCTACGCCCGCGAATCGTGCGGCAAGTGCACCCCTTGCCGCGAGGGCACGAGCTGGCTCGAAACCATCCTGCAGCGGATTTTCGACGGCCACGGCCGCCCCTCGGACATAGACATGCTGCTCGACGTCGGTGACAACATCAGCCCCGGGCCCTATCCCGCCGCGAGCTGGGAGGCCGAGGGCCTGGCCGCCGTGCCGTTCCCGCCGAAGCAGACCACGATTTGTCCGCTCGGTCCATCGGCCGTGGCACCAGTGGTGAGCGCCATCCGGCGCTTCCGGCCCGAGTTCGAGGCCAAGATCCGCCGTCGGGCCATCGGTATCCCGGTGCGGGTGGAGGAGAGCACGCATGTCTGACACGACCGACACCCCTCCCAAGACGACCGTGAGCGTGCAGATCAACGGGCACGCAATCGAGGCGCAACCCGGTGAGCTGGTCATCGAAGCGGCCGAACGGGCCGGGGTGCACATTCCCCGCTTCTGCTACCACCCCCGCATGCGCCCTGTGGGCATGTGCCGCATGTGCCTCGTGGACATCGACGCCGGCGGCCGGGGCGCCATGCTGCAGCCGAGCTGCATGGTGCCGGTGTCGGAGGGCATGGTGGTGGACACCGAGTCCGAACGCACCCGCAAGGCGCAGGACGGTGTGCTCGAGTTCCTGCTGATCAACCACCCGCTCGACTGCCCGGTGTGCGACAAGGGCGGCGAGTGCCCTCTGCAGGACAACACCATCGCCTTCGGGCCGGGGGAGAGCCGCTTCGTCGAGGAGAAGCGGCACTACGAGAAGCCGATCCCGATCTCGGACCTGGTCTTCTTGGACCGTGAGCGCTGCATCCTCTGCGATCGCTGCACCCGCTTTGCCAAGGAAGTGGCAGGCGATCCGTTGATCCACTTCCAGGGTCGAGGGGCTCGGACCGAGGTCAACACCTTCCCCGACGAGCCGTTCAGCTCCTATTTCAGCGGCA
This sequence comes from Acidimicrobiia bacterium, assembly GCA_947476745.1. GTDB lineage: Bacteria > Actinomycetota > Acidimicrobiia > Acidimicrobiales > CAIXPF01 > CAIXPF01. The sequence continues at coordinate 122,587 of CANJRG010000005.1, read as the reverse complement.
ACACCGTGCAGATCTGTCCGGTCGGTGCGCTGACGTCGTCGTCGTACCGGTTCAAGGCCCGGCCATGGGACCTCACCGAGGTCGAGTCGACCTGTACGGGGTGCTCGGTCGGCTGCTCGGTGACCTTGCAGTCGTCGCGGAACCGGTTGTTGCGATCGATGGGCGTCGACAACGATGCCGTGAACTGGGGCTGGCTGTGCGATAGGGGTCGTTTCGGCGTCGAGGCGGTCAACTCCGAGGCACGACTGTCCGAACCGTCCGTCGGGGGGCGTCCGGCTCGCTGGGCCGACGCCCTGCGCAAGGCCGCCGAGCTGATCGCCGATGCGGTCCGAGCCTCCGGGCCGATCGGTGTGGGCGTGATCGGCGGCGCACGGCTGACCAACGAGTCGGCCTACGCCTGGGCCAAGCTGGCCAAGAGTGTGATCGGGACCGACAACGTCGATGCGCAGCTTGGTGACGGGCTCCCGGCGCAGTTCGTGCTCGGTCTGCCCCGCGCCACCATCGCCGAGGCTTGTGCACCCAAGGGAACCATCGTGCTGCTCGGCACGGACCCGAAGGAAACCCTCGGGGTGCTGTTCCTGCGGTTGCGCCACGCCGTGGTCGAGTCCGGTGCAACCCTCGTCGAGGTCGGTCACGGCGCTGGCGGAATGAGCAAGCTGGCCAAGCACCGCTTCTGGAGCAGCCCCGGCGGTTCCTTGGTCGATGCGGCCCGTCAGGCGCTCGCGGTCCTGCCCGCCGGACAGCCGGTCACGGTCGTGCTCGGCCGAAGCAGCGTCACCGAGGATCCGGCCGTGCTTGCCGAGGCGGCCATGGTGTTCGCCGAGGCCGGGGCGCGGTTCCTGCCGGCGTTGAGCCGGGGCAACGTGATGGGCGCCCTCGACATGGGGCTCGCACCAGGTCTGCTCCCGGGTCGGGTCGAGCTCGAGGCCGGCCGTTCCTTCTTCACGAGTGCCTGGGGATCGGTCCCGTCGGGTCCGGGCGTCGACACGGCAGCGATGCTGCAGGCAGCTGCCGACGGCAAGCTCGCCGTGCTGGTCCTCCTCGGGGCGAACCCGCTGGACGACTTCCCCGATCGTGCGCTGGTGCAACGCGCCTTCGACCGCGCTGCAGTGATCGCGGTCGACACCTTCGCCAACCCCTCGGTTGCCACCGCAACGGTTGTGCTCCCGGCTGCGGCCCACGGGGAGGTGGACGGTACGACCACCAACATCGAAGGTCGCATCCTGCCGCTGCACCAAGGCGTGACACCGCCGGGGACGGCCCGGCCCGATTGGATCATCGCCACCGAACTGGCGACCCGGCTCGGTGCCGATCTCGGCTTCGAATCGGCTGCGCAGATCTGGGACGAGATCGAAGCCGTTGCCTCGTCGCACGCCGGTCTCGACCGGGCGGTGCTCGACGCCACCCGGGACGGCACGATCGCCGCGGGGCTCGGCGGCGGCGCCCGCCCGGCCGTGGTCGGCATGCCGACCGCGTCGCCTGCGTCGCAGGTTCCCCTCGACGAGGCGTCGCTCCGGCTGGTCGTCCGCCGCAAGATGTACGACGGGGCGACCGGCACGGCCAACAGCACGTCGTTGGCCGGATTGCCTGGCGACAACGACGTCCGCCTGCACCCGCTCGACTTCCAGGGCCTGTCCATCCAGGAGGGTGACCTCGTGACCGTGGTGTCCGATTGGGGCAGCATCAGCTTGCCCGCCTTCGCCGATCCCGGTGTTGTCAGGGGCACGGTGACCGTGCTCGCTAATGTGCGGGGCGCGACCGTGAACCACTTGCTCTCCTCGTCGAACCCGGTGACCGATGTACGGTTGGAGGTGTCCCGCTGATGGATCCCCTCTACGCCCATGGCGTCGATCTCGCCGTCGTCCTGATCACCTTGCTCAAGGTGGTGGTGGCGTTCGTGTTCCTGCTCGTCGCCACCATGTTCATGGTGTGGTTCGAGCGGAAGATCATCGCCGACATGCAGCACCGCATCGGCCCCAACCGGGCCGGTCCGTGGGGCATCCTGCAGACGCTGGCCGACGGGACCAAGCTCTTCTTCAAAGAAGACCTCCTCCCGGACAAGGCCGATCGCCGGGTCTTCCGCCTTGCGCCGGTGCTCGCCGTGGTCCCGGCCTTCCTGGCCTTCTCGATCATCCCGCTCGGTGGCAACTTCACCGACGGCGACGGAACGGTGTCGATCTTCGGGCACCGGACCTTCCTGCAACTGGCGGACCCGCCGGTCGGCGTCCTGTTCTTCCTGGCGATGTCGGCCATCGGCGTCTACGGGATAATGCTCGCCGGCTGGTCCTCCGGTTCGAAGTACCCGCTGCTCGGCAGCGTGCGTGCATCGGCCCAGATCGTCTCCTACGAGGCCGCGCTGGGCCTGTCGGTCGCGGCGGTGCTCCTGGTCACCCGGACCTTGTCGACCAACGGCATCGTGGCCGCCCAGTCCGGCCGCTTCATCGTCGACTGGAATCTGGTGGTGACCGGGGTGGTACCGGCAGTGATCTTCCTGATTGCCGGCACCGCTGAGCTCAATCGGCCGCCATTCGACCTCGTCGAGGCCGAACAGGAGCTCGTCGGTGGCTTCAACACCGAGTACAGCTCGATCCGATTCGCGCTGTTCTTCCTCGCCGAGTTCATGAACACCGTCACGATGTCGGCGCTCATCGTGACCATGTTCCTCGGCGGTCCGTCGGGTCCGGTGTTCGGCCCCGAGGTCCTGCGGTCATGGTTGCTGCCGCTGTTCTGGTTCTTCCTGAAGCTGGTGCTCTTCCTGTTCACCTTCGTGTGGTTCCGAGGAACGCTGCCCCGGCTGCGCTACGACCAGCTGATGGACCTGGGCTGGAAGATCCTCATTCCCTTGGCCCTCGGATGGCTGTTGCTGCTGGCGACCATCAGAGTGGCGCAGCACGAGGGTTGGCCCGTGCCGCTCGCCATGGCCGTCGCCCTCGTCGTGCTGGTGGGGGCATTCGGGTTGCTCAACCTGTCGGTTCGGGCGGCGCGCCGCAACCGCGAGCACGAAGCGGAGGTGTACGCCTGATGGGCTATCTCGGGGGCTTCGCCATCACCTGGCGCAAGTTCGTCAAGGGCTTCGGTGGCGAGGACATCGTCACCAACGAGTACGCCGCCGGCACCGGCAAGCACGACCACAAGCGCGACAAGCCGATACGTCTGCACGGCCGTCATGTCCTCAATCGCTATGAGGACGGCATGGAGAAGTGCATCGGGTGCGAGCTGTGTGCCGGCGTATGCCCGGCCAAGTGCATCTACGTGCGCGGGGCCGACAATGATCCCGCCGATCCAGTCTCGCCCGGCGAGCGTTACGGCTACATCTACGAGATCAACTATCTCCGTTGCATCCACTGCGACCTCTGCGTGGAGGCTTGCCCCACCGAGGCGATCACGGAGTCGAAGCTGTTCGAGTTCTCCTTCACCAGCCGCGAGGACGCCATCTACACCAAGGCAGAACTGGTCGTGGGTGACGACGGGATGCCGAAGAAGCTGCCGTGGGAGGACTGGCGGGACGGAGACGACGTCTTCACCTCCGGTTGGGTGCGTGCCACCGCGCCGCAGGGCGATGCCGACTATGTCGGCAGGGTCGGCTGGTCGGGGGAGCTCGGGTACGGGGTCCGCCAACCCGAGCACGGGCAACACGCCGAGACGCCGTACCAACGGCCGGTTGCCTCCACCGGCCACGATGCCCACGGAGGACACGGTCATGGACACTGACTTCGACGCCTGCTGTCCGCGCGAAGGTGGTGCCGGTGCCTGAGCTGATTACCTTCATCCTGGCGGGGGCGATCGTGCTCGTCGGCGCGGTCGGCGTGGTGCTGTTGCGCCACCCGGTCCATGCCGCGCTCAGCCTCGTCGCTACCCTCTTCGGCGTCGCCGTGCTGTTCGTGGCGCAGGACGCGCAACTCCTCGCCGCGGTCCAGGTGATCGTCTATGCCGGGGCCATCGTCGTGCTGTTCCTGTTCGTGATCATGCTGCTCGGCGTCGATGAGGCCGACGACCTCCGCGTCGAGCCGCTCGTCGCCCAGCGGCCCTTGGCCGTTGCGGCGGGTGTGGGGATCCTCGGATTGTCCCTGGTCTCGCTGTTCGTCGCCGGTGGTGCCACGGGTGCGTCCTCGACGCTGCTGGCACCTGACCCCGCGGAGGCCAACATTGCGCAGCTCGGCCGGCTGCTGTTCACCGAGTACGCATTCGCCTTCGAGGCGACGGCCATCCTGCTGACCATCGCGGTCGTCGGTGCGGTGATGTTGGCCCGCCGGCCACCGGCCGATGCGGGGCCCGAGCCACTCGCCCCGACGTCGGACGCCGAGGTCACCGACGAGTCCGAGGTGCTCTCGTGAGCTTCCTGGGTTCCATCGTGACGCCGAACTGGTACCTGGTGCTGGCGGCGGTGTTGTTCACCATCGGTGCCGTCGGCCTGTTGGTCCGGCGCAACCCTCTGGTGATGTTCATGTGCGTCGAGCTGATGCTCAACGCGGTGAACCTCACCTTCGTCGCGTTCTCACGTGCTCTGAACGACTTGGGCGGCCAGGCCGTCGTGTTCTTCGTCATGGTTGTTGCCGCTGCGGAGGTGGTGGTCGGCTTGGCCATCGTCGTCGCCGTGCTGCGCCGCCGACCCCTGGCGACGGCCGATGACGTCGCCACGCTGAAGGGATGACCGGTGCTTGAGCTGGTTTGGCTGATTCCCGCATTCCCGCTGGTCGGGTTTTTGCTGCTGGTTGCTTTCGGGCGTCGTCTGGGTGACCCGCTGGCGGGCTATGTCGCCACGTTGATGGTGGCCGGAAGTTTCGCAGCGGCGGTCACCGTGTTCGTGGGCCTGGTGGCGCTCCCGCCGGAGCAGCGGTTCTTCCTGCAGCAGCTGTTCACGTGGATCTCCGTAGGTAGTTTCCACGTGGATGCCGGCTTCCTGGTCGATCCGCTGTCGATGACGATGGTGCTGTTCATCACCGGCATCGCCACGCTGATCCACCTCTACGCGGTCGCCTACATGAAGGGCGACGACAAGTTCTCGAAGTTCTTCCTCTACCTAAACCTCTTCGTGTTCTCGATGCTGATGCTGGTGCTGGGCGACAACCTGCTGCTCACTTTCCTCGGTTGGGAAGGGGTCGGTACCTGCTCGTACTTCCTGATCTCGTTCTGGTTCACCGAGGAGGCGAACGCATCCGCCGGCAAGAAGGCGTTCGTCACCAACCGGGTGGGCGACTGGGGCTTCATGGTGGCAACGTTCCTGACCTTCTTCGCGGTCGGGTCGATCCGTTATGCCGACATCCTGGTGAAGGCACCGACCCTTGCTGCGGTCACCGCCACTGCCATCGCGCTGCTGCTGTTCGTCGGGGCCTGTGGGAAGTCTGCCCAGCTCCCGCTGTACGTGTGGTTGCCCGACGCCATGGCGGGTCCCACCCCGGTCTCGGCACTCATCCACGCCGCCACCATGGTGACTGCGGGGGTGTACCTGATGGTGCGGATGAGCCCGGTGCTCGAGGCCTCCTACGCCTGGGCGCCCCAGACCATCGCCTGGGTCGGCGGTCTGACCGCCTTGTTCGCCGCTACGGTCGCCGTCGCCCAGAACGACATCAAGAAGGTGCTGGCGTACTCCACCGTCAGCCAGCTCGGCTACCTGTTCATGGCGATCGGTCTTGGCGGCTACGTGCCGGCGATCTTCCATACCGTGACGCACGCCTTCTTCAAGGCGCTGCTCTTCCTCGCCGCCGGATCCGTCATCCACGGGATGCACCATGAGCAGGACATGCGCCGTTTCGGCAAGCTCTACAAGCTCCTGCCGGTAACGGCGGTCACCTTCATCATCGGCTGGCTCGCCCTCGCCGGTGTACCGCCGTTCGCCGGGTTCTGGTCCAAGGACGAGATCCTCGCCTACGCCTGGCAGGAGAACAAGGCGCTGTGGGCCATCGGCTTGGTCACGGCCCTGTTGACGGCGTTCTACATGAGCCGCCAGGTGTTCATGACCTTCTTCGGCCGCTACCGCTTCGGTGACCCCTCACCGGAGGAGTTGAACGTGGCGTGGGACGCGAAGATCGCCGCCCAGTCGGTGGCTGCGGACATCGCCACCCAAGCCGTCGTGGCGGCTCACGAGGCCCTCGCCACCGCCTTGGCCAAGCTCGGCGATGCCGAGGCCGCCGTGTCCGCAGCGAGAGCGGCAGGATCTGACGCACGGGCCAAGGCCGACGCCGTGTCACCGGCCGACCTCGAGGCGGCCAGGGCCGTGGTCGAAGCAGCCGGCGAGGACAAGAATGCCAGGAAGGCCGCCGACAAGGCCCTCAAGGACCTCGAGAAGCTGGCCAAGGATGCCGACAAGGCGCAGACGGCTATCGGCAAGGCCGAGGACGTGCTCACGGCTGCCCGCCAGGCAGTGTCCGACGCCGAGCGCTCCGCCGCTGCGGCTGACTCCGACTCTGCAGCCGCTCGCGATGCCATCGCCGAGGTGACCCGCCGGGCCGATGCCAACCGCCCGCGTTCGACGATCGTTCCGTTGCTGTCGGCTCCCGACGACAGCGAAGTGGCCGACTTCCTTCCCCACGCCGTCGAGCACCGTCGGCGTTACCACCCGCATGAGTCCCCGGGGCTGATGCTGGCACCGCTCGTGGTGCTGGCGATCGGGGCCCTCGGTGCGGGCGTGCTGAACCTCCCCTTCACCCGGAGTGCGCACGTCCTGGAGAACTGGCTCGAGCCCTCGATGTTCGGCAGCGAGACGCATCTCGCCGTGTCGGGACCCGGCTTGGTGGCCCTCGCCGTGGTGGCGGTGGCGACGGGCCTGGTGGGCATCGTGGTTGCCGCGGCTGTGTACCTCAAGGGCAAGGGCGACCGGGCCAAGATCGAACAGCCCATCCTCGAGAAGGGATGGGGGGTCGACGGGGCCTATGCCTCGTTCATGGGCGGACCGGGCCGCAAGGCCTTCGAGCTCACCGCCCGCTTCGACCAGCTCGTCATCGACGGTGCCGTCAACGGCGTCGCCGCCCTGGTCCGGCAGTCGTCGTTGCAGCTACGCAAGACGCAGAGCGGGTACCTGCGCAGCTACGCCCTCGGCATCAGCATCGGTGCTGTGGTCCTCCTCGGTCTCCTGCTCTCGAAGGCGGCGTTCTGATGCTTGCTGCCCTACTCGCTTCCGAAGCGGTGTCACCGCCGTTCCACTATCTGCTCACCGCGCTGATCATGGTGCCGGCGGCCGGCGCACTCGTGCTGTTCCTGATGAGGAACGGGCGTCCGGACACCTGCCGGCAGGTGGCCTTCCTGGTCGCTGCGGTCACCGGCCTGTTGTCGGTGGCGCTGCTCGTGAAGTTCCAGCAGGCCGACGGTGACTTCCAGTTCGTCGAGTCCTGGACCTGGATCAAGGACTACGGGATCGGCTGGAAGCTCGGCGTCGACGGGATCTCCCTGTTCTTGGTCGTGCTTACCGGGGTGCTGTTCCCGGTGGCCATCATCGCCGTGGTCCCGGAACACGATGCGAAGCCGTACTACGCCTGGCTGCTGGTGCTGCAAGCCGCGTCGATGGGCGTGTTCCTGGCCCTCGACCTCTTCATGTTCTTCGTGTTCTTCGAGCTGGTCCTGGTGCCGATGTACTTCCTAATCGGCAAGTGGGGGCACGGTAACCGGACCTACGCCGCGCTGAAGTTCTTCCTGTACACGATGTTCGGCTCCGCCGTGATGCTGGTCGGTATGGTGATTCTCGTGGTCCTCACCCACCGGGCCACCGGTGCTGACATCACCTTCGACCTGCGCACCCTGGCCAACGAGCAGGCGCTGTCCACCCAGACCGCCAGGGCGGTGTTCTGTGCGTTCGCCCTGGCCTTCGCCATCAAGGTGCCGATCTTCCCGTTGCACACCTGGCTCCCTGACGCGCACACGGAGGCCCCGACCGCAGGCTCGGTGATCCTCGCCGGAGTGATGCTGAAGCTCGGTACCTACGGGTATCTCCGCTTCGGGCTGTACCTCTTCCCCGAAGCCGCCCGTTGGGCCGCCCCGTTGTTCCTGGTGCTCGGTGTGGTCGGGATCATCTACGGGGCCGTGGTCGCCACCATGCAGAAGGACCTCAAGCGGCTGGTGGCCTACTCGTCCGTCGCCCACCTCGGGTTCATCGTGCTCGGTATCTTCGCCCTGAACCGCCAGGGCATCACCGGCGGCATCTTGCAGATGGTCAACCACGGTCTGTCGACCGGGGCGCTCTTCCTCCTCGTCGGGATGATCTACGAGCGCCGTCACACCCGGATGATCGCGGACCTCAATGGACTGCAGAAGGCCGCGCCGATCATGGCTGCCGCCTTCACGGTGGTCATGCTGTCCTCGATCGGCCTGCCGGGTTTGAACGGGTTCGTCGGCGAGTTCCTGATCCTCAATGGCACGTTCACGGCGCATCGTTGGTATGCCGTGGTAGCCGCAACCGGGGTGATCCTCGCTGCGCTCTACATGCTGTGGGCCTACCAACGGACCTTCCACGGCTCACCGAAGTCGGTGGAGAACGAGCGCTTCAAGGACCTCAACTTCCGCGAGGGCGGGGTCCTGCTGCTGTTCATCGCCGGGATCGTGTTCCTCGGGGTATACCCGAAGCCGATGATCGATCGCATCGAGCCGGCTGTCGATCGCCTGATCGCCCATATCGAGGACAAGTCCGAAACCTTCACCGCTCCGGAGGTCTCTCCTGGCAGCGAGGTGGAGGTCACCGGCGAAGCGGGCAGCAAGGATGCCGGAAAGGTCGTCGCCGTGGTGGTGATCTCGCCGGGGAAGAAGGCGGGGGCCGAGGAGCTCACCGCCGCATTGCACGTTGCCGAGGCCGACGCCGAGGGCCACCGAGCCGAGGCCCAAACGGAGGAACACAAGTGAGCCTTCTCGCCCAGGCCTCCGAGGTGGCTGTGACCACTCCCTCCGTCGACTGGTGGGGCGTGATGCCCCTCCTGCTGTTGGCTGCACCCGCCATGGTGTTGCTCCATGCGTCGTCGCTGCTGCCCCGGGTGTTCCGCGGTTTCTATACGATGGCCACCATCGCCATTGCCACGGTGGCCGGCGGCTTCGCCCTGGCACTGTGGAGCCGGGTGACCGATCCTGGCCGCGGTCCGTTCTCGACGCTCGGTGGTGCGTTCGGGGTCGACGGCTTCTCCGTGTTCTTCACGGTGCTGCTGTGCGCGTCGGTGATCATCGCAGCGCTGCTCGCCGACGGATACCTGCGGCGGGAGGGTCTCGAAGGCGCCGAGCTCTACGTGCTCCTACTGCTTTCCGCTTCCGGTGGCGTGATCATGGCCTCGGCCAACGACCTGATCGTGATGTTTCTCGGACTCGAGATCTTGTCGCTTGCGGTGTACGTCCTGGCGGCGTCCCATCTTCGCCGCTTCGCCTCGCAGGAAGCCGGCATGAAGTACTTCGTGCTGGGTGCGTTCTCCTCGGCGCTCTTCCTTTACGGCATCGCCCTCACCTACGGCGCCACCGGTTCGACGAGCTTGATCGGGATCCGTACGTTCCTGGTCGAGAACACCTTGTTCGACAACGCCCTGCTGTACGCCGGTTTCGCCCTGTTGTTGGTCGGTTTCGGCTTCAAGGTGGCTGCGGTGCCCTTCCATTCCTGGACACCCGACGTCTACCAGGGGTCACCTTCGCCGGTCGTGGCATACATGGCCTCAGGGGTGAAGGCGGCGGGCTTCGCCGGACTTCTGCGGGTGTTCTACGTGGGCTTCAGCAGCGAGCGCACTGACTGGCAGCCGATCGTGTACGTCCTGGCGATCGCCACGCTGCTCGGGGGCGCGGTGCTCGCGGTGGTGCAGACCGACGTGAAGCGGATGATGGCGTACTCGTCGATCTCACACGCCGGGTTCATCCTCGTCGGGGTCCAAGCGGCCAGCAGCGAGGGCACCGGCGCGGCGTTGTTCTACCTGGCGGCCTACACGTTCATGGTCGCCGGATCCTTCGCGGTCATCAGCGTGGTGGCCCTCAAGGGCGACAGCCACAGTTCGCTCGAGGACTTCCGGGGGCTCGGTGACCGCAAGCCACTGCTCGCCGCAGCGTTCACGGTGATGCTCTTGGGCCAGGCCGGCGTGCCGTTGACCTCGGGCTTCTTCGCCAAGTTCGGCGTGATCACCGCGGCCGTCGAATCCCGCAGCTACTGGCTGGCCCTGGTGGCCATGATGTCCGCCGTGATCGGTGCCTTCGTGTACCTTCGCATCATCGTGTCGATGTACATGAGTGACGACCACGCCGAGGCCGGCGCCGGACACCAGGACGACGCCGGCGTGCCCGCCGTCCTCACCGTGCCGGCCACCGTCTGGGTGGCGCTTGGGGTCACTGTCGGGGTGACGATCCTCGTCGGGATCCTTCCCGGTCTGCTCACTGGACTGGCCAACGACGCAGTACCGGTCCTGGTCCGAGCGGCAGGCTGATCCCGGCCCGGCGCTGTCCGTCCGAACCCGGATCCGCAAGGACCATTCGACCAATCGGTGGCCAATCTTGGCCCCCTCAACCCCTCACAGGTAAGCTCCGGAACCGTGTCCGACTTCCTTCGCAGCTACCTCACGGTCGGCATCTTCCTCGGCGTGGCAGTCACCATCGTGTCAGCCCTGCTCGGTGTTTCAGCTCTGCTCCGACCGAACAAGCCGTCGCCGCAGAAAAGCATCGTCTACGAGAGCGGTGTCGACCCGGTCGGCACCGGATGGTCCCAGAGCCAGGTCCGCTATTACATCTTCGCCCTGCTGTTCGTGATGTTCGACGTTGAGGCGGTCTTCATCTTTCCGTGGGCGGTCCGCCTCGAGGCCTACGGCGTCTTCGGCCTCGTCGAGATGGGCATTTTCATCTTCGTGTTGTTCCTCGGCCTGGTCTACGCCTGGCGGAAGGGTGTGTTGCGATGGGTCTAGTCGAGAGCGGCAAGCTCCCAAAGCCCCTGACCAAGCTGCTCAACATCAGTCGCAAATACTCGATGTGGGTGTATCAGTGGGGCCTGGCCTGCTGTGCCATCGAGATGGGGGCGGCCTTCGGCTCACCCCGTTATGACGTCATGCGCCTGGGCGTGATCCCGTTCCCGGCGAGCCCGCGTCAGGCCGATCTCGTCGTCGTGTCGGGCACCGTTACTGACAAGATGGCTCCGGTCATCCGGCGTCTCTACGAACAGATGCCCGAGCCGAAGTACGTGATCTCGATGGGGAGCTGCGCCAACTGCGGTGGCCCGTACTGGGACAGCTACTCGGTCACCAAGGGCGTCGACCAGATCATCCCGGTCGACGTCTACGTTCCCGGTTGTCCGCCACGGCCCGAGGCGCTGCTCGAGGGCATCGTGCTGCTGCAGGAGATGGTGGCCAACGAGGACATGGCCGCCAAGTGGAAGGGTGATCCGCTTGTCGTCGACTGACATCGACAACGCTGAGGGGGCGCCCGCCACAGACGAGCTGCGCAGCAGTCTGGTCGAGGGCCTCGTCGCCGAGCTCCACGACGGCGTGGTTGCATCGCACCTCGTCCCCGGACGTGATGTCTGGGTGCGGGTGACCGCCGACGCCTGGGAATCAGCTGGCCGCGTATGCCGGGACCTCCTCGGCTGCACGTACTTCTGCTACCTCTCGGTCATCGACTGGCTGCCGTCTCCTTTCGGCCGCAGCATGGACAGCTCGGTCGACAACGTCCTCGAGGGCGTAGCGGCGAAGGACCCCGAGCCGATGACCCACGGTGTGGCTGGCGGCGAGAGCAGGTTCCAGCTGATCGCTCGCCTTTACGACGTGAACCGTCACGTGGGGGTCAACCTCAAGGTCGACGTTCCCGACGACACGTTGACCATGACCACCTGGACGAAGCTCTTCGGCGGCGCCAACTGGCACGAGCGCGAGGCCTACGAGATGTTCGGCATCACCTTTGCCGGCCACCCCTCGCTCCGGAAGCTGTATCTGCCCGGTGATTTCGAGGGGTATCCGCTTCGCAAGGATTTCCCGCTGTTGGCCCGCATGGTGAAGCCGTGGCCCGGAATCGTCGACGTCGAGGCCATGCCCGGGGTCGCCGACGACGAAGGAGGCGAGTGAGCATGACCGCAATCAGTGAGCGCCAACAACGCGCCTACATCGCGAGCCAGGCCGCCGATATGCGTGTCAACGTCGAGCTCGAGACCGAGGGCATGACTCTCAACATCGGACCCCAGCACCCGGCGACACACGGGACGCTGCGCATCATCGTCAAGCTTGACGGTGAGCTGGTCGTCGCCGCCGATCCGGTGCCCGGCTATATGCACCGCGGGTACGAGAAGCTCACCGAAGTCCGTACCTACCCCCAGGTCAACACCCTGATCAACCGCATCGACTGGCTCGGGAGCTTCGCCAACGAGGTGCCGTTCATCCTCGCGGCAGAGCAGCTGATGGACGTCGAGGCGCCGCCCCGCGCCCAATGGATACGCACCTTGCTCTTCGAGCTGTCGCGCATCGCCAACGTGACACTGTTTCTGGGCGACATGGCCGTGCAACTCGGCGCCGTGACACCGGTCTTCTACGCCTTTCGCGATCGGGAGTACGTCCTCAACCTCATCGAGTCGGCCACCGGAGGACGGTTTCACCCGAACTTCGACCGCATCGGTGGTATCAAGGACGACCTTCCAAAGGGCTGGATCGCCGAGACCAAGCAGGTCATGGTCAAGGTCAACGCCTTTTGCGACGAGCTCGAGGCATTGCTGCTGGGCAACGAGATCTTCAATGTGCGCACCCGCGGAATCGGCGTCATTCCTCCCGAGGTCGCTCTGTCCTACGGCATGTCGGGCGCGAACCTCAGGGCGTCGGGGGTCGACTGGGATCATCGCCGCGACACCCCGGTGGGCTTGGTCTACGACAAGTTGGACTGGAAGGTCTGGACCCACCCCGACGGCGACAGCTTTGCCCGCTACTGGGTCCGGCTCCAGGAAGTGCGCGAAGCGGCCAAGATGGTGATCCAGCTCTGCGACGGTCTCCCGCCCGGGCCGATCATGGCCAAGGTCCCGCGCATCATCAAGGTGCCTGAGGGCGAGGCCTGGGTCGCAACGGAGAACCCGCTCGGTGAGATGGGCTACTACGTGGTGTCCAAGGGCGAGCTGGTGCCGTTCCGGGTGAAGATCCGCTCGGCGAGCTTCAACAACATCTCCATCGTGCCGTGGCTGCTGCGCGGCGTGTACGTTCCCGACGTCATCACGATCCTTGCGTCCCTTTACTTCATCCTCGGAGACATCGACCGATGAGCGCCGTCGTCCTTGCCGAGCTGGCGTATTGGCAAGTATCTATCCTCCGCGTCCTCGGCCTGCTCGCAGCGGTGCTGTTGCCTTCCGGCACGATCGTCTACCTGTTCCTGTTCAAGATGATGAGCTTCATGCAGAGTCGTCTCGGACCGATGGAAGCCGGTCCGTACGGCTCGATGCAGCTGCTGGCCGAGGTCGGCAAGTTCCTCCAGAAGGAAGACCTCTTTCCTGACGGCGCCGATCGCAAGGTGTTCGCCTGGGCACCGATCGTCGTCGTGGCCTCGACCTTCATCATGTACACCGTCGTGCCCTTCGGCCCGGATGCATGGTTCGCCAATATCCCGACGGGGATCTATTTCGCCTTGGCGGTCTCGTCGGTATCAGTCATCGGCATCCTCATGGCCGGGTGGGCATCGGCGAACAAGTACTCGCTGATGGGCGGTCTCCGCTCGGCCGGTCAGCTCATCGCCTACGAACTCCCGCTGGTGCTTGCCGTACTCGGGGTCGTGATCCAGGCCGGCACCATGGACATGCAGGGCATTGTCGCGGCACAGCGCAACGGTGAGATCTTCGGAATCGGGTTCATCGGCAATCCCTACATCATCACCCAGTTCGTGGGCTTCGCGGTGTTCATGATCGCCATGCAGGCGGAGTTGACCCAGCCGCCGTTCGACATGCCCGTCGCTGAATCGGAGCTGGTCGCCGGTTACCTGACCGAGTATTCGGGCTTCCGCTTCCTGCTGTTCTTCATCGGGGAGTACGCCACCGCCGGTGCCTTCTCGGCAATCGCTGCGGTGCTGTTCCTCGGCGGTTGGTCACTTCCCGGGATCGGGTTCGACGCAGACATCATGAACGTGCTCGGGCCGATCGTGATGCTGACCAAAATGATGCTGATCGTCTTCTTGGTGATGTGGTTCCGCTTCACGTACCCACGGTTGCGCGAGGACCAGCTCCAGATCTTCGCCTGGAAGTACCTCATCCCGATCTCCCTGGTGAACATCGCGGTAACGGCTGTGCTGAAGGTGGCGTTCTGATGGGTCTCGTTCCCGGAGTGATCAAGGGCCTCGGTGTGACCATGGGGGAGGCCCGCAAGACGGTCTTCCCCAACGGCTTCACGAAGCCGCCGGCACCCTCCAAGGGTGCGGTGACGGTTCAGTATCCGCACGTCAAGGAAGATCCGGCCCCGCGGGCCCGCGGCGTGATCGCCCTGAACGAGGAGAACTGCACGGCCTGCATGCTGTGCGCCCGGGAATGCCCCGATTGGTGCATTTTCATCGAGGCGCACAAGTATCTGGCGCCCCCACGCCGTGAGGGTGGCAAGCCCCGGCAGCGCAATGAGCTCGACAGGTTCGACATCGACTTCGCTCTCTGTATGTACTGCGGGATCTGCGTTGAGGTCTGCCCGTTCGAAGCTCTCTACTGGAGCCCGGAGTACGAGTACTCCGAGCCTCGGATCGCCGATCTGCTCCATGACAAGAGCCGGCTGGGCCTGTGGATGGAGTCCGTGCCTGACTTCGAGGACTACGAGGCCGGCGCCGAACAGAAGAAGAAGAAGGTGCCCCGCTGACCATGGTGGCCCAGAACATTTTCTTCGCAATCATCGCCTTGGCCATGGTGGCGTCCGCGGTGCGGGTCGTCACGACCAAGAACATCCTCCACGCCGCGCTGTACCTGGTCGTGGTCCTGGCGGGCGTCGCCGCTCAGTTCATCATCACCGGCGCGGAATTCACCGGTGTAACTCAGGTATTGGTGTACATCGGAGCCGTGATAGTGCTGTTCCTGTTCGGCATCATGCTCACCCGAGCCCGCATCGGCCGTGAGGAGCACGTCGACGGTGAGCGTCGTTGGATTGCCGGCGTCGTCGCCCTGATGCTGTTTGCGGTGATGACCTATGCGCTCGTCGACGCGTTCGACACCGAGGCGCTCGACGCCCGGGCCGTGCTCGAGCCGCAGACGACCGAGATGGTGAGCGACGCCATCTTCCATGACTACCTCATTCCGTTCGAGGCGGTTTCGTTCTTGCTGTTGGCAGCGCTCATCGGCGCCATCGTCGTGGCCCGGAGGGAGTAGCGATGTGGCTGAACCAGTTCCTTCTGCTCGGAGCGGTGCTGTTCTGCATCGGCGTCTACGGCGTACTCGCTCGACGCAACGGTGTGATGGTGCTGATGTCGATCGAGTTGATCCTCAACGCCGTGAACATCAACTTCATCGCATTCGGCGCCTACCACGGCACCCCGATCGGACAGGTCTTTGCTCTTTTCGTCATCGCAGTTGCCGCTGCTGAGGTCGGCGTCGGGCTTGCCATCGTGCTGCTCATCTACCGCAATCGGTCGAGTATCGACCTCGAGTCGGCCAACCTGCTGAAGGGATGATCTCCGCCGTGCTCTTCGCCTCAGAGACTGGGGCCATGACCGCAGAACACGCGGGCTGGTTCCTGAAGAATGCCTGGATCTTCCCGGCCATCCCGTTCGTCTCGTTCCTGCTGATCCTCTTTTTCGGCAAGCGTCTGCCCAAGAAGGGTGCCGAGATCGGCATAGCGGCACTTTCGGCTGTTTTCGCCTGCGCGTTGATCGCCGGTGTGCAATGGGCGTCCCATGTCGACGATGCGGGTGCGGAGCACGGTTCTGAGCCCGCAGCGGAGACCCACGAGGACAGCAGCCATTCTGAGCAATCTGCAGCCCGTCTCGGCGTCGTGCGGCAAGGCGCCGAGCTGAAGCTCTCCGGCGCGGGCTCCTCTGCTGAGGAGGGCACCGCCACCGCCAAGGAAGCAGTGAAGGAAGGCGTCGAAGCCGCCGCCGAGGAACACCGCGTCGTGCTCCCGGTGGTGACGGAGTGGAAAGCGAATTGGTGGACGATCGGCGGAATCGACTTCGGAGTCGGGACCTTCGTCGACGGCCAAGCGGTGATGATGCTCTTCGTCGTCGGGCTGATCTCGCTGTTGGTGCATGTCTTCTCGACCGACTACGTCGCCGGGGACATCCGCTACACCCACTACTTCGCGTTCTTGTCGCTGTTCACCGCGTCGATGCTGCTGCTGGTCCTGGCGAACAATCTCGTGATGTTCATCACTGCCTGGGAGTTGGTCGGTGTCTGCAGCTTCTGCCTGATCGGCCACTGGTGGGAGGAGCAGAACAACTCCAACGCAGCCTTGAAGGCCTTCCTCACCAACCGCGTCGGTGACATCGGCCTGCTGATCGGGATGATCGTGTTGTTCTTCACCGCCGGTCGCGGCGAGACGTTCGACATCGTCGAGATCAATGTCGCCGCGGCGTCGGGGGTGGTGTCCCACACCGCTCTGCTCGTCGCGTCCCTCTGCCTGATCGTTGCCGTCATGTCGAAGTCGGGTCAGTTCTGTCTGCACACGTGGCTGCCCGACGCCATGGCAGGACCTACTCCGGTGTCGGCCCTCATCCATGCCGCCACCATGGTCGTGGCCGGCGTGTACATGGTCGCACGGCTCTACCCGGTCTTCTTCGAGGGTCTCTCCATCGCCGGCAGCCCGATCAACGCCTTGGCGCTCGTCGGAGCCATCACCACCATGGTCGGTGGCACGTTGGCCTTCGTGCAGCGCGACATCAAGAAGGTCCTGGCGTACTCCACGGTGTCGCAGCTCGGCTACATGGTCATGGCGCTCGGTGTCGGGGCCTGGACTGCTGCGATGTTCCACCTGGCCACGCACGCCTTCTTCAAGGCGTGCCTCTTCCTCGGCTCTGGTTCGGTCAGTCACGCCTGCAACCACTCCTTCGACATGAAGTCCGACATGGGTGGCTTGCGCAAGTACATGCCGAAGACCCACGCCACGTTCCTCATCGGCGCCTTGGCACTGGCGGGATTCCCGCTGCTGTCGGGCTTCTGGTCGAAGGACGAGATCCTCGCCGGTACCGGCGGATTCGGCCTGAGCAACGGGGCGAACGGCAACTACCACCTCATGCTCGTCATGGGCCTGGTCACCGGGGGCATGACCGCTGCATACATGACCCGCTGCTACTGGCTCACCTTCCTCGGTGAGTGGCGGGGCGCGGATTCCCCGAACGCGCATCATGCAGCACATGGCCACGAGGACGACCATACGCCAGCCGCGGCGCGCGCCGGCCACGACGACCACGCCGAGGTCCACGACGCCCATGGTGCTCAGGGCACCCATGACGTGCACGACGCCCACGGTGGACTGCCCCACGAGTCCGGGCCGCGGATCACCATTCCGCTGATGATCCTGGCCGCATTGGCTGCGCTGGCGAGCTTGGCCAACATCCCCGAGGCCTTCACCTTCGTGCCTTCGGGCTGGCGCCTACGCTTCGAGCACTACATCGAGCCGACCTCGACGTACTTCCCGAAGATCAGCCATGCCGAGTTCAGCCCAGCGATCGCGGTGATCTCGTTGGTCGCCGCCCTCGTCGGTTGTGGGTTGGTGGTGGCCTATTTCCGTAAGGTCCAGGCGACGGACCCGAAAGCGACCGAACTCGTCGGCGGCCCGGTGAGCCGGGGCGGGATCCCGACGCTCGGCTACAACATCCTCGCCAACAAGTTCTATCTCGACTGGCTGTATACCGACGTCATCGTCGCCACGGTCAAGGGCCCGCTCGCACGCGGGGCCAACTGGTTCAACAAATACGTGCTCGACGCCATCGTCAATGGCGCAGCAACGGTCTCCAAGCGCATCGCCGGCTTCACCTACAGCGTGCTCGACCAGCAGGTCGTGGACGGTGCGGTCAACGGCGCGGGCATCGGTGCCTCGGAGACAGGCGGCCTCCTGCGCCGTATGCAGAATGGGCGGGTGCAGGGATACGCCGTGCTCATGTTCGCTGCCGCGGCCGTCCTGGCCGGGGTTTTCGTTCTCGCCATCTAGGGTGAAGTAGGTTCGCACGCCGCATGAAGGACTTCCTGAACGATTGGGGTATCACCACGATGGTGTTCCTACCGTTGGTAGGGGCCTTGGTGATGATGCTCATCCCCAAAGCGGAGGAGGAGCTGCACAAGACGCTGGCTCTGATCACCTCCTTGGGCGTCGCCGTCGTTGGCGCGCTGCTCGCGTTGAACTTCGACTGGGACAACAGCGCCGAGTTGCAGTACGTCGTGAACAAGGGCTGGATCGACGTGATCAAGGCGCGTTACACGTTGGGCATCGACGGCATCGCCATGCCGATGATCTTGCTCACGCTGTTGGTGGTTCCCCTGGTCATCATCTACAGCTGGAACCACTTCCCTGACCCGGTGGACCCGAAGGCGTTCCTGATCCTCATCCTGGTGCTCGACACCGGCATGCTGGGCAGCTTCGTCGCACAGGATCTCATCCTGTTCTTCGTGTTCTTCGAGATCGTGCTTCTGCCGATGTACTTCATGATCGGTGTCTGGGGCGGCGACGATCGGCAGTACGCGTCGATCAAGTTCTTCCTCTACACGCTGTTCGGTTCGGCCCTGATGATCGTCAGCTTCCTGGCGTTGTTCTTCGTCACCGGTGCCGAAACCTTCAACATGACCGAGCTGGCGTCGCTGGTGCGCTCCAACGATGTGGTGCGTACCACGCAGATCCTGATCTTCGGTGGCATGTTCATGGGGTTCGGCATCAAGGTGCCGATGTTCCCCTTCCACACGTGGCTCCCCGATGCTCACACCCAGGCACCAACCCAGGGGTCGGTGATCCTGGCAGCCGTGCTGCTGAAGTTGGGTACCTACGGCTTCGTCCGTATCGCCCTGCCGATCCTGCCCGCAGGGGCGCATTGGTGGGCACCGATCATCGGTGGTCTCGCCTGTATCGGCATCATCTACGGCGCCCTCGGCTGTCTTGCCCAGACCGACATGAAGCGACTCATTGCCTTCTCCTCGGTGGCGCACATGGGTTACGTGATGCTCGGTATCGCCACCCTCACCGACTTCGGGATCAACGCCGCGATTTTCGGCATGGTGGCCCACGGTCTGATCACCGGCATGTTGTTCTTCATAGCCGGCTCGGTGAAGGAGCGGTTCCACACCCTCGAGATCGGCAGACTCGGTGGCCTGCTCAAACAGGCGCCACACCTGGGTTGGATCCTGGGCTTCACCGCAATGGCATCGCTCGGTCTGCCCGGCCTCGCCGGCTTCTGGGGTGAATTCCCGGTGATCCTGGCGGCCTACAACCCTGCGCCGGGACTCAGCGTCGGGCTGTTCCGCTTCTACATGTTCGTCGCGGCGCTCGGCACCGTGCTCGCCGCCGGCTACCTCCTGTGGCTGTTCCAGCGGACGGCATTCGGAACTCCCAAGGAGGAGTTCGCCCACGAGCACGTACACGATGTGGGAACGGCTGAATGGATCGCCTGGCTGCCGATGCTGGTCCTGATCGTGGTGCTCGGCTTCCTGCCCGTCCTCATTTTCGGCATGACCAGCGACGCGGTGCAGGTCCTCGCTCAGAGCCTGGCGGGCTGAGGTCGCCGTGATTGCATCGCTGCTGGCCCAGGCATCGCAAGTGCCCTTCGAGGCGCCGGTCATCGACTTCCATGCATTGGCGCCCGAGATCGTCCTGGTGGCGTTCACGGCGGTGGTGCTGCTCGTCGACGTGATCAAGCTCGAGGAGGCGAAGCGGCTCATCCCCGGACTCACCGGTCTGGCGATGTTGGCGAGCTTGATCCCGGTCATCTCCCTGGCGCTCGACGGTGCCGATCGGAGCTTGTTCGGCGGCGCGTTCGTCGTCGACAACCTGTCACTCGTCCTGCAGGCGATGTTCCTCCTCACCGCCTACGTGGTGACGCTTCTGTCGAGCAACTATCTGGCCGAGGGCGACTTCTGGGAGAGCGAGTTCTACCTGATGCTGCTGTCCTCCGTGCTCGGCATGGTGCTGATGTGCTCGGCTCGGGACCTCGTGTCGATCTTCGTGGCACTCGAGCTACTGTCGATCCCCGCCTACATGATGGCGACGTGGGAGAAGCGGAACCTTCGCTCGAACGAGGCGGGTCTGAAGTACTACCTGATGGGCGTGTTCGCCAGTGCCCTCATGCTGTACGGCATGTCGCTGCTGTTCGGGGTCAGCGGCTCGACGTTGCTGACCGAGATCGGTGCGGCGATCGAGGGCGGCTCGAGTTCTACCCCGATCGTGACGCTGGGCATCGTGCTGGTGATCGTCGGGTTTGCGTTCAAGGTGTCTGCGGTACCGTTCCACACTTGGGCTCCGGACACCTATGAAGGAGCCCCGACGCCGGTGACCGCCTTCCTGGCGGTGGCGTCCAAGGCGGCAGGATTCGTCGCCCTGCTGCAGTTGATTTTCGTCGGCTTCCTGGGACGGACCGACGTGATCGAGCCCCTCATGTGGGTCTTGGCTGCTGCATCAATGACCGTGGGCAACTTGATCGCTCTTCGGCAGACGAACGTCGTGCGGTTGTTGGCCTATTCCGGTATCGCCCAAGCCGGATTCATGCTCGCTCCCCTCGCGGTCAGCGGCTCCAATCCCGATGACGCCCTGACGGCGGTGGTCACCTATCTGTTGATCTACGCCGGCATGAACCTCGGTGCCTTCGCCGTCATCATCGCGGTGTCCCGTAAGACCCGTTCGGGTGAGATCTCCTCACTAGGAGGCCTCTTCGGGTACGCCCCGGGTCTGACCGTGGCGATGACGTTGTGCCTCGCCTCGTTGGCCGGTATCCCGCCGCTCGGAGGCTGGTTCGCGAAGTTCGTGGTGTTCCGGGCTCTGACCGCAGCCGACACGCCGGCCGGCTATGCATTGGCCATCGTGGTGGCCTTGAACTCGGTCATCGCCTTCTATTACTACGGCCTGGTGCTCAAGGCGATGTGGTTCAGTCCGGCCCCCGACGGTGATACCACGCCCATCCGGGTGCCCGTATCGTTGCTGTCGGCGTTGACGATCACCGTTGCCGCCACCGTCCTGTTCGGCGTCTTCCCGGGACTCATCGGGCACTTCACCGGCAACCTCGCCGGTTTGCTCTCCTTTGCCGGCGGCTGACCCGGGCGGGTGGCCACCGGCGTCCGAGGCGGAGTTGAGCTTCGACGAGTACATGGCGGCCTGCCTCTACGACCCGCAGCATGGGTTCTACGGCGCCGGTGTCGGCGTTGCCGGTCGGCGTGGCGACTTCATCACGTCGGTGGAGGTCGGGCCACTGTTCGGGGCGGTCGTCGCCGAGTGGCTCGATGCACAGTGGGATCGTCTTGGCCGGCCGAGTCCGTTCGTTGTGGCAGACGTCGGCGCCGGTCCAGGTACGTTCGCGCGTTCCATCGTGGCGGCGGAACCGCGCTGCGAACACGCCGTGGACCTTGTGTCGATCGAGCTGTCCGATCAGGCTCGGGCCGCACACGATCCGGCTGCGGGGCGCAGCTTGGCGTCCCTCGACGAGCTGGCGTTCGCACACGTGATTCTGGCCAACGAGCTGCTCGACAATCTGCCTGTAAGAATCCTTGAATGGCGCGAGCCTGGATGGCAGGAGATAGTCGTCGTGTCCGCTGCGGGTGTCCGCCGGGAACGCGTTCGGCCCACCGCGGATGTGCCGGCGGTCCTCAGGGCGCTGAGCACGGGGAGCGCGCAGGACGCAGCAGTGGAACGGCGGGTCCGTGTGCCGGCCAGCGATCGGGCCGCGCAGTGGGTCCTGGACGCACGGACGAAACTGGACGTCGGCGGTCGCCTTCTGGCCTTCGATTACGGGGCGGACACGGTGGAGCTCGCCGCTCGTGACGCCACGACCTGGCTGCGGACCTTCAGGCATCACGAACCGGGATCCTCGCCCTTGGAGGATCCCGGCATGCAGGACATTACGTGTGATGTTCCGTTCGACCAGCTTCCAGTGCCGATCGACCGGGTGCGGCAGCACGAATGGCTTCGGCGTTGGGGGATCGATCGTCGCGTCGAGGAGGGTCGGAGAATCTGGGCCGAGCGGGCCGCTCTCGGCGACCTGGCCGCCCTGCGAGCGCGTAGCCGAGTGCGGGAGGCGGAAGCGCTGCTGGACGCCGAGGGACTCGGCGGCTTTTGGGTACTGGAGTGGGCTCCGGATTAGCCAGGGTCCTCAGTCCGGGCGAGGCGAGGCGCAGCGGGCCTCAGAGGCCGATGCCGCAGGCCGGCCAGGGCGACCAGCCGCGCTCGGCGTAGAGGGCCAGGGCCATCGCGTCCTGGTCGGATGGTGAGGACTGGGCCGGGTCGATGCCGACCATGGCTGGTTGCCACCTCGATGCGACGGAGTCCCAGGTCTCTTGGTCGAACTGATAGGCGCCACGGTACCAGCCGCCGTACGACACGATGGTGTAGTCGCCACCGGATTCGCACGCGCGGAGCTGGGCCAGCGCAGCATCGGAGGGTCCGGGGCTCTCCTTCGTCGAGGAGGTCTTCTCGGTCTCGTCGGCTGCTGGCGGGGTGGTGCTTGGCTCGGTCTGGTTCTCCCTTGGGGCCTCGGTCTCGGTCTCGGTTTCTGACGCCGACGCTGGAGCGCTCGGTTCCGCTGCGGCGGGCGTTGCCACTGGATCGTCCGCTGGGGCGGATTCAGGTGCGGTGTCGGCTTGCGTGGATTCGGCTGGGAACGGTCCCGGCAGCGGCTCGAGGGCCAGCTGGGTCGCCTCATGGACATCGAACGGCACGGAAACGGGTTCGATTTGCACGCCGAACAGGTCGGTGAGCTCGAGCGTCGATGCCAGATGCCCGACTGGTGGGCTGAAGGTGATGACCAGCGGTCGAACCGGAAAGGTGCTTGGCGGTGGGTCGCTCTCGGCTCCTGCGCTTCCGGTGAGTGCGACCCCACCACAAGCCGTTGCCATCATCGCTGCCGCCAGAACCTTTGCCCGTCGCCGCTTGACCATGAGACCTCCGTGGTGAGCCCGAGCACGGCCCGGTACATGCTCATGGGAGCGCGCGCCGTTTCTTCAAGGGCGGACGTGTCGTCACACCTGGGGACGTGTCGGGAGCCCTGCGTTGCATCGAGTGGTGCAATATTGCAGGAATATGCTGGTACAGCACCAGTATTGCAACGCCATTACGGTGAAGGCAAGTAAATATTGATAGGTGAACTTTGTTTGACCACAAGTGGGGTCTGTGGGCGTTCTCTGGACGGCGGACGGGCACCTGCGTGTCTCGACGCCCGGCGAGGTCGTTGCCCGGCGGGGTCGGTTGCTGCGTAACATCAGGCGACTCACAGATCGAAAGGTGCTTGACATGGCTGATCAGGCCACTATCGCCGACTTCTACAGCGAGGACCGGACCTTTCCGCCCCCGGCGGCGTTCGCCGCCGCATCGCTGGTCAAGGACCGCTCGATGTGGGACGAGGCGAACGCCGACTACGAGGCGTTCTGGGCGAGGCAGGCACGTGAGCTCGTGACTTGGTTCGAGGACTTCGACACGGTGCTCGACTGGCAGTTGCCCTTCGCCAAGTGGTTCGTGGGGGGCAAGCTGAACGTCTCCTACAACTGCCTCGACCGGCACATCGCGGCCGGGTTGGGCGACAAGGTCGCCTACTACTGGGAGGGCGAGCCGGGCGACACGCTCACCTTCACCTACCGCCAGCTGCACGAGGAGGTCTGCAAGTTCGCCAACGTGCTCAAGGGCTTGGGGCTGCAGACCGGCGACCGAGCGGCGATCTACATGCCGATGGTGCCCGAGTTGCCGATCGCCATGCTGGCCTGCACCCGGATCGGCGTGGCCCACTCGATCGTGTTCGGCGGCTTCAGCCCCGATTCCATCGTCGATCGCTGCAACGATGCCGAGGCCCGCATCATCATCACCGCAGACGCCGGTTATCGCCGGGGTGTGGCGTCGGGCCTGAAGGTCAACGTGGACGTCGCTCTCGCCGACTGCAGCACGGTGGAGAACGTGGTGGTGGTCAACCGCTGTGGCGTGGACGTGGAGATGGTGGCTGGTCGTGACCACTGGTGGCACGACCTGATGGCGTCTGCTTCGGCGGATTGCCCGCCCGAGCCGCTCGACAGCGAGCAGTTGCTCTACCTGCTCTACACCTCGGGGACCACGGCGAAGCCCAAGGGCATCATGCACACGACGGGCGGCTATCTCACCCAGGTGGCGTTCTCGCACAAGTACACCTTCGATCTGCATCCAGACACGGACGTGTATTGGTGTGCCGCCGACATCGGGTGGGTGACGGGCCACAGCTACATCGTCTACGGACCGCTCTGCAACGGCGCCACGTCGGTGATGTACGAGGGCACGCCCGACACACCCCTGCCCGAGTTCCGTCAGGGCGACGCCGCTTCCTGGCCGAAGGACCGGCTGTGGGACATCGTCGAACGCTACGGCGTCACCCAGCTCTACACCGCGCCCACTGCGATCCGGACGTTCATGAAGTGGGGTGACCAGTGGCCGGCGGCGCACGACCTGTCCTCCCTGCGCGTGCTCGGCACAGTGGGCGAGCCGATCAACCCCGAAGCCTGGATGTGGTACCACACCCACATCGGCCTCGAGCATTGCCCGATTGCCGACACCTGGTGGCAGACCGAGACCGGTGGCCACATGATCTCCCCGTGGCCGGGTGTCACCACGACCAAGCCCGGTTCGGCGTGCGGACCCATCCCCGGGGTGTTCATCGAGCTCGTCGATGACGAGGGCAAAGTGGTGGAGCGCGGGGGCGGTTACCTCACGATCACGAAGCCATGGCCCTCGATGCTACGCGGGATCTGGGGTGCGCCCGAGCGCTATGTGGACACCTACTGGAGCCGCTTCGAGGGTCGGTACTTCGCCGGGGACGGGGCAAAGCTCGACGACGACGGGTATCTGTGGCTCCTCGGGCGGGTCGACGACGTGATGAACGTGTCGGGCCACCGCATCTCTACGACCGAGATCGAGTCCGCACTCGTCGACCATCCCGCCGTGGCGGAGGCCGCCGTCGTCGGCGCCAACGACGAGGTCACCGGACAGGCGATTGTCGGCTACGTGATCCTGCGCGGGACCTACCAGGCGTCGGACCAGTTGCGCGAGGAGATTCGTCAGCACGTGGCGAAGAAGCTCGGTGCCATCGCTCGTCCGAAGGCCGTGATCCTCGTACCGGATCTGCCGAAAACACGGTCCGGGAAGATCATGCGGCGACTGCTCCGTGACGTGGTCGAGGGCCGCTCGCTCGGTGACACGACGACGCTGGCCGATGCCAACGTGGTGAACGAGCTACAGGCCAGGGCTGCTGACGCCCCGGCCGAGGACTGAGCGAGCGCGGTCTGGTGTTGGCAGGTTGATGATGACCGAATCCTGGGAGTACGGACCTGCTCTGCGCGGGTTGATGGTGGGGCATCTGTCCCGCCATCAACCGCGTGAGACCGCGCTGGAGGGACGCCGCCTGGCTGCGGTCGCCGTCATCGTGGTGGACAGCGACGCTGATCGGCACGGTGAGGATCCGGGTTGGGAAACCCCGACCAGGCTGGACGCGATCCCCGGTGTCGAACCGGGCAGCCTGACCGGGTTGGTCAGCGGCACCGCAGGTGGTCCCGCATTCGTGCTGACGCGGCGCGCGGCGCGCCTGAACCGTCACGCCGGTCAGTGGGCACTGCCTGGTGGGCGGGTCGACGACGGGGAGGAGGCGATCGAAGCCGCCCGACGCGAGGTGCGGGAGGAGTTGGGACTTCACCTCGATGAGGGCAGCCTCCTCGGTCGGCTGGATGACTATGCAACCCGATCGGGGTACGTGATTCGCCCCTTCGTGTTCTGGGGTGGTGCCGACCCGGCTTTCGAACCCGATCCGGTCGAGGTGGCCTCGGTCCACCGGATCGCGTTACGGGAACTGTGCCGGGTCGATTCGCCGCGCCTGGTCTCCATCCCCGAGAGCGACCGTCCGGTCATCCAGCTCCCGGTCGGGGGTGATCTCATCCACGCCCCGACGGCGGCCGTGCTGTACCAGTTTCGTCTTGCGGCCCTCGAAGGCGATTCGAGTTCCTGCAGCCACTTCGAACAGCCGGTGTTCGCTTGGGGGTAACTGGCTGCTCCAGCAGCCCATGTGCTGCGGGAGCGATGAACCATCCGATCAGTCGCGGAAGTTCTCGAACTGCAGAGGGATGCCGAAATCGTGCTCGCGGAGCGCTGCGATCGCGTCTTGAAGGTCGTCGCGCTTCTTGCCTGTCACCCGGATCTGATCGCCCTGAGTCTGGCTTTGGAGCCCCTTCAGTCCCAGGTTCTTGATGAACACGTTGACGGCCTTCGCCTTCTCGGAGTTGACCCCGGCCTGGAGCTTGGCCTTTTGTCGGGCTCGGGCACCGGAGGCTTCCTCGATCCTTCCGTAGTCGAGGATCTTCAGCGAGACCTTTCGCTTGACCAACTTCTCCTCGAGGAGAAGGCGGAGCGCGGCCAGGCGGTCCTCCGTGGAGGAGTTGAGGGTGATGGCCTCCGGCTCGAACTCGACCGACGAGTCGGTGCCCTTGAAGTCGAAGCGCGTGGCGATCTCGCGCTTCACCTGATCGATGGCGTTTCGGACCTCTTGCTCATCGATCTGTGAGACGACGTCGAAGCTCGGCATGGCACGTGACGCTATCTGGCCGGACGGCCCGGATGCGGATTCTGCTGTGAGGGACGACGCGGCTATTCTGTGCCTTCGCATCAAGCGAGGGTCGGTGCCCGAGTGGCCAAAGGGAGCGGGCTGTAAACCCGCCGGCTTACGCCTACGGAGGTTCAAATCCTTCCCGGCCCACTCGCAGATCGGACGGCTGCTCCTATCGGGGGCAGCCGTCTTGCGCGTCTGCTGCGCCTCAGAGCATGCGCTGGAGCAGGTCCATGTCGATCCAACGGCCGAACTTTCGGCCGACCTCACGCTCGGTGCCGACGAGCGCGAATCCCAGCGATTCGTGCAGTCGGCGGGACGTGGCGTGCCCGGCGGCGACACGTGCCATCACGGAGTGGAACCCGTGCGCCTCCGCGACCACCAGCAACTCGCTCAGGAGCATTCGTCCGAGGCCGTGGCCCTGCTGATCGCGGTGGATGTAGATGGAGTCCTCGGCCGTTGCGTTGTAGCCGGGCCGGTCCCGGTACGGCGACAGCGACCCGAAGCCGACCACGCCGCTGCTGTCGCAGGCGACGAGCACGGCGTAGGTGCCGTTTCGACGAGCGAGGTACTCCTGTTGCTGATCGAGGGTGCGCGGCACCAGATCGAGGGTGACGGTCGAGGTCTCGACCTCGATGTTGTAGATCTGCCGAATGGCCTCGGCATCGGCAAGGGTGGCCGAGCGGATCTCCACGGGGGATGACCCTACCGCTGCGTCGTACCCGGTTGTCACGCCCGTGTGCTGGGCTCGGCGACCTTCAGGAGCCTGCTCGGGTTCGCTTCGATGACCCGGGCGCGGCAGGCGAGTGACTCGAGCGCGGCCCAATCGAGCACCTCGGCGTCATCGGTGCAGATCACCAGCTGCTGGTGGGTGGCGAGCCGGCTCACGGTGTTCAGCACGGTGATCTTCTGGTGGCCCGACAGGCCGACCACCGGATCATCGAGGAACAACGGTAATGACGTGCCAGACCCGAGATCGGCGATCTCGAGGGCACGGTCGAGCAAGGCGGCGAGTACGTCCGAACCCGGTCGGTGACCTGTCTGGTCGAATAGTTCGGGCCGTGGGCATGTTGGCGCGCTGAACTCGGCTGCTTCGAGCAGCCGCGTGCGTCGCTCGAGCACCCAGGCCGCTGGTATGTCCCCGGCCAGTTCCTGCCATCGGGTGGTGATATGGCGTAGACCCTCGAACGCAGTGGCCAACTCGACGATGGCCGCAGGGTCTGGGGGTGCAGCGTCGAGGACGGCGAGGTCGTCGTAGGAAGCCGCCCCTGCAGCGTGCAGCGCCTGGTACTCGAGGTCGATCGCTCGGGTGAGCCTCCGCTCGAGCCCGATGCATGCTGCGGCTGTGGCGACGGAAGCGCCCACGATGGCCAGCGCCGACCAGGGGCCGATGCGGCTGAACAGGGCGACCGCAGCGATCGGGCCGCTCGTCCCCAGGACCAGGGTGGCGATGCGAACCCGGTTCTGTCGGCCTTCGAGGTCGCTCGATGCGACGCGGCGGCTCTGGGCCTCGGCTACCGGCGCGGACGGCTGCGGGCTGGGGCCTGGGAGGGTCGACGCCCGACGCAGTGCAGTCTCGGCCTCGACGTAGTCGACGGCGGCATCGAGCACGTGCTCGATGCCGCCGTCGATCAGCCGGCTTGTCCACCGCGCGGTCGGGTCCGCGAGCACGAGGTCGCCGTGGCTGGCGAGCAGGAGGTCGAGTGCGGTCTCCGGTTCGATGGCGAGTGGAGCAAGGAGGTTCACCCTGCCCGCTCGGAGGTAACGGTCCGTGACATCGACGGGACGGTCGACGCCGATGACGCGGGGGGTGCTGCCGTAGGGCCGGAACGCAACGAAAGCTGCCCCGTCTGTGCCGGTGAACTCCACGTGCACGCCGGCGGCGTCTGTCCACAGCGATTGCAGGAGGTGCTCAGCGAGCGATCGACGATGAGCGGGATGGGTGTCGATGACCGTCAATCGGGGATGGAAGTCGTATCCCGCCGTCGTACCATCCGGGTACTGATAGGAGATACGGTCGAGCTGCACGTCGGTCCCGTTTCATCGTGGAGGTCGGGCGAGTGTCCTGCCGACCATCGGACTCGGCCTTCCGAGGGAATTGGGTCTGCCGAACTTGGGCTCTGGACGACCGCACGCTAGGCTACCGTGCCCGACAGGGGATCATCAGATGTTCCCCTGCCCGCCCCCTTAGCTCAGTCGGCAGAGCGTTTCCATGGTAAGGAAAAGGTCGTCAGTTCGATTCTGACAGGGGGCTCGTTGCGATCTTGGCGGCGTAGCTCAGTCGGTAAGAGCACTCGGCTCATAATCGAGGGGTCGTCAGTTCGAGTCTGACCGCCGCCACGCAACAGTTCTGGGCCCGATCTCGGGCCCTTGGGGTGTCGTGCTCCCGCTCGAGACGGGATGGGAGCCGACCCGGTCGACTATCGTTTGCGGCGGTAGTCATGGCCTCCTACGTAACCACTCCCAACCGCGCCGGGTCTGAACCCTCGACGGTTCTTCGGCTCGAGGAACTGGTGGTGAAAGCCCGCCAGGGCGATCACGCCTCCTTCGAGGAGTTGGTGCGGATGACGTATGTGGATGCCTACAACCTCGCCTATCGGCTGACCGGGCATGAAGAAGACGCCCGGGACGTGGTGCAGGATGCCTACTTGCGCGCGTTCCGAGGACTCCGACGCTTTCGGGGTGACGCGCAGTTCACGACGTGGTTGTACCGCATCACGGCGAACTGCGCGTCGTCGTCGTTGGGCAAGCGGGTGCGACATCGGCATGACGTCCTCGACGATGACGAGGAAATCATCGACCTTTCCGCTCGGGCTGACCCGGCCGAACAGGCTGACCGCAGTGCGGTGAGGGAGCGCGTGAAGGCGGCATTGGCCGAGCTGCCACCGAAACTTCGGGCCGTGGTGGTCCTCCGTGACGTCTACGACCTGTCGCATGAAGCGATTGCAGCCGAACTGGGAATCTCGGAATCCGCGGCCAAGGTGCGCTTGCATCGTGCTCGGCGCAAGCTGAGGGAGCGGCTGTACCCCATGGTGGGTGACGAGGCGCAGGACACCCGCCGTGCGGTGTGACGACGTTGTCGATCAGCTGGCCGGAGTTGCCGACGGTTCTGTGACGCTACGTGGGGGCGCTCGCTGGCATGTCGACCGGTGCCTGCATTGCCAGGCCGAGTTGGTCCAGTACCGAAAGGTTCTCAGGGCGTTGCGTACTTTGAGGACAGAGATCCTCGAACCGGCCCCCGGTTTACTCGCAGACATCCTGGCTGCCATTTCCGAATCCGGCGAGCGACACGCCGTTCGGCAGTTACTCAGCGGGCGGCGTGTGGCCTACGTCGGCGGGATAGCGGCTGCCACGGCGGCTGGGGCCGCCGGCGCGGTGGTGCTGGCCAGCATGTCGAGGCGATCACGACTCCGCCTCGTGTCGTGAGAGGCTGTTGGTGGCTTCGCGATGGTCGCCCATCGGCCATAGGCAGACGGAGACGGGCGTTTTTCGTGCTCACCGTGCTAGGCTATTTCTCCCTTAGGGCAGTGGCGCAACTGGCAGCGCAACGGTCTCCAAAACCGTAGGTTGGGGGTTCGAGTCCCTCCTGCCCTGCTCCATGGCGTGACGGCTGGCACCTGAAGTTGGGTACCGGCCCTACGGCGCGATCGCCGCTCGCCCGGAACGTGAGGATGGTGAGGCTTCCCATGGCGATGAACATGAACCGCGATCAGAAGCGCATGCTTCGTCGCTCCGGGTACCTTGATGCCTCCGGCGAGCCGGTCGGGACCAAAGCTCGGACTTCGACCCAGGCCGCTGCTCCCAACCGCGAGCGCACCCCGCCCCGCCAGTTCCTGAGGGAGATGCGGGGCGAGCTACGCAAGGTTGCCTGGCCGAGCAAGGCCGAGGTCATCAACTATTCCATCATCGTGCTGGTGTTCCTGGTGCTGATGACTGCCTTGGTCGGTGCTGCCGACTGGGCGTTCGCCAAGGCCATCTTCTGGCTCTTCGACATCAACTGACCTGGCCGTCGAGAAGGACATGACGAACGTGGACATGCACCAAGAGCCAGCCGAGATCGCGGTGACCGGCGAGGAGACGGAGTACGTCGAGGACTTTGGTTCGGCTGACGCCGAGGTGGCGTCGGACGATCTCGCCCCTGCGGGCGATGCGATTGACATCGACCTACTCCTCGAGGAGGAGGCCGACGAGGAACCGGCGGAGATCAGCCCGTTCGACCGGCCGGGAAAGTGGTACGTCGTTCACACCCAGTCGGGTTACGAGAACAAGGTGCGACAGAACCTCGAGGCCCGTACGCAGTCGATGAACATGGAGGGCCGCATCCACGAGGTGGCGATCCCTACCGAAGATGTCGTCGAATTCAAGAACGGACGCAAGTCCGTCGTGCAGCGCAAGGTCTTTCCCGGCTATCTGTTAGTGCGTTGCTCGCTCGACGACGACTCCTGGTACGTCATCCGGAACACGCCGGGCGTCACGGGGTTCGTGGGTGCGGCCAACAAGCCCTCCCCGTTGCGTCGACACGAGGTCGAGCAGTTCCTCCAGATCAAGGTCGCTGGTGAGGCCCCGGCCAAGAAGGGCCGGCCGAAGCTCGAGTACGAGATGGGCGAGACGGTCCGGGTCAAGGAAGGTCCCTTCGCCGATTTCTCGGGCGAGATCGTCGAGATCAACGAAGATCAGCTGAAGGTGAAAGTGCTGGTCAACATCTTCGGCCGGGAGACTCCCGTCGAGCTCGAGTTCAGCCAGATCGCTCGGCTCTGACTAGTCCGACTGGCGTCGTCCACCGCTGAGGCGCCAAACTATTCCGCTCCCGATTTCGAGGTAGATACCTATGGCCAAGAAGCAAGTCGTGGCCGTCGTGAAAATCCAGATTCCCGCCGGGAAGGCCACGCCGGCCCCGCCCGTCGGTACCGCACTCGGACCTCACGGCATCGCGATCATGGACTTTTGCAAGCAGTACAACGCTGCGACAGAAGCCCAGACCGGAACCATCATCCCTGTCGAGGTGACGGTCTTCCAGGACCGCACGTTCACCTTCGTCACCAAGACCCCTCCGACGCCGGTGCTGCTGCGCCAAGCCGCCGGGGTGGACAAGGGTTCGGACAAGGTCGGCAAGGAGACGGTCGGCAAGATCACTGATTCGCAGCTCACCGAGATCGCCCAACTCAAGCTGAACGACCTCAACGCCTACGACCTCGAGTCGGCCAAGGCGCAGATCGCGGGTACCGCCCGATCGATGGGCCTCGTCGTCGAGGGCTGAAGCCCTCGAACCACTCAATCACATTGACGCATCGGGGGAGGACCTCGCCCCCGATGCCAGCAACGAGGGAGCCATCATGGCGAAAGGCAAGCGGTACGAAGACGCGATCAAGCGCTTCGACCGAGACCACTACCACACCGCTGTCGAGTCGATCGACGTCGTGAAGAACTTGGCCAAGGCCAACTTCGATGAGACCGTCGAAGCTGCGTTTCGGCTCGGCGTCGACCCCCGTAAGGCCGATCAGATCGTGCGGGGAACGGTGTCCTTGCCGCACGGCACCGGCAGGACAGTGCGGATCGCGGTCTTCGCTGCTGGCGAGGCTGCCACTGCGGCCCGGGAAGCAGGTGCTGACCACGTCGGCGCAGACGATCTCGTCGCTCAGGTGGAAGGCGGCATGCTCGACTTCGACGTGGCGATCTCCACCCCGGATCTCATGCCGATGGTCGGCAAGCTTGGACGGGTGCTCGGACCCCGCGGCCTGATGCCGAATCCCAAGACCGGAACCGTGACGCCAGACCCGGCGAAGGCGGTCGGTGAGTTCAAGGGCGGCCGTGTCGAGTACCGGACCGATCGCTATGGCAACGTGCACGTCCCGGTGGGCAAGGTGAGCTTCGAGCCCGAATCGCTGCTCAACAACTTCTTGGCCGTGGTCGAGGAACTGAATCGGGCGAAGCCGGCTGCGGCAAAGGGCCGCTACATGCAGAAGGTCGTCATATCGACCACGCACGGGCCCGGGGTCAAGATTGATCCCCTAAAGTTGACCGTTACGGAAAAGTGAGCGAGCCGGGCGTGCCCGGACAACCCGAGAAGACACGAAGTGTGTACTCGCCGAAGACCTCCGGTGCCCGCTGGGCGCAATGACCGAACCCGGTCGCCGGACGAGGTGGACCCTTCCGTCATCAACGCCAGGTGCATTGACGACGTGGGAGTTCGCCGGTAGGCGGGTCCCGCGTCGCCCGCTTTTTCGGACCCGATCACCTGTTGAAAGACGAACGAGCACCTGTTCGGGATTTCCCGAGCCAACGAGAACGGAGGATTATGGACAACCCGAAACCCGAAAAGGTTGAGGTAGTCGCCGAGGTCCAAGCCAAGCTGGCCTCCGCTGAAGCGGCGATCATCACCGAGTATCGCGGGATGACTGTTGCGCAGATGAGCGGATTGCGCCGACAGTTGCGGGACCAAGGCGGTGAGTACCGTGTGTACAAGAACACGCTGGTTCGCATCGCTGCGAATAACCTCGACATCGAACTCGACGACCTGCTCGTCGGTCCCACGGCCATCGCCTTCGTCGGTGCCAAGGCCGATGGGTCGGCCGGGGACATCGCCGCTGTGGCCAAGGCGCTCCGTGGTTTCGCCCGCGAGGTGCCCGCGTTGGTCATCAAGGGTGGCGTGCTCGGCACCCGCACCATTGATGCAGAGGGCGCTCGCGCTCTGGCCGACCTGCCGTCCCGCGAGCAGGTGCTCGCACAGTTCGCCGGTCTGCTCGAAGCACCCCTCTCGCAGTTGGCGAGTCTGCTTGCGGCACCGGCGCGAGACATCGTCTACGCCGTCCAGGCGCTCATCGACAAGCAGGGCGGCGAAGTCGCCGCCTGAGCGAACCACGTTCCGTCACCCCCAATGTTCGAAGTACAGGAGACAAGAAAAATGGCAATCAGCGCTGATGAGATCCTCGACGCAATCGGTTCGATGACCGTTGTCGAGTTGGTCGAACTCAAGAAGAAGTTCGAGGAGAAGTTCGACGTCACTGCCGCGGCCCCGATGGCCTTTGCCGCGATGCCGGCCGGTGCCGGCGGCGAGGCGGCGGCTGAGGAAGAGGAGCAGACCGAGTTCGACGTCGTCCTCAAGGAGACCGGCGGGCAGAAGATCCAGGTCATCAAGGAAGTGCGTGCACTGACCAACCTGGGTCTGAAGGAGGCCAAGGACCTCGTGGACGGTGCACCGAAGGCCGTCCTCGAAAAGGTGTCCAAGGAGGATGCGGCCAAGGCGAAGGAAGCCCTCGAAGGCGCCGGCGCAACCGTCGAAATCAAGTGATTGGGCGGGCTGTGGCCCGCACCATGACCCGGTGAGCGGAGCGAACCCTCAGGGGTTCGCTCCGTGTCCGTTTTCGGTCAGGTGTTTGCTCAGCGAGACCATCCGAGATGGTCGAGCGGCCCGGGGCCGAGACCGATCTTCCACCGGGCGGCCGAAACGAGAGCGGCATGGACGTGCGCTTTTGCATCTGTGATCGACTCGCTCACGGACCGCTCCATGGCGAGACCCGCCGCAACGTGCGCGGAGAACGCATCGCCCGACCCGGCGTTGTTGCTCGTGTCGATGCGCGGAGCTCTGAACTCGCTCACCTCGGCGCCGTCCCAGAAGAGGTCGACGGCGTCGACGCCTAGCGAACGTCCGGCGGTCACGATGGTTGATGGGGCGAGACCACGGATGAAGGCCGCCGGTTCGGGCGCCGCGAGCGGATCGAGGCCGCTGAGCAGCGCTGCTTCGGTGGCGTTCGGGCAGCAGAGCGCGGCGTGCGGAATGAGCAGATCGCGATAGGCGTCGCACACGTCGGGACCGAACAGGGTGTGACCGTGGCGGTTCACTAAAACCGGGTCTACGACGAGGTGGGGGAGTTGGCCGTCGGCGGCGAGGCGGGCGACCATCGCGATGACCTCCACCCGGCCGAGCATGCCGGTCTTCACCGCAGCCACGGGCAGATCCTCGAGCACCATGCTGATCTGGGCCTCGACGACCTCGACCGGAACGGCGGCGGCGCTTCGCATGCCGGTCGTGTTCTGCGCGGTGACCACCGTCAGTGCGCACGCACCGTGCACGCCGCGAGCGGCGAGGGCTCGCAGGTCGGCCTGGACGCCGTAGCATCCAGCGCTGTCCGATCCTCCGATCGTCAGTACGACGGGGGGCGTAATCACCGCTAGGAGCGTAAGCCGGGCGGCAGCGGATTGGCGTGGACCACGGTGAGTAAGCGGGTCGCCCGGGTGAGCGCAACGTACAGGCCCCGGAGGCCGGCGACCGAGGTACCGGCGATCAGGCCAGGCTCGACCAGCACGACGGCGTCGAACTCGAGTCCCTTGGCTTCGGTCGCGCTGAACACCCCGACTTCTGCATCGAGGATGTTCGATCCGGGTCCACCCTCGCCGAAGATCTGACGTAGGTCGCCGAGGTGCTGATCCGGGGCGATGACCGCGAGGGTGCCCTCGGAGAGATCCTTGCGGAGACGTGCCACCTCGTCGGTGACATCGGCGACAAGGTGCGACGCCTCGCTTCGGACGAAGCTTGGAGCGATCCCAGCGCTGCGGACCGACCGAGGAGGCGTTGCCGCGGGGTCGGTGACAGCGAGAACGGCTGATGCGACATCCATGATCTCTACCGGGGTCCGGTAGTTGACCGTGAGGTTAGCCATGCTCGGGTCGCGCCGGACAGGAAGCTGCGCAAGTGCCTGGTCCCACGATTGGACGGCTCCTGGCCTGCTCGCCTGCCCGAGGTCTCCCACGATGGTCATCGACCCGACGGTGCATCGCCGCCCGATCACCCGCCACTGCATCGGTGAAAGATCCTGCGC
Organism: Acidimicrobiia bacterium; assembly: GCA_947476745.1. GTDB lineage: Bacteria > Actinomycetota > Acidimicrobiia > Acidimicrobiales > CAIXPF01 > CAIXPF01. The sequence continues at coordinate 87,179 of CANJRG010000005.1, read as the reverse complement.
TTCGTCGATGATGACGTGGCCGTATACCGCCGGTGTGCCCTCTTCCGCCTCCTCGCTCTGCGCGGCGAGCTCGCGTTCGGCGAGGCGCTCGACCAACTGGCGCCGCATGGTCGGGTCGAGGTCGCCGGTCTGCAGCGCGATGTCGCCGATCGTTTCCTCGATCATCCATTTGGCGTCCTCACGCAACTTGGCCATGCGTCGCCGCCGGGCAAGGGGGATGGGGCCGAGCAGCACAGCAGCTTCGTCGAGTAACGCTAGGTCGGCGCTGGTCCAGGGAGCCGCGCCCGCCACTGACGTGCGATGCCGGGCGAGCAACTCGCGTTCACCGTCGGACAGGATCTTCTTGGTCGCCAGCCGGAGCAACGCCGGAGCTCCGAAGAGGTCGTTCAAGAGCTCCTCGGGGGTCAGAAGGGGCCACATCCGCTCCATCGCCACCCGCACTTCGGGTATCAGCCCGATGGCACTCATGAAGTTCTCCTCTTCCCGTTGCAGGGTGAGCGCTGCGCTCTGGAGAATCTCCGACGGGTCGAGCCCGTTCTCGTTGCTGGGGGCTGGTCCGACGGGCAGGCGTGTCAGGCGCTGTTCAACGATCCGCCGTTGCTGCTGCCAGAGCGCTCGCCGCAGTCGTTTGGCGAAGATCGCCCGCCGAGCGTTGTGCGTACCTGGCCGGCTCGAGACTTGCTCGATGATGTGGACCAGCTCTGCGCGGGGCAGGCGTAGATTGCGTACCCCGTAGGGTACGACCAGGTCTTTCGCAAGCACTCGTTGTCGGCCGGCCACGGCATTTCGGATCACGCGAACCATGCGGCTGTCGCCCTTCAGGCGTTCGGCCGCTGCCGTTTCGCGCGTGACGAACCGGGTTCGGCCGACGAGTCCGTCGATCGTGACGAGTTCGACCCCGCTCTCGCCCAGGGATGGCAGCACCTGCTCGATGTAGCGGAGGAACGTGCGATTGGGACCCACGATAAGGACTCCGGCGTCTTCGAGACGCTGCCGGTTTGTGTAGAGCAGGTAGGCGGCACGGTGCAGGGCGACCGCGGTCTTCCCGGTACCCGGACCTCCTTGCACGATCAGAATGCCGGGGATGGGCGCACGTATGATCTCGTCCTGCTCGGCCTGGATTGTGGCGACGATGTCGCCCATGCGGCCGGTTCGGGACCGCTCAAGGGCTGCCATGAGCGCCCCTTCGCCAACAACCGCCAGGTTGGACTGGCCGGCCCGCTCGAGGTCGAAGACTTCATCGTCGATGCCGGTGACCACAGGACCGCGGGTGAGGAGGTGGCGGCGGCGCACGAGGCCCATAGGGTTTCGCCCAGTGGCCCGGTAAAACGACTCGGCCGCCGGCGCTCGCCAGTCGATAACCAGGGGGTCGCCCGCCTCGTCGAGCACCGAGATCCGACCGATCTGGAACGTCTCTCCATGGCTGCTGTCGATGCGACCGAAACAGAGTGAGGTGTTCCCGAGTTCGAGGTGCTGCAGTCTCTGGTCGGTGAGAGCCAGCAAGCCCTCCCACTCGACGCGCGACTGGCCGGAGGTGGTGAACCCGAGATCGCGGTGGTGACGTACGACGTCGAGCGCAGACTCCCTCATGGCGACCAAGCGGGCATAGGCGCGGTCCACGGCAGCCTGTTCCCTGTCGATCTCGACCTCCAGGGTGCTCTCGTCATGGAGTGGGCTCGTTGCTGGCGTTGGCGGCAGGCCTGGGCCGGTTGCGTTGCGGTGCTGCTCAGGGCCTACTTTGCCCTGCTGCGGATCGTCGTTCAAGGCGACCCAGCCTAGGGGTTCGGGGTGCGCTCGGGATGCACAACCGCCAATCCGTGCCTGCGTACGCCGGTGCGCAGGGAAGGCGAGCGGCCCCGAGGCCAGGTGAGGTCCCGTCGCTGGGCCGGTGTATCCATGTCCTTGACGACCGCGCGGCCTGGCCATACAGTCCCGAAAGCATCACTACCGTCACCGCCGTCGGTGGCGCTGGCAGCGAACGAGGTTCAGAGCCTAAACAGCTTGCCCTGTGCACCGTTCGGGACTAGGGTTCTCCGTTGCCGTGCTCGCGCGCTCGTTCTGCCGTATTCAGCTTCCCTGCTTCGGCGCGTCCTTCCGCGAGTCGGATCTCCTGCCCGGGGCCATCTATCGGGCGCTCAACGCCAGCCTGCCGCGGCGCCGAACCTCGTTCGGCTCGTCGTGTATGGCTGGGCGGTGCAGCGTCCCCGAAATCCAGAGGAGCCGTCCTTGTCCTCTCAACCCGTCATTCGGGACCGATACTCCTTCGCCAACCTTGACGATGTCCTGGAACTGCCCGACCTGATCGCGGTCCAACGCGAGAGCTTCGAGTGGTTCCTGCATCGGGGTCTGGCTGAGGCGTTCTCGGACATCAGCCCGATCAAAGACTTCACGGAAACACTCCAGCTGGAGTTGGAGTTCGATCCCGACGACGAGGACCTGCGCCCCCCGCCCAAGTTCTCGGTGGAGGAGTGCAAAGAGAAGGACATGACCTTCTCAGCCCCGATTTTCGTACGTGCGCGTTTCATGAACGCCAGCACGGGCGAGATCAAGGAACAGACCGTTTTCATGGGGGACTTCCCGATGATGACGGACAAGGGCACGTTCATCATCAACGGCACGGAGCGGGTCGTCGTCTCTCAGCTCGTTCGCAGCCCTGGGGTCATCTTCCAGCCGGGCGAGCGGTTCCGGTTGCGGAACCTGCAGAAGCATCAGCTGGTCACCGGCACGATTCACCCTTACCGTGGTGAGTGGATTGAGTTCGACGTCGAGCAGAAGCCCGGCAAGGACGTAACTGCCGGAACGCGGGTCGCGCGCAAGCGTCGGTTGTCGATCTTCACCTTGCTGCGTGCGCTCGGCTACGACGAGGAGAACGCACCCGGGTTCCTTGACGCCTTCGTGCGCTACTTCGACTTCCTCGAAGGCCAATGGGACAAGGACCGGTCCCTTGTCCCGAGCCAGGACGAGGCACTCGTCGAGATCTACAAGCGGGCCCGTCCCGGCGAGCCGCCGGCGATCGAGTCGGCACGCGCTTATTTCCGCAATGCCTTCTTCGAGTCGCGTCGCTACGACTTGTCTCGGGTGGGTCGCTACAAGCTCGACCGGAAGCTCGGCGCCGAGCTCGACAAGCTCGAGCGCCTGTTCGGGATCGAGCTCGACCGTCCCGAACCAAATCAGTCCGTGCTGTCGAAGTGCGAGATCCTTGCGACGGTCAGCTACCTGTTGCATCTCGTCAAGCCGGAGCCGGGTTATCGACTCGACGACCAGGACCACTTCGCAAACCGACGCATTCGCTCGGTAGGTGAGTTGATCCAGAACCAGGTGCGTATCGGTCTCTCCCGCATGGAGCGAGTCGTCCGTGAACGTATGACGACCCAGGATGTCGAGGCGATCACGCCGCAGACTCTGATCAACATCCGGCCGGTGGTCGCTGCGATCAAGGAGTTCTTCGGGACCTCGCAGCTCAGCCAGTTCATGGACCAGGTGAACCCGCTATCGGGGCTCACCCACCGGCGTCGGTTGTCGGCACTCGGTCCTGGTGGACTGAGTCGTGAGCGCGCCGGTTTCGAGGTGCGAGACGTCCACTTCAGCCACTACGGCCGGATGTGTCCGATCGAGACCCCAGAGGGGCCGAATATCGGGCTCATCGGTGCGCTCGCCTCCTACGGGCGGGTCAACCCCTTCGGATTCATCGAGTCCCCGTACCGCAAGGTGGTCGAGGGCAAGGTCACCAGTGAGATCACCTACCTCGCCGCGGACGAGGAGGAGGACTACGTCGTCGCCCAGGCCAACGTGCCGTTGAATCCCGACGGGTCCTTCGTGCCCGACCGGGTTCTGGCCCGGCGTTCGCCGCAAGCGGCCTCGCTGTCGGACCTGAAGTTGCAGCTCGAGAGAGACGTGTTCTTCGGTGCGACGACCGAGATCTCCTCGGTGCCGCCGAGCGAAGTCCAGATGATGGACGTCTCGCCGAAACAGATCATCTCGGTGGCAACGGCCCTGATCCCGTTCCTCGAACACGACGACGCCAACCGGGCCCTCATGGGTGCGAACATGCAGCGCCAGGCCGTGCCGCTCGTTCGGGCAGAGGCGCCCTACATCGGTACCGGTATCGAGGCTCGCGCAGCCCGCGACGCGGCGGACATGGTCCTCGCCGACGACGACGGCACGGTGGTTGATGTCTCGGGTCGGACCATCACCATCGACTACGACAAGCTCGGCCGCCGCACCAGGCGCCTGCTGAAGTTCGAGCGATCGAACCAGGACACCTGCATCAACCAGAAGCCGCGGGTGATCGAAGGGCAGCGGGTGGCCAAGGGCGACCTGCTTGCGGATGGCCCCTCCACCGATCACGGCGAACTGGCACTGGGCAAGAACCTCCTCGTGGCCTTCATGCCGTGGGAGGGTTACAACTTCGAGGACGCCATCATCCTGTCGGAGCGCATGGTGAAGGACGACGTCTTGACGTCGATCCACATCCACGAGCACGAGATCGACGCTCGCGACACGAAGCTCGGGCCCGAGGAGATCACCCGGGACATTCCCAACCTCTCCGAGGAGATCCTTGCTGACCTCGACGAGCGCGGCATCATCCGCGTCGGAGCTGAGGTGGCTGCCGGCGATGTGCTGGTCGGCAAGGTCACCCCCAAGGGCGAAACCGAGCTCACGCCCGAGGAGCGCCTGCTGCGGGCAATCTTCGGGGAGAAGGCTCGCGAGGTGCGGGACACGTCGCTCAAGGTGCCTCACGGCGAGAGTGGCAAGGTGATCGACGTCCGGGTGTTCTCCCGCGACGAGCACCACGAGCTGCCGCCCGGCGTCAACCAGTTGGTTCGGGTCTACGTCGGCCAGAAGCGCAAGATCTCGGTCGGGGACAAGCTTGCCGGTCGCCACGGGAACAAAGGCGTCATCTCCAAGATCCTGCCGCTCGAGGACATGCCGCACCTGGCGGACGGAACGCCGGTGGACATCGTTCTCAACCCGCTCGGCGTTCCTTCCCGCATGAACGTGGGTCAGGTCCTGGAGTCGCACCTCGGCTATGCAGCGCGGTGGGGCTGGGACCTCGACGGGGACGGCAAGGTCGATGTGGGTCGCGAGCCGATCCGCGGTACCGAGACCAAGACCAGGCCGACCACCACCCCTGCCACCTTCATCGCCACCCCGGTGTTCGACGGGGCGAAGTGGGACGAGGTCGAGCGGGCCGGCAAGCACCCGACGATCAAGAAGCTTCTAGAGAACCTCCATCCCGAGGCCGTCGACGGACGTCGGTTGATCCAACCGGATGGCAAGGCTCAGCTCTTCAACGGACGGACCGGCGAGCCTTTCGACAACCCGGTCATGGTCGGCTACATCTACATCCTGAAGCTGGCCCACCTCGTGGACGACAAGATCCACGCTCGTTCGACCGGCCCGTACTCCATGATCACGCAGCAGCCGCTCGGGGGTAAGGCCCAGTTCGGTGGCCAGCGCTTCGGTGAGATGGAGGTGTGGGCGCTTGAGGCCTATGGGGCTGCTTACTGCCTTCAGGAGCTATTGACAATCAAGTCCGACGACGTGTTGGGCCGCGTGAAGGTGTACGAGGCGATCGTCAAGGGCGAGAACATCCCCGAGCCGGGAATCCCTGAGAGCTTCAAGGTTCTCATCAAGGAGATGCAGTCCCTCTGCCTCAACGTCGAGGTACGTGCGGCAGACGGCGCCGAGATCCAGATGCGCGAGCTCGACGAGGACATCTTCCGTACCGCCGAGGAACTCGGCATCGACCTGTCTCGCCCGGAGCGGGGATCCGACGACGACGATGCGCGCCGTAGCCGCGGCCGCTTCTGAACCGGCTGCGGCCGGTAACTCAGGTGAGGCACCGCCTCACACATCGGAGTTTCTCCCGGGGATTCTCCCCGGGAGAAACTCGGAGATCGGTAGTAAGAACCGACACGGCCACGGGTGGGGTTGGGACCCCGCCCACGTGGAGGAGCCTGGGGTTGGGGCCCCAGGCAGCCAACCAAGAACGGACAAACCTTGCTCGACGTCAACGACTTCGATCAGCTGCGAATCGGCCTTGCCACCGCGGACCAGATCCGCACATGGTCCAACGGCGAGGTGAAGAAGCCCGAAACCATCAACTACCGCACGCTCAAGCCGGAGAAGGATGGGCTCTTCTGCGAGAAGATTTTCGGGCCCACCAAGGACTGGGAGTGTTACTGCGGCAAGTACAAGCGCGTCCGGTTCAAGGGCATCATCTGCGAACGCTGTGGCGTAGAGGTGACGCGCTCGAAGGTGCGCCGCGAACGGATGGGGCATGTCGAACTCGCCGCTCCTGCGGTACACATCTGGTACCTCCGCGGTACCCGGTCCTGGCTGGCGTACCTGCTGTCGGGCACCGAGACCAACGAGGAGCTGAAGGCCAAGCAGCTCGAGAAGGTCATCTACTTCGCTGCCAACCTGGTGACCTGGGTCGACAAGGAGCGGGTCGACGCCGATCGCTCGAGCCTCGAGGCTGACTACCTGGCCGAGCGCGACGAGCTCGTCAACGAGCGCGAACTGGCGCTGGCCAAGCGGCACGAGGAGCTCGAGGCGGAGATCGCGGAGCTCGAGAGCCAAGGCGCAAAGGACGCAGAGATCCGTAATCGGCAGCGCGCCGCCGAGAAGGACCTCATCTCGATTCGTGAGGATCACGAGGCCAACATCGAGCTGCTCAACAGGACCTGGGACGAGTTCAACAACCTGCACGCTCGCCAGATCCTCGAGGACGAGCAGCTCTGGCGTGAGCTGCAGTACCGCTTCGGCGACTACTTCGAAGGCGGCATGGGCGCCGATGCCATTGCGCGTCTCATCGGCCGCATCGACCTCGACGAGGAAGAGCAGAAGATCCGCGGCGTCATCGAGCGCAAGGACGCGTCGGCCCAGAAGCGTCAGAAGGCGATCAAGCGGCTCAAGATCGTTGCGGCTTTCAACCGGCGCGACGACCACGGGCGACGTATCAATGACCCCCGAGCGATGATCCTCGATGTAGTGCCGGTGATCCCGCCGGAACTGCGGCCAATGGTGCAACTCGACGGGGGGCGCTTTGCGACCTCCGACCTCAACGACTTGTACCGCCGGGTCATCAACCGCAATAACCGGCTCAAGCGACTCCTGGATCTCGGCGCACCCGAAATCATCGTGAACAATGAGAAGCGGATGCTTCAGGAGGCGGTCGACGCTCTCTTCGACAATGGTCGACGTGGCCGGCCGGTCACCGGTCCGGGCAATCGCCCCTTGAAGTCGCTCTCCGACATGCTCAAGGGCAAGCAGGGGCGTTTCCGCCAGAACCTGCTCGGCAAGCGCGTCGACTACTCGGGCCGATCGGTCATCGTCGTGGGCCCCTCCCTGAAGCTCCACCAGTGCGGGTTGCCCAAGCTGATGGCGCTCGAGCTTTTCAAGCCGTTCGTCATGAAGAAGCTTGTCGACGAGGAACTGGCGCAGAACATCAAGTCTGCCAAGCGGATGGTCGAACGTCGCCGCCCGCAGGTGTGGGATGTCCTCGAAGAGGTCATCAAGGAACACCCGGTGATGCTGAACCGAGCCCCGACCTTGCACCGCCTCGGAATCCAGGCCTTCGAGCCGATCCTGGTTGGTGGTAAGGCCATCCAGATCCATCCGTTGGTTTGTACGGCGTTCAACGCGGATTTCGACGGCGACCAGATGGCTGTTCACTTGCCGCTGTCCGCCGAGGCCCAGGCCGAAGCGCGCATCCTCATGCTCTCGGCGAACAACCTGTTGTCGCCGGCACACGGCCGTCCGCTCGTCACGCCGACGCAGGACATGATCATCGGCGCCTACTACCTCACCGAGGTCAAGGAAGGTGCCAAGGGCGAGGGGCGGGTGTTCCGCCGCATCGATGAAGTCGAACGTGCCTATGAGACTGGTCACATCGACCTGCACGCGTTGATCGAGTACCGCAACCCGGCGTTGCTCGATCAGGACAACCGCACCGACCGCAATGTGTACCTCAAGACCACAGCCGGCCGCATCCTGTTCAACGAGGCACTCCCCGCAGGCTGCGCCTTCGTGAACAAGCCAATCAAAAAGGGCGATATGACCGCCCTGGTCGATGACTTCGCCGCCCGTTTCGGGAACGCCGAGGTGTCGACCAGCCTCGATGCGATCAAGGACCTGTGCTTCAAGTTCGCCACCCGATCGGGTCTGACCATCTCGGTGGCGGACATCGTCGTGCCCGGGAACAAGAACTCGATCCTCGACCGCTATGAGGGTGAAGCCGACAAGGTCGAGATCCAGTTCAGACGGGGCATCATCACAGACGGCGAGCGGCGCCAGAAGGAAGTCGAGATCTGGACCTATGCCACCGAGGAGATCATGGAGGCCATGGAGGCCGTCATGCAGGCCGAGGTGTTCAACCCGATCGACATGATGGTCGGGTCCGGAGCCCGCGGTAACCGGCTTCAGGTCCGTCAGATCGCCGGTATGCGTGGGCTCATGGCGAACCCTCGAGGCGACATGATCCCGAGGCCGATCAAGTCCTCCTTCCGGGAGGGTCTCACCATGTTGGAGTACTTCATCTCGACACCCGGTGCTCGAAAGGGACTCGTCGATACGGCGTTGCGGACCGCCGACTCGGGTTATCTGACCCGACGTTTGGTCGACGTGGCGCAGGAACTCATCATCAACGATGATGACCCTTTCTCCCGCGGTGCTGTTCGAGGGATCTGGCTCGAGAACATCGAGTCGGACACCCCGGGAAAGCGGACGTACCTCGAGACCCGCCTGTTCTCCCGGACCATCGCCGACGATGTCACTATGCAGGACGGGACGGTGGTGCCCAAGGGCACGATCGTTGACAGCATCCTCATGGAGCAGCTCCGGGATGATCCTCAGGTGACCCGGGTACGCGTGCTCTCGCCGCTGACCGATGACAGTCGCTTCGGGATCTCCAAGGCCGGCTACGGGCTGTCGTTGGCAACCGGACACGTCATCGAGATGGGGGAGGCCGTGGGTGTGATCGCCGCCCAGTCCATCGGCGAGCCGGGAACGCAGTTGACCATGCGGACCTTCCACACCGGCGGTATCGCCGGCGCCCAGGGTGACATCGCCGGTGGTCTGCCCCGTGTCGTCGAGTTGTTCGAGGCTCGCTCGCCCAAGAACAAGGCGATTCTGGTAAGGACGTCGGGCGTTGTCCGTATCGACGACGACGACACCCGTGGGCGCGTTGTTCGGGTCGTCGCTGATGATGGGACCGAGGAGCTTTACGCCATCCCGCTTGCGGCGCGACTCGAGGTGGCCGACGGCCGCGAGGTCGCCGCTGGCGATGCGCTGGTCGAAGGTCCGCGAGATCCGAAGGAACTGCTCGACATCAAGGGTGTTCGCGCCACTCAGGAGTACTTGGTGGAGCAGGTGCAGCGGGTCTACCGGGATCAGGGCGTGTCGATTCACGACAAGCACATCGAGTTGATCGTCCGGCAGATGACCCGCCGGGTGGCGGTCCAGGAACCGGGTGATGGTGAGTTCCTCCCGGGAGAGCGCGTCGATGCTCGGGTGTTCGCCGATGCCAATCGTCGTCTCGTCCAAGAGGGAAAGCGCCCGGCCGAGGGGCGCCCCGAGTTGATGGGGATAACCAAAGCCTCGCTGGCCACGGACAGTTGGCTGTCAGCTGCGTCCTTCCAGGAGACCACTCGGGTGCTGACCGAGGCAGCCATCGAGTCCCGGTCCGACGGACTGATGGGTCTCAAGGAGAACATCATCATCGGCAAGCTGATCCCGGCCGGTACCGGTATGCCCCTGTACCGAGAGTTCGACACCGTGGCACCTGACTACCAGCACCTCTCCTACTATTCGTCGGAGGATCCGGCCGAGTTCCTGGCGGGGCTCGACGGCGGCCTCACTGCCGACGGGGACAACGTGGTCGACTTCGCGACGGACCACCACGTCGGCTGATCCTCCCTCCCCTTGAGAACGGCGTGCTCCCGCGATTGCCGGGGGCGCGCCGTTCTTTGTCGCAGGTCGGGTGGCGCTGAACCGGGAAATCGAACTGCCGGCATTGGCCGATTCCGCCGTGATGCCTCCAGTGCTCGCGTCGTCCGCGTCAGCGTGCCTCCATCCGCTTGGTGTCCTGAGTGCCCAACCCGGGCCATCGGCGACACTGATGCGATTGACCGGCACGCTCACCGGAATTTCCGGTTTGTATTGGGCGCCGAATCCGAATACTGTCTCTCCCCGGTTCGATGGGGCAGCCGCGCGCTTCACGCAACTGCCGCCGCCCCCTACACAAGCCGAGAGGACATCGGTGCCCACGATTCAGCAATTGGTTCGAAAAGGACGCGCTGCGAAGCCGTCCAAGGGCAAGACGCCCGCCCTCAAGGGTGCACCTCAGCGACGGGGGGTGTGCACACGCGTCTACACGACAACCCCCAAGAAGCCGAATTCGGCGCTCCGAAAGGTGGCCCGTGTCCGCCTGACCAGTGGCATGGAAGTGACGGCCTACATCCCGGGTGAGGGCCACAACCTCCAGGAGCACTCGATCGTGCTCGTGCGCGGCGGGCGTGTGAAGGACCTTCCTGGCGTCCGCTACAAGATCATCCGCGGCACCCTCGATACCTCGGGGGTCCGGAATCGCAAGCAAGCCCGCAGCCGTTACGGCGCGAAGAAGGAGGGCTGACGTGCCTCGTAAGGGTCCGGCACCGCGGCGGGATCTCTCGCCCGATCCCATCTACCGCTCGGTTCTCGTCACCCAGTTGGTGAACAAGGTGCTCGTCCGCGGCAAGCGGACGGTTGCCGAGCGCATCGTGTACGAGGCGCTCGAGGTCGTCGCTCAGAAGACCGGAGCGGAACCCGTCGCCGCGCTGAAGCGTGCCGTCGACAACGTGAAACCCCAGCTAGAGGTGAAGAGCCGGCGGGTGGGTGGCGCCACCTACCAGGTCCCAGTCGATGTGCGCCCCCGCCGTGCAAACACGCTCGCTGTGCGTTGGGTGGTCAGCTTCGCCCGTTCCCGCCGTGAGCGTTCCATGGCTGAGCGCCTGGCTAACGAGATCCTCGATGCGTCGAATGGCATCGGAGCTTCCGTGAAGCGCCGTGAGGACATGCACAAGATGGCCGAGTCCAATAAGGCGTTCGCTCACTACCGCTGGTAGGCGGCTCGGCTACTCCGGCCTCGTTGCCTATCGTTAATGCCCCGCTCAGCGCGCCACGCGATGGGTGATCGTCGCTGGATGCCACCACGTTCGGCTGGCTTGATCGGCCACGCTGCCTGACCTTCCCATTCCCGCCGCAATCGCCGAAGAACGACCCGAGAGAGCTCTGAGGAACATGGCCACGCAACGGCACCCGCTCGACAAGACCCGCAACATCGGCATCATGGCCCACATCGACGCGGGCAAGACGACGACCACCGAGCGGATCCTCTACTACACCGGCCGGAACTACAAGATGGGCGAAGTACACGAGGGTGCCGCGACGATGGACTGGATGGTGCAGGAGCAAGAGCGTGGTATCACCATCACCTCTGCTGCCACCACGGCCTTCTGGAAGGACCATCGGGTCAACATCATCGATACACCCGGACACGTCGACTTCACGGTCGAGGTGGAACGTTCGCTGCGGGTGCTCGATGGCGCTGTTGCGGTGTTCGACGGTGTCGCAGGCGTCGAGCCTCAGACCGAGACGGTCTGGCGGCAGGCGAACAAATACGGCGTGCCACGTATCTGCTTCGTAAACAAGATGGACCGTCTGGGCGCCGACTTCTTCGCGGCGCTGGACTCGATCCACGATCGTTTGGAAGCAACGACCGCTGTGATTCAACTCCCCATCGGTGCAGAGGGTCACTATCGCGGCCAGGTGGACCTCGTCGAGATGAATGCCGTGGTCTGGGATAGCGGTGAGGATCTCGGGGCGAACTTCGACATCATCGACATCCCCGCAGAGCTCGCTGATCAGGCAGCAGAGTGGCGGGAGAAGTTGATTGACGCCGTTTCGTTGGTGGACGACGGGATCGCCGACAAGTTCCTCATGGAGGAGGAGATCACGCCCGACGAGCTGCGAGCTGCCATCCGAAAGGGCACCATCGCAGGGCAGATCGTTCCGGTACTGAATGGATCCGCCTTCAAGAACAAGGGAGTTCAGCCGCTACTCGACGCCGTGGTGTACTACCTCCCATCGCCGATCGATTTGCCGCCCACGACTGGGACAACGGTCCGCGGCAACGAGCCGGTGGAGCGTAAGCCCTCCGACTCCGAGCCATTCGCTGCGCTCGCCTTCAAGATCATGACTGCGCCCCACGTGGGCAAGCTCACGTACTTCCGGGTGTACTCAGGATCTCTGGAGAAGGGCAGCCAGCTGCTCAACACCCGGACCGGCAACAAAGAACGCGCCGGTCGCCTCCTCGAGATGCATGCGAACAATCAGGAGGATGTCGACTTCGCCCGGGCGGGCGACATTCTCGCTGCCATTGGGCTGAAGAACGTGCGAACCGGTGACACCATCTGCGACCCGGCAAATCCCATCATCCTGGAAATCCTCGAATTCCCCGAACCCGTGATCCATGTCGCAGTTGAGCCGAAGACAAAGGCCGATCAGGACAAGATGGGTAAGGCGCTGTATTCCCTCTCCGAGGAGGACCCGACCTTCCAGGTTCGCACCGACCACGAAACCGGTCAAACGGTCATTTCGGGTATGGGCGAGCTACACCTTGAGGTCCTTGTCGACCGCATGTTGCGGGAGTTCAAGGTGGATGCGACCGTTGGCAAGCCCCAGGTGGCGTACCGCGAGACCATCACTCGGGTCGCCCACAAGGTCGAGTACCGCCATATCAAGCAGTCCGGTGGCTCGGGCCAGTTTGCCGTCGTGGTGATCGATCTCGAGCCGACCGGACCGGGGGGCGGCTATCAGTTCGTTGACAAGATCAGCGGAGGCCGAATCCCCAAGGAATACATACCGTCCATCGACCAAGGCATCCAGGAGGCGTTGACCGCCGGGGTGCTGGCCGGATATCCCACTGTCGACATTCGTGCGGTGCTGACCGACGGGCAATACCACGACGTCGACTCCTCGGAAATGGCCTTCAAGATCGCCGGTACGATGGTGTTCAAGAAGGCCGCGGAGCAGGGAAAGCCTGTGCTTCTCGAGCCGATCATGAAGGTCGAGGTCGTCACTCCCGATGACTACATGGGCGACGTGATGGGCGACCTCAACAGCCGGCGTGGTCGGGTCGGTGGGATGGAGCAGCGGGGCAACGCCCAGGTAATCCGGGCGCAGGTGCCACTGTCGGAAATGTTCGGGTACGCAACCGATCTGCGTTCCCGGAGCCAGGGACGAGCGAACTACTCCATGCAGTTCGACTCGTACCAACAAATGCCAGGCGACAAGCAAGAGGAGATCGTCCGGCGGGTTCGCGGGGCGTAAGCTGCAAGCGGCCACATGCTGGCGCGCGGCGATCGAGACCGTTCAGTTCATTCGTGAAGAGGAATAGGTAAGGAACAGGCAATGGCCAAGGCGAAGTTTGAGCGTTCGAAGCCGCACATAAACGTGGGGACGATGGGTCACATCGACCACGGCAAGACGACGTTGACTGCGGCCATCACCAAGGTGTTGGCCGAAGCCGGCACGGGCAAGACCGTCATGACCAAGTTCGAGGACATCGACAAGGCTCCGGAGGAGCGCGAGCGCGGCATCACTATCAACATCGCGCACGTCGAGTACGAGACGGGAAACCGTCACTACGCTCACGTCGACATGCCGGGCCACGCCGACTACATCAAGAACATGATCACCGGTGCGGCGCAGGTGGACGGTGCGATTCTCGTCGTGGCGGCCACCGACGGCCCGATGCCCCAAACGCGTGAGCACGTGCTGCTCGCCCGCCAGGTGGGTGTGCCCTCGATCGTGGTCGCACTGAACAAGGTCGACATGGTCGATGACGAGGAACTCCTTGATCTCGTCGAACTCGAGGTGCGTGAGTTGCTCGATTCCTACGAGTACCCCGGGGACGACGTCCCCGTCGTGCGTGTGTCGGCGCTCAAGGCTCTTGAGGGTGACGCCGAATGGACCCCGAAGATTCTCGAGCTCATGCAGGCTGTCGACGAGTACATTCCGTTGCCCACGCGGGACCTTGACAAGCCGTTCCTGATGCCGATCGAGGACGTGTTCTCGATCACCGGTCGCGGAACTGTCGTGACCGGAAAGGTCGAACAGGGCATCGTGAAGACCGGAGACGAGGTCGAGATCGTCGGTATCCGCAACACGCAGAAGACGGTGTGTACCGGTGTTGAGATGTTTCGGAAGCTGCTGGATCAGGGGCAGGCCGGCGACAACATCGGCGCCCTTCTCCGGGGAACCAAGAAGGAGGACGTCGAACGCGGCCAGGTTCTGGCCAAGCCGGGTTCGATCACCCCGCACACCGAGTTCGAGGCGCAGGTCTACGTTCTGACCACCGCCGAGGGCGGCCGACACAAGCCCTTCTTCTCGAACTACCGTCCGCAGTTCTACTTCCGGACCACCGACGTCACCGGCAACATCGATCTCCCCGAAGGCACCGAGATGTGCATGCCGGGTGACAACACGGAGATGAAGGTCACCTTGATCCAACCTATCGCCATGGACGAGGGTCTGCGGTTCGCCATTCGCGAGGGTGGCCGCACGGTCGGCGCCGGTCGTGTGATCAGGATCCACAAGTGAGCTGAGTTCCTCCCGGAGCTTCGGTCCTCGAACGGGCCCGGCAGTCATGCCGGGCCCTTTTCCGTTGCCGACCGCGGCTGGGCTAACATCTAGGCCGGTTCTTTGACAAGGGAGCGTCGCCCACCATGGCTGACGGACAGAAGATTCGTATCCGACTCAAGGCGTATGACCACGAGATCATCGACCAGTCGACCAAGAAGATCGTCGAGACGGTCATCCGTACGCAGGCCACCGTTAGGGGCCCCGTCCCCTTGCCCACCGAGAAGCACCGCTTCACGGTGATTCGCTCGCCGCACAAGTACAAAGACTCCCGCGAGCACTTCGAGATGCGGATTCATAAGCGTCTTCTCGACATCGTCGACCCCTCGGCGAAGACTGTGGATGCCCTGCAGCGCTTGGAGCTGCCCGCAGGCGTCGATATCGAGATCAAGATTCAATAGCCGACTCAATGGCACGACGGTCGAAAGATGGTCTGCTGGGTTAGGTGGGATTCGCCTGGCCGCTTGTCGGTCGTTATACTCAGCAAGCCGCATCGACGCCTATGGTGTTGATGCCACGTCGCTTCGAAACCGACGTCCTCGCAGGCCACAGCGGAACCACGAGGCACAATCTGAACACGCTCCGCCGAGTCTGCTCGCGCGGAGCGTTCGCGTGAACCGAAATCCGCAAACCGCTCCGAAACCGTTTCGGCACGGTGCAGGCAGAGATGGACTCAACCGCCATGGCATCCAAGGCAATCGTCGGCCGGAAGGTCGGCATGACGCAGGTGTGGGACGAACACAATCGAGTCGTTCCCGTCACCGTGGTCAAGGTCGACCCCTGCCGGATCGTCCAAGTGAAAACCCCGGAGTCCGACGGCTACGCCGCACTCCAGGTCACCTTCGGCGTCAAGGACGCTCGTAAGCTCACCAAGGGCGAGGCCGGCCACTTCGAGAGGGCAGCGGTCGATCCTGGTGTTCGACTCGTTGAGCTGCGGCTCGAGGGTGTCGACGGCTACGAAGTCGGCCAGGAGCTCTCTGTCGACACGTTCCTCGAGGTCGCAACCGTCGACATAACCGCCGTCTCGAAGGGCAAGGGCTTCGCCGGCGCCATGAAGCGACACAACTTCAAGGGCCAGGGCGCTGCCCACGGTAACCACGGGCACCACCGGGCGCCTGGCTCCATCGGGGCGTGTGCAACGCCGTCCCGGGTGTTCAAGGGAACCCGAATGGCCGGTCACACCGGCGCAACAAAGGTGACCACCCTGAACTTGATGGTGGTTCGGGCGGATACCGAGAACAACCTGTTGCTGGTCAAGGGTTCGGTGCCCGGCCCCAATGGCGGCTTGGTTCTGATCCGCAATGCAGTGAAGGCGAACTGATGGCACCGAAGACGGCCACGAACGATCTCGACCCCACGGTTTTCGGCATAGAGCCGCACGTCGCCGTGATGCACCAAGTCGTCACCGCGCAGCTGGCCAACCGTCGCGCCGGCACGCAGTCCACCAAGACCCGGGCAGAGGTCAGCGGTGGCGGGGCGAAGCCGTGGAAGCAAAAAGGCACCGGTCGGGCTCGGCAGGGGTCCATCCGGGCTCCGCACTGGCGTGGCGGCGGCGTCGCCCTGGGACCGAAGCCGCGCTCCTACGCCCAGAGCACTCCGAAGAAGATGATTCGGCTGGCCCTGCGCTCCGCTCTGTCCGACCGTCACGCTGAGCACCGGGTGTTGGTGGTCGAATCGTGGGGATGGGACACCCCCTCCACCAAGTCCGCCAAGGCTGCACTCGAGTCGCTGGCTGTGAGCGGCAAGGTCCTGGTGGTCCTCAACCGAGACGACGAGCCTGTCTGGAAGAGCTTCCGGAACCTGGTCAACGTGCATGTCCTGGATATCGGTGAATTGAACACCTATGACGTGCTGGCGAATGAGTGGGTCGTTTTCACCACCGCAACGCTGCCCGGATCCGGAGGCCAGCAGTGAAAGATCCCCGTGACATCATCTTGAAGCCGGTGGTAAGCGAGAAGAGCTACGCACTGTATGACAGCAACGTCTACACCTTCATCGTGCACCCAGACGCCTCAAAGCCCGAAATACGAGATGCAATTCAAGCGATCTTCGATGTCAAGGTCCGCAAGGTGAACACGATTAATCGTGCGGGCAAGCGCAAACGCAACCGGAAGTCGGGAACGATGGGGAAACGATCCGACCAGAAGCGAGCCATTGTCAGCTTGGCCGACGGCCAATCGATCGACCTCTTCCAGGGTTAGGAAGCGACCTATGGGAATTCGCAAGCGCAAGCCGACTAGTCCGGGACGCCGCTTCCAGACGTCCTCGGACTTCAACGAGATCACGAAGGACACACCGGAAAAGAGCCTGCTGGTCAAGCAGTCGGGCTCCGGGGGCCGGAACAACCATGGACGGAAGACCGCGCGGCATCGTGGCGGCGGTCACAAGCGGCGATATCGCCTTGTGGACTTCCGCCGGAACAAGGACGGCGTGCCGGCGAAGGTCGCAGCGATTGAATACGACCCGAATCGAAACTGCCGCATTGCGCTCCTGCATTACCTCGATGGTGAAAAGCGTTACATCTTGGCGCCGGCCCAAGTTCGTGTTGGCGACATCCTCGCATCGGGAACGCAGGCCGAGATCCGTCCCGGCAACTGCCTACCTCTCCGGAATATCCCGGTTGGCACGACCGTGCACAACGTTGAGTTCCGCCCCGGGGGAGGCGGGAAACTTGCCCGCAGCGCCGGGTCGAGTGTGCAGTTGGTAGCCAAGGAAGGCGAGTTCGCCGCCCTTCGGCTCCCGAGCTCGGAGATGCGGCGGGTGTCCATCGAATGCCGGGCCACGCTGGGAGAGGTTGGCAATGCCGAGGCTGACCTGATCAAGGTTGGCAAGGCAGGCCGAAACCGCTGGAAGGGCGTTCGCCCTCAGACCCGTGGTGTTGCGATGAACCCTGTCGACCACCCGCTGGGTGGTGGTGAGGGAAAGACCTCCGGCGGTCGCCATCCCGTGTCGCCATGGGGCAAGCCCGAGTCGCGCACGCGCGATACCAACAAGGCCAGCCAGAAGCTAATCATTCGGCGCCGTCGCGGCCGCGGCGGACGGAGGTAGGAACGATGCCGAGAAGCTTGAAGAAGGGTCCGTTCGTCGACGACCACCTGCTCAAGAAGGTGGACAACCTAAACGCCGCAAACGAGAAGCGGGTGATCAAGACCTGGTCTCGGCGATCGACCATCATTCCCGAGATGATCGGGCACACGTTGGCAGTTCACGATGGCCGGAAGCACGTGCCCGTGTACGTCACCGAGTCGATGGTCGGTCACAAGCTGGGCGAGTTCGCCCCGACCCGTACCTTCCGGTATCACGCCGGCCAGGAGAAAAGCGCGAAGGGACGCCGCTAATGGCCTTCGGTGTCAAGACAAATGAGCGTCCTGGAACCCGATGCGAGGTCCGCTACGTGCGGATGTCGGCCTCCAAGGCACGCGTGGTGCTGGACAACGTGCGAGGCAAATCAGTTCGTGAAGCCGCTGAGGTGTTGGCCTTCACCGAGCGTGCCGCTGCGGAGGTCGTCGCCAAGGCGCTTAATTCCGCCGTGTCGAACGCAATCCACAACGACGGTTTGGCGCCGGATGAGCTGTACATTTCGGCCTGCTTCGCTGACGAAGGACCGACCCTCAAGCGTTGGCGGCCCCGTGCCCGCGGTCGCGCCACCCGGATCAGGAAGCGGACCTGTCACGTCACCTTGATCGTGAGCCGGCTCCCTGAGGAGCGACTCGAGATTCGTCGAGTTGCTGAGGCAGCGAAGGCCGTGAGCCGTGGTGGACGGGCGAGAACGTCGCGTGATGCTGCGGAGGTTCGGCGGCGGCGTGTCGCGGGAAGTCGGCCCGTCGGCGGTGATGTCTCTGGTACCGACGTCGAGACCGCGGCAGATCCGGCCTCGCAAGACGGTCCGTGGGTCGGCTCCGTGGTACCGAACGTAGACGGCGAAGGCTGTGAAGGGTTCGAGATAAAGGGCAACGAGGACTCGATGCTCTATCACGTTCCGGGAAGTCGCTTTTTCGCTCAGACGAAGGCGGAGTTCTATTTCTCAACCGTCGAGGCCGCTGAGGCGGCTGGGTTCAGTGCTCCCGGTGGCACAGACAATGAGAGCGGCGACTCCGAGGAGGGGGCCGAGTAATGGGCCAGAAGGTCAATCCCTATGGATTCCGACTCGGAATAACCACCGAGTGGAAGTCGCGTTGGTTCGCTGTTCGCAAGCAGTACAGCGATTATCTGATCGAGGACTGGCGGATCCGCACCTACCTCATGACCCAGATGCCGCATGCGGCGATTTCTCGCGTCGAGGTCGAACGGACTCGTGATCGACTTCGCGTTGACGTGCACACGGCCCGTCCCGGCATCGTGATCGGGCGTCGTGGCGCTGAGGCGGATCGTCTTCGGGGCGGTCTGGGCAAGATCACGGGTAACGCGAAGGTTCAGCTAAACATCCAGGAAATCAAACAGCCGGAGCTCGACGCGGCGCTCATCGCGCAAGGTGTGGCAGACCAGCTCGCTGGACGTGTGGCTTTCCGCCGGGCAATGAAGCGTGCCGTCCAAAACGCCCAGAAGGCTGGCGCGCTCGGTATCCGTGTGCAGTGCTCCGGGCGACTCGGCGGTTCGGAGATGGCCCGAACGGAGTGGTACCGAGAAGGTCGCGTTCCGCTACACACGCTGCGTGCCGACATTGACTACGGATTCCGTGAAGCAAAGACAACCTACGGCCGCATCGGCGTGAAGGTGTGGCTCTACAAGGGCGACATTGTGCCCTACAAGGCTGCGCTTACGGACCGAGTGGCGCGAGATGCCACCGTGGCGGCCGGTGAGCCTGCGGGGACGACCGAGCGTCCGCGGCGGGTTGTGTCGTCGTCGGCTGCCGCTCGCCGCCCGGCTCCGGCTCCGGCTCCGGCACCGGTCACTGATATCGCGGCCGATGAAGAAGTGATCGAAGCCGCCCCTCTGATCAAGGAGGCTGACCCCGAGTTCGAGCGCCTTCTCGCAGAGGAAGAAGAGATCGAACGATCCACCCGTGCCTCGCATGAGACCCCGCATTTCCGAATGGGAGATGACTGACGATGTTGATGCCGAAGAAGGTTAAACATCGCAAGCAACAGCGTGGTCGGCTGACTGGCACGGCCAAGGGTGGGACCGAGGTCACCTTCGGTGACTATGGGATCCAAGCCCTTGAGCCCGGTTGGCTGACCGCTCGCCAGATCGAGGCGGCCCGTATCGCGATGACGCGCCACATACGTCGTGGCGGCAAGGTGTGGATCAACGTCTTCCCGGACAAGCCCATCACGGCCAAGCCGGCGGAGACTCGGATGGGCTCCGGCAAAGGTAACCCCGAGAAGTG
Organism: Acidimicrobiia bacterium; assembly: GCA_947476745.1. Taxonomy (GTDB): domain Bacteria; phylum Actinomycetota; class Acidimicrobiia; order Acidimicrobiales; family CAIXPF01; genus CAIXPF01. The sequence continues at coordinate 67,168 of CANJRG010000005.1, read as the reverse complement.
GGTGGCTGTGGTCAAGCCTGGCCGTGTGCTCTTCGAACTTCGCTACGGCGACCCCAAGATTGCGCGAGAGGCACTGGAGCGCGCGATTCAGAAGCTTCCGATCAAAGCCCGCTTCGTCGTGCGGGAGGAGGGGTTCTGATGGCCCGAACATCGCTGGGGGAACTGGGCTCCGTCGAATTGCTGGCCCGTCTTGCTGAGGCGAAGGTGGAACTGTTCAACCTTCGCTTCCAGCTCGCAACCGGGCAGCTCACCAACTACAAGCGCATCGGACAGTTGCGACGCGAGGTTGCACGCCTCAACGGCGCCCTGCGAGATGCCGAGATCACGGCCGCTGAGGCCCTCGCCCTTGGAGGCAAGTGATGGCTGCAGATACAGCGGCCGAGACGGTTCGACCGAATAACCGGAAGATCCGCGACGGAGTGGTCATCTCCAACAAGATGGACCGCACGGCAGTTGTGGCGGTGGTGAGTCGTGTACGGCACCCTCGATACAACAAGACGGTTCAGCGTGCTTCGCGCATCTACGTGGACGATCCGGCGAATGACTTGAACATCGGCGATCGGGTCCGGGTTCAGGAGACTCGGCCGTTGTCGAAGCTCAAACGGTGGCGGATTCTCCAAGTCCTGGAAAGGGCGCGCTGATGATCCAACAGGAATCTCGTCTGAGGGTTGCCGACAACAGCGGTGCGCGTGAGGTTCTGTGCATCCGGGTTCTCGGTGGGACTCGACGTCGGTACGCCGGCATCGGGGATGTGTTCGTCGCTTCCGTGAAGGACGCGATCCCGGGAGCCTCGGTTAAGAAGGGCGACGTGGTGAAGTGCGTCGTCGTCCGCACGAAGAAGGAGCGACGTCGGCCCGATGGCAGCTACATCCGGTTCGATGAGAACGCGGCCGTGCTGATAAACGATGCGATGCAGCCCCGTGGGACCCGTATCTTCGGCCCGGTGGGTCGCGAACTGCGGGACAAAAAGTTCATGCGCATCGTTTCGCTTGCGCCGGAGGTGTTGTGATGGCGAGCAAGATTCGCAAGGGTGACCATGTCCGTGTGCTGACCGGCAAAGACCGCGGTAAGGAAGGCACGGTTTCCAAGGTGTTGCCAGCTCGAGGGAAGGTCATCGTGGACGGCGTGAATGTTGCGCGCAAGCACGTTCGGGCGAACCCTCAGGCCAATACCCCCGGTGGAATCATCGATGTGGATATGCCGCTCGATGCGTCCAATGTGGCGCTGTTGAGCCCGAAGGACGGCAAGCCGACTCGTGTCGGCTTCCGGGTCACGGCAGATGGCGAGAAGGTGCGGATCTGCAAGCGCACCGGGGACGAGTTGTGATGGCTGGAACCGAGACGATGGCCCCGGCACCGCGCCTCAAGGTCACGTACAAGAGCGAACTCCGTGGCAACCTGCAGCAGGAGCTCGGCTTGCCGAATGTGATGATGGTGCCCAGGATCGAGAAGATCGTGGTCAACATGGGTGTGGGGGCCGCTCTGCAGCAGGCCAAGCTCATCGAGGGTGCGGTGTCCGATCTTGGGATCATCACCGGTCAGAAGCCCGTCATCACACGGGCAAAGAAGTCGATCGCCGGCTTCAAGCTTCGGCAGGGCAACGCCATCGGCGTTCGCGTCACGCTCCGTGGCGATCGGATGTGGGAGTTTTTCGATCGACTGATCAGCCTCTCCATCCCTCGCATCCGTGACTTCCGGGGGCTCAACCCCCGTTCGTTCGACGGTCGGGGGAACTACACATTCGGGGTGACCGAGCAGCTGATCTTCCCGGAGATCGATTACGACAGGGTTGATACGACGAGGGGTATGGATATCACCATCGTCACCACCGCCCGCACGAATGCAGAGGGTAAAGCCCTGCTGGATGCGTTCAATTTCCCCTTCAGGAGGGACTGAGGTGGCCAAGAAAGCGCTGATCCAAAAGCAGGAGCGGAAGCCGAAGTTCAAGGTTCGGGGTTATACGCGCTGTAAACGATGCGGCCGTCCTCGAGCTGTGTTCCGCCGCTTCATGCTCTGCCGGATCTGCTTACGTGAGCTTGCTCACGCAGGTGAGATTCCGGGTGTTACCAAGGCCAGCTGGTGAGGGGGTGGGACAACCATGACAATGACTGATCCGCTTGCCGACATGCTGACTCGCATTCGTAACGCCAATGTGGCGATGCATGATGAGGTGGTAATGCCTTCATCGAAGCTCAAGATTGCTCTAGCGAAGGTGCTCGAGCGCGAGGGCTACATCATCGGCCACCATGTAAATCCGTCCACGACGGGTCCCGGGGAGTCGCTGACGATTGACCTGAAGTACTCGCCTGAGCGGCTTCGGACCATCTCCGGTTTGCGCCGGGTGTCCAAGCCCGGTCTTCGGGTATACCGGAAGTCCGAGGAGATCCCGCGGGTTCTCGGAGGCCTCGGGGTCGCCGTTCTGTCCACCAACCAAGGGCTCATGACTGACCGCGAGGCGCGCAAGCGTCGCGTGGGCGGTGAAGTGCTCTGCTACGTCTGGTAGGAGGTCACCGTGTCCAGAATTGGAAAGGCACCGATCGTCGTGCCGAACGGCGTGGAAGTCGATATCGACGGGCAGGTCGTTTCGGTTAAGGGTCCAAAGGGATCCCTTACCCATGAGGTACCCGAACCAATCGTGGTACGCCAGGAGGGTGGAACGATTGTCGTGGAGCGCCCGAATGACGAGCGTCGGGCCCGTTCGTTGCACGGTCTCACCCGGACCTTGGTCAGCAACATGGTGGTCGGCGTGTCCGAAGGTTTCCGGAAGGAACTCGAAATCATTGGCGTCGGTTACCGTGCCACAGCACAGGGGGACAACAAATTGGAGCTCGCGCTCGGTTTCAGTCACCCGGTGCGTGTGGATGCGCCAGACGGCATCACGTTCGAGGTGCCCGCGGCGACCCGTGTGCACGTGGTGGGCATTGACAAGCAGCAGGTTGGCCAGGTCGCGGCGAATATCCGCTCGATTCGGAAGCCCGAGCCCTACAAAGGCAAGGGGATCCGGTACGTCGGGGAATACGTGATCCGTAAAGCCGGCAAGACCGGCAAGTGACGAGCGTCGGGAAGTATTGACCATGAGCGACGCAGCAAAGTCCAAACGCCAGGGGCGGATTCGCCGGCATCGGCGCATTCGCAAGCGGGTTACGGGTTCTGCGACCCGTCCACGCCTGGCGGTGTATCGATCCAACAAGCACATCCACGCGCAGATCATCGACGACGTCGCCGGCGCCACACTGGTTTCCGCTTCGAGCGTCGAGGCGGGCCTTCGTGGCGCCGCAAATGGCAACGCTGAGGCAGCGTCCCGTGTGGGCAAGGTTCTTGCTGAACGCGCGAAGGCTGCCGGCGTGACCGAGGTCGTGTTCGACCGCGGTGGTTTCCTCTACCACGGGCGGGTAGCCGCCCTCGCCGACGCCGCCCGTGAGGGCGGACTGGAGTTCTGAACGCCATGGCGAGCACTGACGCCCAGCTGCGCGACAGCCGGGTCATAAATATCAACCGTGTCGCAAAGGTGGTCAAGGGCGGCCGTCGGTTCAGCTTCACTGCTCTCGTGGTGGTGGGCGATGGCGCTGGCCGGGTCGGTCTTGGGTACGGGAAGGCCAAGGAAGTGCCTCTGGCCATTCAGAAGGGCACCGAAGAGGCCCGCAAGAATCTGTTCGAGGTTCCGCTGGCGGGTTCGACGATCACCCATCCGATTATTGGCGAGACCGGGGCTGGGCGTGTTCTGCTGAAGCCTGCTTCGCCCGGTACCGGTGTGATCGCGGGTGGCGCTGCCCGGGCCATTCTTGAAGAAGCCGGTATCCACGACGTGTTGTGCAAGTCGCTGGGTTCGTCGAACCACATCAACGTTGCCCGCGCAACCATCGCGGCGCTCCAGCAACTGAAGCGGCCCGATGAGGTCGCACGGCTGCGGGGCTTGCAGCCCGAAGAGTTCGTTCCTGTTGGCCTGCTTCGGGCGTACAACGAAACCCGCCGAGCGCGGGCATCTGTTGGAAGTGAAGAAGGCTGATGGCAGAACTTCGAGTGACCCAAGTGCGATCGGCCATCGGCTGCAAGCCCAAGCAGCGGGGCACCTTGCGTGCACTGGGGCTGCGTCGTATAGGAATGTCAAATACGTTGCCGGACCGGCCAGAGATCCGCGGAATGATCTCGCGGGTGCCGCATCTCATCAAGGTGGAGGAGGTGTCCGGCGATGAAACTGCATGATCTGAAGCCCCCTGCGGGGTCCAACCGTCGTCGCAAGCGCGTAGGTCGTGGTATCGGTGGTAAGGGCGGGAAGACCGCTGGCCGAGGGACCAAGGGTCAGAAGGCTCGTGGTCAGATTCGGGCCGGGTTCGAGGGCGGTCAGATGCCCTTGCAGCGTCGGGTTCCGAAGCTGCGAGGCTTCAACAACCCCTTCCGTGTCGAATACCAGGGGATCAACCTCGACGTGATCGAGGCATCGGGCCTTACTGAGGTCACACTGGAGGCGCTGCGTGAGAAGGGCCTCGTTCACAAGGGTGCGTTGGTGAAGATTCTGGGTCGAGGCGAGCTGTCTCGTAGCGTGCGGGTCTCCGCACACGCCTTCTCGGGTTCGGCGGAAGCCGCGATCATCGGGGCTGGTGGTTCAATCGATGTTCTTGCACCGCCGTTCGGAAACGGCCGTCCGCCTGTTCGGGGCAACCAGCACGCCAACCGTTAGGTCGAATGGAACTCAGGGGCCCGCATTGGGCCCCTGAGTCGCGCTTGGACCACAAGCGGTCGGCATGTTCCGGTACTAGCCCGCCGTCCGTGGCGGTGCGGGGCGTACACTTCAATTCGTCCATGTTCTCGAAGGAGCCGAATACCGGTGGCGACAGGCGCAAGCTCTTCCTCCTCCAATCGCCACCGGCTGTCGTCGATGGCCAACATGTTCCGTGTCCCGGAGATGCGGACGAAGCTGTTGTTCACCTTGGCGATCGTGCTGCTGTACCGGTTCGGCTCGTACGTGCCGGCACCGGGGATCGACCTGAATGCGGTTGAACAACTGAAGAAGAGTGCTGAAGAGGGCGGCAGCATACTTTCCTTGCTGCAGCTCTTTTCTGGTGGGGCGCTGACCCGCTTTGCCATCTTTGCCCTCGGCATCATGCCCTACATCACCTCCTCTATCATGCTGCAGATTCTGGCTGTGGTGATTCCCAAGCTCGAGCAGCTGCAGAAGCAGGGTGCGGTGGGTCAACGCAAGATCAACCAGTACACCCGATATCTCACCGTGGCGATCGCTGTGTTGCAGTCCACCGGGTTGGTGTTCTTGTTCCACAACGGTGGTGGCTCACTGGTCGGGCAGTCTGGTAACTCCCTCGATCTCGTGCCGATCTTCACTCCGTTCCGGGTGATGCTCATCGTGCTCACCGTGACGGCGGGTACCGCCTTGATCATGTGGATGGGGGAGTTGGTGACCCAGAAAGGCATCGGCAACGGGATGTCGATCATCGTGTTCACGTCGGTCGTTTCCGGTCTGCCGAGCCAGGGCGCGCTGATCCAGGCGGCGGGCGGCACGGTTGCTCTGATCATCGTGCTACTGATGTTCGTGGGCCTGATGGTGGCGATCATCTTCATCGAGCAGGGGCAGCGGCGAATCCCAGTCCAATTCGCGAAGCGGGTGGTCGGGCGTCGAATGTACGGGGGACAGTCGACGTACATACCCCTGAAGGTCAACCAGTCCGGGGTGATTCCGGTGATCTTCGCGAGCTCGGTGCTGTACTTGCCAGTGCTCATGACCAATCTCGTTCCGGCGACGGGCTGGGGCGATACGGTACGTCGTTTCGTCCAAGACAATCTGGTGACGCACACGAGTGTGATTTACCTCCTGTTCTATGGGCTGCTCATCGTCGGATTCGCCTACTTCTACACGGCCATCAGCTTCGACCCGGTTCAGAGGGCAGACGATCTGCGTAAGCAGGGAGGGTTCATCCCGGGGATACGTCCCGGGCCGCAGACCGAGCGGCACCTGCAGAAGATCGTGTCTCGGATCACGCTTCCGGGAGCTCTATTCATCGCAAGCGTGGCACTGCTTCCGCCATTGTTCATCACCTACGTCCTGCGGGTGGACCTGAACGGTCAGCAGCTTGCGTTCGGAGGGACCTCCATCCTGATCGCCGTTGGCGTGGCGCTCGAGACGATGAAGCAGATCGACAGCCAGCTGATGATGCGCAACTACGAAGGATTCCTGAAGTAGTGCCTGTCGCTGCGAGCGATTGGCTCGACCGGCGCGGCCCTCGCTAGGTTGCCCGAACTTCCGGGAACCTCCGATCGGAGCTCAAGCACGATGACCAAGCGTCCTCGCCTCGTAATCTTCGGCCGCCAAGGTGCGGGTAAGGGAACTCAGTGTGCCCTGCTCATCGAGCGCTACGGAGCCGTGCACATCTCGACCGGCGACATCCTGCGTGCGGCGGTTGCGGAGGGTACCGAGTTCGGGCGAAAGGCCGACGAGTTCATGTCCGCAGGGAACCTTGTTCCGGATGACGTCATCATCGGTATCGTCAACGATCGTCTGGCCAAGACTGACGTTCAGCAGCACGGCTTTTTGCTGGACGGGTTCCCCCGAACCGAGCCCCAGGCCCGTGCGTTGGTGGAGACGCTCGGGTCCAGCGGAATCGATCTCGCCGTGAACATCGAGGTGCCTCTCGCTACAGTCCGGGAGCGCATCGCCGGCCGAAACCGGGCTGATGACAATCCCGAGGCGGTTGACCGTCGCCTGCAGGACTACGAGGACAAGACGACGCCGGCGGTCCGTTTCTTCGGCACTATCGGCAAGCTGGTGGAGATCGACGGGAGTGGGAGCGAAGACGAGGTCTTCGCTCGGCTGACCGGTGTGATCGACACCCACCTGTGATTCACAGCGTCCGGTGGCCGGGCACCGAAGTCGGCGAAGTTGGATTGGATGGGCTGAACGACTAACGTGAATCGCTGGCTTTGAGCCGGTCGTTGGGTGCACCCACCCATCGATCCCGCTCGGGCCAACCTGCGACCAAGGAGGAGTCAACTGCCGAAGCCCAAGGAAGATGCGATCGTCCTGGAAGGGAAGGTCATCGAACCTCTCCCGAATGCAATGTTCCGGGTGGAACTCGAGAACGGACATAAGGTTCTCGCCCATATTTCCGGAAAGATGCGCATGCACTACATCCGCATCCTTCCAGGTGACCGCGTTCAAGTTGAGCTGACGCCCTATGACCTCCAGCGCGGTCGGATCACCTACCGCTACAAGTGACCCCGCCGCTCCACACCAGTCGATCGAGAGTTTGCTCATGAAAGTCCGTCCCAGCGTCAGTGCCATGTGTGACAAGTGCAAGGTGATTCGCCGCCACGGTGTGGTGCGTGTGATCTGCCAGAACCCTCGTCACAAGCAGCGCCAGGGCTAGCAGGAAAGGCCTGAAGTTTCGTGGCACGTATCGCCGGCGTTGACATTCCCCGCGAGAAGCGGATCGAGATCTCCCTTCGTTACATCTATGGCATCGGCCCGACCGTCGCTCGCAGCGTCTGCGAGGCGTCCGATGTCGATCCCGACACCCGGGTGCGCAATCTGACCGACGAAGAGGTCAGTCGCATCCGCGCCTATATCGAGCAGAACCTCAAGGTCGAAGGCGACCTTCGTCGTGAGGTCGCTCAGGACATCAAGCGAAAGATGGAGATCGGCTGTTACCAGGGTCTCCGCCATCGTCGCGGTCTTCCGGTGCGGGGTCAGCGAACCCACACGAACGCACGGACCCGTAAGGGGCCAAAGAAGACTGTCGCCGGCAAGAAGAAGGCACGTCGCTGACCGCGGCGTCCGATCAGAGCTAGGAGAATCCCCCAGCCATGGCGAAGCCCAAGCCAGGCGGCCGTCGTCCCCGTAAGCGGGAACGTAAGAACGTCAATTACGGCGTGGCCCACATCAAGTCGAGCTTCAACAACACCATCGTTTCCATCACGGACCAGGACGGCAATGTGCTGTCCTGGGCGTCGGCGGGAAACGTCGGGTTCAAGGGCTCGCGCAAGTCCACGCCCTTTGCCGCACAGATGGCGGCCGAGCAGGCTGCCCGTCGAGCGATGGAACACGGTGTCCGGCGGGTCGACGTAGTCGTCAAGGGGCCTGGTTCCGGCCGTGAGACGGCGATCCGCTCGATCCAGAACGCCGGCATCGAGGTGACCGGCATCAAGGACGTGACCCCCGTGCCGCACAACGGTTGCCGTCCCCCCAAGCGCCGGAGGGTGTGATCCGACATGTCTCGTTACATCGGTCCCAAAGCCAGGGTGTCGCGTCGTCTCGGCACGAACATCTGGGGTACCCGCGGCGAAAACATCGCCATGGACCGGCGCCCTTACCCGCCGGGTGAGCACGGTCGTACCCGGCGACGCGGTAACCCTTCCGAGTATCTGCTGCAGCTCCAGGAGAAGCAGAAGGCCCGGTTCAGCTACGGCCTTACCGAGCGGCAGTTCCGCAACCTGTTTGAGGAGGCGTCGCGCAAGAGCGGTGTCACCGGCGAGATCATGTTGCGGTATCTCGAACTGCGTCTCGACAACATCGTGTATCGCGCTGGCTGGGCAGCCACCCGTCCCCAGGCTCGGCAGTTCGTTTCCCACGGGCACGTCAACGTCAACGGTCGCCGGGTGACCATCCCCAGCTACCGCGTGCGCAAGGGAGACGTGATCGAGCTACGTCCCAAGACCCGGGAGTTCATCGTGGTTCGCCACAATGTCGACGTGCTCGATCGAAGCGCCCCGGCGTGGCTCGAACCGGCCGACGGCGGGTCGAAGGTCACCGTGCGTGAGCTCCCGCTGCGGGAACAGATCGATGTCCCCGTGCGTGAGCAGCTCATCGTCGAGCTCTACAGCAAGTAACCGCCCAAACCAAGAAGGTCTGCATGCTCGTCATCCAGCGGCCCACGGTCGAACCTCTCGGCGAGGAAGAATTCAACCGCCAGAAGTTCGGCATCGGGCCACTCGAACCCGGTTTCGGTTATACCCTCGGCGCTGCGCTGCGGCGCACGTTGTTGTCGTCGATCCCCGGTTCGGCCGTGACCCAGGTCCGATTCGACGACGCCCTCCACGAGTTCGACACCATCGGCGGTGTTGCGGAGGACGTCACTGATCTCATCCTGAACCTCAAGGACCTGGTCATCATCTCTGAAACCGACGATCCGGTCACGGTTCGGGTGGACGTGCGAGGCCCGGGGGAGGTGTCCGCGGGTGATGTCGATCTGCCGGCCGACATCACGTTCCTCAACCGGGAAATGCATTTGGCGACCTTGTCGGGCAAGGGCCGGTTGGCGTTCGAAATGACCATCGAACGCGGCCGGGGTTACCTGTCGGCCGACCGGACCAACACCTCGTCGACGATCGGGGTCATCCCTGTCGATGCCATCTTCAGCCCGGTCCGCCGAGTGGCCGTCGAGGTGGAGCCGACTCGTGTCGAGCAGTCGACCGAGTACGACCGCCTGATCCTCGACGTCGAGACCGACGGGTCGATCAGCCCGCGAGATGCGCTGGCGTCGGCCGGGTCCACCCTGACATCGCTGGTGCAACTCGTCGCCGACATGAGTGACAACGTGGCCGGGCTGGGTCTGACCGAGGATCCCGAAGTGGGTCCACGCAAGGATCTCGAAGTGCCGATCGAGGAGCTCGACCTTTCGGAGCGGCCCCGCAACTGCCTCAAGCGGGCACAGATCAACACCATCGGCGAGCTCATCGAGAAGACCGAGGACGATCTTCTGGCGATCACCAACTTCGGCCAGAAGTCGCTCGATGAGGTGGTCGCCAAGCTGGACGAGCGGGGCCTGACGCTCCGTATCAAAGACTGACGGCAAGGAAACAACGACCATGCGTGGCACCCCCCGCAAGGCACGCCGCTTCGGCGGTAGTGCGTCACACGAGAAGGCGATGCTGGGCAACATGGTTGCCTCGCTGATCGCTGCCGAGGCCATCGTCACGACGGAGGCCCGGGCTAAGGCTTTGCGTCCAGTGGCCGAGAAGGTCATCACGAAGGCCCGCAAGGGCGGTCTTCACAACCAGCGCCAAGTCGTTTCGTTCATCCGGGACAAGGACATGGCCTCCAAGCTGTTCTCGGAGATCGGCCCGCGGTACGCCGATCGCCCGGGTGGCTACACCAGGATCCTGAAGCTCGGTCCGCGCCCCGGGGACAACGCCCCCATGGCTCGCATCGAGTTGGTCTGAGTCGGCCGCGACCGCAATCGAGGTCGTGACAGACACCCACATCCAGAACAGCGGACGAGCGGCCCTTGCGGGGTCGCTCGTCCGCGTGCGGCTGCTGATCGCCTATGACGGGACCGACTTCCATGGTTTCGCGGATCAACCGGGTCTCCGGACGGTGGCGGGAAGGCTGATAGCCGCACTGGAGCGGGTGCTCGGTCACCCGGTCGATCTTGTCGGCGCGGGGCGGACCGATCGCGGAGTCCACGCCTGGGGCCAAGTGGTGAGCTTCGACGCATCACGGGAGTCGGTTCAGCGAATCGGGCTCGATGGGTTGTCGCGTCGTCTCAACCATTTGTGCGGGCCGGACATCGTCGTGCGCGAGGCGGCGGAGGCATCAGCGGAGTTCAGCGCCCGGTTCTCCGCCCGCGCCCGCCGCTACCGCTACACGATCGTCAACCGGCCCATCGCTGATCCGTTCCGCCGCAGGTTCGCCTGGTGGATTGCCGATCCCCTCTCGGTGCGGGCGATGCAGGCGGCTGCCGACGCCGTGGTTGGTGAACACGATTTCAGCTCCTTCTGCCGTCGCCCTCGCGGGCAGCACTCGGTGGAGGTCCCCTTGGTCCGACGGGTCCTGGAGACCGACTGGTCCCAGCCGGACGAAGGGCTGTTGTTGTTCGAGATCGAGGCCACGGCGTTCTGCCACCAGATGGTGCGTTCCATCGTCGGCACGCTGGTGGCCATGGGGCGCGGGGATCGTCGAGCGGGGGAGATGCTGGCGATTCTCGGCGCTCGAGACCGGGCGGTTGCGGCGCAGATCGCGCCGCCCCACGGTTTGTGCCTATGGAACGTGCAATATTGAAGGACATGCCGTGCACGTCGCGGGTTGAGTCGGTTTGCCGAAAGCCACTTGCGCCCCGTATGCTCAGCAGTCGCCTTGTGGGGCGTAGCGCGCCCACGCCCGGAGGAACTTTTCGTGCCCACCTATAGCCCCAAAGCCAGCGAGATCACCCGCAGCTGGTACGTGATCGATGCCGAGGGCCTCGTACTCGGACGGATGTCGACCGAGGTCGCCCGGCTGCTGCGCGGGAAGCACAAGCCCACGTTCGCGCCGCACCTCGACACCGGCGATCATGTGATCGTGATCAACGCCGAGAAGGTCGTACTGACCGCCAACAAGGCCGAGCGCAAGGACGTGTGGCGCCACTCGGGGTATCCGGGTGGTATCAAGCACAGCACGTACGGCCAGGACCTGCAGAGCAAGCCCGAGGAAGCAGTGCGCCGCACCATCAAGGGCATGCTTCCGAAGAACCGTCTCGGCCGGGCCATGGCCGGGAAGCTGAAGGTCTACGCCGGCCCCGAACATCCCCATGCGGCGCAGAACCCACAGCCGCTCGAATTCTCCCACGCTCGCGCCCGCTAGACGCCCGCTCGACACGACGAAAGATCCCCGCCATGCCGAAACCCCTCGTCCAGTCGACCGGCCGCCGCAAGGAAGCCGTAGCACGGGTCCGCCTGCGTGCCGGTAGCGGCGCCATCACCGTGAACGGCCGTCCGGTCGAGAACTACTTCCCGAGCGAGACCCACCGGATGATCCTCAGCGAACCCCTTCGCCTGACGAGCACCAATGAGGTCTACGACGTCGATTGCGCCATCGACGGTGGCGGCATCAGCGGCCAGGCCGGTGCGCTGCGACTCGGGATCGCCCGAGGCCTCGTGGAACTCGATCCCGAGCTGCGCCCGACCCTCAAGAAGGCCGGCATGCTGACGCGTGACGACCGGAAGAAGGAATCGAAGAAGTACGGCCTCAAGAAGGCCCGTAAGGCTCCGCAGTACTCGAAGCGCTGATCGGTCCGGCGCCTACGCTGGTCCCATGGAGCTCACGTTCGGCACCGACGGCGTTCGCGGTGCCGCAAATATCGAGTTGACCGTCGAATACGCCCTGGCCTTTGGCCGGGCGTTGGCGCGTGTGCTCGCTCCTGGCGAGGTCGTGATCGGGCGGGACACCCGTGAATCGGGTCCGATGCTCGAAGGTGCCGTGTCGGCCGGTTTGAGCGCGGAGGGGGTGGACGTCCGCCTGCTCGGGGTCTGCCCGACGCCAGCTGTTGCCCGGGCATGTGCGGGTGAGCGGACCGCCGGGCTGATGATCTCGGCGTCGCACAACCCGTTCAGCGACAACGGTCTAAAGGTGTTCGCTCCAGGGGGGCTGAAGCTTTCCGACCAGCAGGAGTCGGGGTTCGACCCGGTGCTGCGGCAGTTGCTGGAGTCCGGTCCGGGGGTGAGTGAGGGCAGGGTCGGTCGCATCACCGGTGATCAGACTGCGCTCGGCCGGTACGCCGATGCCGTGATCGCCTCGATCGAGGGGCGGGACCTTGCCGGGTTGCACCTCGTGGCGGATTGCGCCAACGGTGCCGCTTCGCAGGTGGCACCCGCCGTGCTGCGCCGCCTCGGTGCGAGGGTGACCGTGCTGGCGGACCGGCCCGACGGTCGCAACATCAACGCCGGGTGCGGCTCGACCCACCTCGAAGGGCTGCAGCAGGCGGTGGTGGGTGAGGGGGCGGCGCTGGGGCTCGCTTTCGACGGCGATGCCGACCGGCTCCTGGCCGTCGACCATCGGGGACGCGTCATCGACGGTGATCAGTTGATCGCCATCAGCGCGCTCGACCGCCATCGCCGCGGGTGTCTGGCGGCCGACACGGTCGTGGTAACGGTGATGACGAACCTGGGCTTCCGGACCGGTATGCGTGGGCACGGCATCGAGGTGCGTGAGACTGCGGTCGGCGACCGCTACGTCCTCGAGGCGCTCGAGGCGGGAGGGTTCGTCCTCGGGGGTGAGCAGTCGGGTCACCTCATCTTCCGGGATCTCGCCACGACCGGGGACGGTCTGTTGAGCGCAGTGCAGATCCTCGACCTGGTTCGTCGCAGCGGGTCCACGTTGGCCGACCTCGCCGACGAGGCGATGACCAGGTTGCCGCAGGTGTTGCGCAACGTGCGCGTGAGCGGGCCGGCCTCGGCCGTGGTTCAGGCCATGGCCGGTCAGATCGAGGCCGTGTCGGCGCGACTCGGCGACGGCGGTCGGGTGCTGGTCCGTCCGTCGGGGACCGAGCCGCTGGTGCGGATCATGGCGGAGGCGGCCGAGGAGACCGCCGCCGAAGCGGCGGTCAGCGAATTGGTGGCGGCGGCAGAGGCAGCCGCGGCGGCGAGAACGGGAACCGGCGCGGCCTGACCACCGCTGGGACGGCCGACCGGTCGATGGCTGGGTGGTTGGTCGATGGCTGGGTGGTTGGTCGATGGCTGGCGGCCCGGTCGCTCCCCGGGGTGGGTTCGTCGGCCCCGTCGGGCTGGGCGGTTAGCCTCTCAGGGGCCGCTGCGGCACCGAGCGGTACCTCGGCCGAATGGGAGTGCAGCCATGTGCGGGATCATTGCGGTCCTCCGGCGTCGGATCGACAGACCGCTACTCCAGCCCGCCACCCTCCTCGAGCTCATCACCTCGGCCGAGGCGACCATGGGGGCGGCACAGCAGGCCGAGCAGCTGACCGCGGCCGTAGACGCCGCCAGCGCTGAGCTCCGGGTGCTCGATCGTCACCTGCGAGGCATCGGCGGGGTTCACGCGCTGGTCGCGGACCGGGGGTTGGCCGCACAGATCGCGGTGCAGTTCGGGAGGTTGGCAGAGCTGGCGGGCCGGATCGAGTCGCGTATCGACCGCGACGGAGCGGAAGGCAACGTCGCGCCCGGCGAGGTCGAAGCACGCTCGGCATCGCTGATCGGGCTCAAGGACGTGTTGTGGTCCCTGACCCAGGATCGCCAGCGCACCGCTCGCGCCGTCGCCTCGCTCGCCGGTGCGAATCCCATGCCGTCCACCGTGGGGGCGTTCCTGTCGATCCAGGAGGCGCTGTCGGCGATCGACCGACTGGAGGTGCGCGGCCGCGACTCGGCGGGGTTGCACGTGCTGGTACGTGGCCACGGCCTCGACCTCGACAGCGCGCCGATCGCAGCCCTGCTGGGGGAGCGTTCGGCTGACCCGCTGTTCGGCTCCGGGTCGGTTCGCTGCGCCGACGGCGGGGCGTTGTCCTTCGTGTATAAGGCGGCGGCGGAGATCGGCGAGCTGGGCGACAACGTGAAGGCCCTACGGGCGGCGATCGAGGCCGACGAGTTGCTGCGGCGGGCGGTCTCCGCTCCCGACGCCGAGGTGAACGTGCTCGGCCACACCCGCTGGGCGTCGGTCGGCATCATCTCCGCGCCCAACGCCCACCCGCTCAACTCCGAGGAGGTCGGACGATCGGCGGGGCCCTACACGGCGGCGGCGCTCAACGGTGACGTCGACAACTTCGCTGACCTGAAGGCCACCTACGGGCTGGCCATCCGGGGTGAGATCACCACCGACGCCAAGGTCATCCCGACGCTGCTCAGCCGGGCCATCGAGGCCGGCGCCGAGCCTCTCGAGGCCTTCCGCCGCTCCGTGGCGCAGATGGACGGGTCGGTGGCCATCGGCGCCCAGGTGGCGGCCGAGCCCGACCGGCTGCTCCTCGCCCTACGCGGATCGGGGCAGGCGCTTTATGTGGGCGTGACCGAGGACGCCTACCTCGTGGCGAGCGAGCCCTACGGCCTGGTCGAGGTGGCGGACAGCTACCTGCGGCTCGACGGTGAGACTCCCGCCGATCCGTCCAACCCCGCCGGCAGCCGTGGTCAGATCGTGTCGCTGCGGGCGGGCGATGCCGGTGATGCCACCGGGATTCGCCGGTACTCCTACGACGGGAGCGAACTTCCGGTCGAGCCCGGCGAGTTGGTCGTCCCGCAGATCACCACCCGAGACATCGACCGCGGCGATTACCCGCACTTCCTGCTGAAGGAGATTTCCGAGTCGCCGGGTTCGTTTCGTAAGACCCTGCGGGGCAAGCTCATTGATCGCGACGGCATGGTGCACGTCGAGCTGGGAGAGGAGACCCTGCCCCGACGGATCCGTCGGGCGCTTGCCGACGGCACGACGCGGCGGGTGTTGGTCATCGGTCAGGGCACGGCGGCGGTGGCCGGTCAGGCGCTGGTGCTGGCGCTCGGCTCCTTCCTCCCGGATACCCCGCTCGAAGTGATCGCCCTGCCTGCGACGGAGGTCTCGGGGTTCGGGCTGCGGTCGGACCTCTCCGACACGCTCACCGTCGCCATCAGCCAGTCCGGCACCACCACCGACACCAACCGCACCGTCGACCTGATCCGCTCGCGAGGAGGGTCGGTGGTGGCCATCGTCAATCGACGCCAGTCCGACCTCATCGACAAGGCCGACGGGGTGCTGTACACCTCCGACGGTCGCGACGTGGAGATGTCGGTGGCGTCGACCAAGGCGTTCTACTCGCAGATCGCCGCCGGGGTGTTGCTCGCCGCGGCGATCGCCGACGCGGTGGGCGGCCCCGACGACGAGCGCACCCGGGCGCTCCGCCAGGAGGTGCTGACCGCCCTGGCGGAACTGCCGGTTCAGATGTCGGCGACGCTGGAACTGCGCGACCAGATCGCCGACGCCGCCCGACGGTTCGCCCCGCAGCGGCGCTACTGGGCGATCGTCGGCAACGGCCCGAACCTGATCGCGGCGCGCGAGGTGCGCATCAAGCTGTCGGAGCTCTGCTACAAGTCGATCGCCTGCGACGTCACCGAGGACAAGAAGCACATCGATCTCTCCTCGGAGCCGTTGATCTTGGTGTGCGCGGCCGGCCTCGCCGGTTCGACGGCCGACGACGTGGCCAAGGAGGTCGGCATCTACCGGGCCCACCGGGCCGCCCCGATCGTGGTGGCGTCCGAAGGGCCGGAACGGTACCCGGCGGCGCTGGCCTTCATCCGTGTACCTGCCACCCACCCGCTCCTGGCCTTCGTCCTGTCGGCGATGGTCGGGCACCTCTTCGGCTACGAGGCGGCCCTGGCCATCGACGCGCTGGCGGTGCCGCTGCGCGAAGCCCGTGCGGTCATCGAGCGGGCCGTTTCACGCGGGGTTGCCGGCGATGGTCTGCGGAGCCTTGCCCGCGAGTTCGAACCCCTGGCCACCCGCTTCTTCAACGGGCTGCGTGCCGGCACCTACGACGGGCACCTCGAGGCCTCGACCGCTGCCCGTCTCGGTTCGCTCTTGCGCTACGCCACCGGGGTCGTCCCGCTGGGCGCGTACCAGTTGGAGTGGGGCAAGGTCGGCACCCCGGCGGTCGTCATCGATGACCTGACCCGGGCCCTCACCGCTGCGGTCGACGAGCTCACCCGCCCGGTCGACGCCATCAAGCATCAGGCCAAGACCGTCACGGTGGGCATCTCCCGCTCCGACGAGTCGCTGCTGGAGACCGCGTTGGTGAAGGCCGTCATCGACGCCGGGGCGGCGAGGGACCGGCTCAGCTACGACACCCTGCGGACCCTTGCCGCGCTCACCCCGACGGTGCAGGAGGTCATCGGCTACACCCGGTACCGCCTCGAGGGCTCGCCCGACAGCGACACCTGCACCATCACCGTGGCCGACCGGGGTGGCATCGCCCGCGACCTGCCGCTGCGCACCGAACGCAACCCGCGCCTGCGCGGCACCAAGCACCTGGTGGCCTCGGAACAGCTCGTGCTCGTGGCCCGCGGCCGCTCCGACGGCAGGCTCATCGTCATCGTGCCCGAGACCAAGGGCGGGGAGACGACCGGCATCACGTTGCTGCACGTGCGCTTCCACGACCGGTTGCCGGTGGCGACCCTGCGGACCGCGTTGGCCGGGTACCGCAACCGGTACCGGGTGCTGGAGGATGCGGTGACCGAGACCGAACCCACGTTCCGGGACGACCTGCTCGAGTCGGTGCCGGTGACGGAGCTGCTCACCGAACCGATCAGCACGCTGGCCGACCGCTGGCGGGTTTGAGACCGGCCGCGACGGATCGTTGGCAGTAGCCTCGCAGCGGTGATCGGGCTCGGGGTGGACACGGTCGAGGTGGACCGCTTCCGTCGCGTCCTGCAGCGAACCCCCGGGTTCGCCGCTCGGGTCTTCACCGAGGACGAGCGCCGCTATGCCGCAGAGCAACAGGACCCGACGGAGCGCCTGGCGGTGCGTTTTGCCGCCAAGGAAGCGGTGATGAAGGTCCTCGGGGTGGGCATCGGGTCGATCCGGCTGAGCGACATCGAGGTGACCCGGATGGCTTCGGGTGCTCCGGCGCTGCTGTTGCACGGCACCGCCGCCGAGCTGGCCGAACGCCGGGGCGTCACCCGCTGGTGGCTGTCGCTCACCCACACCACGTCGGCGGCGACGGCGGTGGCGGTGGCGGAGTGATCCCCATCGTGACCCCCGCCGAGATGCGGGCGATCGACGCTGCGGCCCTCGAACCGGTCGAGGTGCTGATCGAACGGGCGGGGGCGGCGACGGCGTTCGCCGCGTTGCACCTGCTGGGCTCGGCCTACGGCAAGCGGGTCCTGGTGGTGGCCGGCAAGGGCAACAACGGCAACGACGGGCGTGCGGCCGCCAGGCGGCTGACCGCCCGAGGGGTCCGGGTGGTGGTCGTCGCCCCCGGAGACACCGTGCCGGCCGGTCCCGCTGCGGACTTGGTGATCGACGCGGCGTACGGCACCGGGTTCAGCGGGGCGTGGACGCCGCCGCCGAATGCGGGGGTGCCGGTCCTGGCGGTGGACATCCCGAGCGGTGTGGACGGCCTCACCGGCGATGCCGACCCCGGCGGGGTGCTCGAGGCCACGGCGACGGTGACCTTCGCCGCGCTCAAGCCCGGGTTGGTGCTGTTGCCCGGCCGGGCCCTGTGCGGGACGGTGCGCGTGGCCCCCATCGGCTTGGACTGCAGCCGGGCACGCGCCTGGCAGGTCGAGGGGACCGACGTGGCGGCGTGGGTGCCACCGCGCGCGCTCGAAAGCCACAAGTGGCGCAATGCCTGCTGGGTGGTGGCCGGGTCGCCGTCCATGCCCGGCGCGTCGCACCTGTGCGTCGAGGCGGCCCTGCGGGCCGGCTGTGGGTACGTGCGGCTCAGCTCCCCCGGACTGGACCGATCGGTTGGGGCGCCGACGGAGGCCGTCTACCAGCCGCTGCGGGCTGCGGGATGGGCTGACGCCCTCGCCACCGACGCCGGCCGCTTCGCCTCCCTGGTGATCGGCCCGGGCCTCGGTCGCTCGCCAGAGGGCGATCGCGAGATTGCCAGGGCCGTGGCCGCCACGGCGCTCCCGCTGGTTGTCGATGGTGACGCCCTGTCGGCGTTGGGGACCAGGGCCGGGGACCTGTTGCGGCTGCGCTCCGGTGGCACCGTGCTGACCCCCCACGACGGTGAGTTCGAGCGTCTGGCCGGCCATCGCCCCGGATCGGATCGCTTCGCTGCGGCCAGGGACCTGGCCGCAACGTGCCGGGCCGTGGTGCTGCTGAAAGGGCCGACCACGGTGGTGGCCGACCCTGACGGGCGCGTCGGCGTCTCCCTCGCCGGTGACGCCCGGTTGGCGACCGCGGGTAGCGGGGATGTGCTGGCCGGGATCATCGGGGCGCTGCTGGCCCAGGGGCTCGACCCGTGGCACGCCGCGCTGGCCGGGGCGGAACTGCACGGCCGGGCGGGCCGCCGCGGGCCGCAGCGTGGCCTGGTCGCCGGCGATCTCGTCGGGTTGCTGACCGAGGTCTGGGCCCACCTCGACCTCCCCGCGGGCTGGCAGCGCCCACCCTGGTCGGGCCTCGCATGACCCGGTCATGGGTGGTCATCGACCACGAGGCGCTGCGCCACAACGTGGCCGTCATCGGACGTGCCGTGGGGGCCGGCCCCGTGCTGTGTGCGGTGGTCAAGGCCGACGGGTACGGCCACGGTGCCGTCGAGGTCGCCCGGACGGTGTTGGACGCGGGGGCGAGCGGGCTGGCGGTTGCCCATGCGCACGAAGGCGCCGCGCTGCGGATGGCGGGGATAGCGGCCCCCGTCCTGCTGCTGTCCGAGCCGGTCGACGCAGCGGAGCTCCGGGCGGTGGTCGAGCACCGGTTGCAGTCCGCGGTTTACTCCGAGGCCGGGGTCGATGCCCTGGCGGCAACCGGCGCCGAGCTCGACGTGCACCTCAAGGTGGATACCGGCATGCGCCGGGTCGGCGCCGAGCCGGCCGATGCGGTGGCGCTGGCCGAGCGGATCGCCCGGTCGCCCCATCTGCGCCTGCTGGGGTTGTGGACGCACTGTGCAGTGGCCGACGAGCCCGACAACGCGTTCACCGTCGTACAACTCGAACGCTTCGCCGAGGTCGCGGATCGTCTGCGGCGTGCCGGGTTCGAGGTGCCGGTCCTCCATGTCGGCAACTCGGCCGCGCTTTTCGCCCACCCGGGCAGCCATCAGGACATGGTCCGACCGGGTATCGCCCTGTACGGGGTGGCCCCGGCGCCGGCGCTGGCGTCCCACGCCGGTGTGGCCGAGCTTCGCCCGGTGCTCAGCTGGTACGCGCCGGTGACCATGGTGAAGCGGGTACCCGCAGGGGAGGGCGTCTCCTACGGCCACCACCGTCGTACCGACCGGGACACCGTGGTGGCCACCGTTCCCGTCGGCTACGCCGACGGGCTGCCCCGCCGGTGGGGGTTACGAGGCGGCGCGGTGCTGGTCGGTGGCCGTCGGTGCCCGATCCTCGGGGTGGTCACCATGGACCAGGTGATGATCGACTGCGGACCTGATGCCTCGGTGGCCCGGGGCGATGAAGCGGTGCTGATCGGTCGGCAGGGAGCGGTCGAGATCACCGCCGTCGAGGTTGCGATGGCCACGGACACCATCGCCTACGAGATCCTCACCCGGATCGGCCCCCGGGTCCTCCGGCGGCACGTCAACCGGTAGGCGCCGCTGGTGCGGCGGGGACCGGTGCGGCGGCGATGCCGCCGGACCGGTCCGGCGGCGATGCCGCGTCGGTCCAGCAGCTCCGGGCAGCTCAGCTCAGCTGCGCCTGCAACGGCAACCGCTCGTCGGGCAGGATGACCTGGCGGCCCCGGTTGGCGGCCACGTTGACAATGATGGGCGCACGTAGGTTGGCGGTGAAGAGCTGGTTGGCGCGGTCCACGCTGACCAGGCAGCAGATGAACGCGTCGCCGGCGTCGTCGAGGGCGATGGCGGATTGGTCGTCGTCGTTGAGCACCAGCTCGTAGTCGGCGAAGAACGTCCACGGCACGACGGTGAGGAACGCCAGGTCGCCCTCGTCGATGGACTGCAACCAGTAGTAGTCGGGGTTTTCCTCGACCTCGATCAGCAGCGCTCGCGTGAACTGAGGGAACCCGGGGATGCCGCCCACGAAGTCGACCACGCGGTGGTCGTCGAGGTGGATCGTTCCGAATCGGGTTGTCTGCACTTCCATAGGGCGCGTCATCCCTCTGATCGGATCGGATGGTGGACAGTTTGGCCCATGCAGGCTGTCAGTGAAGGGCACGACGTCGTTGGTTGGCTACTTGGCCGAACGATAGGTCCAGTGCCACGCCTCGCCGGGGACGTCCTCGAAGAAGCCGTACCGCCAGGCGTTGTCGCGCATCCAGCCCTGGGACTTGGCATCGAGGTCGAGGTCGACCGCCAGGCCCCAGCCGTGGTTGCTGGTGCCGGGCACGGCGCCGAGGCCACCCTGGTCGTACAGGCCGACCTTGTCGGCAACGGCGACCTGGCCTGCGTAGTCGCGGTAGCTGTCGGTCACGCCGATGGCCACGCCGTCGCGGCGGGCGGCGTTCATGAGCCGGGTGAAGGCGTCCGCCGCAGGCTTGACCAGCTTGTGGTCACCTTGGCCGATCGACGTGAGCATCGAATCGGGCAGACGGCCGTTGCCGGTGGCCCGCATGGCGTCGGAGACGGTGACTGGCGGCAGGCCCGCCGGCTTGGAGGCGTAGACCGGGGTGGTGCCGAGCGCGTTCATGAGGGCGGTGTTCTGTGTCGAGCCCGTACCTGATCCGGCCTGCTGGAGTGCCTGCTGGAAGGAGAACTGGTCGCCGCTCATCCCCAGGGCCGACGACCCCGGTGATCCTGACAGCGCGGCCTGGACGCCGAGCATGCGTTGGATCTCGTTGATCCTGCCGCGCACGTTGGAGATGCCGGCCGTCGACGCGTTGGCGTTGCTCATCGCGGGGAAGGTCACGGTGTTGGGATCGGCGGTAGGACGATGGTCCTAAAGGGGTATCCCCAACTTGGATAGACGAATTTCCCTCGCGGTGAGTAATCGTGCTGTGACTCGGAGTATCCTCATTGGTGATGCTGGTGCTCACACGACGTACGAACCAGTCAATAGTCATCGGTCCTGACGTGACGATCACGGTCGTCGAGATTCGCGGGGAGCAGGTACGTCTCGGCATCAGTGCGCCGAAGCACGTGTCGGTCCACCGCGAAGAGGTGCTCGAACAGATCCGTGATCAGAACCGTCAGGCGGCGGACCTCGCCGGTACGGATACCGTGCTCCTGCCTCGCCGGGCGGCCGACGGGGCCCGCAACGGCGGGCGCTGAGCCCGAGGCGAGCGACCCCAGCCGGGGGGATGACCCCGGCGCTGCATAGTCCGATTTCCCCACCTTGGCGGTTACAGGACGCCGGGTGAGCCGGTCGAAACATCTTCTGGGACCATCAGCCTAGGTCCGAGGAGTTGTACGACTATGGACGAGTTCATCGCCCTGCTGAACGATCAGCGCCAGTTGTTGGACGACCTGCTGTACCGGCTGGTCGCCGCTCGAGGCGTCCTCGCAGCCGGCGAGATCCGCTTCGTGGGCCGCGCTTCGGCGGAGATCGAGACGGTGATCAACGAGATCTACGGGGCGGAGAGCCGCCGCGTCGAGGCCATCACCCAGATCGCGCTGCGCCTGGACATCTCGCCCAAGCAGATCACGCTGAGGTCCCTGGCCCAGGCCGCTCCCGAGCCGTACCGCAGCGTACTCGAGCATCTGCACGGCGAGTTCCTCCGTCTCGCCGACGAGATCGAACGGGCCATCGCCACCAACAAGTCGCTCGCAACCAAGGGCGCTGCTGAGCTCAGCCGCATGCTGACCGCGCTCGGCGCAACACCGAGCGCTGACCGGCCGTTGACCTACGGGCCCAACGGTTTTCGCCGAGCGGTGGAGAACCGCACCGGCCCAACTGCACGCAACACCAACCGAGGAGGTCTACGTTCATGAGCTGGATATCACTGCAAATCGGCCTCACGGGCACCAACGCCGCACGCCGGGCGATGGAGTTGGTGTCGGAGAACGTGGCGAACGTGAACACCGAGGGTTACACCCGCCGTCGGATCGACCTGGCGGCTGCCTCGTCGAGTGGGTCGATGAACGGTCAGATGCTGGGGCCGCAGAGCCCGACCGGTGTCCAGGTGCTCGGGGCGACCCGCATGCGCGACGCCGTGCTCGACAACGCTTTCCGGGGCCAGGCGGCCGCGGCCGGCAGCGCCGAGATGAGGGCCGAGATCGCCGCCCGTGCCGAGGAGATCCTCGGGCCGCTCGACGGGGGAGCCCAGGTGGCGCTCGGCGAGTTATGGACTGCGTGGGAGAAGCTGGCGTCGAACCCGTCGGACCTGGCGTCCCGCGCCGGGGTCATCTCCGCCGGGGAGCGCATAGCGACCTCGTTGCGTGGGGCGGCCGAGCAACTGAACTCCATGCAGAAGCTGATCGCCGATCACGGCACGGCCGTCGTGCGGCAGATCAACACCTACGCCTCTCAGATCGCCCAGCTGAACGGGCAGATCGGTGACGCCTCCTTCCGCGGGGCCCAAGCCAACGACCTGCTCGATCAGCGGGACGTGCTGCTGGACAAGCTGTCCAAGCTCGTCACCGTGAGGACCAGCACCGATCATGGGATGACCAGCGTGTACGTCGGTTCCTTCCCGCTGGTGACCGCCATGTCGGCCAACGGGATCGAGGAGGGCGCCGGTGGTGCGCCAGTGTGGTCCGCCACGGGCACGCCGGTGGAACTCGGCGGGGAGCTCGCAGCGGTCCGTGAGGCGCTCAACCTCACCATCCCGGGGATCGAGACCTCGCTCGACGAGATCGCCAGTGTCCTGATCAACGTGGTCAACGACCAGCACCAGGTCGGCCGGAACCTCGATGGCACCCTTGGCGGGTCGTTCTTCACCGGGACGACCGCGGCGGACATCCGGGTCACGAGCGGTCTGACCCCCCGTGGGGTGGCGGCCGGCATGACCACCTCTCCGTCGGACAACCGCAACGCCCTCGCCATCGCCGTTCTGGGCAGCTACCAGATGCCCGGTGTCGGTGCGGTGGACGACCTGATGGCCAACCTCGCCGGCCAGCTCGGCGAGAGCGCAGCATCTACCGAACAGATGGCGCGGGTGTTCAGCAGCAGCCTGTCGAGCGTCGACGACCAGCGACAGAGCCAGATGGGCGTCAACCTCGACGAGGAGTTCGGTGATCTGATCCGGTACCAGCGGGCCTACGAGGCCTCGGCCCGGGTCATGCAGATCGCCGACGAGATGCTCGACAAGCTCATCAACGGCACCGGCGTCTGACGCCGCCCGGCTCGCCCGTCCGCCCCCCCCGTTCCTGATCGCACCACGAGGATCGTCCGATGACCCGCATACCCACCCAAACAGCCCACAAGAACATGCAGCACTCGATGGAGAGCAACTTCGCCAGGCTCACAAACGCCCAGCGACAGCTGTCCTCCGGCAAGCGGCTGACCAAGATCTCCGATGCCCCCACCGACGCCATCGCCGTCAACCGGTTGCGGGCCAAGGAGTCGATGGCCGGCGCCTACATCAGCGCCGCCGACGACGGGCTTTCCATGCTCGCGGCGCAGGACAGCGCGTTGCAGGACGCCTCGTCGATCATGAACCGGGTGCGGGAGCTGGTCATCTCAGGCAGCTCCAAGATGCAGAGCCCCCAAGCCCGGGCGGCAATCGCCACCGAGCTGGAGACCCTGCGTGACCAGATGGTGACCGTGGCGAACTCGCAGTTCGCCGGCCGTTCGGTGTTCGGCGGGTTCTCGGCAGCGGCGGTGCAGAACACCTCCGGAGCGGTGGCCTGGGTCGGCGATGCCAACAGCGTCGATCGCCGGGTGAGCCCCGAGCTGACCTTGTCGGTCAGCACCAACGGCAAGCAGGTCTTCGGTTTCGAGGCCGGGACCCCGGCGGGGACCGACAACGTGTTCGCGGTGATCAACCGGGCGGCGGCGGCGATCCGTTCGACCTCGCCGGAGGACGCACGGGCCGAGCTCGACAACATCGACGCCCGGATGATGGACGTGTCCGGCGCGTTGGCCTCGGTCGGCGGTCGGGTGAACCAGCTCGAACTGGTCCAGAGCCAGGCCGAGGACTCCATCGTGGCGATGCGCAGCTCGCGCAGCCTGCTCGAGGACGTCGACATGGGCGAGGCCGTGATGAACCTCAAGGACGCCGAGGCGGCCTATCAGGCCACCC
This sequence comes from Acidimicrobiia bacterium, assembly GCA_947476745.1. Lineage (GTDB taxonomy): Bacteria > Actinomycetota > Acidimicrobiia > Acidimicrobiales > CAIXPF01 > CAIXPF01. The sequence continues at coordinate 42,703 of CANJRG010000005.1, read as the reverse complement.
TTGCCGTGGTCGCCCGTCTGCACAGCACCTCGTTACTCGACTTCCTGCGCTGACCCGTTCGCCTTCGGCGAATCCGACACGAGCCCTCTCGTTGCCGTTTCCGATGGCGTCGAGAGGGCTTCGTCGCGTCCCGGACACGACGGCGGGCCACCGGATCGTCCGAACCAACGCTGAGCGTGGAGACTCTCTTGCAGAAAGTGGTCGAACTCGTCGAACTCGGGTGGGTTCTCGTTGACTCGGAGCGATTCGGCGCCGATTCGCTGTTTTCGGCGGGTCGGCGGGTCGGCGGGTCGGCGGGTCGGCGGGTCGGCGGGTCGGCGGGTCGGCGGGTCGGCGGGTCGGCGGGTCGGCGGGTCGCTGGGCGTCCGTTGTTCGCCTCGGTCCGATCGGCCTGGAGGTGACGCATCCGACTGCCAGATCCGCGGGGTTGCTCGACCGGTCGTGGTGCAGTCCGGGTCGGCGCGGTGCCGCCCGGGCCGCCGTGGGCCCGTGTGCGCGCCGGCGGGTTCGGTCCAAGGCCGTACGGCCGTCGTCGGGCCGGCCGTCGTCGGACCGGCCGTCGTCGGGCCGGCCGTCGTCGGACCTGCCGTCGTGGCGCGGGAGCGACAACACGGGCGGGCATCGGCTTGTGGAGCCGACACCGGCATGGCGACGCGATGGTGGTGCGCGGGCGCGACAGCGGCGCGGGGATTCCCGCGCCGCTGTCGGCCGCATCTGTTGGTCGGGCTGTGCCGGTCAGGCTGCGTGCGACAGGACCGGGGCGAGATCGCTGCGCCCGGCCGTCTCGGCCGCCGCCCGCAGGGTTCGGGCCAGCTGCGGGTCGGCCTCGAGCAGGCGACGGATGCCGTCGCCGTCGAGCTCGGCGCCGTGGCCCACGACCGCCAGCGCCTCGTTCAGGTAGCCGTGGGTGACCAGGCAGACCACGATCCCGTGGCAACGCGCAGCGGAGGTCGCCCCGGCCACGATGACCGAGCCGGCAGCCGCCGGGAAGCTCTGCATCGCACGGTCGAGCAGGTCCACCAGCTCGTGGTCGTGCAACAGGCCGACCAGCTTCTCCAGCTCGTCGGCGAGGTCGGCGGCACCGAGGTCGTTCACCGCCCGGACGAGCACGTCGGCCCGTTCGGCCACGGTACGGGAACCGTCGTCGGCAACGGTCTGGAGGGGACACAACTTGCTCAGCCCGTTGCTACGCAGTCGGCCGGACCACACCAGCATGCGGTCGAGGTCGAGCTGACCGGCGAGCTGCGACGCGACCGCCAGGACCACCCGGTTGCCCGGATGGGCGTCCCAGACGGCGTCGGCGAGCCGGTCGCGCACCCCGGCCGGGTACTCCTGGAGCTTGGCGAACAGCGGCAGGAGCCGTTCGAGGTCGAGCGACCTCGCCGCGTCCGTCAGCGCCGGTGCATCACCGTCGGTGCAGTCGAAGAGCACCGCCCAGGCATCGATCGCCTGGTCGTTGCATCGCAGGGCCTCCGACGCGGCGGCGGCGGCATCCTCGCGACGGCCGAGGCCCCGGTAGGCCATGGCCAGTGCCAGGGACACGCTCTCGACCCGGAAGCCGGTGAAGTTGTCGCTGTAGTCGGTGAGTCCTTCGAAGCAGGTCGCCGCGTCCTCCCACTGGTTGAGGTGGATGTGGGTCCAACCCTGCAGGTACCGGGCCGGGCCCTCGCCGCCACGGAGGGCTCGGAGGCGCTCGAGGTACGGCGCAGCCGCAGCGGCCTGCCCGGTCTCGCACAGCGTCAGTACGATGAACTCGAGGGCACCACGGGTGATGACGGGATTCTGGTCGAGATCCGCCGCCCGCTCGAACAGGGCGAACGCCCGGGCGTGCTCACCGACCGAACGCAGCGAGCGTCCGAGGTCGAAACACTCCTTGTCGGAATCCGGGACACCAGTGAGTCCGGCGGTTGCCACCTCGAGGTTCCGGGCCCACTTGTTGCGGCCGTCCACGTACTCGTTGAGGTAGCCCCGGTGCAGGTAGCGGACCCCGGGCAGCAGGACACTGCGAACCTTCGGGGTGCCGGGACGGGCGTCGGGTTGTTCGTGCAACGCCCCGACCCAGCGGCAGGAGCTCCGGCGGAACAGACGGGCCATGGGTACGCCGCTGGTGGAGCGAACCGGGGCGTGGACCGATCCCTGCAGGTCGAACAGCTCGATGATGAACCGTTCCACGGGCGGGTCGTCGCCGAGCAGACCACGGATCTCGGGCACGACCCCATGGTCGATCTCGAGGCGCTCGTCGGCGTCGATGCTGAGGATCCAGGTGCCCCGGGTTGCATCCATGGCCTGATTGCGGGCCCAGCCGAAGTCATTGCGCCATTCGCCCTCGATCACCACGGCGCCGAGCGAACGGGCCAGCTCCACCGAGTCGTCGGTGGACCCGGTGTCGTAGATGACGATCTCGTCGGCGAACGGGCGCAGCGATGCCAGACAGTCGGCGAGTTCGTCTGCCTCGTTCTTCATGATCATGGCGACGGAGATCTGTGGGACCCCCTCGGTGGCGTGTACGTAGACCCGGGGCACCTCGATGACACGGTGCTTGCCGTGCTCGATGCTCTCGAGCGACTCGACGGAGCCAATACCGGTGAGTACGCCACCGGCAAAGCACGCCACCGGGCCGTGCATCGCGGCCACGCGACGCGACGCTTCGGCCCGCCGGGCGTCCTGCGCTGCCGAGCGGATCCGGGCCATCGATGCGGCGGCATCCGGAGCGGCGACCGGGCATGACGGGAACGGTGCGGCATTGGTTGCGGGAAGCGTGATGTCCGCCTCGCCATCGAGAACCGGTGCAAGGAGCTCGCCGAGCCAGCGGGAGGTGGCGAATACGGCCCGTGCCTCCACGATGCACACCGGCCCGTCGTGGGTGCCCGCAAGCCCGGCAATGACGGCGGGACGATCCTGGGACTCCGTCGGCTGGACCTCGAGCGCGGGGAAGCGTTTCTTCAATGCGGTGGCGTCCGTCGAATCGGTGAGAACAACCGCCACCCGGTCGGCGCGGCTCACCGCCGCCATGACCCGTTCGACCAACGGCATTAGCGAACGGCGCGACTGGTCCTGGTCGATGAGCACGAGCACGCAGTCTCGGCTGCTGGTGCGATTGGAGCTGGTTGCCATGTCGTCTCCTGGCGGCGCGATGCGCGAGCGATGGGGTTGGATTGCTTGATCATGGGTGGTCAGGGCTCGCAGCCAGGGCTGCGTCGTCGGAACCAAGTCGGCACCTGACCGAGCGGACCAGGTCGTCGGCGGCCCGTTGCTCGTCGGGCTCGTAGCCGGCCCGGTGGACCCGCATGACCCCGTCGGCGGTCAACACGTCGATGGAGCCGCCTGCGCTGCGTACGACCCGACCGGTGATTCGGCCTTCGTAGCAGGGAGCGGGGTCGAGGGGTTCGGCGTCCCACACGAACAGCCGCCGGCCGTTGTGTGAGGTCCATGCTCCTGGGTACGGATAGGTGAGACCGCGCACGAGCCGGTCGATGCGGTCGGTCCGCCAGCCCCAGTCGATACGGCCGTCCTCGGGCGTTCTGGCGCAGGCGTAGGAGGCCATCGACTCGTCCTGCGCCCGGCGCGGACCACACCCCCGGATCACGTCGGTCAGGTGAGTGCGGACGAGGTCGACCGTTGCGTCGATCACGTCGTCGTAGAGCTCGGGGGCCGTTGTACGGGGGCCGATCGGGATGCGCACCTGGCCGATGATGTCGCCCTGATCGACACCATCGGCCATGTGCAGCAGGGTCGCCCCCGCCTCGCGCTCACCGTTGATGATCGCCCAGTTGGTGGGGGCGAAACCTCGGTAGCGCGGCAGCAGCGAATCATGGATGAGGACGGCCCCGAAACGAGGCGTGGCGTAGACCTCGCGGGGAATGATGGTGCGCCAGCCCACGGCGAGGAGGAGGTCGGCCTGTGCCGCAGCGAGGGTGGCCGGATCGTCGGACCCCATGCGGCGGGCGAGACGGTAGGGGACACCGAGTTGCTCGGCTCGGCCCGCCAGATCCTCGCTGGCCCGACGCTGTTCGTGCCCGTCCTCCTGCATGATCCACATGCATACCGGGACCAGATCGAGCTCGACCAGGGCCTCGAGGACGCGGAGCCCGCGTGGCGTACCGCCGATGTAGGCGAGGCGGGGCGCCGAGGACAGGGTCATGACAACCTCAGCGATGGTTCGAACAGCCAGCGACGGTGCAACGCGTCGAGTCGGGTGCACGACGCGCGAACCTCGAGCGGCGTGCTCGCAGGGAGAATCGTGCGATCGGCGGGGAGCTCGTCGGGAGCGAGCAGGATGAGGTCCGCCGCCTGGTCCATCGTGGCGCCGAGATGGGTCGTCAACGCGGCGATGATCTGGCCGGCCGCTTCGTGCTCGTGGCGTTCGCCGACGAAGCACAGCTGGATGTCCTGATCACGGCGGAAACGCCGGCAGAACTGCTCGACGAGTGGCACTGCCACCTCCGGGCGGGACCAGTCGAGCCCACACTGCACGACATGTGCGGCCCGCAGCGACCCGTCGAGCCGCCAGACCCGGTCCGACGTGGCGGGCCGGACATCGGCGAGCTCGGGGCAGGCGAGCTCGGGCCGGACCGACGGGATGGACCCGCCGCGGCCGGCGCGCAGCTCCGCGATGGCGTTCTGGGCGAGCCGAGCAGGTTCGAACCCGAGCGACGCCAGCTGGGCGAGCGTGGCGTTCGCCTGGTCGAGGTCGCCCTTCGCCGCCAGGGCGATCGCCCGGCTGTACCGGCCGAGCACGGACGGCAGGTGCTGTTCCGCCCGATCGCTCTCGGCCAGGATGGCGTCCGCCGCCCCGCGGGGATCGAACTCCAACAGGCTCAGGGCCAAGTGGGTGAACGCCTTGGACACGGTCGGCGGTTCCGGCCCCAGTTGGGTGAGCTCGGGGTAGAGGTCGGCGATGGTGACGTCGCTGCGGTTCTGCGCACGGGTCCACGCCCCCTCCATCCGTCCGCGTGCTGCTCCCGGGCCGGTGGACGAGCTGTTGCCGTGCAGCCGGTAGGCGACGAGGCGTTCCCTGCTCTTGGCGAACCGGCAGAAGCCGGCTGCTTTGAGCCAGAAGTCGTAGTCGCAGGCGAAGGCCCGGTTGTATGGACCCACGAGGTCCACGGTGCGACGGCGTTGGGTCACCGTCGGATGGCCGATCGGGACGTGGGTGAGCAGCGTCCGGGCCATCGACCAGCGGTCGAACCCCGCCGTGTCGTGCCAGACCCGGCCCAGCGGTCGACCGTCGCCGTCGATGGTGAGGCCCTCGGAGAACGCGACGTCGAGCTCGGGTTCGTCGTCGAACATCTGCCGCTGCTGCTCGAGACGTCGGGGGGCCGCGATGTCGTCGGCGCCGAGGAAGGCCAGCAGATCGGCATCGGTCTCGGTGATGGCCTGCTGGTGGAGCAGGTCGAAGCGCCCGAGCTGACCGATGTTGGGCTGCCGGAATGCCTTCACCCGATGGTCTTCGTCGGCGAGCGCGCAGGCCACCTGCCACGTGTCGTCGGTCGAGCCGTCGTCGACGATGATCAACTCGAGATCCGGATCGGACTGCTCGAGGACCGAGCCGGCGGCCTGGCGCAGGTAGCCGGCGCCGTTGTACACCGGCATCAGGAACGCCACCCGGCTGCGGTGACGGGCGAGCCGGGTGTGTGCCGGCGCTCGCTCCCAGTCCCGAGCCACCGGTGTGCACCCCTCGAGGCGCTCCTGCAGGGCTTCGAGCACGTCATGCCAGTGCTGTTGCCAACGCGGCAAGGAGGTGTCCCCGGCAACGAGCGGTGGTGCTGCGCGACCGAGGAGGTCGACTATTTCCTGCGACCAAGCGCCCTTGTCGTCCTCCTCGAGGGTGATGACCGATTGTCCTGCAGCATCCCGGACCGGACCGAAGGCCGCCACCGTGGCGCCCACGGCGAGGGCCTCGAGGGCGCGTTGGTCGCGCTTGGCATGCTCGTCGGTCGCCCCGTCGGCTCCGGTGGCGATGACGAGGCCGGCCCGTCCTAGCAAGGCGGCGCGATAGGCCATGGGCCAACGGCCGTGGGCCAGCCCGCGGAAACGTGGATCGTCCTCCCAGGACGGGTGTAGCAGGCGAACCCGGTAGCCGCGTTCGAGCAGTTGAATAGCCACGGTGCTGCCCGCTGACGTGGCCGGGCCGTACAGGACGACGTCCGATGGCCGCCCGGCCGGGTGGCTCAGACCGCTACGGAGCAGCTCGGCGTTGATCGCCAGCGGCAGGTGCAGCGAGAGCTCGGCCTTGGGCGACGGTGCGCCGGACCCGACCGTGATACCGAGGTCGTAGAAGACCGGTGACGGATCGGCGCTCCAGGGCTGGCTGACGGCGACGGTCGGACAACGTCCGGATTCACCCAGCGACGACAACTCGTCGTCGATTCCCGCCCCTTCATTGGGGTGGGAATGGTCGTCGAGGATCCGTACCACAAGGTGTGGCGCGTTGACGCGGAGCTGCCAGCGCAGTGCCGTCAGGGCCTCATCGGGGCCACGGACGGCGCTCGAATCGGCGAGGAAGGCGACGCAGCCGTCGGGCAACGAGCGGGTGAGGTGCGCCCAGGGCCGACGGCGCCCGTTCGCCACGCCGGCGCCGACCAGCAGGACCCGTAGCGGTTCCGAGCCGGTCCTCACGCGATGTGGTCCAGCACATGGCGGAGCGTCTGCACGACGCGTTCCTGTTCGGCGACGTCGATGCCGGGGAACAGCGGCAGGGACAACGCCCGCGCGGCGAGGGCCTCGCTGTTGGGGAAGGTCAGCGGGCCGTCGAGGTGGGGACCGAGCGCAGGCTGACGGTGCAGCGGGATCGGATAGTGCACACCGGCGCCGATGCCCACCCGGTTCAGCTCGGCGAGGACGTCGTCACGATGGTCGACCTGCACCACGTAGAGGTGGAAGACGTGCTCGTTGCCCGCAGCGGTTGCGGGCCGGGCGACGCGTGCCTCGTCGGCGAGGAGGTCGTCGTAGAGGGCTGCGGCGGCGCGGCGCTGGTGGTTCCACTCGGCGAGGCGGGTGAGCTTGGCCGCGAGCACCACCGCCTGGATGGTGTCGAGCCGGGAGTTCCGGCCGATGTGTTCGTGGTGGTACTTCTCGATGCTGCCGTGGTTGCGCAGCTGCCGGATGGCGGTGTCGAACGCGGCATCGTTGCTGAGCACCGCCCCGGCGTCCCCGGCTGCGCCGAGGTTCTTGCCAGGGTAGAAGCTCGTCGCCGCGGCGAGGCTGTTCGCGCCGATCCCGTCACCGTGCCGACGGGCCCCTTGGGCCTGGGCTGCGTCCTCGATGATGACGACGTCTGCCCCCATTGCGTCGCGGAGCCGTTCGACGAAGGCCATCTGGCCGTAGAGATGCACCGGTAGCACCGCCCGGGTGCGCGCGGTCCGCGCCGCTTCGGCCGCCTCGACGTCGATGAGGTGGAAGACCGGGTCGACGTCGACGAGGACCGGGGTCGCGCCGGCGAGGACGACGGCCTCGGCCGTGGCGAAGAAGCTGTTCGCCGGGACGATCACCTCGTCGCCGTGTCCGATGCCCGCGGCCCGCAACGCGAGCTCGAGCGCGTCGGTGCCGTTCGCGACCCCGGCACAGTGCTCGGTGCCGCTGAACTGTGCGAACGCGGCTTCGAAGGCGGCGACGGCCGACCCTTGGACGAAGTCGGCCCGCGCCAGGACGGCGAGCACTGCGGGCTCGATTTCGTGGGCAAGCTCGCGATGTTGCCGGGCGAGATCGACCAGCGGGACGGACGGTGTTGCGGTCAGCGCGGTCATGCGGCGATCCTCTGTCGGCCGTGGGCGGCGTTGATGACGACCTCGGCGATCCGATCGACCTCGGTCTCGTCGAGTTGATGGAAGATGGGCAGGATCAGGGTCTGGTCGCTGAGGTGCTCGGTGACCGGCAGCGGTCCGTGGCCGTGATCGCGGTAGGCGGGCTCGCGGTGGATCGCCATGATGCCCCGGCGCGCCGAGATGCCCGCCGCAGCGAGAACCCCGAGCACCTCGTTGCGGCCGGTCGCGAAGCCTGGCCCGAGTTCGACGATGAAGCCCTGGAAGTTGGTCCGGCCGTAGTCGGGATCGCCGGGGACGGCGACGCAGTCGAGCGCTGTCAGCCGGTCGCGGTAACGCTGCGCGAGATGCCGCCGGCGTTCGACGATGGCGTCGAGCCGGCCCAGTTGCACCAGCCCTACCGCCGCCTGCAGATCGCTCAGCCGGAAGTTGTAGCCGACCTCGAGGTACTGCTCGATCACCGGCTGCGCCGAGGCGTGGCGAGCGGCGGCGCTCACGCTCATGCCGTGCTGGCGTAGCCGGTCGAGTCGGGTGGCCATCACCGGGTCGTCGGTGGTGATCATGCCCCCTTCGCCGGTGGTGATGACCTTGCGGGGATGGAACGAGAACACCGCGGTTCGCCCGTGCCCACCGATCGGCGTTTCCCGGTAGCTCGACCCCAGCGCACAGGCCGCGTCCTCGACGAGGAGCAGGCCGCGGCGCCCGCAGTATTCGGCCAGCTGGTCGAGATCGGCCGGCATGCCGGCCTGGTGCACGACGAGCACGGCAGTGGTGGACGGGGTCCATACCGCGGCGACCGTCGCCGCCGTGAGGTTCTGGGAGACCGGGTCGACATCGGCGAAGACCGGCCGGGCGCCGACGTGGCGCACAGCATTCGCGGTGGCGATGAAGGACAGCGAGGGCACCACGACCTCGTCGCCGGGACCGATTCCAGCGGCCTCGAGCGCCAGGTGCAGCCCGGCCGTACAGGACGACACGGCAATGGCGTGGCGGGCGCCGACCCGTTCGGCGAAGGCCGCTTCGAACGCAGCTACTCGCGGTCCCTGGGCCACCCAGCCGGAGGCCAGGACCTCGGCGACCGCCGCGGTCTCCTCGTCGCCGAACCACGGGCGCATGACGGGGGTCGAGGGAGCGCTCATGCTGCCTCGGCGGAGACGCTGCCGTTTGCGTTGTCCCCGCGCCACCAGTTCACCAGGTCGGCGAGGCCTGACTCGAGGTCGATCGACGACTCGAATCCGAGGTCCCGGGCTGCCGCTGAGACCGACGCCAGCCGGCGCCGTACGGCGTTCACCGAGCGTTCCGGCCCGAACTCGAGCGGCAGATCCGACCCCATCACCCGCTGCAGGTGCAGGGCGAGTTCGTACAGCGAGGTCTCGACGCCGGTGCCGACGTTGTAGACGCCCTCCTCCCGGTCGGAGCAGGCAGCTGCGAGGTTGGCGCGGGCGATGTCACGTACGTGGATGAGGTCGACGGTCTGGGATCCGTCGCCGAAGATGATCGGTGCCTGGCCCGAGGCGATGCGCTCCATCCAGCGGATGAGCACCTCGGTGTACTTGCCGTGGGTGTCCATCCGGGGTCCGTAGACGTTGAAGTAACGCAGCGCGACGTAGCGCAGGCCCGTCGTGGCACGGAAGCTGCGCAGCATGCCTTCGAGGTAGGCCTTCGAGGCGCCGTAGATGGTGTCGTCGTTGTATGGATGATGGCGTTCGTCGGTCGGGAACAGCTCGGCCATGCCGTACACCGAGGCGCTGGAGGAGGCGACGATCTTGTCCACGCCGGCGCGGCAGGCGGCCTCGATCACGTTGAACGAGCCGTCGACGAGGACCTCGCGGGCCAGGCGCGGCTCCTCGGCGCACTGGGTGATGCGGATGGCGGCGAGGTGGAACACGATGTCTACGCCGTCGACCAGCTCGGTGACGAGGCCGGCATCACGGATGTCGCCCTCGAGCACCGTCAGGCGGGGCGAACCGGAAACGGCTGCGAGGTTGTGGCGGCTACCGCGGCTGAAGTTGTCGAGGATCACGACCTCGGCCGCGCCGGCACCGAGCAACAACTCGGTGAGGTGCGAGCCGATGAGACCGGCGCCGCCGGTGAGAACGCAACGCGTTCCGTGCAGGGAGGTGGTCACCAGGTTCCTTCCAGAGGTATCTCGCGGCCCATCTCGGCCAGCGAACGGCTTGCGGCTTCGAGCACACGCAGGACGCGCAGCCCCGATCGGCCGTCGGTGAGCGGTGCGGTGCCCTGGCGGATCGAACGCAGGAACTCCACGGCGACCCCGCGCAGTGCCTCGCGTTCGGGTAGCGCCGGTGCCTGCATGTCGCCGCTGCGGTAGGACACCCGCCTGGCCGTGGTGTCGCCGACCTCGAGGTCGACACCGCGGTCGTAGACGGTCAACCGCTGCGACGGGTTGAGGTCGTCCCACACCACCATCCGTCGGGAACCCCCGACGATCACCGTGCGGACTTTGATCGGGGACAGCCAGTTGATGTGGATGTGGGCGATACCGCCGTTGGACAACTGCAGGCTGAGATAGGCCACACAGGCCTTGCCCGCACCGATGGGATCGGAGCCGTGTGCGGAGACCGACACCGGCACGATGCCCGGGGGCAGGACGTTCTCGAGGATCGACAGGTCGTGCGGTGCGAGATCCCACAGCACGTCGGCGTCGGGCTGCACCAGGCCGAGGTTGATGCGCACCGAGTCGATGAACTGCACCTCGCCGACCTCGCCGGAGTGCAACAGGCGCCGAAGTTCGGCCACCGCCGGCGTGTAGCAGTACGTGTGGTCGCACATGAGCACCAGCCCGGCCCGGTGGGCGATCGCCACGAGGCGCTCGGCGTCGGCGGCGCGCAGGGCCAGCGGCTTCTCCACCAGTACGTGGCGTCCGGCCTGCAGGCACCGCTCGATGAGGCCGGAATGGGTGGCCGCCGGCGTGGCGATCGCCACGGCGTCGACGGCGGGGTCGTCGAGGATCTCGTCGAGACGGTCCGTCGTCCCGATGCGGCTGTAGCGGCCGACCACGCCGTCGGCCCGGGACCGATCGAGGTCGCAGACCCAGCGGAGGTCCATCTCGGGCACCGAGGCGAAGTTGCGGACCAGGTTCGGCCCCCAGTATCCGGTCCCCACGACGGCTACGCCGAGCAGGTCGGACCTGGTGGTGTTCTCGGTGAGCTGCGCAGCCGGGCGAACATCGTCGATCTTCAACATCACGTCACGCTTTCCGGTGAGGGTGATTGCCGTGTGTTGGGGTTATCGGAATCGTGGGCTATCGGCTGAAGGAATCCGACGGCAGAACGATGTTCGGTGGTCAGCGTGCCGGGCTGGGTCGGGGGACCTACCGTCCAACGGTGCCGATACCTACTCAAACGAGGCGATCCCGGTGCCGATAACGACGGTGAGGTACGTGTCTCGCCGCGTAGGCGGTGCACGGCCGACGAACGAAGAGGTGGAGATGCGAGACGAGATGATCGCCCTCATCCGGACTGCGGTCGATGACATCGGCGCGGCCCTGGACCAGGTTGGTGCCGACGCAGGCACGGACGAGCTCGCTGCGGTGACGCTGTACGGGTCCGACGGTGTGCTCAGTTCGCTCGAGCTGGTGAGCGTGCTGGTCGCCCTGGAGCAGTCGATCGAGGACACGTTCGGGGTCTCGGTGGACCTGGCCGACGACCAGGCGATGTCGGAGGCCCGCAGCCCCTTCCGGTCGATCGGCAGCCTGGCGGACCTGGCCTGTGACCGGATGCCGGTCGCGTGACCGCTACGTCGACGGCTCGGGTGGACGGCAGGTCGGGGCTGCAAGCGGACAAGCCGGGAACCGCGTCGCCCGTGACGTTCATCACCGGCACCACCAGCGGGATCGGTGCCGCACTGGTCGCCCACTATCTCGAGCGCGGTCATCGCGTGGTGGGTCTGGCGCGGCGTGAGGCCGTCGTGCAGCACGAGCGGTATCGGCATCTGCAGGCCGACGTGACCGACGAGGTCGCATTGCGAGCGGCATTCGCCGAGGTACGCCGCGGCTACGGCCGCTTGGACCATCTGATCAACAACGCCGGTACCGCCTCGATGAACCACGCCATGCTGACCACCGCCCGCAGCGTGGAGCGTTTGCTCAAGGTCAACGTGCAGGGCACGTTCCTCGCGGCCCGAGAAGCGGCGAAGGTGATGCAGCGCCAGCATTTCGGGCGCATCGTGAACTTCACCACGGTGGCGGTACCCCTGGCCCTCGACGGTGAGGCGGCCTACGTGGCGTCGAAAGCCGCCGTCGAGGGGCTGACCCGCGTCCTGGCCCGCGAGTTCGCGCCGTTCGGGGTGACGGTCAATGCGGTCGGGCCGACGCCGGTGAAGACCGCGCTCATCGCCGGCGTGCCGGATGCCGCAATTGCTGCACTGGTCGGCCGGCAGGCCATCACCCGACTGGGGACCATGGCCGATGTGGCCAACGTCGTGGACTTCTTCCTGTCGCCGGAGAGCGGCTTCGTGACCGGTCAGGTGCTCTATCTGGGTGGTGTGTCATGAAGGAGGGGCCGCTCTCCTTCCTGTTCGAGCGTTGGGCCGGTGCGGCCGATCAGCCGGCCATGGTCTGCGACGATCGGGCGATCAGCTACCGGGACCTGTCGGCCGCGGTACGGTGCTGGGGAGCACACCTCGGGGCGGCCGGGGTGGAACCCGGTGACGTGGTGGCCGTGACGGCGGAATTCGGCCTGGAGTCGGTGGCGTGTCTGCTGGCTGCGGTGCAGCACCGGGCGGTGGTCGTGCCGTTGTCGGCCACGCTGGGCGAGCGCGCCGAGATGTTCTGCGCCATCGCCGAGGTGCAGTGGACGATCGAGCCCGCCGTTGGCCCGGAGATGCATCGGCGGGCCGGTGCGCCGCCCCACCCGCTTCTGGGGCAGTTGCGGGCGACGGGGCATCCCGGTCTCGTGCTGTTCTCCTCCGGTTCCACCGGTGCGAGCAAGGCGGCCGTACACGACCTCGTCCCGCTGCTGGCCAAGTTCACCACGGCGCGGGCCGCCTTGCGTGCGGTGTCGTTCCTGTTGTTCGACCACATCGGCGGGTTCAACACCCTGCTGGCCACGTTGTCGAGCCTCGGTTGTGTCGTGGTCGCCGAGGACCGTTCGCCGGCGGCGATCTGCCGGCTCATCGAGCGGTGGGGGGTGCAGTTGCTGCCGACCTCACCGACGTTCCTGAACCTGCTACTGGTCAGCCGGGCCTACACCGATCACGACCTGTCCAGTCTCCGGCTCATCACCTACGGCACCGAGCCGATGCCCGAGGCGACCCTTGCCCGGCTCGGACGGGCCCTGCCCGGCGTCGAGCTGAAGCAGACCTACGGGCTGTCGGAGGTGGGCATCCTGCGCACCAAGTCGCGCGGGTCGGACTCACTGTGGATGCGCATGGGTGGTGAGGGGTACGAGCTGCGGGTGGTCGACGGGCAGCTCGAGATCCTCGCCGAGGCAGCGATGCTCGGCTACCTCAATGCGCCGAGCCCGTTCACGCCGGACGGCTGGTTCCGTACCGGTGACGCGGTGGACACCGATGGTGAGTGGCTTCGGGTACTCGGGCGGACCTCCGAGATCATCAATGTCGGCGGCGAGAAGGTCTATCCGGCGGAGGTCGAAGGGGTACTCCAACGGCTCGACGGTGTCCTCGACGCAGTGGTGCACGGCGAGCCGCACCCGCTGGTCGGTCAGATCGTGGTGGCACGACTGCAGATCGATACCGGCGAGGACCTCTCCTCGCTGCGCCGCCGGGTTCGAGCACAGTGCCGGGGCCAGCTCGAGCCGTTCAAGATCCCCCAGAAAATCGAGATTGCCGCGACCGACCTGCACGGTCAGCGGTGGAAGAAGAAGCGGAGCGCGGCGTGAGCCGGAACATCCACCCCACCGCCGTGGTGGCCCCCGATGCCCAACTGGGCGAGAACGTTCGGATCGGCGCGTTCACCATCGTGCATCCGGGGGTTCGCCTCGGATCGGGCGCAGTGGTCGGGTCCCATGTCTCGTTGGGCGAACCGGTGGCCCGGCCTGAAGGGGACGCACCGCCGGAACTGGTCATCGGGAACCGGGCGACCATCCGTACGGGAAGCGTGCTCTACGCCGGCTCGCGTTTCGGTACGGACCTGCAGGTCGGCCACCATGCAACGCTGCGGGCCGGGTGCGAGGCAGGCGATTCCGTACGGATCGGGACCAACGCCAGCCTCGAGGGCGAACTGCGCATCGGCAACTTCGTCTGCGTCCATACCAATGCGCATCTCAGTATGGGCACCGCTATCGGCAGCTACGTCTGGATCTTTCCGTTCGTGGTGTTCACGAACGATTCAGCTCCGCCGGGTGATCGTCTGACGGGTAGCGCGGTCGACGACTACGCCGTCGTGGCGACCGGTACGGTGCTGTTGCCCGGCGTACACGTGCAGCGCCATGCCGTGGTCGGGGCCCACTCCGTCGTCCGCGAGAACATACCAGAAGGCATGTTCGCGACAGGGGACCCGGCCAAGGTCGTCGCCCCCGCCCGCTATCTGCGCGACCGCGACAGCGGTTCGGCCCTGTACCCCTGGCCGAACCGGTTCCGGCGTGGAATGCCCTGGGAGGCCGAAGGCTACGAGAGGTGGCTTGGCGCGCAGCCGGCGCCGAGCGGAGCCGGTGGTTCGTGATGGACGGGTTCAGCGTGGACGATGCGGTGATCGATCTGACGGGCGTACGGCCCGCCGAGGCGGTCGGCCTGCTCGGTTCGGTCCGCAGCCCCCATACGCCGCTCGTCGTGCATCACGACGACCCGGACGGTTTGCAGGCCGCATTGCGCAACGCCGGTCTCGACGCGTCGGTGCGCTTCGCCGGGACGCGCGCGGGCAGCGTGGTCTGGCGTCCAGGACGCCTCGACTCGACGTCTGCGTGGGTCCTCGAGCACTGGCAGCGTGCGGTCGACGGGATCGCCCTGTCCGCAGAGGCCCCTCCGGTGATCGGCCGTCGGCTCGACGGCCTGCGCCTGCTGCTGGTGTGTCACGAGGCGACCCGGACCGGGGCACCGTTGGTGCTGCTCACCGTGGCCCGCTGGCTGGTGGCCCAGGGTGCGTCGGTGGCCACCGTGGTGCTCGTGCCCGGCCCGCTGCTCGCCGAGTTCGCGGCGCTCGGCCTGGTCGTGCGGCCGAGCGGTGGACGGCTCGATCTCGCCGCCCTGCCCGACTGCGACCTGGTCTACGGGAACACCGCGGTGGCCAGCCAGGTGGTCACCGAGCTGGCCCGGCGTGGGTGCGCGACGCTGTTGCACACCCACGAGCTCGATCACGCCATCGACGCGATCGGCCGCCGGCGGGTGGCCGAGGCGGTCATTGCCAGCCGAGGTCTGGTCACCGTGTCGGCCGCTTCCGAGGCGGCCCTGCGTCGCCTGCTCGGCCCGATCGACCGACCCATCACCCGGGTGGCGCCGCCGTTGACGCCGGAGCGGTTCGCCGAAGCGGCGGCTCTCGGCGCCCACCGCCATCGTGCCGGCCGGTTCGTGACCGGCGGGTTCGGCACGTTCTGCTGGCTCAAGGGCGGTGACCTGCTGGCCCGTTGCGCCGGTGCGGCTGCGGCGCGTGCCGAAGAGCTGGGTTCGGCCGGCTGGGACTTCCGCTGGGTCGGCCACTGCGGCGAGGACGCCGAGGCGTTGCTGGCTGCGGTGGCTGCCGACGGCCTGGCCGACCGGCTCTCGTTTCTGGGCGAGCACGCCCGGCCGCTCGAGCTCGTCGCCGAGTTCGACGTGCTGGCGCTGCTGTCCCGGCAGGACTCCTACCCGCTGGCGATGTCGGAGGCTGCGCTGGTCGGTGTGCCGACCTTGGCCCAGCGCGGCTCGGGCGGACCCGAGCAGTTCGCCGGCGGGGGAGGGGCGGCGGTGGTCGACGCCGAGGACCACGACGCCGTGTTACGCGCCCTGCAGACGTTGGACCGCCATCCGGAGCTGCGCACGCTGATGGCGGAGGCGGGGCGACGCACGGTGCTGCGTGAGCAGTCGATCGACTCGGTCGGTCCGCGCCTGGCGACGGCCATCGTTGAGTGCATCGGGCGGCAACGGGCGGGCCGGGTCGGTGCCGGCGAGCCCGCAGAGGCGCTGGTGGGGTCCACCCCGCCGGTCGCGCCCGAGGTCAGCATCGTCATCCCGTTGTTCAACCGGGTCGACATGACCGAGCGCTGCCTGCGCCAACTCGCCCGCACCGTGGACCCGGCGGTGGTCGAGCTGGTCGTGGTCGACAACGGCTCGAGCGACGGCTCGGCCGAGACGGTGGCGCAGCTGTGGCCGTCGGCGACGATCGTGCGCAACGCGGTGAACCAGGGTTTCGCCCGGGGATGCAACCAAGGCGTGGCCGCGGCGCGGGGCGAGCGGGTGGTGCTGGTCAACAACGACACCGAGGCGTCGACCGGCTGGCTGGAGGCGCTGCTGGCGCCGCTCGACGAGCCCGACGTCGCCATCGTGGCCCCCAAGCTGCTCTTCCCCGACGGCACCCTGCAGCACGCCGGGATGGGCGTCGTCGAGGACCGCAAGAACGGCCTGGCCCTCAACGGCGTGCACCTGTTCTACCGGGAGTTGCCCTCGTTGGCCGCCGCAAACCGCCGACGTGACCTGCAGCTGGTGACCGGCGCGGTGATGGCGCTGCGTCGTGGGACCTTCACCGAGCTCGGCGGCTTCGACGAGGGCTACTGGAACGGTTGCGAGGATGTCGACCTGTGCTTCAAGGCTGCGGCGGCCGGCTATCGCGTGGTGTACGAGCCGGCATCGGTGCTGTTACACCACGAGTCGGCGAGCGGCGCGGCGCGCTGGACGAAGGTGACCGACAACCTGCGTCGTCTCGCCGAGCGGTGGGCCGGACAGATCGAGCCCGACGTGCTGGTGCTGCCCGACGGCTCGGTCGTGCCCTGCGCCGGCACGACAGTGTCGCAGGTGGCGGCCGGCCTGCCCGGACAGGCCGGAGAGTCCGGGCAGACTGCGAACTTGACGGTGGCCATCGACGGTGCCGCCTTCCGATACCACTCGTTGTCCCAAGTGAACCGCGAGCTCGCCGTGCGCCTGGCGGACCGTCACGGTATCGACGTCGTTGCCCGGTCGAACGTGCTGCCCGAGGTGACCGCAGCCGACGACCCCCGGCTGGTGCCGCTGGTGTTGACCGCCCGTCGTTCCGAGCCCGCGGTGCCCGACGTGACCATCCGCCACCAGTGGCCGCCGGACTGGACAGCACCGGCGGACGGCTCGCCGGTCGTGGTGATCCAGCCGTGGGAGTTCGGCGGCCTGCCCGACGAGTGGATCGAGCCGCTGCAGAGCTGGCCCGACGAGATCTGGTGCTACACGAGCTGGGTGCGGGACTGCTACCTGCGTTCCGGTATCCCGGCTGATCGGCTCGTGGTAGTGCCGCTCGGTGTCGACGGCGAGCGGTTCCGACCCGACGGACCGCGTCACCCGCTGGCCACCACCAAGGGGCGGCGGCTGCTCTTCGTCGGCGGCCTCATCCGTCGAAAGGGCGTCGACCTGCTGCTCGAGGCCTACGGCCGGGCGTTCCGCGACACCGACGACGTGTGCCTGGTGATCAAGGCGTACGGCGTCGACGGGGTGTACCGCTCGAGCAACGCCGTCTCGGTGATCGAGCAATTCCGACGTCGGCCCGGTGCGCCGGAGATCGAGCTGATCACCGATGATCTCGACCAAGCCGCCATTGCTTCGCTGTACCGGTCCTGCGACGCCCTGGTGCACCCGTACCGGGGTGAGGGGTTCGGCCTGCCCATCGCGGAGGCGATGGCCAGCGGCTTGCCGGTCATCGTCACCGACGACGGCGCAGCCCGTGACTTCTGCGACGAGCGCACGGCCTTCCTGGTGCCGTCGCGCCGCAGGTCGGTCACGCCGGAATCACTGCAGCTCGGGCCGTCACGCTCCGGCTACTGGGAAGCGGAGGTCGACCTCGACGCGTTGGTGTCGATCCTGCGGCAGGTCCTCGACGACCCGGCTTCGGCGTCGGCGGTGGCTGCCGCCGGACGGGCCCGGGTGACCGAACAGTTGTCGTGGGATCGCATTGCCGACGACGCGGCGCAGCGTCTGCGGGCCCTGGCCGCCCGCCCGGCCAGGCGGGCCCTGGCGCTCGATCCCTATCGGGCCGGCCGTCCGCCGTACCTGCTCGACGATCCACGGGGTCGCACCCTGCTGCTGGTCGCCGGTCCGAACCGAACCGGGTGGTCCGACGCTGCGACCGTCGTTGCCGGTGCGCTCCGAGGTGACGACGACGCGACCTTGGTCGTCGCGATCGAGGCCGCCGATCGCGCAGCGCAGCAGCAGACCCTCGACCGGCTGGCGGAGCTGCTCGATGGTTGCGGGGGCGACGTCCTCGCCGTGCCCGAGGCCGACGACGACATCGTGGCCGGCCTGCTCGTCGGGACCGACGCGGTGCTCGCGACTGCCGACGCCGAGTTGCAGGACCGGGCCGCCCGTTGCGCCGCGACGGTGCTCCCGGCACGGGTCGCGGCGGTCACCTCATGGCTCGGTAGGACGAAAAGCCCAGGTCAGGCAGCCTGAGGCTGGCAAGAGGACGATGGTCCTCCTGTACTGGTGGGAAAGCAGACCGGTGATCTCAAGCGACGCTGAGCCAGCGCCGTAGACAGGCTCGGCCCGACACGGATGTCGGGCAGGAAACAACCCGAGCCTCAAGGAAGATCAACATGAGCCTGCGTATCAACCAGAACACGATGGCGATCTCCGCCCACCGGAACCTGACAATCAGCGACGGCCAGCTCAACAAGTCGATGGAGCGCCTCTCCAGCGGCTTCCGCATCAACCGGGCGTCCGATGACGCCGCCGGTCTGTCCAAGAGCGAGCGGCTCCGTGCGGACATCCGTGGTATCAACACCGCGGTGAACAACGCCCAGGACGGCATCAGCTTCGTGCAGACCGCCGAAGGCGCCCTCGACGAGGTCACCAGCATCCTGCAGCGCATGAACGAGCTGGCCGTCTCCGCGGCGAACACCGCCACCAGTGACGGTGAGGCCGAGCAGTCCGAGCTGAGCGAGCTGCTCGCGCAGATCGACAGCATCGGTTCGTCCACCAAGTTCGCCGGCAAGGCGGTGTTCAGCTCGGGTGCTGTCATCTTCCAGGTCGGCACCCAGAGCAGCGACACCATCTCGGTGACCACCCAGGACCTGTCCTCGGCCTCGCTGCAGAACGGCGTCAGCACCGCCGCGAATGTGGACCTCAGCGCCATCGACCTGACCACCGGTGCATCGGGGGCGATTGAATCCATCCGCGACGCCATCGACAACATCAACCAGCTGCGGGCTGGCCTCGGCGCCCAGCAGAACCGCATGGAGCACACGATCGCCAACCTGAACGTGACCTCCGAGAACCTGCAGTCGTCGGAGTCCCGTATCCGCGACCTCGACATCGCCGCCGAAATGGTGAAATTCACCCGACACCAGATCATGGTGCAGGCCGGCACCGCCATGCTGGCCCAGGCCAACACGGTCCCTCAGTCGGTTCTCCAGCTCCTGCGATAACAGGCTCGGCGATCCTCGACGTCCTGAGCTGAGAGAACCTACTGGACGGGGGTGAAGCGGACCCTGAACCGCTTCACCCCCCGGTAGGGGATGGAGAAGCCCGGCGAAACAGCCGAAACATCGTCGTCAGCGCAGTGCACGTTCAAGAGGAGAGTGCGATGCCGAGCAGCATTGGGGGCCTGGCATCAGGCCTCAATACCAGCGAGATCATCAATTCGTTGCTGGCGGCCGAACAGGCCCCCCGCAACCGCTTGGTGGCGAAGCAGAACACCTACAGCAAACAGTTGTCGACCTGGCAGGACCTCAAGACCAAGCTCGGAGCCCTGAAGTCGGCGGTCAACGCCGTCTCCACCCCGACCAAGGTCGCCAGTGCAACGGCAAGCTCCGATGACGAGTCGCTGGTGTTCGCCAAGGCCAGCTCCACCGCTGCGCCCACGAGCCTCACCTTCCGGGTCACCCAGCTTGCCGCCGCCCAGCAGAAGATGGCCGCCGGCTTCACCGAGGTGACCGACCTGGTGGGAGCAGGCAAGGCCCATGTGGCCTCTGGCCTGTCCGGTGTCGGCCTGACCGTCACCGACGCCAGCGACCTCGCCGTCGGGAAGTACGAGATCACCGTCTCGGAGGTCGGCGCCAGCACCGCCACCGTCACCTTCGGCGGCAAGGAACAGACGGTATCCAAGACCGGCCCCATCACGCTCTCCGACAACGCGGGCAACAGCGCCACCTTCTCGGTCGGCACGCTTGCGGTCGGGGCCGCCAAGATCGGCGTGGTGGAGACCACGGGGACGACCACGCTGAGCCAGTTCGCCACGGCCATCAACAACGTCAATGCCGGGGTCTCGGCCGCTGCGGTCAACACCAAGGACGGCACCGCCACCCCGTCGAAGTTCGTGGTCTCGGCCCAGGAGGCCGGCCTAGACCACGCGGTGACCATGGACCTGTCGAACCTCTCGGGATTGTCCTCCAAAACCTTCACCACCCTGCGTGCCGCCAGCGATGCGGAGCTCACCCTGGCCGACGGGGTGACCACGATCTCCCGGTCGAGCAACCATGTGACCGACCTGATCCCTGGGGTCACCCTCGACCTGCTCGCCGCCGACATCGACACCGACGTCACCGTCTCCGTCAGCCGTGACGAACAGTCCCTCGTCGACGCCGCGGGATCGGTGGTCGACGCACTCAACACCGTGATCGGCGCAGCCAAGTCGGCGAGCACCGTCAACGCTGACAGCAGGACGCTCGGCACGCTCGGCGGCGACTCCCGGTTGCGTCGCGTGTCCTCGACGTTGGTGGCGGCCATGGGCTACAGCGACACCAGTCAGGAACTCCAGGTGCTCAGCGAGATCGGCATCGCGCTCGATCGGGACGGTCGATACAGCCTCGACGAGACCAAACTCCGCAGCGCCATCAACAACGACTACGCCGGCGCGGTCCGGTTGCTCGCCGGCGACGGCGGAACCGTGAAAGGCGTCTTCGGGACGTTGTACGAGACCGTCAAGCAGTTGGTCGACACCACGGGAATGGTCAGCGGCGCAATGAACGCGGCGCAGAGTTCCATCAACGGCTTGAAGGCGCGGGTCCTCCTCGAGGATCAGCGGCTCAGCGTGGTCGAAAGCCGCATCCGCCGGCAGTACACCTCACTCGAAACGACGATGGCTCAGCTGTCGAGCCAAGCCAACGGTCTTTCCCGCTCGCTCGGCTAATCGTCAGCACTGTATCCCTGACCTCCGCTCATCCCTTTACCAGAGAGCCCCATGTCGCAAGCTGCCATCAACCAGTACGTCAAGAACCGCATGGCGACGGCCACGCCCGCCCAGCTGGTCGCCATGCTTTTGGACGGTGCGATCGCGGCCATGCGCCGTTCCGCCGATGCCGAGGCCAGCGGCCGACGGTTGGAGGCTTCTGAGCAGCTGCTCAAGGCCCAGCGCATCGTGACCGAGTTACGGTGCGCCCTCGACTTCGCGGCCGGAGGCCGGGTGGCCAGCGAACTCGACCGGATCTACGAGTTCATCTGGCATCAGCTGGTTGCGGCCAACGTCGGGCGTGACCCGCTGCTGGTGATGCGCTGTGTCGAGCTGCTGCTGCCGCTGCGCGATGCCTGGGGGAGCGCGTGCCTCGGTCAGCCGCAGCTGCCCGGCGAGCGGATGAGCGCGTGAACGTGGTTGCATGCTGGGACGATGCGCTCGATGTGCTCGAGGCCCGGCTGGCCCGCGAGGAGGCCGCCCTTGTCGGCCAGACGGTGGACGGCAGTTTCCATGCGCTGCCGCTGCCGGCGTCGTCGATGACCGATGACCAGCGGGTCCGCGCCCAGGTGGCGCTGCAACGCATCGCCCGGCTCGAGACCGCGATGCGCATGCTGCGCGACGATCGCGACCGCCGCCCGGCACCGACGCGGACCTCTCCCTACAGCTGACTCCCCCGCCGGTGAGACCGCCACGGCGTGACTCCCGGCGCTGCTGGGCTCTTGGGCCTATCCACCAGGTTGGGAGTTTGATTTAAGTAGGACCATGGTCCTGGTCGATGACTAGGCCATGCAGATCTTCACTGATCGCACCCAGGCCGCTCTGGAGATCGGCCTGGCTGGCGAGGCACAGCGACAGCGGGCCACATCCAACAACATCGCCAATGTCAACACCCCCGGGTTCGCCGCCACACGCGTCGAGTTCGAGGGGTCCCTGGCGAAGGCGCTGAACGGCAAGGGCAACGCCAAGGTCTCCATCGGACAGGTGCCGGGGACTCCGTGGGCGAGCCTCAACGGCAACCAGGTCTCCCTCGAGGAGGAGACCACGGCCCTGGTGAAGTCCGGCCTGCACTACGAGGCGATCGTCGGGGCTGTCAACGCCCGGCTGGGCCTGATCAGCACCGCGATCGGGCGCTGATCATGGGCATGTTCTCTGCGCTGGACACCAGCGCCAGCGGTACCAAGGTCAGCCGGATCTGGCTGGACGCCATCTCCGACAACGTGGCCAACGTCAACACGGTCCGTCCCTTCGACGAGGAACCGTTCCGGGCCCGTCTCGTGGTGGCCCAGGCGTACAACAACGGCGACAGCCGGGGTGCCGCGGTGTCGGGCATCGTCGCGGACGACACGGCCTACGAGCTGGTGTTCGAACCGGACAACCCGCTCGCCGGCGACGCCAACAGCGCCAACCCGGGCTACGTCAAGCGACCGGTCGTCGACCTGTCGGTCGAGATGACCAACCTGCTGATCGCCCAGCGCAGCTACCAGGCGAACCTTTCCGTGATGGACCGCATGCGCGACGCCTACAAGGCCGCGCTCAGCATCGGAGTGAAGTGACATGGCTGTTTCCGCCATCGCCCCCGTCTCGGGTCTCGGCTCGCTCGGTGCGATCAGCCCGATCAACTCGATCGGACCGCTGAGCCCGTCGGCCAAGGCGTCGCCGGTCAACTCGGTGCTGCCCTCCAGCTTCTCCAACGCCCTGCGCGGTGTCCAGGACTCCATCGACAGCGCCTCGAAGCTGAGCCAGCAGCTGGCGACCGGCGAGCTCACCGACATTCACGAGTTCACCGTCGCCTCGTCCAAGGCGCAGCTCGGCGTGCAGCTCACGGTGGCGATGCGCAACCAGCTGCTCAGCGCCTTCCAGGAAGTCATGCGCACCCAGCTCTGACGTTGGGGCCACGGCCCCGGCTCTGACGTTGGGGCCACGGCCCCGGCTCTGACGTTGGGGCCACGGCCCCTACCACCCGTTCTCCTTCGGTCCTGATTCCATCCCTTTCTCCAGGTGGTTAACGCACTCCCATGGCACTCGACATCAATGCGGCACGAGCCCGAGCGACCCGGACAGCCAAGAGCTTCAGCCCCCAGCAGATGCTGATCCTCGCCGGCCTCGCCGTCGTCAGCGTGATGGGCCTGATCTCGCTGGTTCGCTGGGTGTCCCAGCCGACCTACAGCGTGCTGGTCGCCGGCGCCTCGGTGAGCCAGACCGCCAAGGTCACCGCGGCCCTCGACGAGTCGGGGATCACCTACAAGCTGTCCCCGAATGGCACCGGGGTGAGCGTGGCCCAGGCCGATCTGGCCCGGGCAAACCTGACGCTGAGCAGCGCCGGCGTGACCACCGACGGGACCCGGCCCGGCTACGACGTGCTCGACGGCCAGGGCCTGACGGTGTCGGACTTCAAGCAGCAGGTGGACTACAAGCGGGCCATCGAGGGCGAGCTGGCCAACACCATCATGCAGATGGACGGCGTCGACACCGCCCGGATCAACCTGTCGCTGCCCGAGAAGGCGCTGTTCAAGGACGACCAGGCCGCTCCCCGGGCCTCGGTGCTCATCGGCGCCAACGGCGCCCTCGACGCCACGTCGGTCCGGGCGATCATGCAGACGGTGGCCTCGGCGGTGCCGGGCCTCACCACCGACAACGTGACGGTCACCGACACGACCGGCCAGATTCTCTCCGTCGCCGGCATGGGTTCGGGGTCCGACCCGATGCAGATGGCCCGCAAGTACGAGGCGGCCACCACCGCCCAGGCCCAGACCATGCTCGACGCCATGCTCGGAGCCGGCCACTCGGTGGTGCGGATCAACGCCGACATGAACTTCAACCAGACCGAGTCGAAGCAGACCGCCTACGACAAGGACAACGCGGTGGTCGTGGCCTCCCAGAAGGCCAGCGAGACCTTCCAGGGTGCCAGTGGCACCGTACCTGCGGGTGTCGCCGGGGTGACCGGGACGAGCATCGCCGTCGCCGTCGCCGACCAGCGCTACGAGAAGGCCGACGATGCCAGCTCGGTCGCCGTCGGCTCGACCGAGACGCTGACCAAGACCGGGCCCGGCAAGGTGCAGAAGCTCTCCGTTGCGGTCGCCGTCGACCAGGCCACGCTCGACAAGCTGGGCATCGACCAGCAGGGCCTCGCCGACATCCGCCAGTTGGTGATCGCCGCCACCGGCGCCCAGGTCAACGACGCCAGCCCCGATCAGGCCCGTGACGTGGTAGCGGTGCGCTCGCAGGTGTTCGACACCGAGAGCACCAAGGCCGCCGACGACGCCGTCAAGGCGGTCGAGTCGGCCCAGTCCAAGGACGCCATGATGCGCTACGCCAAGACCGCCGGTGCGCTGCTGGTCCTGGTCCTGGTGGCGGTGTTCCTCCGCAAAGGCCTGCGCTCCCGTGACGACGAGGTGGACGTGGTCGACGATCTGGTCCTTTCCCGCAGCGCCGAGCCCTTCGGCGTCCTGCGCCCCGGCGAGGCCGGCGGCCAGGTTGCAGCGAACCGCCTGGCCGCGGCCGGCGCCGGGAACGACAAGGCACCGCTGGGGTCCCGCCGGACGCTCGACCCGGCAACGGAGGTACTCGACCTCATCGACCGGGAACCGGAAGACGTTGCTGCTCTGCTGCGTAGCTGGGTTGCGGATCGGCGGTCGTGAACGCCATGAACAACACGCTCAACAAGACCGCTCGCGAGGACCTCGCCGAGCAGCGCCGCAAGGTGGCCGCCGTGCTGGTGGCCCTGGGCCCCGAGCGGGCCGCCAAGCTCCTGCGTAACCTGCCGCCCGAACTGGTGGAGAACCTGGCCTCGGAGACCGCGGCCATCGAGACCCTCTCCCACGACGAGAAGCAGGCGATCCTCACCGAGTTCGCCCAGGAACTGGTGGCCCGCCGGCTCATGGCCGAGGGCGGCCTGCCCTACACCATCGACCTACTCACCCGTACCCTTGGGGCAGAGCGGGCCGCCGAGCTCGCCGACCGGCTCGATCCCGGCCGCAAGCGGCGCTTCCGGTACCTCGCCGATGCCACCGCCGAGGTGGCGGCCATGGTGCTGACGGCCGAGCCGTCCTCGCTGGTGGCCCTGGCAGTGGCCCATCTGGAGCCGGCCCAGGCGGCCAAGATCCTCAAGTGCTTCCCGCCTGACAAGCAGGCCGACGTCGCGGTGCGCCTCGCCAGCCTCGAGCACGTCCACGCCGATGTGGTCGAGGACCTCGACGCCGATTTCCGTACCCGCCTCGTGCCGCTGCTCAACCAGCCGATCTCCGCCTTCGAAGGCATGGACCTGCTCGTCGAGGTGCTGCACTCCTCCAGCCAGGCCACCGAGAAGCTCGTGCTCGACCGTATCGGCGAGCGCGACAAGGCCCTCGCCGACAAGGTCCGCGACGCCCTGTTCACCTTCGGTGATCTCACCCGCCTCGACAACCGGGCGATCCAGGAAGTGCTCAAGGTCATCGACACCCGGGACCTGGTGGTGGCGCTCAAGGAGGCGGAGGACGAGGTCGCCCAGGCGGTGTTCCGCAACCTGTCGGAACGGGCTCGGGAGAACCTCCAGGAGGAGATCGAGTTCGTGCGCAACGTCCGCAAGAAGGACATCGTCGAGGCGCAGAAGCGCATCGTGGACGTGATCCGCAACCTCGAGTCCGAGGGCACCATCCAGATCGAACGGGCGGAAGGCGACGACGTCGATGAGTGACGCCTACGAGCGTGGCACCATCATCAAGGCGGCTACGGTTCAGCTGGGGCGCAACGACCCCCACAGCATCCCGGTCGCGCAGCGGATCGCCCAGGCCGAGGACCGTGGGTTCCGGGCCGGGTACGAGGAGGGCTACACCGCCGGATCCCTCGAGGCCGGGTCGAACCTGGCCACGGCCGGCGAGCGGCTCCGCGAGGAGGTGCTCGCCGCGATCGCCGCCCACGGCGCGCTGGTGCAACAGCACCGCACCGCGGACGCCGAACAGTTGGTCGAGCTCGCCCTCGCCGTGGCCGAGTGGGCCGCCCGTCGCGAGCTGAGCACCGTTCCCGAGGCGTTCTTCGACCGGCTCAACGAGATGTTGGCCGACCGCGACCGCCATGCCCGGGTGGAGATCACGACCTCGCCGGCGATGGTCGGCCGCACCCGGGAGTGGCTCGGCGACGACGAGATCCGGGTTGTCGGTGCCGACGACCTCGACGAGGGTGAGGCCCGGGTGAGCATCGGCGACACCACGGTGTTCGCCACCTTCGCCGATGCCTTCGCGCGGGCCCGCTCGGTGCTCGACACCCTCGGCGCCGAGCACTCCGCCTCCGACGACGACGAGTCCGATGAGTCCGACGAGGTTGAGGTGTTGTACGACGCGACCAAGGGCGACACGTGGTGAGCGCATCGGCTCCAACGGGAGTCCTGTCGTGGGATCGTGCCGATCTCGCCCACCGGCTCGAACGGGCGGTTCCCTACCGGCGTGCCGGCCAACTGACCCGTATGTCGGGTCTCGAGGTCTGCGCCCGTGGGGTGGAGGGTGCCATCGGTGACCTGTTCTGGGTGCACCGCCGTCGCGTCGAGGGCGCCGACCCGTTGCCGGCCGAGGTGATCGCCGTCGGCGACGGCGAGGTGCGCCTGCTGCCGCTCGGCGGTCTCGACGGCCTCGCCGTCGGCGACTGGATCGAGCCGGCCGGCACCCGTCTCAAGCTCGAGGTGACCCCGCAGCTCGCCGGGCGGGTGCTCGACGCCCTCGGTCGCCCGATCGACGGCAAGGGCCCGCTCGCCGGTCGCCGCAGCCGCATCGACATCGACCGGGCGGTGCCCAACCCCATGGAGCGCCAGCGCATCACCGAGCCGTTGTCGCTCGGGGTGCGGGCCATCGACACCCTGCTGCCGTGCGGTCGGGGTCAGCGCATCGGGATCTTCGCCGGTTCCGGCGTCGGAAAGTCGACCCTGCTCGGCATGCTGGCACGCGGGGCCAACGCCGACGTCGTCGTCGTCGGACTGGTGGGCGAACGCGGCCGGGAGGTGCGGGAGTTCCTCGAGGACGACCTCGGCCCCGAGGGTGCGGCGCGCGCCACGGTCGTGGTGGCGACCTCCGACGAGCCGGCCCTGCTGCGCCTGCGGGCCGCCATGACCGCCACCCGGATCGCGGAGTGGTACGCCGACCAGGGCCTTGACGTGCTGCTGTTGATGGACAGCCTCACCCGCTTCGCCATGGCCCAGCGCGAGGTCGGCCTCGCTGCCGGCGAGCCGCCGACCGTGCGGGGCTACACCCCCTCGGTGTTCAACGCGCTGCCCAAGCTGCTCGAACGCACCGGCCCCCAGCCGCGGGGCTCGATCACCGCCCTGTACACGGTGTTGGTGGAGGGCGACGACCTCACCGAGCCGATCACCGACCACGCCCGGTCGATCCTCGACGGGCACATCGTGCTCAGCCGCCGGATGGCCGCCGCCGGTCACTACCCAACCATCGATGCCCTCGAGAGCGTCAGCCGTCTGGCCACCAAGGTGTGCACGCCCGAACAGCTGGCCACCGCCTCACGGTTGCGCCGGCTGCTCGCCGCGCTGGAGGAGAGCCGGGACCTCATCGAGATCGGCGCCTACGTGCCCGGTACCAACCCGTTGACCGACGAGGCGTTGCTGCGCAAGGACAAGCTGCTCGGCTTCCTGCAGCAGCCCCGCGACGAGGTCTGCCCGGCCGACGAGGCCTGGCGTCGACTCGAGGAGGTCCTGCGATGACCGACCGTTCCAAGCGGGTCAAGACGTTGCTGCGGGTGACCAACATCCGCCGTAAGCAGTCCGAGGCGGTACTGGCCAAGGCGGAGATCGAACGACGCGAGGCGCTCACCCGCCAGGCGGAGACCATCGAGCGGCTCAGCGAGACCGCATCGCTGCCGGCGGGGACGGTTTCCTCGCTCGAAGCCCGTCGCCAGCGCACCGACCTGCGCATCGACGCGGTGCTCAGTGCCAACCAGGTGGTCGCCGCCACCGCCGAGGAGGTCGCCACCGCCCGGCTGCGCTGGCAGGCGGCTGCTCGTGACGAGAAGGCGATGGAAGAACTCGACCGGCGGGAGAAGGCCGTGCTGGCCATTCGCGCCTCGCGGGTTGCCGAACGTGCCATCGACGACGCACTACGTGCCCGGCGCGCCAACAGGACTACAGGAGGGCAACAGTCATGACCGAAGGACTCAGCGGCGTCATGAGCCGCATCAACCAGATCCGATCAGGGTTCGGCGCCGGCGGCACCCTCGGGGTGTCGAACGGCGGCGACGCCGGCTTCGAGCAGATGCTGCAGCGGGCCGGCACCTCGGCCCCGAAGAAGGCCTACAGCCCGGGCAGCGCCCGCAAGTCGTGGTCCTCGGCGGCGGACCCGCTCGAGCGAGTCGCCATCCCGAAGGGTACACGCAAGCCCGGTACGTCCGGTGCGGACTCGCCGTACTGGCCCGACGGTGTACCGGTCGAGGCCGAGCAGTACGCCGACGAGTTCATCGCCGCTGCCGAGGAGACCGGAGTGCCGCTGCAGGTGCTGCTGGCGGTGGCCCGTGCCGAGTCGGGCTTCAACCCCGATGCCGAGTCGCCCGCCGGGGCGATCGGGATGATGCAGCTGATGCCCGGCACCGCCGAGGGCCTCGGCGTCGACCCGACCGATCCGGCCCAGAACATCCTCGGCGGGGCCCGCTACCTCGCCGCCCAGTACGACACCTTCGGGTCCTGGGACCTCGCCTTCGCCGCCTACAACGCCGGGCCCGGTGCGGTCGACCAGTACGGCGGTATCCCGCCGTACCGAGAGACCCAGAACTACGTGAACGTCGTCAACGAGTTCCTCGACGCCATGACCACGCCGCCGCCGGTCGCGGCAGTCCCCGCCCTGACCGCGCAGCGGGCGCTGGGCGACGCGGTGATCGACCTCGACGCCCCGGCATCCACCGTGCCCACCGATGCCGACGCGGTCGCGCTCACCGACGCCGCGGCCCCCACGGTTACGGCCATGCCGACCGCCAGGGCTCCGGGTGGGCCCGGTGGCGAACAGGGTGTCGGCGATTTCAGCCATCAGGCCCGCAACGGGGTGACCGCGCCTGGTGCCGGCGCCGTCGGTGCTGCCAATGCGACGGCCCGACGCGACGCCGAGGCCGCCCTGCCGCCGGTGCTGACCACCACCCCGACGGCGTTCGGCGAGCAGCTGCTCGCCCAGGTTCAGCGCACCAAGGCCAACGGGGGTCAAGGCCACCGCCTGAACGTGCGGCTCGACCCGCCCGACCTCGGTCGCCTCGACGTCAGCTTCGAGATGCGCGGCGAGCAGGTCTACGTGGTGGTGCGCCCCGAGAAGGCCGAGGGCGGCGCCCTGATGGCCCAACAGCGCGACCGCATCGCCCAGCTGTTCGCCCAGGAAGGCCTGCAGCTGTCCAGCTTCGACGTCGGTACCAGCAACCAGAACCAGGGTCGGGCCAACCAGAACCAGCCCGGCAACCGTGCGTTCATCGCCCCGGATCTCGATCTCACCAGCGAAGTTGCGTTCACGGTCGACCGTGAACTGCGGCTGTGACCCCCGGAGCGCCCCATGCCTCTGATCGTTCCGACCACCAGAACCACAACCGACCCAACCGGAAAGGCCATGGCCACCACCGGATCGGGTTCCACGGGCGGCTCCGCCGCCCTGCAGGGGATGGGCAGCGATGCCTTCATGAAGCTGCTGGTGGCCCAGATGAAGTACCAGAACCCGATGGCGCCGAGTGACGGCACCGAGTACCTGTCGCAGATCAGCCAGTACGCCATGGTCGAGCAGTTGCAGAAGGTCAACCAGGGCCAGCAGGAGGTCTCCTCCTACCAACGGGCGATGATCGCCGGCTCGATGATCGGCAAGCAGGTGTCCGGTACCAACGAGTCCGGAAACGCCGTGAACGGTGTGGTCACGTCCGTGCAGTTCACGGCCGGCAAGGCCGTCCTCGTCACCACCGGTGGCGAGCTCTCCGTCGACCGGGTCGACGAGGCCCGTCTCCTGATGAGCGCCGTAGCGGCACCCGCCGCTGCCACGAACTCCGCCACCGCAACCGCGGCGGCGGCCACGACCTCAACGTCAACGTCCCAGAACGCCTAGAGAGGATCCCAGCCATGATGCGATCAATGTTCAGTGGTGTGTCGGGGTTGCGAGCCCATCAGCTCATGCTCGATGTGGTCAGCAACAACATCGCCAACGTCAACTCCAACGGGTTCAAGGCCAACCGGGTGCTCTTCGCCGACACCTTCAGCCAGACCCTGCGTAACGCGGCCGGTGTGGCAGCCAACGACGCCTCGGTCAACCCGATCCAGGTTGGCCTCGGTGTGAGCGTCCGGGCGACGGCCGCCCAGTTCAGCACCGGCTCGTTCCAGCTGACCGACCGGCCCTTCGACACCGCCATCTCCGGTGACGGCTTCTTCGTGGTCAACGTCGGCGGCGAGGAGATGTACACCCGTTCGGGCAGCTTCTCCATCGACGCCTTCAACAACCTCGTCGACGGTTCGGGCGGTCTGGTTCAGGGCTGGCTGGCCGGCGAGGACGGCAACCTGGTTCCGGTCGGTGCGTTGCAGGCGGTCAACTTCAACAGCTACCAGTCGATCCCGGCAAAGTCGACCGAGACCCTCGGCCTCATCGGCCAGCTGTCGCCCAACACCGCCGTCGGCGCCACGGTGCAGAGCCTGGCCAAGGTGATCGACGGTCTCGGAACCGAGAACCAGATCAGCGTGAAGTTCACCAAGACCGGGGCCAACACCTGGGACCTGAACCTCTACGACTCGGCCGACAACGCCATCGGCTCGACCGTCGCCCTCGAGTTCGACCCGGCGGACGGCAACCTGGTGCTGCCGACCACGCCGCCGACGGCGACCTTCACCCCGCCGACCTCGGGTGCCGATCCGTTCACCTTCGCGATCGACCTGACCTCGCAGAGCACCGGTCTGCACCAGTACGGCGCCAACACGGTGGTCACCATCACCCAGGACGGCCGTGGCCCGGGTGCGCTGAAGGACTTCGGCATCGCCGAGAACGGCCAGATCTCGGCCCGGTACTCCAATGGTGTCATCAAGAACATCGCCCAGATCTCGGTGGCGACCTTCGGCAACAACGAAGGCCTCGAGAAGGTCGGCGAGACCCACTACCGCAACTCCCAGGTATCGGGTGAGGCGATCCGTGGAATCGCCGGCGAGAACGACGCCGGTTCCATCAAGTCCGGCGTGCTCGAGATGTCCAACGTGGACCTCGCCCGGGAGTTCACCGACCTCATCCTCGCCCAGCGTGGGTTCCAGGCCAGCTCCCGCATCATCACCACCTCGGACGAGATGATCCAGGAACTCGTCAACCTCAAGCGCTGATCCCGGCTGACCGCTGAACCCGAACAGACATGCGCAGCCAACAAGAAACGGCAGGTGAACGATGATTGCCATCACCCGACTCGACGGTTCCACCCTGGTGGTGAACGCCGATCTCATCGAGACCCTCGAACATCACGGCGACACCGTCGTCACCCTGGTGTCGGGCAACCGCTTTGTGGTCCGAGAGGACGTGACGGAGCTCATCGAGGCGGTCCTGCGGTTCCGTGCCGGGGTACTCGCTGCCGCCGAGTCGCTGTCGATGCCCACCGTGGTCGACTACGACGCGGTGCAGTGGGCCGCCCTGGCGCGCGAGGACAGCAAGGTCATCCCGATCGCGTCGAGCCGTCGGGTCGGCGAGACCGAGTAGCGACCGGTCCGGGACCGGCGGCCCAACCGCCGGTCCCGGATCACCTCATATTGGCGAATTCCCGCAAGCCCGACGGCCTGCGCGTCGATAGGCCCGGGACGGCATCGACCCACCGGCGACAGCGTGGTCGTGGACGAAAGAGGACATCGTGGAAAAAGGCTCGATCATCGGGCTACCGGTAGCGATCATCGGGGTGTTCGTCGGCGGCATGTTGAAGGGCGCCAGTCCGGTGATGTTGTTCACCAACGTGCCGGCGTTGCTGATCGTGGTCGTCGGGAGCCTTGGCGCTGCCCTGCTGGCCACGCCGATGAAGGAAGCGAAGTTCGCCACCTTCAGCAAGGTCATGAAGGGCTCCGAGTTCCCCACCGAGGCGACCATCACCCAGCTGGTGTCGATGACCAACACGGCTCGGACCGGCGGTCTGCTGTCGCTCGAGGCCGAGGCCAAGACCATCGAGGACCCGTTCTTCCGTAAGGCCGTGCAGCTGGCGGTGGACGGTACCGACCCGGCGATCCTCAAGAAGGTGCTACGTACCGAGATCGCGGCGAAGAAGGAACGGCACAAGGGGCCGCAGAGCTTCTGGACCAACCTCGGTGTGTTCGCCCCGACCTTCGGCATCATCGGAGCGGTGTTCGGCCTGATGGCCACCATGAGCCACCTCGACGACCCCTCCAAGATCGGTCACGGCATTGCCGGCGCCTTCGTGGCCACCTTCTGGGGTGTCTTCCTGGCCAACGCCGTGTACCTGCCGGCGGCGAACAAGCTCAAGCGGATGACCACCGACGAGGTCGCCTATATGGAGATGATCGTCGCCGGTGTTCTCGAGCTGCAGGCCGGCACCTCGCCTCGCGTGATGGAGGGCATGTTGCAGTCCTACATCAAGGTCGACGCCGAGAAAGCTGCGTAGGGGAAGCCATGAGCTCCAGTAGCGGTGGTGGCGATCACGACGACGGGCCCCACGAGGAACACGAGGAGCACGTCAACCACGAGGCCTGGGTCATCCCGTACGCCGACTTGTTGACCTTGCTCATGGCGATGTTCATCGCGTTGTTCTCGATCTCGAACGTGGACGCCCAGAAGTTCCGGCAGATGGCGGACAGCTTCAACAAGGCCCTGCGCGTGGGTAGCGGCAACAGCGCAACGGTGATCGACCTCGGCGGGGCCGGCGAGATCTTCGCCCAGCCGCTGGGGGAGATGCTGCAAGCCGCGGTCGATGCTGCGGCGACGGCGGCTGCCGCGCTGGCCAACCCAGAGGGCATAGAAGCTGCTGCGCTGACCATCCGGACGTTGGCCCAAGCTGTCGAGGACGCCGAGACGGCGGCCGGTGATGAGCTGAAGAAGGTCGAGGAGATCATCAACGACCAGGCCGCCCAGAGCGGGTTCTCGGCGTCGCTGCGCACCACGATCGACGCGCGGGGTCTGGTCATCACCGTCATCACCGACGAGGTGGTGTTCGCATCGGGTTCGGCCGATCTCGGTCGGGGCGGCGCCACCATCCTGGGGGTCGTGGGTCGAGCCCTCGGCACCGTCGACAACCGGGTGTTGGTCGAAGGCCATACGGACAACATGCCGATCCGGACGGCGGCCTATCCCTCGAACTGGGAGCTGTCCACCGCCCGGGCAGGCGCGGTGCTGCGGTTCTTCGAAGCCGACGCCGCCTTGCCGACCGGTCGGATGCAGGCTGCAGGGTTCGCCGACACCCGGCCGATCGAATCCAACGCCACCGAGACCGGCCGGGCCCGCAACCGCCGGGTCGAGGTGATCGTGGAATCCGACGCCCAACAGATCAAGAACCGCATTCTCGAGGAGGCCGCCCAGGCGTCCACCCGATTGCAACGAACCGATTCAACACGCTGAGCCAGGAGGACGACGATGGCTTTCAAGAAGAAACAGGGCGTCGGCATGGACGAGCCGGCCGAGCCGGCCGAGCCGGCTAAGCCGAAGAGCGGCAAGGGCAAGGCGATGCTGCTCGGCGCCGGCCTGGTGCTGGTCGGCGCGGCCGGCCAACGGTTCCTGCTGGCCGGTTCGCCGGTCGAGGTGATCATCGCCCCGCCGGTACAGGCCGATGGCGGCAGCGTCACCGCCGAGTCCAAGGTCGACTGTGCCGAGTTCGACAACGACGCCAAAGGCGCTGCGCCGCACGCCCGCCGGGCTGAGGGCTCGGCGACGACCGGGGGGACCTCGGACCTGCCGTCGATGACCATCAACCTCGCAGACGGCCGGTTCCTCAAGATCGGCATCTCGTTGGAGCTGGGTCACGACGTGGCCACCGACGAGTTCAAGGCGAAGCAGGCGAAGGCCGCGGACGTGGTGCTGAGGTTCTTCACCACCAAGACGGTCGCCCAGCTGACCAGCGACAAGCGGGAAGTCGTCAAATCGGAGTTGACCTGCAAGCTGCAGCAGGCCTATCCGGCGGTGATGAAGGACGGCAAGGCCAGCGAACCGATGATCGTCGGCGTGCTGTTCCGTGAGTTCCTGACCGGCTGAGCGGCACTGCCGCCGGCTCGACGTACGCCGCTGCGGACCCCGGAGGGCCATCCCCCGGGGTCCGTTTCGCGGCCTTCGTCGCAATGAGTTCGTTTCCGCGCTTCAGTTGCCCCCACCGACAGGCCGATGACTAAGGCTGAGCCGATGGATCGGCTCGGTTCCCCTCAAGGACGAGCGAGCAAACCGTGGACCTGACCGGTCCCGGAGATGACGCAGGTTCGTTCCGGTGGCGAGACGCGACGAAAAAACAGAACAGCCAACCGGCAGACGCCTCCGCGAGGCTCGCCGGGAAGGCCGTCTACCCAACTCAACCGAGGTGCCTCAGGCCCTCACCCTGATCGCTGCCGTGCTGCTGTTGCCGGCCCTCATGGGACGGATGGGCTCGACCCTGGTCGACGGCTGGGAGCAGACGATGGCGGCGGCCGATCCCCGCGATCCGGCCCTGGCGTTGGCGAGCCTGCAGAGCATGGCGTTCGACAGTGTGCTGCTGCTGGTCCCGCTGGTCGGTGGTGTGGTCGCCGCCGCGATCGCCGCCCGGGCCATGCTCGGTGGCGTCCAGTTCAACGGCCACCAGCTGAAACCCAAGTTCAAGGGACTCAACCCCTTCCCGGGGATCAAGCGCCTGTTTTCGCCGCGCCAGGCCGGCCAGTTGCTGCGCCTGGTGCTCAAGCTCGCCGCCCTCGCTGCGGTGGCCTTCGCCATGTGGGATCGATTCGTGGCGGTGGTGTTCGAGGGCCCCTCCAGCCTCGAGGTGTTCGTCAGCAGCGTGGGCAACGCCATCTGGGCGTTGTTGATCGCCGTGGTGGGCGTGTCGGTGGTGGCCGGCGGGATCGACGGCACGCTGGCGTTGCGCCGCTACCGCAAGGACCTCCGCATGACCAAGCAAGAGGTCAAGGACGATGCCCGCCAGACCGAGGCGAACCCGATGGTCAAGAGCGAGATCCGGGCCCGCCAGCGCAAGATGTCGCGGATGCGCATGATGGCCGAGGTGGCCCGTGCCGACGTCGTGCTCACCAACCCGACCCACCTCGCCGTGGCCCTGCGCTACGAGGCGGACTCGGTGGCACCGAAGGTCGTGGCCAAGGGTGCCGGGCACATAGCGGCCCGCATCCGTGAGCTCGCCGCAGAGGCCGGCGTGCCGGTCCGGGAGAACAAACCCCTTGCCCGTGCGCTCTTCCACAACGTGGAGATCGGAGAAGTGATCCCGGTGCAGCTCTATCAGGCCGTGGCTGAAGTTCTCGCCGTCGTGTACCGGTCGGCGAACCGGCGGAACACCGGGGCAGGTGCGGCATGAGCAAGGCTCCTTCCCGGGTTTCGGACTTGCGGGGGCGCTTCGCCGTCATCGGCATCCCGTTCATGATCGTCGCCATCGTCCTGGTGATGGTGGTGCCCCTGCCGCCGGCGGTGATCGACCTGCTGCTTTCGGCCAACCTGGCCATCTCGGTGCTGATCATCGTCACGGCGATGGTCATCCGGGAACCGCTGCAGTTCTCGGTGTTCCCGGCCCTGTTGCTCGTCACCACGCTGGTGCGCCTGGCGCTGAACGTGTCGACCACCCGGTCCATCCTCAGCAAGGGCTATGCCGGCGAGGTGGTCCAGGCCTTCGGCGGGTTCGTGGTCGGCGGCAACATCATCATCGGTCTGGTGATCTTCCTGATCCTGGTGGTCATCCAGTTCTCGGTGATCACCGCCGGTGCGGGACGCGTGGCCGAGGTCGGCGCCCGGTTCACCTTGGACGCCATGCCCGGTAAGCAGATGGCCATCGACGCCGACCTCAATGCCGGCCTCATCACCGAGGCGGAGGCGAAGTTCCGCCGGGCCGAGGTGGGCCGGGAGGCCGACTTCTACGGAGCAATGGACGGTGCCTCGAAGTTCGTCAAGGGCGACGCCGTCGCCGGCCTCATCATCGTGGGCATCAACCTGCTCGGCGGTATCGCCGTCGGCGTCCTGCAGCAGGGCCTCGGGGTGAGCGAGTCGGTGCAGCGCTTCTCGCTGCTCGCGGTCGGTGACGGTCTCGTTTCGCAGATCCCCGCGCTGCTGATCTCGGTGGCATCGGGCATCATCGTCACCCGGGCCAGCTCCGACAACGACGACGGCCTCGGTGGCGACCTGTTCCGCCAGCTGCTGCAGAGCCGCCGGGTGCTGGGTATCGCCGCCGCGATCATGGGGGCCATGGCGCTGCTGCCGGGCCTGCCCAAGATCCCGTTCCTGGTGATTGCCTTCACCCTCGGTGTGGTGGCCAGCCGCCGCAGCGACCCGGCCGGCACCGAGAAGCCGTTCGCCTCGCCGGCCGAGCAGGGAACCCAGGAGGGTGACCCGGTCCCATCCGAGGATCCCGACGGCCTGGCCGCCCAGCTGCTCGTCGAGCCGCTCGAGCTCGAGATCGCCCCAGACCTCTACGACCTGGTGGAAGGTGCCGGCGGTGGTCTGCTCGACCGGGTCAAGTCGTTGCGTCGTCAGATCGCCCGTGAACTGGGCCTGGTGATACCGCTGGTGCGGACCCGTGACGACATCTCACTGCCGTCGAGCACCTACGTCATCCGGGTCCAAGGCGTGGAGGCCGGCCGGGGAACGGCGCCTCCCGGACAGGTCCTGGTGCTCGCCGATGGTGCGACGCTGCCGATTCCGGGCACGCCCACCAGCGAGCCGGTCTATGGCCTGCCCGCCTACTGGGTGACCGCCGACCTCGCCGGCCACCTCGAGGCCCAGGGCGCCACCGTGATCGACCGTGGGACCGTCATCGTGACCCACCTGGCCGAGCTGGTGCGGCGCAACGCCCCCGAGCTGCTCACCCGTCAGGCCACCCAACAGCTGCTGGACACGGTCAAGGAACAGGCCCCGGCGGTGGTCGCTGACATCGGTTCGCCCGACAGCCTCAGCCTGGCCGAGGTCCAGGCCGTGCTGCGCGGTCTGCTGCGGGAGCAGGTCCCGGTACGAGACCTTGTCACCATCCTCGAGACGATCACCTCCAAGGCCCGCGAAACCCGTGTGGTCGAGGAGCTGGTGTCCGCCGCCCGGGTGGCGCTGGCCAGCGCCATCTCCGCTCAGGTGGCCGATGAGAACGGTGTGTTGCACGTCATCACCCTCGAGCCCATGCTCGAACGTCATCTGCTCGAGGCGGTGCAGACCGGTCCGACCGGTCCGTTCCTCTCGGTTCCGCCGGAGCGGATCGAAGACCTCCTCGTCGCCTTCGATCGCACGATCGTCGACGTCGAGAACCTCGGGATCAGCCCGACCGTGATCGTGAGCCAGCAGCTGCGCCCCGTGATGCGCAAGATGCTCGCCCCCTCTCGCCCGCAGCTGGCGGTACTGGCGTACCCCGAGCTGGCGAAGTCCCTGCACATTGAACCCGTGGGAGTGATTGACCTTGAGCGGCACGATGCACCAATTCAGCGGGTCGACCATTGAGGAAGCGCTCCAGCTGGCTACGGCCGAGCTGGGGCGTGACCTCACGGTGGTTCGAGCCCGGCGAGTGACCTCGAAGCGAACCTTGGGCTTCGGCTCGAAGGTACGCTTCGAGGTGGATGTCCTCGCCGGCAGCCAGACGCCGATGATCGACACCAGCAGCACCGACGGTGAGTTCGGCGGCGTGCTCGCCGGTCTCATCGACAACATCGAGCGGCTCGAGGCCGACCAGCACCGCGGCAGCTTCGGGCAGTCCGGCGAGCGCGAGCGCAACTCGGGCTCCGAACTGCGTGACCCGGGCCGTTCGGTCTTCGGCGACGCCGACCTCGCCCCCGGGCCAGGCGGCTACGGCACGAACGCCGGGCCGTCGGCCGGGCGCGGCGGCCGGGCGAGCCCGGCCGGTACCCTGCCGTCGCTCGACCTGCGCTCGATGCGTTCCGAGGTCGACGACGACGTCCTGGCGTCGCTCGCGGACCGGCCGGTACGGCGATCGGCCCCGGCCGACCTCACTCCGAGCGCAGCACGGTTGACCCGTGCGGTGGTGGCACCTGAGGACCTTGCCGAGCCGGCGAGCGGCGCCGGTACGACGAGCCGCGGTACTGCTCGTGCGGTCCGCCCCACCCGGGTGCCGACGCCGGCGATCCCGGTGGCCGGTGCGAGCGCCGACGCCCTTGCCCGTGCCGCTCGCAAGGCGGCCGAGCGTGCCGCTGCCGGTCGGAGTGCCAGCCTGCTCGACGATGCGGGCGACGCCTACGAGTTCGCCGATCGCGGCGCCGATCTGCTCCAGCAGCAGGCCGAGCGACGCGAGCGGGAACGCCAGCAGCGCGAGGATCAGCGTCGTCGCGACGAGGATCAGGCCCAGCTGCTGGCCGAGCGGGCGCTCGTCGAGCAGCTCGCGGCCGAACGGGCTGAAGCAGCGCGTCTCGAGGCCGACCGTCTGGCCACCGAGCGCGTCGAGCAGGCCCGCCGTGAGGTGGAACGGGCTGAGGTCGAACAGTTGCTGGCCGAGCGCCGTGAGGCCGAGCGCCGCCAGGCGGAGCGTTTGGCCGCCGAGCGGGAGGAAGCAGCCCGTCTCGAAGCCGAGCGTTTGGCCGCCGAGCGGGAGGAAGCGGCCCGTCTCGAAGCCGAGCGACGCAGGGCCGAACGCCGTGAGGCGGTCCGTCTCGAGGCCGAGCGGGCACTGGCCGAGCGTGCGGAGGCCGACAGGCTCGAGGCGAGGCGTCTCGAAGCCGAACGTGTACTGGCCGAGGAACGCGAGGCGGCGGAACTGCAGGCGATGCGACTTGCCGCCGAGCGGGCCCGCCTCAAGGAGCTCGACCGCCAGGCTGCGCTGCGCCGCGAGTCCGACGTGCAGGCTCGCTTCGAACGGGAGCGGGCCGAGCGGGCCGAGGCCGAGGCCACCGAGATGCGCCGTCGGCTCGAGGCGGAGCGTGAGGTCGCCGCGGCATGGCTCGCGGACCGCGAGTGCAAGCTCGGCGCACGCAGCACGGAGTCCGACACGGCGCGTGCGCCGCTGGCGAACTGGTCCCGCCGTGCGGTGCCCGCCTTCGAGGAGGACATCGTCGATGCCGAGTGGGTCAGCGCCGACGATGCCGTCGATGCCGGCACCGCGGTGATCGACCTGGTCGGTGACCGTGCCGCTGGGCTCGTGTCGGCTCGTGAGGACGAGCGCTTCGTCGACGCTGAAAGCGACGCCGACGACGAGGCGCCGCTGCCCAAGCGGTCCGAGCGCGCCGGCCAGGTTCAGCCGGACGTGGATCTGCGTTCGGTCCCCGAGGCTCGGGCCGAGCCCACCGTCGAAAGCCCCCGTCTGCGACGCACTCGTCGGCGTCTGCGGGACCTGTCCCGCCGCGACCACGCCTCGGGTGCTCAGGCCCACCGTGCTGGGGCGACGGCCGGCACCGCCATCGAGCTTGTTGCTCCCGGCCCCGATGCAACTGCGACGAAGAGCAGCGCCGGGCTGATGTCCTCGCTCAGCTCTTCCCGTGGGCTGGCTCGCCAGCCGGTCCGCAGTGCGGAGCTCACCAACCGGATGCTGTCCTTCGGCCTCGACGAGTCGGGTTCGACCGAACTCGCCCTCGGCGGCGAGCCGCAGTGGTCGCTGGAGAACCTGGCGGCGATGGGGCTTCCCCCCGTTGCCATCGAGTCGCTCGGCCGGCTCGACCTGCGGGTCGATGCCGATTGGATGTCTGCGGTCGAGCTGTTCATCCGGGAGAACGTTCCTGCGCCGGTGAGCCGGGCCGAGGGTGCATCCGGGGTGTTCCTCTCCGGCTCCGACGCCCACTCGGCCAGCGCGATCATCCGGGCCGGTCTGCTGGGCTTCGTGCCCGGGTACATCTTCGTGGACGGCCAGTTCCGTCTCGCCAGCTCGATCGAGCTCATGCTCGCCATCCGCTCATGCCTTCCCCGGTGAGGCACCCGACCCTGGCCCTGATCGGGCTGGGAGTGATCGGCCTGTTGTGTGTCCTGATGCTGCGCGGTGCCCTGACCCTCGAGGTCGCGGCACAGCGGGCCTTGCTCACGGTGGTGTTGCTTGCCGTGGTCGACCGGGTGGCGATGCCGCTGGGCCGGGCCATGCTGGCCACTGGGCGGGTCCAGCCCCAACCGGTGGACGACGCGTCCGGCGACCGCGAGTTCGATGACGGCGAGGGGTCGATCAACTGATGGCACGGGTACAGCCCATCGACGCCGGCCAGGCCCGGGTGGTTCGACTCGGCGAGGGCGGCTTCGGCACGGCCTACCGGTTGTCGGGTCGCCGCGGTGACCAGGCGATGGTGTTGAAGATCATGCCCGAGCGAGGGATCCGGGCCCGGCTGTCGGCCCGCCTCCAACAGCAGATCGGGGCCATCACCGCGTTGTCCCACCACGAGGACATGGTCACCATGGTCGGCTGGGGAACGCGCCATGACCGTTGGTATGTCGCGTTCGAGGAAGCGGTCGGCGGTTCATTGGCCCAACTGGTCGAGGCCGGAGGGTCCCTCGAGTGGCGCAGCGCGGTACGGCTGGGCATCCGGCTCGGGCGGGTGCTCGAGCTCGCCCATGATCTCGGCGTGTTCCATCGCGACATCAAGCCGGCGAACATCCTGCTGTCCGCCGACGGCCGGCCGCTGCTGACCGATCTCGGTCTGGGCACGCTGGCATGCAGTTTCAGCCTTGACACGCCCGCTGCCGCGGACAGTCTCGCGGTGGCCGCCCCCGAGGCGTCGCG
This sequence comes from Acidimicrobiia bacterium, assembly GCA_947476745.1. Taxonomy (GTDB): domain Bacteria; phylum Actinomycetota; class Acidimicrobiia; order Acidimicrobiales; family CAIXPF01; genus CAIXPF01. The sequence continues at coordinate 1,951 of CANJRG010000005.1, read as the reverse complement.
GACGATGAGCCTCACGGCACAGTCCGACATCTACGCCTTGGCGGCGACGATGCGACTGCTGCTCGGTGGGCGCCATGGCGCCGGCCGTCGTCGGGGCGAGCCGCCCCCGGCGCTGATCGCGCTGCTGGACCGCGCCACCGCCCGGGAGCCGGAACGCCGGCCGTCGTCGATGTCGGCATTCCGAGCGGACCTCGAGCTGTTCGACGACCGGGCGCATCGGCCGTTGCACCTCGGCATGGGCGAGCGCCGGGCAAGCTGACGGCGGCACCCCGCGAGGGTCCGCCCGCCACCGATTTCAGGGTCCCTCACAGCCGCTCGGGTCCGCCCGGGCGGCTGCGGCGCGTCGGGGAGCAAGGTTCCCCGACGCGGTGCGACGCGGTGCGGGCCTGCACGTCGGGCGGAACGTGTCAAGGGGGATGAGGCAAGTTCTCATGCGGATTGGATGAGTGCTTCCTGGGTGGGTTCGTTGATCCATGGGACCGTCGGGAGCTTTGGTGGTGCGGGTGGTCGGTGCCGGAATCGGGCGGGGTTGGCGGCGTAGGTGGCGTTGAGGGTCGCTGCACGCTGAGCGCGGATCTCGGTGGCGGTGCCGTGGTGGACCGATGCCGGGGTGTGGAGCCCGATGCCGGAGTGGCGGTGGACGTGGTTGTAGTGATCGAAGAACGCCTCGCAGAACACGCGGGCATCAGCGATCGACCCGAATCGGGCGGGGAACGCGGGGCAGTACTTGAGAGTCTTGAACTGGGCTTCGGAGTAGGGGTTGTTGTTGGAGACCGACGGCCGCGAATGGGACCGGGCGACGCCGAGATCGACAAGGAGCTGCGCGACGGGCTTCGAAGTCATCGACGAGCCCCGATCGGCGTGCAGCGTCAACTGGCCCTTGGTGATCTGTTGGCGGTCGAGGGCGGCTTCGATGAACGCTTCCGCGAGCTCCCCGGTCTCGGCCTCAGCCACACACCAGGCGGCGACGTAGCGGGAGAAGATGTCGATGATCACGAACAGCTCGTAGTAGACGCCACGCTCAGGCCCGGCCAGCTTGGTGATATCCCACGACCAGACCTGGTTCGGTGCCCGGGCGATCAGTTCCGGGCGCTTGCGGGCGGGGTGGGTGCGCTGGCGTCGCCGTTCGCGGTTGTCGCCGGCGATGGCCAACAACCGGTACATGGTGCGGATCGAGCACAAGTACACGCCGTCATCGAGCAGCCGGGCCCACACCTGGGCCGGGGCCAGGTCGCAGTACTCCTCGGAACGCAACACGGCCAGGATGTGCTGGCGTTCGGTCTCGGTGAGCTTGTTCGGCGGCGCCGGCCGAGGCGGCGGCGGCCCCAGCCTCGGTGGCCGTCGTCGGCGTTGGATCGTGGAGCGGTTCGCGCCGATCAGCTCGCACGCCCGCTTCAGTCCCGTCACCGCTTCAAGGTCGGCGAGGTTGTCGTCGATCACGGCTTCGACCTCGGCTCGGTGTCAGCGCTCTCGGAGAGCTGCTCCAAGAGCGCGTGCACTTTTCCCGTGATCTCCAACGCGGTCTTCGTCCTGACGAGCTCGGTCTCGAGCCGGGCGTTGCGCGCTCGGAGCCGCTCGAGCTCGACCTCCTCAGCCGACCGGCGCTTCTTCGACTTGCGGGCCAGGCCCTCACGGGCCCCGGCTTCGGCCTGCTTGCGCCATTCCGCGATGTGGGAGCTGTACAAGCCTTCACGACGCAAGATCGCGCCTCGCTCCTCGGAACCCTTCGGCCACGAGTCGTACTCGGCCAAGATCTCGGCCTTGTACCCCGCGGTGAAACTCCGTCGCCGCGGCCGCTCGGCCGGGTCGATGTCATCATCAGCCATCACCCCAGTGTGGGCGTTGCCATTCAACGCTGCAGTCGTGAACGTCACGATCGACTTCCTGTCTCGCCCCGTCGGGTCAGATGATCCGGCTACGCCGGTGCCTCACCCCACCCTGACAGACAGGG